>CP169074.1:0-1935030 GCA_041891055.1 Halorutilales archaeon Cl-col2-1 | reverse complement strand
AGAAATCTACATTTCAGAAATCCTAATTTCTAAATCCGAAGAGATAATAAGTCGTAAGAGTATCATCAAGTATGGACGGATTCGTCGACCGAGAGGAGGAACTCAGAACTCTCGTTGACCTATATGAGTCTGAAGACTCTGAGTTCATGGTTCTATACGGACGTAGACGTCTCGGAAAGAGTGAACTTGTACGTCAGTCCGTCTCTGAGAGAGACGACGCTGTCTACTACCAAGCTGTGGAGTCCACTGCGCAGAACCAGCTTGAGAGCTTTGTCGACGTAGCGACAAGAACCTTTCCGGAAATAGAGAACGTCCGTCGCGACTGGGAAGCTATTCTCGGAGCACTCGGGCAGAAAGACGCAGTTGTCATCATCGATGAGTTCCCGTTCCTACTTGAGGAAGACAGCTCATTACCCTCTCGTATCCAGCGTGTATGGGACACTCAGCTACAGGATACAGAGATGACACTCGTCTTAGTTGGGTCGTCTATCAGTGTCATGGAAGACGAGGTTTTGGCAGGTAACAGTCCTCTGTACGGTCGACGTACGGCAACCACCGATCTCAAACCTCTCGCTGTCGACAAAGCACGGGCTTTTTTCCCAGACTACGACGATGAGGACACGGTGAAGACTTGGTCAGTCTATGGAGGAACTCCGTATTATCTACAGACAGTCGATCCGGAGAAGAACCTGTCGGAGAACATCCAGGATACTATCCTCTCAGAACAAGGGCTGTTGCACTCAGAGCCGGAGTTCCTGCTTCGTACCGAGTTACGCCAGCCGAACAAGTACTTCAGCATACTGAGGGCTCTTGCACACGGACGACGTACTCCCAACGAAATAGCCGGTATGGCTGGTATTGACTCTTCGTCTCTGAGTACATACTTACAGAAGCTCCGTCGTCTCCGACTTGTCGAACGTCACATACCTGTGACGGCTTCGCCGACTTCATCGAAAAGAGGCAGATACCGTCTTTCAGCACCTCTGTTTAAGTTCTGGTTCCGTTTTGTCTACGGTAACCAGGATCGTCTACAGCTGTTGGAAGACGATGTCTTCAAGGAGATCGTAGCACCTGAGTTCTCAGACTACGTTAGTCCCTTGTTCGAGCGTCTCTGTCAGAATGCGATCCCAGATCTTCTCGATAGACGTTTCCTCGACGTTGGTCAGTGGTGGTTCAAAGAACATGAAATAGATGTCCTTGGTCTCACTAAAGAGGGTCTCGTCGCCGGAGAATGTAAGTTCACTTCCTCACCGGTGAGTGAGGGTGTTCTATTCGGGTTAGAAAATACTGCCGAGGAGGTTCGTTGGTCGGAAGAGCCAGCCGACGCCTCGACACAGTATGTTCTTTTCAGCCGGTCTGGATATACAGATGACCTCCTCCGGTGTGCCGAGTCGAGAGACGACGTCTCTTTGTTTGGTCTATCGGATTTGGTATAAGTATCTGATTGACTTCTTTTTGCTATAGTTAGCCTGTAGACAAGAAGCGTTTCAAGGAGCGAACGGCGTTAGCCGTGAGCGAGTAGGGTTGGGTAGTTCACCACGTGGGACTCCCGATTTTTCTTCAGATTCCCCAGAAAAAAGCGATTCCAACTACGGTGACTGTCGAAAGTAGAAGTTGTAGCGGTGCACCGACTCTGAAGTAATCGGTGAACTTGTAGCCACCCGGACCATACACGAACAGGTTCGTCTGGTAGCCGACCGGACCGAGGAACGCGGTTGAAGCCGCAAACGTCACTGCGAGGACGAACGCAAATGGGTTTGTCCCGATTTCTGTCGCCGCAGCAGCTGCAACCGGTATCATCAGCACAACGCTGGCATTGTTACTGATGACTTCGGTGATGAGACCTGTTCCGATATAGAACAGCCACAGGACGAGTATTACAGGGAGATACTCTGCGGAGGTCGCAACGAGATCACCGAGGGCTGTCGCCGCGCCAGTCTGTTCGAGCGCGATTCCCAACGGAATCACACCCGCTAGAAGGAAAATAACGTCCCAGTCGACTGAGTTATACAGCTCGTTGGGCTTGAGTACACCGCTTATGACCATGGCTACGACGCCAGCGAGTGCAGTCACGAGAATGTCTTGTTGTGCCCCAGCGAGCATCGTGAACTGCTCGATACCAGTCAGCGATACGAAGGTGTTCGCGAGAAAATCCCAAGGGACAGCGACGAATCCGACGACGCCGATCATGATTGCGATTGCATGTGGGATTTTGTCAGTTCGGTAGTCTGGTTTATCCGGCTCGTGAGCGAGGATAAAATCACGGTTCTGTGCCAGCCGATCGATACTGTCGGACTCGGCTTGGACGAGGAGCGTGTTACCTGCCTGAATTTTGATATTATCTATGCGGTCGCGGATGATTTCACCACGGCTCCGGAGTGCGAGGACGTTGGCATCATACCGCTGTCGAAAGTTGGAACTCGTAAGCGTCTCTCCGACGAGAAATGATCTCGATGGGATGACGACCTCGACGACTGACTGGTCATCGGTCTGGTCGGGTTCGAGTCCTTCGTCTGTATCAACCGAACCTTGAATGTCGAGGTTATCGGCATCAGCAAGTTGCTCAAGCGTGTCTCTGCTCGCCCGAATGAGTAAAGTGTCGCTTGCTTGTATCTGTTTGCGTTCTAATGGTTCGGTGAAACGTTCACCATCGCGGATAAGTTGGAGGATGGTGGCGTCTGTATCTGCTTCTTCGATTGCCTCTTCAATGGTTTTCCCGATCAGTGGTGAGTTATCTCGAACGACTACTTCCGCGAGGTAATCGGTAATCTCGTACTCTTCGACATAGTCTTCTTCTACTGGTACTCTTTCAGGGAGGAGCCGGTGTCCGATAGTGAGAAGATAGATCGTGCCCGTAACAAAGATAATTACACCAAGAATAGTGAACTCGAAGAAGTCGAACGCATGGAGTGTAGGATAGTCACTAGAGAGACGTGCTGCGGTGTCGCTGGCGAGAATGTTCGTCGAGGTGCCGATGAGGGTAAGCATTCCTCCGAGCTGGGAGGCATACGACAGAGGGATTAGGAGTTTTGACGGCGAGGTCTTGCCCTTATGTGCGACATCGGAGATGACCGGAACCAGAATAGCGACTACTGGCGTGTTGTTGATGAATCCTGAGGTGGGTCCTGTTACACCGATAGTTGCGAGCAGCTGCTTGGTTAGGCTGTCACCAGCAAACGAAGAAATTTTCCGCCCGATAATCTGGACGAGCCCGGTTTGGCTGATACCGCTGCTTAGGATTAACATCGCCAGAACAGTTATTGTCGCCGAACTGGAGAACCCAGAGATGCCCTCACTCGGTGAAATGTTAGTCCAAGGTTCGAGGACAATTAGCGTGACCATAATAGAGATGGCAGTCACATCGATGGGAAGCCATTCTGTGATGAACAAGACGATTGCCCCGAGGATGATTAAGAAGACAACGATCATATCGGTCGTAAGATCCGCAGGCAAAATCGTCTGTAAGACTGTTAGGGGAAGGGAGGAAAACATATCGGTACGTTAGAGAGAGCCGAGGTTAAAAACACCGCTTTGGGTTGTGAGATCTTTTGTACTGAGTTTTCTCAAAGCAAGAAGATAGTAATTCGCCTCTAGTACCGACGTCTCCTAGTGATTCACCAGAGCCTGCAAGTCCTAACGTTACGACCCCCACCCGAAGTGCGCGATCCAAAGCCTCCCCCGTCTATCCGTATCAATATCTGAGAGGTGGTCAACTACCTCTGAGTCAGTGATCTCCGCGTTTTCGATGACACCAGGTCATCTTGTACGGTCACGGTGGAACGGTTGAAGAACGGAGAGAGGACGAGTAAGCCACAGTTCACGTCTAATGTGGTTCGTTACGACGCACGGACGATAACCTACAAGGACGGCTCGTGTACTCTCGCCACGGTAAACGGAAGGATAGAAGCCGAGTACGTCTTACCTGACGGTGACGACAACCCTCAGACAGAGTATCTACAGGACGACTGGGAGAAAACAGGTGCTACGCTCCATTACCGCGACGTTCGTCAGACTTCGTCTGACGAGCCATCCAGAACCAATAGTTCTGGAGACGGCGAATACTACCTCCATATAGGCGTCAAGAAGGAGATAGAGTCGGAAGAAACCGAGAACGGAACGTCTCGAAGCGGGAGCTTCGATGGCTCAGAAATCAAAGATTTCTGAACGGTTCTCGGTGTAGATTTGAACACACGAGGCAGTCTCGCCGTCACCTCAACCGGAGCATACTGGAGCATAGAGTACCTAAACCATTGGCGGAGAGAGTACAAGAAACGCCGCAAGTCGTTGCAGGAGCATGGTTCTCGTTATGCCCACGAAAACATCCAACGAGTCGGTAAGAAAGAAACTGGACGTTTCAAGAACTATCTACATAGAGTAGCTAAGGAGATAGTTGAGGAAGCTGTCGAGAATGGCTGTAGCGTTATAGCTATGAAGACTTAGAACGGATACGCGACGACCTAAACCGTTGGCATGACTGGGCGTATCGCCGTTTCTATCAGTACGTAGAGTACAAAGCCGAGGAGCGTGGGATACGAGTTACCCAAGAGAACCCGGAGCATATGTCACAGCGTTGCTCTAAGTGCGGGTTCACCCATCCGGAGAACAGGAACGGCTCCGATTTCAAGCGAACCATCGGTTCGCGTACATCGTGAATCTACGATTCACGAGATTCCGTGAATGCCACGCCCTTTAGGGCGTGGTAGCTTACAAAGGTAGATTTAACTGAGAACAGGCGCTAAGTCCCCTTCCTCAAGGAGTCGTTCGTGAATCTTAGATTCACGAGCCCACGAGATCGCAGATCTCGGGACGTTCAAAAGACCGAAGGTCTTTCGTGATGGCAAGAGAGCTTCGCTCTCTCGAACCACTGCTGAAGGTGGCGAGTGCAGGGGTAGTTCACTTTACGGCTGAAGAACTATCTTGCCGAGATGGTCGCCTTCTTCGAGTGTCTTCTGTGCCTCCTCAGCGTCTTCGAGGGGCATGACCTGATCGACGACGGGCTCTAGGTCGGGACTGTTGAAGACGAGATCCATTATCTCGCGCGCCTCCTTGAGAGTCGACATAGTCGATCCCTTGACCTCAAGCTGGTTGAAGAAGATGTAGTTGAGACCGGCGTCGGGGTTCCAGCCCGCAGTCGCTCCACACGTCACGAGGGTCGCGCCGTTCTTCATCCCTTTGAGGAGATCCATCCACATCTCTCCGCCGACAGAGTCGAGAACTACGTCTACGCCGTTGTCTGTTTCCTCACGTATGCGATCGCCGACATCCTCCTCCTTGTAGTTTATGCTGACGTCGGCTCCCATCTCCTCGACGAACTCCGCTTTCTCTTCGCTTCCCGCCGTGGCATAGACCTTCGCGTCGATCATGTCTGCGATCTGTACCGCGGCACTTCCGACACCTCCACTCGCGCCTGTGACAAGAACCTCTTCACCCGACTGGAGTTCGGCGCGTGTGCTCACCATTCTCCACGCAGTCATGTAGACGAGACCCGCGGCGGCGGCGTCTACGAACGAGTACTCGTCGGGGATCTCGATAAGATTCATCGCGGGTGCCTTGGCGTACTCGGCGTAGCCCCCGTCGACGTGTTCGCCGATAATCTCGAACTCCTCACACATACTCTGTTCGCCCTGTATGCAGAACTCACACTCTCCACACGACAGCGACGGGTTGAGGACTACTCTGTCACCCTCCTCCCAGTCAGTCACGCCGTCTCCGACCTCGTCGACGACTCCGGCTATGTCACTTCCAGGGATATGGGGGAGGTCGAGGTCGACGGTCGGTATTCCTCGTCTTATATGTAGGTCGAGGTGATTGAGTGCGGTTGCACGCACCTCTATCCTCACCTCGTCTTCGTCTATCTCAGGGACGGGAACTTCCTCGTGCGACAAGACGTCTAGGTCTCCGTGTTCGTGGAAGAGTACGGCTTCCATGGTGTCTGAGTCTGTCATGTCTGTATAGGAAGGTGTGGACTGTGAATTAAGGGTTTTCGGATATTGATAGTGAAGGAAGGGTGAACGTCGGATTTATCTCTCTTCACGACTAAAAGAGGATATGGAAGACGGTTTTGACGACGATATCTACGACGATAAGTTTGACCTTGAAGGAGACGATCTCAACATAGAGATCGACGGCATAACACCCGCCGACTCGCACGTCCTCGACGAGCTAGTCGAGACCACAGAGCCCGAGGACGTCGACGTGGAGGGTCTAGTCGACGTGGGTCTGAGTTACATAGAGATCAACCGTTACGAACAGGCGGTCGAGACCTTCGAACGCGCTCTGCGTTTCGACGACGAGAACCAGGACGCTTGGGTCAACAAGGGCTTCGCACACGCCGAGATGGAGGAGTTCGACGAGGCGACAGCCGCGTACACCGAAGCTGTACGTATAGACGACAGTACCGAGGAGGCAGCGAAGGCTCTCACCAACCTCGCCTACGCCGAGTACGAGATGGGTGTCGGAGGCGAACACCTCGAACACATAGAGAAGGCACTTGAGATAGACGAGAGACAGCCCGAGGCGTGGTACAATAGGGCGTTCTTCCTCAACGAGGAGGGAAGACACCAGGACGCACTCAACTCGATCAACAATGCCGTGAAGCTAGGTCTGAGAGCACCCTACGTATACGAGGAGAAGGCACGCGCACTCGAAGGTCTAGAGAGGTACGAAGAGGCGGAAGAGGCGCGTGAGGTTGCCGAGGAAGCGAAGGACGAGAAGATGACAGAGGCGATGAGGGGATGATAAGTCTGTGTAAGTACGAGACCGACCAGGGGACGATGGTCGCGGCGTGTGATGTGAGTCTCCTGGGTCAGACAGTCGAGGACTCGGAAACAGAGGTGCGTATAGAAGTCAACGAGGACTTCTACGGCGGCGAGGAGCGAGAGAAGGACGAGACCGTCGTTGATCTGAGAGAGGCGTCGATAGCCAACCTAGTCGGGGAGGAGAGTGTCGAAGCGGGAATAGAGGCAGGCGTCATAGACGACGAGAACGTGATCTACATCGACGGCGTCGCCCACGCTCAGATGGTTAGAGTATAACGTAGTCACCGTCTTCTCCCGAGTTCGTGAGAACCCTCTTTTCTTTTTTACCGTAAGAGACTGTGCCAACCTGACTCCTCCACTAATTTGTAGCAGCATGAGGGATATTTCCGTTATTATACATCTTTAGGACTTCTTCCTCAAATATATAGTCTATTTAGAGGCATATAGAGAAAATATTTAGGAGATAATCCGAGATTTAATACAGTCACACGATGTGGATATGGATGGAGGAAGACAGAAATGATAAACCAGAGATACCACGAGAACTACTCGACAGGTCTCGGCGGAACAGAGCTATCGACAGTCGGAGAGTGCCTCACCAAGAGGGTCTCACGCGTGACGGAGTGGACGGGAGTCAAGCGATCGATCAGGAAACGCGGGACTGAGGCTTTGGGAGGTGGAGAGTAGTACCACCATTTCCCAGTGGTGGTAAGACTTATATAGCTGTGGTACTACAGTTGTAATATGAAAGAGATAACACAGGATCAGAACTTCAACGACGTAACGCCCGAGGACGCAAAGGAGATGGTTGAGGACGACGACATCTTCGTACTCGACGTCAGAAACCCCGACGAGTACGAGTGGAAGAGAGTACCCGGCGTCGACCATCTGATACCAGTCGAAATACTCCCCGACAGAGTCGACGAGATAGAAGGCGACAAACTCCTCGTCTACTGCCACAGCGGATCGAGAAGCCAGGACGCCTGCGACTTCCTCTCCAACCTCGACGACTTCGACGAGATCTACAACCTTCAAGGCGGCATAACCGCCTGGGACGAACTCTACAAAACTAAAGGCGACCCCGAAGCTGATCTCGTCTGAGAAAGCTTCAAAAGTCCGGGCTGCGTAGACACGTCCAAGCATGGCAGACTGTCACAAATGCGGACGTATAGAGGCTGACCACGTCTGTGACGAGTGTAGCCGTCCCGTCTGTTTCGAGCACTACTCCGAGACGCGCGAGATGTGTATGGACTGCTACATGGAACAGAGAAGGGAACGTATCGGAGATAAGAGCTTCTGATAATAGGAGGTCGACGACCACATCTCTTTTTGTCGTCCGACGAATAGTCGGGACATGGCAGACGACTCCGACCTGATGAGCGACCTTCTCCTGCGTGGCGTGACGATGCTCGGCGACGAGTGTCCAGACTGCGGGAATCCCCTTTTCAGACACGACGGCGACGTCTTCTGTGCGGCGTGTGATCCCGACGAGGCGAGACGTATACTCGGAGAGACTCCGACGGGAGATAGATCCACGAGAGACGCCGGAGAGATGGAAGGAGAGAACAGTACAAGCCAGGGAGATACGACGTCGAGGGGACAGAGCCCGAGTCAGAACCAGAATCAGAGACGGGAACAAGGACAGACAGGGAACCAGAACCGCGAGGTAGTCGTCTCACTCTCAAAGGTAGCAAGGCGTCTCGCAGACGAGGCGGAGGACGAGGAGGATCTCGACCGTCTGGGACGTATTCTCGACAACCTCGAATCGACCCTCGACATAATAGAGAGACTGTCATAGGGAATAGGGATCGCCCAAAGCTTAATATCTCCGCGTGGTGTGGTCTGTGGTGTTCGATGCCAAACCAAGACACCACCAACCCGTACGTCACGATGCGGAAACAGCTCGACAGGGCGTACGACAGCATAGACGTCGACGAGAACATATACAGACGTCTTGAACACCCCGAGCGTCTTCACTCTGTCACACTCCCCGTTAAGATGGACAACGGGAGGGTCGAGAACTTCACGGGTTACCGATGCCAGTACAACGGAGCGAGAGGACCCTACAAGGGAGGTGTGCGTTACCATCCGAGGGTGAGCGACGAGGAGGTCATAGCCCTCGCAGGCTGGATGACGTGGAAGACCGCAGTCGTCGATCTGCCGTACGGAGGCGCGAAGGGTGGTGTAGTCTGTAACCCGAAGGAAATGTCCGACGACGAGATCGAGAGACTCACGAGGCGTTACACCGAGTCGATAAGGAACATAATAGGTCCCGAGAAGGACGTACCCGCGCCCGACGTCAACACCGACGAACAGACTATGGCTTGGATAATGGACACCTACTCGGCGTACGAGGGCTACACAGTCTCGGAGGTCGTAACGGGTAAGCCCGTCTCAGTCGGTGGAACAGTCGGGCGGAAGAAGGCGACGGGAAGGGGGGTCTCGATAATACTCGAACACGCCTTCGAGTACCTCGGGAAAGAGGTCGAAGGTGCTGAGATTGCGATACAGGGATTCGGAAACGTCGGGAGTGTAGCCGCCGAGATACTCGACGGAATGGGAGCCGAGATCGTGGCGGTGAGTGACTCAAGCGGGGGAATCTACGATCCCGACGGTCTCGACACGGAGGACGTAGCCGACTTCAAGAGAGCCGATGACGCCGAACTCGTCGACTACCTGTGTGAGAAAAACGGCGTAGACAGTATAGATAACAGAGACCTCCTCACACTCGACGTCGACGCCATAGTCCCCGCAGCCCTCGAAAACGCGATAACATCGGATATAGCCGACGAGGTGCGTGCCGACACCGTAGTCGAAGCCGCAAACGGTCCCACGACTCTCGAAGCCGGCGCCGTCCTGAGGGAGCGCGACATCGACGTCGTTCCCGACGTAATCACGAACGCCGGGGGAGTGATCGTGTCGTACTTCGAGTGGGTACAGAACTTCCAGCAGTACTCGTGGGACGAGGAGAAAGTCAACAGAGAGCTCGAAAAGAAGCTACTCAGGAGTTTCGACGACATCGTCGAAGTCTACGAGTCGGAGGACGTCGATGACCTACGTACAGCGGCATACGTCGTGGGTCTTAGACGTGTCGTGGAGGCACACGAGGTCA
Source organism: Halorutilales archaeon Cl-col2-1 (assembly GCA_041891055.1). Classification (GTDB taxonomy): domain Archaea; phylum Halobacteriota; class Halobacteria; order Halobacteriales; family Afararchaeaceae; genus Afararchaeum. The sequence continues at coordinate 1,925,160 of CP169074.1, read as the reverse complement.
GAGGTCTCTTCCCTTAGTAGCGTAGTGTAGCGTACTCAGTCGTGTACTTCGATCTCTTCCTCTATCTCGTCGTCTTCGAGTCCGTGCGCCTCTCTCATATGATCCTGTAGCTCCTTTCTCGTGTCGAATGTGACACTGCACAGTTTGCACTCGTACTCTGTCATCTGTGTCGCATATATGACTCGGATAAGTATAAAGTCTGGCACCGAGTACCATAGTATGTGTCACCTAAACAGAAGACGGAAAGACTCAGCTTCCAAGGACTCGATATAGGAGTAATTGAGGAGGGAGACGACCTCGTCGAACGTATATCCGAGGCGACGGATGACGAGTATCCGCTTGAGGACGGCGATGTCCTCGCTATCACCACGAAGGTCGTCTCTACGGCGGAGGGACGTCTCGTAGACGCCGACGAGGTAGAAGTTACGGAGCGTGACGAGAGGGTCGCCGAAGTAACGGGTCTAGATCCGCGGGAGGTCTCTCTTATATACGACGAGAGCGACGTGATAGGTGCTATCCCCGTCGCCGAGATAGGCGAGGATCTCATAATGGAACACGCCTCAGACCCCGAGAAAGCCGAGAGTGCTTTAGAAGAGATGCCGTCGGCTCTCGTGACTGACCGCGGAGGACGTCTATGTACGAACGCCGGGGTAGACTGGTCGAACTCGCCTGAAGGGAGGATGACGCTCCTCCCTGAAGATCCCGATGAGAGCGCTCGGAGGATACGTAAGGGTATCGAAGAGGAGACAGGAAAAGATATCGCTGTAGTTCTCGCGGACTCTGAGATAGTAGGTCCCGGAACCATCGACTTAGCCACGGGATGTTCCGGAATTGAGGCTGTCGACAGCAAATTCGGACGTGAGGATCTCTACGGAGAGCCGAAGATAGGAGGAGTCGATCTGATCGCCGACGAGATAACCGCGGGGTCGGCGCTCCTCTTTGGTCAGTCGGATGAACGCACCCCGGTCGTCGTAATCAGGGGTCTCGAATACGAAGACGGCGAGGGAGTCCCCAACTCGTCGGGTCTAATACGCCGCGGACTCAGAAAGGCGGTCGCCCTCACCGCACGTATGAAAGCGCGCGAGTGGATCTGACCGGGTCAGAAGGCTTCGGAGTCCGAGTAGCCGTCCCTGAATGTCGAGTAGTTGGGCTCCCATCCCGTCGAACGCAGCCGATCGTTCGAACATCTCTTGTTCGATCCCTTCGTCTCGTCGACTAGTCTCCCCGTCTCCCTACCCGTCTTCTCGGCGAGCCATCTCGCTAGTTCGTGTCTCTCGACCGGCTCATTGTCACAAGCGAGGTAGAGATTGTCGTCGGCTTCGTCTCTGATAGCGACGTGTTCGAGCGCTCTCGCGGCGTCTTGCCTGTGGAGGAGGTTGAGGTAGCCAGTCGGTACAGTCGTCTCGGTCTCAGTCGCGTCTGTTCCCTCGTCCGAAAGGTATCTGTTGAGACCGTACCTCCCAGGACCGTAGAGACCCGCGAAACGGACGACAGTACCGCCGTTCTGGTGCGTGACCTCCTCAGCCTCAAGAAGGACACGTGTCTTCCGAGTCTTACCTTCTATCTCGGTCGTCTCGTCGACTCGACTTCCGTCCACAGTCTCGTATACTCCCGTACTCGACGAGTAGATGAGAGTACTGTCGCCGTCGATAACATCGATGACGTTTCTCTGACCCTCAACGTACGCCTCCCTGTAATCGTCGGTGTCACGCGATCCTGCGCTCACTAGGTAGAAGACGTAGTCGGAGTCGGAGACAGGGTCAGGTAACCTAAGATCAGGTCTTGTCACGTCGGTCTCGACGCTCTCGACTCCGTCTATCTCGACACCCGACCTAGTTATAGCGTAGACTTCGTGTCCACGGTCTACGAGACGCCGGGCGAGAACCTTCCCGACGTATCCGCATCCGACTACTGTTGATACTGCCATAACGCGGATACGTCATCAACGAGCCTAAGTCTGTGGTTATACTATACGTCGTCTATCCTCTGTTTTATCTCGTCGCCCTCTATGACAGTACCACAAGACGGGCATTCGATGTAGAGACACCACTGTCCGCCATGTCTGTCACGTCTCCCGCCTTCCTCGGGATAACCGAGTACGGTGTAGACCGTAGAAGTCTCGCCACAGGATCGACATCTGTACCTCTCTCCCTTTACGTCGGCTACGAAGTCAGCGATCTCGCCGCCCCTGTTAGTAGCCATCTTGACGTGGGTGGTGTCACAGACTCCAAGAACGAGGTCGGAGTAGAGACTGATGGAGTTCCTCCTGAGAATCTTCGTGTCAGTCGTGAGATCCTCTTTTATTCGTCTGTGTACCTGAGAGACTGCCTCGTCTTTCTTCTCTTCACCCTGTCTCCCCGATATCTTGTTCCTCTCCTCGGCTGTGAGTAGACCTTGGTGTGCCATGTAGTTCTTTCAGACTGAGACGTTACGTATCTGACGGTGGTTATGTCGCAGTATTCAGAACTGATAACTGGAGCCCAGAACTTAAGCTAACTTACTGAAAACTTCCAGTAGGGGAGCCGGGGCTGGTGGGAAGTGCAGGAGTAGCGTCCTGCGTCAATGTCTCCGTCCCATGACATCCATCCCACCCACGAAAGGTTCGTCGCTCCTCAGATATACTTCATTTTTTCAGATAGATATGAAATGACTGCTAGATTAATCACGGTATATCTAATCGCAGATATAAAAGGGAGTAGTCCCGCCAAGATTCGAACTACAGTCAGACGTTCCGGTTCGCTCCCGTGTAGTCGCTCACGGGCGTGCGACTTCATTACTTCGAATCTTTATGGTTCTTGTCTCGATCACAAGAGATCTGTCTGATAGTCCCGCCAAGATTCGAACTTGGGTTAGGGGGACCAGAACCCCCCGTGATTGACCGCTACACTACGGGACTACTACATCTAAACCTATCCACGCTTCCGTAATATGCTTTTCTTTCTCAGTCTCCGCCGTCTCCGTACCTCAGACGTAACGTCTCGGTGACTTCGGAGGCGTCGTCGGAGGCTTCGTACCTGATCTCGGACGGCAGACGTGTCTCGGCGTCTATGACAGCTATGATCTCTGCGTCAGTGTCTTCGGAGTTGAGACGTCCTCCCGACGAGACATCCGAAGCAGAGACACGGTAGGCTTCGTCGCCCTCATAGGTCGTAGATGTCATAGAGATATTCGACGAGTCGGCTACAGCTTCGAGACTGTCGAGGGGGTAGTAGTCCACCCTGAGACCCTCGGTGTCGGCGAGGTACTGCCTCAGACTCGTGATGTTCTCAACGGGATCACCGTCGGAGTAGACCGTCGAGTCTGAGACATTGATACGTGTCTCGACGTCTCTGCCACCGGTAGAGGTCTCGGCTACGAGGCTCGCAGTCTGTTCCGAGAAGTCGACCTCGCCCGTGACGGTTCTTGTAGTCATACGGCTGGGGGTCGAGAGACGTGTACTGTGCCTGAGACCGTACGAGTCCGCGGATTCGAGATTCTGAATCGACGACTCGATTAGTGTGTCAGCGTCAGGAGTCGATCTGATGTCCGTGTTGGCTCGTGTGTCGGAGGCGGGGGAGAATGAGAGACAGCCCGCCGTGACGACGACGAGAAGAAATCCGAGGACAAGTCGGCGCATACGGTGTCTTACTCGGGATGAGACTTGAATCTACCGCACCGTACGAGTTAAGAAGAGTGAGGACACAGTTAAGACGGATGAAGACGCTTCTCCTGGGTTCCGACGATGTGACTGAAAGCATAGATATAGAGGACGCAATAGACGCTGTCGAGTCGGCGTTCGAAGCCCATGGAAAGGGCGAGGACGAGATGCCCGCGAAGACCTACATCGACCTGCCCCAGTACAACGGAGACTTCAGAGCTATGCCTGCCTTCGTCGACGACTCCGCGGGCGTGAAATGGGTCAACTCGCATCCCGACAACCCCGAGAAACACGGTCTTCCGACCGTGATGGGTGTCATGATCTACAGCGACCCCGAGACTGCTTATCCCCTCGCAGTCATAGACGGGACGACACTCACGAAGTACAGGACTGGTGCCGCAGCGGGCGTCGCCTCGAAGTACCTCGCTCAATCCGACTCCGACTCACTGGGTCTCGTAGGTGCGGGGGCACAGGCACACACACAGCTAAGTGCTGTCTCGTCTGTCTTCGGCATAGAGGAAGTCATAGTCTCCGACATAGACGAAGACGCGGCGAGAGATTTCGTCGAAGAGGTCAGAGATGAATACGAGAGTATCGAGGCGAGAGTCGGATCGGCTGAGGAAGCCGCAGGCTGTGACATAGTCTCAACGACTACGCCTTCGAGAGAGCCCGTGATACAGAGCAACTGGGTCTCAGAGGGGACACACATAAACGCGATGGGAGCCGACGCCGAGGGAAAACAGGAGCTTGACCCAGAGATACTCACTGATCCGGACACGAAAGTCGTCATAGACGACTGGGAACAGTGCTCACACAGCGGCGAGATAAACGTGCCGTACTCGGAGGGCCTGATAGACAGAGACGATATCTACGCCGACCTCGGGAGTATAGTTGCGGGAGACACCGACGGAAGGAGCGGCGACGAGGTAACCGTCTTCGACTCGACGGGTCTTGCGATACAGGACGTCGCGACTTCAAGGGTCGTCTACGAGAACGCCGACGAGGCGGGGATAGGCACGGAGTTCGGACTCGTCTCCGACTGAGATTAGGAGAGGTAGCGGTAAGTTCATTATTAACGACAGTCTATTGGGAAGTGATGCCGTCTGACGAGAAGTACAACGACGACCAGGAGCGTATTCTTCAGCATCTACGTACCCGAGTCGAGCGCGGAAAGAGCTTCTTCAAGAGCAAGAAGATAGCCGACGCCACGGGTCTGTCGTCTAAACAGGTCGGCGTCCATCTCAGCAATCTCAAGGACGAGATAGACGACCTGGAGATAGAGAAATGGGGCTACTCTACGTCGACGACGTGGAGGGTATCTAACCCGTAATAATGGTGGAAACAGACACGATACCCGACGACCATCCCCGGAGCGAGTCGCTGGAGACACGCCACACGATCGAGGAGGGTGTCGAGAAGGGAATAACCAGCAGACAGGGTCTGATAGCCGAGGGACGAGGCGAGGCTTTCGACTACCTCCTCGGCGAGGAGACGACACCCACCGCACGCGAAGCCGAGAGGGCGGCGGTAGCCGAGATGTTACTCGCCGAAAAGCCCGTTATCTCCGTGAACGGCAACCTCGCGGCTCTCTGCCCCGACGAGACGGTCGAACTCGCAGGAGCCGTCGGTGCGGAGATTGAGGTCAACCTCTTCAACAGGACGGAAGAGAGGATAGAGGCGATAGCCGAACATCTCAGAGACCACGGTGCCGACGAGGTCAAAGGTCTGAAAGCCGACGCTAGAGTACCTGGTTTATCGAGCGAGAGATCGAAGGTCGACTCCGACGGTATATACGAGGCTGACGTCGTCCTGATACCTCTTGAGGACGGCGACAGATGTGAGGCTCTCGTCGAGATGGGGAAGACAGAGATAGTCGTCGACCTCAATCCGCTTTCGAGGTCGCCACAGATGTCCCATATTCCGATCATAGACAACGTGATAAGGGCGTTCCCCAAGATGGTCGAGATAGCCGACGAACTTCGGGACGCCGACGACGACGAGCTACGACGGATAGTCGAGGGGTTTGACAAGGACGAGGCACTCGAAGACGCCGAGAGACGTATACGCGGCTCGTTCTCCGACTGAGCACCCCTAATCCTCGGTACTGCTTATTATCTCCGAGGCGAGCTCCGCCGCCTCGACGGCTGTCTCTCCGAGTACGTAGGTTATGGGCTCTATTCCGAACCCGCCGGTATGGTAGACTACCTCGGGAACTCCCGAGTCCTCGAAGACCCGTGTGAGACGGTCTTTCCTGTTTTCGTACGCTGGGTCGAACTCGACCGTCTCGATTCCTCGGTTCTCAGCGGCACCGAGGAAGTCGTCGCTCGTCGCTAAGTTGAGTCCGCCGCGTACCGACGGCTCGACCGAGTTGGCGTCTGTTAATCTTTGATTAACAGGCACATCAATCAAAGATTGATGAGCGGCAAGGACGACCTCGGAGACGTTCTCAGACGCGCCGAGTTCGGGCTTCGCAGGTATCTTGACGTTTCCTCTGACCTCGTAGACACGTCCGGGGACTCCGACGACTTCGTCGACAGAGTCGGCACCCGGGACTGCGGTCACGACGTTAGTCCCGACGTTGGGTATGTAGTCGGCGACTCCGTCAGTCTCGGAGAGTACGCGTACGCCTGCTTTGACCTTCGAGACAGCCTGTCTCTCGCCGGGGTTACGCTCGGAGACACACAGGTCACAGCCCCTCCCTCTGAGAGACGGCATCTCGTCCTCGTGTGCCTCACAGATCGGACCCCTGTTCTCGAACTCGCGCACAAGCCTCAGGAGACGTGAAACTGCGTCGTAGCCGTCGATCTCGTCGTGGTAAAGACCCTCGCCTATCTCCTCGACGGTCTCGACCATACGCCGGTTACTGCTGAAGAGGGGATCGAGCTCTGCGTCGCGACTCACGTACTTGCTTACCGCAGCCTGACTCACTCCGAGTTCGCGGGCTATTTCGTCCTGGGTCATGCCTCTGTCGTCGAGGTCACGCGCGATCATGGCGCGGGCGGTGGGCATGAACCTCTCGGAGACTGTCTCTTCGGGGAGACGGATCATAGACTCAGAAGGTTCTCACGCCTAAAAACCGTGGCTAAGCCAAGATATATAACCCTGTTGTAAACTAAGTAATAACATGTCGACAGTCGAGGAGACTACCGAGACCGGCGGCGAGAACGTCACACAGATGCACCGTGCGAGGAAGGGCGAGATAACCCCCGAGATGGAGATAGTCGCGGAGGTCGAAGGGATAGACCCCGAGAAGCTACGTGAGGCGGTCGCCGAGGGGCGCGTCATAATCCCCGCGAACATCAACCACGAGGGTCTACATCCGATGGCAATAGGCGAGCCCTCGAAGGTCAAGGTCAACGCCAACATAGGAGCGAGCGCGACGACATCCGACCCCAACGAGGAGGTCGAGAAACTCGAACACGCCGTGAGATGGGGTGCCGACACAGTGATGGATCTCTCGACGGGGCGCGACGACCTCGACGAGATACGTGAGACGATAATAGGTTCGAGCCCGGTTCCGATAGGTACGGTGCCGATCTACCAGGCACTCGAAGAGGTCGACGGCAACGTCGAGGATATTACTCCCGAGGTTCTTCTCGACGTGATACGGAGACACGCCGAACAAGGAGTCGACTATATGACGATACACGCGGGAGTCCTACAGGAACATCTCCCACTCACGACCGACCGCACGACGGGGATAGTCTCGCGCGGAGGATCGATAATCGCCGAGTGGATCGAGAAGAACGATGAACAGAACCCATTCTACACACATTACGACGAGATCTGTGAGATATTCAAGAGGTACGACGTCTCCTTCTCGCTTGGCGACGGTCTTCGCCCGGGATCGATAGACGACGCCAGCGACTCAGCCCAGTTCGCGGAGCTAGAGACACTCGGCGAGCTCACAGAGAGGGCGTGGGAACACGACGTACAGGTCATGGTCGAAGGTCCGGGACACGTCCCTCTCGACGAGATAGAGGAGAACGTCGAGAAGCAGAAGGAGGCGTGTAACGGAGCGCCCTTCTACACACTCGGACCCCTCGTGACCGACGTGGCACCGGGGTACGATCATATCACGAGCGCGATAGGGGGTGCCGTGATAGGATGGAAGGGAGCCGACATGCTGTGTTACGTCACGCCGAAGGAGCACCTGGGTCTCCCGAACGCCGAGGACGTCAAGAAGGGTCTGATCTCGTACAAGATCGCGGCGCATTCGGCGGATATCGCACGCGGAGATAAAGACGCCGAGGAGTGGGATCGCGAACTCTCGAAGGCGAGGTTCGACTTCGACTGGGAACGCCAGTTCGAACTCGCTATAGACTCCGAGACCGCACGTGAGTACCACGACGCGACACTCCCCGACGACAACTACAAGGAGTCGGAGTTCTGTTCGATGTGTGGTCCCGAGTTCTGTTCGATGCGTATCGACAGAGACAGGAGAGAGACTGCGGGCGACGACGTGACAGCCTTCGACGACGAGGAAGAGAAGCCCGTCATAGAGGTCAACGAGATAAAGGAGAGACGAAGTAGGTTTGGGATGTAAGTTAATATCCGGGGAAACTCTCTTAGTCGCAGAGATTTTTGACGAAGTATGAACCGTAGAAACTTCCTCTCGTTGTACGGCAGTGTTCTACTCGCGGGATGTACGGCGAATAGGAGTAGCCAAGAAGGTGACAGCAGGGATACGGAGTATCCGCTTGAGGTATCAGTGACCGATGGAAAGACCGTGTCGTCATCGGAGTTCGGGGTCTCGGTAGAGACTGAAGTCCTACGGTCGAGGATCGACACCGACCAGACGGCTCGACTGCGGATCAGCCTGACGAACCAGAGAGACTCCGAGATGGAGATCAACACGTCGTCAGGAAGAGTATTCACTACTGTTAGCACACAGACACATCCCGGCTTGTTACTGGTTCGCGTCGACGCCGACAAAACCAAGATCTCGGACGACTGCTGGAAGCCTCCCGAACCCGAAAGACCTACCGAAAGCCCTACCGTAGCCAAGTACGAGACGATCGAGCCGGGCGAGTCTATACGGGAGGAGTACGGTGTATGGGGGCATTACGGCAACGAGGGATGTATACCTACGCGAGAGTACACCTTCGAGAACCACCACGGATTCCGAGGCTCTGAGAAACTCTTTGACTGGGAACTCACAGTCGACGTTCGGGAAGCGTGACAACCTTCACTTCGTTCGTATGCGCGGGACACGGTCACTCATGTTCCCTGTCCCACGATCCTCACTTCGTTCGAATGCGTGGGACCGGATTCGAACCTCAGTCACTTCGCTGTCGCTTGTTCTTTAGTTCGAATACCGCTCCTACTCGTTTTTCTTCGTTTCACTCAGAAAAACTGCGTGGGACCGGATTCGAACCGGCGGACCCCTACGGGACAGCGTCCTAAGCGCTGCGCCGTTGGCCTAGCTTGGCTACCCACGCTCTCGCAGTCTCAAATTCGGAGTTGTGTCTTTTATCTCTTGTCTTCTGATCCGCAAGAACGAAGCGGGTTCGTGCCGAACCCGTAGACATGACCGAATCCGAGTCGAAGCCCGATCTGACAGCCCACCACTTCGGCGTGACTGTCGAGAACCTCGAACGCGCGGTCGAGTTCTACGAAGACGTACTGGGTCTCGATGTCGTCGCACGGTTCACGGTCTCGGGAAAGGAGTTCTCCGAGGGCGTCGACGTCGACAACGCGACGGGGAGGTTCGCCCATCTCGACGCAGGGAACGCACGGATCGAACTCGTCGAGTACGACCCGATAGAGATAGAGGAGGGAGGGTCAGAGAGTATCAACAGACGCGGCGCGAAACACCTCGGACTCGAAGTCGACGACATCGACGCCTTCTACAAGGGGCTACCCGACGACGTCGAGACCCTCAGCGAGCCTCAGACGACAGAGAGCGGCACACGTATACTCTTCGTCCGCGATCCCGAGGACAATCTTGTTGAGATACTTGAGACATGAAGGAAAACTACTCTTCGGAGCCTAGTTCGGAGTCTGAGTCAGATTCATCGACATCGGTGTCGAAACCCGAAAGATCGATGAGATTCTCACGTCCGAGACGTAGCTTCTCCACCGAGTCGTCTTCTACCATCTTTCCTATGACACGTGACGTCTTCGAGGCAGACCAGTCGAACTCGTCGGCTATCTCCGCCTGACGCATACGTCCGCCGTTAGCTTCGAGGACTGCCTCTACGCGTTCCTCGTCTGTCATGACTGTCCCCGATCCCGTCTCCGCCGCCGTCGAGGTCTGGGTCTGGGTCTCAGTGTCGGCTTGGATTTTGGTGTCAGACTCGTTGTCCTCCGAGGAGCTGTCCTGTTCTCTCCGGTAGTAGTAGATGGCTGCACCCGCCACGATCAGGACGAGAGCGACCCCCACGAATAGAAGACCCCGATTCGAACCGTCCGAAGTATCTTCCCCCGTTTGTGTCGTGTCACCATCACCGCCGGTCGACGTCGAAGTTTGGTTATCCGTAGCCGAATCCTCTTCCTGAACGGGCCTGAAGACGACGCGTGGACGCCCGTCGGAGAAGTCGTGTCTTCCTCTCCACACGAGTCTGTCACCGTCACGGCTGTCGGGTTCTGGCTCGACAGTCACTGCTTCGTATCCTTCGGGTGGCTCCATCTGGAGGCTGTCGTTCTGTGCGAGGAAGAAGCCGCCCTCGAAGACGTCTCCGACTACGACGGGGTCGTTCTCGGTGGACGCGAAGTTACCCCACGTGAAACGGTAGGTGACTACTCCCCAGCGTCGGGGAACCTCCTGTACAGTCGCTGAAGCGGTGAAGTTGGTAGCCCGCATCTCCCTGCGGGTAGTGTTCGACGCGTCGGAGACGACTCGTGTCATCCTACTCCGGAAGGTACCGAGGTAGAGAGACGTGTCGTTACGGAATCTCGACTTGAAGGCTCTGTACTCGTCTGAAGTCTCCTCGGTGTCGAGACGTGTCCGTATCTGAACAGTCCACCGCGCCGATCCGTCCTCTCGTACATCGAGACGTGTGACAGTGTTATCTGTATCCGGCTGTGTGGTCTGTGCGGCAGCATCACCTACGACAGATCCGGATAGAAGTAGAAGGGCTCCGATGGCGACTAAGAAGACACCACGTACCGGAGCCTGTATTCTCGACATAGAGTTACACAGTCGTTTTCGGTTGAACTCGTATAAGTCGTGTGCTTCTCGTGATAAGGATAAAGAGTGGGAAATACACGTCCCGACGGGGATTTGAACTCGGTCAGTGGCTTCCCTGTTCAAATCCCTCTGGACAAAAATAAAGAGTGGGAAATACACGTCCCGACGGGGATTTGAACCCCGGTCCCGGGCTCCGCAAGCCCGGAGGATAGTCCACTACCCTATCGGAACTCATTCCAACTTTGTGTCCGCATTTAAAAAGACTACCGGATTTAAGTCCATGATTGCGGTAAGTAAGACTGATGAGAAAGGTCATAGACGCGTCCCACGGAGAGGGAGGCGGGCAGATAATAAGGACGGCTGTGGCTCTCGCGGCTGTCACAGGAACTGAGATAGAGCTAAGGAATATGCGGAGAGGACGTGATCCTTCGGGTCTCAGTAACCAGCATATCGCTGCAGTCAAGGCAGTCGCTGAGATATCCGACGCGTCAGTCGAGGGCGTCTCCGAGGGGTCGGAGAGACTCGTCTTCGATCCCAACGGGATTCAGGGCGGGAGGTACGAGGTCGACGTCGGGACTGCGGGGAGCGTAAGCCTCGTGATCCAAGCAGTTCTACCCCTCGCGGTGAGAGCCGGGTCCGAGATACGTCTGAGCGTAAGGGGAGGTACTGACGTCAGATGGAGTCCGACCTACGACTACCTCGAAAACGTCAGTCTGCCTCTCCTCCGAAGAACCGGGATAGACGCCGAGATCCGTCTCGGAAGGAGGGGGTACTACCCCGAGGGCGGCGGTGAGGTAACTCTCCGACTGAGACCGTCAAGTCCGGACGGGGTCAGGATTGTTGAGAAAGGAAGTCTGAGACGTGTCAAGGCTGTCTCCCACGTCTCGAACCTCGACGACGAGATTGCCGAGAGACAGGCGAAAGCCGCCGAGAGGAGACTACGGGAAGAACTCGGGGACATCGAGGTAGATACAGAGACACGTAGCTACGATTCGGTCTCAACGGGTACCGGAATTACAGTCTGGGCTGAGTTCGACGAGACCGTAATAGGAGGTAGCGCACTCGGAGAGATAGGTAAGCCCGCCGAGGAAGTCGGCGAGGAAGCGGCGGAAGACTTACTCAGGTCGGCGAACTCGGACGCCGCGGTCGACATCTACTCGGGCGACCAGATGATTCCGTATCTCGCCCTCGGAGGCGGTAGATACACGGCTCCCGAGAAGACGTCACATCTCATGACGAACGCGTGGGTCTGTGAACAGATTACCGACGCAGGGATAGACATCGAAGACGACGGAGACCGCGTCGTAGTGTCATCCACATCTTCATCTCTGTCCCCATCTCCACCGGAAAAGACTTAGGGACTCGGAGCCCGAGACAGAACAATGAGCGATCTACTTGTCCGCGCGGCGAAGGGGGAGAGAACCGAACGTCCACCGGTCTGGCTGATGAGACAGGCGGGACGTTACATACCCGAATACAGGGAGATAAGGCAGGAGTACAGCTTCAAGGAGGCTATAAAAGACCCCGAGGTCGCCGAGAGGATTACGCTCCTTCCCTGGAATCTCTTCGAGCCCGACGGTCTCGTGATGTTCTCCGACATTCTGACCGTCTTGGAACCCCTCGGCTTCGAGTACGAGATAAAGAGCGGCGTGGGACCTGTCGTCGACAACCCCGTCGAGTCGCCCGACGACGCTGAGAGAGAGGTAGGAGACGTCGAAAAAGAGATAGATTACGTCGGTAAGCTTCTGAGACGTCTCAACCGAAGCGTCGGCGACGAGACGAGCATAATAGGATTCTCGGGCGCGCCTTTCACACTCGCGTCATACGTCGTCGGCTCCTCAGAGAAGTCGAAGAGCTTCATGGATCTGCGTAAGTTCCGTGCGAACCATCCCGACGCCCTCAAGACATTACTCGATGGCTTCGCCGAGGTCGTCGCCGATTACCTGGAGTTCCAGGTTGAGAACGGCGCCGACGTAGTCCAGGTATTCGACACGTGGGCTGGAATAATGTCGCCCGACGACTACGAGGAGTTCGTGCTCCCCTACCAGAGGAAGGCGATCGACGCCGCAGACGTTCCGACTGTTGTCTTCGTGCGCAACTCGGCAGGACGTCTCGACCTACTGAAGGAGAGCGGCGCGGACGTCGTGAGCCTCGACTGGACTGTCGATATCGGAGAGGCGCGCGAGGAGTTAGGCGAGACTCCCGTACAGGGCAACCTCGACCCATCATACCTCTTCGGTGACGAGGAGTTCGTGAGACGGAAGACGCGTGACGTTATCGAGAAGGCGGGCGACACGGGACATATACTCAACCTGGGTCACGGGGTCAACAGAGACACACCCGTCGAGAACGTACGTGCCTTCGTCGAGACCGCAAAAGAAGTCGAACGCGAACTCTGAGCTGATCTAATCTGCTTTCTTACTCAGCTTACTTTAGACAGGATTGACGACTATACGTTCGCCCCTGTCGACTGCGTCCTCTAGTCTCTCGGCAATCTCGCTTCCGCGTGAGACCTTTATGTCGCCCTGTCTTCCGACAGTCGCAGTGAAGAGGTACTCGTCTCCCGCCGAGACCTCGACAGTCTCACTCTCCATTCCTTCGAGGTTGAGTATGACGTGCCTCGAAGTCATCTCGACGTCGGCGGCATTGCCCTCTACCTTCTGTGGCTTCTTAGCAGTCTCCGACTCAGGTCTCTCGTCGTGTGACTTGACGTCGATTCCTATACCGAGGCTCTCCTCTATCTCGGAGATTGTCTCACCCTGCTTTCCTATCACGAAGGGTATGTCGTCCTCGTCGACGTAGACGACGGCGTTGTCGTCACCCTTCATCTCGACGTCTACATATCCACGCGCGACCTCTCCGATCTCCCTCTGTATCTCCTTCTCTGCGAGCTTCCACGACCCCTTCTCGGGTTCTGTCTCAGCGTTCTCTCCGACGGGCATCACGACGACCTGTCTGTTGTAGGTGTATATCTCGTACTCGGGGTCACCCGTCTCGAAGTCGGTGACCTCTATGACGGGACGTGCGAGGTCTTCCTCGGTCATGCCGGCGGGGAGCTTAACTCCCGACTGTAGCTCATAGACTTTCTCTATTCCCCCATCGGAGATATGTACGATGGTGTCGACAACCTGTGGGATCATTCCGAGCTCTACGCGTCCTATGAGACGCTGTACCGAGTCTATCGCACGTGTTGCGTGGACGACTCCTACCATACCGACTCCCGCGAGACGCATGTCGGAGAAGACCTCGAAGTCGGAGTCCTTCCTGACCTCGTCGTAGATGGTGTAATCGGGACGTACCATCAGGAGAGCGTCGGCAGTCTTCTCCATGCTGTCTTCGAGATGTGTGTACTGGGTAATCTCGTCGCTAACCTGGAGATCACGCGGGGCTTCCATAGTCTTGACCGAGTACTCGTGATCCATCAGGAACTCGGCGACCGCCTGGGCGAAGGTCGTCTTTCCCGCGCCGGGCGAACCCGCGATCATGATTCCTCTCTGTTTCTCTATGAGACGTTCCTTGAGATCCTCGCTGAGACGGTACTCCTCGAGGTCGACGTCGGCTATGGGTCTCACCGCGGTTATCTCGTGTCCGTCGGAGAACGGCGGACGTGCTATCGCGATACGCATGTCACGTACCTGTACGATAGTCATGCCGTCACGTTCGACCTCAGTGAAGCCGTTGTCGCTCCTCTCAGCCGCCTCGATAATCTCCTGTCCCATCTCTCTGACCTGGTAACGCGAGAGAGGGGTGTCACGTATCTTCCTGAACCTCATCTCTCCGACTTTGCCCCTCTTTGCCATCGGGGGTACGCCTTCCTTGAGATGGATCGACATCGTCTCGTCGTTGAAGTACTTCTCTATCTCTAAGTCGCCTATCTCCTCGTGCTCGGGCTCTAAGTATATGACTTCGAGACCCTTAGCACGCGCTACCTCGCTCTGGACGTAGTCAGAAGTAACGAAAGTCGCGTCGTGTTCGACCGCGAGATCCCTTATGAGAGAGTCTATCTCACCGCCCTTTGCTAGCTTTATCTCCTCGAACGAGGGACGTCTCCCCTCGTATCTCATGACTACACGTCCCTCCTGACTCAGCTCCTTGAGATTCTTGAGCTCCTCTAAGCCGCTGTGACCTGTCTCACGACCCTTGTTAGCCTGTGACTCAAGTTCTGCTACGACGGCCTCAGGGACTATTACCTCGTTCCCCTCGAACTCGCCTTCCTCGATCATCTGCGTGATTCGCCCGTCGACGATCACGCTCGTGTCCGGAATAACTTTCATTCCGCCTGAATATTCGGCGGCTAACTACTTTAACCTGCGGAAAGATTTATAAAGAGAGTCGGAAGAGGAAAAAGTCTGGATCTACTCTTCGTCCTCGAAGACTTCGTCGTACTCGCCCGAGTCTATCTTATCCTTCATCACACGGGGGTCTTCGCCCTCTATGGTGATTCCGAGAGAGACACATGTACCTATGACCTCCTTCGTGGCGTTCTTCGTGTCGTACGACAGGAGATCCTTAGACTTCATACGTCCGACCTTAGCCGCCTGTTCGACGGACATGTCGGCGACAAAATCCTCGTTGGGCTCTCCGCTACCCGTCTCTATGCCGACCTCGTCCTTTATCATAGCTGCGGTGGGGGGGAGTCCAACCTCTATCTCGAAGTCGGAATCCTCGACTGTTATAGTGACCGGAACCTCGGTTCCCTCGAAGTCGGCGGTCTCGTCGTTTATCGCCTGTACGACCTCCTGTACGTTGACTCCCGTAGGTCCGAGAGCGGGTCCTAGAGGTGGACCCGGAGAGGCGTCGCCGCCTTCGACTAGAACATCAATCGTCTCTGCCATACTCCAACCGAGGTCTGTTACGGTATTAAGGGTTTTGAATCCCGGATAATGTAGATAAAGACTTATGTGATCATAACAGAGATAAACATAGCAGAAGGGAGACACCTGAAAGGAGAAAGATGAGGTAGTTAAACTGTGACGTACAAACTCGGAGTCGACAATCTAGATCAGGCTGTAGGGGAGATAGATCCGGGGAGTAATATACTCGTGATGGCTCCTCCCATGGAGGGGGTCAAGCAGTTCGAGGAGTCGGTGGTCTCCTACGCAGTGGGCGAGGACGAAGGCGTCATATACGTCGCTACGGAGGAATCAGGCGACAAGATAGCCGACAGGTACGACGGTGTCACGGGGTACGACCCAAACTCGTTCGGAGTCGTCGACTGCGTCTCGAAGGATCAGGGTCGTGAAGAGATAGATCTCGACAACGTTCGTATGGCAAACTCACCGAGCGACCTCACAGGAATAGGAATAAACGTCTCACAGTTCCTCGACGAGTTCTGGAATGAGAAGGGAGTGGAGAGGAACGTCATATACCTCAACTCGGTTTCAACCCTCCTGATGTACTCCGATCTCCAGACGGTCTTCAAGTTCCTCCACGTATTCACGGGACGTGTAGACAGCGTCGACGGACTCGGTCTCTTCATAATCGATCCCGAGATGCACGAGCAGCAGGCTTACTCGACCCTCAAGCCACTATTCGACGGCATGGTAGAGCTCAGACAAGGCGACGAGGGGAAGGAGGTACGTGCGAAGGGTCTGAGTTCGAGCCCGACAGACTGGGTGGGGTTCGAGTAAGATGGAGAGTTACTCCGGGACAGCCTACGTCTCGGTCGTTACACGTAGAACCGCTAATACGAATACGTCGGCGAGCCTCGACCCGGAAAGACTAGGTGTCGCGTGTGTGGGTGTGATGAGGGACAGCAACTTTTACTTCTTCGAGGAGAAGAATCTCGACGACCTCCTCGGTATACTCAAGGAGTCAGAGAGGGTGGTCGGTGTGAGTGGCTTCGTGGTAGATGCACTCGAAGCCTACGACGGTGTCGAGGAAATAGAGTTCGTCGGCATACTCGACGCTGTCAACGACCGTCTCGAGGATGGAAAACGAGTCTCGTTCAACAACGTCACTAAGAACAGCCTCGGTGAGGAGCGCCCCGACATGAGGTCTCTTCCTCTCGACTGGGAGTCGGGAAGAAAGGAGGCTGTAAGACACGGTCTCAGAAAGGATCTGAGACTTCTGAAAGAGATAGACGAAAAGATACATACGGACGGAAGGATCACAGTGAGGGATCCTGAGACATTCGAGGAGACCTCGGTCGAGATTATCTGAAAAGACTTCTTATGCCCGAGAGTAGCCGGTCAAAGAGACGTCTGACGAATCCCCTCGAAGACGTCTCAGGGGAATCAGGTGTCCCGTTTTCGATGCTGCCGTCAGCCGAGGTCTGTTGATCGGCCTCCGTGTCCCCGGTCTGAGTTTCCGAGGAAGCATCCCGGTCAGTTGGAGTAGCATTCTCGACCTGTATCTCGGGAGTCCCTCCCTCACCACCCATGTCGACCGTCTCATCAGTTCGGTTACCTTCGTCGATGTCTCCCATCTCGTTGACTTCGTCGAGACACGCCTCGAAGTCATCGTACGACTCGGAGTAACACGGACGTAGATCCGTATCCGTACCCATATCCATCGCATCGAGTACCACCCGACTCGACTTTCGGGGGTCTGTGACCCTGTCTCGTGTACTCAGAAGAGAGTCATAGACACCGCTAAGACTCCCTTCGCCGTTCTGTCTGACGTAGTTCCTCACAGCGAGTTCGGAGAAAGCGTAGCCGAAGGCTCTGTTACGAGGATTATCGGGCGACCAGTCGACCATGAAGTCGGAGCCCGAGGAGTAGTACTCCCAGAGATCGTCGGGCTGTTTCCGGGGTCGGAGTTTATATACACATCTCGCGTCGCCGTCGCCGTCTTCGCAGTCATCCTCCCATTCGACTGTCTCACCGAATATCTCGGGCTGTCTCGCTCCGATACGGTTAGTGGCGACGAACTCGACATACTGTGCGGTTCCCTCGTCGAACCAAGAGACAGTCGGACGTGACCATCTCAGCGCCTCCTCGTTGTAGGCGTGGGTGACCTCGTGGAGGACTACGGGTGCTCCGTCCTCGGAGGCGACCGACTCGCGCACGAGTATGAGACCGCCGGTTCTGTACTGACCCTGGCTCCATCTGTTGACCTTCTCGTCGTAGACGTCGTCAGGGAGGCTCACGACGGGATGTCTACCTCCCCCGGTCTCCGCCTCGAATCCCGTGACAGAGGGCACTAGGGAGTAGAGTTCGTCGGCACGTGTCAGATTTCCGTCTCCGAAGAGTCGGTAGTGGTCGTACTCCTCGCCGCCGTCCCCGACTGTCATGTAGATGTTAACGGGTCCTTCCCCCTCGTAGACGGCTCTTCTAGGCTCGGTTTTCGACTTGAAGCCGAGCGAGTGGGACTCAGCGAGTATCCTCTCGTCGGATCTCACGGCTACGGTCGTGACCTCGTCAGGGACGTCTTCTCTGAGATCCTCGTATCCCGAGAGACTCAGACTCACGACTCTGACACCGTTGTAACGGCTTCTGACGACATCTGAGGTCGTAAACTCGACCTCGACTGTCTCCTTACTCCGCCGCTCCGCCTTATTTGTCTCAACCCGGAGAGTAGAGACTTCGAGGCTGTAGTCGGTTATATCGCCGTGAGTGTCCTCGACAGAAACGACCCGCGATCCCTCGGGTACTCCGAAGGATGTCGTCCAGTAGTTTACGGGGTCATCGGAGTAGAGGTCGAACGACGCCGTAACCTCTGCGGTCGGTCCATCGACGTCCACCTCGTAGGCTGTCTCGGCGTCGACGGCTCCCGTCGAGAGGACGAAGACGGCGAGTATGACGGCTATGGCTATACCGAGTCTTCTCATCACCTAAGATCGGATCTCGAACGACTTTTTTCTGTCGGGGGCATCCGTGAGAACATGGTGGAGTTCGAGCGCGAGTACGAGACGGTGTTCGCAGGACAAGTCTGTGTCGAAGCCGTAGAGACAGGGATAGAAGCCGTAAGTCCCAAGGAAGTCGTGGAAAAAAAGATGGAGTTCGACGGTGACAGTATGTGTATCGAAGGATCAGATCTCAGCCTCGAGGTCTCGCGCTTCGAGAGAGTTCTCGTGGTAGGCGGCGGAAAGGGGTCGAGCGTACTCGCGCGTGAGATAGTCGAGCGTCTCGGAGGCGTAGACGGAGGGGTTGTCGTTGACTCCGATCCCGTGGGGATAGAAGGGGTCGAAACAGTGGAGGGGTCACATCCCGTCCCCGACGAGACGAGCGTCGAGGGAGCGACGAAGGTCGTTGAGACGGCAAGAGAAGCCGACGAGGACGACCTCGTTGTCTTCGTGGTCACCGGAGGGGGTAGCTCCCTCATGACCGCACCCGCTGACGGGATACAGCTTAAAGACCTGAGGAGGACGAACCGTCTACTCCTTGAAAGCGGCGCGTCGATAGACGAGATCAACTCGGTACGCAAACATCTCTCGGAGATAAAGGGAGGGAGGCTCGCGCGCGAACTCGATCTCGCACGTACCGTCTCTGTGATAGTCTCGGATGTCGTGGGTGACGACACGAGCGTCATAGCGAGCGGTCCAACGTCTCCCGATGCGTCGACCTACTCCGACGCGGTCAAGACGTTGAGAGAGTACGGGATTTACGACGAGTGTCCCGACGCCGTAGTGCGACGTCTCACCCAAGGTGTCGAGGGAGAATGGGACGAAACACCGAGCTACGGCGACATCTGTTTCGAGAAAGTAGACAACGTCGTCGTCGCAAACACCTTCGACGCGGTCGACGCCGCAAGGGAGTATGTCGAGAATCACGGCTACGAGACCGTTGTCCTCTCTTCCCTCACAGAGGGCGAGTCGAGAGACGTCGGCGAGTTCCACGCCTCGGTACTCCGCGAGTGCGTAAGAACGGGTAATCCCGCCGAGCCGCCGTGTGCAGTCATATCGGGCGGAGAGACAACAGTCGAAGTCACGGGGGACGGAGACGGCGGACCCAACCAGGAGTTCGTGCTTTCGTGTCTCCTGAGTCTGTACGAGAGCGGCGTCGGAGAGTTGAATGAGGATGAGGGCGAGGTCGAAGTAGGCATCGCGGCTGTCGACACAGACGGTATCGACGGCGTCGGGGGTGCGGCTGGTGCAGTAGGTAGCACCGAGACCATAGACGACCCCGAGAAAGCCGCCGTGGCACTCGAAGAAAACTCGTCGTACACCTTCTTCGACGAGAGAGACGGTCTCGTCGTCACGGGAGAGACCTCGACGAACGTCAGCGACCTACGTGTTATGGTGATACGACCATGATGGTCATATCGGAGAACGCGCTCTCTTCTCTGTCACCCTTACCTTCGTCGCCTTCGAGGTCGGAAAGATCCTCTACAGTTCCCTCCCACCGCGTCTCGTCCATCGTCAGCTCCTCGTAGACGTAGGCGTCGGCGTCGGTGTCGGCTCCTTCGTCGATCAGAAGCTCGGCGACGTCCTCAGGCATGAACGAGTAAGGAAGGGGTATCACAATCGCGTTTCTTCCCGAGGTCACCGCGTCGACTATGACGTCGAGGTCGTCTTCTATCTCTCCCTCGTCGTACGTCTTGTGGAGTGTGACGAAGACCGACTCCTCGAACGGCGTCCTCGAACGGCTCGCCGCGACCTGTGCTGAACTTATACCCGGCACGAGTTCTACGTCGGCGTCGAGGGCGTCCTCGACCTTTTCGAGGTACTGGTATCCCGAGAAGTTGGCATCACCCATGAGGCATACGACGACGTCGTCGCCCTCGCGGTTCAGGTCGGCGACGTATTCGAGTTTCTCCGCCTCGTCGGCGTACCCCATCTCGACGACCTCGGCACCGTCGATGTGTTCCTCGATCTTCTCGACTACTGCGGTGAATCCCGCGACCACGTCTGCGTCCTCTATGAGACGTTTCGTCCTGAGAGTGACGTACTCGGAACTACCGGGACCTATACCGACGGCATGAACGTCCCCCAACCTGGACTGTTCCGTCTCTCGTGTCTGAGTTTCCGACATACTACTCCTCTCTCCTGTCGGAGGCTATATGTATGAGTTCGTTCGTGAGCGCGGCGGCGAGTCCCGATCCTCCACGTGTCGAGACGTTCGTGATCGAGGGTACGTCGGTCTGTCTGACCCTCTGTCTCGACTCCTCGGCGTTGACGAATCCTACCGGGGTCGCGACGACACACGCGGGCTCGATCCCCTCTTCCTCGACGAGTTCACAGAGCTTGAACGCCGCAGTTGGAGCGTTTCCGACGACGAATATACCGCCGTCTATCTGATCCTTCGTACCGACTACACCCGCGGCTGTACGTGTCATACCTGTCTCCTCGGCGAGCTCCTTACCGTGTCCGAGTGCCTTCACGACTTCACACGAATGTCCGCGCGACGTGATTCCCGCCTTCGCCATCGTTATGTCGGTGACTATCTTCGACTCAGAGTTGATAGCCTCGACCGCCGACTCTATGGGATCGCCCTCGAACCGCATGAAGTGTTGGAACTCTATGTCACCGGTCGAATGTACCGACTTCTGGCGTATCCTGTCCTCGGGGGTCTCGTCTCCGACGACCGTCCGGACAAACTCCATGCTCGACTCCGCGATAGCCTCTCCCTGCTTGGTCGTCGCTCCTAGGTCGGCGTACGGGTTGTTACTGTTCGGCTCGTTCTGTTTCTGTCTGTTTTTCTTATCTGTCATCAGTCGTCAGTCTCCGTCTTGGTTCTGGCTGTCTCAGTACTACTGTCTGACTCTCTGTGGGCGTCGATACTCGCTTCTGTTTCTTCCTCTATCTCTCCCTCTACCGACAAGTAGACGCGTCTGAGGTCGTCCTCGGTCTCGTCGTCGGCGTCCCACATTCCTCTCTGTATCGCTTCGAGAAGACGCTCCGTGATCGACTCGAGTGCCCAAGGGTTGACGTCTCTCATCCAGTCCTGGGTATCTTCGTCGAAGGCGTACTTCTCGGCGATCTCCTCGTAGGCGGCGTCGTCTATGACGTCGGTCGTCGCGTCCCATCCGAACGCCGTGTCGACCGTCTGGGCGAGGTCGCCGGCACCCTTGTATCCGTGTTCCTTCATGCTGTCTATCCATTTGGGGTTGAGAACACGTGCCCTGAGAGCCTTCTTGACCTTCTCGTCGTTGGTGTAGACCTCTATCCTGTCGGGATCACTCGTGTCTCCGACGTACGACTCGGGCTTCTCACCACTCACCGTCTCGACCGCTGTGATGAAGCCGCCGTGGAAGGCGTACCAGTCGCTCGAGTCGAACTCGTCCTGTTCCTGTGTGTCCTCTGTCTTGAGTGTCGCCTCGACGTTTCCGAGACGTGTCTCGAAGACATCCTTCGACTCGACGACGTCACGTCCCGTGAGGGCGTAGCCTCCCCACTCGACGTATATCTCGGCTAGGTCGGAGGCGTCTTCCCACTCCGACTCGTCGACCGCCTTGTTCGTACCGGCTCCGTATCCACCGGGCTTCGTACAGAAGACACGGTACGACGCCGTGTCGAGGGCTTCGTCCTCGTCGAGTCCGTCCTCGATGAGTTCGTCGGCTTCGTCCTCGACGTGTTTCTTGACGTAGTTCATGTCGTGGGGCTCGTCGAGTTCTACGACCGTCTCGACAGCCTCATTGAGTAACTTCGCGACGGGTGGGAAGGCGTCCCTAAAGAGTCCCGAGACACGTGTCGTGACATCGATACGTGGTCTGTCGAGGTCTTCGAGAGGTATCGGCTCAACGCCCTCGACGCGTCCCGAGTCGCTCCACTCAGGACGTACCCCCATCAGACGCAGTACCTCGGCGATCGTCTCTCCGTTCGACCTAATTATGGGGGTTCCCCAAGCGACTACACCCATCTCCTCGGGATACTCGCCGTTTTCGTCGAGATGTCTCTTCAAGGTTGACTCGGCGACCTCGGAGCCGACTCGGTAAGCCGCCTTCGAGGGGACTGTGCGCGGGTCTATGGTGTAGAAGTTACGCGCAGTCGGGAGTACGTCGGCGTTTCCTCTCGTCGGAGCACCCGACTTTCCGGGTGGCACGTACTCGCCGTTCAGGGCGTCGGCAGTACGGCTTATCTCGTTTTCGGCTCCGTCGAGTGATGGCTTTATCTCGTCGGCGATGTAGGAGAGAACCTCCTCGACGTCTTCGTGAGAGTCTCCGAGGTATGAACGCGTGATCTCTCTTACGTATTCACCACTCACGTCGAATCCCTCTTCGGCGAGTTCGGAAACGAGAGATACACACGTCTCGTCGACTTCATCCGTAGCCTCAGCCCACGTCATTCCGAGTTCGTCGACGTACTCCGAGGGGCTGTCGAGCATCTCGTCGTAGTCATATCCCATCGCGTCGGTGACCGACTTCCTGAGAGACGGCGCGCCGGGGTTACCGAGACGTGTGAGTGCGACGAGGTACTCGACGAGGTCTTCTCCGTGGGGCGGCTGTCCCATAGTGTGGAGACCCGAACGTATCTGTGTCTTCTTGACGTCGTTGAGATAGCTGTGGAGTCGCGTGAGAACGTCGTCGAAGTCGTCTTCCCTCGATATATCGATGTCCTCATCGACTCCCGACTCGTCTATCCTCTCCCAGATCAGGTCACGCAGATGTCCCGCCTCGTCCTTGTCCGCCTCCGACTTCTTGTACTCGTTACACAGATCCTCGATCTCGGCGAGTTCGTCGTAGAGTCCGGCGTTCTTCATCACAGGGGTGAGGTAGTCGACGAGTGCGGCGTAGCTTCTCCTCTTAGCCTGTGCGCCTTCTCCGGGATTGTTGACTATGTAGGGGTAGACGTTCGGGATGTCCTGTACCATCGCGTCGGGGAAACACGACTCCGAGAGTCCGACAGTCTTTCCGGGAAGCCATTCGAGTGATCCGTGTGTTCCGAGATGGACGACTGCGTCCGCCTCGAACTCGTGTCTGATCCATTCGTAGAAGGCGTAGTAGTCGTGGGGTGGGTTGAGGTCGGACGAGTGGTAGATCTTCGAGGGATCGTCGCCGAATCCGCGTGGGGGCTGTACAGTCACTAAGACGTTTCCGAGCTTCGTACCCGGAATCGGGTAGTCGCCCTCGCCCTCGGGTTCGCCCCACTCGTCTACGAGACCCTCACGTATGCCCTCGGGCGCGTCTTCGAACCAGTCGAGGTACTCTTCCTCCGAGACCGTATCGAGTGCTATCTCCTCGACGTCCTCGGGAGCGACCCACCGGTTGTCGAGTGTAAGCTGTGATGTGAGTACATCGAGTAGCTCCTCTCCCGACTCAGGGACATCGGTCTCGTATCCCCTCTCGTCGAGTCCTTCGAGAAGACGCACCGCGCTTTCGGGCGAGTCGAGACCGAAAGCAGTACCTATTCCGTGGTCAGTCGGGGGATAGTTGTGGAGGACGACTGCTACCTTCTTCTCCGAGTTAGGGATGTACGAGAGACGCGCCCAGTTGACCGCGAGCGAGACCGCTCTCTCGACACGGTGGTCTATCGGCTTGTGGCGTTTCGGACTCGTCCCCATCTCGACCGACGGATCGACCGACTCCTTCCCGCTCACGGGGAAGGTTATGAGGTTTCCGTCGTACTCGGGAAGTGCGACAGAGAGAGAGAGTTCGAACGACATCAGACCCTGGTCGGCGGACTCGTACCTCGAACGTGACCTCATCGTGGTAACTGTCTGTATGACAGGAACACCGAGCTCTTCGAGGAATGCGTTGGTGTCACCGGCTTCGTCGGCGTTTCCTGACCTTCCTCTCTCCTCCATTGAGAGAGAGAACATCAGCGAAGAGACCACAGCGTCGACGACGGACTCGCCGTCTCTAGTGAACCAGTTGCGTGCGACCCATCTCGCGGGGCGGTTGTCGATCTCCTCGTCGTAGGTCGGTGTCAGGAAGACGGGGAGTGCGTTCGCTCCGTTCGACTCTATCTCACGTACCACGGCGTCGATGTAGTCGGTGTTTCCGTGTACCCACTGGGACTCGTAGAACCAGACGCCGACGGTCGGCTTCGAGTCGTCGAGAGTCTCTAAGTAGTCTTCGTACTCGATCCCGGGGTAGTCGGGATGGTAGATGCCCTCGGTCGGAAGTTCGACGGGATCGTCGTGTCCGGCGTCTTCGGTGCCGTATCTGTCGGCTAAGTAGAGAAGTAGGTTTTCGAGGTTGACGATTCCACCCTTGTCGATGTAGTCGTAGATTCGGTCACGTACCTCGTCGTCGACCGTCGTGTCACGTAGAGCGAAGGGATCACCCGTCGACTTGACACAGACTGGCTTGTCCTCGTCATCGAGTTCGTCTATGAACTCCTCGTACCCCGGCATGCTGTCCTCGGGTCCGTGGAGGTTGAGGAGAACGAAGTCGGAGTCGAGACAGAATTCGAGGAACCCCTCCCTCTCATCTTCGTCCTTGAGATCCCTCTTGCTTCTGACCTCAAGATCTATCTCGGCTGAGTCAGAGGCTCTCGTGTACCCTCTCTCGATAGCCCCTATCTCGTTGTCCGTCGCGCTGAAGACAGCCACCCTCATATGGAGACGAGTACAAACCCAGTTGTGTTAAATCAAACGAATTTTAATTCCTCGTCGAATCCCAACCGATATAAGACACACACGACGATATCGGGTAGATGCGAGTCTTTCCGTTTCCGGCTGTAGTGGGTCAGGACAGCCTCAAGAGGGCACTTCTTCTCAACTCGGTAGCTCCCCTTCAGGGAGTCCTCATAAGAGGTGAGAAAGGGACTGCCAAGAGCACCGCAGTCCGGGGGCTAGGACGTCTCCTTCCCGAGATAGAGGTCGTCAGAGGATGTGAGTTCAACTGTCATCCCGAGAACCCCGATCTCCAGTGTGAGAACTGTAAGGAGAAAGACCCTGAGGAGATTGAGACCGAGAGTATACCCACACCCGTCGTCGATCTGCCTCTCGGGGCGACAGAGGACAGGGTCGTGGGATCGATAGACGTCGAGAAGGCACTCAATGAGGGAGTAAACGCACTCGAACCCGGAATTCTCGCTCGCGCGAACCGAGGGATTCTCTACATAGACGAGGTCAACCTCCTCGATGACCATCTCGTCGACGTTCTCCTCGACGCCGCCGCGAGCGGTGTCAACAAGGTCGAGAGAGAGGGGGTCTCGGTCGAACATCCCGCCGACTTCATACTCGTCGGAACCATGAATCCCGAGGAAGGGAGCCTGAGACCCCAGTTCCTCGACAGGTTCGGTCTACAGGTCGATGTCGTCGGATCGTCCGATCCAGAGGAACGTATCGAGGTCGTCGAGATAGCCGAGAAGTTCGAGAGAGACCCCGACTCGGTCATAGAGGAGTACAGAGGAGACGAGGAACGTCTGAGAGAGAAGATCGAGGAGGGAAGAGAGATCTACGGCGAGGGCGTGGGTATCGACGCGTCTCTGAGACAGAAGATTGCTGAACTCTGTACCGAGGCGGGAGTCGACGGATACCGTGCCGACATAATAACTACGAGGACGGCACGTGCGATCGCAGCCTTAGACCAAAGGGAGAAGGTGAGGGAAGAAGACGTCAAAGAAGCGGCGCGTCTGACCCTTCCCCACAGGATGAAGACCGACCCATTCGGCGACTCACGTGATCTCGACGACGTCATGGACGAGAGCTTTGACGAGGAAGGGGAGGAAGAAAGCGAAGACGGGATGGACGAAGGAGAAGAGGGGGAGGAAGACGGTGATCCGGAGTCCGACAATGAGATGGATGACGACGAAGGGTCGGAAAACGACGACGGTGACGAAGAAGGTGGTAAGGGTGATGATGACGCCAGAGACGGAGACAGTGACACAAGAGAACGAGAAAGGGAGACTCGAGAGGAGGACACCGGTGCCCGAGACCGTGACGGTGACAGTGAAAGAGAGACGGATGGGACAGAAGACAGTGATGAGGGCGAGGAAGTGCCGACCGAAGAAGCTAAGCCGGGATCGAAGCCAGAGACGGTAGCTGACGTAGGCGATGCCGACTCGCCTGAGATAGACGTAGACACCGCCGATCGAGTCGGCACCGAGTCGGGCGAACACTCTTCTTCCACCTCGGACTCCGGTAGATACGTCAGATCGAGACGCGCGAGCGACACAGACGACACAGACATAGACGTAGCAGTTGACGCGACAGTCAGGTCGGCGGCTAGAGGCGGTAAGACAGAAGTGGGCAAGGACGACCTGCACGAGAAGGTACGTGAGGAAGGACGTCAGGCACTCGTCGTCTTCGCAGTCGACGCGTCTGGAAGCATGAACGCCGAGGGACGTATGAAGACGGCGAAGGGCGCAGTCATGTCGCTCCTCAACGACTCGTACCGGAACCGTGACAAGGTCGCTTTCATAGGCTTCAAGGGCGACGACGCCGAGGTGCTTCTTCCGCCGACTAACAGCGTCGAGATAGCTGCACGCCATCTCAAGGAGCTTCCGACGGGCGACAGGACACCTCTGAGTCACGCCCTCTCGAAGTCGTATGACGTCATCCAGAACGAGACGAAGAAGTCGGACAACGCAGTTCTTCCGGTTCTAGTTCTCGTTACTGACGGAAAGGCGAACGTCTCTATGCACGAAGACGGCGACCCGGTCGAGGAAGTCAGAAGACTATCACGTCTCCTCGGCTCTGAGAACGTCAAGGTCGTCGTCTTAGACGGCGAGTCGGGATACGTACAGACGGGTCTCGGAGAGGAGATAGCACGTGAGTCGGGTGGCGACTACGTCAGTCTCGACAGTCTGACTCAGGAGAACGTCGAGAGAGAGGTAAAACAGACTCTCGACTCCGCGCGGGATTAAAATAAAAAAGACTTCTTTTCTGCTACGTCGGTACCGCTACTCTACTCGTTCTTTCTTCTGAGAGCTATGAGACCAGCGCCGATGAGGGCGATCAGAGTCGCTGCGACTCCGAATCCAGGCTGTCCCTGTCCGCCACTCTCGGCTTCCTCAAGCTGGCTCTGGAGGTCGCTGTTCTCCTGCTCAAGCTCATCTACCTGCGTGCTGAGCTCCTCGTTCTCCGACTGCGCGTCCTCAAGCTGCGTGTTGAGCTCCTCGTTCTGCGTCTCTAGCTCGTCTACCTGCGTGCTGAGCTCCTCGTTCTCGGTCTGGAGCTCCTCTACGTTGCTCTGGAGCTGACTGACTCTGTCTGCGAGTGTCGGCTTGTCGGAGAGCATCGCGTCGTTGCGCTCTCCTTCCGCGACTATCTCTACCATGACAGTGTCAGTCGAGTCTCCGTCGTCAGACTCGATCTCGTACGTTCCCGGCTCAAGTCCTGTCGTGTCTATCGTCACAGACCAGACTCCGCTCTCCATCTTCCACATGTCCGTCGTCTCGACAGGCATCTCGTTCATGCTGGATCCAGAGACCGCTTCAACACTTATCGTGTTGTCGTCGGGCTGGAGGTTCGTCGTTCCGCGTACCATCATCGTCTCTCCTACCTCTATCGGGACGACTCCCGTGACGTTGGAGTGCGACGTAGGCACTACGTCGTTGATCGACGTGCTTCCATCTGTGTATCGGAACGACGACGGATATCCGAGGTCGTCAGATCCGGTTTCATCCACTGATTCCGCACGTAGTAGCTCTATTATCTGACCAGAGGTTCGGGTGGGGCCACCCCTAGCTCTACTCACATCGTTATCAAATCCAGGAACAAGACCGGCAAACTGCCGAGGTGTTTCTGTAGGCCGTCCCATAGCAGTACCATCACCGAATTCGTCGTCTCTTCCGTTAACTACACCGAAAGCAACTACTGTACCTTGTCTTATCGGTTCATCGGCAGGATGACCTGATGTCGTTGTAAGTTCAAGATCTTCCTCAAAGGTATAGTCGTCATCTACTGATACCGTATAAGCTGCAGCATCTCCCTTGTCTCCAACAAACCCAACTACGACTTCATCAGCACCGACTGCCTCACCAGTAACTCTTATTTCACCATCCTCTTCTGCAACAGATCCTCCAACTGGATGTATAGTATACTGGAAGCTCGGTTCGAGGACACGTATGGAGCGCTGACTGGATGTTCCCTGGTTGAAGTCACTCGTGTCGAGTGTCCTCGCGTAGCCGTTATGGAAGTTAGTTGAGTCAGTTTCGCCGTCGTCGTCAGTGACTGCGGCTCTCGAAGTGTCCTGCTTGTCTATGATTCCTATTCTGTAGGTTCCTGAAATGCTGAGTATGTCACTACGGGCATCCAGCGCGACATCTTCTTCCTCCCACGTTCCGTCGGACTCAACCGTGTCAGTAAGTACACGTTGCCAGTCGCCTTCGTCTCTGACGTAGACTGCGACCTCGTCAAGTCCCTGCGACGCTGTTCCGTTGAGGTTAACTTCGGAGCCTATCACGTACGTCGCTCCGGGGTTGTCTATAGTTACCTGTGCTTCCTCGACATTGAGCGTCTTGTCGTCTTCGTCGTCAGTAGCGAGGTCTATGGTACCGTCCGTAAGATCGTGGTACGCTGCGTCTATCGCTGCGCTAGATGTACTGTAGTCGTTTGCCGCGACTGTGCTCTCGTAGAGGTAGACATCAACCGACGTGTCGTCGAGATCCTGCGTGTCTATTCTTCCCGTAGCTACTCCTGTGGAGTCGTCTACCTCAACCATCGCAACTACGTAACCGTCCACACGTCTGATATCCAGCGTGTCTCCAACATTACGGAAGACTCCGAGGGGATCGTTAGATCCAGCACTCGTGTCGACCGAGTCACGTAGGTCGTCTTCGTCTATCGCGACTGCGTGGTAAAGACCCGCGTCAGACGCTCTGACAGTGTAGTCGACACGCTCTCCCTGTGTCGCACTGTCTTCTTCAAGCTCTAGGTACGGATCTTCCTGCGACGTTATTGATATCGTCGCTGTCCTTGTCGCGTCTCCGAAGTCAAGGCTGTCGACTCCGGCTACTTCTATCGTGTACTCTCCTGCTTCGAGATCTCCTGTGTTTATCTCCCAGCGGTTACCTAAGTTATCATTAACCGCTCCTCCACTACGTGTGTCGGACTGACCCGTAGCTAGTGCTTCTCCGGTAACCTCTGTTCCCGTCGAGTCCATTACGCTGAGCTCGACGTCCTCTGCGGAGTCGTAGTTCCACGTCGTGCTGACGTAGAGATTTGTTCCTTCCTGGACTTCACTTCCTGCGACTCCCTGTCCCTGCTCGTTGTCAACATCCATCGACACTATGCGGGGCGTCGAGACTGTGACCCTACCGCCACCGTAGACTCCAGTCTCCTGGTTCTGCGGTATCGTGCCTACAAGGTCAAGCTGCTGTCCCTCGGCTCCTGAGTTCTCGTCTCCTGTGAGCGTGTTGGGTACGCTACCTGCACTGTTTACCCAGTGGACGTCATCTTCTCCCTGGTAGACTGTCGGGTTGTTCGCGAGGTCTATTGTTCCGCCGGGGTTGCCGTTTGCGTTATCTGTCGAATCCTGTGTCTTACGGATTTCAGATGGCGTAGTCGAGGGTGGGGGTGTAGAACCACCAACTACAGTGTAAGTTGCAGAGGAAGCCGTTCCTCCGCCGAGTTCGACATCAACGGAACCGGTGTCACTGTCGGACTGTCCCGACAGGTCGGCTACTACCGTATACGTCGCGTCGGTACCACTTCCTGATGTGATATTGACGAACTGAACCTTCTCGTCGGTTCCGTCACCGTCAGTATCGTACAGGGTCACAAAATCGTCCTGTCCAGTGTCTGTCGGCGATACATCTACGTCAAAGTTGCTCTCTCCAAGCGTCACATTCGTCACTCCGCTACCAACATTCGAAACCGTCACATCTATCGATACCCTGTCATCCAGACCGTCTCCATTCTCGTCGGAGAGGGTCGGATCAATATTATCAACGCTCTGTGCCGCTGCGGGCGCTGCAAACGCCGTCACCGACACAGCCACTACGAGTGCTATAAACATCGCAGTGATTCTGTTTTTCCTATTCATGTTTTGTTTCACCCATGATTACACACCATTGTAACAACAGTACATCATGGTCAACGGATAGCTAATTTAAAATAAGGATATATAGGTATGCCGGTTGACTATTTCCAATTACTCTCGTAGTAGCAAAATGGGTTACGGCGATAGTACTACGTCTGTATTACTAACACAACGTTAGAAACCCTTATATAGCAACTGAGGTGAATTTGTGAGTGCATCACAGTATTTCAAACGCTGTGGGATTGGGGGAAACATGAAAAGACGACAGTTTCTGGCACTAACGGGTGCCTCTGTAATGGGGGGAATAGCCGGCTGCGCAGGTGGGGAAGCTAAGTCTTCGGAGGACAGCAGTTCGGAAGACGACGATTCGTCGAGTTCGAGCGAGGATTCGGACTCCAAGTCGGAGACAAAGACCGAGTCATCCGAATCCGACACGAAGACAAGCTCCGACTCTGACTCCGACTCATCCGGAGACCAGACCGATGGGGAGAAGTCGGAGACTGAGACGACGTCCGACTCCGGCTCCGACTCCGGATCGGGTTCGGACAGTAGCAGTAAAGACGAGAGTTCCGGAAGAACCGAAACCGTAGAGTACTCGGGAAGCTGGAGCGGCGAAGCGACGGGAGGCGTCAACGTCGGCGGCGACATGACAGTCACAGTCGACTACTCGAACAACGAGGTCTCGGGAAGCATAGAAGGTGACGCCTCGGGACCCATAGAAGGCTCTGTGTCGGACGGTGAGGTCGATGCTGACGCCTCGGGACGTGCGATGTCATACATGACGATGAACATGGACATGTCGGGCGACGTCTCCGACGACTCGTCGAAGATAGAGGGCGACTGGAGCGGCGAGAGTAACACCGGAATGTCGGCGTCAGGTAGCTGGACGGTCTCGAAACAGTAAGTAAGAGAGTCTTTCTACTCTGACTACTCGTCGTCGCTAGTGCTATCCTCGGGACATTCGTGAATCTTCCGATTCACGCGCACACGAGGACTAGTCCTCGGGACGTCCCATAACGAGGTCAACGTCTCCCGTGCCGAGCTTTATGGGCTGTCCGACGATGACGTTCTCTATGACTCCGTCGAGGTCGTCGATCTCTCCGTGAACGGCGGCGTCGAGAAGCTGGTTGACAGTGACCTCGAAGGCGGCACGCGACAGGACGCTCTCCTTAGCACCCGATATACCGTGTCTTCCTATGCTACGTATCTCTCCCGTGATCGTCATTATGTCTGCGACGAGCATCTCGTGTCTAATGTCGACTTCGAGACCCTGTTCCTCGAGCGTGGAGGTCATCTCGTCTATGAGGGAGTTCCTCGCAGCTTCTATGCCGAAGACATCAGCCATCTCGTGTATGTTGTTGGTTCTCGTACGTGTCTCGTCGACCCCCTCGACCTGTATGACGTCCTTGAGTGCACTTCCCTCGGTGTAGAGGACGTACTCCTCCCTGTCGCCGACGTCTTCCTTACGTATGACGACCCTATCGATCTCCTCGATTCCCTTGAACGTGATCTCACGTAGCTGTTCTATTAGCTGGAGAAGCTCGCGGTACGACGGCGACGACGGTCCGAAAGAGACACGTGTTCCGTTCGCTCGGACGTCGACACCTAGCTCCGCCTCTATCTTGTCTGCTATGTCGTCGACTGAGAGGAGACGCTCGTCGAGCATCTCATCGTCTAAGTTTATAGAGACCTCCATCTCGGCGACGTTGGTAGAGATGTCGCCGAGCGAGAGTATAGTCGTCGACTCTATGTCCCAGACGACCTCACGCGCCTTCTCTCGGTCGGTCGCCCAGTCGTCCTTGAGGTAGACCGTCATCATCGGAGTGTCGGGCTCCTTCCTCGCGTCGACGAGCTCTATGAGACGAGGGAGACCCTGTGTGACATCGATCTCGGCGACTCCGGCGTAATGGAAGGTGTTCATAGTCATTTGGGTTCCGGGTTCCCCTATAGACTGAGCGCTCACGGTACCCACGGGTTCGAGCGGGTCTATACGTGTCGACCTGTACCTGTCCTCGACCTGGTCTATGATCTCGTCGATCTGTGCCTCCGTGACTTCTTCCTCGCCGACTGCGTCCTTGACTTTGTCGTGGAGTCTCTGAGGAAGCTCGCTGTCTTCGAGCTTCGACTCGACTGTCTCGGGTTCTACTGACATGTTTTTATCACTCTCTTACTCTTATTTTAGTCGCCGCTCACGAACTCGGGCTCTTCGTCGTCGAACTCGGCTTCGAGGACTCTGTCGACGACCGCATCGACGTCTATCTCCTCTCCCTTCGGCATCTTCATCGGATCTGTACCGTCCTCTCCGTACTCGAACTGAACCATGTCGCCGTTCGTAGTACGGACGGTTCCGTCGTACTGTGCCTCTATCTCCTGGAGCGCGTTTATGAGTCTGCGCTGGAGGTATCCCGACTTCGAGGTACGAACCGCAGTGTCGACGAGTCCCTCACGTCCTCCCATCGAATGGAAGAAGAACTCCTTGGGTTCGAGACCTTCCTTGTACGAGTGCTCGACGAAGCCGCGCGCGTCGGACGACAGGTCACCCTCCTCGAAATGAGGAAGAGTCCTGTTCTCGTATCCCCTGTTTATGCGTTCGCCTCTCACAGCCTGCTGTCCGACACAGCCTGCCATCTGTGTGAGGTTGAGCATCGATCCACGTGCTCCTGACTCCGCCATCACGACGGCGGGGTTGTCCTCTTCGAGGTAGTCCTCGGCTATCTCTCCCGCCGAGTCACGTGCCTTTCCGAGAGCCTGCATTATCTTCATCTCAAGTGTCTCCTCAAGAGTACGTCCCGGGAGCGACTCTAGCTCGCCGCGTTCGTAGGTCTCTATGAGACGTTCTGCCTCCTTCTCGGCTTCGACTATAGAGGCGTCTATCTCCTCGTGTGCCTCCTCGGGGAGATCCTCGTCGTCGATTCCGAACGAGAAGCCGAAATGCATTATAGCGCGTATAGCGAGCGACGATGCGTCGTCTATTAGCTGAGCCGAACGTGACTCACCGTAGACCTTGGTTACGAGGTCTATTATCTCTCCGACAAAGCTTCCCATCGCGTTCTCGTCTATAGTGCCGTCGAGTAGCTCGCCGTCCTCGATTACGACGGTGTCACCTGCCGACGACTCGAACTCCATGTCGAGACCTTCGGGGAGTATGAGCGAGAAGATCGTCTTTCCGGTCCAGTACTCGTCGCCGTCCTCGGTTCCGTCGGGCTCGGGTAGGTTGTCGACCGTCGTCATCCTCAGGAGGTCAAGTGCCGCCGACTCGTCGAACTGTCTCTCTCCGTGTGTGAGGAGGTAGAGTCCCGAGATGTGATCCTGTATCGCTCCGACTATCGGACCTCCGAAACGCGGTGAGAGTATGTGTTCCTGAACCCTCATGAGTATACGCGCCTCGGCACGCGCCTCCTCGCTCTGGAGGACATGCATGTTCATCTCGTCGCCGTCGAAGTCGGCGTTGTACGGCGGACAGACCGTCGTGTTGAGCCTGAAGGTCTTGTGGGGCATCACGACGACCTCGTGTGCCATCATCGACATGCGATGGAGCGAGGGCTGTCGGTTGAAGAGTACTATGTCGCCGTCCTTGAGCTGTCTGTCGACCGTCCATCCGATGCCACGTATGTTGCCGTCGTCGTCCTCCTCGAGCATCCTCTCTGCGAGGTTCTCGGAGTTCGTGTCGGTGACCTTGAGACGTCTTCCGTCGCTCCTCTTGACGTAGTTCGCACCGGGGTGGTTCTCGGGACCACGACGTACGTACTCGACCGCCTCCTCTATGTTGTTGTGGGTGACGGTCATGCTCTGTGTCATCTCCTTGGCTATGCTCTCGGGAACTCCTATCTCGTTGACCGAGAGAGTCGGATCGGGAGAGATGACTGTACGCGAAGAGAAGTTGACACGTTTTCCGGAGAGAGAGCCTCTGAAACGTCCCTCCTTGCCCTTGAGCCTCTGGGAGAGTGTCTTGAGGGGTCTCCCCGACCTGTGGCGTGCGGGAGGAGTACCCGATATCTCGTTGTCCATGAAGGTCGTGACGTGGTACTGGAGAAGCTCCCAGAGATCCTCTATGATGAGCTGGGGCGATCCCGCCTCTCGGTTCTCCATGAATCTCTGGTTGATACGTATTATGTCGACGAGCTTGTGGGTGAGGTCGTCCTCGCTTCTCTGTCCGTTGTCGAGTGTTATCGACGGACGTGCGGTCACGGGAGGTACGGGGAGGACTGTGAGAATCATCCACTCGGGACGTGAGTCCTCGGCGTCTATGCCTATGGCTTCGAGGTCGTCGTCGGGTATACGTTCGAGACGGTCTCTGACGTCCGACGGCATCAGCTTGTGACCGTCCTCGTAGTAGGTCGTCGGCTTCTCGTGTTTGATCTTCTTCTGTTCCTCACCACAGTAGGGACAGAAGTCGTTCTTCCTCGCCGCCCTTATAGCACTCTTGGTGACATCGCTGAGATCCTGGTTGAACGACCTCGTCTTCTCAAGCTTCTCGTCGAACTCGTCTTTCTGATCCTCTGTGAGGAGTAGTCGTGAACACTCCCTGCATGTACCTCTGAGGAGACGTCTGATGAGCTTCGAGAAGCCGACGTGTATCACGGGCGCGGCGAGCTCTATGTGTCCAAAGTGTCCTTCACACTGACCCGACCGTTTCCCACACGTCTTGCACTGGAGACCCGGATCTATGACGCCGAGACGTGGATCCATCAGACCCATGTCTATCGGGAAGCCATCGTCGTCGTAAGTGTCAGCCGTGATTATCTTCGTGACGCTCATATCACGGTACGACTGGGGACTCATTAGCCCAAAGTCGATCGAGTTAATCTTCTTGGGACTTGTGTTCGTACTCATAATTATTGTTGTTAGTTGGTTTAACCTAAACCGCGTCCTCTAGGTCGAGGCGCGGTGCTATTCCGAGCGACTTCATCTCGTCGAGTAGTAGCTTGAAGGCGTAGCTCATCTCGACCTCGTGTATTCCTGTCTCCGAGTCACAGTTGGGACAGTAGACGCGGTTCTGACGTACGTCCTCTGTCGCAGTCATTCCACAGTTCGAACAGACGTAGATCATCTCACGATCCGACTCGTCGAGGAGACGATCCTTGAGTGTGAGTGCAGCGCCGTGTCCTATCAGGACGTCGCGCTCCATCTCTCCTATACGTAGACCACCCTCTCTCGCACGTCCCTCGGTGGGCTGACGTGTCAGAACCTGGACGGGACCGTGTGAGCGCGCGTGTATCTTCTTGCTCACCATGTGGTGGAGCTTCTGGTAGAGAATGATTCCGGTGTATATCTCGGCGTCTATCTTCTCGCCCGTGATACCCGAGTGCATCGTCTGTTTGCCCGACGACTTGAATCCGCGTTCCTCGAGCGACTCTCTGAGATCTTCCTCGTCCTCACCCGTGAAGGCAGTTCCGTCTATACGTCTTCCTTCGAGAGCACCGACCTTTCCGCCGAGCATCTCTAAGACGTGCCCCACAGTCATACGTGACGGGAGCGCGTGGGGGTTTATGATCAGATCGGGTGTTATGCCGTCCTCGGTGAAGGGCATGTCCTCCTGTGGAGCTATATGTCCCGTGATACCCTTCTGTCCGTGTTTCGAGGCGAACTTGTCTCCGAGTTCGGGAATTCTCTCATCCCTCACACGTACCTTCGCGACCTTGTTGCCCTCCTGACCCTCCATCAGCATCACCGTGTCGACGATTCCCTTCTCGTTCGACCTCATCGTCACACTCGTCTCACGTCTCTTCTGGGGCGACAGACCCGCCATCGTGTCGGGCTCCTCTAAGAAACGCGGCGGTGAAGTCTTGCCGACGAGAACCTCGCTCTGTCCGACCTCAGTCTCAGGGTTTACGAGTCCGTCGTCGTCTAAGTGTGTGTAGGCGTCCTCTCCCTTGTGTCCACGGACGTCATCTTCAGGAATCTCGAATCTGTCTTCCTGTCCACCGGGGTAGCCGCGTTCCTCCGCCTCGTACATACGGAAGAAGTGTGAACGCGCAAGTGCCCTGTCGACGCTTCCCTGGTTGAGTATGAGGGCATCCTCAATGTTGAAGCCCTCGTAAGACATCACCGCGACGACGAAGTTCTGTGCCGCAGGACGGTCGTCGTAGCCTATCGACTCCGATGTCTGTGTCGTGACCATCGAGAGCTGTGGGTAATGGAGAAGGTTCGACTGAGTGTCCGAACGGACTCGGTAGTTCGCCGCCGGAAGACCCAGCGACTGCTTCACCATTCCCGCTCCCATGGTTATACGTGGCGAGGCGTTGTGTTCGGGGTACGGGATCATTCCCGCACAGATTCCGAATATTAGCGACGGGTAGAGTTCGAGGTGGGTGTGGTTCTCGGTAAGCTCGTCCTCGTCTACGGCGATCAGGAGGTCTTCCTCCTCGTTTCCGTCTATGTACTCGACGTACCCCTTCTCGACGAGATCCTCGAACTCTATCTCGTCGTTTTCGAGCGCGTCTATGTGTTCCTGTGTGACGAGAGGCTCACCGTCCTCGACGACTACTAGAGGGCGGCGTGCCCTTCCGGGTCCGGTGTCGACGAAGACCTCCTTCGTGCGTTTGTCTATCGATATATTGACCTGGTCGCTTATGTTTCCGCGTCTTCTCTCCTGCCTGAGGCTCTCTACGAGATCCTCGGGTCTCTCGTGGGTTCCTACGAGACTTCCGTCTATGTATACTTTCGAGGTTTCCGAACTCATGTTATATTGTTATGCTTCTGCTTCCTCTGTCTCGGGAATCTCTTCGGTTTCGACGTCGTTGGACTCCTCCGCCTCTGCCTCGGACTCGGAGTCAGACTCAGCTCCTGCGTCCGAGGAGGTCGGCGAAGTATGTATCCTCTCGACTCCGAGGTCGGAGAGTGTGTCACGTACGTGTGTGTCGTCTTCAAGCCCCTTCGATATCTCGACCGACTGGGCGAAGTTCTTCACGAGTCCACAGTTAGGTCCCTCTGGTGTCTCACCCGGGCAGATACGTCCCCACTGTGTCGGATGTAGGTCGCGCGCCTCGAAATGGGGCTGTCCGCGTGAGAGGGGTGAGACGACACGTCTGAGATGGCTCAGTATCGCCATGTGGTTCGACCTGTCGAGAAGCTGTGCGACACCAGTACGTCCTCCGACCCAGTTACCCGTAGCGAGTGGATGTTCGAGTCTCTCGGTGAGTACGTCGCTACGGACGACGGTGTCGACACGTAGCTCGCGGTTTCTCATGTTGGCACGTTCGAGCTGGTACTTGACGTCGCGCGCGAGCTTGTTGAGAGCGACACGGAAGAGATCCTGCATCAGGTCTCCGGATATCTTGAGACGTTTGTTCGAGTAATGATCCTTGTCGTCGGGCTCCCTCCTGCCGAGTGCGAGCTCGAAACACGTCTCCGCCATACGGCAGAGGTAATGCGCCTTCGCTATCCTGACCTCCTCGTCGTTCTCACTGACGTCCTCGAGATGAGGGAGTAGATATCTGTCTATGACGTAGTCGGCGCGCTTTCTCTGGTAGTCCTTCGCCTGTCCGCTCGCGACCTTCTCGCCTAGGAGTTCCATCGCCTCCTCCTGTGTCTGAACCTCCGCCTCTTCGAGATTTTCGAGCATGAACTTGACTATCTCGGGGTCGTTAGAGACAGAGTTGACTATCTCCTCGTCGGTCTCAAGTCCGAGAGCACGTACGAGTGTGACGAAGTTTATGTCGTTCGAGACGCTCGGGAATCCGACGTTGAGGAGCGAATCACGTCCTCTCTCGACAGTCACGAGGGCGCGGTATCCCTGTCTGTGTGAGAAGACCTTCGCGACCTGTATATCGTCGCCGTACTTAGTGTCTTTCTCGGCGAGTATAGTGTTGGGCGCGAGATCCTCGCTCGTCATCAGGACACGCTCGCTCCCGTTGACTATGAAGTAGCCTCCGGGGTCAACGGGGTCCTCTCCTGTCTTGACTAGCTCGTCGTCGTCGAGTCCCGCGAGGTTACAGTTCTTACTCTTTATCATTATAGGCATCTTGCCTATAGTCGTCTTGACGGGCTCGTGTTCGTAGTCGCCCTC
Source organism: Halorutilales archaeon Cl-col2-1 (assembly GCA_041891055.1). GTDB lineage: Archaea > Halobacteriota > Halobacteria > Halobacteriales > Afararchaeaceae > Afararchaeum. The sequence continues at coordinate 1,886,628 of CP169074.1, read as the reverse complement.
GACGATCTGCATCTCCATCCTCAGAGGCGCGCTGTAACTTATGTTCCTGAGACGCGACTCCTGCGGGTAGAGTGTCTCCTCGCTTCCATCTGCCTCTCTCACCATAGGTGTTCCGACCTCGACCTCTCCGAGCTTTATGTAGACCTCTTCCTCACCCTCCTTCTCACCTATGTCGGTATCTATCGTCTCCTGCTCGTCGACAACCCTCTGCATCCCGTGTTCAAGGAAGTTGTTGAACGACGAGATATGGTGCTGTGCGAGGCGTTCCTGTCCGAAGTAAGCGTCGGCTAGCTTTCCTCTGTCCAAGCTCATTTTTGTTTTAGTCCTCTATGACAAGTCTGTATGTGACGGCTCTGTCGGTAGTCCACGACTCCCTGACAATCTTGATGACGTCGCCGACCTCGGCGTCGAGGTTCGACAAGCCGGCGTCGCTCTCCCGTATCTTGGGGAGCTCGGGCTTTTCGAGATCGTACCTCTCCAGAACCTCCTCGACCTCGTCGTCGTCGAGCAAGATGTGCTCGGGCGCCATGTCGTGGTCAGTGACGTTGAACGTGCTCATTCTTTCTCCCGTGAAAAAGTCTGTTCCACTGTGTATATCGGGGATCGGTATAATAAAACTCTTGCTTTATTTCGATGCCTTGGGGACTGTTTACATACTTCCCGAATTGCAACGATAGATAGATATACACAATCGATAGTAGTGAGTTGATTCCTACCGATAGACGTTTTGTGGTCAAGACTCTAAAAGGTATATGAACAGGGTAGTAGTTCTCGGCGCGGGATACGGGGGCGCGACCGTGGTTAAACGTCTCAGGAGTAGCCTCGACGACAACGACGAGATCGTCTGGATCGACAAGAACGACTACCACCTCGTGCGCCACGAAGTTCACAGAGTCATATACGACCCGTCGGTCGACGAGGAGATTGCCATACCCATGGACGAGATAAAGAAGGATAGGGAGAAATTCGTCGAGTCGGAGGTCGAGGGATTCGAGTTCGAGGAGAAGAAGGTTGTCTTAGAAGACGACGAGATCGAGTACGACTACCTCGTTATAGCACTCGGACAGCGTACTGCTTTCTACGGAATTCCGGGGATGGAGGAGAATGCCCACACTCTCCGGAGCCTCGGCGACGGCTTCAGCATAAGACACGAGCTAGAGGAGATAGTCGAGGAGGCGAAGGAGGGTGCCGAGAAACGTGTCGTCATCGGAGGGGCGGGTCTCTCAGGTATACAGACGGCGGGAGAGATAGCAGACGTCATAGACGACGCAGAGGTCAGGGAAGGGGAAGTTACTGTGAACATAATAGAGGCTCTCGACGAGGTCATGCCGGGACCCAGCGTCGACGACCGTCTGAGGTCACATATAAAGAGACTCCTGCGCTCGAAGGGGATACAGACGAAGACGGGCGACCCCATAACCGAGGTCACCGACAACGAGGTGCGTCTTGACGAGGGTGACCCGATAGAGTACGACATGCTGATCTGGGCGGGCGGTCTGACGGCGAGGGAGTTCGACATCGACATAGAGACCGAGGACGCCGAGAGAAACGCCTTCAAGGTCGACGAGTACCTCGAGTCGGTCGACGCCGACGACGTATTCGTAATAGGAGACGCTGCGGCTGTCGAAGACACCAACGGAAACAGAGCACCACAGACGGCTTGGGCGGCGGAGGACGAGGCGGACGTATGTGCCGAGAACATACTGAGGAAGATAGACGGCGACGGCCTCAAGGAGTTAGAGCTAAACGACCCCGGGACGCTCGTCTCTGTGGGACGTGAGGCGGTCGCTATGGTGAACGGAAATGTCTTCGGCGGGGTCGCAGCGCGCCTCCTCAAGAAGACGGTCGCAGCGAGACACATAGCTTCGGTTAGAGGAGCGAAGAGAGGTGTCAAGAGCTTCTTCAAGGAGCTCTAAATCTTAAACCGTAAGCTTTCTCCGGTCTCACCGCGTTCTTACTCCATCAGATGCTGTCACCACTCACGGAGTCAGTCCTCTACTTCCTCGGCTTCGGACTAGTGATAACGACGGGGTACTACTACGCGGTTACGACGCTCTACGGTGTCGGCTTCGTGATCTACCTCGGCTTCGTGAGGTCGCTGATGTCTTTCACGGGTTTTGCGGCTCCGATGTTCTTCCTCGTAGTTGTTCCGCCTCTCGTCTTGGGGTTCATAGGTCTCGGAAGGGTCAAGGAGTGGAGGATGACGACAGATACGTACAAGAAAATCGTGGTCGGAATACTCCTAGTGGGCGTACTCCTCGTAGGCTTCGACTTCGTACAGCCCGATCCATCTTACTCCCTAGACCCGAACGACAAGGCGGAGTTCAACAAGTGGGGTTCGTTGGGCGAGGCAGCGTTTCCGGTCGTCGTGGGTGATTTAGAAGTGAGTAATCCGTCGGTTCTCCCGCGCCAGACGGATGTACCGTACGAGGTCTGTTACGGTGGGAGAAGCGTCAGGACGTTCAACCGAGTTCCCGACGTTATCTGGGGTCTGACTACTTCGAAGGACAAGCTCAGGGTGGATATACCGGGCAACTCCTCAGAGATAGAGAAGATATCAGTCGAGACTGTCGATTCTTGTTCGTCGACAGGCGACGGCGAGACCCTGGGTGTCGTGAGGACTGACTGACTACGTGGGAGACAGGAAGATAACAGATTTATGTGGTGCTGACATAGTCGCCAACATGACCAAGAAGAACAAGGCGAAGAAGAAACGTCTCGCGAAGGCGAACAAGCAGAACTCGAGGGTTCCTGCGTGGGTCATAATGAAGACGAACCAGGACGTCGTGAGGAATCCCAAGAGAAGGAACTGGAGACGTAGCGACCTAGACGAGTAAACAATGGAAGAGAGAGTCATGAACGTCCCGCTTAGGGACGCCAAGAAGGCGAAGAAGTACGAGAGAGCCGACGAGGCTATGAAGATCATCCGCGACCATCTCTCGAAACACCTCAAGGCTGACGAGGACGAGATCAACCTCGACTCGTCTATAAACGAGGAAGTCTGGTCGAACGGACGTTCGAGTCCTCCCTCAAAGGTACGTGTCAGAGCCGCCAAGTTCGACGACGGAGTCGTCGAAGCCGAGATAGCTGAGTAAACTAATCTAATGTTAAGAGCCGAGTTCAACGGGAGCCCGTTCTTAGGCGTCTTCGGTGTCACGACAGACAGATCTCTACTCGTGACCTCCGAGATAGACGAGTCGAGAGCCGAAGAGGTCGCCGACGAACTCGGCGTCGAAAACGTTTACACGGGAACCATCAACGGTTCGTCAGTCCTCGGTACTATGGCGGAAGGAAACACCGAGGGCATCGCTGTTTCTTCTAACGCCTTGGACAGGGAGATAAGAGAGATCAGAGACATTACCGGGGTCAACGTCGAGAGAATATCGGGACGCCATACTGCGGTCGGAAACACAGTCCTAGCGAACGACAACGCCGCCCTCGTGAGTCCTGAGCTTTCGGAGGATGCGAAGGACGAGATAGCCGGCGTTCTCGGCGTCGAGGTTCACGAGGGAACCGTAGCGGGTCTCGATACCGTCGGCTCCGCGGGTGTGGCGACAGACGAGGGCGTCCTCGTACATCCCAAGTCGAACGACGACGAGGTAGAATATCTCGAAGATGTCTTCGAGGTGCCCGTCGACATAGGTACGGTCAACTACGGAACCCCTCTTGTGGGAAGCGGTCTTATAGCCAACTCGAAGGGGTACGTGGTTGGAGCCGAGACGACAGGACCAGAGCTTGGAAGGATTGAAGAGGCTCTGGGATTTATAGACGAAGACAGCTAAACTAAGACGACAGGAGACTGATTAAAATGAGCATGCAACAACAGCAGCAGTTACAGCAGGCGTACAGTGAGCTCGCGGGCGAGATAGAAGAACTCCGCGAACTCGTAGAGACACTCGAAGACGAGATAGAGGGATGTGACGACGCGATAGAGTCGCTCGAAAACCTCGAAGAGGGCTCCGAGATCCTTCTACCTCTCGGAGGCGACACCTACATACCCGCGACTGTCGACAACGTAGACGACGTCGTAGTCGGAATAGGCGCGGGAGTCAACGTCGAGGTCGGACCCGAGGAGGCTGTCGAGAAGCTCGAGAAGAAGAGAGACGACCTCAAGGAAGAGAAACAGAGTGCCGAGGACAACATAGAGCAGAAGACTCAGGAGATACAGCAGATACAGCAGCAGGCACAGATGGCTCAGCAGCAACAGCAGCAGCAGATGCAGCAGGACGAAGAATAGGAGTAGGTAGAGATGTTCGACAGCCTCAAGGACAAGCTCTCAAGCTTCCGTGACGACGTAGACGAGAGCGTCGAGGAGAAAGCCGAGGAGGTCGAGTCCGAGGCTGTGGAAGAAACCGACACGGAGACCTCTGAGTCCGAGAAAGAGGAGACTTCCACTTCCGCCAAGTCCGAGGCTGTGGCTGAGGAGGAGACCGAAGAGAAGACGGAGTCTGATGTAGACGAAGACGAGGAGTCGTCGACCTCGATCACTCAGAAGGCTAAGACACTCGTCACTGAGAGGTCTTTCATAATAGAGGAGGAAGACCTCGAAGACCCTCTCTGGGAGCTAGAGAGAGCACTTCTTTCGAGCGACGTCGAGGTCGGCGTCGCCGACACCATAACCCAAGACGTCGAGGAGAGCTTAGTCGGTGAGAAGAGGAAATGGAGGGAGTCGACCGACGAGATAGTCACCGAGGCTCTCCACGACGCACTCGTCGACGTACTCGACGTAGACGGTCTGGAGTTCGACACATACGTCGAAGAAGCCGACAAGCCCGTCGTCGTGATCTTCACGGGAGTGAACGGGGTCGGAAAGACAACGACAATCGCCAAGATAGCGAGGAGACTCGAAGACAGAGGTATATCGAGTGTACTCGCCAACGGAGACACCTACAGGGCGGGCGCGAACGAACAGATAGAGCAGCACTCCGAGAACCTCGGAAAGAAGCTCATAAAACACGACAAGGGAGGAGACCCCGCCGCAGTGATATACGACGCCGTCGAGTACGCCGAGGCAAACGGAATAGACGTCGTCCTCGGCGACACAGCCGGGAGGCTCCATACCTCCCAGGATCTCATGGATCAGTTGGGTAAGATCGACCGTGTGGTCGACCCCGATCTCACGGTCTTCGTCGACGAGGCGGTCGCAGGACAGGACGCCGTCAACAGGGCGAGGGAGTTCAACGACGCCGCCGAGATAGACGGTACCGTCCTCACTAAGGCTGACGCCGACTCACAGGGTGGCGCGGCTATCTCGATCTCGAAGGTCACGGGGAAGCCGATACTCTTCCTCGGAACGGGTCAGGGATACGACGACCTGGAGAAGTTCGATCCCGAGAGACTCGCAGACGCACTCCTCGAAACGTCGTAAGAAGCCATGCCCACGTACGGGCACGGGTACAGCGAGTCATCGAACTCTCGCTGTCTTTCCTTTCCTTAGAGAAGACCCGAGACAGCCGACTTTAGCGACTTCGCCGCCTTCTTACTCCCACCCTTGGCTATCTGTCTCGCGCTCAGATGTATCGGTGTCCTCTTTCCGTGGATGCTCGTGACACCCTGTCTGAGTGAGTCGACGACGTTTTCGCTCGTCTCTATCTTAGAGTCTATCGTAGTGAGTATCTCGGTGTAGGTTCGCCCGACCATGCTCACGGTGTGTGCGTCACTCCCGCCGACCTGGGTGAAGCCGTTAGCCTCGGCGTACTTCCTCGCCTTCCTGTTCGACCTTCCGGTGAGAAGACGTGAGTTGTAGACCTCCATCGCGTCGCAGTCGTCGACCTTTCCCGCTCCGTGTCTAGTCCTCTGGAAGGGATGAGGAACGACAGCGAGACCTCCGAGGTCACGTACCCTCTCTACCGTCTCATCTATAGGCATCCCTATTTCGGGGAGATCCTCGATACCGAGAGCGAGGAGATGTCCGTCAGAGGTCGATATCTCGACACCGGGTATACTTATGATGTCGTACTCCGAGGCTATCTCGTGAGCACGGAGAGACTCGGAGATACTGTCGTGGTCAGTAATAGCTACGGCGTCTAGTCCGATCTCACTCGCGCGTTCGAGTATCGACTCGACAGACGAGCGTCCGTCGTGTGACGCGTCGGAGTGGACGTGAAGATCGACCTTGAGACGGAGACCCGAGTCGTCGTAGGAAGTCTGGGGGGCGTCTCCCAACGGCATTACTTAGGATACCAGTCTCAACCACCAAAAAGGTGGTGAGTCGAGTCTGTGTACTCTGTGTTTAGAGTATCTCTTCTATCGAGTCAGCGACCTCGTCGGGAGTGTCGGCGACCTCTATGCCTGCTTCCTCGAACGCAGCGATCTTCGACTCAGCAGTTCCGGAGCTTCCGCTGACTATGGCTCCGGCGTGTCCCATCTGCTTGCCGGGAGGCGCTGTCCTGCCTGCTATGAATCCGACGACTGGCTTCGACATGTTCTCGTCAACCCACTCGGCGGCTTCCTCCTCGTCGGAGCCTCCTATCTCACCCACGAGAGCGACAGCCTCTGTCTCGTCGTCGTTCTCGAAATGCTGGAGAGCGTCGGTGAAAGACGTCCCTATTATAGGATCTCCGCCTATTCCTATAGCGGTACTCTGTCCTATTCCTCTCCTCGTGAGGGAGTCGACTATCTGGTAGGTCAGAGTACCCGAGCGCGAGACGAGTCCCACCTTGCCGCTCTCGAATATGTTGCCGGGCATTATTCCGACCTTCGACTCACCAGGGGTTATGACTCCGGGGCAGTTGGGTCCGACGAGATGTGTGTCAACCTCCTGGAGACGGCGGTTGACACGTACCATGTCGTGGACGGGTATCCCCTCGGTTATCGCTATCGAGAGGTCGAGGTCAGCGTCGAGACTCTCCATCACAGCGTCTCCGGCGAAGGCGGGAGGAACGAAGATTATCGAGGTGTTGGCGTTTTCCTCCTCGGCGGCTTCCTTGACCGTGTCGTAGACGGGAACCCCGAGCTCCTCCTGTCCGCCCTTTCCGGGAGTGACACCAGCGACTACGTTGGTGCCGTACTCCATCATCTGTTCGGCGTGGAACTTACCTTCGCTTCCGGTTATTCCCTGTACTATCACACGCGTGTCTTCATCGACTAGTGCGCTCATTACTGGTCACCTCCTGTTTCGGCGAGTTCAACTGCTGTCTTTACGGCGTCCTCAAGCTCCTCACGTGTCTCGACCCTCTCGGTGAGGATCTCTCTTCCCTCGGTCTCGTTTGTACCCGTGAGACGTACGACGAGTGGCTTCGGAAGCTCGTCGAAGCTTTCGAGAGCCTCGTTTATTCCCTGTGCGACCTCGTCACATCTCGTGATTCCTCCGAAGATGTTGAAGAGGACTGCGTCGACGTTCTCGTCGTCGAAGACGAGTTCGAGTGCCGACTGGACGCGATCCGCGCGCGCTCCCCCTCCTATGTCGAGGAAGTTGGCGGGCTTGCCTCCGAAGTGGTCTACGAGGTCGAGCGTCGTCATCACGAGACCCGCTCCGTTTCCTATTATTCCGACGTTTCCGTCGAGACGGACGTAGTCGAATCCCTCTTCGCTCGCCTTAGCCTCGAACTCGTCGTCGAAGGACTCCTCTTCGAGTTCGGCGAGATCCTCGTGTCTGTAGAGAGACGATCCGTCTATGTTGAGAACTGCGTCGGCTGCGATCAGGTCGCCGTCTCCCGTGAGCATCAGGGGGTTTATCTCGGCGTCCTCTGCGTCGTTCTCGTCCCATATCTCGTAGAGTGTCGAGAGTACAGCCGAGACGCCTCTCGTCGCCTCGTCGGGTATGTCGGTGTTGTAGACGCACTCACGAGCCTCGAATCCCTGTAATCCGTAGGCAGGATCGATGTGGTTCTGTGCTATCGCCTCGGGCTCCTCCTCGGCGACCTCCTCTATGTTGACACCGCCCTTCGACGAGACCATAGCGACACCCTGACCCTCTCCGCGATCCATCGTGATCCCGACGTAGAACTCCTCTTCGATGTCGACTCCTTCCTCGATGAGAACCTCCTCGACGGTGTGACCCTTGAGATCCATCCCGAGTATCTCGTCGGCGGCTTCCTCAGCCTCGTCGGGCGACGAAGCTATCTTTATTCCGCCTGCCTTTCCACGTCCTCCTACGTGAACCTGTGCCTTGACCGCGACGGTTCCTCCTATCTCGTCGGCGGCTTCTCGCGCGTCCTCGGGCGTCGAGACGACGACGCCTTCGGGCGTCGGAATCCCCGCGTCGGCGAAGATCTCCTTAGCCTGATATTCGTGTAGCCTCATTAGTTCTGAGAGGAGGTGCTGAACCCATAAATATGCCGAAGTGTCTCGGTGCGTCTGTGAGTGAGACAGATTTATACATAATTACTGTGTAAGTTTGGGGAATGATACGGAGGCGCAGACTGAAGCAAGACAGAGGTGTCTCACCCGTCATAGGCGTGGTACTCATGGTAGCTATCACGGTGATAATAGCCGCGGTAGCCGGGGTTACGTTTATGAACCTAGGAGGTGAGGTCAACCAGAACGCTCAGGCGGGTGTAGCGATAGAGGAGAGAGGAGGCAGCGTGAATATCACACTTATCACGGCACCGAGGGCGGACAGGATATACGTGAGGTATACTGGAAGTGACAAATCGAAAATAGACAGTACGTGGGCTCCGGTCGGGAGTAGCGACATCGGCGATACGATAAACCTAAACCCAGACTCGGGAACCACAGTCACAGTAGTCGGCGAGTACGACGGGTCGAACAGCACGATAAGGAGTTACGAGGTCGGTTAGGGGGGAAGACTTTTGTTACCACCACACAAACGTAGTGTATGGAGTTAGCCCGGCTCGTCGAGGACGGCGAGCGTGAGAACATAGAGTTCAAGGAAAGGCTCGAAAGACAGACTCACCTCGAATCCGGGCGTCTCGAATCTCTTGCTGCACAGATGAAACACCGTATCCTCACGGGGGGAGGATCGGCTACTTACGTCGTGGGTGTGACCGACGACGGAGGTCTCGAAGGAATCAGCGACGAAGAGCTCGACGAGAGCATAAGTGTTCTGTCTGTGATAGCCGGAGAGGCAGACGCCGCCCTACGTGAAGTCGAGACTCACGACGTCGGAACCGGGGAGGTCGCCGTCGTTAGTATCACGAACGCATACGAGGACAAAGACCACTTAGTCGTCGGAACCGCGGGACACGTCGACCACGGCAAGTCGACACTCGTCGGGAGCTTAGTGACGGGAACACCCGACGACGGAGACGGGAGCACACGTGTCTACCTCGACGTCCAGCCTCACGAGATGGACAGGGGTCTCTCGGCGGATCTGAGCTACGGAGTCTACGGCTTCGAGTCGGGGTCAGAGGAGCCGGTGAGGATGAACAACCCGCTCTCGAAACGCGAGAGGTCTAGCGTCGTCGAGAACTCCGAGAAGCTCGTGAGCTTCGTCGACACCGTCGGACACGAGCCGTGGCTCAAGACGACTATAAGAGGAATAATGGGTCAGAAGCTCGACTACGGACTCGTCACAGTCGCCGCAGACGACGGTCCCACACATATAACGCGCGAGCACCTCGGGATTCTTCTCGCCGCCGACCTTCCGACAATAGTCGCAGTCACGAAGTCAGATCTCGTCTCAGACGACAGGATCGAAGAGGTCGAGGACGAAGTCGCCGAACTCCTCAAGAACGTCGGAAAGATACCTCACAGCGTCGAGGACAGGGGTGTTGAGACCGCCGTAGACCGTCTGCCACGCGGTGTGATAGTCCCGATAGTGAGAACGAGTGCGGTGAGCATGGAAGGTCTCGACACTCTCGATGAGATATTCAGGGAGCTTCCGAAGACACACGGCGAGATCGAGAGCGACGAGAAGTTCGAGATGTACATAGACAGAACTTACGAGGTCACGGGGGTCGGAACCGTGGCGAGCGGTACCGTCAAGCAGGGCGAGGTCGAGGTCGGCGACGAGGTCTACCTGGGTCCGACGTCGGACGGCGACTTCCGGCGCGCAGAGGTCAGGAGCATAGAGATGCATTACCACAGGGTCGAGAAGGCAAAGCCCGGAAACATAGTCGGCGTGGCTCTCAAGGGCAAGGAGGTCGACGAGGTCGAGATAAGCCGCGGAATGGCTCTGACCTCCGACCCCGACGCCGAGAGCGTACGTGAGTTCGAGGCGGAGGTCATGGTACTCAACCATCCCACACGTATAAGGGAGGGATACGAGCCCGTCGTACATCTCGAAACAGTCTCCGAAGCCGCCGTCTTCGAGCCCGAGGGCGGACATCTCCTCCCGGGTCAAGAAGGAAAGGCTAAGCTGAGGTTCAAGTTCCGACCCTACATGGTGAAAGAGGGGCAGAGGTTCGTCTTCCGTGAGGGCAAGAGCAAGGGTGTGGGAACGGTCACGGAGGTCGGCACTGGCGAGGATGAAGATTAGAAGCCACGTCACTCGACGAGAGTAGGAGTAGCAACAGTCTTTTATACGTATCTGGTCAATCTTGACCCGATGAGCGCTAAACCCGGGGAGAGTCTCGACGTCACGATAGGACTCGAAATTCACGTTCAGCTCGACACCCAGACGAAGATGTTCTGCGGCTGTTCGACCGACTACGAGAACGCCGAGCCGAACACACATACGTGTCCCGTCTGTCTCGGACTCCCCGGATCACTTCCCGTCGTCAACCAGAAGGCTGTCGAGTACGCCGTCATGGTCGGAAAGGCACTCGACTGCGAGATAGCCGACGAGACGCGTTTCCACAGGAAGAACTACTTCTACCCCGACCTCCCGAAGAACTTCCAGATCACACAGTACGACGCTCCGATAAACCAGGACGGCTCTGTCGATCTGAGGGTCGGAGACGACGAGAAGGAGGTACGTATACGCCGCGCCCACATGGAGGAAGACCCCGGCTCTCTCGTCCACAAGGGAGGCTCGATAGAGTCGGCGAGCCACACACTCGTCGACTACAACAGGTCGGGTACTCCCCTTATGGAGATAGTCACTGAGCCCGACCTCGAAACCCCCGAGGAGGCGAGAGGCTTCGTCGACAAGCTACGTGAGATACTGGAGTACCTCGACGTCTTCGACACTGAAGAGGGAGGTACGATAAGGGTCGACGCCAACGTCTCGATCGAGGTCGACGGCGAGGGCGGGAACAGGACTGAGATAAAGAACATAGGATCGACGAAAGGGGTCGAGAAGGCTCTCGCATACGAGATCACGCGTCAGAAGAACCAGATAAAGAGGGGCGCGGAGATCAGACAGGAGACACGCCATTACGACGACGACAGAGGAATCACGGTTACTCTGAGGGAGAAGGCGGAGGAACACGACTACCGTTACTTCGAGGAGGCTGACATTCCAGTCGTGCGCGTCGAGGAGTTCAAGGGCGAGATCGGCATACCTGAGCTTCCCGACGCCCGCCGTGAGAGATTCATAGACGAGTACGACGTCTCCGACGAGGTCGCCGAGAAGCTCACCTCGAAGAAGGCGGTCGCCGACTTCTACGAGACTGTCGCCGAGGAGGTCAGCTACGACGTCGCCTCGACCTGGGTCGCCGACGAACTCCTGGGTGAGCTCAACTACAGGGACATGACAGTAGACGAGGTCGACGTCTCGGAGTTCGTGGGACTCGTCGAGATGGTCGACGAGGACGAGATCACCGACAGAAACGCCGTCGAGGCTCTGCGTGACGCACTCGACGAGGGACGTGATCCCGTCGAGATAGTCGAGGAGAGGGATATGAAGAAGGCGGGCGAGGACGTCACTGTCGAGGCGGTCGAGGAGGCGATAGACGACAACCCCGACGCAGTCGATGACTACGTCTCGGGCGAGGACGACGCCCTCAACTTCCTCGTCGGACAGGTGATGCAGAAGACGGGGGGAAGCGCCGACCCCGGGACAGTCAACGAGACTCTGAGAGAGAAGCTCGACAGTATCGCCGAAGCTGAGTAGAGTATAAGAGTCAAACGTCTGTTTTAGCCTAGGTCAGGTATATAGGTTCGTGGCGTGATGTAGATCTGTATGTCACAGTCACGAAGCTACAGATACTTAGCAGGGGTCGTGTTGGTGAGTGCTCTCCTCGTCTCGGGGGCACTCGTGGTGAACCAGAGTTCGACTAAAGCGTCGGCACAGACACAGCCTAGTTCGGGTAAGACAGTCTCAGTCTCGGCAACGGGTGAGGTAGACGCGCAGCCCGACAAGGCGGTACTTAGAGTCTCATCTGTCGCCAGGGCGGACGACTCACAGACCGCGCGTGACAGACTCGCCGAGAACGTCACGAGTATGAGGGAGGCTCTGAGGGAGATAGGAATAGAAGACGACCAGATACGTACGACTGACTACCGGATAGACGAGAGAACACCGCGCGTAGTCCCACCTCGGGAGAAGACTGACGAGCCCGAGACGGAGTACTACGCTAGACACGGCTTCGAGATAGAGATGTCCGACCTCGACGCAGTCGGCGAGGTCATAGACACAGCCGTCGACAACGGCGCGACCGACATCGACGGAGCGAGGTACACGTTATCGGACTCAACGAGGAGAACTGTCAGAAACGAGGCTCTGACAGAGGCTATGGAGAACGCGCAGTCCCAGGCTGAGACGTTAGCAGACGCAGGCGAGATCTCCATTACAGGCGTGCATTCGGTGAGAACGTCGGAGTCTAGATTCATTCCTAGAGAAAGCATGATGCTTCAGTCGGGCGGCGACGCAGGAGGTGCGAGCACTACGTTAGAGTCGGGTCCCGTGACCGTAACCGCGAACGTCGACGTCGTCTACAACGCCACGGGTTAACGTAGCCCCAAAAGTTAATTTAGGAAGAGCCGTAGAGAGACCGAGACAAGATGGACAAGAGCTTCAAGGAGCTAAAGGAGGAGTACGAGGAGAACGGGGGTGAATGGGAGGACGACTGGGAGTCCGAGGATCCCGACGAGACTCCGAGTTCCGACGATGAAGCCTCCGAGGAGATGGAGACGGGCGACTCGGACGAGATGGAGTTCGACGACTCAGGATCCGACGACTTCGGATTCGACGAGTCGGACGAAATGGGTATGGAAGACGCGGACGATAGCTTTGATTTCGACGAGTCAGACGACACGGAGCCGGATATGGAGAGCGAGGCTACTTCTTCCACATCCTCGGTCTCTAAGCCGGATAAGGATATAGAGGAGGCTACACAGCCCGGCAAGAGCTTCGATGAGATAAAGCAGGAGTACGACGACACGGGTCAGGAAGATGACCCCGACTTCAGCTTCGGCTCCGAGACGGAGGAATCGGGCGGGGCACAGACAGAACCAAGCCCGGATATGGACATGAAGACAGACTCCGGAGCTGCCGAGACGGTCTCAGTCACGGACTCAGCTTCCGACTCAGCCCCGGAGACGCCAACGGAGGCAGCGACCTCCGCCGCGGGTGCGGGTAACCCCGAAGCCGACTACTTCGAGAGACTGTGTAACTCGGCACTCGCGGGTCTCGGCTTCCGCGAGGTCGGAGCCAAACGCGGTGAGGAGATGTACTTCTCACGTTACCGTCCTCCAACTCCCATCCGTATCTACACGGGACACGTCGACGTCAAGATGAAGTACAACGGAGACGGGAGGATGCTCTTCGAGATTACCTCCGAGAAGGACGATCTCCGCCACGCCGGTAGGGTCAACGTACACAAGTACGTCGTCCACAAGGAGACAGAGACGGGCAACGTCCTGCGACCCACCGACGAGAGAATGTTCCTCGAAGTCAGCTTCAAGAAGGTATTCGAGCCGTACGTCGAGAGAGCGAAGGAGGAGTCGGAGACAGACGACGAGTACGAGTTCGGAAACGGGAACGTAGACCCCGAGCTACAGCAGAGAATCTGAGGCTGCGATCCCTGTCGCCGTTCAGTCCTGCCTGTCTAGGTAGAGAAGAACCCCCTCGACGTCCATCCTTATCGTCTCAGACGCCGACTCCTCGTCCCAGACGTCGTAGTAGAGATGGTCGGACTCGACGAAATGGTCGACGACCTCGTCGTCGGTCTCGTAGTTCTCGCGTACTTCCTCGACCTCGTCGACCCAGTCCCTCAGAATCTCAGAGTACTCTTCTAAAGACTCGACTGCGTCGTGTCTCGCGCCGTAATGTCCGTAGAGGAGAACCTCGGGATCTAGATCCTTGAACCGCTCTAAGCTGTCGAGGTTCTTTTCGAGGTCGAAGTTAGGGGGTGGAGTCGTAGGCTTAAGCTCGCCGGCTATGTTCATACCCGCCTCGTCGGCGGTGAAGATCGCTTCGTCGTGGGTGTCGAAGAGACAGATCTGGTGGGGCGCGTGTCCCGGAGCATGTAGGACTTCGAGTTGGCGTCCGCCGAGATCGACCACGTCACCGTCGTCGACGGCTCTTATCCTGTCCCTGTCGACTGGCTTCGCGGTACCGTAGCCGTCAGCCATATCTCCGACGGCACGTTTGACACTCGTGACGAGCTTTTCTATCTTGTCGGAGTCGGAGAGGTAGGGTACTGCGTTCTCGTGGGCGACGACCTCGGCGTTCTCACACTCGTCGGCTAAGAATCCCGTGCCGCCACCGTGGTCGAGATGGACGTGTGTCGGTATGATGTAGTCTACGTTGTTCTTCTCGATTTCGACTTCATCGAGTGCGTCGTAGATATGGTCGACCCCGGGCGACATTCCGGTGTCAACTATAGCAGTCTCTTCGTCGTCGACGATATAGACTGCGCCGTGGTCATCGTGTCCGAGCATCTTGAAGTCGACTATATAGATACCGTCACATCCGGAGACAGAGTCTACTGTCATGTTTAAAGAAACACGAAACGACGACTTTACTGTATCGGAAGCCCAACCGTCACCAATAAAAGCCTTACAGAGCCTCAAGTAAGTATGATAGACATAGACGACATAGAAGATGCGCGCGAAGAGCTCGAAGGGGTCGCGCGCCACACTCCTCTCAACTCATCTCGAACCTTCAGCGACATCACCGACTCCGAAGTGTACTTTAAGTACGAGAACCGCCAGAGGACGGGTGCGTTCAAGATACGCGGCGCCTACAACAGGATACAGAACCTCAGCGAAGAAGAACGCGCTAAGGGGGTCATAGCCGCGAGCGCAGGAAACCACGCACAGGGCGTCGCTCTCGCCGCAACAGAGGCGGGGATAGAGTCGACCATAGTGATGCCCGAGGACGCTCCTATCTCAAAGGTACAGGCGACGCGTGAGTACGGCGCGACAGTCGTCCTCTCTGGGGTCGATTACTCCGAGGCGTACGAGAAGGCGAGGGAGATACAGAGGAACGACGGCGGAACATTCGTCCATCCCTTCGACGACACGTATATACAGGCAGGTCAGGGCACTATAGGACTAGAGATACTCGACGACCTCCCCGATGCCGATACGGTGATAGTCTCGATAGGAGGCGGAGGTCTGATCTCGGGAATCTCGACCGCAGTAAAGGCGAGGAGCCCCGACACGCGCGTGATAGGTGTTCAGGCGGAGGGAGCGGCGAGCGTCCGACAGAGCTTAGAGAAGGGAGAGATATATGAGAGGGAGGGCGTCTCAACTATAGCCGACGGGATAGCCACGAGGTCGATTGCGGAGTCGACCTTCGAGGTGATACAGGAGAACGTCGACGAGGTCGTGACGGTCTCCGACGACGAGATAGCCAACGCAATACTTCTTCTTCTGGAGCGTGACAAGACCGTAGTCGAGGGTGCGGGCGCGGCTACCGTCGCCGCGGCTCTGAGCCCGAAAGTCGAGACGGGTGACGAGAAGGTCGTCTGTGTCCTCAGCGGCGGAAACATAGACGGCAACACTCTGTCCCAGGTCATAAACAGGGGTCTCGTCAACGAGGGACGGTATCTCAAGTTCACAACGGTACTCGACGACAAACCGGGCGCACTCGTCGACATAGCCAGCCGTATCTCCAACATGAACGCCAACATATACGCGATACACCATGACAGGACGGCGAAGGACGTCGCTCTCAACGCCGCGGAGGTCGAGTTCGAGTTAGAGACGAGAAGCAGGGAACACGCCAACAGGATAGTCAGAAGCCTCGAAAGAGAGGGCTACGACGTGAATGTCACGACGTGACGACAGATTCTTGTCTTTCCTCGTCTACTCTGGGACATGAAGGATATAGTCTCTACCGACGACGCGCCTGAGGCAGTAGGAGCCTACTCACAGGCGACCGTTGCGAACGGATTCGTCTTCACAGCAGGACAGATACCCCTGACACCCGACGGTGAAGCCGTCGACGGCGACGTCGGAGAACAGACTCGGCAGTGCCTCGACAACATTCAGGCTGTACTCGAAGAAGCGGGAGCGAGTCTCGAAGACGTCGTCAAGGTCACGGTGTTCCTCGACGACATAGACGACTTTAGCGAGATGAACGACATCTACTCGGGCTACTTCGACGAAGAGCCTCCAGCGAGAAGCGCAGTCGAGGCGGGTAATATTCCAAAGGGATTCGACGTCGAGATAGAGGCAGTCGCCTCAATCGACTAAATAGCCAGGCTCACACGTCTTCCCTTCGGCATCTGGCTCCTGAGTTCGCCGGGGAAGTAGAGACCACAGCCGAGAACCTCGTCGTCGTATTTCACGACAACGTAGCCGAGGCTGTCGACGTCGAACTCCTTCTCGACTGTCTCGCCCTTGACGAACCGTCTCGCGTCGTCGGCGTCGAGATCGACTGTATTCTTAGTGGCGTACTCTCCGAACACCTGTAACGCGTCGGTAGTGGGCTTCGGATGTTCCTGGTTGACGCGCAGAAACGGGAGTCCGACCGACTCGTACTCGAGATCGTCGAGAGTCTCCGCCGATGTTATCCAGACCTTCGACTCTCCCTTCATGTAGAGGTCGTATCCCTCGAAGACTTCTTTCGTGACGCCGAACTTCTCGTCCCAGAAACCGAGTACTTCGTCGCGGTCGACGTCGTGAGTGAACTCCTGAGTCATTGGATTGTCCTCAGTTTCAGTTATATACCTCACACACCCTCTCGATCCCCTCGTCGAAGTCTATGCGTGGTTCCCAGCCGAGATCCTCCTTGATCTTAGTGTTGTCAGCGCACGTGTCGTGGACGTAGACGTCCTCGGGAATCGGGTTCTCTATGTACTCGGGATCAACGTCCTTCCCGAGCTCTTGGTTTATCATATCGACGACCGTGTTGAACGAGTAGGCTTCGCCCGTGCCGACGTTGTAGATATCGTCGGCTCCGACGGCGAGTTGACACGCTCTCACGACGTCGTTGACGTGTGTGAAGTCACGTGTCTGTGTCCCGTCGCCGTAAAGAACCGGAGACTCATCGTGGGCTATGTCGTCGGCGAACTGTGCGATGACGTTGGCGTACTCGTCCTTGTGTGACTCCGCGCCGCCGTATCCCTGGTAGACCGAGAAGAAACGCATTCCAGCGAGCGACATCCCGTAACGGTTCGAGTAAGACTCGGCGTAACGTTCACGCGCTAACTTAGACGCCTCGTAGTTGGTTCTCGCCTCAACCCTCTCGTCCTCGCTCGACGGATCGGTACGTGATCCGTATATGCTACTCGTGCTCGCGTAGACGACGTCGTCGACACCCGCCTTCCTAGCCTGTTCTACGACGTTGACGAATCCCTCGACGTTGACTCTCGCTCCCTTCATCGGCTCTTCCTCGTGCATATTGAGAGAAGAGAGTGCTGCGAGATGGAAGACTACATCGACGTTTTCGACGGGGATGTCGGAGTCGACCGCCGACTTATCGACGAACTCGACACCGTCATCGAGGTTCTCGGGAGTTCCGAGATAGAGATCATCGAGAGCCACGACTTGGTTCGACTCGGAGAGATGGTTAGCCAGGTTGCTGCCTATGAATCCGGCTCCACCCGTGACGAGTACCTTCTTTCCTTCGATCTGAGCCATAGTCGAGGTAGACGCGCGCTTGACGAAAGTCTTTCCGTCTCACACGTAACCCTAAAGTCGGCGTGAGCCAACTCAGTTTTAATGGAAGACGACGAGATCATAAGAAGGGCATTCGATGATTCAACTGTCTCGAAGTTCGAGAGACGTGTCGGGTCTCAGGCAGAGTTCCTCAAGGACGAGATCCAGACCGGAAGTCTCGACAGCTCCGACTTCACCGTGGGTCTCGAAATCGAGGTCTACGGCGTCGAGGACGACGGAAGTCTCGTGAGAGTCCCCGAGGAAGTCTTCGAGGTCGAGTCGGTCTCTAAGGAGTTGGGACTCCACAACGCCGAGATCAACTCGTCACCCGTCGTCCTGAGCGACGAGGGTCTGAGGAGACAGGAGGACGAGGTGAGACACGTCTTAGAGGAGGCACGTACGGCTTCCGACACCGACCTGGTGCTCGATTCGGTCTGGACTCTTCCGCCAGACGAAGGCAGTAAGAAGTACCTCGACGATGTAGACGAGAGAGGGAGCTATGTCTACGCAAGAAACATGCGCGTCGACCCTCGTTACCACGCCATAGACAACTACTACCTCGCTAAGTCGGGGAAGGCGTCACTCGACGTCCCTGGGGCTAGCCACGACTTCGAGACTATACTCTACGAGTCGCTCGCGACGTCGTTACAGCCCCATCTCCAGATACCCGATGTCGACGAACTCGCGCCGTACTACAACACTGCGATACGGACGATGCCCGCCGTGCTCGCGCTCACCACTAACTCACCCTTCCTACCGCCCGACCTCTACAACGACGTCGACGACCCCGAGTCATTCGTCGACGAGACGCCTCACGAGCTTAGGATTCCTATATTCGAGCAGTCGGTTAATCCCGGAGACGAGTACGGCGACAAGAAGGTCAGGGTTCCGCGTGACATAGACACACCAGACGACGTCGTCGACAGGGTCACAGAAGACTGTCTCTACGCTCCCGTTCTGAAGGAGTGGTTCGAGGACGGCGATGGCTCCGACGAGGAGTACACCGACTCGTTCTGGGAGTTCGATTACAGACGTGGAACCTACTGGAGATGGCTCCGTGCCGTGATAGGAGGAGACTACGTCGACGAGAACAACGACGAGAAGTCGGTACGTATAGAGTACCGTCCCGTTCCCACACAGCCGACCGTCGAGGAGATCGTGGGAGTACAGGCAGTCGTATCGGGTCTGATAATAGGTCTCGTACGGGGAGACCATCCCGTCTCACGTCTGGACTGGGAGAAGACGAGGGACGACTTCTACTCGGTCGTCGAAGAAGGTCTCGACGCCAACATAGGATGGATAGACGAGGACGGCAACGAGACCCGCGACAAGGAAGTCATCTACGACGAGGTCTTCGAGTACGCCGAGAGGGGACTCGTCTCGGAAGGTGTTGAGGAGGAGACCGTCGAGGAGTACCTCATGCCACTGAGACGCAGATGGGAGAAGAAAATGACACCGAGTGTCTGGAAGAAGGACACTGTGCGTGAGGCTCTCGAAGACGGTCTCAGCCTAGACGAGGCGATACGGAGGATGCAGTCGGAGTACATACGTCTCTCGCGCGAGGGCAGGAGAGTCGACGGCTTCGTGTGACGCCACCCGCATGATACTTCGACCCACGGAAGACTTATATCCCCCTGTCTCCACATACGAGATGCAATGGTAGAAGGTACGGTTAACTTCTTCAACGACACTGGCGGTTACGGTTTCATAGAGACTGACGCGACTGACGAAGGCGAGGACGTCTTCTTCCACATGGAGGACGTCGGCGGTCCCGACCTAGAGGAGGGCGAGGAGGTCGAGTTCGAGATAGAGGAAGCAGAGAAAGGTCCACGTGCGGTAAACCTCACGCGGAAGTAAAGACAGCTCACAGCCGTCTATCCTGAGTAATCTTGTCGGAAGACACGACGAGGAGTCGCGACCACGAACACGGTGGCGACTCGGAGACGGACGGGGACGGTGATGTCGATACCGACGTCGAGGACTCACTCAGACGTGTTCTGAGAGGAGCGACTGCTGTCGTCGTAGCTACGCTCGTCGGAATAGGTCTGCGTATAGGAGGAAGAGGAGTCTTCACACGTAGCTTCACACCGTCGGAGTACGGCGTCTTCTCCGTCGGCTTCACGCTTGTCTCAATATTCGGGGTCGTCTCGTCACTCGGCTTCCGGAACGGTGTCACGAGACAGATAGCCTACTACGGCTCGGACTCCGACGCAGAAGGGGGCGACGTCGGAACCGTGATACTCTGGGCACTTCTACTTACGTCAGTCTCGGGAAGCCTCGTCGGGGTCATACTCTTCGCGTCGTCGGGATTCCTCGCCGAGACACTCGTCGGCTCCTCGGATCACTCCCTCGCAGTGGGTGTCGTCTGTCTCGGCGTCCCTTTCTTCGCACTGATACGTGTCTCAACTGCGGTCTTCCGGGGATTCTCACGCACGAGGGAGCGCGTCGTCTTCCATGAGATACTCCGGAACGCGGGCTTCCCGCTTCTCGTGGGCGGTGTGTCTGCCTTAGGACTGTCGTACGTCGCGGGGGTGGGCGCGTACCCGGTATCACTCGGTGTGACCGCGGCGGTCTACCTCGTCTACACAGTCAGGTTCAACCCCGGAAGTTTCCACGACCGTGTCTCCGAGAGGCTCCGTGACTTCGGGACCCCGAGGGAACTCGTCTACTTCTCAGTTCCTCTGATGTTTTCGGCTATACTCATGGAGGTGATGACGTGGATGGACATACTCATGATAGGATACTTCACGACGTCGGAGGAAGTAGGTATGTACGACGCAGTCCGTCCTCTCGTCCGTGTAGTCCCCGTTGTCTGGGGGTCTATGATCTTCATGTACACCCCCTTAGTCTCGGAGTTCCACGCTGAAGGAAGGAACGACGCGATGAGACGTGTCTACTTCGTCCTCACGAAGTGGTTCGCGTCGGCGACGTATCCCCTGATAGTCGTCTTCGTCCTCTTTCCCGAGGCCGTCCTCGGAGGAGTCTTCGGCGCGGAGTACACGCGCGCCGCGACGGCGTTACAGATACTCTCGGTCGCTTTCTTCCTCGGAAACGTTATGGGACCCAACGGCGCGACACTCACCGCGATAGGCAGGACTCGTGTCGTGATGTGGGCGAACCTGGGCGCGTTCTTCGTCAACCTCGGACTCAACGTCTACCTAATACCTGTCTACGGTCTCACGGGGGCGGCAGTCGCGACCGCCGCCGCACTCGTTATCCGTAATGTCGCACGCGTTGTCGTCCTCTACTACCTCACAGACGCCCACTCGTTCAAGAGACCACTCTTAGAGCCGATGGCAGTCTCGACCGTGGTCTTCGTTGCGGTGTATGAGGTCGTCGTGGGAGTCTACGGAGTGAGTATCGGCGCGGCTTCTCTGCCTCTCGTCCTCGCTGGAGCGGGAGTCGTCTTCGTCGGGTCGTTCTTCGTGACACGGAACATCGACCCCGAGGACTCCGTATTACCCCAGGTTTTTAGGTCAAGGTGACGTCGGTATCCGTAATGGGTCTCAGATGTACAGTAACCGGACACAGATGGGGTGAGCCCCGGACACGAACCGAACGTGAGGAGGGCGACGACGAAGTCGCCGTCTCGACTGTGGAGTACGAGGTCTGTGAGGTATGTGGCGAGGAACGTGTCGTGAGTCAGAACACAGAAGTCAGGGCTAAGGACGACGGCTCTGAGACGTCAGACGACGAGGTCGAAACTGCCACGCAGGAAGCCGACGAAGAAGACAAGGAGGGTACCGACGACACATACACCACTGGAACCGAAGGAGTAGGAATGGTGAGCGGGGTCAACGAGGACGACGATGATGCCGTAGTCCTAGAGTCCGATGACAGCAAAGACCGCGACCTCTCAAGCAGTACCGACGGAACCGCGACACCCGGAACCAAACCTACGACGGTCTATGTCTGTTCGTGTGGCTTCGAGTCGCCGGTACACGAGAACTCGCTCCGTGAGGGCGACATCTGTCCCGACTGTGGCAAGTCGTACCTCGAGGAGACCGAGAGATCCTAACAAAACGCATTTGTTACCTATCGGCTTAGTTGGTGTCATGAGAACTTACAAGATGAGGAGGGGAGAGTACCTCAAGGAGAGAGTCCCCGACATGAAGGCGAAGGTCGAGGAGTACTTCGGTGAGGTCGACAGACGCGACGAGATAGACGGCGTCGAGATGTACATAGTCGACGACGTCTTAGTCTTCGACCACGTCGGTGTCGGCGTTATCGAGCACTCTAGCAAGAAGGACGAGCTCGCAGTCGACTTCAAGGAGAAGGACGTTCAGACGCTCCAGGAGGAGGGACGTCTCGACCTCGCCTCGGAGGCTATGGAGAAGAAGAACGAGTTCCTCGAAGAAGTCACCGGACGTGACGCGAAGGCGAGACGTGACTCTATGAAGAGGTCGGTCGAGGACGAGTCGCCCGATATCGACAGTTAGATACAGTACACGGGACTGTCTTCCAGCGAGGTGCGTGGGAGAAGGCTTATATTGTGTGAGAGTTTACTCACCCTAAACGAGGGTCGGGCATGGAGTCATCACAGCTATTCAAGATACTCGGGAACGAAAACAGGAGACGTATAATAGATCTCCTGGCTTACAAGCCGTGCTATGTCACGGAGATAAGCGACTACCTCGGGGTGTCTCCGAAGGCGGTCATCGATCACCTGAGTATACTTGAGGACGCCGGGATCGTAGAGAGCGAGGTCGACGACAGGAGGCGCAAGTACTTCTACATAGCACGTAACCTGCGTCTCGAAGTCAGCATATCTCCCTACTCGTTCGGTGTCAAGAGCGCGTACCCGAACCCCAACTTCAAGGCTAACTACGAGCACATAAAGATAAACTACTCGTACGAGAGCGAGAAGACGAGCGACATCGTCGACCTCGTCAACAGGCTCGAACGTCTTGAGAAGATAGAGAACGAGCTCTCGCTCGCACAGAGGTACATACAGTCGAAGATAACCGAGGTAATGTCGGAGATAGAGGACAAGGTAGAGGGAACCGGAGAGAACAAGCTCCAGATAGAGATCATCGACGAACTCGTCGACTCGGGAGCGTCCGACGCCGAGAGGCTGTCGAGGGAGATGGGTCTGAGACCCGACGTCGTCCGCGAGAGTCTGCGTAGCCTGGAGGAGAGGGGTATCGTGACGAAAGAGAGAAATGGCGAGGACGTGAAATGGAAGCTGAACGACTGATAACAGATGTCTGTACCGACTAACTCAGACGTCGTCCTCTACCGTCTTCAGGCGTGTCCTTTCTGTGAACGCGTCGTGAGGAAGCTCAACGAGTACGGCGTCGACTACGACTCACGTTTCGTGAGACCGATGCACAGCTACAGAAACGTCGTTAAGAGAGTTGCCAACACGCGTCTCGTCCCCGTGCTCGTCGAGGCGGATTCGGGAGTCGTGATAGCCGAGAGCGACAACATAGTACAGTACCTCGACGACAGGTACGGAGGTGAGACAAATGCTTGACTTCGACGTGGTCGAACTCCCCGAGACCGACAACATAGAAGAAGGGGAGACTGCTCCCGACTTCACGCGTCCTCTCGTCAACGACGAGTACTGGGAGGATGCCTCGTTGTCGGAGGTCGTCGAGGAGTCTGACGACGGCGTCGTGGTTGTCTTCCATCCGATGGACGGCTCGTTCCCCGCTATATACATCTGGAACGAGATCCAAGAGAGAGGCTGGGCAGACGAAGCCGAGGTCGTCGGTGTCTCGATCTCAACGCCGTACGAGCACATAAAGTTCATAGACGACAACGACCTAGACGCGCGTCTCTTCTCCGACCCTTCGAACGAGATCGCAGAGGAGTACGGCGTCGTACACGACCTAGACGGCATGGAGGGTATAGAAGAGCCACGTCCAGCCGTCTTCGTCTTAGACGACGAGATGAGGGTCGAGCACACCTGGGTCGCGTCGGAGTGGCCCGAATTCCCCGACTACGACGGTGTAGAGGAGACTCTGCTGTAGTGTAGCTACACCTCTATCTGTGTGAGATCCTCCTTTTCGAGACAGTAGGGACACGTGAAGTCGTCGACCCCGGTCTCGTCGGGCATGCCGTAGGTATAATGGAGCTCGAACATGTCGAGTTCGCAGTCGTCGTTCTCACATCTCACCTCTAGGGTTGCTGGCATATACGCGTCTTGTGGCTCTAACTCGAAAACGGTTTTCGTTGTCCCCTCTAACCCAAGACCATGTCTAGGTCTATGGTAGAAGTCCGTGCTCCCGCTACCTCGGCGAATCTGGGAAGCGGCTTCGATGTCTTCGGTATCGCACTCGACAAGCCCGCCGACATACTCCGGGTCGAGAAGGCGGACGAGACGAGCATAGAAGTCAGAGGCGCGGGGTCGAGCTTCATACCCGAGGACCCCAAGAAGAACACAGCGGGTGAGGTCGCAAGACAGCTTGGGGTCTCGGCACGTATAGAGATCGACAAGGGGGTACGTCCGAGCAGCGGTCTCGGGTCGAGCGCGGCGTCGGCGGCGGGGGTAGCGGTCGCACTCGACGACCTCTACGGTCTCGACCTCTCCGACGACGAGCTCATCGAAGCGGCGGCACAGGGCGAGAAGGTCGTAAGCGGCGAGGCGCACAAGGACAACGTCGCTCCGTGTATAAAGGGCGGCTTCTCGGTCTCAGATCCCGACAACGGAACTCAGTCGTTCGAGACGGGCTTCCACTGTGTCGTAGCAGTCCCCGAGGTCGTCGTGAGTACGAGGGACGCGCGCGACGCGCTTCCGTCTTCTGTGTCTCTCAGAGAGAGGTCTAAGACTGTAGCGAACGCGTCGAAGGTAGTCGCAGGCGTCTTAGAGGATGACATAGGGCTTATAGCGAGCGGGATGTGTGACCCCGTGGTCGAAGACGCTAGGTCTCCCCTGATAGACGGATACGATGCCGCGAGCCAGAAAGCGATGAAGGCGGGCGCGGAGGCGGTCAGTATAAGCGGGGCAGGACCGTCGCTTCTCGGGGTCTGTGACAAGGACGTCAAGTCAGATGTAGCGGAGGCTTTCGTCGAGGGGTTCTGGGAGGAGGGTGTCGAGTCACGCGCGTACCAGGCACGTGTCGGCGAGGGTGTTCAGGTACTCAAGAGGAAATAGGGCTCTACTCGGGGACGAAGGCTTCGCCTCTCTTTACGAGACGTGTCGTGAACGCCGCGACTACTACGACGACTAAGACGAGGAGTCCCGTGAGTCCCGTCATGACGTAGTAGAGCGTCGTCGAGCCGAGTGTCTTAGCAGTGACTCCGGTCGAGATTGTGAAGGCTCCGAGTGGGAAGGTGTATGCCCACCACGTGAACTCGAATCCGTGGGACTCCTTCCGGACATAATGGAGAACCATTCCGACTGTCAGAAGGAGCCACCACGCCGAGAATCCCCACATCAGGACTATGGCTATGCTGAGGAGTGGTTCTATTGCCTCGACATCGAAGCCGAAGATACGTGTCGCCTCTAAGACGTGGATTAAGTTAGCAAGGTCGATTACGAGTATCGAAGTCGGAGCTATTCCTATGAGGAAGGTCGGCGCGAGTTTGACATCGGGAAGATCCTCGTAGGCGTACCTGTGGAGTATCACGGGAGTCAGAAAGAGGAAGGTGAAAAAGCCTATCCCCATAGCCGCGAGCGAGACGACGAAGAGGGTTCGGTCTAAGACCGACTGGCTGACCCCGAGGCTCTCGGAGACTCCGTTCTGTATGAGTACGAAGCCGAGGACGGGAATCAGGAGATGTGAGACGGGAGGTATGTACCACGCGAAGACGCCGTGTTTTGTCTCTATGTTGGTGTTAGTGAAGAGTATAGCCGTGAGACGGAGTCCAAAGTAGAGTATTCCCGCCGTTCCCAGACCGAAGAGGAGTAACGAGACCGGGTTGAGTAGGCTATCCGGGGCAGTTCCGGCAAGTGTCCTCTGGAGAGCGACCCCGACGACCAGGAGTGTTATGGGCATAGTCGGAAAGAACTGGCTACGTATGGGATGGGACATGTCTTTCTCGATCTCGTCGGGGTAACGCAGGAGCCTGAGAGACCACGGCACGAGAAAGACTAACGTGAGACTGAGAGTCACGAGAGTAACTGATTGGGCAGCCGTGAGTAGACTACTCGACCCGATGAAGTTAGCCACGAGTCCGAGAGCGATACCGAGTGCACCTATCCCCATAGTCGACGCGAACCACTGAGGTCCAAAATGCTTTACATACCTGTTTCGGGCTTCTCTACCTGTCATACGTGCCAGTATATTTAGGTCTTAATACAATAACGGCTTCGGTTATTAAATACGTACCAAGGAGAAAGACCCGGGGAGGGCGTTCTATCCGTCTATCTCCTCCATCACCCTGTCGTGGAACTCCTCTAAGACCTTCGACTTGTCCTCGGCGAGGACGACGTCGCTCGCCGCGAGTGACGCGATTCCGAAAGCCATCGGCGTCGGACTCTCGGGCTCGATTCCGACGACATCCACGTCGCCGTCGTGTATCTCGCCGAGTACGTCCTGTATGTGGTCTATGTCGAGCTTGTCCTCGGTGACCTCCCTGTAGGTCTCCTCTAATACGACGAAGCCGTCGAGATCCTCGGCGTAATGTATCAGCATGTCGGAGGAGACCTGCTGTCTCTTCGCACTCTTGGTGTTGCCCTTGTAGTTCTTGAGTATCATCAGCGAACGCGTCGCGTTTATACGGAAGTACCGTTTGAGTAGCTCGCTGCCGTCGAGTGCGTCCCTGAGTATCTCTTCGGCGTTGTCGGGATTCACGGAGTCTATGACGTCGTAGACGTCGATCTTCCGGTTCATAGGCATCGAGACAGCGAAGCCGTTGTCTGCGACCGAGATCTTGACGTTGGTCTCTATGCGGCGAGAAGCCTCGTGGGCGACTATCCGTGAGAGACCGTCGTTGAACTTCCTCCCGTAGTTCGAGTGGAAGTAGTAATGACGTCTCCCGGCGTCGGTGTCTACGACCTGTTCGACGACGAAACGTTCATCGGTCGAGACGCTGAGTTCGCTCGCGTAACGTAGCTGTTCGTCGAATATACGGAGTATGCTCTCGACCGAGTTCGAGTCAACGGGGTACGACGAGAGCCAGTCGCGCGCGTCAGCGTCTTCGTCGTGTATGCGTTCGACAGTCTGGCGTTTGAACCTGAGTATCTCACGTCCGAGGTCGTACGACAGCGGAAGACGCTCGGAGAACCACGAAGGGACTGTCGGCGAGGCGGTCGTCGGATCGACGTAGACCTTCGATCCCCTGCGGTACTTGAACTCGTAGTTCTGTCCTCCCAGAACGAAGACGTCGCCCTTGTCGAGGTTGTCGAGGTATCCCTCGTCGAGGTCGCCGACCCACTCGTCGGTTCCTCTCACGAAGACGTCGATCGTGAACGAGTCGGGTATAGTACCTATGTTGGTCATGTAGATGACACGCGCCATCTTTCCGCGTTTTCCTATCACCGTGGTGCCGTCATCGTTCTCGTCCCTCCAGACCTTGGCGTATATAGAGCGGTCTTCCATCCCCTCGTAGTCGGCAGTGAGGTACCTCATCAGAGACTCCCAGTCGTCACGTTGGTAGTTGCGGTAGGGGTATGCCCTTCTTACCGTCTCGACGACCTCGCGCTCGGGGCGGACGGAGTTGATCGCCATTCCGTAGACGTGCTGAGCGAGGACGTCCTGTGGCTTCTCGGGAACGAAGACGCGGTCGACAAAGCCCTCCTCCGCCTTCTTGAGCATCACCGCACACTCTATGAGTTCGTCGCGGTCGAGTGCTATCACACGTCCCTCGACTGTCTCTCCGAGGGAGTGTCCCGCCCTCCCTATGCGCTGAAGGAGACCCGCTACCGACTTCGGCGAGCCGACCTGAACGACTAAGTCGAGATGGGGCATGTCGACCCCGAGTTCGAGAGACGTAGACGAGGTCACGAAGTCGATGTCGCCCGACTTGAGATCCTCCTCGATCTGCTTTCTCCCCTCCTTTCCGACCGAGCCGTGGTGGCAGCCCGAGTTCGAGTCGTCGTAGACGTCGAACCTGTCACGTAGATTGTGCAGAACCCTCTCTGCGCCCGACCTCGTATTTGTGAATATCAGAGTGTTGTCGTGATCCTGTACCATCGAGTGTAGCTGTTGGTAGAAGGCGTCCTGTATCTCGTCGTTGGGTGTGTGTATGAGGTCGTCGGTCGGACACCGGAGCTGTATGTCGAAGTCACGTACGAAACGTGTGTCGACGACGGTCGAGTCGCGCGGTTCGCCTCCCGCCTCGTCGTATCCCACGAGGAAGTCGGCGATGTCTTCGAGGGGCTCGACTGTCGCCGAACAGCCTATACGTGTCGGTGAAGTCTCACACAGGTTTTCGAGACGTTCGAGAGAGACCGAGAGATGGACGCCCCGCTTGTTGTCGGCGAGCGAATGTATCTCGTCGACTATGACGTACTCGACAGTCCTGAGCTTCTCACGGAACTTGGGCGAGTTGAGGAGTATCCCGAGGGTCTCGGGAGTCGTGTTGAGGATATGGGGAGTCTCGTCGAGCATCTTCTGACGCTCGTAGTCGCTCGTGTCTCCGTGGCGTATAGCGTGGCGTATCTCGGCGGGGTCGTGTCCGTTCTCACGCGCGACCTCGTCTATGCCCTCAAGAGGAACTTCGAGGTTCCGATGTATGTCGTTGGCGAGGCTCTTGAGGGGCGAGACGTAGAGACAGTAGACCGAGTTCTCGAGTTCGTCTTCCTTACTCTTCCTGAATAGCTCGTTTATGATCGAGGTAAAAGAGGCGAGAGTGTTGTGTAGGTACATCCCTCCCGAACCACCGACGAAGTTGTGGAGATCCGGGACGTTGAGATCGATTATCTCGCCGTCGTAGTCGATGGTCTCCTTCTCCGTGACTTCGAGCCAGACAACGTTCGAGTCACGCATCTCCCCCACAGTTTCCTCAAGGTCGGGGGCTGTGCCGTCGGGGAGAGAGTCGAGAGCCGAATCCAGCTTGTCCAAGCCTCTCTGTGTTATGTATCCCGACCTCCTCGCGACCTCGTATACATTGCCGAGTTCGTCCATGAAGTCGTCGTAGCTCGCGTACTCCTCGGAGAGACCGGCTATCCGCTTGTAGTCGATACTGTGTTTGCCGACTACCTCCCCCGAGCCGTCGCCTACTGCGTGTCTCTCGGCTGAGGCTGTGTTGGGATGGCGTATGTCGAACTCAGAGACGAGACGCCGGAGACTCTGCTTCCGTCTGACGGTTAAGGTCGTGTACTCCCTCTTCTCCATCCCGGAGTTAGTGGCGCGTTTCGAGACAGTTCGGCGTGACGCGAGTATCCCGAACGACATCAGGAGGTAGTTGATCTGTTCTATCTTCATCTCGTTAGCCTGTGTCAGACGTACCTCGTCGTTTCTGACCTCGGCTTCGAGTGAGAGGAAGGTCGAGACGAAAGCCCTCTTGACGTCTCTCGGAGCGTTGAGAATCCAGTCGGGAAGATCGACTTCCCTTCCCTCTCCCGTGTCTATGTCTAGGAGCTCTGAGAAGAAGACAGCGAAAGCCGAGTCGTTTACTGCGTAGTCCTTAGAGCTACCCTCCTTGAGTTCGAAGACGACACCGAACCTCTCCTCCGCAGTACGTCTTACCTCTTCGAGAAGATCGGTTCTCTTACTCTGGGAGACAGATACCATGCCGCTCCTGTCGTAGTCGCCTATGAACCCCTCGGCGAGGACGAAAGCAGCGAGTCTCGCGACCTCGGCGTCTACCGTCTCGGGGTACTCAAACCTCGAAACAGCACCGTTGTTCATCACCACGGCAACCTCCGTCTCACCCAGAGGCTCGAACCTCTCCTCTATCAGTCTCAGAAGACCCAGGTCATCGTCGTCAAAGCTCTCGGGTGACGTGACACGTCTGTGTACGGTAGCAGGACTCACTGAGAGAGCCTCGGCAGCCTCGGTAATCGTAAGGCGCGCGAGACACAGGAGACGTCTCAGATCCGTCTCAGATAAGTCGGAGACACCATCGGCTTCCCGCAGATGTATTTCGAGACTCTCCGACTCCTCAGACGTGACGGCGTCTTCGAATCTCTGTCTGAGCTTTCGGACGGCGGTTTCGAGGTGGAGTGTCTGTGTCTCCTCGGGTAGATCTATACGCCTCGGGACACCGATCCTGTCCCCCTCATCGACCTCCTCCGCTCGCCTCCACTCGGAACCGTCGCGAGTCTCGACGAGAAGAGGATGGTCGGGTGTTAGCTCGACCTCCCTTCCATAGACGGTCTTGAGCCGGTATACGTCTCCCGAGTAGGTCTCGGAGTAGACGAGGGCGTCCTTCGTCTCTATCTCGCCGTAGTCTGTGAGAGAGTAGGAGCTTATGCTACTCGTGTGTAGCTCACCGTCGTGGTCGACGTCGGCTACCTTAGTCTCGGTCTTGTCGAGGAGATCCGAGGCTCTGAGTACCCGGCTCTCACCGTCTTCGTCTACTAAGAGTGGGGTATCGGGAGTAACACATTTTCCGCTGCCCGTCGGCGACGCTATGAGTGCGTTCTCTCCCTCGTGTATCAGGGGGACAGCCTCCTTCTGGGGCGGTGTGAAGTAGCCGTTGTTGATATCTGTGTACTCGCCGAACTCGTCGACCCACCAGTCCCTTACTGAGGGCTCTAGGAGTTCGAGGACGTGGGCGTCGTCGATCTGACCGTCGGCGTCAACGTCTGTGTCGGCGTCGACACGGCTGTCTTCTGTCTGTTTCTGGGAGTGAGAAGGGGAGGAGTCGGAGATATTATCACCGTAAAGAAACAAGGTCTGGAGGAGTTAAGACGGTTACGGATGGCAGACAGACTCGTATGTGTAGCGATGGAGGAGGAAGCCGAGGCGGTCTTAGGAGAAAGAGAAGCCGAAGCCGAAGCCGTCGGCGAGGTGCTCGGACGTCCGGTCTACTCGTGTGGCGACAGCCTGGTCGTCGTAACGGGAATAGGGAGGAGTAACGCCGCGGCGTCGGTATCGTTGGCTCTCGAAAGGTACGACATCGAGAAGGTCGTAGACGCAGGTATAGGTGGTGCCTTCCGAGACACGGCTGTCGAGGTCGGCGACGTAGTTATGGGAACGCGTGCAGTACACGCCGACCTGGGTCTCACAAGCGACGAGTTCCACGGCATGGAAGACCTCGGTTTCGAGACAGCACCGGGGAGATACAACGAGTACGACCTCTCGCCCGTCAACGTCGAGACAGACGCATCGGGAGGCGTAGCCACCGTCTCGTCAGTCTCGGCGAACGACGGGACTGCGCGCGAGATACGTGAGAGGACGGGCGCTGTCGTCGAGGACATGGAGACCGCCGGTGTCGCACAGGTCTGTTACCTCAGAGACGTCGAAGTCTCGGCGGTGATCGCGGTCTCGAACTACACGGGCGACGAAGGGGAGTGGGACTTCAAGAGAGGGCTCGACTCCCTGAGCGACGCAGTAGACGCGATCATCTAAAACTAGAAGAAGTCGTCCAGGCTCGTCTGGAGCCCCGAGACCATAGTCGACTTACGTCTGAGACGGTCGGTCGAGACGGGGAGACGCGAGACGACCTTATCTATTGCTTCGGGGAAGGTCTCAGCGACTCCACTCTCGCCCTCGAAAGCATTCCGGACGCTTTCTCGTATCTGCCAGACTCCGACGGGAGCCCAGTATTCGTCGGTGACCTCACGTATCACGAGACATTTCGCCTGTCGTCCGACCGACCGGAGATAGTCGAGAGCCCCGATGCGTGAGGCGTAGTACGCCCCCGCGGTCTCGGCGACGTAGGTCGTCCTTCCGTCGTATCCCTCGTGTGCGCTCGCCATATAGACGTCGCCGTCGGGGGACGGGTTCCAGATGCTCCCGGGACTCTTTATCTCGACTAGCTCGAACTCCCACTGCCCCGGCGAGAGTATCACCCAGTAACGGTTTCCCATGTAAGTGTTCTCCCAGACATACGTGGAGTCGACCGACGGGTTGGTCTTGATCTCGTGTCGTATGTGGCTGCCGACGGCGTCGTCGACCGCGGTTATCGACCATCTCGTAGGGACGAGTTTCCTCTCGTCAGACTGTCCGAGAGCACCCGCCGAGAGTATGTCGTCTATCTCGTAGACGTCGAAGCCCTTGTCGTAGAGATACGTCATCGCGTCCTCCGCCTTCCAGTCGTCGTCTCCGAATACCTTCTCGACGCTCCGGGGCACGTGAGGGTTCTCGGTAAGCTCCGCCTCGTCGGCTGTCGCTCTGGGTCCCGTGGGAGTCGCAATCTGGTCGAGTGAGACGTCGAAGTCAGGGGTGTCGTCGAGCTGTATCTCGACATCGACGGGACGGTCGGCGAGTGCGACCTCCTGCTGTACGTCGACGAATCCTCCTCTCGCCTCTACGTCGAGTCTGGTATCGGAGTTGAGGAGTCCGGTGCGGTACTGTAGGACGTTATCGATACCCAGACCGCGTTCGTACCAGTCCTGGCTCTCGGAGAACTCCGAGGCGTCTTCTTCCTCGGCGACCGGAGAGAGGAGACCCGCCGAGACACGCGGGTAGTTCGACCTGCCGACGAAGACCGAAGGAGACGTACTTCCGAAGAGCGAGCCGCTCTGTTCTACCTCCTCGAAACGGTTCTTCGACTCGGTGAGGTAGTCGAGGATCTCGTACGACTTCTCTTTCGCGAGTCTCCGTCTCTCGTAGGACTCGTCGGAGTCGATCTCTATCTCTATGTAGTCGTCGAGTCGCAATCTACTTTCTCAGACGAGCCGCGTTACCTTTAGTTTTAGTGTTAGTGCTGCATAACGCAGGTATGGAGCTAAGTCGGCTGGGTCTCGAAGTCAAGTATCTGAGGAGGGCGAGGGAGTTCTACACGAACCTGGGTCTCGAAGTCGACGCCGAGACCGACCGAGCCGTGAGTCTCAACGCGGGGGGTACCGAAGTCGTACTGAGGAGACCGTCGGGTCTTCCGAGAGGAGGAGTACACACGCATTTCGCACTCTCGACTCCGACAGAGGAGTACGGATCGTGGCTGTCACGTCTCTTAGACCTCGGACTCTCGGTCTCGGAGTACTCCTTCGGCGAGGCGAAGTCAGCCTACTTCTACGACCCCGACGGGCACTGTGTCGAGATAGGAGCGAAAGACAGCGAGGGAGAGGGAATAACCGGTATCTTCGAGGTCGTCCTCGAAGTCGAAGACCTCGAAAGGTCGGAGGAGTTCTACGAGTCGCTCGGCATGGAGGTCTACGACAGAGGTGACGCGCGACGGAGGGTTCGTCTCGACGCGGGGGGATTCGACCTCGAACTCTGGGAGCCCCATCTCGGAATCGCCGACGCGAGAGGCGGTATACACGTCGAGATGGGTATAGAGGTCGAGAGCCTCGACGGGCTCGAAGAGACAGAAGAAAAGGCTTGTTGGGTCTCCGAGGAATCCGACTCCACCGTACTCGGTGACCCCGACGGACATTACCTACGTCTGTCCGAAGTCTGATACGAGACTCTCGACGTACTTGGCTATGACGTCGACCTCGATGTTGACGCTGTCCCCGACTTCTTTCTCCGAGAGATTTGTGAGGTCGTGTGTCGTGGGTATCACAGCGACGGTGAAGGTCTCCTCTTCGACTTCGGCGACTGTGAGGCTTATTCCGTCCAATGAGACCGATCCCTTCGAGACTATGTAATCCGAGTAGTCGTCGGGAAGAGCGAAGTCGTACTCCCAGTCGTCACCTACGCGTCTCACATCGGTTAGCTGGGTCGTCGTGTCGACGTGTCCCTGTACGAAATGTCCATCAAGTCTGTCGTCGGCGCGGAGTGCACGTTCTAGGTTGACGACGTCGCC
Source organism: Halorutilales archaeon Cl-col2-1 (assembly GCA_041891055.1). Taxonomy (GTDB): domain Archaea; phylum Halobacteriota; class Halobacteria; order Halobacteriales; family Afararchaeaceae; genus Afararchaeum. The sequence continues at coordinate 1,853,043 of CP169074.1, read as the reverse complement.
CTCGGAGAGGTCTCCGAGGTAGGTCTTCTCGACTGTCTCCTGAGCGAGGAAGACCTCGAACCACGAGTCTGCGTACTCCTCGACCGTGAGACAGACGCCGCTCACGCTTATGCTCGCGCCTTCCTCGACGTCTCCGAGAACCTCGTCGCCACGTATTCTGATACGTACGCCGTCGTCGGTCTCGTCGACCGAGTCTATCTCGCCCGTCTCCTCTATTATTCCCGTGAACATAATATAGATTCAGGAACCCGCAGTATTTGAAGACGGCTATTGAACAGAGACTTGGGGATCGGGAACGTATTTGAAGACATGAGAGTAGGCATCATAAGCGACGTCCACGGTAACGCTCCCGCACTCGAATCGGTACTCCGAGACATGGAAGTCGACCGTGTGATACACGCAGGAGACGTAGTCGGATACAACCCCTACCCGACTGAGGTGATCGACGTCTTCAGGGAGAGAGGGGTGAAGTCGATAAAGGGCAACCACGACCGCGCCGTAGCCGGTGGGTCGTCTTTCGGATTTCACTCAGTAGCGGGACGTGCAGTCGACTGGACACGCGACAGACTCTCCGACGACGACCTCGAGTACATCGAGTCACTCCCCGTCGAGAAAGACATCGAGAACGACGGTGTTAATATACATATCGCACACGGTGCCCCCGACGCTCCCGACAGGTACACGAGACCCCACGAGTTCTCGCCCAATCTGATAGGGGACGAGGACGTTCTCGTACTCGGACACACACACGTACAGCACTCAGAGACCTTCGACGAAGGTACCATAGTCAACCCGGGGAGCGTGGGACAGCCGCGTGACGGAGATCCGCGGGCGGCATATGCCATACTCGACACCGAGGAGGTCGAGGTCGATCTGAGACGTGTCGAGTATCCGATAGAAGAAGTCGACGAGAGGATAGAAGACGTGGGTCTGCCGCCGGAGCTAGGGAACCGCCTCTACGAGGGGCGGTGAGTAATACTGAAAGACAGAGGCATTAGACTGTATCAAACGAGTTGATTACGTCACTCGTCGAGTAAGTGTCGACTAAGTCCTGTCTGTCGAAGTCAGAGTCATCGCTCCAGATAGCAGCATTTCTTTCGATCGCGCAGGCTAAGTAGAGCACATCGTCCGGGTCGGTATATCCGATTGCTTCTTTCGCTGTCTCAATCGACGGATAGAATTCGTCAGCAGGAGCCGTCTCGATGTACTGGAACAGGAGATCCATGAACTGTTCTACTCGATCCGGTTCCATGCCCGACTTCACTGCAATCATGTCTTCGTAATTCTCGACTTCGTCGTGGACAAACTCAGGTGTCAGGAGATCGGGTTCGAGTGTGACGATGAGTTCACGTGTTTTTGAATCGGCGATAAGTGCAGAGATAACAACGTTCCTCAATCGGAGATTGATGAGCCTTCAGATCATAGATCTGAAGACGTTGGCGTCGATAACCAGCTTCATCTTTCGAGTCTAGGCTAAATCCTTGTCGACGCGATTACGTCCGGATTCGTTGATCTTCTCGGCAATCTCCTGAACGTCAGTTTCGGTAAGCTCGCTCTCACTTGTGAGTTCGTCCATTACTTCAAGTGTCTCTACTTTCTCCTGTATGGCTTGGCGTGTTACCTCACTCCAGTTGATCTCGGGATGCTCTTCCATTCTCTCTTTGAGGTCGGCGTCTACGTTGACCGTGATGCTGGGCATACAGAAAAGTATGTATACACAGAATATTGTGCCTTTGGGTGGGTTTGCGCAAAGCAGTTACGTTACTGGATCTACGAGACCGCCTCTACGAAGGGCGGTGACTACTGATCCTTGAACTTCTTCCTGAACCGTCCCTGTATGCCGTGGTACTTCGAGAAGCCGACGGCGTCGGTCTGGTCTATGTCCTGTGTCACGCTTCCCGTGTCGAACGAGACCATCTCCTCGCCGTAGAGACCGTAGGGACTCTCACGTCCGACGACGCGTGCGGTTCCCTTGTGGAGCTTGACCCTCACGGTTCCGGTGACGTTCTCCTGTGTCGACTCTATGAAGGCGTTGAGGTCGTCGTAGAGAGGCTCGTTGACGAGTCCCTTGTAGGCGAGTTCGCTCCATTCTTCCTCGACCCCCGACTTGAACTTGAGCTGTGAACGTGTGAGGACGAGGCTCTCGAGATCCTCGTGTGCCTTGAGGAGGACTGTCGCCGCAGGGTGCTCGTAGACCTCGCGCACCTTGAGACCTAAGACGCGATCCTCCATCATGTCGTTTCTTCCGACGCCGTGTTTCCCCGCGACGTCGTGTAGCTCCCTTATGAGTTCGAGAAGATCCATCTCGTTTCCATTCCCAGACGGAGTCTGAGAGCCAGTCGAGGTTCCCTCGACGACGTTTAGAGCGACGGGTCTGCCCTCCTCGAACTCTATCTCGACTACCTCGGGTTCGTCGGGGGCATCGACGGGAGACGCCGTCCACTCGAAGATCTCCTCAGGAGGCTCGTTCGACGGGTTTTCGAGGTCTCCTCCCTCTATCGAACGGCTCCAGAGGTTCGAGTCTATCGACCACGGCTCCTCCTTCGTCGCTCGGACGCTCATGCCGTGATCCTGTGCGTACTCTATTTCCCACTCACGAGTGAGGTTCTTCTCACGCATCGGAGCAATTATCTCCAGGTCGGACTCACGCCAGACCGCCTCGAATCTGAGCTGGTCGTTGCCCTTTCCCGTACAGCCGTGTGCGAGACCGTCGGCGTCCTCTTCGAGGGCTATGTCGAGACAGTGGCGCGCTATGACGGGACGCGCTATGCTCGTGCCCATCGGGTAACCCTCGTAGCTTCCGTTTGCCTTTATGAGGGGGAGTATGTACTCCTCGGCGTACTCCTCGCTCGCCTCGACGACACGGAGATCGAGGTCAAGCTCCTCAGCGCGTTCGTAGGCTTCCTCCATGTCCTCCTCGGGCTGTCCGACGTCGACGACTACGGGAATGACCTCGTCGTATCCGTACTCCTCCTTGAGAAGGGGAACACAGACGCTCGTGTCGAGACCTCCCGAGAAGGCGAGGACTGCTTTACGTGTATCTGTCTCTGTCATACCTCAGTCTAAGACGTAAAAGAACTAAAGTCTTTGTATTTGGGTCGTTAATGACTTATATAGTTCAAAACCACAGTATTTTAGTCTGTTATGACGTACTACATGTATGTCACTCGCACAGGACTGCCGCGATGTCGTATCTCGTTATCCGTATATGCTCGACTGTCTCCGTGAGGGCGTCGTCAACTACCGCGCTTTAGCGAGGAAGATAAAGCCCGAGGTCGAAGAGGAGGTCGGCGGAGACGTCAACATAGAGGCGGTGACGACGGCACTGAGAAGGTACGGCGACGAGCTCGAAGACGGTGTCGAGAACGTCGAGAGGGTAAGGGAGGTGCTCGGCGGTTCGAGGGTCTCTCTGAGGGGAAACGTCGTCTCTTTCACGGCGACACGTGTGGGAGACTTAGGTATAGAGTCGGGCTTCTTCCATCTCGTTCGTGGGAGGAGTTACACCACGGTAGTCACAGACGACACCTACGCCGACGAGGTCAGGGAGGGTATCGAGGACGGCGAGGGCGAGGTAGTCGAGGAGAGACACGACCTCACGGGTATCGTCGTCGAGTCGCCCGAGGAGATCACCGATGTCTCGGGTGTTCTGTCGTACATGATATCACGTTTCACGTCGGAGGAGATAAACATAGTCGACATCACCTCGTGTTACACCGAGACGATAATAGTCGTAGAGAGAGACGACGCCGTACGTGCACTTGACCTACTTGAGACCGCAGTCGACGCGGTGTGATATGAGTCGGTACTACTTGAGTTCGTCGTAGACTTCGAGATCCTTCTCAGTCTTGAGGAACTCCTTGACGGGAGACTCGTTGCCACACTCCTTACACCTGAACGTTCCGTTGTCGACCGGGAGCTCCGAGACCTTTACCTCCCAAGTCTCTCCACAGCTGTTACATTCGACGTTTACCCAGGTTTCCTGCATACTCCGTAGGTCGTCCTCCTCGGATAAGTATCTATTTGTTACGTTACGAATCCGAGAGCGAGGGGACGAACCCGCGTCTGACGGCGAGATAGCCCACGACCGCGAGAACGGCGTAGACGGCGACCATGAGATACGTCTCGGGGGTCGAACTACCTATAGCTAGCTTCGCGACGGTGTTGGTGGGTGACTCGGGTATGACGCCGAGGTCGAGATGGAGCGCGCCGAATATAAGCATGAGGCTCACGGAGTAGATGAACTGTGCCTTCTTCCTGTCTCTAAACCGGAGCGCGACCGTCGAGCCCGCGGTCACGGTTATCACGGAGAAGGCGGCGACGACGGCGACGAGTAGGAAGGGACGTTCTACCGCAGTGCCGTTGAAACGCAGGAGTCCGAGCCAGACCGCCGCCTGTACGGGCGAGAGGACAGCCATAGCCGCCATCTTGCCGTCGATTATCTCGTTCTCGGAGATCGGAGCCGTCCTAAGTAGATCGAATGTTCCCCTCTCGAACTCCTCCGTGATAGAGTCGGACGAGATGCTCCCGCTTATGAAGACTGGGAGAAACATCAGGAGTGGTATTAGAACCGTGTAGGTGAAGCCGAAGTAGGGGCTCGACCCGACCTTCTCAGGAAGGGGAACAGGCTGACGTTCGAGGGTCGAACTCATCTCGGCTCTCTGGCTCCTCTCGACGGTCTGGAGAGCCTGTTTCGCCTGTACGACGATGAGGGTCGTACGTATACTCGAGTCGGGGACGACAGCCGTTATTTCGATACGTCCGTTTTCGAGACGTGAGGTGTCGAGTACTACGTCGAGACCACCCCCACTGAACTCCGACATAGCCGCCTCGTAGCTTTCGTACTCCGAGACCCTCCAGCCGTCCTCGTCGTCTATCGCACGCGCTACGTCGTCGGCAGCATCCCCTGTGACCCCGTAGTCGACCGTGAAGCCGCTGTCCCCGACGGCGTCGGGGCTGTACATCGAGACGAGACCCACGACGAGGAAAGACGAGAAAGCGGCTATGAAGAGCTGTATCATGAGGGCGAGGACGACTGTCTTCTCGCTCCTCAGCGACGAGAGTTCGCGTCGAGTGACCGTGAGTACCTGTTTAAATCCCAAGTGTAGTCACCACCGTTATGTTGTAGACTGCGTGTATCACGACGGCTCCCGCGAGACCTATCGCGTATCCACGTCTTCCCCGCGACGCACCGAGCGACGAGACTGACGCAGTTACGACGTGGAGGACGAGCGGCGCGAGGAGTAGACCGAGTGCAGTCGGAAGTCCGGGATGTCCTCCGAAGGCTGCACGTCCGAGTTCGAGCTGTGGGAGTCCAACTAACTGGGACACGAGAGTTATCTTCTCGCCGACGAAGAAGCCGAAGCCGCTCAGACTTCCGAGTACGACCGCCTCGCGCCGCGTTCTCTCGAAGTAGGACTTCTCGAAGCCCGCGTAGATATGGACGCTCTTTGCGACCTCCTCGATCACGGCTATCATAACCATGAGTGCGGGAACGGAGACACCGACGGGGAGCGCGAAGAGTGTAGCAATTCCGAGTAGCTCGGCTCCGAAGACGAAGGGTATGAGGAGTATACTCAGCTTGAAGACGCTGAGACGTCGGTAGATGAGGCTCGCCACCGAGTCGAGTGCCTTGAGAGGCACGGGACGCTGAGTGAACATGTCCTCCTCGCGGTAGACCCCACCTCCGAGTGCGAAGAGGACTCCCGAGGTGAGGTAGAGCGGAAGTGTCGAGAAGACGTAGTCGGAGACAGCGACCCGACTCCCTTCTAAGACCTGCACGACGAGTGTTATGGGCGATATCACGGCGATGGGATGGACGTCGGTGAATATAGCGGGTATGAAGACGTATGCGGTGAGGAAGACACTTATAGAGACTGTCACGAATGTGAGCTCCTTGAACGACCGGGAGAACATCGCTCCTACGAACGAAGTCGAGAGGAAGGCAAGCATAACCGGGACGACGGCTGAGACCATCACAGCCACCGACCGAGCCGATAGTTCGCCCGACACGTAGCCTATACCTCCCGCAGTGAGCGAGGCAACTCCGAGCATGCCGACGAAGTAGGGAAGAGTCTTCCCCGCTATCACGTCGAACCTCGTGACGGGAGAGATCAGGAGTAGCTCACCGCGTCTGTTTATCCTCTCGTCGATCATGCTACTCGCGTAAGCCTGTACGATGAAGTTCATCGGGACTATGAAGGCGAACGCGAGTATGAGTGACTCGAACGGGAACGGAGGCGATATTCCCGAGGGCGTCGTGGCTCCTTCGTTCGAGTCAAATATATTCGAACCGCCGCCGCCCGAGACGGGTGGCACAGGTGTCTGACCCGTGTCACTGCCCGTACCACCTGTTCCACCACCCGTTCCTCCGCCGGCTCCCCCGCCACCGCCACTGGCTCCGTCTCCTGTGTCACCTCCGCCGACTGTGATATTCTGGTTGACATAGAGGAGGTTCACCCTCACGGGAAAAGCGGCTACTCCTCTCCCCTCGTCTGCCTCCCTCGACATGAGTAAGCCGTTGTAGTCCTGTACCGCGCTCCTGAGCTCCGACACCGCAGCCTTCCCCTTCTTCGAGTCGTGGTAACGTATGATGTCGTCGTCTATAGAGACGTCGAGGTCACCGTTCCTGACGTCCTCGATACTCGGCTCGCGTGCGACAAGACGATCGGAGACTTCGACGGCGTCGTAGTACTCCGACTCCTCCGAGACTCCGACACGGTATATTCCCTGATCGAGAACGGCTCCCGCCTGGACGTATCCGAGGACGAGAGCCCCGACGGCTAAGACACCGACTAGAACGAGAACACCGGTGCGTCTGTCGATGTCGCCAGTCGACTTCGTGACCTCCCACTTGGATATACGGAGTATCTTCGAGAGCCTCACATTACCTCCTCGCTACGTTGAGGAATATCTCTTCGAGGCTCGGCTCGTGTGTACGTATGTCGTCTATCTCGCCGCCCTCGGCGTGGATCTCGTCGCGGAGTGCCTCGACGCCGTCCATCGAGTCGAGGACTATCCTGTACCTGCCGTCCTCCCTCTCCGTCTCGCGTCCCTCGACGTCGACGGTCGAGTAGACGTGGTACTCGGTTCCGCCGTAGTCGTCACGTATCTCGTCGAGTGTGCCACGTGCGACTACATCACCTTCGTTGAGTATTACGACTCGGTCACAGATCTCCTCGACATGGAAGAGGTTGTGCGCGCTGAAGATCATGGTCATTCCCTCGTCGCGGAGGTCACGCATGAACTCGATTATGTAGTTAGTCGTGAGGGGATCGAGACCGCTCGCCGGCTCGTCGTATATCAGAACGTCGGGGTCGTTGACAAGTGACCGTGTTATGGCGACCTTCCTCTTCATACCCTTAGACATGTCGCCTATCTTCCTGTCGCGGTGTTCGAGGTCGAGACGGTCGAGTGTCTCGTGTATCCTCTCCTCGGCGACGTGGCTCGGAACGTCGTAGAGGTCGGCGAAGAACTTGAGGTACGAGACCGCTGTCATGTCCTCGTAGAGCGGCGACTCTTCGGGGAGGTAGCCGAGATGGTACCTCATGTCGAGCGACTCGGAGTCGTATCCAGCGACCCTCGCACTCCCAGCCGTAGGCTCGACGAGACCCGAGACCATCTTTAAGGTCGTAGTCTTCCCCGCGCCGTTGGGACCTATTATCCCAAATATCTCGCCGTCGTCGACCGAGAACGAGATACCGTCGACAGCTACGAACCCGCCGTACTCCTTCCGGAGCCCGTCTGCCTCGATCATCTATTCCATATACTCGGTAAGAGTATTTTATCTTTTGGCAGGGCTAAGACTCCACCCTCTACGAACCGTTCGTAAATCTAAGATTTACGTGCCCGCTAATCATAGATTAGCGAGCCAACAAGATCGGAGATTTTGTGACAGCCCGTCAACTCCTACTCTTCCGGTTCGTCGTCAACTACTTCCACCACTATTCTGACCTTCCTGTTCTCATAATCTTTGCCCAAATATACACGTCCCTTTCCATCTGCTGTCTTCTCTTCGTGTATGTCTGGATTTTGTACTCTGACTTCTGCCATGGTGGTGATATAGACCACCACTACTTAAGCCTTAGTGCTTTGAGTGGGTAAATTACCCCACAAGAACTAAGTAAGTATAGATATAATATATAAGCATGGAGCTACGGCGTACTGTACAGGTCAAGCTTGACGTTGACGGCTCCGACGAGGAACGCCTACGAGAGACGTTCAGGGCGTTCCGAGAAGCATGTCAGTACACCGTAGACTACGCATGGAACAACCGAACTGACGGCGGTCACATAGACACGCGCAAGACGTGGCTACACGAACAGACCTACGATGACATCAAGGAACAGACCGGACTCAACACCGGACTGATACAGAAGGCGCGTGACTACGCCGTAGACAGCCTACAACAGGTAATCAACCGGTGGAAAGAAGGCGAACAAGCCACCAAACCCACGTTCCAGAGTTGGTTCGTCGCCTACGACTACCGAACCGTCACGTATACCGACGAAGGCTGTACTCTCGCAACCGTGGACGGGCGTGTACAAGCCGACTTCGTGATTGACGAAACGGGCGACAACCCCCAGACAGAGTACCTTTCCGAAGAGTGGGGACGGAAAGAGGCGACGCTACACCACAGGGGCGGCGACTACTACCTGCATATCTCAGTCGTGAAAGAAGAGGACGTAGGAGAAACCGAGAGCGGAACGTCTCGAAGCGGGAGCTTCGATGGCTCGCAGATTGAAGATTTGCGAACGGTTCTCGGTGTAGACCTGAACAGCACAGGTAGCTTCGCCGTCACCTCTACGGGGCGGTTCGTAGGTTCAAGCGACCATATCAACCACGAACGTGACGAATACGAGAGTAGGCGTGCGTCACTCCAACGAAACGGCTCGCGTCGCGCTCACGAGGTCATAGAACGTATGGGCGACCGTTTCAGCCAGTGGAGTAATCAGAAGTACCACAAGTGGGCTAACGAAATCGTAGAAGAGGCTGTACGCTACGACTGTTCTACTATTGTGTTCGAGGAGCTTGACGGCATCCGTGAGCGTATCTCGAACAACAAAGAGTTTCAGCAGTGGGCGTTCAATCAGTTCGTCGCGTTCGTGGAGTACAAAGCCGAAGAGTACGGCGTTTCTGTCGAGTCGGTGAATCCAGAGTACACGAGTCAGACTTGTTCTCGCTGTGGACACACCGACCGAAGTAACCGCAGGACGAAACACGACTTTGAGTGTCGAGAGTGTGGGTATTCGGTAGACGCAGACTACAACGCTTCTAAGAATGTCGGTCTTCGTTATGTTACAAAGCAAAGCTTTGCAGACGTATGCGAATCTAACGATTCGCAACACGTCCGTCGTGTGCAAAAGTCACAGGACGGACGGGCAACGTGTCAACTTGCCCTTAAGTCCGGTACACTGAAACCGAGTGAGGGTAGTTCCTCCACCGAGAGGTTAGAGGTTGAGTACATGGACAAGCCCCATTCTCAACGAGCGTTCGGAAATCTCTGATTTCCGAGCCCTCAAACTCGTAGAGTTTGAGACGTTCGCGAATCTTCGATTCGCGTGCCTGTAAATCAAAGATTTACAGATGAGGTCGTCAGACCGAGCGAAGTAGGGTGGGGTAGTTGACACTAGTGGACGGAAATCCTTAACCGTCAAGTCGGCGTCTCAACGTTAAATGCCGAGACTAGCAGAAGGCTCCCTGGGATGGATTCTACTGGGCTGTCTCCCACTCGTCGCAGTGCCGTTCTGGGACTCCCCCCTAAGCCTGTCTCTTCTAGGCGTTCCCGTACTCATCGCCGCCTTCTTCAGAGACCCCGACCGTGACGTGCCTGACGAGGGCGTCGTCTCTCCCGCCGACGGACGTGTCTCAGTCGTAAGGCAGGAGGAGGGAGGGCTCCGCGTCGGCGTCTTCATGAACCTCCACAACGTCCACGTCAACAGAGCTCCTCTCGACGGAAAGGTCGTATCACAGACACATATAGACGGAAGTCATCTCCCTGCCTTCTCGAAGTCAAGCGAGAGAAACGAGCGCGTGGTAACACGGTTCGAGACCCCGGACGGAGAGTTAGAGACGGTACAGATAGCGGGCACAGTCGCGAGACGAGTGACGTCCTACCTCGATGAAGGTGACTCCGTAGAAAGGGGCGAACGCATAGGAATGATTGCGTTCAGTTCACGCGTCGACATCGTCTTTCCTAGCGGATACTCACGTGACGACCTCGAAGTCGATGAGGGTGACACAGTTAGAGCAGGCGAGTCGATCCTTGCGCTGAAATAACACCACCATTCTTCAGTGGTGGTAAGACTTATATGGCTGTGGTACTACAGTTGTAATATGAAAGAGATAACACAGAATCAGAACTTCAACGACGTAACACCTGACGAAGCAAAGGAGATGGTAGAGGGCGGCGATTATACTCTCCTCGATGTGAGGAATCCCGACGAGTACGAGTGGAAGAGAGTACCCGGCGTCGACCATCTGATACCGGTCGAAATACTCCCGGACAGGGTCGACGAGATAGAAGGCGACAAACTCCTCGTCTACTGCCACAGCGGATCGAGAAGTCAGGACGCCTGCGACTTCCTCTCCAACCTCGACGACTTCGACGAGATCTACAACCTTCAAGGCGGCATAACCGCCTGGGACGATCTCTACAAAACTAAAGGCGACCCAGAAGCCGATCTCGTGTAAACCACAGACAGTTTCTTCAACGAGGAAGACTTAGGGCGCAGAGGATGAGGAAGAACACAGATTCCGACGACGGACGCAGACTCACGAGACGTAACGCGAGCCGTCTCGTCAACGACTCCTACTTCCTGGAGCTTCTGAGTGAGGCACTCGACGAGTTCGACGACGAAGACGAAGCAGTTGAGGCAGCACTCGACAGGTACTTCGGCTCCTTCGGCGAGATTGCCTGAGGCTCCTTATAAACCTCCCAAAAATCTATTATCCTCAGTCGTGTAGGGTTGTAGGAACGGTGTCATATGAGGGATAAAGGCTCGGAGGGACAGTCCTCAGGCTCTGACTCCGGCACAGACTTCGACGCAGACCCGGGTAAGACCGTCAGGTCTGTCTACGAGGCAGCGCGGAGGCTCCAGGACGACAGGGTGAAAGATATCGACAGGCTGTGTGAGATCGCCGTGGATTCTCTCACAGACATAGTCGATCTGCCGTTCGGGGCTTGCTGGATACGTGATGAGGAGGAAGAACGTCTGAATCTCGTAAAAGCAACCGAGTCGGCAGACGAGTTCGCTCCTACGGAGATTAGAAGACACGACCTGGAATGGGATCAGTTCGAGAGTGACGGCATAAGCATCTACGATGTCAGCGAAGTTCATCCCGAACTCCCGGTGGGGTCTGGGATAATGATTCCCGTGGGTGAGCACGGACTCATAGGAACAGGAGCACCCGAGTCGAGCGAGGAGACTGAGTACGACGACCACGCCGTAAACGCAGGAAAGACAGTCGCGTCTCTTCTCAAGCTTGCCATAGACCAGAGGAAGAACGTCGAGAGACTACAGAGGAGCGAAGAGATACTCACTAGCCTACACGAGACGACACGTGAGCTAATAGACGCCGACGACGCCGACGAGGTGGCTCAGAGAATCGTCAAGGCGACGAAGAATGTACTCGGGTTCCCCGCAAACGGAGTGCGTTTCACAGACGACGACAGTGAAGAGCTCGTTATTGTGTCGTCAACGTCAGAGACGGAGGAAGTCAGAGGCGGAACGCCGACGTATCCTGTACACGACAGCCTTGCTGGGAAAGCGTACAGGGAGTCGGAGACATACGTCTTCGACGACATACGTGAAGTCGAGACGGAGTACGACAGGAAAGACGTTAGATCGGTGATGTACGTCCCGATAGAGGGGTACGGAACCGTGAGCGTCGGTGAGACACACAAGGCAGCTTTCGACGACTCAGACGTGCGTTTCGTCGAGACACTCGCGAGAAACGCAAAGGCGACACTCGACCGTATTAAGAGAGAGAAGGAGCTTCGAGTCCTCAACAGCGAACTCAAGGAGAGACAGAAGCACCTCGAGGTCTTCGACCGTGTCCTCCGCCACAACATGCATAACAAGATGAACATAATACTCGGCTACTCGGAGGAACTTTCTGAGTCGGAGTCCCTGACAGACGACGAGAGAAGATATGCCGAGAAGATACGTGAGGTCGGCAACCGTCTGCTCGACACCACTGACAAGGAACGCGAGTTAGTCGAGATAATCTCCGACAGGTCGCCGCCCGAGGAGGTCGACATCGCCGAGACAGTCGAGAGGAGACTCTCGGAGTATGAGGAGAGATACCCCGAAGCTGAGATAGAGGTTCACACCCCAGACTCAGAGACGACAGCCTACGTAGTCCCTCAGATACCGCGTGCAGTAGACGAGTTAGTCAACAACGCTGTCGAGCACAACGACACGGAGACGCCACGTGTGTCTGTCGAGGTCGAGAAATCCGACACCTCGGTCGAGATAAGAGTCTCGGACAACGGATCAAGGATACCCGATTCGGACATCGGGGTTCTCGGCGACGAACGGGAGATAGAGCCCTTATACCACGGAAGCGGTCTCGGACTCTGGCTCGTCCACTGGATAGTCAAGAGATCAGGTGGAGACCTGGAGTTCGAAGACAGGGAGCCGCGAGGAACCGTTGTCACGGTGCGCCTCAGGGACGGGAAAAACAAACCTCTGACACCAGTACCGTCGTCTAAGGACTAAATATCTTAACCGACCCGGCTCTCGTCGACCGTCATACGGAAGTCAAGCGCAACGACATCCGTCAATCTTCGGTTGACGTCCTCAGAATCAGAAATAGAAGATTTCTGAACGCCGCCAGTTCCCACGAAGACAGGATTAGCCTCGACTTCTTCGATCGCATCTATCTCGGTCACCATCTGCGACAGCCTCTGTATGACTTCAGTGACACCGTCGGTATCGAGGGGGTCACGTCCTCTCGCACCTCGGAGGAGAGGTGCCGACTCTATCTCGCGGGTCATCTCCTCCGCCTCTCGCTGAGTGACAGGTGGGACACGGAAAGAGACGTCCTTGAAGACCTCGACGAATACACCTCCGAGACCGAACACGAGGAGATGACCGAACTGAGGATCGCTTCTCGCACCGACTATGACCTCCTCGCCCTTCGAGACGTCGACAGATTCCTGTACGAGAATACCTTCTATCTCGGCTTCGGGACGTCTGTCTCGAACCTCCTCGACCATCTCCGAGAAGACGTCTCTGACGTCGTCTGGGGAGACACGCGTTCTGACACCGCCGACGTCTGTCTTGTGGCTTATGTCGGGGCTGACTATCTTGAGGACGACAGTACCGGTTTCGGAGTCGATACTGCGTGCCGCCTCGTCGGCTTCGTCGGCTGTCTCGACGACAGTGCCGTCGGGAGTGGGTATCCCGTAGGCATCGAGTATCTCCATCGACTCGACGCCGAGACGGTTACGACCCTCTTCGACGGCTTCTCGGATTATCCCGCGTGCCCTCCCCTCGTCGACGTCGAACTCCGTGACGTGTCTCTCTTCCCGGGATCTCTGTCTTATACGTCTGTACCTCTCAAGAGCCTCGTAGCTCCCGACCGCCCTCTCAGGATCGAAGAAGTCGGGTAGGTTTGCTTGACTCAGCCTCTGGCTCGTCTCGTCGTTGGAGCCCATCATACAAGTCACTACGGGCTTCGAGTGACGTCTCTGGATTTCCTCTATCGGATCGACGGCTTCTCTGTAGTCGAGGACTCCGTTCGGAGTGACTATGACGAGAGCACCGCCGACGTCAGGATCTCCAAGAACTGCATCGAGTGAGTCAGACAGCCTGTCGACGTCTGCGTCTCCTATTATGTCGAGAGGATTCTCAACGACAGCCGATTCGGGGAGACGGTCTTCGAGGTAGTCGACGGTCTCGTGGCTCAGATCCGCGAACGAGACGATCGAGTCACTGACCGCGTCGGTAGCTATGACCCCGGGTCCTCCACCGTTGGTGACCACTGCTAAGCCGTCCTTCTCGGGAACCGGCTGATCAGCGAGCGTGTCACTGTAGTCGAAGAGTTCGAGAAGTGTCTCAGCTCTTATGACGCCTGACTGTCTGAAGGCGGAGTCGTACGCCTCGTCGCTCCCAGCGAGAGCCCCCGTGTGTGAAGACGCCGCCCTCGATCCTTTCTCGGACCTACCCGCCTTGAGAGCGACTACGGGAGTCTCAGTCACAGCCTCACGTGTCTTCTTGATGAAACGTCTCCCGTCCTCAATGCTTTCGAGATATGCCATCACTACGTCGGTGTCGGGGTCGTCACTCCAGTCCTCGATGAAGTCGGTCTCGTCGAGTACAGCCTTGTTGCCGAGAGAGACGACTTGGTTGAAACCCATGTTGTGAGAGGGTGCCCATTCGAGGACTGCACCTATGAGAGCCCCCGACTGGCTCATGAAAGACGTGGCTCCCTTCGAGTATTTCACGGTCGTGAAGGTCGTGTTGAGACCCGAATCACTACTTACTATTCCTATACAGTTGGGACCTACGAGGCTGATTCCGTACTCGTCGGCGATCTCCTTCAGCCTCTCCTCTCTCGCCTTCCCCTCGTCGCCCGCCTCCGAGAACCCCGCGGTTATGACGACGGCGTTCGTGACGCCAGCTTTCCCCATCTCTTCGAGAACCTCCAGAACCACGGGAGCCGGCACTATTACGACGCCCAGGTCTATCTCACCCGGAACGGAGCCGACGTCGGTGTAAGTCGGAAGTCCGAGAACCTCGTCCCTGTTGGGATTGACAGCGATCACCTCTCCCTCGAACCCCGAGACGAGGTTCTGTGTCACCACACGTCCGACAGACCCCTCCCTATCGGTCGCTCCAATTACTGCGACACGTGAAGGCGAGAAGAGCTTCGAGAGATTACCCATCGGCTGTAACTCGTGTCGGCAGAACATAAATATACGGACGAAAGGTAGAAGTCACCCGAGTCTTTATACACCGGAACCATGACCCAAGACGGCTCAGGCTCGCGGTCGACTGTGTACAGGCTCGCCCTCATCATCACAGAACACTTACTCGGATCTCTGGAGGAAGTCTCGGAGGAGTACCAAGACATAAAGAAAGTCCTCCGTCTCGTGAGATACGCCGTCTACGGAGTCGTAGCCCTCGTCGGAATCGGTGTCGTCTTCGAGGTCGTCTGGATTCTCGTGGGTCTGAGACGTCTCTTCTCAGGACTCTCTCTCAGTCTCTCGGGGTCTCTGGTACCGGCTGCCGTCGGCTTCGTCGTGGGATACGTCGTCTGTCTCGTCACAGTCACCGTGTTCAGTATAGCGAAATAGAGTTTATGAGGGACATATACCTCAGGAAACGAGACGGTATATGTACTTCTCATAGCTCTCACGGACGTTGTCACCCCACTGATGGGTGTAGGTCTCGATCACGTCTCCGCCGACATCGCCTCTTAGGTACTTGACGAGGGCGTCGTCTCCCGAAGCCTCTCTGAGATGGGTCGTGAAGAAATGGCGGCAGTAATGCGGGGTGACGTTTTCCTCAAGACCTCTTCCCTCCTCCCACCAGCCGTAAGGCTGAGTGTACTTCCTCATCAGGGAAGAGACCGCCTCAGGGCTGAGACTTCCCGTCTCGGACGCTCTGCTGAGAGAGACGAAGACGGCGTCCGAGTCAGTCTCGGGACGTTCGGAAATCTCTGATTTCCGAGCCATCGAAGCTTCCGCTTCGAGACGTTCGTGAATCTTCTGATTCACGCGCCCACGAGAACTACCATTCTCGGGACGCACACGCAGCCATCTCACGAGCTCTTTCCTGAGCTCGTCGTCGATGGGGATCAGAGTGTCACGCAGACGTTTGTTTCCGTCTCTGTCGCTAACGACGAGGAGTGAGTTCCGACTCAGACGCGCGTTTCCACCGAGACCGAACTCATCGTCGAGGTCAGTAGTCAGTGAGATGTCTTCGAGTTTGAGGTTCGAAAGCTCACCCGCGCGCATCCCCGTCTTGAAGAGGGTGACGAGTATACATCTGTCCCTCGGGTGATTCACAGTCTTGAGGAACTCAGTGACGTCGGTGACCGAGAGTTCACGTCTCTGGGGATTCTTGTCTATTCCCTCGCTCATCTCCTCAGTGACGAGAGCCATCGGGTTGTTAGAGTGGGGGAACTCGTCCGCCTTGACGAGGTACGAGTAGAATCTGTGGAGATAGGAGGCATAGGTCGAGACCGTCGACGCTGAGAGTCCCCGACTACGGAGGTCGGAGATATAGCCCATGCAGTCACGTCTCGAGGCGCGCGCGTGGTGGGTGTCAGTGAAGTCGTCGAAGTCACGCAGAACACGTTCGTACTCGTAGAGCGTTGAGGAAGATTTGCCATACGCTTCCATGTCCTCGATGAAGTAAGAGATGAAGTCGTGATCTTCGAGATCCTCGACCTCGTCGAGTGGGTCTTGAGCACCTATCCTACGCATCCGTCCTCCTGTATGCGTTCCTCATGGGGTCGTACTCGACGACCTCCTCGTCGAGAAGAGTTTGAAGTGCCTCGTAGACCTCCGACTCGGAGTACTCCATCGACTCGGATATCTCGTCTACGGTGACATAGCCCTCGCCGAGAGACGTATAGACATCTATGGGATCAGCCGACTCAGGATGTGACTCTATCTCCTCGATCCGGTCTCTGAGAGCCTGAATCTCACGGTTCGCCGAGACGAGATCCGAGTCCTCGTATCCCTCAGGAGCGGTGTCGTCGTACATCGATCTTCCCGCGTTTACCATCATCTCGACGAACCGGCTGAGTGTGGTATCGAGGTTTTCGGCGTGTTGTTTCCAGATCTCCTTCGTCTCGTAACTCACATACGTCGTCACGGGCTCACTCTTGAGACCGTTCTCCCAGTCCTTTTCGTTCGACTTCGAGGAGTCTGACATCAGACATATCTAACATTAGGCAGTTAATATATCTTTGTCAGACGTTAGGTAGAAGACAGAAGAAAAAGAGTCTCAGTCGTCCTTGTTCTGCTTGTAGGTTTCGAGGAGCTCGTCGGCACTCTCCGCCTCTACGGTCTCTTCGCCGTCGTACGACTCCGTGGTGATTATCTCATCCTCGTCGGTCTCAATATCTTCCTGCTGGTTCTCCTGTTCACTCTCGTCATAAGATCCAAATCCCATCTGTTTTCACCGTATACACGTATCTTCTCTATACAGTAAGTAGTTGGGAAATACCGGGTGACTGTATAGCGGAATAAGATTTATGTAGTGTCTATCTGCCGTGTATAGGGGTATATCAGAGAGTTTGAGACAGAGATACAGTAGTCTACAGATACGGATTATTACTCTAATACCGTCGAACCCCCTACATTAGAGGGGTCGGAAACGGGTTTTCCGAGACCGGGCAGATTCAGAGGATTAGTACCTCGAAGTTGGGTGTTTCCGAGGCTTCACGGTAAAGCAAATCAAAGATCTACGTACCTGGTCGTGAATCCTCGGTTCACGAGACCCCAGGAGTCGCGGATCTCAGAAGTTCTCCGACACAAATCCCAGTCTAATATTAGAAATTAGATTAAACCAGTACTTAGTGTCCTAAGATAATCCCCTAATATTAGATATCACAGTTAAACAGCACAAAGTACGTTTTAGACATGGGTGGAGAAAGAGGTTCAGAGTCAGAAGGTTAGAGGTCAGAAAGGAGTTAGAGGGGAACGCGAACTGTATCAGCCACGTACAGTCTCTATAACGTCTTCGACGGCAGGGAACTCCGTCTTCGGGTAGGTACGTGAGAAGTAGCTTACGAGGTTGTTGAGGTCTCGTCTCAGAAGCTCTTCGGCGTGTGGATGCTGTGTCTCGACACTCTGAGGCCAGTCGAAGATCCATATCTGACTCCCCGAGACAAAGATATTGTACTCGCTTATGTCTGCGTGTACGTAGCCTCTCTCCCAAGCCTTGGACAGCTCTGTTACGACGGTGTCGAAGACGACACGTGGCTTGTCGAGGTCGGCTCTCCTGAGTTCGATGCCATCCATACGTTCGAGGAGAACGGCGTGTCTGCTGTGGTCGACTGGCTTAGGAACAGAGACATCGGGGTGGAGGTCGACGAGTGCGTCGTACTCCTTCTCGGCTGCCTTCCTCGCGGTGTACATCCAGCTTACGTGGTGTTTGTCGGCTGTGTACTCCCTGTGACGGTCGACCTCACGGAAACTCGAGTAGCCCTCACGGTGGAGCTTGACCACGAGGTTAGTGTCGTCGTTCTTGCACTCGTAGACGACGCTCTCCTTCCCCTCGCCGACCTTCGCACCCATCGCAGTAAGCTGATCGGCTTTTACGAAGCTGTTGAGAGCGAGTACGTCGTATCCCGCGAAGAGAAGCTGGTATCCCCTGTACTGAACCGTCTCACCCGTTATTAACTCTCTGTCCTCAAGTCTGCTGATACGGTACTCGGTCTCCTCGGGTGGAAGACGCGCGAGACCCGCGATCTCGGACTCAGGAACCCACTCCGAGGACTTCATGCCTCTCTCGACTGCGTTGAGAACGCGTATGTCCTTGTCCTCAAGCTGAGTGAATACGGGTGCTATGTTACGAGCCACAGCCGAATTTATTCGTCGAACCGTATAGAGAGTTCGGAAAGACGACGGCTGTGGCTCGTTTAAATCCTATGTCGCTATATAGAAACGGGCTTCGGTAACACAGAGATACGACACGCGTCTGACTTAGATATATAACCTCAGAGTCCGCGGTGGAAACCGGTGCGTTACACAGTGACACGACATATAACGAGAAGACGTTTCGTCGGAGTAGTAGCCACATCAGCCACAGTCTCGGTTGCGGGGTGCAGTTCGGGCGGTGGAGGTCAGAAGAGGATAGACATCGGAGACATAGAGTACGTACACGAGAACGAGGGAACACCCAACGAGACTATGGCAGTCACGGGTGTCGCCGAGAACGTGAGCGGGGGTAGACTCAACGACGTGAGTATCGTAGTCGAGTTCACCAACAGCAGAGGTACTGTGCTCGGGGAGTCCGAGACATCGAGGTCTACGCTCGAAGCGGGAGAGACGTGGGAGTTCAGGGTCGAGTTCCCCGAGAAGGGCGAGAAAGCCGCAGAAGTCTCGTCGACATCAGTAAAAGCCGTCGTTTAAATTAAATAACGCTATATGAAAACAGTCGTAGTAGGACTAGGTGGAAACGCAGTTCTCAGAAAAGGAGCGGAGGGGACTGTCGAGGAACAGAGGGAGGAGATTAGGAAGACTGCGTCCGAGATAGCGAGTCTGATAGAAGAAGGGCACAGAGCCGTAGTGACACACGGAAACGGTCCACAGGTGGGGAGACTGATGCTCCAGCAGGAGGGGTCTGAGAGTCCCAGGATACCCCTCGACGTGTTGGTGGCAGAGACACAGGCACAGATAGGCTACCTCCTTCAGCAGGAGCTCGACAACGCAGTTGAGACCGACTCGGAGTTCGTGACGTTTCTCACACAGACTGTCGTAGATCCCGACGACACCGCCTTCGACAGCCCCACGAAGCCCGTGGGACCAGATTACACCGAGGAAGAAGCACGTGAGAAGGAGTTCGATACCGTGAAGACGGGAGAAACCTACAGAAGGGTGGTTCCGTCCCCCGACCCGGTCAAGATAGTCGAGTCAGACGAGATTGCGAGAGCCGTCGAAGCCGGCACGCACGTCATCTGCTGTGGAGGTGGTGGAGTACCAGTCGTGAGGGACGGAGGTCTGAGAGGCGTCGAGGCTGTGGTCGACAAGGACAAGACGTCGAGTCTTATGGCTACGTGTCTCGACGCCGAGGTATTCGTGTCGGTCACAGACGTCGAGTACGCCTATCTCGGATACGGAACCGACGACGAGAGACGTATAGAGGAGATGACTCCCGAGGAAGCCAGACGACATATACGAGAAAGGGAGTTCGGAGAAGGAAGCATGATGCCCAAGGTAGAAGCGTGTGCCGACTTCGTAGAGAAGGGCGGAGAGAAAGGTGTGATAACAACCCCGGAGGGTCTCTCGGCGGCTATCGAAGGCGGAAAAGTAGGGACTAGTGTGTCGCCTTCGAACATCGAAAAGGAGTCTGAGACTGACTGATGTCTATGAAACTGAGTGAAATATATAGTTCAGTATGTTGTCACTGTTTCAGTTAAGAGTGGGTAAGTCAGAAGAGTTTGGTCTACGTACCGCGTTTTCGTCTTCGTAGAAGACTTTACGAAGTTCGTAAGCTTCATGTTCTAAGCCGACGTCTCGTCTGTAAGAGACGATGGACGCGACTGACCGTAAGATACTCGAAGTACTCAAACACGACGCACGCAAGCCCTTCACAGAGGTAGCCGAGGAGGTCGGAACCTCGGAGGGTACAGTGCGCAACCGCGTCCGGAGCCTCAGAGAAGAAGACGTGATACGCCGTTTCACGGTCTCGACGAGTGTCGGAAACGTACGCGCTATGATAGAGGTCGAGGTCGACATAGACGTCGAGACTTCGAAGGTCTCGGACGAGATAGTTGACTGGGAGGGCGTAGACTTCGTCTGGGAGATCAGCGGAAACGAGGATCTCATAGTCGTAGTCGACGTCTCAGATACCTCGGAGGTCAACGACCTCGTGACGCGTCTGCGTAAGCTCGACGAGACCGTCTCGACACGAACACGTCTTATACTAGACGAGAAAATATAGATATACAGGTGACAAGAATGACACAGAAAGCAGAATGCCCCGTATGTGGAGCAGAGGTAGAGCCAGAATGGGAAGTAGAGCGCGGAGAGATAATAGACTGTACCGAGTGCGGTGCTGAGCTTGAGGTCGCAGACACAGATCCTCTCGACCTCATAGAGGCACCCGAACTCGAAGAGGACTGGGGAGAGTAGTTAGATGAAGGTCGGCTTCCTTTATTCCCGTATACGTAAGGACGAGAAGCTACTCCTCAACGAGCTGAGGGACAGAGGACACGACGTCGTCAAGATAGACACACGCGACGTCTCTCTGGGACTGAGTGGAGCATCGGGGATCGAGGGAGCTGACGTAGACGTAGAAGACCTCGATGTCGTCGTCAACCGTGCGATAAGTTACTCGCGCGGGCTCTACTCGGTGAGGTTCTTCGAGTCGTACGGAGTGCCGACCCTCAACGGATATGAGGTCTCACGCGTCTGTGGGAACAAGGTAGAGACTTCGCTCGCTCTGACTGAGAACGGCGTGCCGACCCCCAAGACAAGAGTGGCGTTCACCATCGACTCGGCACTCGATACTATAGACGAGATGGGATACCCCGTCGTAGTCAAGCCCGTTATAGGCTCGTGGGCACGTCTCTTGGCGAAGATAAACGACCCCGAGTCGGCGGAGGCAGTCCTCGAACATAAGGACGTCCTTGGTCATTACGAGCACTCTGTCTTCTACATACAGAACTACGTCGACAAGCCCGGACGTGACATACGTGTGATTGTAGCCGGAGACGATATCGTAGGAGCGATCTACCGTTCGAGCGACGAATGGATCACGAACGCCGCGAGAGGGGGCGAGGCGTCGAACTGCGATGTTACCGACGAACTCGAAGAAGTCGCCCTCGACGCAGCCGAAGCAGTCGGTGGAGGCGTCTTAGGGGTCGACGTAATGGAGACCGACGACGGATACACCGTACACGAGGTCAACCACAGCTTAGAGTTCAAGGCACTCACCGAGGCGACCGGAATAGACGTCGCGTCGGAGTACGTCGACTACATAGAGGAGAATTATGATTCAAGCTAGCATCATAGGCGGAAGCGGATACACGGGCGGAGAGCTTCTCCGCCTTCTCGTAGAGCATCCCGAGGTAGAGGTCAGCCAGGTCACGTCACGGTCTTACGAGAGGGCGACAGTCGAGACTCTACATCCCAACCTCAGGGGGAAGACTAACCTGAGGTTCACGAGTCCGGACGACCTCGAAGAGGTAGATGTCCTCTTTACGGCAACTCCCCACGGCTACACGATGGAGGAGCTTCCCGACCTTCTCGAATACGGCGAGAAGATAATAGACCTCAGCGGCGACTACCGTCTCGACGACCCCGCCGACTACGACAGATGGTACGACCCGCATCCCAACACGGATCTTCTCGACGACGCCGTATACGGGGTGCCCGAGCTCTACAGGGAAGACATCCGGGACGCCGACCTCATCGCCGCTCCAGGCTGTAACGCGACCGCGGCGATACTCGGTCTCTATCCTCTCGTCGAGGAGGATATCGTGGACGAAAACGACAACGTCGTACTAGACGTCAAGACGAGTTCGAGCGCGGGAGGAGCGAGCGCGAACAAGGCGTCGCACCACGCCGAGAGGTCGAGGACAGTGCGTCCGTACGCTCCGACGAGCCACAGACACCAGGCGGAGATCACCCAGGAGACAGGGCTCGACGTGAGCATGACCGTCCACGCCATAGAGCTAGTGCGTGGAATAGCGTCGACGGCACACGTCTTCCCCGAGGAAGACGTATCGAAGGCTGACCTCAAGAGAGCCTACAAGTCGACCTACTCCGACGAGCCCTTCGTACGTATAGCCAACTCGCGCCGGGGGGTCTACAGATACCCCGAGCCGAAGATAGTCGAGGGAACCAACTACTGTGACGTCGGATTCGAGATCGGAGACGGTCGCGTGGTGGCGTTCTCCGCGATAGACAACATGATGAAGGGAAGCGCGGGAACCGCTGTGCAGGACATGAACATTGCGTTCGGATTCGACGAGACAGCCGGGTTAGAACACACGGGACTACATCCAGTATGACATTCGTAGTCAAGATAGGCGGCACGAGCGGAGTAGATCCCGAGAACGTCCTCGACGACTTAGCCGGTATAGAAGAAGACAGCTTCGTAGTCGTCCACGGTGGAAGCGGTGTAGTCGACGGGCTCCACGAGAGGCTCGGAACCGAGCCGACGTATGTCACGAGCGCGTCGGGAGTCAAGGGACGTTTCACAGACGAGGACTCGATGGAGATCTTCAAGATGGCTATGCCCGGTCTCGTAAACACCGACCTCGTCGAGGGGCTCCAGTCACGCGGTGTCGACGCAGTCGGTCTCTCGGGAGTCGACGGACGTCTCCTAGAGGGAGAGAGAAAGGACACCGTGATAGTCAAGGAAGACGGCAGGAAGAAGGTCATGAGAGGGGATCACTCGGGCAAGATAGAGAAGGTCAACGACGAACTCCTCTCTATGCATCTCGACGCCGGCTACACCCCAGTAGTCTCGGTGCCCATGATCTCGTACGAGGGTACGGCTGTCAACACAGACGCCGACCGGTCGGCAGCGGCAGTCGCGGGAGCACTCGGAAGCCGTCTCGCCATACTTTCCGACGTCCCGGGTCTTCTGCGTGACCCCGACGACGAAGACAGCTTAATCGAGAAGGTCGGCTACGACGAGATAGACGACGTCATAGAGAAGTACGCCGAGGGCAAGATGAAGAAGAAGGTCATGGCGGCGCGTGAGGCTCTCGACAAGGGAGCGACCGAAGTCGTATTCGCGTCGGCGAACGTAAAGTCACCCGTGACTCAAGCACTCGAAGGAAACGGAACTGTATTCACTAATAAGAATGACTGAGGACAGCCAGGACATAATTCAGAGGGAAAAGAGGTACGAGGAAGTCTTCTCGAAGAAGCCCATAACCGTGGAGTCGGGTGACGGCGTCTACGTCTACGACCACGACGGGAACGAGTACCTCGACTTCGGAGCGTCGTACGGAGTGATGGCGGTCGGACACTCGAACCCCGAGGTAGTCGATGCGATAAAAGAACAGGCTGAGAAATTCACCTACGCACAGGCGTCGTACGCCACCCCCGAGAGAGGAAAGCTGATGGAACGTCTCGTCGAGATCACACCCGAGGCTCTCGACAAGGTCTTCCTCACGAACGCAGGAACCGAGGCGAACGAGACTGCTATCAAGTTCGCGAGGGGGTCGACTGACGACGACAGCCGGAAGGTAGTCGCCGCAAAGAGAGGTTTCCACGGACGTACTTACGGCTCTATATCGGCGACGTGGAAGTCGAAGTACAGGGAGCCCTTCGAGCCCGTCGTCCCCGAGTTCGAGTTCTCGTCTTACAACGACGTAGACGACCTCAAGGAGACTGTCGACGACGAGACTGCGATGGTACTCCTCGAACCCATACAGGGCGAGGGGGGAATATACCCCGCCAACGAGGACTACTTAGAAGCGGCGCGTGACCTGTGTGATGACCACGGCGCTTACCTCGTCTTCGACGAGATACAGGCGGGTCTCGGAAGGACGGGTGAGATCTGGAGCCACGAGCATTACGACGTCACCCCCGACGCTCTCACGACGGCGAAGTCTCTTGGGGGAGGCACTCCGATAAGCGCGGTCGTCTACACAGAAGAGATGGCAGAGATACCGAAGGGAAGCCACGGCGGAACCTACTGTGGAAACCCCGTGACATCGGCGGCGGCACGTGCGTCTCTCGACTACATAGTCGAGAACGACCTCGCCGAGAACGCGAAGAAGATGGGGGAACGTCTCACCTCGGGGATAGAAGGACTCGACTCAGACAGGATAGTCGATGTACGTGGGAAGGGTCTGATGGTCGGCGTCCAGGTCAGAGGAAGAAGCGGACGGTACCTGTCTCAGCTTGCGAAGAACGGCATACTCGCACTCTCGGCGGGTGTCAACGTGATACGGTTCCTTCCGCCCCTTACAGTCGAGGAAGAACACGTCGACAGGGTAGTCGAGACGATCGACGAAGTTCTGTAATATAAATACAAGAAGATGACATCCGTCTCATTATCTTCCGACGAGGAGATTGAGTTCTTCAAGGGATTCGTAGAGAGGTACAGCCCGTCAGAGAACGAGGGCGAGGCACGTGACTACCTACTCGAAGAGCTTCCCGAGATGGGGTTCGAGGTCGAGACTGACTCGGTAGGAAACGTAATAGCGAGTGTCGGAAACACAGAAGACGAGAGTTCCGACGAGATACTCCTCACGAGCCACATGGACACAGTTCCGGGAGAGATTCCCGTGAGCATAGAGGGTGGTAAGATGTACGGACGCGGGACTGTCGATGCCAAGGGTCCACTCTCCTCGATGATACTCGGAGCGGCGCGCCACGCCGAGACTGATACGGACAGACGTATCACCGTCGCGGCGGTCGTCGAGGAGGAGAAGTCGGGACGCGGAGCGCGGTACCTGTCACAGAACCGCGAAGAGCCCGAGTTCCTCATAAACGGCGAGCCGTCGGGCTGGGACACGGTCACACTCGGATACCGTGGCATACTCCGTCTGCGTTACCGTGTCACCGGGGAGGTTATACATACAGCACGTCCGGGTGTTAATGCGATAGAGGACGTCATAGACTTCTGGAACGCCGTCAAGACAGTCGCCGACGACGAGGACGGCTTCCGGAGTTTACAGGCTAAGCCCACCAACATAGAGTCCGACTCCGACGGCTTCGAACTCAGGTCGGAGCTCCGTGGCAACATACGTATACCCCCGAGCCACTCTGTCGACGAGCTCAAGAGCGAAGTCAGGGAACACGTCGGAGACGGCGACCTCTACTTCGGAGAGTCGACGGAGCCCGTTATGGCTGACAGATCGAACCCCGTCGTGCGTGCCTTTACGCGGTCGATACGTGACGAGGACGGCGACATGGGTCTCTCGGTCAAGACGGGGACGAGTGACATGAACGTCTTCGCCGAGTCGTGGGACTGTCCGATGGTGACCTACGGACCCGGCGACTCGAACCTTGACCACACCCCCGACGAACACATAGAGATCTCCGAGTTCAGGAACGCAGTCGACGTGATAGAGAACGTCGTGGGGAACCTGGCGTAGCTTCTGATTTTCACTCTTACAGGCTAAGTCCCCGTCCTTAAGGAGTCGTTCGAGAGAGCTTCGCTCTCTCGTGATCGAGCGAATCAAGGATTCGCGTACCGTCGGAAATCGTAGATTTCCGAGATCACGAAAATCGAAGATTTTCGGACGGCAACACAACGAGCGAAGCGAGTGAGTAGCGTTGACGAGACGCTTCGCGTCTCGTTCGCACATCAGAACGCTTCGCGTTCTGAGGACGTCCGTGAATCTAAGATTCACGGGTCTTCAGAAATCAGAGATTTCTGTGATGCAGAAAACTCGTAGAGTTTTCTAGCACAAGTAAATCTTCGATTTTCATACGCAGTAGGTCGGGGATACAGTCACAAATTCTCCGAATTTGTGGATAGCAAGATCGTAGATCTTGCAACAGCCGTAAGCTATCGTCATTCTCCACCGAAACATATAATATATGCCCAATATATATTTGTGTATGGGCACATTCGAACTAGAAGGCGAAGAAATCATTGACCGTGAAGCGAAGGAGTTCGGCGGGAGTGCCCACGTTACAGTTCCCAAAGACTGGCGCGGCGCAGACGTGAAAGTCATCCGCGTCAGCGACCCCGACGAAACCGACGACCAAGACGAGTAACACGATGAACTACAACTACAGATATCGCATCGACCCCGACGAAGCCGTTCAATCTGAACTAGAACGGCATATAGATGCCTGTAGGCAACTCTACAACCACTACTTGTACGAACTCCGCAACACGGACGAGTACCTATCGTACACCGCGATGCAGAATATGCTTCCCGACCTGAAAGATTGGTGGGACGACCTCACCGACGTGTACTCGAAAGTGTTGCAAATGGTTGCCCGCCGCGTCAGCGACAACCTCGACCGCCTCAAAGAAAAGAAGGAGAATGGGCACAAGGTTGGGATGCTCAAGTGGAAGAGTCCGCGAGAGTATCGGAGCCTCACCTACAACCAGTCTGGTTTCGAACTCAAGAACACGAGTGACCAGACCGTGCTTTCCCTTTCCAAGATTGGTGAGATGCCGATACACCTCCACCGCGACATCCCCGACGACGCCCGCGTGAAACAGGTCACGGTCAAACAAGAGAAAACGGGTGAGTGGTACGCCACCTTCGGCATCGAAACCGAAGACGGCGCGTCCGAGAAACCCGCTCTGGATGAGGTTGACCGCGAGGATATGGTTGGTATCGACGTGGGCATCATCAAGTACGCTCACGACACCGACAGCACGATGGTCGGAAGTCTCAACCTCGAAGACGAGTACGAACGGCTCGAACGCGAGCAACGAGCGCTGAGTCGCAAGGTGAAGGGGTCGAAGAACTGGCACGAGCAACGCCGCCGCGTGACCCGCATCCACGCTCGTATTGTACGGAAGCGTCGCGACTTCCTGCACAAACTCTCAGCGTACTACGCTCGTGAGTACGACCTCGTAGCCGTGGAAGACCTTGACGTTCACGAGATGATGCAACTGCCGTCGAATAGTCGCAACAGAGCGTCGGCGTCGTGGCGGACGTTCATCGACTTCCTCGAATACAAGTGCGACCGCGAGGACACGCACTTCGTGAAAGTCGAACCCGAGGGCACGACCCAAGAGTGTGCCGAGTGCGGGGTTGAGGTTGAGAAAGAACTGTGGGTGCGCGAACATTCCTGCCCGACCTGTGGGTTCGAGACCGACCGCGACGAGAACGCCGCCTACAACGTGCTACAACGCGGTCTTTCAGAGTTAGGCGTGGGACACGCCGAAGTCACGCCTGCGGAGACTGCACTCCCTACGTCCGCGACTGGTGGGTCGTCCACCGTCGTGGATGCAAAGTGCGTTTGTCGAGGTAACCTCGACAGGCTGTCAGACGTAGTCTGACAACGTCGTTGAAACAGGAAGCCCCATCGTGAACGAAAGTTCACGAGCCTCTGAGGTCTCCTCAGAGACATCACAAATCTACGATTTGTGAGCAGTCAGAAGCTCCACTTCTGACGACACCCTCAAGGAGCGTTCGCCAATCTCCGATTAGCGAGCCCTCAAACTCGTAGATTTTGAGACGAACGGCGTTAGCCGTGAGCGAGTAGGGTGGGGTAGTTCACTATCTGAGACGTATGTCAATCTTCGATTGACGTGCCATCCAGAACAAGTTCTGGAGACTTACTCCATCCATTTCGAGATATTCAAACCGCTCGGCGACGTACCGCCTACATGGATAAAGACGACTCTGATTCCCGCGAACACGTCCTTCCCGGGACTGACGAGGAGATCGGTACCCCCGACGTACGTGGATACGACTTCCGTGGCGAGTTCGACTTCCGTGAGATGCTCGATGCTTACGCTACGACGGGGTTCCAGGCAACCCAGCTAGCAGAAGCAATCGATATCGTCGAACGTATGCAGGAAGAGGACGCGACGGTCTATCTCACGTTTACCTCGAACATCATCTCGTCGGGGCTACGTGAGACAGTCGCTTATCTCGTCCGAGAGGGATACGTCGACGTCGTTATCACGACTTCGGGATCGCTGACCGAGGACGTCATCAAGACCGAGATGCCGTTCAAGATGGGAGAGTGGGAGACAGACGAGGAGGAGCTACGTGAAAAGGGCATCAACCGTCTGGGAAACATCTTCGTCCCGTCGGATCGGTACGTCTGGCTGGAGGAGTACCTCTACGACTTCTTCGACGACTTCTTCGCCGAGGAGAAGATCAGGACACCCACCGAGTTCGCACGTGAACTCGGCGAGACTCTCGACGACGAGGACTCGGTTCTCAAACAAGCCGCCGACAACGACGTCCCCGTCTACTGTCCCGCTCTGACCGACGCCGAGGTCGGCAACTTCCTCTACTTCTACCGGCAGAGCTACGACTCAGAGGTCGGAATCGAGATACTCGACGACTACGACTCGCTAATCGAGGACGGCTTACTCGCTGAAAAGACGGGTCTGATCGCGGTCGGCGGCGGAGTCCCGAAACACCACGCCATAATGACCAACCTCTTCAGAGGCGGAGCCGACTACGTCGTCTACATATCCACGGGAATGGAGGGCGACGGGTCACTGTCGGGAGCACCACCCAACGAGGCTGTCTCTTGGGGCAAGATAAAGGAGGAACAGACCAACTACACACAGGTCGAAGCAGAGGCGACACTCGTATTCCCGCTTCTCGTTGCTAGCGCGTTTAAGGAGTAGACTCACAGAACTGCCTCGCTTCACCCCCTCGGAGTATGACAGCATGAGAGATGTTCTACTCGGCACCCGAGACAGTCTACGCAGGAAGTACCTCCTCGTCTCTTTAGTCTGGTTTCTCGGGGTTACGTCGGTTCTACTCCTCGAACTCAAAACCGAAGCGAATCTGATACCCGACAGTAGTCTCGTCTTGGTCAACGTAGTCGCGGTAGTTCTCGTCGTTGGCGGAGCTACGGCGGGGTTTCTCCGAGCGGGTCTGGTGTCTTCGTGGCTGTTTACTATGTCTCCGCTTCTCTCGTACTGGACGGCAGTCTTCTCGGAGGGAATGGTGAGACGTGACCCGAGTCGCGTATTCTTCGTCACGAGAGGCGTCGTCTGGGGTGTGGTTATCGGAGTAGGAGTTGGAAGTCTGAGCTACGGCTTGGGTGCCGGGGTCAGGAAAGTCCTCAGATCTCAATCTCGTCGAGGAGATGTCTGAGACAGCCCTCCGCCATCTTCTTCTTGATCTGTCTCCTGTCGCCGTCGTACTCGTCTCTTCTGACCGACGTGAAGGAGTCGCAGGTTCCCCAGTCGCCCGAGTAGGCGACGGCGGTATAGACAGTCCCGACGGGCTTGTCGTGGGTACCGCCCGAAGGACCTGTGATTCCCGTGACTGCGATTCCCCACGTCGACCCTGACGAGTCACGCACTGACTGTGCGAGTTCGCGCGCTGTCTCTTTACTCACAGCACCGTACTCGTCGAGTGTCTCCCTTCTCACACCGAGTTCAAGCTGTGAACCGTACGAGTAGACGACGTATCCTCTCTCGAAGAAAGACGATGAGCCGGGGTAGTCAGTCAGTCTTGACGAGACGAGACCTCCCGTACACGACTCGGCGACTGCGAGGGTCTCGTCTCTCCGGCTGAGACTCTTACGTATCTCCTCGACAGTCTCACGTACGGTGTCTGTCATACCATAGAAAAAAGTAGCCTATCCCCGTCTAAAGAACCTTGTAGACGACTACTCCTGCGACGATCAGAGCCACGACTGCTATACCTATCGTGGTTAGGGGAAGGCTCGATCCCCCGTCTCCGCCGTTCTGTCCCGATCCGTCTCCTCCTGTGCCTGCGCCTGCACCTGTGTCTCCACCGGTTCCAGTATCTCCGGTGTCACCTGAGGCGGTGCCGTTGGGTGTCTCGGGGAATGTCACCGAGATTTCCTCGCCGCTACTGATCTCACGCGAACTCGTGAGCATCGGAATCGGAGCGTTTCCGACGACGAGATTTGCGGAGTAGTCGAGGTTATCGGTCGTGTATCCTCCTCTCGGTACGACTGCGACGGTTCCCGTGTCGTACTTTATCGCCTTCGACAGGCTGTAACTCGGTATGCTGTAAGCGATACCTATCTGTGCAGTCTGTCCCGCGGCGATAGTCGTATTTATGTAAGCTGTGTCGCCCTCACGCTCGTAGGGAACCCTCTGGTTATTGAGCATCGCGGCACTGGGCTGCGAATCCTCAGGAACACCTATCTCAAGACGTCCCTGGAAGGGTCTGTCAGCCGTGTTGATGACGTTCATCGTCTCTATTACATACAGAGACGCGTCATCGGAAGCGTCGGTCATATTCGCAGGCGGTGTATTCGAGACCTGTATGACGTGATCAGCGAGCTGTCCACCACTCGACTCTATAACGCCTATGTCGTCGGTAGGTGGTGTCACCTCTATCGAGATATTCGTCGAGTTGACCCCCGTAGTCACCTTCTTCCTATACGGAACCTGGTCAGCTATGACCTCGACAGTGTAGGTCTTGTCGGGCTGGAGAGGCTCGAAGGAGAAGCTGCCGTCGAGACGTGTCAGGCTCGCTCCTACCATCAGACCCTGGCTATTCATGATGTTAATAGCACGTCCAGTGACGTTCGAGCCGTTGGGTCTCACTACCTCACCGCTAACCGTCTCGTTGAGAACGAAGTCACCCTGGTCGGTCGAGTTTATCAGCTTGTAATGTGACATCCTCAGATAGCTGAGACGCAGGAAGTAGCTCTCAGCGTCGGCTATGTCCTCAAAGACGTAGCTTCCGTTCTCAACCTGTGTCGTCGACGAGTTGGCTACGCTCTGGAAGTTCTCGTCGAGAGGAGTCACAGTCACGTTATACCCCGAATTCACGTCGTTCTCTATACTCACCTCACCCCTGAGCTCCGCCGCAGAAGCCGCAGAAGCCGTCAGAGCTAGACCGAGTACTACGAGAACTAGAACTCGTAATTTCCTCATTCTTCTGTCACTTATGTAGACGGGGTCTTCGACAGGGTTATAACTAACGTATTGTATTTACGCGCCGGTTTCAGCCCGTAACCCACCCGACTTATATGCAAATTGCACATAAATACCACGTGGTTGTACGGGTATTAGTCAAAGTATTTATGTTAAAGGAAGAAGAAGCCACACCGTAGTGGTATAACAGATGAGTAGATCGTCAAGACGCAAACAGATAGCTATTATAGCCGGTCTGGCTGCAGTGTTGGTATTAGCAGGATGTATGGGGGGCGGAGGAAACGGTGGCGCGCCCGACGGTGATACCGGAGGGGACGGCGCACCTGACGACACCCCTGATGACGGGCAGGACATGAACGGCGGCATGGAGGCTGAGCCGACGTCACTTCCCGGAACGTGGACGGGATACAAGTGGTTAGATGAGGACATCAGGAACGCCGGCGGGCTCAAGCACAGAAACGCGAGCGTAGAAGGGGCAGAGTACAAGTTCGTTCCCAAGGAGATGAACGACTCCACGATGCCTGGCGGCAGACGTGGAGAGCTCATCAGGTACGGACGTAGCCTCATGGCAAACACTTCGGAGGAGATGCCTCAGTACGTCGGAAACAACCTCTCGTGTGCTAACTGCCACGGTGGAGGTGACCTTCCGACTACCACCGGAATGGTGGGACAGGACATCAACCTGATTCCGTTCGTCGGAACCTCGGCGGGCTACCCCGAGTGGACGGGACGTACTTACAGAATGCGTAACATGCGTCTCCGTATCACGGGATGTTTCCTCCGTAGCATGGATGGAGGACCCAACTCGCCTGCTGGCGAACTTCCTGCACTGAAGAGCAAGGAGATACAGGCGATGGAGAGCTACATGATCTGGCTCGGCAAGGGAACACCTGCTGAGACAGAGCCCTACTGGAGACATCTCAAGAAGCAGGAAGCAGAGGAGCGCAAGCCCGTTCAGAACACAAACCCTGTCAGAGGTGCGAAGCTCTACCTCGAACACTGTTCGAGATGTCACGGCAACGACGGACAGGGACTACTCGGTGGATCACAGTACCCACCCATATGGGGAAGTGGATCTTACAGCGACGGAGCGGGTATGAGCCGTCTCTACACGTCGACAGCATTCATACGTGAGGCTATGCCGTACGACTCGCCGCATGACCTCACCAACTGGAGCGACGCCCAGGACGTCGCTGGCTTCGTGAATGCTCACAACCGTCCGCACCTAGACCGTCACCCTGCGGACTGGCCCACATCGACGCCCATGAACGACTCCTCTGGAATAAGGAACGAGGCGCTCTACTACGACCGTCTCCAGCACAAGCTCGGCTACGACATCAACCCGATGACGAAGAAGCTACTCGTCGCCGGAATACCGGTCGGGTCGGATCAGCCGATCAATGAGAGCATGCTCGAAGACCTCAACGTGTCGAGGTACGACCAGCCTCTCAGAGACGAAGACGTCTCTGACGAGTACCCCGACTGGCTCAACGAGAGTCAGGTACCTGACTCGAACGTCTCAGCCTGGATAGACCACAATCCGCCCAGACCCGACCAGACGTGGTGGGAAGAGATGGGCATAAGTCTAGAGACGATACAGGAAGAAGGTACACAGGCTGCAATCGAGCAGGCTCAGAACGGCTCAGCGTCGTAGAGTAGAACAGTAGAACAGACAGCTTTCCGTTTTTCGTTTTGTTTTTATTTTTTAGCTGAAAGAGAGTAGCGGAGCAGCTACTAAGACGAGACAGAAGACAGAATAGATGGATCTTTACTCGTCGACGAAGTCTAGCCAGGCGTCGTACTCGGGACGTTCTCCCTCGACGACGTCGAAGAAGGTACTCTGTATCTCCTCGGTGATAGAACCACGTGTACCCTCGCCTACGACGACGTCGTCGACCTTACGTATAGGAGTGACCTCCGCCGCGGTTCCCGTGAAGAAAAGCTCGTCGGCGTTGTAGAGCTCTCCACGTGAGATACTCTTCTCGACGACCTCGTATCCTAGGTCGTTCGCTATCTGGACGACGCTCCTGCGTGTTATGCCGTTGAGGACGCTCGATCCGAGACCCGGAGTGTAGATAGTTCCGTCGTCGACCATGAAGAGGTTCTCCCCGCTTCCCTCTGCGACGTCACCCTCCTTGTTGAGCATTATCGACTCCTCGTATCCACGTTCGAGAGCCTCTGTCTTCGAGAGGAGCGAGTTGACGTAGCCGCCGTTGATCTTCGCTGTGGTGGGCATCTGTGACGAGTGGTACCGCCTCCACGATGAGACCTGAACCTCGACGCCGTTCTTTATGGCGTCCTCACCGAGGTAGGCTCCCCAGGGCCAGGCAGCGATCGCTGTCCGAACGGGACAGTCGGAGGGATCGACTCCGAGAGAGTTATAGCCGTAGAATGCGACGGGACGTATGTAACACGACTCTAAGCCATTTTCTTCTATGACCTCGTGGGTCGCATCGACGAGTTCCTCGACCGAGTAGTCGAGGTCTATACCGAGTGCGTCGGCACTGTTATGGAACCTCTCATAATGGTCACGGTGTCGGAAGACAGCGGGTCCTCGGACTGTGTCGTAACACCGGATTCCCTCGAAGACGCCGCTTCCGTAGTGGACTACGTGTGAAAGGACGTGTATCTGAGCGTCTTCCCAGTCCTTGAGATCTCCGTCCATCCATATCTTGTCGACATCTCCGAATGCCATGTTACATACTTGCAAACAGACTTATTACTACTTACGGTACAACGTAGTGGAAACGAAGCTAAAAAGGGACGTCTCGACGAAGTCCCAACACCAGTGAGATCCATACCGAAAGAGAAGGCGAAGGCTGCCATCGAGATAACACGTCCCGCCAACTCGGTCTTCGCGGGCTTCGCCGCTGTGATAGGAAGCTTTATAGGCGGCTTCTCGTTAGTGCCCGCAGTAGCCGCGGCGACGGTGACAGTCTTCGCAACCGGGGCGGGAAACGCAGTCAACGACTACTTCGACGCCGAGATAGACGCCGTGAACCGTCCCGACCGTCCGATACCCAGCGGACGTCTCTCGGAGAGGGAGGCTCTCGGGGCTGCGTCGTCTCTGTTCTTACTCGCGTTCTTCGTCGTACTGTCTCTTCCGCCCCTCGCGATAGGGATAGGTGTTCTCAACCTGACCGCGCTCGTGACCTACTCGTCACATCTCAAACGCGTCCCCCTCGTCGGAAACCTCGTCGTAGCCTACCTCACGGGAAGTGCGTTTCTCTTCGGTGGCGCAGCCGTCGGAGGAGTCGAGTACACAGCAGTCCTCTTCGTACTGGGTCTTCTCGCGACTCTCGGCAGAGAGATAGTCAAGGACGTTGAGGACATAGAGGGCGACCGCGAGGAGGGTGCGAGGACTCTTCCGATAATCTGGGGGGAAAAGAAGTCACTAATACTCGCGTCGTTCTCAGTCTTAGTCGCAGTGGGTCTTAGCCCTCTTCCGTACATAGAGGGTATCTTCGGCTTCGCTTACCTCGTGGGTGTAGTGCCCGGCGACCTGATTCTCTTAGCCGGAAGCCTCATCTCTTGGAAGAACCCGTCGAAGGGTCAGAAGCTACTCAAAGTGGGAATGTTCGCGGCGATGGGGGCGTTCGTGTTGGGACGTATGGGGGTCTGACCGCCGCAAGAGTTATCCAGACAAGTAAGGAATTCTTACCCATGAGCGCCGATAACGAGACGGAGATAGCCACAGTCAGTTCAAAGGGTCAGATAACTATACCGAGTTCGTTACGCGAGAGGTACGAAATAGATGAGGGTGACAGGCTTCTCGCAGTTCCAACACAGCACGGAATAGTACTCAAGAAGATAGACCTACCCTCTATAGAGGAGTTCGAGAGGCGGGTCGAAGAACGTGAGAAAGAAACCGAGATACCTCTCAGCGAGATAGAGGATCTCGTGCACGAAAAGAGAGGAGTATGAAGGCTGTCGTCGACACTAATGTACTTATATCGGCTGTCATATCCACAGGTACGAGCCACGATGTCGTGGTAGCGGGGTTTAAAGGAGAGTACACGTTGATAGTCTCACCCGAGACGGTCAGAGGAGTTCGAGGAGACCCTTCTGAAATACGAGGACAAGTTTGGAATGGAGTCTGACGAAGTGACCTCTGAGAAGGAGACCATCGAGTACTTCGCGGATTTCGTACTCCCGGACGTTGAGATTAACGAGATAGAAGACGATCCCTCAGACAACATCTTTATCGAAGCCGCAGTCAGTGCCGACGCGGATTATATCATATCAGGCGACTCACATCTTCTGAGTCTACACAAGTTCGATGGGATAGAGATAGTCACGCCCGACGAGTTCTTAGAGGAAGTCGTGTCGGGAGATGGATAGATACGTCTAAGCTAAAGCCCGCTCATCTTCTTGATCTTGTCGAAGAAGCCCTCGTCGACCTCGATTTCGTCGCCGCCAGCCTCGGCGAACTGTCTCAGGGCTTCGGTCTCCTCGTCGTTGAGGTCGGACGGATCGGGGGTCACGACCTGTATGTCGACGTACTCGTCTCCACGTCCGCGTCCCCTCATACGAGGCATACCCTTGTCGCGCAGTCGGAATCTCTCTCCGCTCTGTGTACCCGACGGTACCTCCATCTCGACCTCGCCGTCGAGTGTCGGGACTCTGACTTCGCCCCCGAAGACCGCCCTCGGGAAGCTCACGGGATGTGTGTAGTAGATGTCGTCGCCCTCACGGTCGAACCTGTCGTGATCCTCGACCTCGACCTGTATGTAGAGGTCGCCGTCACGTGACCCGGCTTCTCCGGCGTTTCCTCCGCCCGAGACTCTCAGAGTGGTGCCGTCCTCGACTCCCGAGGGTATACGTACCCTCGTCGTCTCAGTCTTGGTCTTCTTCCCGCGTCCGTTACAGTCGGGGCATTCTTCCTCGATTATCTGCCCCGATCCGCCACAGTCGGGACACGGACGTACTGAGGTCGTCGTGCCGAACGGAGTCTGCTGCTGCTGACGTACCTCTCCGCGTCCGCCACACGTCTCACACGTGTGGACGCTTGAGTCATCCTTCGCTCCGGTTCCTCCACAAGTCTGACACGTCACGTCGTGGGAGTAGGTCACCTCGCGTTCGATCCCCTCGAATGCGTCTTCGAGGCTTATCGTCACCGTCGTCTCGACGTCGGAGCCCCTGTCGGAGCCTCTGCCACGTCCACGACCTCCGCCGAATCCGAAGAGGTCGTTGAAGAGATCCTCGAAGCCTCCCATTCCGGAGGCTCCAGCACCGCCGCCGAATCCACCGGCTCCTGCACCCGCACCCGCACCTGCACCCTGGAAGCCGTCCTCGGAGGGATCGAAGCCCTGTTTCTTCGCCTGTTCGAACCTCTGGTGACCCATCTGGTCGTAAGCCTGACGGGCGTCGTCGTCACCGAGTACGTCGTATGCTTCCTGTACCTTCTTGAACCTCTCCTCGGCGTCGTCGTGGTCGCTTATGTCGGGGTGGTACTCACGCGCCTTCTCACGGTACGCCTCCTTGATCTCGTCGTCCGAGGCGTCCTTCGAGACGCCGAGTACGTCGTAGTAGCTCTGGGTCACCTGTCTCACCTAGTTTTACTCGTCTTCTTCGTCGGCGTCTGAGTCTACGTCCTCGAAGTCGACGTCGTTGAAGTCGGCGTCTCCGGCTCCGGCACCGCCTGCGCTCGCACCGGGTCCTGCGCCAGCGCCGGGGTTAGGTCCTGCACCCGCGCCAGCACCAGCGGCACCCGCACCAGGACCTGCGCCTGCCTGAGCCTCCTGCCCGCCGTAGATCTCCTTTCCTATCTCCTGTATAGCCTCCTGGAGATCCTCGGTGACGGACTCGATCTCGTCCTTGTCGGCGTCTTCGTCTTCGAGGACTTCCTCGACGTCGTCTACGGCACTTTCGACCTTCTCGACTGTCTCATCGCTGACATCCTCCTCGTTGTCCTCGAGCATGCTCTCGGCGTTGTTGACAGCGCTCTCGGCGGCGTTGCGCGCCTCTATACGCTCCCTGCGCTTCTTGTCCTCCTCGGCGTGTTTCTCCGCCTCGTTGACCATATCCTCTATCTCCTCGTCTGTGAGTCCGGTGCCGCCCTCTATCGTGACCGACTTCGACTCTCCGCTTCCCTTGTCCTCAGCCTCGACGTTGACGATTCCGTTCTCGTCTATCGAGAAAGAGACCTCAATCTGGGGGGTTCCGGCGGGTGCGGGCGGGATACCCGAAAGAACGAACTCATCGAGTAGCTCGTTGTCCTCTGCCATCTCACGTTCTCCCTGAAAGACACGGACGTTGACGCTCGTCTGGTTGTCGACAGCGGTCGTGAAGACCTTCGACTCCTCGGTCGGAATCGTAGTGTTCCTGTCTATGAGACGTGTGAAGACTCCACCCTTCGTCTCTATGCCGAGCGAGAGTGGAGTAACATCGAGGAGAACGAGGTCGTCGACCTCTCCCGAGAGGACTCCACCCTGTATCGCGGCACCGAGTGCGACTGCCTCGTCGGGGTTGACGTCCTTACGCGGCTCCATTCCTATCTTGTCCTTTACGGCTTCCCTCACAGCCGGGATACGTGTCGATCCTCCGACGAGTATTATCTCGTCTATTCCGTCGACTCCAACGCCGGCGTCCTCTATCGCCTGGTCGACAGGTCCCATCGTCCTCTCGACGAGATCCTCTGTCATCGACTCGAACTTCGCACGTGAGAGATCCTTCTCTATGTGTAGGGGACCCGAGTCGTCCGAGGCGACGAACGGGAGGTTGATCGTCGTCTCCTTACGGCTCGAAAGCTCTATCTTCGCCTCCTCGGCGGCGTCCTTGAGACGCTGGAGAGCCATCTTGTCGTCACGTAGGTCGATTCCGTGCTCTTCCTCGAAGTCGTCAGCTAGCCAGTCTATGATAGCCTGGTCGAAGTCGTCTCCTCCGAGTTCGTTGTCACCGCTCGTCGAGACGACCTCATAGACTCCTCCTCCGAGGTCGAGTATCGAGACGTCGAAGGTTCCTCCTCCGAGGTCGTATACGAGGACGGTCTGGTCGCTCTCGTCGTCGAGTCCGTAAGCCATCGCCGCCGCAGTCGGCTCGTTGACGATCCTCTCGACCTCTAAGCCAGCGATCTTGCCCGCGTCCTTAGTAGCCTGTCTCTGTGCGTCTGAGAAGTAAGCGGGGACGGTGATGACAGCCTTCTCGACTTCCTCTCCGAGGTAGTCCTCGG
The DNA here is from genome assembly GCA_041891055.1 of Halorutilales archaeon Cl-col2-1. GTDB lineage: Archaea > Halobacteriota > Halobacteria > Halobacteriales > Afararchaeaceae > Afararchaeum. The sequence goes on along the minus strand of CP169074.1, from coordinate 1,814,700 downwards.
TATCGCGTTTGAGCTTCTGGAGAGTCATCGCCGAGATCTGTTCGGGGGTGTAGGTGTCGTCGTCTATCTCGACCTCGTAGTCCTCACCCATGTGACGTTTGATACTCTGTACGGTCTTGTCGGGGTTCTGAACCGCCTGGTTCTTCGCGGGCTTCCCTATGAGACGTTCGCCGTCGTCGGAGAAAGCCACGACTGAAGGAGTAGTACGTTCGCCCTCGGCGTTCTCGATTATCTCGGGGTCGCCACCCTCCATGATAGCCATCGCACTGTTCGTCGTACCTAAATCAATTCCTACGATCTTCTCGGTTGTCATGTTGTACTTACCTCAAGTTATTACTCCCGTTATTTAAAAACTTTGGCAGTTTCTTCTACTCGTCGTCGCCCTTCGCGACTGTAACCTTCGCGGGACGGACTACCCTGTCCTCCATAACGTAGCCGTCCTCGTAGACGTCGACTATCTCGCCCTCCTCGTGTTCGTCGGAGTCGACACGCATCATCGCCTCGTGTACCTCGGGGTCGAACTCCTCTGTGTCTATCCTCTCGACGCCCTCGGATTCGAGTATACGGTCGAGTTCGTTGTTGACCATCTCGACGCCCTCACGTATGTCGCCCTCCTCGTCGAGAGCCCTTTCGAGGTTCGACTTCACAGTCAGAAGCTCCGAGACGAGGTCGACTGTGGCGTACTTAGAGAACTCCTCCTTCTTCTTCTCCGCCCTCTTCTTGTAGTTCTGGAAGTCCGCCTGTACCCTCTTGAGACGGCTTTCGAGATCCTCGATCTCCTTCTGCCTCTCGTCGAGCTTCGACGAAAGATCCTCTACGGTCTCCTCCTTCTTCTGGAGTTCCTGCCTGAGTTCGTCGGCGTCAGCCTCTTCTAAGTCGATGTCTGTGTCAGTAGTACCGGGTTCAGTTTCAGTATCAGCATCAGTGTCAGTATCTGAGGAGCCCATCGAGTTAGTCACCTATTAACCACAACTTCCCGTCCCAGTCACATAAGGGTTCTAATTTCTACAGCATACGCCGGAACTCCCTCAGACGAGGGAACTCCAAGACTTCGCCCTTCTCCTTCTCTACTGCGACCTGGAACTCATCGAGGTTGCGCACGAAGGGACTCATTAAGTCGGCAGAAGACATCTCGTTTATGGCGACCCCCGAGAAGAGAGGGCTGAAAGCGGGGAGCATCAGCACCTTCGACGACTCGAAGTCGCCGTAGATGTAGCAGTTGGTCTTCTCCATCTCTATCTCGACTGTCGGATGGTCGTGCCCCACGACATAGAGGTCTGCTGGGGGGAGGTCGGCAGGAATCGTGTCACCGTGGGTGAATACGACCCCGGAGTCTGCCTCGTAGAACCTGCGTGTCTCTACTACGGAGTCGAGCATGCTGTCGTGGTTCCCCTCAACGAAGACTGACTCGGAGTCGTATGACTCTACGACAGCCGCGAGACGTTCGACCGTCTCGGCGTTGTCTCGTATCTTCCCGAAAGAGTGGAGGACATCGCCGTTGAATACGACAGTCTCGGGTTCGAACTCGGCGAGTACGTCCCTCAGCTTGTCTTCGAGTGTCTCCGACTCGTAGAGAGGCATAGAGACCCCTTCGTCGTGTGCCTCCGCTTCCCTTCCGACATGGAGGTCGCTGACTCCGACAGTCTGAGTCTCGGGGAGATAGACGGAGTCATTATAGAACTCGACTTCGACGTCTCCGATTCTCATTCTCGGACGTCTCTAAGATCTGTGTACGTATCCGTCTTCCGCGTTAGGGTTACGTTACGCCGACTTCCCCGCGAGTACGTCTAAGACGTCAGTGAGGAGGTCGTGAACCTCGGGCATCAGACGGACGACCGCCATCGTGAGGATGACTAGGACGACGACGCTCAGAGACTGCGAGATGACCTTGTCAGCCCAGAAGAAGCTCGCGTATCCGTAGGGCTCGCCCATCATGCCGCTTATAGTCTCCTCTGCGAGAGGGAACCACTGGTAGCCGTACGAGGTCGTGATGAAGGCGTTCCTTATGAGGTTGAGGACGTATATAGAGGGTATCGAGACACCGAGTGCCTTTATCTTCTTGTCGAGCGGAGCGTCGACTGCGGCTACGACTCCTCCGAAGATCGACATGCTTCCTATTCCGGTACACGCGAGTATTATGTAGGTGACGTAGGTCTCTCCGGTCGCGGGGTTCGTGGTCACGAATGTGTTGAGAACTCCGTCACGTGTAGTGAGTGTCGTCTCGACTCCGAGTATCTGGAGGAGACGGTACGACTGTCGCGCAGTGTGTTCTATGAGTGCCGCCCTGAGAGGGTCGACGAAGGCGAACGGCAGGTATATGAGACCCATAGCGGCGACTGCGTGGCTTAGCTTCACGAGCGAGTCACGTTGGTTCGTGTATATCTCGTAGGCGACATAGACCGAGACTGGGAGTGCGACTAAGACGAGTATGCTCTTTATGAAGCTGTGTGTCTCCTGGTAGTAGACGGGAAACCGCATCATCCAGTAGGCTCCGAAGGCGATCCATCCTCCGGCGGCTAGCTCGTCGGACCAGTCTTCGAGTACCATGCCGGCTAGGAAGAGACCTATCGAGATCCATATCAGAGGACCGACCATATAGAAGACTTAACACGTACGGATAAAAGCTTACTGGCGCGGTAGGTGTCGTGTTAACTCTTCCCAAGACTTATAGGATGTCGAGCCAAAGTAGACAGTTATGAGTCTGGGACAGAAGGGAAGAGAAGGTTCGTCCGGACGTAGAGGCTCGCGCTCGGTGTCTGGAGCGCTGAAACGTGCGGTCGGTCTCGTGAGATACCATCTACGGAACTGGCACACGATGTACGTCGAGATGTCTGTGGACGCGGTTTCGGGCTCTGGCAGTGAGGAGTAGCTGTCTCACAGCCCCAGAACAGAACCGAGAGGCTTATCTCTCTTACTGTGTGGTCTGAGTTGAGTCCTACCACGATAGCCTCTGAGACATCGAGGTACTTCTGAAGCTTCGTCTTCTCCCTCTCAAGCCTCTGACTCAGATTTCTGTACTCGTCCCGAGCCTCCTTTATTTCGAGAGACTGACTCCTGAGTCTGAGTAGGCTGTCGAGACGGATTCGGAACTCGTGTTTACGCAGGGGGACATTTATAATGTCGTCTACGCTCCCCCAAAGAGATCCGTCGGCGTACTCAAGCCGTTCACCTTCGAGAACATCCCTGTTTTCCTCCTCGACTAGGAGAAGGTACGGGAGTATTACGGGCTCTGTCTTCTCCTTTAGGTCTATTAGCCAGTCGCTGTGTCTCTCGAACGAATCGACGTCGAGTACACACAGGTCGAACTCGGCGTCTCGGCTCCTGACCTGATCTACCTCAGCCGAACAGACCTCGTGGGTCGTCTCTGTCTCTATCCAGTCTTCGAGTAACTGTCTGTCTCTCTCGTTCGAGAGTAACGTGAGTACCGAGTAGGATTCGTTCATCTTCGTCCTTTGAGTTTTCTACACCACATCGTGATGGAATAGTGCCTGAATACTCGAGTGCTCGGAGCGTGACCCCCTGTCGAGGGAGGGATGGAGTTTGATAACGTATCACAGTACCAACATATATTTCTTGCCCCGAAAGTCGAGCCAATGGATGGAGGCGACATCTACGTACGTGAGGCTAAGCCGGGTCAGGGTTCTCGACAGTGGGTCGCGCGTCTAAGCTGTCGGAAACCCCGTCACCGTCGGTATCTATCTCGAAGGGGTCAGTCCCGGTATTAAGCTCCTCGGGGTCGATCAGACCGTCGCCGTCGGTGTCTTTACGTGTGGGGTCGGAGACAGTTCCGTAGTAGACACCGCCCGCACGTTTTCCGATCTCATCCCCGTCACCGAGTCCATCCCCATCGGTGTCACGTCGGCTGGGGTTGGTCACGTACACGTCTCCACCAGCAGTTATTATTCCGTCTTCCTCGTCGGAGTCAGGTATCCCATCGCCGTCGGTGTCGTCCTCGTGAGTGAATCCGAGAGGAACGCGGGTCGACTGAGGAACACGCGCCGGGTTAGATCCGCCTATGTAGATCCACGAGGATATATTTTCGGAGGATCGGAGATCGACTGAGAACGATGGATGGGATCCCGTGGGCTCGTAGTAGACCCAGAAAGCGTCGACTAACCTTCCCGTATTCATCACGTATCTCAGACCCTCGGAGTCACGTGACAGATGTATCTCATCTTCGTAGACGGACTGAGTCTCAGCTGGTGTCGATGTTTCGAGGTTCGGCTTCGAGTTGTGTGGGTTTTCGAGTCCCATGTTACCGTCGGCGTTCTCCAGTCTGGTTATACGTGCGTCTCTCAGATTCAGGCTCCCCGTAACCTTAGCACCTCTTCCCCTCAGATAGACATAGAGACGTGGCTCTCCATTCTTGACCTCGCGGTGGACGACGAGACCTCGGAGGGTTGGATCACGTGGCTGGTCTACTATGTAATCGATCCCGTCCGAGTCCTCGACAGAGGAGCCTGACACGGGTTTCGAACCGGTTTTCGGGTCAACGTACAAGGTAAGCAGTGCTGCAGATACCACGATCAGACATAGAGATCCGAGGAGGGCTATATTTCTAAGTGACATGTCTCAGTTTCGGGTATTGGTTTGGGTATGGTACGGATCAGTCTTCGACTACGGATCGACATCTCTAAACTCTGTTGCCAGTCATAGTCGTCCGAAAAACTCCGAAAAGGACTCGAACTGGGTACAACTACTTGGAGGGTTGAAGTGCCCCGAGCTTAATTAGAGATATGGGAACTCTAACAGCAGGTATGGTTGGATTCGTCGCGGGAGATCAAACATGAACCAAAACACAAAACGAGCACTGATAACGGTTGTGGGAGTCGTAGTAGTCGTGGGGGGTCTTCTGATGATACCGTCCGAGTCTCCTAGGGAAGACACGCAGTTAAGTCCCGAGGGAACCACGGAGACTCAGACAGGGAACGGCGATGTAGAAGCGGACTCCGAGTCGTCGAGCGTCGGTTTCAGAATCGAGACAGTCAGTATAGAGAGCTGTGGAACTACGTGCAGAGACGTGACCTCGACACTGTATAACACGGGCGACGCCGACGCCCACAACGTAGAGGTCAGCACGAAGATCTACTCTGGCGGTGATCTTATCTGGGAGGGGAGCAAGAGAATAGGCGACCTGGAAGCCGGAGAGAGCTATACACAGACGCAGGAGGTCGACGTAGGTTTTGGAGGAGGAATGAAGATAAGATCGAACGACGGTCTGATAACTATCGAGACTAAGATAGAGTCCGACGAGAAAACAGTGGTATTCACAGAGGAGAGAGACGTCGCCTGAGACTAAGCGGGTTATCTACTACTATTCACCGCGAGAGGCTACATCCCGGGGCTTGCCGGAGGTGTTACTCGACGGAGTGTCAGGTTTTTCCCGTGTATGTCGATAGCCCTTGCGGTTCTCCCATCCGGTTTGGGCTGCCTCTTCTGACTCGAATCCGCCAGATGCCTAGTATATGGCGTTGTCGGGAATCTTTTCCTGATAACCGATGTATTCACGAGTAACATTTAGCATACTATCTACCGCCGTCACCTCCATCTGGGTTGGTAAGAAGGTTTAGATCTTCCTGAGACACGAACTCGGGCGTGCCGGTGAGGATTCCTCTGAGACCCGTGAGAGGCTCACCGACCTTTACCCCGTACTCGGTTATCATGAACTCACGGAGCATCCTCTCGAAGCTGCCGGCTCGTTTCTTGAGGACTCCTATCGCCTTCCTCATCTCGCCACTCATCTCCAGATATCTCAAGAAGATTATGTTGTCAGCTATGTAACTCACGTGTTCGGCAGTAGCACTGAAATCGCCCGTAACATCCTTGATCTCACTTATCAGGAAGGTCGTGACGTCCCTGTTAGAGAGGAACCTCCCGAGTTTATGCATCTCGTCGATCAAGTCTGTCGATTTGTTACTTCTCGTCATCATCCTCTTGTAACCCGTTACGCCGTCGATCATCACGAACTCGGCACCTTCCTCGACATCGGTTCTGACCTGGTTAGCGAACTCGTCAGGTGTAGTCTCCATAGCCTCGACTTCCTTGAGTTCGAGGCTACCGTTCTCGACCATCTCACGCAGGGGCATGTTTATCGACTCCGCCCTGTGTAGGAACGATGCTTTCCTCTCCTCGAACATGTATATCACGGCTTTCTCTCCTCTTCCAGCCGCCTCCTTCATGAACTGTGCACCCGAAGTCGTCTTACCTACGCCGCTAGGACCCGATATTATCGTGACGGTTCCTCTCTCGATTCCGCCGCCGAGAAGTGTGTCGACCTCGGGCACTCCCGACGATACTTTCTCTCCTGTGAGGCTGTCACGTGTCTCGAAGCCGAGGTCGAGACGCGGGAAGACGGTCATTCCTTCGTCGTCTATCTTCATCGAGTGTCGACCACTCCGGAAGTCGGAGCCCCTGTACTTGGTCACCTCAACTGTTCTGCCCTCGTCGGAGTAGTCGAGGCTTATTATGGCGTCACTGAGATACTGGAGGTCGTCGTCGGGTCTCTGTTCCGTCTTCTGTGACGTAAAGAGAACTGTCGAGTCTATTCCCTTGAGGTAGCCGAAGAACGAGAGTACGAGCTTGTTGAACTGGTAGGTGTCCTGTGAGAGGTAACGGAACTGTGTCAGCGGGTCTATCACTACCCTGTCGGGAGACCTCTCGTCGAGCTCATCTATTATCTTCTGTGTGTACTCGTCGGTCTCGACCTCCCCAGGACTGAATATGCTGTACTGTTCGTCCCCGAACTCGTCGCGTGACGGACTCAGATCAAGTATTTCGACATTAGAGAGATCGAAGCCGAAGCTCTCGGCGTCCTCGCGCAGAGACTCCTCGGACTGGCTCAGGTTGACAAAGAGAGAGGAGGAGTCGGGGTTCGCTGTCAGAAACTCCATGCAGAGGAGGGTCTTTCCGGTTCCAGGTACACCTCGCACCATGTAGCTTCTGTTGGATATAAGCCCCGATCCCATGACTTCGTCGAGACCTTCAATTCCTGTGGATATTCTCTGAGTCATTGGATGAATATCTGAGTATTAACGTATATTTCTTGTCCCGGAAATATGTAGTAAACCGAGATCCAACTCCGTCATCTCCAAAGGGGGTTCACTCGGCTTTCTGAAACCTGACTTTAAATACTGATCCCTCAGGCTCGTCGGGATTGTCCTCGACCCAGACCTCGCCACCGTAGCCGTCTACGAGAGTGTCGACAAGATAGAGTCCGAGACCCGTTCCTCTGCTTTCGATACCCATCTCACCCTCCTCGAATATCTCTTGTTTGAGTTTGTCAGGAACTCCGGGTCCGTTGTCGGCGATCCTTACCACGGCGTCTCCGTCCTCGACAGCCACTGAGACGCTGACCTCGGCGACCTCCTTGTCGTTGTGCTGTATGGCATTATTTAGGAGGTTCCTGAAGACCGACTCCAGCATGTCGTCTGCGAGGACATCGATATCGGGGACAGAACCGTCTATGGTTATAAGGGCGTCCTCGTGGTTCGACCTCGCGTCGTCAACCTTGTCCTCAAGAGTGGATCTCAGACTCACCGGACGTCTGTCAGACTCCGACTTGAGCATCACCTCGGTGACGTCACGTGCAGTCGTGGTGATGTCGACGGCGTCACGTGCCGCATCTAGAACCTTCTCTATGTAACCCTGTCCTCCTTCTTCGACGTACATATCTAATGCGTCGGCATAAGCTAAGACGAGCTGAAGATCGTTACGTATGTCGTGACGGACGACCTGGTTGAGGAGTTCGAGGTTGTCACGCTGCTCTTCGAGTTCAGTCTCGTACTCCTTGAGTTCGGTGACGTCACGCGCGTATCCGAGAACAGCGTCCTCGCCGGTGCCGGGCACCTTGTAGGGTATCTTCGTAGTCTGGAGTAGACGTGTCTCGCCGTCCGCGGTGGTTATCTCCTCCTCGGGAATATCCTTCGGCTCACCCGACTCGATGACTTCTATGTCGTCCTGTCTGTACTCCTCGGAGTCCTCGGGATCGGGTATCACATCCTTCTCGAACGATCCCTCGACCTCCTCAGGAGTAAGTCCGTAGACCTCGGCAGTCTTCTTGTTGGCGAGGAGATACTTACCTTCTCTGTCCTTGGCGAATATCATGTCCGGGACGAGGTCTATGATCTGGCGAAGCTCCTCGCGTGCGTGTCGAAGATCGCTCTCGTACTCCCTTCGCTCAGTGATGTCACGGTAGATCCAGAGATGTCCGTCGTCACCGAGCATCTCGATAGGTCGGTAGGTACGTTCGAGGATACGTCCGTCTTCGAGTTCGAGTTCGTCGTTGTCAACAGGTTTCTGGTTCTCAACTATACTGTTGATACGTTCGACGAAGCCGTCAGAGTCGACGAAGATGTCTTTGAGTTCCTCTGCCATTTTCTCACAGTCCCTTCCGACGGCTTCGTCTGAGTCCTCCTGAATACCAAAGATACTGAACAGCTGTTGGTTGATCTCCAGGACGTTGCGTGATTCGTCCTCAGCCAGCACCCCGATGGGTAACGCCTCGAAGAGTGTCGAGAGTAAGGCATTCTTCTCCTCCATCTCCTTCTCGTACTCCCTGCGCTCAGTGATGTCACGCGCGAGTGCGAAATACCGTGGCTTGCCATGGACTTCTATCCTCGATATCCAGACCTCGACGGGATAAGTTGATCCGTCTTTGCGCTCATGTTTGGTTTTGAGCTTTGCGGTTTCTCCGGTCTCCATATCCGACCACATCTCACGCAGGTCTTCCTTCGTCTCTTCCACCTCGAAATCGGAGATATTCATAGAAAGGAGACCGTCTCTAGAGTAGCCGAGATACTCGACGGCTGCCTGGTTGACGTCGAGAATCTCACCCTCGGAGTCGTGGATAGCCATCGCGTCGGGTGCCTCATCGAATAGTACACGTAACCTCTTCCGGGCACTTTCGAGCTCTTCCTCGTACTCCTTGAGTTCGGTGATGTCACGTCCCGCACCGACAATCTTCTCGACCTCTCCGTCGACGACGACGGGTGTTAGCTTCGTCTGCCAGACACGGGTTTTGCCGCCGAGAGTCAGCTCCTCCTCGTAGACTACCGTCTCACAGCGTTCGATACATTGTCGGTAGTTCGACCGTAGCTCTGATCCGATATCCTCTCCGAAAGCCTCGACAGGTGTCTTTCCGCGGACTTCCTCTGTCGACTTCCCCGTGTACTCCTCCTCCTGCTCGTTAAACCGCTGGAACCGAACCGTACCGCCCTCGTCAACATCAAGTAGGAAGAGGGCGTCCTGAACGTTCTCGAATACTGACTCGTACTCGTGCTTGAGATCTTGTAGCTCGCGTTTCTTCTCCTTCCTCTCGGTGATTTCACGCCAGAAAGAGACTGACACCGGTTCCCCCTCGTGTTTAACTCGGCTGACCGAAAGTTCGACGGGGACTGGGTCGCCGTCGCGTGTTTGAATCTCTACCTCATACAGGTTAGGAGCCGACTTTCCTTCGATACGTGCTCGGTGGTATCCCTCGACTTCGTCGATATACCCAGGGGCGACTATCATAGTCTTTGACGATCCAACTATCTCGTCCTCGGAGTACCCGGTCATCTCTCGTAGACGTCGGTTGGCGTAGACCACCTCGCCGTCCCGTGCGACTAAGACACCGTCGTTACTCTCTTCAACGATCGATCTGTACAGTGAGTTATCCATTATTTCCTCGTTAGTTTTTTTAGGAGCAAGGAGTCTGAGATGACGTAGAGTCGGGTTCGGATAATTACTCCAGTCTATTCAATCATAGGTTCCACAGCAGGATACACGCGTTGACGAATCGCGTAGCGATTCGTTCGCACAGCAGAACGCTCCGCGTTCTGGGGACGCCTTTAGGCGTAGGCAAATCTTCGATTTGCTTGTGCTGGAAAACTCTGGGAGTTTTCTGCATCACAGAAATCTCCGATTTCTGAAGACTCGTAAATCTTAGATCGACGAACGCGGGAAGAATGCGCTCTCGAAAACTTCGTGCTACTGAGCTAACCTGTTCCATAGACCATACCATCTACTACGACAGGCGACGACTTCACATAACCTCCCGTTTCATAGCTCCATTTTTGTATCTTCTCTCGACTGATTCACTGCACTTTCTCTTGTCGTGGAATATCATTGGCACAAGTAATCCTAACCTCGGTCGCTACTACTCCCTGGTTCGAACGCCGGGGGCATTTGCGTCTCACAGTTCATTCGACGCAAAATAGTCCCGGGCGGATTCGAACCGCCGTCATGGGCTCCAAAGGCTCACTCATCTTACATCCTCCATCGAAACGGGACGACTAGCCTCTTTCTCGCCCAATACAGTCTAAACAGCTATCCACATGACTGCGTCGGATTACTGTAGCTCTATTCTTGGAGTTGGTCTCCTGCTGACTAAGTATTGTGTAACTTGATATATAAAGACCAGCTTCGTGGGCATCTGTGCCTAACTGGATTGGATGTAACTATTTGGCAGACAGAGAAGAGATGCTTATCGATAGTTTGCTGTGACTGTTTGGGTCAATAGACTCAAGGCACCATCTTGAAGACTTCTTCTCGGGACAGTCTCTTCCATTTACATATGGGATTCACAGTAATTAGACCATGTAAGGGTTGTATTCTATTTATCTTTCAATATTTATTTCAATCTATACCACGAACGTTTTGATAAAGTTTTAATACATGGGAGAATATCCAACTAATGAGGAGTGATGTGTAAGTGTAAATACTCCATGACTGGATCTGTGTCATACATATAATCCCCCCACCGGATCACTACTTGCTATCCCATCCCACCCGCACGTTGAGAAAGCCCAAGGAATCGAGCCAACGTCCTATCCACCTTTCCACTCTGTTTTTTATAGGTCGTCACAACTATTTATCCAAAAGCAGTGTTATCAGCCAAGATACGCTGGTTTTGGATTGGTTTATCTCAGGAATTCCTACCTGATCACATCTAATACTGACACTTCCCAGCCATTTACCAGATATACTGTACGCTCTTATGAAGAAGATTGTAGATGGCTAAGAGGGATTAATCTGAGGTCACCTCCCTTCATTTAGTTGAGGATTTGATGGGTGAGATCCATCAAGCACCATATCCAAATAAAGAAAATATAATATATTTAATGTATTTTATTCTCTGAGGTTTTTATACGAAGTTATTCATTAGCATAACTAGATATGTCTGACTCGTCTCTGTCCAAGGATACTCAAACACGGCAAGAGAATATACACGACACAGGTAGAACAATAGCAAACGCACAAGGAGCTGCGGAGGTTGTTCATGCTGTTTCATCAAAAGTTGATTCAGAGCTTAGATCAGTAAATAAATCATCTCAGTCCCAGGTTCAAGAACTGGAGTCAGTGGTCACCGAGATGTCGGATTTAAGTGCGACGATAGAAGAGATAGCTGCAAGTACTGATAAAATAAGTCAGAAAAGTCAAAAAACCAGGGAAATGGCTGAGAAAGGGAGGGAATCTGCCGAAGAAACTGCTGAATCTATGTCACAGGTTGTCGAAGCCGCAGAAAAGGTATCTGAGGATATCCACAGTCTGCAGGATAGTGTTGACAAAATTGGCGAGATAGTCGATGTTATAAATGATATAGCTGATCAGACTAATCTTCTCGCTCTTAACGCTAGCATAGAAGCGGCTAGGGCAGGTGAAGCGGGAGATGGATTCGCTGTTGTAGCCAACGAAGTCAAAGATCTCGCTGAGCAGTCTCAAGAACGAGCTTCTGAGATAGAGGAGATCGTTCGAGAAGTGAGAGAAAATACCCATGGAGCTGTCAAAAGCCTAGATAATATGAATCAAAGGATAGAATCGAACTCTAATATGGTAATGAACCTAACAAAACGACTTGAGAAGATATCTGATTCAGCCTCAGAGACATCAGATGGAATAAGTGAGATAGCTGATGCCACCGATGATCAAGCTTCTAGCGTTGAGGAGGTAACCTCTATGTGTGAGAAGACAGCAGACAAAGCATCTCAGGTCTCTGACTCAATAAAAGACGTCAATGAAATGAGAGATGAACAAACACAGATGCTTGAAGAGGTAGAGACTGCCCTTTCCTCTGCTCGTTCCCGACGCCGCAGCAAACTCTCAGATAACGAACAAATACCTGTGGGAATAGAGAAGATTGATTCGGCTCTTGGAGGACTTGTCAAGGGCGGTCAAATAGCTGTACGCCACCGAGAAGACGCAGATATAGGACAGTTTATATCCTCGACGTGCTCGGAGGCATTTGAGAACGGGTATGACATTTCTCTAACACCTCCCTCTAGCTTGTCTCGAAACTCTCTGTTGAATTCTTTCAGTAAGCCGCTTGAGAAGTATCTGAATAACGACCGTCTTTTTATCCTTAGTGCGTTTGGTGGCTGGAACTCGGACTCCAACAGGAATATCTTCGATCTCAAGAAAAGAAGTCTCGAAGAAGTAAATCGGATCACATACCAACGTAGTCAGAACCCTCTTCTGATTATAGGAAACATAGCGGGAGAAGTAAATGTTCTAGGAGAGGAAGAGGCTAGAAAAGTACGTTATGAGAACGACGAAGGTGTCTTTGAGGATGATGATACTGTGATGAACATCATAGACAGAGAAAAAGTTGGAGATGACCTCGGAGCATTTTATTTTGGATCCGCAGATCAAGCCTTTAGCTTACTGAACGAAGAAGCCGAAAGAGGACACAGTCTATACGTTGAGAGAACACCTTTTGCGAAGTCCAGTACGGATAAGAAATATTCCGTTGATCTCTAAACATGGAAAAAGGTAGATCTGAAAAAGATGGTCAGTCCTCTGATTGGAGCTCCAGAGGTAAATACAGACCTCTTTTTAATAGGTTTCAGTCTCCAGTTATTGATTTTAAGATAGTAAACTCTCGTCCGGTGATTAGAGACGTAAATACTGCTTTTACTGAAACATTTGGATATGAGAAAGACGAAGTCCTCAATAAGTCCATCAACGACATAATAGTTCCTAACTTTCTATCAGAGGAGGCAAATAAATTTGACAAGAGAACAGAGGAAGGGAAGGTTAATAACGCAATAGTTGAGCGTGAGACTGCTAATGGTATACGGAAGTTTGTTTATATGGGTATACCTTATGGAGATGGCGAGGATAAAAGAGGATTTGCAGTATATCTAGATATACACTCATATAAGCAGAAAGAGAGCCGTCTAATGGTTCTTCACAGGATTCTGCGGCATAACCTTAGAAACAGCATTACTGTAATATCCGGTTTCGCCGATAAGATAGAATCCGTTTCAGATGACGAAGAAATCCTTGAAAGCATACAAAGTATCAACGAAAGGACTGAATATCTCTCTCATATCAGTCGTGAATCAGACCGTATCAAACGTGCTTTAGAGAAAGATTTTGAGAACAGACCGGTTGATATAGCTGAGATAGTTAAGGACATACGTGACGAGTATACGGAACTCTATCCGAAAGCGAGTATAGAAATCTCTGTTGACGAACCCGTCTGCGTTAAAGCCGATCCCGCCGTGAATATGGCAATCAAAAGTCTAGTTGAAAACTCAATTGAGCATAATGATTTAGCCGATCCGGAAGTTATGTTGAAGACAGACTGTTGCTCAAAAGGTAGTAACTGGATAGAACTGCATGTAATCGATAACGCGCCCATTATCCCCGAACAGGAAAAAGAGACGATTACAGGGGACTCATACACAGATGAACTCAGGCACGGAAGTGGGCTAGGGCTCTGGCTCGTTAAATGGATAACAGAGTCATGTGAAGGAGTTGTTGAATTCAAAAAGAAGGGTGAAGAAAGAGGAAACGATATTGTGTTACATCTGAGAGAAAGCCCGTGAACTACGCCACACACCTGCACACTTCCTTCGTCCCAAACTCTATGACTTGAGGACTCAAATTTTTGAACACCCCTTGAGGGCGAGGGCTTAGCAACTGCTAATATCTAAGAGTGTGTCCTTGAGCTAGCCCACATACTCGAGTCTACCATACCTCGCCCAGCCTAGACTCGACGTATTCGAGGACTATTCCTAAAACGTCGAAGAAGTCGTCGGGGTATTCTCTGTCTTCCCCCTGAGTAGGAGCGTCGGGCGGAGGATGGAAGTGGTCTCTGGAGTTATGGTTATTCTCATGTCGATCCCAACGACATCTCCATCTGTCTAACTCCCGCTCCTCAATATACGAGATGTGGAAGTCTCCGTTTAGGTACGTCCGGATGTCCAGAAAAGCACGGTCGACATCCTCTGGGTAGTACACGAGGTCAGTCTCGACAATCACAGACTCGGGGTAATCGACCGGAAAGAGTACTACTTTCTCGAATCTGTCTACCTTCTCAAGTCTGTTCGCAGTACTTCGAAGGAGTGACTCGTTGACTGTCTTCGACATCTTTTCTTTCCTACGCACTGACTCCGTCCCGTGGTTCGCTTCTGTTTCTCGCCTTCTCTAACTCTCTGATTCTACGTCTGACGGTCTCCCACTCGTCGAGTTCGAGCCAGACTTCCTCGACTTCGTCGTAATCCGCATAGTCGAGTGCTTCGACTTCGCTAGGACTCTCTTCCTCGTATTTGTTTCTGTATTCAGTCTCTTTCTGAGTGAGCTCTTCTAGACGAGAAGTGAGTTCGTCTTTCGGGAGGCTCCGAAGCTCGTTGATGCGTTTCCACTCGAAATAAGAGTCGTTACGGCTGAATGTGTCTGGACTTCGGCTGTCCTGAGTTAGTATTCCTATCTCTGTGAACCAAGTAAGGTAGTTTCTGGCTGTCTCTTTCGAGACTTCTGCCCGTTCGGCTACGTCTGACACCTTAGTAGGCTCGTGTAGCTGTAGAGCTACGTCATAGACCCTCTCACGTGCAGAACGCTCCTCCAACGACTTCTGCCATTCTTCCGTCAGAGATTCCTCTGGCATGTCTGAGTATATCAGCTACGGTAAGATATGTTTTGTGACCGCTTATATATTTAGGAAAAACTATAGTCTAACCGAGTAAATGGGTTGTTAGATGTCTTTGATTTCACTCTGTAGAAAGAGAATACTAGCAGACAGCGACGATATATTCCCTTATCAATCCCTCTCGGAACCGGGTCTATGGGATTATAGGGACGATAAAGACATCTTTAATTTCAGAGATTTTACCAGATGTTAATCGCAAGAGGGGATAGTCCCGGGCGGATTCGAACCGCCGTCATGGGCTCCAAAGGCCCATATGATTGGCCGCTACACCACGGGACTTACGGCATTACCTAACCAGTTGTGCTGCTTATCTCCTTCGGAAATACGTCAGTCTTCGGTTGACTGTAACACAGATCGGAGGTTTATGGAAAGGCGAAAGTCAAGTGGTTGGACGAAGTACTCAGGATATGACCGATCTAGTCAGACGAGGACGTCTGTCTGCGACTGACGAGGACGTGACACGGTTCCTGTCGTCTTTCGACTCCGACGACTGGATATTCGAGGCAGACATAGACGTAGGACGCGCCCACGTGGTGATGCTCGCCGAACAGGGAATACTCGACGAGGACGACGCGGCTTCGATACTCGGTGCACTCGACGAGGTCGAAAAAGAGGGGTTCGACGCTCTCCCCGAGGGACACGAGGACGTACATCCCGCGATAGAGGAAGCCGTGATAGACAGAGTCGGAGAGGACGTCGGTGGACGTCTCCATACCGCACGTTCGCGCAACGACGAGGTCGCGACGTGTATCCGTCTCCGCCTGAGAGAAGAGATACTCCGTCTTGCGTCTTCGCTCATCGGTCTCCGTGAGTCTCTCGTCGACCGCGCCGAGGAGACCTCAGACTGGCTCGTCTCGGGTTACACACATCTCCAGCGTGCACAGCCCACGACGGTCGGACACCATCTCCTCGCCCACGCCGCGGCTTTCGAGAGGGACGTCGACCGCCTCCTCGACGTATACCGAAGGGTCAACCGGAATCCTCTCGGAAGTGCCGCCTTCGCGGGGACGGGATTCGGGATAGACAGACACAGAACGACAGAGCTTCTCGGATTCGACTCGCCGACACGTAACTCGATGGACGGGGTCGCATCACGTGACTTCGCGGTCGAGTCGGCGAGCGCAGCCTCGAACGCGGCTACGAACCTGTCACGTCTCTGTGAGGATATCTTCCTCTGGAGCTCGTCGGAGTTCGGATTCGTCGAGTTGGACGACAGGTACGCGAGTAGTTCGAGTATAATGCCACAGAAGAAGAACCCCGACACTGCGGAGCTAGCGAGGGGCAAGACGGGAACGGTACACGGCGCGCTCGACTCGCTTCTGTCTATAACCAAGGGACTCCCGATGGCGTACAACCGTGACCTCCAGGAGGCGACCAAGCATCTCTGGGAGGCGTTCGAGACGACACGTGAGAGCGTAGAGGTGATCGCGGGAGCCGTAGAGACCGCCGAGTTCGACCGCGACCGCGCCGAGGAGAGTACACGAGAGGGATTCACGGGAGCGACTGAGCTCGCCGATCTTCTGGTTCGTGAGACGGGGATGGCTTTCCGTACCGCACACCACATAGTCGGAGAGGTAGCCGCGGAGTACGGTGACGGTGACGTGAGTGGAGAGGATGTCGAGGAGGTCGGACGTGAGATTACGGGAGAGAGACTCGGTGTAGACGACGAGAAGATACGTGAGGCACTCGACCCGCGTAAGAACGTCGAGACACGTGACTCGTACGGCGGTCCGGGCGAGATAGAGACCGCGGTAGAGGAGTTCCGCGGGTCTGTAGACTCCGACTTGGACAGATTGAATAAGACAGAGGAAGACCTCCAGACATCCAGAGAAAACCTCTCAGACGCAGCCGAGGAGATAAAAAATGACAGCTAAGGCTAAGGAAGGAGACACGGTCAGAGTAGAGAGCGAGGGCGAGGAGTTCGAGGGTATACTCCTGCCGTCGTCGGACGACGAACATCTCGTGGTTAAGATCGAAGGAGGCTACAACGTCGGAATAGACCGCGAGAATGCGGAGATCGAGGTCATAGACGAGGGTGAGGAGGTCAGCCAGAAGTCAGAGACAGAGAAGTCGAAGTCGGAGGACGAAGAAGAGACGGAGGTCGTATTCGAGGACGACCTGCCCACAGTCTCATTAATATCTACGGGAGGTACGATAGCCTCGACCGTCGACTACCGCACCGGAGCCGTCACGGCACAGTTCGACGCTGAGGACGTCCTGAGAGCCGTCCCTGACCTCGCGGGACTCGCCAACTACAGGGGAAGTGTCGTCTCGAACATACTCAGCGAGAACATGACTCCCGAACACTGGCAGGAGCTAGCGCGTGCTGTCAGGGACGAGATAGAGTCGGGTGCCGACGGCGTCGTGGTTATGCACGGCACAGACACGATGCAGCACACCGCAAGCGCGCTCGCGTTCATGCTCGACACCCCGGTTCCGGTCGTCTTCGTGGGGTCACAGAGGTCGGCTGACCGTCCTTCGAGTGACAACGTCGTCAACGCAGTCTGTGCAGTCGAGGCGGCGAAGTCGGACATAGCGGAGGTTCTCGTCTGTATGCACGCCGACGAGAGCGACCACAGATGCGCTCTCCACAGGGCGACGAGGGTCAGGAAGAACCACACGAGCCGACGTGACGCCTTCGAGACAGTCGGGAGAAAGCCGCTCGGCGAAATAGAGTACGAGACGCGTGAGATAACCACGAGGAGGGAGTACGACGAGAGAGGTGAGAACGAACTCCGGCTTGAGGACGACCTCAACACCGACGTCGAACTCGTGAAGTACACGCCAGGAAGCGACGGCGAGATACTCGACTTCTACTCCGAGAAGGACGGTGTGGTTCTTGAGGGAACAGGACTCGGACACGTCAAGTCGGACTGGGCGGAGAAGATCGACGGACTCGACCCCGTCTTCGTTATGACGTCACAGTGTATCGAGGGACGTGTCTGTGACAGGGTCTACGACACGGGACGCGACCTCTTGGACGCGGGAGTCGTCGAGGCGGGCGACAGTCTCCCCGAGACGGCATACGTCAAGCTGATGTGGGTTCTGGCTAACACAGACGACCCCGAGTCTGCGATGGAGGAGAGCCTCGCGGGAGAGATCACCGAGACATCACGTCCATGGAGATAGGGATCAGAGACGCTCGTCCCGAGGATCGCGAAGACGTACTCGGATTCGCCTCGGAGACCTGGGACGGCTGGGACTACATACCCGAGGTCTGGGAAGACTGGATCGAAGAAGGCGACCTACTCGTAGGAGACGTCGAGGGCACAGTCGTCGGTGTGATACATCTCGTCGGGGTCTCGGAGGACGAGGCTTGGATAGAGGGGCTACGGGTCGATCCCGACTACAGGCGCGAGGGTGTGGCGACACGTCTCATTGAGGCAGCCGAGGAGAGGGCACGCGAAGGAGGAAGACAGGTCATCCGGTGTATGGTCTTCAGGTCGAACGGCGTCGGACAGGATCTCTTCGACGATCTCGGCTTCGGACACGTCGCGTCTCTGAGACACGCGAGAGCCTTCGGATTCCCTTACTCGACGAGGCTGGAGAGAGACGAGAACGAGGAGTTCGCCGACGTCGTCGAGGGAACCGAAGCCCACGAGGAGATGGGTGGTCTCTACGTATGTGACTGGCGGGCGGCGAGTCTCGGAAACGGAAGCCTCGAAGACGTCGACTTCGACCCTCTCTACCTCCGCGACGAGGACGGCGAGACGGTCGGAGCGTGTCTTCCGACGGGAGTCCGTGTCAACACGACAGAGGAGGACGACCGCGACGAACTCGTGATGGGGTTTGCGTGGGCGAAGACACGGTACATAACCGACCTCGGTCTACAGATGAGGACGGAGGCACGTGTCGAGGACGCCGACGACGTCCTCGCGTTCGTTCCCGACGACCCCGACTACGTCAACTCGCTTGAGTCAGCGGGATACGAGGTCTCAGACGCCGTGTCCGTCTACGAGAAGTTGGTTTAGTCGTCGTGTTATTTCTTCGTCGGCGAGGTGAGTGGGAGACTATTCCGGTGACTTTGTCGTATTCAAGCGTGGAAGAGTTTATACAGAAGAATCCTCTACGATGAACATGAGCACATCGGTGAAGATAGACGAGGGAACAAAATCAAGGATAGAGGAGTTACAAGCTAGAATAAAGATAGAGACTGGCAAGAAAGTCACACAGGAAGAGGTACTTGAGAAGGTAGTCAGCCACGCTATGTCGACCGAAGACGAGATAATAGAGTCATTCAAGGAGTTATCCGTGCCTCTCAGCGACGACGAGATAGACGACTTCCACGAGGGAATCTCCGACTGGGATGAGGATCTCGGCGAGGACGAGATCGACGAAGTACTCTACGGATAGTATGTCGGTTCTGATAGACACGGGTGTGTTCTACGCTCACCAGAACCGGTCTTCGAGTCGTCACAGACCAGCCAAGGAATCTCTTACGACAGTCCTGAAAGGAAAGTACGGAGAGCCCTACACGACTGATTACGTCTATGACGAAGCCGTTACTCTCGCACTCAGACGAACCGGAGAGTTCTCGGAGTCGATGGAGATCTCGGACAGGATTCTCAACCGAGACTGGATAAGTCTGGAACACGTTTCGAAGAACGACTTCGAGCAAGGCGTCGAGATCTTCGAGAAGTACTCGGATCAAGATCTGTCTTTCACCGACGCTGTCACTGTCGCCGTGATGCGCGAGAGAAGTATTGACAGGGTTCTGAGCTTCGACACCGACTTCGACGGGATAGTCGAGAGACTAGAGCCGAGCTATTAAGAAGTCGGGAGCCCAGACGACGTCGCCTCGACTAAAGACCATCCTTTACGTCCTCTTCTGCGTGTTCTGTCCATTCGTCTATCTCCTCCTCTCCTAAAGTTTCGTTAGCCGACCGGGTGCTCGCAACCATCGACGTGATACCCGCGAGCCTGTCGTCGCGTTCTACAGCCCAGTACTTACCCTTGTGTCTAACTATCCCCTTCTCTTCGAGGCGCGAGAGTATCACACCCGCGCTACCTTGGGGTATACCGACTTCGCTCTCGATCTCCTTCGGAGTGAAAGCCTTGTCACGGTTCTCCAGAAGAAACTCGACAACCTGCCACTGGTTGGTGTCTCTGTCGATGCCGAGTGCCTTCTCGGGCGCGTGTTCGAACTCGTCTATCCCTATCGGCATTATCCGTGTTATAGTATGTTATCTTGTGTTATTATATGTTACTGACTCGAAGCTCTCGGGATCTTACGTCTCGTCGAGAAGAAATTTTTCTACGACGACCTTCTGATACGTTCCTTTGTTGGGAAGAATGGTTTAGTGGACGTATCAGTGTTAGAATGCTAAGTTGAGCCCCGTCATCCAGAGTTGTTCATCTCCACTCCCCTATTCTAATTTCAAACATAGTCAGTTTTTATGTTGGATGCGCTTCAAAACAAAAATTTTATCGAGTAGTTTACTTGACTGTGTACGTCTGTATAGTGTTGGAACTGCCTTGGTACTCACCGACTATAGTTATTTGATTATCTGATGAAAGCCCATCTACCCATGCCGTTGTTCCTACTTCACTCTGAGTAACACCATCATTACTTTCACTCCATGGGTTATTTTGAACAGTTCCGTCTCCTTCTATGCGAATACTATCTGCTCTTTGTAAAGAGTTTAAGGTTATTTTGACACAAGTAGCAGCAGTACAGTCTGTTGACACTGTTGTATCATCTGTTTGCTCAAACGACACTCCCGCCTGCGCGTTCTGCTGCACCTGTCCACCGAGTCCGAGGACGAACGTTCCGATGACCGCCGCGAGTATCACGGTGATAGCTACCATTAATATAACACCTATTACAGGCGATACAGCATCTTCTTCGGTGTGTTTTTCATGTATCATAATTAGCTTATCTCATATGTCTGGATAGTATTTCTTGATCCCTGATATTCCCCAACAACTCTAATTTGCCCACTTGATGCTAATGTGAATGTGGTTTCACAATCATCAGGCACAGTGTAAGTGCTGCCCACATTGCTTTGGCTATCCCATCCCGTATCACAAGTCTGAGATCCCTCTCCATCCTTTGGTGATATTATATATATATTATCTGCCCTTTGTAGTGATGATAGAGTTATATCTACAGAGTCCTCACCTTGCTCAAACGTCACTCCTGCCTGAGCGTTCTGCTGTACCTGTCCACCGAGTCCGAGGACGAACGTTCCGATGACCGCCGCGAGTATCACGGTGATAGCTACCATCAGTATCACACCGATAACCGGCGAGACGGCGTCGTCCGCCCCGTTCCTGTTCTTTTGTGCCATATCTGTGCCATACGGAGGAATCCCATATAAAAGTATGGGGAGGTTTCAGACTCTTACCAGACCGGGCGTCGTCTTTGTTAGGTTCCCACCCTAACACTTATCCAGACACGGGTTCTTTGTTAGCCTGTGACCCTAATGGTGTCGTCAGATGGAGATAGATGAAGAAGAAACTCCTAACCGTATCGAATTCCCCGACGGATTTGTCGAGTACCGGTTCACCTCGGTGCCCAAAAGCGACAGATTTCCGAGAGGGGTGAAGTACGGCTTTCAGTACGTACACGACGGTACGAGGATACTGAGATACGACAACAGTCACGGAGTCCACGAGCGACACTACGCCGACCTCAACGATCCCGAAATCATAGAGTGGTCGGGATCGGTGGAGGAACATCTGGAGAGGTTCTTCGAGGAGGTCGAAGAGATCAGGAGCCGAGACGACACGGAGGTGTAACCATGACTGAGAAGACGCTAAAAATACAAACACAGACTTGGGAAGACGCAAAGGAGAAAGCACTCGAAAAGGCGAGGAAGTTCGACGATGGAGAGGAAGTTACAGAGACAAGTATAATCTTTGTAGAACCTTCTGACGTACAGCGTCTACTAACGCCGAAGCGGTTAGAGCTCATACAGACGTTGATGACTGTGGATGTCGGAAGCATACGTGAGTTAGCCGAGGTACTCGGTCGTAATCCCAGCGAGGTACATGACGACGTACATACTCTCGAAGAGTACGGTGTAGTTGAGCTACGTGAGGAAGGACGTGCTAAGAAGCCCGTCGTGCCCTACGACGACATAGATATTAACGTCAGTATCTCACGGAAGAACGCAGTCAGTGCACATGGTTGACTGTCCTTCACTCGACGACCTTCCCGAATACGTCGTCGAATGTCTCGCGTTGACGTATAAGCTCAAGACCGCCGTTCGAGACCATCACTTCGGCTGGGAGACGTCGTGAGTTGTAACGTGAAGACATAGAGAAGCCGTAGGCTCCCGCGGTGTGGATCGCTAAGACGTCTCCCTCTCTCGGATCGGCGATCCGTCTGTCCTCCCCTAAGACGTCTCCCGTCTCACAGATCGGACCTACGACATCGACCTTTCTCTCGGGCGCGTCGCGTGACAGGTTAGTGATATGGTGGTAGGCGTCGTACATCGCGGGACGGAGTAGAGTGTTGAAGCCCGCATCGACCCCCACGAAGCCATCCTTTACCGTGTTGACCCGCGTAAGAAGGACTGTCGACTCGGCGACTAAGAAACGTCCCGGCTCGACTATCAGTTCGGTGTCACGTGACTCGGTTCCGAGTCCTTCACGTATCCCGTCGGCTATGCCGCTCAGGTCGGGTCTGTCGTCGCCGGGTCTGTACGGCACACCTATTCCGCCGCCGACGTCTATGTACTCCATCTTATATCCCGCGTCCTCTATCCTTCCGACTATCTCGCCCATCTTCTCCGCCGCCTTCTCGAAGGGCTCGCGCTGGGTGACTCCGCTCCCTATATGCATATGTACGCCAACGGCTTCGAGACCGACTTCGTCGGCGCGTTCGTACGCCTCGACTATCGCCTCCTCGGGTACTCCGAACTTCGATCCCTCGCCCCCCGTGATGACCTTCTCGTGGTGTCCTGCGCCCACCGAAGGGTTGACACGTATACCTATCTCCCTACCGGGGTCTATCTCGGCGATCCTCTCTATTCCGCTTACCGAGTCGGCGTTTAGCCTGACGTCCTTCTCGATGACACGCCGTAACTCTTCTTCGGGCGGGTTGACCCCCGTATACATTATTTCGTCGGGCTCAAACCCTGCTTTCTCGGCTGCTACGACCTCGCCGAGCGATACGGCATCGACCGCCGCGCCCTCGTCCCTCAGAACTTCGAGTATACGAGGGTTGGTATTTGCCTTCGCGGCGTACTGTATCCTCGCGTCGGGGAAGGCGTCACTCATCTCGGAGTATCTATCGCGTATCGTCTCGGAGTCGGTGACATAGACGGGTGTGCCGAACTCCTCGGCTGCTTCTTCGAGTTTTCCGGGGTCGACAGGGAGACTCAGACTCATACTCTAAGTCGTCGTGGCTCCCTCATAATAATGGGGATAGATTTTTGTGGTCTCCGGCTAGAGAGTTGGCTCGGGGTATGTAGTTCAGCGGAAGAACGCCCGTGACTGTTGTGTACTGTAGAGCCACGGACGGAGTGAGTCCGCGCGGCACTCCGCCCGGTTACAGCCACGGGAAGCCCGGGGTTCAAGTCCCTGCATACCCATCGCTCGGATTCCCGCGCGTTTGAGACTATATATCCGTACGTATAAATCTCAGTCAGACCCGTGTCATACACCGGTACGTACACCGCATTTATAACCGAAGAAGTACGATACTACTACAGTAACAATGACTGACTCAGACTCATCTGATGAAAGCGACGGGTTCAGGACACGGAGCGTACACGACGGCTACGACCCCGACCCAACGACGGGTTCGGTAGCACCGCCGATCTACCAGACTACCTCCTACGAGTTCGAGGACGCCGAACACGCCGCGAAGCTCTTCGGTCTCGAAGAGGCGGGCAACATATACAGCAGGATAATGAACCCCACGAACGCCGTCCTCGAGAAGAGGATGGCGAGTCTCGAAAACGGAGTCGCCGCGGTCGCGACTGCGAGCGGGATGGCGTCTCTCGACCTTCTGACCTTCATACTCGCGTCTGCGGGAGACAACGTCGTGACGTCTTCGGCTCTCTACGGCGGTACGTTCACCTACTTCACTCACACAGCACCCAGACGAGGCGTCGAGTCACGTTTCGTCGACCCGCTAGACTACGAGGGATTCGGCGAGAAGATAGACGACGACACCGCGTACGTCCACGCCGAGACCATCGGCAACCCCGCTCTCGTGACCCCCGACATCGAGAGGCTAGCCGAGGTAGCACACGAAAACGGGGTTCCTCTCGTTATCGACAACACCTTCGCTACGCCCTTCCTGTCCAACCCTCTCGACCACGGAGCTGACATAGTCTGGGAGTCGACGACGAAATGGATACACGGAAGCGGCACGACTGTCGGCGGAGTCGTCGTCGACGGAGGGAGCTTCGACTGGGACGCCGACGACTACCCAGAGGTCGCTGGTGACAATCCCGCCTACCACGGCGTCAACTTCAAGGAGCGTTTCGGAGACGCAGCCTTCGCCTACGCCGCGAGGACGAGGGGGATGAGAGACCTCGGGAACCAGCAGTCGCCCTTCGACGCGTGGAACACCGCCCAGAAGCTCGAAACCCTCCCACTCAGGATGGAGAAGCAGTCGGAGAACGCCTTGGAGGTCGCCGAGTTCCTCGAAGACCACGACGAGGTCGCGTGGGTAAACTACCCCGGTCTCGAAAGCCACGAGACACACGAGGAGGCGACCGAGTACCTCGACGGAGGCTACGGCGGAATGATAACCTTCGGCTTAGAGGGAGGCTACGATGCCGGAAGGGGGTTCTGTGAGGCGACCGAGTTGGCTACACTCCTCGCAAACGTCGGTGACTCGAAGACGCTCGTGATACATCCCGCGAGCACGACACACCAGCAGCTTACGGAGGAGGAACAGGAGGCAAGCGGTGTGACTCCCGACATGGTACGTCTCTCGGTCGGCATCGAGGACGCCGACGACATAGTAGACGACATAGATAACGCGATAAGAGAGGTGTCGTAGTAGATGGAGATAGACGTGACCCGTGACACCGTGAGTCTCGGGCGGTTCGAGTTCGAGTGTGGCGAGTCGATACCCGAGCTAGAGGTCGCGTACGAGACCTACGGCGAGTACACGGGTGACAACGCCGTCCTGATCTGTCACGCCCTCACGGGAAGCTCACACGTCGCTGGAAGGGGGCGTGACGCTGGGACGAGCGGGCAGGCTGCGGCGTGGTGGGACGACATAGTCGGTCCCGGTAAGCCGATAGATCCCTCCGACTACTACATAGTCTGTGCGAACGTCCCGGGTTCGTGTTACGGCAGTACGGGACCAGCGAGCGAGAACCCCGAGACGGGGGAGCCCTACGGGCCCGACTTCCCTCCCGTGACCATCACAGACTGGACACGTGCCCAGAGCATGCTTCTCGAGATACTCGGGGTCGACAGCCTCCACGCAGTCGTGGGAGGAAGCGTCGGCGGCATGAACGTCTTAGAGTGGGCGAAGCTCTACCCCGACTTCGTCGAGAAGGTCGTCCCTATCGCGACGGCGGCGCGTCTCGATCCACAGGCACTCGCGCTCGACTCCGTAGCGAGGAGAGCGATACTCAACGACCCCAAATGGAGGGGCGGACGTTACTACTCCGCGGGAGACGACGGCGAGCCCGACCCGCCGAAGGACGGTCTGCGTCTCGCGAGACAGATCGGGCACATAATGTACCTCTCGAAGGACTCGATGGAGGACAAGTTCGGGAGGAGGTCGGCGAGACGTGACCCCACCGACGACGAGATAGTCTCGTCAGACCCCACGAGCGACTTCTTCAAGTACAGGGACGTCGAGTCGTACCTCGACTACCAGTCGGAGAAGTTCGCCGAGAGGTTCGACCCCAACAGCTACATATACCTCCTCAGGGCGATGGACGACTACGACCT
The DNA here is from genome assembly GCA_041891055.1 of Halorutilales archaeon Cl-col2-1. Taxonomy (GTDB): domain Archaea; phylum Halobacteriota; class Halobacteria; order Halobacteriales; family Afararchaeaceae; genus Afararchaeum. The sequence goes on along the minus strand of CP169074.1, from coordinate 1,788,917 downwards.
CTCACAGGGCTACGAGTCCGACGCCGACGCCTTAGCCGCATTCGACGGCGAGGCTCTCATAATCAGCTTCACGGGCGACTGGCACTTCACGGTCGAACAGTCGAGGAGCCTGGAGAAGGCGTTCGAGGAGGCAGACGTCGACGTCGAACACACGGTACAGGAGAGTGACTACGGACACGATGCCTTTCTCGTCGAGCCAGAGAACGTGGGTCCAGCAGTTAGTGGATTTCTTGAGTAACTGACATGATCCGAGACACCGAGAGAGACCCAGGCGAGGCACGCCGAGAGCTCTACGCAGTAATGCGTGAGAGCCTCCCGGTCAAGGATAAGATCAGACGTCTCCTCTCGGTCGGGCGCGACTATCTCGGAGTCGACCACGGCTACTTGGCACGTACCGACATCGACGAAGACAGATGGGAGACGGTCGTGAGCACCGATCCTCCCGACGGCAAGGTCGCAGAGGGAAAAGAGCGCGAACTCGGAGAGACCTACTGCCGTGAAGTCGTACGTACGAGGTCACGGATCGACATCAGTGACGCGCCCAACGAGGGCTGGGAGAACGATCCGGCGTACGAGAAATCGGGTATGAGATGTTACCACGGAACCCCGGTACTAGTCGACGGCGAGCCGTACGGCACGGCGTGTTTCTCTTCGTCCGAAGCCTGTGATCCTTTCACCGAGACAGAGAGAGTATTCGTCGAACTCGTCGGCGAACTCGTCGGGTCGGTGATACGGAACCACAGATACACCTCAGAGATAACTCGCCGCGACGAGCTTATAAGCGTACTCAACCGTGTCCTGCGCCACAACCTCAGAAACGGCATGAACGTGATCTCGGGATACGCGGATATGATCGAGGAGACGCGGGAGGGTGATAGAGACGCCGAGGCGGCGGCGATGATACGTGAGAAGACCGACGAGATACTCAGTCTAAGTGAGAAGGCGAGGAGGCTCGAAGACCAGATCACGGAGCCTCCGATACCACGTCCGACCGATGTTCTGAGTCTCGTCGAGGAAGCCGTAGATGAAGCTCGCGACAAGTACCCCAACGCCTCTGTTTCGGTCTCGGTCATACCGCCCGAATCCTCGGAGGCTGTGGCTCTCGCCGCACCGAGGGCGAAGCTGGTATTCAAGGAGCTTCTGGAGAACGCCGCCGAGCACGCGGGCGAGTCCCCGACTGTCAAGGTAGACGTGGAAGTCGAAGCCTCTGAATCAGGGGTCACAGTCACTGTCTCGGATGACGGTCCCGGTATGTCGGAACAGGATCTCTCGGTTCTGTCACGAGGCGACGAGGAGCCTCTGAGACACGGGAGCGGTCTCGGACTGTCGCTAGTCTACTACGTCTCGAAGATTCTCGACGCCGAGGTCGAGGCGGAGTCGTCGGAGACAGGAACCGTGGTGAGTGTCAGGTTCGCCCCAGTATCGACGGCTTCGACACAGGGATACATCGGATAGTCACGTCTCTATCTCGGCTCCTGTCTCTGTGATTCTGAGCCTGACCTTGAAGTCGGCACCGCCGAGTTGGGAGTCCTCGACCCAGACCTCACCGCCGTACCTGTCGACGAGTGTCTTCACAAGGTAGAGACCGACTCCGGTTCCCTCGCTTTCGAGCCCCCTCTCGCCCTTTCCGAAGATCTCGTCCTTCCGGTCGTCGGGGACACCCGGACCGTTGTCGGCGACAGAGACTACTACTTCACCGTCTTCCTCCTCTGCTGAAACCTCGATCCTCGGAACTTCGGCGTCGTTGTGGTGTACTGCGTTCTCCAGCAGGTTCCTGAAGACCGACGAGATCATACTGTCAGCTTCGACAGTAGAGTCGATGTCGGTCTTCTCGGTCGTGACCTCAGCCCTCTCGTACGAGCTCATGACCTCGTCGACCTGATTCTCGATGATCTGTCGGAGGTTCACGGCTTCGAGATCGACTTCCTCGGACTCCGACATCATAGTCTCCATCAGATCACGCATCGTCTTCGTTAGCTCTATCACGTCTGGCTGTTCTCTATGACACGGTCGAGTCTGTCGTCGTCTATGTCGGCTTCGAGAGCCTGGCTCATCCCAAGTACGACCTGCATGTCGTTACGTATGTCGTGTCTGACTATCCGGTTGAGAAGCTCAAGCTCGGAGTTCCTCTCCTCTAGCTCCCTCTCGTACTCCTTTCTCTCGGTAATATCGTGAACCATGCCGTCGATATACGTCTCACCTTCGTCCGACTCGAACTGGTAAGCCGTCATCATCGCCCAGAACTCGTCTCCGTCGACTGTCTTCATACGTAGCTCCTTCGTCGCGACGCCCTCGGAGTCGATCTCAGTTAGGAAGTCGTCGTAATCCTCGACGTTGGAGTAGAGGTTCTTGAGAGGAACCCCGAGTAGGTCTATCTCAGAATCAGCCCCAAATATCGACGCAAGAGCCGGGTTGACCTCGACGAGACGTCCGTCCTTCTCGGGCATCTTACGGTAGATGCCCACCGGAAGGTTCTCGACGAGACTATGGTACCTCTCCAGCCTGCGTTCCCTCCTCACCTCGTCAGTAACGTCGATCTGGAAACCGGCAAAGTTAGTGAGTTGACCGTCGGAGCCGTATATAGGCGCTATATGTAGCTCATTCCAGAATTCGACGCCGTTCTTCCGGTAATTGAGTACCTCTGTCTTTATTGGGCGCTCGTCTTCTATCGCCTCACGTATCTCGGCGACAGTCTCGTCGTCGGTGTCGTCTCCCTGTAGGAAACGGCAGTTCCTTCCCACGACCTCATCCTTAGTGTACCCCGTGATCTCGGTGAACCTGTCGTTGACATAGACTATGGGGTTGTCGTCGTACCTTGGGTCGGTTATACTCACGCTGATAGGAGCCTCGTCTACGACTCTCTTGACACGCCGGAGATCCCTCGTGCGTTTCTTCCTCTCGGTCACGTCCCTCAGAGTTCCGTCGAAGTAGACCTCGCCGTCGGTGTCGAACTCTCTCGTGGCGGTTACCGAAGCCCAGAACTCGTTGCCTTCAAGCGTCCTGAGTCTAACCTCTCTGCCCTCGACGTAGCCCTTCTGCATGAGTTCGTCACTCAACTCGGTTCTCTTCTCGGGGTCTACATAGAGATCCGAGACATGGGTTTCGAGTAGCTCCTCCTCCGAGTCGGCGTCGAAGAGGTCGACCATAGCCGAGTTAACCTCGATAAAGTCACCTTCTTCTCCGGGAGTGTTTCTGTAGACGCCGACACGTAGGCTCTCAACGACGTCCTCGTACCTCTCTAGGTCAGACTCACGGTCTCTCCTGTCGGATATATCGCGGAAGACACCGTATATGAGGTCTCTGCCGTCGACGCCGACCTCCGAGACGGAGATCTCGACGGGTATCCTCTCACCGTCGGCGGTAACCACGTATATCTGCGAGCCGTCCTCGAACTCCGACACGGGGCTGTCGTCCTCCTTGACCCTCTCAAACAGGCTCTTATATCTCTCTTCATCGGGATGTAGCTCCGACTGATTCATCCCGACTATCTCGTGGTCGGAGTAGCCTACGAGGCTCGAAGCCTTCAAGTTCGCCTCGACTATCTCTCCCGTAGTTCTGTCGGAGAGAATGACAGGGTCGGGAGATCCCTCGAAGAGCGACTCGTACTTCGTCTTAGTCCGTCTCAGCTCACGTCTCTGCGTGTTTCTCTCGACTGCGTAACGTATCGAACGCGCAAGTGCCTCGGGACTCACCTCCTTTCTATCGAGGTAGTCCTGAGCACCCCTCTCGATAGCCTCGACTGCGTTCTCCTTATTGGTGAGATCCGTGAGTACGACCACAGGTACATCCGTGTCGGTGAGTCGGTCGAGGCTGTCAAAGCTTCCGACCCCCGTCCCGGTCTCGATGTCGAGAAGAACTACGTCGGTGGAGTCTTCAAGACGTCTCCGTGCCTCCGAGACCGTCTCGACGTGTGTGAGCCGGTAGTCGGGGTCGAAAAGAAATCTTCCCGCCTCGGAGATGTCGTCACGTATCTTCGAGGCGAACTCCGACTCCTCCTCGACGAGAATAATTTCTATCTTCTCTTCAGTCTGTGTCAGCTTCATTATTTACTCGGATCGAACGGCGGTCAAGTCTAAGACACACTAGTCCTTGGCTATTTTAAACCTTTTCTAATAAGTAGAAAAGACCGGAAAAATCCAAGATGTCGACGACGAGTGGATCTCAGACGACCTTCATCTCGTCGACTCCGACTACTATCCTACGGCTGTCGTCGTCCTTGATGTCGACGGTTCCGTAGATTATGAAGCCGTAGATAGTCGGACCTATCTTTATCTTATCGTTCTCGTGGAACTCGTGTATGTCGCCCTTTATGTTCATCTCGGCTCGACAGAGGGTCGGATGGTGTACGCTCTTGAGATCGATCTCGGCGACAGTCGCGCCCTCAACGGGGTAGCCGTTTCTGAGAAGAGGCAGGCTGTTGAGGTCGCCCGACTCGTCGAGTTCGAGGAGTTCGTAGGCGTCTTGGGTCGGCTTGTACCCCCCATTGGGACCCACGACGCCCTCGACGAGGCTCAGATCCTTGAGAGACTGCATCTTATTACGTATAGTCCCGGGGTTTCTGTCGACCGCCTCGGCTATCTCCTTTCCCTTGACAGGCTCACCGCGCGCCCTGTGGAGGCTCACGAGCGACGAAAGTATACGGTACTGACTCGATGAAAGTTCGATCTGTGTCACACATTTATAATATTACCTACGTATTGTATTAAATTTATCTTTAATCTATAAATATCATGATATTAGCTGAGGGAAGTCTCTGTGATTCTGAGCCTGACCTTGAAGTCGGCACCGCCGAGGTCGGAGTCCTCGACCCAGACCTCACCGCCGTAGCCCTCAACGAGTGTCTTCACGAGGTAGAGACCGACTCCGGTTCCCTCACTTTCGAGTCCCCTCTCGCCCTTTCCGAAGATCTCGTCCTTCCGGTCGTCGGGTATCCCGGAGCCGTTGTCGGCGACAGAGACTACTACTTCGCCGTCTCCCTCCTCTGCTGAAACCTCGATCCTCGGAACTTCGGCGTCGCTGTGGTGTACTGCGTTGTTGAGTATATTCCTGAAGATAGTCGAGAGTAGATCGTTCGCCTTGACTTCGACATCGGGGATTTCTTCGACGACAAACTCGGCTCCGGGATAGGTCTCACGTCTCTTTTCGACCGACTTCTCCAGAGTCTCACGAAGACTGATCGGCTCTACATCGACCTCGTCGTCCATATCGATTGACTCGACGTAGTCCCTCGCCGTCTTCGTGAGATCGACGACGTGACGGCTCGTGTCGAGAACAGTGTCGAGGTACTCCTCGCCGTCGTCGTCGACGTGTTCCCTGAGTATATCCCCCCAGCCTAAGACGAGGTTCATGTCGTTACGTATGTCATGTCTCACTATCCGGTTGAGCAGGGCTAGCTCGTCCCTCTCACGTTCGAGCCTTTCCTCAGCCACAACCGAGTAGACACCGAGAGAGACGTCGTGAGCCATCTCCTCTACGAGACGTGTCACCTCCTCCGAGACGCCTCTGTCGTCGTCTCCTACGTCGGAGTCGGAGTCGGGCGGGAGATGGAGTGTCATAATACCGTACTCGTCACCTCTGTGTCTCAGGGGTACCGAGACAGCACCGTGAACGGGTGTCTTCGACCTCTCGTGTTGCTGGTACGGCGGCTGTGTGACGTCATCTATGACGAGGACATCTTTCTCAAAGACCTCGTCTACGTAGTCACGGGTATAGACGTCGCGCCACCTCGCATCACAGTCTTCGGCGTTGTCGGCTATCTCTCCTGCGTCATATATATCCTCGACCTCGTGTCCGTCGTCACCGAAGACGCCTATCGACGTACAGGCGTAGTCGTGTCCTAAGTCGTTCCTCGTAGACAGAACCTCCATAGTCGAACCGTAGACCTCCTCGGCTGTCTCGGCTTCGAGAACAGCCTGGGCTATATCCCTTATAGAGTTGAGTAGGCTCCTGATACGTCTCTCACGCGTGACGTCCTGCACGGTTCCGAGCATACGTACGGGCTCACCGTCCTCGTACTGTACGTCGCCCCTCTCGTGGACTACACGTACCTCTCCGTCAGGACGTATTATACGGTGATCTATGTCGTAATTGTCTTTTTCGAGAGCCTCCTCGAAAGCCTTCTCTACCCTTTCGCGGTCGTCGGGATGCACGAGTTCGAGCCAGCTTTCGTGTGTCGGGTCGAAGCCGTCCTTGTCGACACCAAATATCCTGTATACCTCGTCTGACCAGTCGATATCCTCGAAGTCAGATAACCAGTGTCCCATGCCCGCAACCCTCTGTGCCTCCTCAAGACGGTCACGCGTCCTCTCTAGCTCCTCCTCATACTCACTGCGTTCGGTGATATCCCTCCCTATCCCAGCGATTACTGTGTTTCCGTCGGGGTCTTCGAGTCTGTTGGCGACGAACTCATAGGAAATCCCGTCGCCGTGCTTAGTCACGAGATCCGCCTCGATCTTCCGGCTGCCGGTTTCGAGTATCTCGTCGACCACCTCACGTATTCTGTGCCTGTCTTCGCCCTCGAAGAACTCGACTGCGTTCATCCCCTCTATCTCTTCTTCCGTGTACCCCGTGACCTCCAAGAAGCTCTCGTTCCACCGCGAGACGTCGCCTTCGGAGTCGAGTATGTAGAAGACGTCGTCGACAGCATCGAGTATACGCCGGGTGTACTCCCTCTCTTCGACGAGTTCGTGCTCGCGGTCCTTCGCCTCCGAGACGCCCCTTCCTATGCCTATGACTATGTCGTCGGACTCACTCACCGCCTTAGCCCTGAAGTCGTAGGGAATCTCATCGCCGTGTTTAGTAGTGATTTTAGCCTCTCTCCTCGCGTCTCCCGTCTCGACAGCCTCCTCGATCCCGTCACGTATCGTCTGCCTGTCTTCGCCGTCGAAGAAGTCGAGAGCGTTCATCTCCTCTATCTCATCGTCGGAGTAGCCCGTGACCTCGTTGACTGCCCCGTTCCAGTCGAGAAGTTCGCCGTCGGCTGTGTGTGTGTAGAGCAAGTCGTCGAATGCGTCGAGGAAGGCTTCTATGTACCTCTCGTCCTCGGTGATATGTCCCTCGTGCATACTATTCCTCCCTGTCTCCGTCAGTGTACTCGTCTTCGAGTACGACTTCGCGGTCAGCCTCGGACTCAAGTATGTTCCTTATCCTGTCCTCGACCTCGGCGATCTCGTCGTGTTTCTCGTCGACACGGTCACGTAGAGACTCGCGCGTCTCACGTTTCCTCTCGACAGTGCGTTCGAGGTTCTCGATCTCGTCTTCGAGACGTCGCCTCTCCTCACGTACCTCGTGATCCTCAATCCTCTCCTCGATCTCATCGGCTCTCTCACGCGCAGACTCGATGGTCTCGACAGTCTCGGAGAAGTTCTCGAAGACACTCAACGCGTCGATCAGCTTCTGAGTCCCCTTTTCCCCGAGAACATCGGAGCCGAAGCCGTCTTCGAGGTCACGTCTGAGACTCTCGACGGTCTCCTCGACAGTCGCGGGCTGGATGTCGAGAAGATCCGAAACCTCCGAGTCGCGGAGCCTCTGAAGGACGCGTGTGTCGACGTTGGAGGCGAATGACAGGTCGGAGTTCTCGGCTTCGTAGAGGAGTTTCTTGAGACCCCTGTTCGCGTCGGAGGCAGCCTTCGAGAGTGCCGAGGTTTCGGCGTCTATCTCGTCTCTGAGATCCTGGAGATCTTGCCTGAGTTCCTGGAGATCCTCCCAGTCCTCCGAACCCTCTAACTCGTCTATCCTCTGACGTCTACTCTGTATCTCGTCCTCATCTTCCTCGATCCCAAGATCGTCTATCTCACCACGGAGCTCCTCGGCCTCGTCGATAAGGGAGGTGCGTCTCTCGACGGCGTCGTCTAGCGACTCATAGGTCTCGACAGCCGAGAACTCCGACTCGACGAGTTCGCCGAGCTTCTCGTAGTACTCCTCTATCTCCTCGAGTCTTGAGTAGAATCCCTCGGGAAGGTCGACCTCGTTGATGACAGCCATCTCCTTCCGGTTCATGTCACGGAAGCCGTCTATGAAGTCGGCGAGTTCGGCGCGCAGATCACGAGGACGTGGGCTGGGTCGTGTCCCGTCCTCAGAAGCCGAATCTGAGACATCGACGCTGTCTATCAGTCCGCGTCTCTGTCTCAAGACATTCTGCATGACGTCCTCGATAACCGACTCATCGTAGCTCTGTCCTTGCATCTCCGCGAGTTCGTCGTCGAGTCTCACGAGTGTGTCCTCGATCTCATCCCTGAGACGTGCGTACTCGTCCTTTGCTTTCTTTATATCGTCTTCCCGGAGAGTCCTGAAGTCGTCGGCTGCGTCGGAGTATGTGGTTTCGAGGGCTTGGTCTTCCTCGCTCCCGAAGATATCTAGAAGGCGGTCAAACATCTGTGTCTAATTAGTCCGAGTCCGGATTAGTCGCCTACGGTACTAAGTCTTGGGTTGGGATGATCAGACCATGTTGAGGGGAAGCATTATGAGGACTCCGAGGGCGATCCCTGAGAGTAACTCGACCTTTCCGCCTCTAGGGAGGTCCTCGCCGGTTTCGAGAGCTTCGGGTATGAACTCAGTGAGTACGAGGAAGACCATCGCACCCGCCGCGAAGCCGAAGCCGAACGGCAGGAACTCACGCGCGATACGGACGAAGGCGAATGCTATCACAGCACCTATCGGCTGGGGAAGGCTTGAGAATACAGCCCACCAGACCATCTTCCATTTCGAGACACCCATCGTCTTAAGGGGTATCGCCACCGCGGTTCCCTCTGGGACGTTGTGTATCGAGATAGCGAGAGTCATGAAGACAGCGAGGGCGGGAACTGTGAAACCGAGGATCTCGGGCCCGACACCGAGGTTGAGGTCAGCGAAAGAGACACCGACCGCGACTCCCTCGGGAAAGCTGTGTACGGTGAGTATTCCGAGTATGATGAGAAGCTTCTTGAAGTCAGCCTCCTCGTACTCACGCGGGTCGACGTCGGCGTTGACTATGAAATGGTGGCTAACGACGACGAGGAGGATACCGACTCCGACTCCGGGGAGTATCTCCCAGACAGTTCCCTCGTTCAGACCCTCCTCGACGAGACCGAAGACGGACGCAGATACCATGATCCCCGAGGCGAGTCCCCAGAGGACGACGTTCCACCGATCCTCTATCTCGTCGAATATGAAGAAAGGGAGCGCTCCTACGCCTGTGGCTAACGCCGTAATGAACCCGGCTACGAAGACCAGGCTGAGGTTGGCTATCAGTCCCATCTCAGTAATCCGTATGTTCTCCAGCTACCTAAAAATTGCCAAGGATTTTTTGGTAAACCAAAAAATTCCTTCCGCTTAGAGAAAGGGGCTGGGGCTGAGTCAGCCGTCAGTCTCCACGAGTCCGAGAGAATGTAGCTCGCCGGAGTCGTCCCCGACATAGAGCGAGCCCTCAACAACAGCGGGAGATGAAATTATCCTTTCGCCAAGTGAATGTGTCGTAACTCGATCCCCCGACTCGGCGTCGACGGCGTGTAGCACACCGTCGGAGTCGCCGACATAGACGGTGTTACGTGTGACGGCTGGAGAAGGTCTCATCTGGCTTCGGGCGTCGTAGGTCCAGACCTCGTCACCGTCCAAGGTCAGACAGTAGAGACGTCGGTCGAGAGAAGAGACGTATATCCTGTCATCCTCGACATCGACAGCCGGCGAGGATCTGATCTGACCATCTGTCGATTTTCTCCAGGTCTCCTCGCCCGTATCAGCGTCGACTGCGTAGAGGTTCGAGTCGAGACCCCCGAAGTAGACAGTGCCGTCGACAGCTGCCGGAGACGAGTTGACGGGCTCTCCGGTCTCGTATCTCCAGAGACGGTCGCCCGACTCGGCGTCGACTGCATAGAGACTCGCGTCCCTACTTCCGAAGAAGACAGTTCCTCCGACGACTGCGGGTGACGAGACGACGTCGAACCCCGTCTCGTAGCTCCAGAGACGGTCGCCTGACTCGGCGTCGACTGCGTAGAGACTCGCGTCCCTGCTTCCGAAGAAGACAGTTCCTCCGACGACTGCGGGTGACGAGACGACGCCTCCGTCCGTGGAGTGTTCCCAGATTCGGTCGCCCGACTCGGCGTCGACTGCGTAGAGACTTCCGTCATTGCTCCCGACATAGACTCGATCGCCGACGGCTGCGGGCGACGAGGCAATCCCAGCCCGAGTACTGTAACTCCAAGCCGTCTCAGACGTCTCGGAGTCTACGGCGTAGAGGCTTCCGTCTTTACTTCCGAAGAAGACTCTACCGTCGGCGACTGCGGGCGACGAGACGAGGGAGCCCCGGGTCGGGTAACTCCACGTATCCGTAAGACTGTCCTCGGTACCGTAGGAGATGTATCCCGTGTTCGCGGCGTCGTGCTGGAACTGTGACCACGCCGACGGATCATCCGATGGGACTGTCCCGGAAGACGTCGAGCCAGGATTTACCTCATTCGGGGAGTTTAAGAGGTTGAGTACGAGAGTAACTCCAATCCCGAGACCCGCTACTGTGGCTGCTGCGAGGAGGAGTCGGCGTCTGTCGATAAGTATGGAGTCATCCGCGCTGAGATCTGTCACGTCGTCGGGGTCGACTTCGTCCAACAGACGCCGCGCGGGAACGAACTGTATGTCGTCGGTGTCGACGAGTAATTCGACAGTGTCGGTGTGGACGACGTAAGCCTTAGACGCATTTGCTCGCGACGCAGTCCTGAGTAGGTACTCGGCGTCGTCTTGACCGAAGCTACCCGACGTCTTGACCAAGATAAGACGATCGTACCCGGAGTCTGGGTATGACTCGGATCGGCTTCTCGTGACGACGAATACGTCGGAGTCGTGTGTCTTGACAGCGGCTCTGTGTCCTCTCTCACGCCACACACGAACAACGACCTTGGCTAACTCTCTCGGTCTCAGACTCCCGGTGTCTATGTCAGACGAGTCGTCCATCCGGCTCTGGGTACGGATTCCGTGTCTAACTCCTTTCGTGTTTCGGTCAAAAATAGACTGGATGTGGACGTGGTGACATGGGCGTGTCGTGACACACACTCGGATCAGAAGGATGGGCTGGCTGCGGGAGCGTGTGTCAACTGTTAGAAGTTGCCGAAGTAAAATTAACCTTACGAAAAGGTAAGTCACAGACAGACAGCCGGCTGAGAGGGTGAGACTATAATCAACTACCATAAGTATTATACTATCTCGTCAACCAAGCTCGTCTGCATGGTTAACGAGTTAGCTGAGGAGATAGGTCATCTGAAGACGAAGGCTCTGAGGGGTGAGGGAGTCTCGGAGGAAGAGGCTCTCCGTCTCGCCGACGCTCCCCTCGAACCCCTCGTTGACGCCGCCGACGAGATACGTGAGTCGAATATGGGCGACGGCGTCGATACGTGCTCTATCATCAACGCCAAGAGCGGCGGATGTGCCGAGGACTGTGGCTTCTGTGCCCAGTCGAACCATTACGACACGGGCGTCGACGAGTACGACTACCTCGACCCCGAGGAGATACTCGAAGCCGCGAAGAGGGCAGAGGAAGACGGCTCGAACAGGTTTGGTATCGTGGTCGCCGAGCGCGGAATCGACAAGCAGAAACGCCCCGACGAGTTCGAGAAGGTCTTAGAGTCGATACGTCTCATCAGGGACGAGACAGACGTAGAACCCGACGGCTCCCTCGGAGTTCTCACGCGCGAGGAGGCGGAGGATCTCGCAGAGGCGGGTCTTCAGCATTACAACCACAACATAGAGACCGCGCCGTCGTACTTCGACGAGGTCATATCCACACACGACTACGACGACAGGGTCAGGACTATTCAGATCGCACAGGAGGTCGGTCTCAAGACGTGTGTCGGAGTGATATTCGGAATGGGTGAGGAGATGGAGCACAGGATAGAGGCGGCTTCCGAGCTTAGGAGGCTCGATGTCGACTCGATACCTGTCAACATACTCAATCCCGTACCCGGAACGCCGTTCGAGTCGTACTCGAAGATCACCGTCGACGAGATACTCCGGTCGGTCTCCATCTACCGGTTCATGATGCCCGAGAAGGTGATACGGATCACCGGAGGGCGCGAGGAGAACCTCAAGGACAGACAGCCCGAGATACTCGAATCGGGAGCCAACGGTCTCCTAATAGGCGACTACCTCACGACTGAGGGACAGAACGCTCAGGAAGACATAGAGATGATCCAGAACGCGGGAAGACGCGTCGAAGACCTCGAATAGAGTATGTACAGCGTACGGATGAGGGCTTCTCTGAACGACGAACACGTCTCGGGCGCGGAGGACATAGTCGTCGACGACGAGATAGACGACACAGTCTCGTCTATGACGGCGAGAGCGATGAACCACCCGAGAGAGACGCCCGACTCCGTAGAGATCTCAATAGAAGAGATCGAACAAAAGCCCGAGAGAAGCGACACAGTCGATGTCGTCACGGTCGAGACATCGAGCCTCAAAGAGAGTCACGCGACAGCGAGGAGTATACTTCAGGAACACATCTCTAAGGAGGCTACCGAAAGAGGGTTCGAGATACTCCGCTCCGAGACGGCGATGAGAGGTGCTGCAGTCGTCGACTCCGAGACTGGCGAGAGGCTCGAACCCGACGAGAGTCGAGGAGTGAGAACCTCTTACGTCGGCACGACAGATGAAGGCGAGGAGGGACTCGAAGAGTGTATACACGACGCGGGTCTCGGCGGAACACGTGTCAAGGACGCAGTCGTTCTGTCTACGAAGACACAGTGGGTCGAGGGAACAGTCGGGGAAATCTGCTGGTCGGACAACCCCGGCTATAAGCCCGGATACGTAGCTGTGGACGCGACTTACTTCCGTTTTCCGAGGATGAAGCCTGACGGCTCTTCGGGAGGACGCGTCTACTTCGTCTCTCCCGACACGGATCTGAACAGCTATATAGACAGTCTTGAGACTACGCCGTTTCTGGTTGACGGAGTGTCGGATTTCTACAGTATAAAACCCAAAGAACTCGATAAATATGTCTGAAACAGACGCAGATACAAAGAACATAGCCGTACTTGGTACAGGTGGAATAGGCAAACGAACACTCGAAGTCTCGGAGTACAAGGACGACCTCAATCCGGTCGCGGTGTGTGACAAAGAAGGTGTGGCAATAGACTTCGACGGTCTCGAAGTCGACGACATCGTCGATGCGGTCGAAGCCGACGGAGGAACAGTCGCGAAGGCTCCCGGTGGGACTCCCGCGAACGACTCGATACAGGAGGTCATCGAGGTCAGCGACCGTATAGACGCCGTCCTGATGGCTCTTCCCAACATCCCCCATTCGTTCATACCCGATACCGTCGACAGATTCGCAGACGCGGGCTACTCGGGAGTCATGATTGACGTCCTCAAGAGGTCGCGTGTGATCGGCATGCTCGAAGATATGGAGTCGAAGATAGAGGCATCGGGAATTACCTTCATCTGTGGCGCAGGTGCGACGCCCGGCTTCCTCACGGGAGCCGCCGCAATCGCTTCACAGAGCTTCGTAGAGGTCGACGAGATAGAGATATGGTGGGGAGTAGGCATAGCGAGCGGATACGAGGAGAACAAGGGAACCGTGAGAGAGGACATCGCACATCTCCCGGAGTACGACCTCGAAAAGGTCTCCGAGATGTCCGACGACGAGATAGAGGAGATAATAGAGGAACACGACGGACGTCTTGAGTTCGAGGACATGGAACACGCCGACGAGGTACTCCTCGAAAAGGCGGGAATATGTGACTCCGCCGACGTCAAGGTAGGAGGAATACTCGACGTCACACAGGACGAGAAACCCACGACGACGACCGTACGTGTGACGGGTACGACCTTCGAGGGCGACGAGGGCACCAACACATTCAAGCTAGACGACAACACGAGCATGGCAGCGAACGTCAACGGTCCCGCGCTCGGATACCTCAAGAAAGGGGTCTTCCTCAACCAAAACGGACTCTACGGCCTCTTCGATCCGAGCGAGATAATGCCCGGATTCTAGTAGATGTTCGAGGAGGTTGAGGTCAGGAAACGCCGGGGACTCTACAGGTCGATGAGGGAACTCGGCGGCTTTGGAAAGACAGCGACGGTCGACGGCGAGGATGACAGAACCTTGGTTCTCTCCTCCAACTCGTACCTCGGGCTCGGAAGCCATAGACGTCTGAAGGAGGCGGCGTGCAGAGCGAGCGATAAGTACGGCACTGGGGCAGGAGCGTCGCGTCTACTATCGGGCAATCTGGAGCCACACCGGCGTCTCGAGGACGAGATTGCCGAGTACAAGAGAACACAAGACGCTCTGGTTTTTTCGTCGGGATATGCCGCGAACGTCGGAACGATCACCGCAGTCACCGACGTTCGGAAATCTTTGATTTCCGAGCCTGGAGATCAGGGATCTGCAGACGAGAGGGACGTTATATTCAGCGACGAACTCAACCACGCGAGCATAATAGACGGATGCCGCCTCTCAGACGCCAAAACCGTTGTGTACGACCATTGCGATCCCGACGACCTCCGTGAAAAATGGAAGAAACACGACGGAAGACGTAAGCTGATTGTGACCGACTCGGTATTCTCGATGGACGGCGACATAGCTCCCCTCAAGGAAATATCGGAGATAGCGCGCGACGACGGTGGCTTCGTAATGGTCGACGAGGCGCATGCCACAGGTGTAGTAGGCGAGGAAGGTTCTGGAGTAGTCAGACGCGAGGGGCTTGTGGACGACATAGATATTCAGATGGGTACGATGAGCAAAGCCCTCGGAAGCCAGGGCGGCTTTGTCGCTGGATCCTCAGAGCTTATCGACCTCCTCGTGAACGAGGCGAGGTCGTTCGTCTTCAGCACGGGTCTGAGCCCGATAGACGCCGAGGTCTCACGCGAGGCAGTAAATCTCGTAAGGAGTGGTGAGGGAGAGAATCTGAGAGAAGATCTATGGTCGAACGTCGAGTTCTTGAGAGAGAGTCTGAGCGACCTCGGATATGAGATACTCAGCCGTGAGTCACAGATAATCCCGGTTCTCGTAGGCGACGCCGAAGACGCAGTAAGTCTAGGGGATAAGCTCGAGGAGAGAGGCATCTTCGCTCCCGCAGTACGTCCTCCGACAGTCCCCGAAGGTACGAGTAGGATACGTGTGAGCGCGATGGCGACCCATACAGATGACGAAATCCGAAAAGTCGTGGACGCGTTCGAGGAGGCAGGCAAAGAGGTGGGAGTGATATGAACACGAACGGGATATTCGTAGCCGGAACCGACACAGGAGTGGGTAAGACAGTAGTCGCGGGAGGAATAGTAAGATACCTGAAAGACAAGGGATTCGACGTGAACGCAGTAAAGCCCGTCGAGTCAGGCGGGAGTGACGACGCCGAGTTTCTTAGTGCGGCGTCAGGCGACCCCGTAGACGAAGTCTGCGCGTCGGTACTCGAAGAGCCCTTGGCTCCGAGAGTCGCGGCGGAGATAGAGGGGTGTGACCTGGGCTACGACAGTGTACTCGAACACGTCGTATCGAGGTTATCCGAGGACGGCTTCACCGTCGTAGAGGGTATCGGAGGTGTGAGAGTGCCTCTCGACGACGGTAAGGAGGTAATAGACCTGATAGAAGACCTCGGAGTCCCCGTTCTCATTGTCACGCGCCCGAGCCTCGGAACCCTCAACCACACAGCGCTCACCGTCGAGGCAGTCGAGAGAAGAAGCCTCGATGTCTCGGGAATAGTTATCAACAGATATCCTGAGAATCCCGACACAGCCGAGAGGACAAACCCCGACGAAATTGAGATGATGACAGGCATTGACGTCGTCGGAAAGATACCTGATATCGGTGTCTCAGAGGAGAGAGTCACACCCGAGGAAGCCGCCAAATCCGTCAGAAAGAGCCTCACGACAGAGGTATTCGGAGAGTAAAGTAAACACGACAACCACAATGACCCAAGCCAACAGCTTCTCGAACTTCGTCGACAGACCCCAACTAACTGATGATCTTCATATATACGATGTCACGTTAAGAGACGGAGAACAGACACCCGGAGTCTCGTTCTCGGTCGAGGACAAGAAGGAGATAGCGCGTCTGCTTGACGAAGCAGGAGTAGGATACATAGAGGCGGGATTTCCGGCTGTAAGCGACGACGAGAGAAGAGCCGTCGAGGAGGTCGTGAGTCTCGGAACAGACGCTAAGATCTCGTGTCTCGCGCGGTGTATGGAAGACGACATAGACTCCGTAATCGAGACGGGAGCCGACGCAGTAGGTGTATTCATAGCCGGGAGCGACCGCCATCTGAGTCAGAAGTACGGTATAACGAGGCAAGAGGCGGCTGAGAAGGCGTTCAGGACGGTCGAGTACGCGTCTGATCATGGGATAGAGGTGCGTTTCGCCATCGAGGACTCTACACGATCCGACCCCGGCTTCCTCAGACGTCTCTACACGGGTGCCGAGGAGAGAGGAGCCGACATGGTAGGTATAGCCGACACTGTGGGTGCTCTAACCCCACCGACGACACGAACGATGGTGACTAAGGTCAGAGACTGGGTCGAGGTACCCGTCTCGGTACACTGCCACGACGACCTGGGTCTTTCAGTCGCGAACACAGTTGCCGCAGCCGAGGAGGGCGCAGTACAGCTACACACGACTGTGAACGGCATAGGTGAGAACGCGGGCAACACTCCCCTAGAAGAGGTCGCAGTCGTCCTCTCGACACAGTACTCGTTCGAGGTGGTAGAGACTGAGAAACTGAGCCGTCTCTCGGAAGTCGTCGAAGAGAGATCGGGAATAGAGGTCAGCCCTACGAAGCCGGTAGTCGGGAAAAACGCCTTCAGATACGAGAGCGGTGTCCACGTCGAGGGGATAGCCAACGATCCCGGGACTTACGAGGTATACCCTCCCGAGAAAGTCGGACGAGAGAGGGAGTTCGAGATCGGGAAACATTCAGGTAGAAAGGCAGTAGAGTTCATCGCCGAGAGAGAGGGTATAGAGATCGAGGACGAGATTGAGGAGGTAGTCGAGAGTCTCAAGTCGGGAAGAGACACAGTCAGCATATCCGAGCTGGTCGAGGAGGTGAGAGGAAGATGACGCGGGCGACAGAGCCTACGACGATGGCGGAGAAGGTGCTCTCGGACGCGTCGGGTGAGGAAGCGCGAGCAGGAGACGTTGTTGAGGCTGATCTCGACCTCGTGATGGCTCACGACGGTTCGAGCGTCCTAGCCGTCGAGGCTATGAAGGAGATGGATGAAGAGCCGTGGGACTCCGACAAGGTGGTTGTTCCCTTCGACCACTACTTCCCGGCACCCGACGAGGACGTCGCCGAACAGCAGTCTGAGATAAGGGACTGGACCACCGAGAATGGCATCGACAGACACGAGGGTGAGGGGATATGTCACAGGGTACTTCCCGAGAAAGACTACATAAACCCCGGAGATATTGTAGTCGGGGGCGACTCACACACGTGTAGCTTCGGTGCACTCGGAGCATTCTCGACGGGTGTGGGAAGCACTGATATCGCCGAGGCACTCATCTCGGGAAAGCTGTGGTTCCGTGTCCCAGAGACAATTAAGGTAGAGATTGAGGAATTCGACCCGAGCCGGAGCCGTATTACACCCAAGGATCTGACTCTCAAGATCGTCTCGGAGCTGGGGGCGAGCGGTGCTAACTACAGCGTGATAGAGTACCACGGCGACTGTATAGAGGATCTCAGCGTAGAGGAGAGGATAACCCTGTGTAACATGGGTGTCGAAATGGACGCGAAGTCGGCGGTGATACCACCCGATGAGACTACCTTCGAGTACACCGGAAAGGAGGACGCGAACCCCGTCTACTCCGACCCGGGGTCTTGGGACGAGGAGATACGTATACAGGCTCCCGAGTCACCCCTCGTAGCACGTCCGGGTGCTCCCGAGGACGCCGTTCCAGTCGACGAAGTCGAAGGTACGGCTGTGGATCAGGCACATATAGGAACTTGTACGAACGGGGGCTTCTCCGACCTAGCCGCCGCGGCTGAAATCCTCGAAGGCAGCGAGGTAGCACCCGAGACGCGTCTGATATTAGTTCCCGCCACGAAGGAAGCCCTGATGAGAGCCAACGAGGAGGGCATCTCGAACGTGCTTATGGAAGCCGGCGCGACTATACTCAACCCCGGATGTGGTCCGTGTATGGGATACCACCAGGGAGTCGTCGGAGACGGGGAGGTCTGTATCTCGTCGGGCAACAGGAACTTCGACGGGAGAATGGGATCGGGAGACGTGTATCTCGGGTCGCCCGAGACCGTCGCTGCGAGTGCAGTAGAAGGGGAGATAACCAACCCAGCGGAGGTAGTATGAGGGTCAAAGGAGAAGCGAGGACATTCGGAGACGACATCAGCACCGACGAGATAATACCCGGAAAGTACCTCCGGCGTGACGAGGACGTGTGGGCTGACCACGTAATGGAGGGCGTAGATCCCCGGTTTGCGGACGACAGCGAGGGAGTCGTTATAGTAGCGGGTGAGAACTTCGGGTACGGATCGTCACGTGAACAGGCACCGAGGGCGATAAAGGCAGCCGGGATCAGAGGGGTAGTCGCCGAGTCGTTCGCACGTATATTCTACCGAAACGCGATCAACGTTGGTCTCCCGATAGCAACAGCATCTGTCGCCGAAGACACCGACGACGGTGACCGCGTCTCACTGGATCTGTCAGAAGGCACCGTGGTAGTGGAGTCGGAGCCCGGGAAGACGAGGCACGAGTGTGAGGAGCTTCCCGAGAGGCTTCGTGAGGTTCTCGAAGCGGGTGGCTTGCTAAGCTGGAGGAGAAAGAATGGCTGATATCACTTTAGGAGTGGCTGAGGGAGACGGAGTAGGCAGAGAGGTCGTGCCTGCTACGGTCGAGTCTCTGAGATGTCTCGACGTGGGTATCGAGACCGTGAGCCTCGATGTCGGGAGGTCTGTCTGGGAGTCAGAGGAGGTCGACACAGGCGTGACCGAGGAGACGCTCGAACGTATACGTGACTGTGATGCCCTTCTTCTCGGAGCCGTCGAGAGTCCCGACGACCCGAAGTACGAGAGCACCGTCCTCCGTCTGAGAAACGAGCTAGGACTCTATGCCAACGTACGCCCCTCGCGGACTGGGACAGTAGTCAGGGAAAACACTGAGGGTCTTTACTCAGGGGAGGAGATATCAAAGGAAGGCGCGTGTGAGACAGTCCGTTCAGTGACAACGGAGGCGACACGGAAGACGGCGGTAAAAGCCGTCGAAGAGGCGGAGTCAGAAGTCACCGTAGTCCACAAAGCCAACGTCGTGGGTTCGGACCGTCTCTTCAGAGACGTGAGCAGAGAAGTCATCGAGGATTCGTACGTCGAGTACGACGAAAGGCTCGTCGACTCCGTAGCCCACGACCTCGCAGATGGTGAGGAGTTCGACGTCTTACTCACGCCGAATCTGTACGGAGACATACTCAGCGACCTCACAGCCGGACTCGGAGACGGGTTAGGAGTAGCACCGAGCGCGAACATAGGCGACGACTTCGGGATGTTCGAGCCCGTCCACGGGAGTGCCCCCGACATAGCCGGCGAAGGAGTAGCCAATCCCGCGGGCTGTCTTCTGAGCGCATCTATGATGCTCGATTACCTCGGCTTCGAGAAGAGGAGTAGGAGGCTCGAAGAAGCAACCTATGAGGGGGTCAGACGCGCGCCGACGCCCGACTTAGGAGGAGAGTCATCGACTGAGGAAGTAGTCGAAGCAGTGATAGACGAACTCACGAAGGACAGTCCGTACATATGAGGATAAGCGGCGCTGAAGCGGTCGCGCGTTGTCTCAAGAAAAACGACGTATACACGGCGGGAGTCGTGGGATATCCTGTCACGGATCTGGTCGAGGAGACCGATTCCGACGTGGTTCCAAACGAGATGGTGGGGGTAGAGAAAGCCATAGGAAGGTCGTTCGCTGGCGAGAGGGGCTGTCTCATAGCCAAACACGTGGGTGTCAACGTCGCACTCGACCCCCTCGCGAGCTCAGCCACCTTCGGGACGGGCGGCGGTGTCTTAGTCATCGCGGGCGACGATCCCGGAGCTGTCAAGTCACAGGACGAGGGAGACTCACGCTCGTTAGGTTTCAAGGCGCGGGTTCCGGTTCTGACTCCCTCAGGAGTAGACGGATTACTCGAGTCAGTCGAGGAGGGTCTGAGACTCTCAGAAGACGTAGGTGTGCCGTGTATAGTACGCGTGACCTCGCGTCTTCTCGAATCTGAGACTGCAGTCGAGAGACTGAGATTCGACAGAATAGAAGAAACGGGCGAGTTCGACAGACAGAGGGCGTGGAAAGGTCCCGTAGTCAGACGCAGAAAGGTCTTCGAGGAAGAGATACGTCCCGAGATACGGAGGTACGTCGACAGTTCGGATCTACACAGTCTGAGAGACGGGGGTACTGACCTCGGCGTACTGTCGTGTGGCGACGCCTCGGAGGTGGTTCCCGACGACGTCTCACATCTCTCGCTCGGATACTCGTATCCAGTACCGTCCGAGGCGGAACGTTTCGTCGGGAGACACGACAGAGTCCTCGTAGTGGAAGACGGTGATCCTCTGATAGAAAATTTCCTCGACACCCAAAACGTGGTGGGTAAGGAGACTGGACACCTGCCGCGGTACGGAAGACTGACCGAGGAAGCCGTGGAGAGAGGTATCGAGACTGCTTTCACCGACCCCTCACCCGTCAGCCCAGATATAGAGAAAAGCGGACGTCCCCTACCTGAGTCGAATCCTTTCTACGAGATCTACAAGGGTGTCGTCGATGATCTTCTGGACGTCTTCGTCGCGGTCGACATAGGCTCGGTAGCACTCACGGGACGTCCTCCGTTCGAGTTCGCCGACGGTGCTTCGGCGCTCGGATCTGCGATAAGCCTCGCGTCCGGACATCCCGAGGATGCCGTAGCTTTCGTCGGAGACACCGCATTCATTCACTCGGGTATACAGGGTCTCTTGGAGGCGTCTGAGAGAGATGAGGACATCCTCGTTGTGATACTCAACGACGGAGTCTCGAACCTCACGGGAGGTCAGAGAGTAACCGGCGTCGAAAAACTACCATCTCTGATAGAGTCATGTGATCCTGACGTATTCGCTGAAGAGTCCGCGGACAGAGTAGTAAAAGCATCTTCTAAGATAAGCAGTCTACTATCTAAGGACGGAGTTAGAGTCATATCTCTTATATCTTGACATCCTCACCCGCCTGAAGGCGGTACGAATTCTTCGAATTCGTTAGCCATCCAGATCAAAGATCTGGAGACGTATGCTGAGGTTCCCTCAGCATGCTCGTGAATCAAAGATTCACGAACGGGGTGAATCCCAGTTGGGATATTAAGGTTTGAAGCCTACCCAACGGCTTCTTGCGGTTCGAATCCGCAAGACCGATCATACAGGTAGACTCCAGGTTGTGCCAAACAACCGATACTCCTATCTTCTTGATCAAAGCAAGAAGACTCGGAGTTACCTTCAGACTTCTGTCTTATGTTTTCAGCTCCGTTAACGTCTGAGTTAGCTACCGTATCACAGTCATCACAGACGTACAGACCACGTTCGACTCTCTGGTCACCATCGAGCTTACCACAGACACAACACGTCTTCGACGTGTTCTCTTCGTCTATCCTCTCTAGCTCAATACCACTCAGCCTCGCCTTGTACTCTAGCATCCCGGTAAAGCGGTCGAACGCCCACTTGTGCAGGTTTAAATTACCTGAGTCTCTCCAGTTTCTGGCTTCTCCATCGTCGTCCTGACGAATGTCCTCAAGATCGCCTACGGCGATCTTTCCAACGTCTCTCTTCTTACACTCCTCTACGATATGCTTAGACAACGAATGGAGGAAGTGTCTACGTCTCTCTGACTGTAGATGATCTAGACGAGTACGTTCTCTACCGTCCGACTTATCGAGTTTAGCCTTCTCTTTCTCGAAGTAGTAGTTGTTCTGGCTGAGTTCGTTGCCGGGGTAAAGAACGGTATCGCCGTTCTCGAACGAGAGCGCAGCGAAGTTACTGATACCTAGATCGATCCCTACAGTCTCTTCTCCTGAGTCTTCTACTTCTATCTCTTTCTGTACGACTAGGTGTAACTCCCACTTTTCTTCCTTTTCGTCGTATACAGCACGAACCTGCTGTATACTTCCGTCTATCTCGTTGTATGGTCTGTGTAAGTCGTACTCTATGAGGATGAAGTCGCTACGTTCTTCTACTTGTTTGTGATTCTTGCCTTTAGAGAGACGTACTCTGTTATTGTCAGAATCGTGTCTTATGCCACGATTCTTCCATGTGACCGTACTCCTAGGATGTTCTTCGTGGACTAGATTACCTGAGCCGTCGTAGTACCAACGTTTGCGGTAGCCAGGAGGATTATCCCTGTCGTCGTCGGAGCCGTACCAAGACTGGTACGCCTCAGAAAGCTCTTCTAGAACTTTCTGACTGGACTGACTGTGTAAGTCCTCGTATCTTTCGTGTTCTTTCAACTCGGTCTTCAACGTATCTTCCTCAGGGATCTCTCCTGTCTTTTCCCAGACTTCTCTAGTGTAGTATCTGGCAATATTCCATAGTTTCGAGGCAGACCAACCATGCCTGTCTAAATCACTCTCTACTTGAGAGTGATTTAGTATCTCGGCTGTTATCGTTAGGTTGGTCTCCATGACTACACGTAGTTATTGTATATGTATATTATTAAATCTTACTTGAATATGAGCTTCGTTGAATATCCGTTTGTGTCTATTAGAATGATTTGGTGAGTAGTTTAACGTTGTTGAGCGAAGCTCAACAGCCCTCGAAGTGGTAACTTCGAGAACGGATTCATCCTGACCCTGAAGGAGTCAGGTATTCTCCTGTACTACGTATAAGGGGGAAATAGAAAACGAGTACTGTACTGGTGGGGTGGGGGGTAAGGGGTGACACCGGTTTGATGTATGGTGGGGGAAGGGGGGTAATCAACCGGTGCTACTACATTCTTAGTAGCACTTATGTAAAAAGATTTCGGATTGTGCCAGAGCGAACCGGTACTCAGATACGGGGTGCGCGAATAGACGCGAGTATGCGTGTCATAGGTACGGTGGGTATGCCGGGAAGCGGCAAGAGTGAGGCAGCGGAGGTAGCCGAAGAGATGGGTATTCCCGTCGTGACGATGGGAGATGTCATACGCCGAGAAGCCGAGAAGAGGGACGCAGACGAGACCGACGAGAGTCTCGGTCAGGTCGCAACGAGTCTCAGGGAGGAAGAAGGAGAAGACGCTGTCGCCGAGAGATGTGTCGACCTCATAGAGTCAGAGCTCGAAGACGGTGACATCCAAGTCGTCTTAGTCGACGGCTTGAGAGGATGGGCGGAAGCCGAGAGGTTCCGTGACGAGTTCGGAGATGACTTCATCCTCGTAGCTATCGAGGCACCCTTCGAGACGCGTCTCGGACGTATACGTGAGAGGGGACGTTCGGACGACGTCACCGAAGCAGACGATCTCAGACAGAGAGACGAGAGGGAGATAGGCTACGGTATGGACGAGGCTATCGAGAACGCCGAGGTCACTGTCGAGAACACGTCTAGTCTCGAAGAGTTCCGTGACGAGATACGATCCGTGATAGATGAGGTACGCAGGAGAGACTGATCCGTGGCTAAGAACCACAGTCTTTTTAAAACGACGCGATAAATCTCGAACAAGGATCTTCTATGGCAGAGTGCAAGACATGCGGGTCTTACGTCAGCGATAGCTACTCCAGGGTGTTCGGAAACAACCAGGACGAGGTCTACGCCTGTCCCGAGTGTGAGAGGAGTAGAGGCATGGACACCGAAGCTAGCAGAGGAGCGTAGTCATAAGAACATATCTTTCCTGTCGATTACAGACGGACGTTTATACCCGAGTCGTCGAGGTACTCCTTCACCTCTTCGACCGTGTACTCGTCGAAATGGAATATAGAGGCGGCGAGGGCGGCGTCCGCGCTCCCGTCGGTAAACGCCTCGACCATGTGTTTGGGTTCTCCGGCTCCGCCGCTCGCTATGACAGGTATAGAAACGTTCTGGCTCACCGCTCTCGTTAGAGGTATGTCATAGCCGTCCTTGGTTCCATCGCCGTACATGCTCGTGAGGAGTATCTCCCCCGCTCCTCGTTCCTCAACCTCCTGTGCCCAAGAGACGGCGTCGATTCCGGTGGGCTCACTTCCGCCGTATATTACTGCTTCGAACCAGACCTCGTCCCCGTCGACCTCGAAGTAGTACTCACCCTCGTCGCTCGTGTTGCGTCGTGCGTCTATCGCGACGACTATACACTGTGACCCGAACTTCTCGGCACCCTCGTCGACGACGTCGGGGTTCTTTATCGCGCCCGTGTTCATGCTCGTCTTGTCGGCTCCCGCCCTGAGTGTCTCCTTTATGTCCTCGACCGACGAGATGCCTCCGCCGACCGTGAGGGGTATGAAGACCTCGTCCGCAGTCCTTCTCACGACATCGAGCATAGTGTCACGTCCCTCGGAGCTCGCTGTTATGTCTAAGAAGACTAGCTCGTCGGCTCCCTGTCGGTTGTATTTCTTCGCTAACTCGACGGGATCGCCCGCGTACCTCAGCTCCTCGAACTGCTCGCCCTTGACGACATTCGGCTCTCCGTCCTCTATTGTGACGTCGAGACACGGAATCACTCGTGAAGTCAGCATCTACGGGAGAGACGGCGGGCGCGTATAAAAGACTCGTGTCTCACACCAGAGTTTATGTGACGAAACTGAGAGATAAGAACCGAGACGGATGAAAGTCGATTTCGACTTCGGTTTCGATTGGAAAACTGTCAGATCCGGGGTAGAGAGACGTCTCTCGGTCGATGTCAGATCACTTGCGGCTCTACGTCTCAGCCTGGGTCTGCTCGTGGTAGCCGACCTCGTACTCCGTTCACGCGATCTCGTCGCCCATTACACCGACTCGGGTGTCTTCCCTCGTTCGGCTCTCAGGGATTTCAGCCCCGTCTTCTCTCAGCTCCCCCTCCACGCCGTCTCGGGTGAGACGTGGTTCGTCGCGGCTCTCTTCGTCGTTGCGGGCGTCGCGGCGATCCTTCTAGCTATCGGACACGCGACACGTCTCGCAGCCCTCGTCACAGTCGTCCTACTCGTCTCGTTACAGATGAGGAACCCCGTGGTACTCAACGGCGGCGACTCGGTTCTGAGAAGACTCCTCATCTGGAGCCTCTTCCTGCCTCTCGGAGGGGTATGGTCGGTCGACTCGTCGCGGCGTGAGAGAGAAGTCCCGACACGTATAGCCACCCCCGCGACAGCCGCAGTTCTGATACAGGTCGTCGTAATCTACTCGGTCAACGCCGTCTTCAAGCTCAGGAACGACGTATGGATGGGAGGCGACGCCGGGCGGTACGTCTTCAGCATAGACCGTCTCACAGTCGGGGTCGGAGAGGTACTCGCACAACATCCCGATATCGGTCTCCTTGGAGTCACCGATTACTTCTGGCTCGGCTTGGTCGTCTCGTCACCCCTCCTCCTGGTACTCAAAGGGCGCAGACGCGGACTCCTCGTCTCAGTCTTCGTTCTCGCACACCTCGGAATGTTGGGGAGTCTCAATCTCGGTCTCTTCCCTCTGATATCGATAGCCGGACTGATACCCTTCGTTCCGACTTCGTTCTGGAACCACGTCTCTGAAAGGATAGGTACTGACGTGTCAGTCGCCTCGGAGACGGGACACGGCGTCGTGAAGTCACGGCTGCGTCCGGCGTCGGCAGTCGTAGTTGTGCTCATCGGCTTCCTCGTATTCTGGAACGCCGCGTCCCTAGGATACGTCGACGTCTCCGAGGACTCTCCCGTCGATCCCGAGAAACGCGCTTGGGACATGTTCGCCAAACCGCCGGAGTCGGACGGCTGGTACGTCGTCCGTGGTTCGGTGTCAGGATCAGCGTCAGGATCGGAGTCCCTTGAACCTGAGACGGTTAACGCCTTCCCCGTCTCGGAGAGCTTCGAAAAGCCGCCCGACGTCGACTCGACCTATCCGAGCCACAGATGGATGGTCTATCTCGTCGACCTCCAGAGGCGTGAGTACGCTGACCTGCGTCCCTACTTCGGCGGCTACGTCTGTGAGAGATGGGACGGGCGCGCGACCGAGACCCGGCTCAGAAATGTCACCGTCTACTACGTCGAACAGCCGACGCGCTTCGGCGAGCCCGAGCCGATCCTACGCCGTAAGCTCGGCGAGTACTCGTGTAATGACTAACGTAAGCACTATACAACAGAGGTACACGTATCCTAAGCACTACAATGTCCTCCGAGTCCGAACCACGTTCCCTCTCAGTCCCGAGCCTCTGGACACTCGCGGTAGCAGTCCCCGCGGGTATCTTAGCTGTGGGTCTCGTAGTCGCTCCCGACTTGTTCTACGACAGGTTCATCTGGAAGTACTTCTACGGTCCCGTGAGGGCGGACGCATTAGGTCAGTCGAGCATAACACGTAACGGAGTGACTGCGTATCCGGGATACACACTCGTGAGCGAGGCAGGATACGCCTACAGTCTCGGTGTCGCGGCTTTCGGTGTCGTGCGTCTCGTCAGGAGATGGGAGATAGCGACCTCCGACAGCTTCTTCTACGCTCTCTTCCCGTACGCATTCGTCGGAGGAGCCTTCCGTGTCGTCGAGGACACGGGCGTACTAGACTGGCCCATAAACTTCTTCGTGATCTCTCCGATCATCTACTTCGTGATGTTCGCGGTCGTCGTACTCTTCCTCTTTGTCTCCCTGCGTCTCGAAAGATCGGGATATGTCGACTCCTACACGAAGCCTCTTGCGGCTCTCGGCGTAGTCTGGCTCGTCGGACTCCTCTCGTTCCTCGTCTGGTTCGGCGTCTCTAACGGCACACTCGTGCCTTGGGTTCCGTTCGCGACCTTCGGGATGGCAACTGCGATCTGGACGGTAGTCTGGTACGGGATCAAGACCTTCGCTCCGTCTATAAACGAGGGTACGGGTAAGATGGGAGCGGTCATACTCTGGGGACATCTCGTCGACGGATCGGCGACAACGATAGGGATAGAATACCTCGGATACAGCCAGAAACACCCCGTCGTACAGGCTATAATACAGACCTCGGGTACGACCTACACATTCATACTCGTAAAGGCTGTCGCAGTTCTCGTCGTCCTCTATCTCTTCGACGAGAAGTCGTTCGAGGAGTTCAAGCGCCTGTCGTACATACTCCTCGTCGCGGTTCTGATGGTCGGCTTAGGACCCGGGTCACGTGACTTCCTCCGCGCGACTGTGGGCGTATAACTCAGCCGCCGCTCACGGGAGGAAAGACCCCGAGTTCGTCGCCGTCTTCGACGGGCGTCTGTGCTCCGGCGTCATCGCCGTTGACTAAGAGATTTATGTGTCCACGTATACCTTCGGAGTCGAGTATCCTGTCTTCGAGGTCGGGGTACTCAGACACGAGTGAGTCTACGGCTTCCCCCACAGTTACCTTCGACGACTCTGACTCAACTCTTAGCTCCGTCTTGTCCTCCCCGACTACCTCGGCTAGATCAGCGAAGAGACGTACGTCGACCGTGACCGTGACAGTGTCTGCCATGTAGTTGTACCTTAATCCCAGTGGAGCGATAAACGTTTCTTTACATTACCGTACCGCGGCGTGGCGCGAGGAAGGTGAAACTGTTTTTTAACCCCGAGACTGATTTCGAGTATGGATAATACAGACGCCGACCCGTACGACCTCATCACACGGAACACCGAGGAGGTCGTGACCGACGACGAGGCGCGTGAGATTGCCGAGGACACCGAGGGAAGAAGAGCCTACGTCGGCTATGAGCCGAGCGGCGCGCTCCATCTCGGACATATGCTGACGGCGAACAAGCTCATCGACCTCCAGGAAGCGGGTATAGACGTCGTGGTTCTCCTCGCAGACGTCCACGCCTACCTCAACGAGAAGGGTAGTTTCGATGAGATAGAGGAGATAGCCGAGTCGATGAAAGAACAGTTCATCGCATTCGGTCTCGACCCCGACAAGACCGAGTTCGTGATGGGAAGCGACTTCCAGTTCGACAGGGAGTACGTCTTAGACGTCTACTCGCTCGCCGTAGACACCACGCTCAACAGGGCGGAGAGAAGCATGTCGGAGGTCGCGAGGAACGCAGACAACCCCAAGGTCAGCCAGGCGATCTACCCACTGATGCAGGCTGTCGACATCGCCCACTTAGACGTCGACCTCGCAGTCGGAGGCATCGACCAGAGGAAGATACATATGCTCGCGCGTGAGGGTCTTCCGAGTATAGGCTACGACTCTCCGACTGCTGTACATATGCCGATACTCACTGGTCTCGAAGGCGGAGGCGAGAAGATGTCTTCGAGCAAAGGTAATCTGATCGCGATGGACGACTCACGCGAAGAGATCGAGGAGAAGGTACAGAGCGCCTACTGTCCGCCCGAGATCGAAGGAAACCCCGTCGCCGAGATCTACAGATACCACGTCTTCCCGAGGTTCGACGAGGTCGTAGTCGAACGTCCCGAGAAGTACGGCGGCAACCTCGAATACACCGAGTACAGCCGGCTCGCGGAGGATCTCGAGTCAGGTGAGCTACATCCACAGGACGCCAAGACAGCTCTCGTCGAGTACCTCGACCGTCTCGTATCGGAAGGACGCGAGAAGATAGACTAGACTCAGTCGTGTTCGTACGGCGTCTCCTCCATAAGAGCCTGGAGGACACCCCGGTTTATACCGTCGCCCTCAGCTCCCGAGACACGTGTCTCTGATATCGGATTCACGTCGACGTCGGCGGGCAACGACTCCACCTCTCTCTGTGAGAGACGGAAGATTACCTGTCCGTCGGGATAACGCCCGAATACGGTCTGGTTCTCGGACTCGAAGACGACGCGTGTCAGAGACGGGCTGAAAAGTCGTATGAGCGAGTCGAAAGCCGTCTCAACTTCTCCATCACACCATCCCGTAGTGTCTTGTATCCCCGCGGCTTCGACGACTTTCCCGAAGAGGTCGGGGTCTTCGTCTCTGAGACCGTCACACAGACCCCGGAAATCGGCGCTTTCGACATCGCGCGACTCGACGACCCTCGAAGCTATCTCACGGCTGACCTCGTCGTAGCTCTCCCTGTCGTCGGCGACGAGTTCGCGCCCGTCGAAGTAGTAGAGACTCACTCCTTCCAGACCTCATGTATAACGGGTTCGTCCTCGACGACGAGATGTGCGTTGGCCTCGACCTCGTCGCCTCTCCTGTCGACGACGTACTCTGCCTTAGTACCACTGTCCTCGGCTGTAAGACTCACGACGTAGTCTGTGTCACTCCGACTCTCGACCTCTATCTCGTACCTCTCCGACAGATACTTCTTGAGACGGAAGAACCAGAGCTTCGTCTCCTTCCGTGTCTTGTCCCCGAAAGACGTCGAACTCGCCTCGTCAACGAATCTGTCGGCGTCTGCCTCGTAATCAGGGCTCATAAGTCTCGACTATCGTGTCGCCGTCGGCGCGTCCGGCGTAGTAACAGATCCTCGACCCCTCCTCGACACCTAAGCCGAGCTGGAATGCGGTGACCCAGCCGTCGACCTCCGCCTCTATGACGTGTTTGGTCTCGCCGAACGGGTCGGTTATCTCACAGATTGGATCGCCCTCCTCGACGAACTCTCCCGTCTCGACGCGTTTTCTGAGAATTCCCGAGACAGGAGACTCGACAGTGCATCTCCTGAAGTCGTAGTTGGGGTTGAACCGGGGTATACCCGAGACGGGCTCAGTCCTCTGGTTCTCCTCGTCGTCGACGAACATATCGAGGGTTCTCATCACGTTTCTGACGCCCTTGACAGCGGCGTCGACGACCTCGGACTCGACTATGTAGTCGGAGCCGAGTTCGACTGTGATCGAAGGTATTTTAGCGGAGTTGACGACGGATCCCCCAAGCGACCTGTGTAGACACTCCTCCCAGACAGTCTCCATCCCGGGAGAGTTGATTGGCGTAAATCCGAAAGCATCAGCCATCCGTTCCATCTCGTCAGCGATCTCTTCTGCTTCTTCAATCTCCGACTCCTCAGCGATAACTCGCGGGAGTATCGTGAAGGGAACGCTTCCGACGTTCGAACAGTGTAGGTCTATGACCGCGTCGGCTGAGTCGGCTATCTCGGAGAAGACACGTCTGTTTATGATCTCCTGTGTCGATCCCGGCTCTCTGTCGTACCTGAAGTCAGGGAAGAGACGGTTGGGATCACGTGAGTCGTACTCCGACTCTCTCCTCGTTCTCCTCAGACCGCTCGGGTTGAGCGAGACAACTCCGACGACTGCACCACGTATCGACTCGGCTATCTCATTTGTGACTATCCTGTGTATAAGAGGTATTCCAGTGACCTCATTTCCGTGGACGTTCGCTGTGAGCCAGAGGACGGGCCCATCCTCCTCGCCCCTGGCGACCATCACGGGGGCTCTCTCAGTTCCTCCGGTCGGGAACGAAACGAGGTCTATGTAGCCCTTAGAGACCTCGCCGCGTTCGGCTTCGAAGTTTCCGATCTTCATCTCGTTGGTGTCTCTAAGCCGCGTAAACTGATTGTTCTTTCGTTTGACGTGGAAAGCCTTTTCGTCCCGGCGTCCCCGACTCGACTACGAAACTCTAGGATGAAACCCACAGATCGGAAACACGTCTACGCTCGGAGACTCATGTCGAAGCCTCTCACGCTCGTCTGGCTCATACTCAGTAACTTCGTCGCCCTCCTGATAGGCGTCGACTTCTACGTCGAGACGATGCCTGACTACTCACCGTTCGCGTGGATATTCTACCTCGACTCACCCGCGGCTCTCTTCTTAGCCCTCCTGAGTCTCACCACACTACTCCCGAGAGCCAGCGAGGACTTCGACGCGACAGAGACAGAGACCAACACAGCAGTGACGTACCTACACACAGTCGCGGTCGTCTGGCTCGTCAAGTACTCCGTCTGGACCGTCGTGGCGTTAAATCTCGGATTCGGCGAGTACTACCCCGAGGTCTGGAACTACTGGGGAATAATGGCGACACATCTCCTCTTCCTACCCGAGGCTTACGTCCTTTCGGCTTACTCGGAGGCGACACGGGGTGCTCTCGTGACCTCGACAGTTCTACTCCTCCTCAACGACTTAGTCGACTACGCCGCTGGTCTACATCCTCCTCTCCGTTACGACCCGGGTCTCGTACTTCCCGCGGCGACAGTCGTCCTCACGGGGGTCTCGGTCGGCGCTGCTTGGCTCTGGATGAGACCCTCTGGGGGAGAAGCCGAGCAAAACACAAGATTTGATTAGGAAAACCGCCGAAGACAGTACATGATAATAACAGTCAGCGGCCCACCCGGAAGCGGAACCACGACCGCGTCACGCGCTCTGGCTCCGGTATTCGACATGGATCACGTCTCAAGCGGCGACGTCTTCCGTTCTCTCGCAAAGGAGCACGGCGTCTCACTCGGAGAGTTCAACCAGATCGCCGAGGAAGACCCCGAGATAGACAAGGAGATAGATCTGAGACAGAAGGAGATAGGAAGGGAGCGCGACAACATAATCCTCGAAGGACGTCTCTCGGGCTGGATGGTCGAGGACGCCGACCTCAAGGTCTGGCTCAAGGCTCCCTTCGACGAGAGGGTCAGACGTGTCTCCGACAGGGAGGAGGTTGACACGGAGACAGCGAGGGAGGAGTTGCGACAGAGAGAGGAGTCGGAGGCGAAACGTTACGAGGAGATCCACGGCATCGATATCTCAGATCTCTCGGTCTACGACATCGTGATCGACACATCGAAATGGAACGCCGAGAACGTCACGGAGATAATCGCGACAGCGGCGAGAAGGCTCGATGAAGAAGACTCCTGATCCTGAAGACCTTCTCGGTAAGGGCTACGTCATTCTGGACAAGCCGCCGGGTCCGACGAGCCACGAAGTCGTCTCGTGGGTCAAGGAAATGACAGGCGTCGGGAAGGCGGCACACACGGGAACTCTTGATCCTGCAGTTACAGGCTGTCTTCCTGTACTCCTAGGCAAGTCGGCGCGCATCTCGGGTATCTTCAGGGGTGCCGACAAGGAGTACGTCTTCGTTCTGAATCTTCACGGTGATACTTACGAGAAACGCATCCGCGAGGTCTTCGACGAGTTCGAGGGCGAGATATACCAGCGACCGCCGAAGAAAAGCTCCGTGAGACGACGTGTCAGGACGCGCGAGATAGAGTCTCTCGATGTACTTGAGACAGACATCGACGGAGGCGCAGGCGAACGACGTGTCCTCGGAAGGGTGAGATGCGGCGCGGGAACCTACATACGTAAGCTGTGTCACGACATCGGCTTGGCTCTCGGAACCGGAGGGCACATGGAGGAGCTCAGAAGGACTGCGAGCGGCGGCTTCTGCGTCGAAGCCGCCGTCTACCTCCAGGATCTCTCCGACGCTCTCCATCTCTGGCGCGAGGAGGGCGACGAGACGGAGCTACGCCGGATAGTGGAGCCTCTCGAAGACGTTCTTCTCGAGAAGTATCCCGTAATAGAGATCACCGACGAAGCCGTCGCCGCGGTTGCACACGGTGCCCCCGTCTACGAGCCGGGTGTCGTGACCGTGAGTCAGGAAGTAGACAACGGTGACACAGCCGTGGCTGTTTCGGGAGACGGCGAGGCTGTCTGTGTGGGTAAAGTAAGGAAAGACGACGTATTTCTGGAGTCCGACCACGTCGTCGTCGATGCCGACGGCTACGAGAAGATCTGGTGAAAAACGAAACGAAACGGAACTAAGAAAACAGTTTTCTACCCTACTTCTGTGTCTGGCGTCGCGCGACCGAGTAGAGACCCGCTCCCACGAGGGCTACGAGGGCGACTACGGGACCGAATCCGGGGAGGGGGCTGCCGCCTCCGTTCGAAGTCGTGTTGTTAAGCTCGCTCTGAAGCTCTTGGTTCCTCTCACGCTCCGACTCTAGCTCACCGCGTAGCTGGTCGTTCTGGGTAGTTACGTTGTTGAGCCTCTGTTCAAGCTCGTCGTTTCTCTGGCTCAGCTCCTGTGTCTGGTTTCTGAGTCTCTCGTTCTCGTCCTGAAGCTGGTTTAGTGTCCTGTTGAGCTCCTGAAGCTGGTCGACGAGGTTCTCCGTGGTGTTGTCCTGCTGTGGGAGAACCCCGTTAGAGACACCCGCTCCTGTCGTCTTAGCGCCCGCGGCTCCCGCGAACGCCAACGATGCTACGAGAAGACCGACCGTAACTAAGGCTGTCTTCCGAGACATGTCATATAC
Organism: Halorutilales archaeon Cl-col2-1; assembly: GCA_041891055.1. Lineage (GTDB taxonomy): Archaea > Halobacteriota > Halobacteria > Halobacteriales > Afararchaeaceae > Afararchaeum. The sequence goes on along the minus strand of CP169074.1, from coordinate 1,755,821 downwards.
AGACGGTGGGGTAGTATAACACATTTTTGATGCTGATGCTCAGGGAGTGAGTGACCGGAAGGATTTACACCGCTGAGAGCCAGTTAGAGACATGGACGAAGACATACACGCCGACTCCGATCGTGAGTCGGGAAGGCGTAAGATCGACTGGGCGCGCGAACACATGCCTATACTCTCTGAGATACGCAGCCGTTTCGAGGACGAGAAGCCGCTCGACGGCTACGTCGTAGGGATGGCACTCCACGTCGAGGCGAAGACAGCAGTCCTCGCGGAGCTCTTAGCCGAGGGAGGTGCTGAGGTCGCAATCACGGGCTGTAACCCACTCTCGACACACGACGACGTCTCGGCGGCACTCGATGCCAACGACAACGTCACGAGCTACGCCAAGCACGGAGTCGACAAGGACGAGTACTACGACGCGATAGACGCCGTCCTAGACCATGACCCCGACATCACGGTAGATGACGGCGGCGACCTCGTTCTACGCGTCCACGAGGAGCGTCCCGAGATGATAGACTCGATTATAGGAGGCTGTGAGGAGACGACGACGGGAGTCCACCGTCTCCGCGCGATGGAGGAAGACGGCGCTCTCAACTACCCGATGTTTGCGGTCAACGACACGCCGATGAAGAGACAGTTCGACAACGTCCACGGAACGGGCGAGGCTTCTCTGTCGAGCATAGCTATGACGACCAATCTCCTATTCGCGGGTAAGAACGTCGTCGTGGGTGGATACGGAAACTGCGGCAAGGGCGTCGCGAAGAAGGCGGAGGGTCTCAACGCCAACGTCATAGTCACCGAGGTCGACCCGAGACGAGCACTCGAAGCCCACATGGAGGGCTACGATGTCAAGAGCATGGACGAGGCGGCGGAGATCGGCGACATATTCGTGACAGTCACCGGAAACAGAGACGTGATAGTCGAGGAACACTTCGAGAAGATGAAAGACGGAGCCGTACTCGCGAACGCGGGTCATTTCGACATAGAGATAGACCTCGAAAAGCTCGAAGAGATCTCGGTCGGAACGCGCGAGGTACGTGACGGGATAGTCGAGTACGAGACCGAGGACGGACGACGTATAAACGTACTCGCCGAGGGACGTCTCGTCAACCTCGCGACTCCTGTGAGCTTGGGACATCCCATAGAGGTCATGGATCAGTCGTTCGGCGTACAGGCGAGGTCGGTCGAGTACCTCATAGAGAACGGTGAGGACTTAGACGCGGGAGTCCACGAGGTACCCGACTCTGTCGACAGGGAGCTAGCCGAGACCAAACTCGACTCTCTCGGAATCGAGATAGACAGCCTCACGGACGAACAGGAGGAGTACATGGAGTCTTGGAGCCACGGGACGTGAATCAGAACCTTTCGAGACTCATACTGAAGGACATTCACAAAGCGAAGCTTTGTGAGTAAGCAAGATCAAAGATCTTGTTACAAAAATAAATAAAGATTGAATACAGTCTTCTCGAAGGAAGTCGGATGCGTACCTGTATTATTCTCTGTATCCCACTCATAGGAGGAGTTCGTATTCACGTTCTTTTGTCCTTCAGTATCAGACTCTCGGGGTCGAGTCTGTAATAAGACTCCCAGACAGGAGCGAGACTCACGACACGTGTCTCTCCGAAGACTGACTCGGCGTGTTTGTGGTGGTGTCCCACGAGACACAGTTGGGGCTCGACCGACCGCAGAATCTCGTCTATCGGAGTTTTTCCGACGTCGTAGCCGTTTTTCTCTAAAAGACCGTGGGGAGCCTCGTGTGCTAAGAAGAGGTCGACGTCTTCGAGACGTTTCGCCGCCTCGACCTCCCCTCTCGTGAAATGGCGTCTGTCGTCGCCTTCGAGTTCGTCCCTCTTTGAGGCGTACTTCGTGGGGGCGTAGTTGCCCGAGAGACCCGCGATCCTCAGACCCTCGACCTCGACAGTCTGTCTCTGGCTCACGAGACACAGATTATCGACTGTCTCGCCGCGTCTGAGTATGTCTATGACATCGAACTCCTCGTTGTTTCCGGCTATAAAATAAGTGTCGTACGGCAGGTCGTAGTAGAGTAGGTCGCCGACCTGTAAAGCGACATCGTCGTCAGTACTTTCGTATGCGTCTAGGAGAGCGCGCCTCTTCTCGGGGTCGTCGGCGTGTGCGTCACCTAAGACTAGCAACCTACTGCACCCTCTCGCCGGGCTCTGCGTCGCCGACCGTCGTGAGTAGGTCAGCCTCGTCGCCCGCCGCTAAGAGCATACCCTGACTCTCGTGTCCGAATATCTCGGTGGGTTCGAGGTTGGCGACGACAATTATCCTCTGTCCCTCCAGGTCGTCGACGTCGTGAAGCTGTTTGACCCCGGCTACTAACTGTCTCTCCTCGACCCCTATGTCGACCTGAAGCTTCACGAGCTTGTCGGAGTCCTCTATCGGATCGGCGGAGAGTATCTCTCCGACACGTAGGTCGAGGCTCTTGAAGTCGTCGAAGCTCACGGTCTCGTCGGAGACTGGTTCGAGTTCGACGGCTTCGTCGTCTTCCTTGTCTCCCTCTTCGTCACCTATCCTCTCGTCTAGCCTCGACTTGAGCTCGTCGACCTTGTCGTCGCTCACCTTCTCGAATAGCTGGCGCGGCTCGTCTATCTCGCCCGAGACTGGTTCGAGTGCGCGGTCGAACTCGGCGTCGTGGACGTCGCCGTCCTCTCTGAGCTGATCCCAGATCTCCTCGGCGGAAGACGGCATCACGGGCTCTATGAAGAGACCGAGTGCCTTCGATATCTGGAGACAGTTGAAGAGAACCTCACCCGCCTCTTCGGGGTCTTCGTCGACGAGATGCCACGGCTCCTTCTTCTGTATGTACTCGTTTCCGAAGGCGGCGAGTGCCATAGCGGCATCGACCGACTCCTTGAGGTCGTAGTCGTCTATGGCGTCCTCGAAACGGTCACGGACGTCCTCGATAGCCTCACGTACCTCGTCGTCTATCTCTCCGTCGGGAGCCTCGTCGAAATGGTCGTTCGTGAGGAGGAGTGACCTGTAGACGAAGTTACCGAGTATACCGACTAACTCGTTGTTGACCCTCTCCTGGAAGAGATCCCACGAGAAGTTGAGGTCGTTCTCGAATCCCGTGTACGAGACTATGTAGTAACGTATGAGGTCAGGATCGAATCCCTCGTCGAGGTAGTCGTCGTCGAGCCAGACGGCGCGTCCGCGCGACGTCGAGAACGCCTTGTCGTTTATCTTGACGAGTCCCGAAGCCATGATAGCGTCGGGCTCCGAGTAGCCCGCGCCGTGGAGCATCGCAGGCCAGAAGACGGTGTGGTGCTGTATTATGTCGCCGCCTATGACGTGTATTATGTCGGAGTCATCGTCCCTCCAGTAGGTCTCCCACGCGTCTTCGTCTCCTCTGTTTTTAGCCCACTCCTCGGTCGATGCGATGTACTCTATCGGAGCGTCAACCCAGACGTAGAGAACGAGGTCATCGTCTGTGGATCTCTGATCAGCAGGCTCATCAATCGAAGATTGATGACCGTCTTCGGGGAAGGGTACTCCCCAGTCCATGTCACGTGTTATACACCAGTCCTGGAGACCCTCCTCGATCCACTGCTTGGGCTGGTTCTGTGCGTTCGATGTGCCCTCTAACCGTTCTATGAATCCCGAGAGGTACTCCTTGAACTCCGAGAGCGCGAAGAAGTAGTGCTCCTGTTCGACGTACTCCGCCGGCGCTCCGCTTATAGTCGATCTTGGATCTTCTATCTCGCCGGGTTCGAGATGGCGCCCACATTCATCACACTCGTCCCCTCTCGCGCCCTCCTCTCCACAGTAGGGACACGTACCCTCGACGTACCTGTCGGGGAGAGTCCTGTCCTCCTCGGGGTCGTACGCCACGAGCATCGTGTCCTCGTAGACATATCCCTCGTCGTGGAGTGTCGAGACTATCTCCTGTGTCCTGTTTATGTTGGAGTCCTGGTTGGTGTGTCCGTAGCTGTCGAACTCGACGCCTATCTCGGGGAATGTCTCCTCGAAGTACTCGTGGTACCTCATCGCGAACTCCTCGGGCTCGACGCCTTCCTCCTCCGAGTTGACGACTATCGGGGTTCCGTGCATGTCGCTTCCGCCGACGAGTATGACGTCACGTCCGAGCTTCCGGAGTGAACGCGTGAGAGCGTCGCCGGGTATGTAGGTTCGGAGATGTCCCAGATGCGCCTTCCCGTTGGCATACGGAAGTGCACACGTGACTACAGTCGGTGTGTCTTCGGTCATTGGGTACGCCTATGCGGAGACGAGCCATAAAAATGTGGATTATGTCGTACCGTGTAGTCTCAGACGAGTAAGAGACCGAGAGGCAGACCGAGTATCACGACTAAGAAGCCCGCGAGGAACCGTGTGTCCTCGACGAGACGGTCGTGTACGTACTCGACGCCGGCGTAGTAACTGTCGTAGAAGACGAGTATGCCGACTGTGACGACTGTCGAGACTGCGAAGAGGTAGACAATGACGGTGGTTCCCTTGGGGGAAGTGAGTGCGAGGCTAGCTACGAATGTGTCGAAGAGAGTGCTGATGTTCGCGCCGAGTATGTAGGGTACCATCTCCTTGCGTTTGACGTAGCCTCTGTTGTAGAAGGGCACAGTTATGCCTATCGAGAAGGCGACACTCGCTGTGACAGCTGTCACAATAAGACCGAAGAGTAGCCAGAGCCATCTGTTGCGGAGATGGTCGAGGTAGTTCTTCCGGAACAGATTTATGTCGATAGTTTCGGAGAGGCTGTCGAGTATCCTGAGGCTTCCAAAGAGAAGAAAGACAGCCAGCACCGCCGAGGCAAAGCCGCCGAAGAATTCGAGTGATAGACGGATGAGATACCGAAAAGGACTCACAGAGAGACCTCCTCCCAGATACGCGTATCCCGAACTGACTCCGGTCTCGAAGACAGGGTAAAGACTGTCTTTGCCTAAGTAGCCGAGGACTGTCGCGGGGAGATACACGGAGTAAGTCAGAACGAAGCTCAGGCTTCCGAGGCTGACCGACTCTCCGAAGGGATGCTGTCTATCAAGCAGGTAGTCCACTCCACCTATAACCATCACGATACCCGCGCCGCCAAGACGCGAACCTGCCACCATGAGGTACGTCTGTGACGGGGTCAGTAGATCCACCGAGACGAACGAGACTGCGACAGCCGCGACGACGGAGCCGTTAGCTATGAGGTAGGAGGCTATCCAGCCCAGACCCAGAGCCGAACCGTCTCCAGTCACAACCTCCTCGAGAATAGACTCTATCACAGGCGCGAGACTCTGTGTCGCGCCACCGAGTAGCTGTACGGAGAATACGAAGAGAGCTACGGTTCCGAGACTGACTAGCCATACCGGGAGACGTCTCACCACGAACCTAAGAGGGTCTGGTCTCTTAATGCGGGTAGTTGGCGTCCCAGGTTATTATAACTGACTCTCAGACATCCTGAACGAAACCATTATATTCAGCGTGAAGCTTTCTTAGAACAAGAATGAAACCATCAGTCTTGTGGCTCGACGAGGTCGGCAAGGAAGACCTCGACAAAGTAGGGGGCAAGGCGGCTTCGCTCGGCGAGATGCTCAAGGTCGACCTTCCCGTACCCGGAGGCTTCGTGGTGACGGCTCAGGCGTACAGGAGGTTCATACAGGAGACAGGAATAGAGGAAGAGCTCTTCGAGGCTGTCGACATAGACTCCGACGACTCCGAGGCTCTCGCAGAGGCGGAGTCGAGGGCGCGCGACCTCATACTCGGGGCAGACGTCCCCGACGACATGGAGGACGACATAAAGGAAGCCTACTCTTCTCTCGGCGACGGCGACGCATTCACCGCCGTACGTTCGTCGGCGACAGCGGAGGATCTCCCCGACGCGTCGTTCGCGGGGCAGCAGGAGACCTTCCTCAACATAGACGGCGGCGACGACGTCCTCGAACACGTCAGGGAGTGCTGGGCTTCTCTCTTCACACAGAGAGCGATCTACTACAGGAACGAACAGGGCTTCCCACACGACAAGGTAGACATCGCCGTCGTAGTACAGGAGATGATAGACGCAGACAAGAGTGGGGTCATGTTTACCTCTCATCCCTCTACTGGAGAGCCACAGATGGTGGTCGAGGCGGCGTGGGGTCTCGGCGAGTCAGTCGTCAGCGGCGCTGTCTCGCCCGACAAGTACAACATAGACAGGGAGACGAAGGATGTCACCTCGACGACAGTCTCATCGAAACGAATAATGCATGTCAAGAACGCACAGGGGGAGACAGTCGAGGAGGAAGTCCCCGAGGACAAACGTGACCAACAGGTTCTCGACGAGGACGAGCTTCTCGAACTCCTCGAAATAGGTGAGAACCTCGAAGACCACTACGACCAGCCACAGGACGTCGAGTGGGCTATGAAGGACGGTGAGACTTATGTCCTTCAGTCACGTCCAATCACAACAATCTCCGAGTCCGATGAGACAGAGACGACTGCCGAGACAGGGGCAGAAGCCGAGGGAGAGGCTGAGACTCTCGTGGAGGGACTCGGCGTCTCACCGGGTCTCGTGAGCGGTGAGGTACGTGTAGTCGAGACACTCGACGAGCTAGACAAGGTCGAGGAAAACAACATACTCGTAGCCCACCAGACGACCCCCGACATGGTTCCCGCGATGAAACGCGCGGGCGGTATAGTGACTAACGAGGGGGGTCTCACGAGCCACGCAGCGATAGTCTCACGTGAACTCGGAAGTCCGGCTGTCGTAGGAACCGGAAATGCTCTCGAAGTCCTCGAAGACGGCGACGTAATAACCATAGACGGAGAGAAAGGTACAGTCAAGAGGGGTAGAAGTGAGACAGTAGAGACCGAAGCCGAGAAGCATGTGGAGACAGAGACTACGGAGCCGTCGTCCCACCAGCCCGTTACAGCGACCGAGGTCAAGGTTAACGTCTCCATACCCGACGCCGCCGACAGGGCAGCGGAGACGGGAGCCGACGGAGTGGGTCTCCTGAGGATGGAACATATGATACTCAACCTCGGGAAGACTCCGGGACGTTACATACGTGACAACGGCGAGCGCGCCTACATAGACCGAATAGTACAGGGGGTACAGGAAGTAGCCGATGCATTCTACCCGCGCCCGGTACGTGTCAGGACACTCGACGCTCCGAGCGACGAGTTCAGGAACCTAGAAGGAGGAGACGAGGAGCCCGTCGAACACAACCCGATGCTCGGATACCGCGGAATAAGAAGGTCACTTGATGAGCCCGACCTCTTCAGCCTTGAACTCCGTGCATTCAGGAAGCTCTACGACATGGGGTACGACAACGTCGAGATAATGCTTCCCCTCGTCCACGACGCGTCACAGGTACGTGAGGCGAAGAGTCTGATACAGAGGGCAGGACTCGACCTCGAAGACATCTCGTGGGGTGTGATGGTCGAGACACCCGCAAGCGCCCTCGTGATAGACGACGTGATAGACGAGGGAATAGACTTCGTGAGCTTCGGGACAAACGACCTCACACAGTACACCCTCGCAGTCGACAGGAACAACGAGAACGTCGCACACCTCTACGACGAGATGCATCCCGCCGTCCTGTCTCTCATAGAGGACGTCATAGAGAAATGTAACGCAAACGACGTCAAGTCGAGCATCTGTGGTCAGGCGGGAAGCAAGCCCGAGATGGTCGAGTTCCTGATCGAGAACGGCGTCACGAGCGTCTCGGCTAACATAGACGCAGTCGGCGAGATACGTGACAGAACAGCAAGGGTCGAGAGACGTATAATGCTCGACGAGGCGAGGGGCAACTGAAGCAAACAACAAAGAGGATAAATCCTTAACAACTACTTTCTGACAGATGCAGGTCGAGAAGTTCAAATCGAAGATACACCGCGCCACGATCACTGAGACCGATCTATCGTACGAGGGGAGCATCACAGTAGGCAGAGACCTACTCGAAGCCGCGGGAATCTCCGAGTACGAGAGGGTACAGGTCGTCAACGTCACGAACGGAGAGAGGTTCGAGACCTACACCATAGAGGGAGAAGACGGCGAGATCTGTACTAACGGCGCGGCGGCACGTCTCGGAGAGGTCGGCGACACCGTCATAATAATCTCATACGGCGTCTACGCCGAGGACGAAGACCCCGATCCGACTGTCATCAAGGTCGACGACGAAAACCAGATCGTATAAAGACTATATACTCTTCGTATGTCAACATTTGTCACTGCGTAACGTTTTAGTAATTATACTACTTTTGTAGAAGTGAGAAAGGTGGATTTAAGATGCATAAGGACGAACTCATACACTTACACTCGCTGATGGTCGAAGTCAGGAAGTATTTCGAGGAGAACGAGAACGTAGAGGGCAATCCCTTCGAGGACTACGACTCTCTCGGTACGAGCCCCGTACATATTCACAAGTCGAAGTCCGAACACAAACACGCCATCTTCGTTCTGGGTGAACAGCTCGCAGAGACCATGTCAGAGGACGTATTCTCCGAGACAGGACGTGTCGGCGCGCGAATGGAGGAGCTCGCCGAGGAGAACGCTGACTGAAACGAAATCCGGCTCAGTTCAGTCAACGGATTTTCTGACCTAACTAATTCTACTATATACTATAACACTACAGTGACTTCTCCATCACGTAGGCGTCCTCGCCGTCCTCGTAATAATCTTCTTCAGTTCCTGTCCTCACGAAGCCGAAATCCTCGTAGAGTCTGATCGCGGGCGAGTTCGAGACACGTACCTCCAAGCTGAGTCTCTCGAACTCCTTGTCGTGGAGACGTCTCACGGCTTCGAGCATCAGCGACCTTCCGTATCCCTCACGTCTGTACTCGTCGTCGACACAGAACGAGAGTACACGTGCGTCACGACGTCCGATGGGGACAGCGAGTATATATCCGACGACATCGCCGTCAGTCTCGTAGACGAGAAGGCCGTCGGACGAGCCACACAGACGTATAAGGAGTCGAGTATTGGGACTCTCGAAACAGCTATTTTCAAGACTAATGAGGGCGTCTATGTCATGGGGACGCGCCGTTCTGACAGGCACAGTCACAGCTTCGCGTCACACGTCGGACACGGTCTCTCGAACTTCGAGTCGACCTCGCGGACGGTGGGCGAGAAGCTCATCACACACGTCTCGTCGTCACAGTGCTGGAGACCGAATGTGTGTCCTATCTCGTGGACGACCTCAGTCCTAACGCGATCCCCGACTATACCTGTCTGTTTCGGCTTCTCAAGCTCACCGCCGTCTGCTGTCATCCTGAGACGGTTGGTCGAGACGACACAGCCCTTTCCGTCGAGGTAGGCGAGACCGAAGACATAGTTGCGGCGTCGGTAGTATATGTCGACGGGTGTGACGGCTATGTTCTTGTCGCCGTTACCAGCGGAAGTGGCTATGTCTATGAAGTCCTCGGCGTGGTACTGCTCGTGTTTCTCGTCGTACGCGTCGGGCGGTATCGAGACAGACGATCTCAGAACAACGTCAGTTCCGTATATGTGTTCGAGAACATCACGCGACTCCTCCAGGAGATCCGTCTCGACGTTCCCCACGGGAACAACGTCGATTCGCATTGAAGAGATTTAGATCCTAAGAGATAATAAGTTCTGCCCTTAGATAAGTTAACAAACCTATAACCGAGAGAGACGTGATGGAGAGAGTATCCGAGTTCATAGAGTCGAAGTACACGGGGAAAGTAATCGAAGTCGGAGTCGGAAGACAGACCGAAGTCGCCGAGTATCTCGGCTCGTGTGACGGTATCGAGGTCACGGTCACCGACATCGACACCGAAGCCAAAAACGAAGCTCCCGACGGGCTCGACTTCGCCGTCGACGACGTGACAGACCCCGATATGAGAGTCTACGACGACGCGTCGGTGATCTACTCGGTAAGACCGCCTTACGAGTTACATTCGGCGCTAAAGGAAGTCGCCGAGGCAGTCGAGACGGATCTTCTCGTAGTTCCGCTAGCCGACGAGACTCCGCGCCACGGCTTCGAGCTGGTGAGCTACGAGGGAAGGGCTGTCTACATCTACCGATCCTAAAGACCCAGCCTGAGAGTTCTGTTGACCCCGAGACTAAGTAGAGCGACGAGAAGCAGACCCACGACTATTCCCCAAGATACCCCCCATCCCGCGAACTCGGCTACGGTTCCCGTGACGGCACTTCCGGTGGCTCCGATCAGCATGTAGACTGTACGCACGAGACCGAAACCCGTGCCTCTCTCAGAGTCAGAGATGATGTCCATAGCGCGCGACTGTAAAACGCCTCCCCAGCTCATCCCCACGCCTAAGACGAGAATCCCGGCATAGACCGTGACAGTACCCTCGCCGACGATGAATAGGAGAATACCCGTAGACATACTCACGAACGAGAAGCCGAGAAGTCTGTCACGTCCGAGCGAGTCAGATAGTCTTCCCATCACGGGAAGGAAGACGGCAGTCAGGAGAAAGACGGCTCCGAAGTAGAGGCTAGCCGTCTGTTTTGTGGCTCCCATCTCCTCGACGACGAAGGTAGGGAAGAACGACGAGAAAGACTGCCACGCGAACGACAGAGAGACGCCGAGTAACGTCGTGTAGACGAGTCTCGGACGTGTCGCAAGGCTCTTGACACGTTCGAGGAGGCTCGGCGAGGCTTCGATACTCTGAGTCTCAGTCTCGGAGACAGAGTCAGAGTTGGGGTTAGACACAGGGCGCACGGTGTAGACGAAGCCGACTAAGACGGGGAGGGCTACGACGCCTCCAAAGAGGAGTGCCGTCCTCCAGCCGTACCGCGCCGCAACGTACGCTCCGACAGGCGGAGCCACGACTCCCGCAAGAGGTCCCCCCGTCGAATGTATACCGAGTGCCTGCCCGCGTTCCGATGCACCGAATATCTTCGTGAGGAGGGACGTCCCCACCGAGAAGTAGAGTCCCGCACCAGCACCGAGGAAGAGAGCGAAGACTGCGAACGTGACGAAAGTCGACGAGATGTGTAGGGCTACGCTTCCTACGGTTACGAGGACGAGCGACGTGGCTATCACCCTCTTTTCGCCGAACCTGTCGGCGAGGATTCCGCTCGGGAACTGTAGTAGAGCGTAGACCCCCCAGATTCCGGTGAGGACTAAGCCGACCTCCGACTTTGTGACTCCGAAGTCAGCGATGATGTCGGGAACGAGAGGACTTACGACTACTCTCGCTCCGAACTGGCTGAAGTTGGCAAGTACGGCGAGACCGAGGACTAAGTAGGCATATCCGTTTCCGACAGTATCCTCAGAGGTGTTCACAGACTAAGCTATGTCTAAGACGGCTTCTGTGTATCGGTACGTGAGAAAGAAAGAACCGGAACGAGAACGTAAGATCGACTTAGTCGGAGTACATTCCGACTGAGACGTTAATGTCCTGTCCCGTGACTCCCTTGCCCTTCTCGGAAGCGAGGAAGGTGACCATGTTAGCGACCTCCTCATTGGTGACGAATCTCCTGAACATCGATCCCTTAGTGTATGCCTTCTTAGCCTTCTCGAACGAGATATCACGCTCCTCGGCGCGGTTCTCTATCATGCGGTCGATACGCGGCGACTTGATCGGACCCGGGCAGACGGTGTTGACGTTGATCCCCCACTGACCGAGCTCGTCGGCTATCGAACGTCCGAAGCCTATTATTCCCGTCTTTGTCGTGGCGTACGCACAGCGAAGCGGGTAAGGCTTCTTTCCTCCGGTTGAGGAGATGTTTATGATACGTCCGTCCTCCTTCTCCTTGAGTATAGGGACGACGTGTTTCGTGCAGTAGTAGGAGCCCGTCAGATTGATATCGAGAATCTGTCTCCACTTCTCGGATTCGAGGTTCTCTATGTACTTCGAGGGTCCGCCTATCGCGGCGTTGTTGACGAGAATATCGACAGTACCGTACTCGTCGACAGCCGCGTCGACTAGATCCTCGACTTCGCTTTCGTCGGATATGTCGGTCGGAACTGCCATCGCATTCCCCTCGTACTCGTCGCTCCCGTTTATCTCGTCGGCATTCTCCTGTATCTTGTCCTCGCTACGCGCGGCTAGAACCACGTCGGCACCTTCCTCGGCAAACTGGAAAGAGATCTCCTTTCCGAGACCTTGGCTGCCTCCCGTGACTATTGCAACCTTATTATCTAACATCATATTTCACGATTGTCTATTACACATATATCTCTTGCGATGTAACACCCCGAAAAAACCGGAAATTATTAATATTAAAGTGGGATGTTGCCGTGTTTCTTGGGGGGATTCTCCTTTCTCTTCGACTCGAGGAGTTCGAGGTCGTTTATGAGACGCGGTCGTGTCTTCTTGGGCTCTATGATGTCGTCTATGTAGCCGTCCTCAGCAGCCCTGTACGGGTTGGCGAAGGTCTCCCTGTACTCGTCTATGAGCTCCTGTCTCCTCTCCTCTGTGTTCTCCGCCTCCTCAAGCTCGTCGGAGTTGAGTATGTTGACCGCGCCTCTCGGTCCCATCACAGCCGCCTCGGCAGTGGGCCAGGCGTAGTTGACGTCGGCTCCGAGGTACTTCGAAGCCATCACGATGTAGGCTCCTCCGTAAGCCTTTCTCGTCATCACGGTGAGGAGCGGGACTGTCGCCTCTGCGTAGGCGTATATCAGCTTCGCGCCCCTGTTGATTATACCGTTGTGCTCCTGGTCGGTTCCAGGCATGAATCCCGGGACATCGACGAATGTCACGATGGGTATGTTGAAGGCGTCACAGAAACGCACGAAACGCGCTCCCTTCTCGCTCGCCTCTATGTCGAGTGTTCCGGCGTTGACACGTGGCTGGTTGGCGACGACTCCGACGGGTCTTCCGTCGAGACGCGCAAATCCGACGACGATGTTCTGAGCGTACGAGCCGTGAACCTCGAAGAACGATCCCTCGTCCATGACTCCCTCTATCGCGTTTGTCATGTCGTAGGGTTTCTTGGGCTCGTCGGGGACGACGTTGTTGAGAGAGTCGTCCTGTCTGTCGGGTTCGTCGTCAGGTTCGACCTCGGGCGGGTCCTCCATGTTGTTGAGAGGAACGTAGGAGAGAAGCTCACGTATTCCGTCGAGAACCTCCTCCTCGGTGTCGTAGGCGAAATGTGCGACGCCGCTCTTCGATGTATGAGCGTTCGCCCCACCGAGCTCCTCAAATGTGACCTGTTCTCCCGTGACTGTCTCTATGACGTCGGGTCCCGTGATGAACATATGGGACGTCTCCTTCGTCATGAATATGAAGTCGGTGAGGGCGGGTGAGTAGACGGAGCCTCCCGCACACGGTCCCATTATCGCCGAGATCTGGGGCACGACTCCGCTCGCCTTCGTGTTACGACGGAAGAGCTGTGCGAAGCCGACGAGCGAGGTGATTCCCTCCTGTATCCTCGCACCCGCAGAGTCGTTGAGACCTATGACGGGGACGCCGTTCTCTATCGCCTTATCCATTATCTTGTTTATCTTGTCGGCGACGACCTTGCTCACCGACCCGCCTAAGACGGTGAAGTCGTGGGCAAAGACGAAGACCTTCCTGCCGTCGACCTCGCCGTATCCGACCACGACGGCGTCTCCGGGGAACTTCTTGTCCTCCATCTCGAAGTTGGTACAGTCGTGTTCGACAAACGGGTCTATCTCGACGAAAGAGTCCTCGTCAAGGAAGTACTCTATCCTCTCGTGGGCTGTCATCTTGCCCTTGTCGTGCTGCTTCTCGATCCTCTCCTCGCCTCCTCCGAGCCTCGACTCTTCTCTCCTCTCGCGGAGTTCGTCTATCTTGTCGTCGATACTCATGTCAGTCGAAAAGAGGGCTTGAGCCACAGATAAATGTTGTCAAAAACCATGTTCTAAGATGACCGTCTTAAGGCATCGTGACCGGAACCGGCGTGAACGACAGAATACCCAAGCCGAAGACGACGACCGCGAGAGCCGACCGTTTCCATCCCACTCTACCCGAGTCATCTATGAGACGCGCACCTCCAGCGACTGTGACGAGGAGAGAAAAGATACCCCAGACGAACCAGACAGTCCCTGGAAGACCTCTGACGTACTCGACATACGCCCCGAGTCCGAAGAGGACGACGGGGACGGCACGTGAGACGAAACGTGACGCGTCCCCGAGAACCGACTTTACTATATGTCCGCCGTCTAGCTGTCCCGCGGGTATAAGGTTGAGGAAGGTCACGAACATACCCACCCAGCCGCCTATCACGACGGGGTTGGGTATGACTCCGGGCTGGTCAAGAGCGGGCGATGTCGGTACGAACGACTTTATGAGGTCGTAGAGTGGCGGGTAATGTAGCTGTACGGGGACTGTCGTGGGAACAGGATGGAGTGTCAGACCAACCGCTGTCACGCCGAGTGTGGCGACGAGACCGAGTAAGGGACCCGCTACGCCTATGTCGAAGAGTGCCTTACGGTCGGGAATGACTCCCTTGACACGTATCACCGCACCCATAGTTCCTATTATAGATGGGAAGGGGATGAAGTAGGGCAGAGTCGCGTCGACACCGTGGTACCTCGACATCAAGTAATGTCCGAACTCGTGGGAGCCGAGTACAAACATCACGCTCAGGGCAAACGGAACTCCACGGAAGACAGACGCGGGGTTCTGGATCGGATTCGCGGAGTACCAGATGCTACCCGCGACTAGAGTCGTGACAAATGTCGCGACGGCTAGGACGAGGTTGATCCACGGGAACGACTCCTCGGGCTCCTCGGCTACAACGACGTTCTCGCCGTACTCAGTGTCGAGTTCGAGGCTGTAACCGAGGTCGTCGAAGTCGGAGTAGAGGGTCTTGTAGAGAGCCTCTGTGTCTACGAGTGGCTCGCCGTAGAACTTGTAGCCGTTTTCGAGTTCACGCACCTCGTAGACGTCGAAGACACGTCGCACACGTCCGAGGAGGGCGTCACGGTCGCCGACGTCTTCATCCGATGTAGACACCGGGATACGTGACGGTGTATGTGTCTGTGTCGGGCTGTCCATTCGAAATAGAGTAGATAACGTAGGCTTATAAGCCTAAACCTGAGCCTGGTCGAATCAAGCCGTCTGCTTCGGTGCCTGGGAGCCTTTCTCTTTCTCGACCCTCCACGTCGTCGCGCCCGAGTAGCTCCATTTCTGTATCGAGAGACCATCGTACTCCTCGGCTAGACGGAGCATGTTAGAACCGATTTCCTTCGTCGACATGCCGAGGTCGTCGGTCATGAACTTGCTCTTAAAGAATATCTTTCCGTCTGCGACCCTCTCCTCAAGGTACGACGCTAGCTTCGACTGCTTCTCGTTGAACTCCTCAGCGGATGTTTCGGCGTCGGTTCGGGCTTCAGTTTCGGAGACGGTCTTAGCTGCGGACATTTCTGTTACCTCGTATCTCTACCTTCGAACGTGGAGATGTTAAATACCCATTAACGTTCGAACTCCTTGAACAGACTCAAACAGTACACCTGGATTAAAGACGCCGCGAGAAAGTTTTATAAAGTTTAAGCGGAATTCTGAGGGATTTTTTGTATTAGGCGGTGCTCTCGATGAGGCGCGCGAGACGCGGATAGAACGCGTCCTCGTACTTGTCGCGCGTGTCGACTGTCGGACGCGCGTTGACCTCGTTGACGACCGTCCGGCCCTCGTTCCGGAGGAGATCGACCCCGCAGAAACGTATGCCGAGCGACTCGGCGGCTTCCTCGGCGAGCTGTACGACCTCGTCGTCGGGAGTGACAGAGACTGCTTCGGCTCCCCTGTGGACATTGTGTTTCCAACCCTCCGAACGTCTCTCGACCGCGCCGACGTACTCTCCGTCTACTACCATGACCCGGTAGTCGCGCGCGTCCTCGATGTACTCCTGTACGAGGAATGTCCTGTCGTAGACGAGCGGCGACTCGTGTATGACGTCGAGGTAGTCGGTAACGCCTAAGAGCGAGTCAGGGTCTTCGACGACAGTGACACCGTTTCCGCGAGTCGACGAGTTGGGCTTGACGACCGCCTTTCCGTCTATCTCCTCGAAAGCCGCCACGACGTCGTCGTCACCGACTGGGTTCGAGACGAAGTAGGTCTCGGGGACTGGTAAGCCGTCACGTCTCAGATGCGCGACCGTCTCGGCTTTGTTTCTCGCAGCTGCGACTTCCTCTAACCCATTGACCCAGTCTATCTCACCGAGTGGAGTTACGACTCCGCCTTCTATGAGTCTGCTGGGATAGACGAGTCCGACGTCTGAGTCCGGAACACCGTCGGAATCGAGTGAGTAGACGTGCCCGGTCGGGTCGAATACCACGCAGTCGATACCGTACTCCGAAAGATGGCGTGAGACGCGGGAGTTGGAGTCAGACTCGTGGGAAAGGAGTAGTCTAGTATCCGTAGCCATGGACTGGTTACACACTCGTCCAAGAAACGGGTAACGGGTTTCCCCCGCAAGCTTAATACGAGTGGGTGGAACACAATCAGTTGATGAGTAAGATCGAGATCGACATACCCGAACACCAGGAGATGCAGATTACACAGCTTATAGACGAAGGAGAGTACATAGACCGACAGGAGGCAGTCGAAGACCTCATAGCGATAGGTCTCCGGACGCTCAAGACGACAGGAGGTTCAGGAGCCGGAGAGGACGAGTTGGGGGATTACGAGGACACAATGGGCGGAGAGGACGAGTATCTGTTCTGAGTCAACTAAGCAGAGTAAAGCGACTCGAACGCCGAGGCTACATCTCCGACATCTTCGCCAGGACAGTAAACGCCGTACCTCCACTGGTCTCCGAACGACGAATGGAGATCCCCCACGAGAGGTGAGGCATCTTCTATACTCGTCTTCTCACCGTCGACTAAGACACACGCTGACGTCTCGTCTATCTCAGGGGGCGGCGAGACATCGAGTATTACCTCGTCGGGATCGATGTCGGCTTTCTCGGCTACTTCTTCCTCGATCTCAGAGACATTCTCCGAAGAAGCCGAGGTCTCAGCGTCGGTGTCAGAGTCAAAGTCGAAGGGAAGTTCGTCGTAAGGCTCCCAGACGGCACGTTTGTAGAGACGTCTGCGTGTCACGCGTCTCCCTAGGTCACGCGTCCCCCGGCTACGTCGGAGTTCGACGACGAGTTCGTGGTCATCCATCCGTCTTACGTCGTGGGCGTCGACATCCGTAGTCTCCACCAGACGTCGTGTCGCACGTCTGAGCATCGCCTGTGAGATACGTGCGACGTGGTGGTTGTAGACCGTCGGATGCATCAGAGACCGCGCTATGAGGAGTGCCTCAGCGGTCTGGACGTTCCCCTCACCCAAGACGAGTTCGCCGTCATGGAGTTCGAGTTCGAGTATAAGACGTGTCGAGTCTATGGTGCCGTACGGAACCCCGGTGTGGTGGGCATCTCTCACGAGATAGTCCATCCTGTCGACGTCTAACTTCCCCGAGATTATCTGTCCGAGTCTTCCCTCACCTCGTATGAGACTCGCGACTCGTCGAGTGTCAATACCGTAGTCATCGAGGACACGCGACACGTTTCCTTCGAGTATTGAGTCGACCTCGTCATGTCTCTTCCCCGTGTACTCCTCGACGACGTCCTCTACGGTGTGTGAGAAGGGGGTGTGTCCGACGTCGTGGAGGAGTGAAGCCGCGCTTATCGCCTCGGCGTCTCTGCCGTCGACTCCTAAGCTTTTCATCGCCTTCTTAGCGAGATTGTAGACACCCAGAGAGTGTTCGAAACGCGTGTGGTTCGCGCTCGGGTAGACGAGGTACGCAGTTCCCAACTGACGTATGTGTCGGAGACGCTGCATCTCCGGGGTGTCGAGGAGGTCGAGCGCGACTCCCTCAACCTGTATGTGGTCATGAACGGCGTCTTTTACTGTCTTACTGGCTGACATTCGACTACTGGGACTCTCTTATGAGAGACTCAATCGATCCCTTGTCGAAGGCTTCCTCGTCTATGTACTCCTCTACGTCTGCGCCCTTTCCGTATCTGTATCCGAGGTCGAAGATGAACTGTGCCGTCTCACGGCTGTCGGAGGCGAGACACGCAATCTTGAGAAGGCGGTCAGTCCTCATTGTGGATGAGTCAGCGTGTACCTTGAGTCTGTCCGAAGATTCTATACTGTCACCGTCGGTCTCGAACCTGATATCAGACCCCTCATACGAGGACTCGACCCTCTCGACCAGACTGCGTGCCTCGTCGGCGTCAAATATATGCACCTCGGCTATCTCCTGCATGGGTCGGAGTATAGTCGTGACACCACATAAAACTACCCGACACACCGGCTTCGTCGGGATTATTCGAGTAAGCCGCGTGCCGCAGCCCTGTCGACAGTCCCCGACTCAGTTCGTGGTATCTCGTCCACGAAGGCTACAGTACGTGGGCATTTGTAGCCCGCGAGTCTCTCACGGCAGTATCCCCTTACGTCGACCTCATCCTCGTCGACAGGCACTACGAGCGCACAGATCCTCTCCCCCCACTCCTCATCGTCGACACCGATGACTGCGGCGTCTTCGAGACGAGGATGTTCGAGGAGGAGTTCTGTGACCTCGTTGGGATTTACGTTCTCGCCACCCGTGATGATGACCTCATCCTTCCTCCCGACGACGTAGAGACGACCTGACTCGTCTCTGTACCCGAGGTCTCCGGTTCTCAATCCGTGTTCACAGAACGCCTCACTCGTCTCGTCAGGGAGACCGTAGTAGCCCTCTGTAACCGTGGAACCCGATACGACAATCTCTCCTGTCTCACCCGTCTCGACGGGCTGATCGTCTTCGTCGAGTACCGTGATCCGTGTCGAAACGAGGGGGCGTCCAACTCCCACGGTCTCAGTATCAGTCTCGGACGCGTACGGCGAGACTGTAGCTATCTGTGAAGCCGTCTCAGTCATGCCGTAAGTCGGACAGACACGAACCCCGGCTTCACGTGACTCCCTCAGAAGGTCCTCCGAGGCGGGTGCGCCTCCCAGGAGAACGTACCTCAGGCTGTCGAGTTGGGAGTCTATCCCCGTGTCGAGTATACGTCTGAGAGTGGTGGGGACGAGTGAGACCTGTGTTACGCCGTACTCGGCGATATTTTCGACAGTCTCCTCGGCGTCGAAGCCCTCCTGTACGACCGCCGCGGTGCCGTGGAGAGCCGCACGGAAGACGTGTGAGAGACCACCCATGTGGTACATCGGGAGACAGATAAGACGTCTGTCGTCGGGGAGATGTCCGAGACGGAAAGCCGACGCCGTCGCACTCGCTACGAAGTTCCCGTAGCTCAGGACAACGGGCTTCGGATCTCCCGTCGTACCCGATGTGAAGGGTATACACGCAGTCTCGGAGTGACATCTATGTACGCGTATAGGATCAGGAGTATCGGGGACTGAGACCGAGTCGATCTCCACGACACCCTCGATCGATGTCTCGTCGACTGTGGCTGTAATCATCACGTCACAGTCGGCTGTCTTCTCCTGAGTCTCGGAGTCACAGACTAAGACAGAGACATCGGCGTCCTCAACCCTCTTTCTCACCTCCTGCGGCGTGAGACGCGCGTTTATGGGTACGAGAGTCGCGTTGAGACGCATCGATGCGTGGACGAGAGAGACAAACTCGGTACGTGTCTCCATGACGACGCCGAGATGGTCGCCTTCCTCGACACCGAGTTCACCGAGTTTCCGAGCGAGTATGTCTACGCTTCTGTCGAGGTTTCTGTAACTCAGATACTCGTCGGTCTCGGCGTCTATGACCGCCGTCTTATCGGGCGTCGCCTCGGCGCGGTGGGCGAGTAGGTCGTAGAAACTACCAGACACAGTCCACCTCCGAGTTTCCCGGCTGGTCGGAAAGACGTATACTTCCTTCGTCGACTATGTCTTTAGCGAGATCTTCTGCGAGCATATCTCCGGTGCCGAGACCACACGCAGTCTCGACACGTAGACTCACGGCGAGGTGTGCTCCCGCCGAGCGTCCTACGACTGTCTCTACGAGGTTCGAGACGACAGGAACAACGCCATTTCTGCGTGCCTTTAGAGCGACTTCGTGGGTTTTGTCTATCCCTCCGAAACTCATGGGCTTGAGAACGGCGTAGTCGGCGGCTTCCTCCTCGACGATCTCGCTGACCGAGTGGTCTATGAGGCTTTCGTCGACGCCTATGTCGAAGTCAGTAGAACGCCTGATCCTCGAATGTCCCTCTAGGTCGTCGGCGTCGAGAGGCTGTTCAAGGTACTCGAAGGAGTCGATATCGGAGAGTATGTCAGCAAACTCCGACGCCTCGTCGTAGCTCCAGCCTCCGTTAGCGTCGGCGCGTATCTTGACGTCGTACTCGTCGTCTATGGCGCGCACGCGTTCGATGTCTTCGTCAAGGTCTCTCGATCCGACCTTTATTTTGACAGTCGCATATCCGTCGTCAACGTATCCCCCGACACTCCGAAGAGTCTCGTCAACGTCTGCGTCTCCGACAGTGGCGTTGAGTCGTACAGTCCTCCGTATGTCGTCGTTGGAGTCGCCGAGGTACTCATAGAGGGGGACGCCACGCCTCTTCGCCCTCAGGTCTGCGAGTGCCAGAGACACACCGTACCGAGCCCCTGGGGTCTCGTGTGACGGAAGGGATTCCCGAAGGTCGTCGGTGTCTGTCGAACTGAGACTTTCGAGGGATCTGTAGACCGCCTTCTCCGCCTCGTCGTGGGTCTCAGTCCACGGTGGCAGGGGAGTCGCCTCTCCGTATCCGGTGTAGTCTCCGTCGGTGAGTCGTATCAGGAAGCCGTCGCGTGACTCTATCTCACCCCTCGCGGTTGAGAGCGGCTTCTTGAGGTCGAGTGAGAAACACGCGTACTCGGCTTCGAGGGAAGTCAAGATACCACCATCCCTGCTGCGAACAGAGCCGAGTAGACTGCGAGTAGCTTTCCTGTGCCTTCGAGGGCGGGGTTGAGACCGTCCTCGGTCGACTCGGTCGCTACGGTCGTGAGGAGGCTGATCGCGTAGGGGACTGTGAGGAAAGGAAGGAGTACGAACGCGCCGAAGTCGGGACGTGTGAATAGGTAGAGCGGGACAGCATACGACAGAGCTACGAGTAGACCGTACTCGAACCGGCTCGCTGTGTAGCCGATCAGGACAGCGAGAGTCTTCTTGCCGGCTTGGGCGTCGGTTTCGAGGTCACGTATGTTGTTGACGACGAGAATCCCCGTCTCGAATCCCGCGACACCGAGGCTCGCCACGACAGCCTCGGATGTGAGAGTCCCGGGAGGCGGCACTACAGTAGAGAGAGCGACACCGACCGCCGACGCCGCCTGTACGTAGTAGGTTCCCGTGACCCCTACGACACCGAAGAAGACGAAGACGAAGAGGTCGCCGAGTCCGTGGTAGCCAATAGGATATGGACCCCCCGTGTAGATTATACCGCTGATTATGCTGAGGACTCCGACGGCGAGTATCACGGCTCCTCCGACCTTCACAAGATAGAGTCCTATCAAGAATGCGAGTCCGAAGGTGAGAGCGGTTCCTCTCTTTACTGTCTCGGGAGGTATGAGACCCTGCTGTGTCACTCGGGTGTATCCCTCCGACTCGTCGGTGTCGGCTCCCTTGACGGCGTCGTAGTAGTCGTTGGCGAAGTTGGCACCTATCTGTATCAGGAGCGCGGAGACGAGAGCGACGAGTGCGGCGAGTGGGTCGAAGACTCCGTCGTGTAGGGCGAGACCTGTTCCGACGACTACGGGGGCGACTCCCGCGGGAAAAGTGTGGGGACGTGCGGCTATGACCCAGGCACGGGCGCGCGAGACGTCTTTCGGGTTCGTATCTGTCATTCCTTGGCTTGGTTAGATTAGTAATGCCACGGGAAGTCGTCGAACTCGGGGTCGCGGTCTTCGAGGAAGGCGTCCCTTCCTTCCTTCGCCTCGTCGGTCATGTAGGCAAGACGTGTAGCCTCGCCCGCGAAGACCTGCTGACCCACCATGCCGTCGGTATCGAGGTTGAATCCGTACTTGAGCATCCTTATCGCAGTCGGGCTCTTCGAGTTGATCTCTCCCGCCCAGTCGAGGGCGACGTCTTCGAGGTCTTGGTGGGAGACGGTCTCGTTGACCATTCCCATCTCGTCTGCTTCGTCGGCGGAGTAGGTCTTCCCGACGAAGAATATCTCGCGCGCCTTCTTGTGTCCGACCTGGTGGGCGAGGTAAGCGCTTCCGAATCCGGCGTCGAACGACGCGACGTCGGGGTCGGTCTGTTTGAACTTGGCGTGTTCCTCGCTCGCTATAGTCATGTCACAGACGACGTGGAGAGAGTGTCCGCCTCCGACCGCCCATCCCGGGACGACAGCGATCACGGGCTTGGGTATGTGGCGTATGAGACGCTGGACTTCGAGTATATGGAGACGTCCGGTTCCTGAGGTGTCTTCGGGTTCGGAATCGGAGTCGCCGTCTTGATCTCCGTATCCGTATCCCGAGTCGCCTCTCACCGACTGGTCACCGCCCGAACAGAAAGCCCAGCCTCCGTCTTCGGCGGGTCCGTTGCCCGTGAGAAGGACACAGCCGACGTCTGTCTGTCTCTTCGCGTGTTCAAGAGCGTCGTAGAGCTCGTCGACCGTCTGGGGTCGGAATGCGTTCCTGACGTCGGGACGGTCGAACGCGATACGTACGGTGCCGTGGTCTACGGCACGGTGGTATGTGATGTCGTCGAACTTATGTCCGAGATCGACGGTCTCCCATCTCTCGGGGTCAAATATATCCGAGACCATTAGAGTATACTCCGTAGCCGCGCCCAAAAACTCTCGTGTTTCCGTCTCATCCGAGTTCGTCACGTATCTCGGTGGTGACCTCTTCACGCCTCCGGTGGCTCGCCTCGGAGTCGGTGACCGCCTCGATGACACACGAGCCATCCGACGAGACTGATCGCGTGAAGGCGTCGCGGAAAGAGTCGAGGTCGTCGACACGTTCGAATCCGAGACCATAGAGGTCGGTCGTGTGTTCGAAGTCGAGTCCGTGGGGTGTCTTGAACTGCTGAGTAAACGGCGGGTCGTACTCCTCGATGGGGAGCATATGGAAGATGCCGCCGCCGTCGTTGTTTATCTCGACTACAGTAACGTCGACGTCGCATCTCTTGACCGCGAGGAGTCCGTTGGTGTCGTGGTAGTAGGCGAGGTCACCTGTGACGAGGACGAGTTCGCCGTCGACAGCACTTCCGACTCCTAAGGCTGTGCTCGTAATGCCGTCTATTCCGCTCGCTCCCCTGTTTCCGAAGATGTCTACATTGGCGTCGCGGGGCTCTCCGTACCTGTCGAGGTCACGTACAGGCATGCTGTTCGAGACGAAGACAGTCGAGGAGTCGGGGACGAGCCTCGCTACCTCGTGGAGTATGCCGCCCTCGAAGTAGCCGTGGCGTGACGAGAAGGCGTCCCAGTACTCCGACTCGTTTTCTCGGATACGTCTCTCCCAGTCTCCCGGAGATCTCTCCACCTTCTCCGCAATTTCGCGGCAGAAGAAGTTGGGGTCGGCGACTACGAGGCTCTGGGTTGTAAAACGCGCGTCTGTGTACTCCCCCGCCGAGTTGACTATTATCTGGTCGGCGTCGGAGTCACGCAGGTAGTTCTTGAGTCTCTTCGATGTCGGAGCGTCGCCGAGTCTGACGACGACCTCGGGAGGCTCGATCAGGTCTATGTGGGTGTCGTAGCCTCCCAAGACGTTCACGTCTGATGAGAAACGAACCCCGGAGAGGGGGTCTGCGGCGACGGCAAAGCCTACGGAGTCGGCGAAACGCTCGACGGCTTCGGGGTCGAGGGTGTCGGAAGGTCCTACGACTAAGAGTCCCGAGGAGGCAGACTCGACCGTGTCGGCTATGTCGCGCAGATCTTCGGTGTCGAGCTTTCTGTGTCCGTGCGAGGTCTCGACATAGCTCGTGTCACGTCCCTCGGCTCCGGCTCTCGACTCGAAGCCAGGGGGTACCTCATCTTCTACCTCAGTAGGTTCGAGAGGCTTCCGGAAAGGAAAGTTGAGATGGACAGGTCCGCTTTCGGCGGTAGTCGACTCCGAGACTGCGCGGCTGACCGTGACACGTAACGACCGGAGCTTTCTGTCGTCAGCCTCGGGCTCGGCGACATCCTTGTACCACCGCACTGAGTCACCGTAGAGCTTCTCCTGGTCGATCGTCTGGTTCGCGGCGGTGTCCCTTAGCTCAGGGGGACGGTCGGCGGTGAGAACGAGGAGGGGTACACGTGACTCGTCCGCCTCTATGACTGCGGGATGGAAGTTCGCCGCAGCGGTTCCCGACGTACAGACGAGCGGCGTGGGTCTCTGAGTCGCCTTTCCCCTTCCGAGCGCGAAGAAAGCCGACGACCTCTCATCTAAGTGTGAGTAGACACGTACCTCGGGATGCTGTGAGAAGGAGTATGTCAGTGGCGTCGAACGGCTCCCTGGAGAGATACAGACCTCCTTGACCCCGTTTTTGACTAGCTCGTCGACGACTGTCTCCGACCAGAGTATGTTGGCGTTAGGCGGTGTCAGTGTCCTCACCTCTGAAGAGGTTCAGAACCGGCTCATACTTGAGCTGTACCTCCTCCCACTCCTCGTCGGGGTCGCTGTCCTTGACTATCCCTGCGCCTGCGAAGAGCTTAGCTGTCGACCCCCGAGCGACTGCCGACCGTAGTCCGACAGCGAAACAGCCGTCTCCGTCGGCGTCGACCCAGCCCACCGGCGCGGCGTACCAGCCTCGGTCGAAGCTCTCTGTCTCGCGTATAGTACGGAGAGCATCGTCGGGCGGGAGACCGCCTACCGCAGGGGTCGGATGGAGCGCCTCGGCTACGGTGAGGATGTCGTGATCGGAGTCGTCGAGACGTGCACGTACCGGAGTCCTGAGATGTTGGACGTTTCGGAGCTTGAGAAGCTCCATCCCGTCGGTCTCAACGGAGCCCGCGAGAGGACTGAGCTGTTCGACGACGGTGTCGGCGACTATGGCGTGTTCATGGAGATCCTTCTGGCTGTTTCTGAGCCTGTCGCCGAGACGTCTGTCCTCTTCGGCTGTCTCGCCCCTGCCTATCGATCCGGCTATCGCCTCCGTCTCGACTTCACGTCCCTCAACCGAGACGAGTCTCTCGGGTGGTGCTCCGAAGAAGCCCGCGTCGCCGTCGGGCGAGAAGACGAACGTGTAACAGTCGGGGAATTTCTCAGAGAGTCTGAGAGTGTCTCGCGTGACGTCGAAATCGGAATTGAGGTCGACCTCTAGGAACTGTGAGAGTACGACCTTCTCTAAACTTCCCGACTCTATACGTCTGAGTGCGTCGCCCACCTGACGTCTCCACTCGGGGAGAGACGTCCCTCTCTGTATACGTCCTATTCTGGGTCTCGACTGCAGTTCAGACGTGTCGGTGTCAGCGTCTTCTAACTGTCGCCGTACCTTATCAGCCTCGTTTTCCACCCGAGATGGATCGACGTCGGTGCCATAGACGTTGAGAGTCAGATAGTCGCCGCCGTCGGTAGAAGTGAGCTGGTACCTCGGTAGTACGAACCTCGCCGACGGGAAGCCCTCCCAGATCCCCACCTCGTGGTGTGCATCGTGGAAGGAGAAGCCGCCGAAGAGTCGCGGACGCGCTGTGTGACCGTCGACCTCTACGTCGGCGTCCTCGAAGATACCGTCGACGGCGTCCCGGATCTCACCGAACCTACGGCTTCCCTCGGCTACCACGGAGACAGAGTCACCCCTTCCGGCGAATACGGAGTCAGCGCCGCGGCTTCTCCAGAAGAAGGAAGTTGCGTCGTCGTCAGACAGGTCGGCGTCGAAAAAGAGACGAGTAGACCCACGGAAGCCAGACGTGGACATGTCCCCGAGGCTCAGCTCAACCGATCGGCTTACGAGAAACGCCTCGGAAGACCCGGACAGGGAGACCGTCTCACCGTCGCTGTCGAGAGTATCCATTAGGGAAGAATCGCGTCATAACCACTTGAGGCTAACTATACTATGCAGCCGAATCCGTCGATGTAGGTAGATAGACTGTAATGGGCTCCCGTATCGACCGGTTCCGACATCGAGGTTTGTCCGGTCGCCTCCTCAGCCCCGCGACCCGACGAGCGACGGATGTTAGTGGGTCGGCTGCTCGCTTCCGCGCCTGACCGTCTGCCCACAGCTAAATAACGCTACCTTCCCTCCGGAAAGCACCGTTATCCCTCCGTCCCCGTCGGACGAGGCGTCGACGTCGGCTTCCGGGACCTCGACGTCATCCCCGACCTCCACGGGTTTCTCGCCGCCCGCTAAAGACGATCTCGCGGGTTACAGGTGGCGCCTAACCACCCCGGCTAGCCCATTAGAGGTAGATCCCCGCACGCAAAAAGGGTTGCGAAAGGCAGTTCGGAAAGTGGAAAGATAGAAGTGAGCGCGGGCGGGACGGTAATAACGGTGAACGGACATGTCTGAAAGCACATCCGACAGCTCAGATACGGACACAGCCGACGACTCCGACATCATCTATGTCGGAAACAAGGCACCTATGAACTACGTACAGGCTACGATGACAGCCTTCAACGAGGGCAACGACGAAGTCACAGTCAAAGCCCGAGGGCGTGCTATATCTACCGCAGTCGACACCGCCGAGATACTCCGACGCAGGTTCATGTCGGACGTCGACATAGACGACATAGAGATATCGACCGAACAGATAGAGGACGACGATGGCGAGGAGATCAATCTATCGTCGATCAGGATCAGTCTCGGAAAGCAGGAAGACGAAGACGGCGACAGCGAGTAAGACGGGAGTCAGTAGTAGACTGCGGTGTTTCCGCGGGTCTCGACTAACTTGGCATCGGCGGCTTCGGCGAGTTCCTCGGCGACCTCCTCCGTCTCCTTCATGCCTCTCGCCGACCTGAGGAACTTTACCTTGACTATCTCTGAGTTATCGAGCTGGTTCGAGAGCTCGTCGGCTACGCTCTCGACGCCCTTCTTTCCGACGCGGAGAGTCGCGTCTAGGTCGTGAGCCTCCTTCTTGAGCTTCTGTCTTCTGTCTGAGTCCATCTTAACTCGGCTAAGACGCCGCGCGTGAAAAGGAGCACGGAATCCTCGGCGGCTCTCGGTGTGTTTTTGACTACGCGAGACATAGATGTGGAAAAAGATGGAGACAAAGACGCTCGTGGTCGGACTCGACGACACCGACTCACGTACACGTGGGATGTGTACGACGTATCTCGCGACAGTCGTCGCCGAGGAGATCGACGGCTTCGCGACTGTCGAGGGACGTTACCTCACACGTCTCAATCCCAACATACCCTACAAGACACGTGGAAACGCGTGTCTCAGCCTCCGTGTCGAGACGGATCAGCCCGAGAGAGTCAGAGAGACAGTCCTCGAAAAGGTCGAAGAAGAGGCGGTCTTCGACGACGACGACACTAATCCCGGAGTCGCCTTCTTGGAGTTAGAGGTCGACGACAAGATTCCCGAGGGACTGAGAGAGTACACACTCGAGACTGTGAGAAAGGTGAGAAGACTCGAAGAAGCCGTAGAGACAGCCGAAGAGTTCGGCGTCGAGACCCACGGCTGGAAGAACAGGAGAGGTGTCATAGGGGCCGTAGCGGCGGTCGGAGCACCGGGGCTACTCGATGACCCCGGTACTGACCACACCTACGAGCTAATAGCCTACAGGAACCGCGGTAGATGGGACGAGAAGAGACAGGTCGGCTACGACTCCTTCTTCGTCGCCGACTCCGAGACCTACCCCGAGACATGGGACACAGTCGACACGAACGTAGACGGCGTCGTGGCTGTGCCTAAGACCGACGGTCCGGTAGTCTACGGTCTGAGAGGAAGCTTCGGCGGTGTCTGGCGCGCGAACTCGTACGTCGAGACGGGGGAGGTCGACCGCCTCAGCGTCTTCAAGACGAACCAGGGAACCGACATGCATCTCACCGAGGCGAGGGCAAGCGAGACCCAAGACATGAGGTCATACGTAGTCGAGGGCGAGGTGATCTGTGAGCCTGTCACAGTCGAAGGTGGACACGTCTTCTTCACAGTCGAGGACGACGTTCCTCTGACATCTGCGGCGTTCGAGCCCACGAAGTCGTTCCGCGACAAGATCAGAGACCTGCGTGAGGGCGACGAGGTCACAGTCTGTGGAGGAGTCAAGGACGGCGTCCTCAACGTCGAGAAGTTAGGAGTACGTAGTCTCAACGACAGACGTCTCGTCAACCCGACGTGTGACTGTGGAGACGGAAAGAGGATGAAGAGCGCGGGAAGGAACCAGGGATACCGGTGCAGGGACTGTGGAGCGACTGCGGAGGAGAAAATAGAGGTAGAAGTCGAGAGACTCCTCGAAGAGGGATGGCACGAGGTTCCGCCGTCGGCGAGACGCCACATATCGAAGCCTCTCGTGAGAGGCGGATTTGAGGAGCCACATCCGTCGCGTTAGCGGATTAAGAGAACGGATATGTTTTAGTCGGGGATCACGTATCCGGTTTTAGACTAGTATGAATATCGACGACCCCCGTATAGCTGACAGTCTCGACGAGACTCTTCTCGAACATTATACCGACGAGGGTATCGAGAGTCTCTACCCTCCCCAGGAGAAGTCTGTCGAGAAGGGGGTCACCGACGGAGAGAGCCTCGTCGCCGCCGTACCGACAGCGAGCGGCAAGACCTTCATAGCCCAGTTAGGGATGTTTTCGTCGGAAGGTAAGTCACTCTACATAGTCCCTCTGAAGGCACTCGCCTCGGAGAAGTACGACGAGTTCTCGGAACTTCCGGGAGTCGACGTCGGTATATCGACGGGAGACTACGACTCGACTGACGACTACCTCTCCGACAACGACGTCGTAGTGGCGACGAGCGAGAAGACCGACTCTCTGATACGTAACGGAGCCGACTGGATACGTGATGTCTCTTGTGTCGTAGTCGACGAGGTCCATCTCCTCGACTCGGGCGACAGGGGTCCGACTCTCGAAGTCACTCTCGCCAAGCTGAGACGTCTCAACCCCGAGTTACAGGTCATCGCACTGAGCGCGACGGTCGAGAACCCCGACGAGATAGCGGGATGGCTCGATGCCGAACTCGTAGAGACCGACTGGAGACCCGTCGACCTCCGCAAGGGGGTCTACACCGAGGGCGAAGGAGTGATAGAGTTCGAGGATGTTCGTCAATCTTCGATTTCTGAGTCCTCGAAAACGCTACGCGTTTTCGGTTGCAACGAGACGCGAAGCGTCTCGTCATGCCCTGTTAATCAAGGATTAACAGACGCCGAGACCGAGATACAGACGAGAAGTGATCCTGTCTCGTCCCTCGTTACCGACTCGGTCGACGACGGAGGTCAGTGTCTCGTCTTCGTGAGTTCAAGGAGGAGTGCCGAGGCGACAGCGAGAAGACTCTCGGATCTCGGCTTAGACACGGGAGAAGGGGTCGGAGAGGCGGCAAGACGTATACTCGAAGACGCCGACACGGAGACGGGCGAGAGCCTCGCCGAGTACGTCTCGGAGGGAGTCGCTTTCCACCACGCGGGTCTCACGAGTAGCCACAGGAAGGAGGTCGAGGAGAGCTTCAGGGCGAGAGACATAAAGGTCATATGTGCGACACCGACACTCGCCGCTGGGGTCAACGTCCCCGCGAGACGCGTCATAGTACGTGACCACACGCGTTACACCGACGCAGGAATGAAGCCGCTCCCCGTCCTCGAAGTCCACCAGATGTTCGGAAGGGCGGGACGTCCGGGTCTCGATCCCTACGGAGAAGCGATCGTCGTAGCCTCGGATAACGACGACAGGGACGAAGTCTGGGAACGTTACATAGACGGAGAGCCCGAGTCTGTCTACTCTAAGTTAGCGAGCCGGAGTGCTCTGAGGACACACGTCCTATCGACCGTAGCGAGCGGCTTCGCGGGTTCGAGGGAGGAGCTACGTAGCTTCCTCGACGCCACCTTCTACGCCTACCAGGAGGAGGAAGCCGACCTCGGAAGTATCGCGGAGGAAGTGATCGAGTACCTCGAAGACGTGGGCATGGTCGAGGTGAGTGGCGACGGCATCGAAGCCACAGACCTCGGACACCAGGTCTCACGTCTCTACATCGACCCAAAGACTGGAGCCGGAATAGTCGATGTACTCGAAGGAAGTGCAGAGACTGGGTTCGATCCGACGCCGCTGACCTTCCTCGAAGGAGTCTGTGACACACCCGACATGTATCCGCTCTACCTCCGGAAGGGAGACGAAAAAGAGATGCGTGACTTCGCGGTCAAACACGAGGAAGAGTTCGTCGATCCGCCGAGCGAGTTCGACAGGGGGTTCGAGTCGTGGCTAGCGTCTCTCAAGACGGCGCGCGTCCTCTACGACTGGATAGGTGAGGACGACACCGAGGAGATAGCCGAGGAGTACGGCGTCGGACCCGGAGACATAAACTCGAAGGTCGAACGTGCCGACTGGCTCCTACACGCCGCCGAGTCGATCGCTGAGACCGTCGGTACAGACGACGAGGTCGCCGAGTCTCTGTCACGTACGCGCAAAAGAGTCTCCGACGGAGTCAGAGAAGAGCTTCTCGACTTAGTCGCAGTCAGGGGAATAGGACGCGTGAGGGCGCGGCGTCTCTACGACGCGGGATTCAAGTCGAGAGACGACCTGAGGACGGGAGACATCGAGGAGATCGCCTCGCTTCTCGGGAAAAAGACAGCCGCGAAGGTGGTCTCAGAGGCAGGAAGGGAGGTATCGCCCGACGAGATCGAGGCGGCTGTCGAAGGAAAGGCAGCCGTAGAAGAGACCAAGCAGTCGTCGATAGGTGATTTCTGATGACCGGGACAGACAGAACGACGGGGGAAGGGACTCAGACAAAGACTCAGTCAGAGACACAGATACGTATCTTAGAGGCGGAGACAGAGACCGACGACATAGACGGTTTCATAGAGGAGATGGACAGAATAAGCGAGAGACACAGCGTCGTCGTACAGGGCTTCGACGTCGAGTACGTGGTCTCACGCCGACACGTCGAGGAGGCGGTGAGGAAGACCCAGAGGGCGTTCGAGAGAGGGGAGAACGTCGCGAGGAAGAGGTCGATGGAGGTTCTCCTCTACGCCGCGGGGACACGTCAGATAGACGTGGCTACCGAGATGGGGGTCAAGGAAGGAGAGTCGACGTCGGTATTCGTCGTCTACTCGGAGTCGGACGACTGTCGAGACCCCGATGAGGTCGACGAAGCCGTCGAAGAACTACGTAACTCCGACTGCGTGAACTCCGACTCGGTCGAGAGATGGGA
This sequence comes from Halorutilales archaeon Cl-col2-1, assembly GCA_041891055.1. Classification (GTDB taxonomy): domain Archaea; phylum Halobacteriota; class Halobacteria; order Halobacteriales; family Afararchaeaceae; genus Afararchaeum. The sequence continues at coordinate 1,724,798 of CP169074.1, read as the reverse complement.
CGGGAAAGGCTCCGATCTCCAAGTGCTGAGGAGCTTCTTCGGTATAGGTGACGACGAGGTAGACGCAGTCGGCGAGTCGAAGCTCGAAGTACTCGTCCTCGAACGTGTCGCTCTCCTCGACGTCAACAAGTAAATATGATAGAGTCGACAGAAGACGGCGTACTGCGGGTTCTGAGCGATCCTATGAGGATAGCGTCCCTCGCTCACGTCACCGACATAGGACCAGACTGCGCGCGTTACATCGAGAGACGCCTCCTCGGTGTCGGAACCGAGACGCCGTGGAAAGAGATACAGGAGGCACTACACACGCTTGAGGACGAGGGATTCGTCGAGAGAGTCGAGGGGAGGACACTCAAACGCGACGTCCCGACGTCGTCGGTCAAACACACCCTCAAGAGACGCGAACAGGAGAAGGACACACGGATGAAACACACCTACTACGAGCCGACACCGAGAGGTGAGGAGGTCTACGAGGAGGTGATCGGGAGCTTCGACTTTCTCCCGCGCGAGACCGAGGCGGCACGTCTTATATACGAGGACGCCGAGGAGATAGCCGGCGAGATGAGTCACGAGATCGAGAGGAGAAAACACGCCGAGAGTGCCGACCTGATATACGCGCATTACTCGGAGGTCGAGGAGGCGATAGAAGAGGGAAGAGAGACAGTTAGTCTCGAAGGCGTCGAGGTAGAGATACTTCCCGAACTCAGCGTCGACGAGAACGCTTTCCGGCATTACGAGAAGGGATCGGAAAGGGAGTGAGTTTCTCGACAGGCCAGGTTACATTATCCCGTCTCTCCGGAGTTCTAGCACAGTATGTCGAGACCCATCAACGAACTGTTTTCGAGGCTCGTCAAAGAGGCAGACGAGTTCATGAATTTTGACGGCAACATAGAGGATTACGACTTCGGTGACCGGCTTGTCGGATATAGTAGCAAGAGGGCGTTTCCGGACATGATACTCCGTGATGGAGGTATGATAGAGGTCAAGGATAGCAAGAGTTCGACTATGACATCTTTCAACTCGACGTATCCGAGCGGTGAGAAGAGCATAGTCGATCTGGAGGAGATTACGGGGAAGACTAAACGTAGTATGCGCGAGTCCTTGGAAGAAGCAGAGGAAAGTCCCGACTTTAGTAAAAAGAGAGACGTGTACTACCTCATAAGGACGAACCGAAACGACATACCCACGGTCTCGTTCGTCCACGGTAGCTACTTCGGAGACTCGGAGTCATCCGCCATATCCGAGACTATCGGTGAGGTTCTGAAGGAAATACGTCCTAGCGTCGACGAGGAGAGGTACGACGAGCTTCTCGACATAATAGACGACGAGGAGTACGTTCGGAAGCACTTCAGTCAGACACGGAAGACTTCGACCGGGGTCAAGATACGTTACCGTATTATGTACGAGGTCGACAACGATCTGAACCCAAACCAACATCCCGAAGTTCCGTCAGGGGCGTTGTCACTGGTAGTTCCGGAGTCAGAGTACGAGTCTACTGAGGAGTTCGGCTCGCGGATAGACGCCGAGGTCGAGACATCGAGGATAAAACACGCCTACCCGGAAAGGGAAGACGTCTTCTACGTCGCAGTTAGCCGTGCTGAGTAATCGAGAACGACTGACCACTCAGTCCTCAGCGAATGAGGTTATGTCCTCCTGACCGCTCGAATTATCCGACTCGACCTTTCCTCCCCATATCTCGTCGAGGTTTTCTGTATACTGGTAGTCGTCGTATAGCTCTGAGACATCATCAGCAGGTCTCTCTTCCTCGATGCGCTCCTGGATTAGTCTGTGGTAGTTACTGTCCTTCTCGACGAGAACTACGTCTCTGTCAAGCTGGTCACAGACGACTCCCGTAGTGCCGGTTCCCGCGAAAGGGTCGAAGACAGTGTCGCCGGGTAGTGTGGAAGAGAGGACGACTCTAGTCAGAAGCTCAATAGGTGCCTGCTGTTTGTGGACGCGGTCGCCGTTTTCGTCACGTAATGGCTCGTTCCCCGCGAAGTACCCCGACGTCAGCTCACGCACGTTCTTCCAGACGTCGGTCAGATATATACCGTTCTCGCGCTCGCGGTCGTAATTCTCCGGCGTTGGTGGGTCGTGTCTGAGACGGTTGAAAGTTGCGGGCTTGTCTCCCTTCGTGCAGAAAGCGATAATCTGGTATTTCTTACCGAAACGGTACTTCGACGGTACAGCCGATGTAGTTTTTTCCCAGATAATCAGGTTCTGGAACGTCCATCCAGTGTCCCGAAGAATACGGAGGACATCGTCGGCGTTTTTCTCACGTTGCATAAAGTAGACTGCACCACCCTCAGCGGTGGCGTCGTATATCTCGGCGGAGACATCGCGCATCCACGCCCAGTAGGCGTCTTCCTCCATCGAGTCGTCGTGGCTGGGGTAATCCTTGCCTTGGTTAAACGGTGGGTCGAGAAAGGTGAGATCGATATCCGATACGGTGTTCTCACGGAGATGATCGAGACAGTCGTCGTTGACTACGTTGACGTTTGACATCGAGACCTGCGTAGATTTATACCGAGTTGATCCAAAAGTCTTCGTGTTATGTTCGGAACACTCGAACGATCCGACTACTTCGACGAGCCGGTAGATATCGAGGTTGAGCTTACCGACGAAAGGAGACCCGACGGTGATGACTGGGAAGAAATAGAAGACGCGGTACGTGACTCTCTAGACCGACTTCCATACAGTTTCGAAGTTAGAAGCTGTAGGACGGGCGACGAACTCACGTCTACGTCTCTCTGAGCCGTCTCGCTGTCCTGTCCAACAGTATAAGTAGCCTCCGCTGTTTATACAGTTAGAGATGCGAGATTCAGTCACGCGAAGGCTTGAGTACTCCGTCTCCTCGGCAGCCGCGGTCTTTCTCGTTCTCGGTGTCGCGCCGTCGACCGTCTCGGCGACACAGAGACACGGGGCACCTGAGGGGCTCTATGTCCACCAGATGGCTCACGTCGTATTCTTCGGAGCCATGGTATACCTCGTCTACAGGATACGTCAGAGCGGCAACCTCGGCGACCCCGCGTGGTCGAAGATCGCTGTGGGTGCGGTCTTCTTCGCGGTCTGGAACGTCGACACCTTCGTGACACATTTCGCTCTCACTCAGATTCCCGAGTCGGCTTTCGTGGGATCGGCTGTGAACTGGAGCGAGTCGCTCAGACTCTCGGACACGGCTCTCGTCTACTACGTCGGGAGGTTCGACCATCTACTCTCCGTACCGGGAATACTCTTCTTCTATCTGGGTCTGAGGGAGTTCAATAAGGGCGAAGACACCGACGACCGTGGGATACAGAAGGAGGCTGAGACGTGACCTCTTCCTCCGTACTTCTGCCGATGGCTCCCGTCTGGATCGTCGACATAGTCGGATCGGTTCTCATGATGGTCTTCGCAGCCGCGTGTGTGGTCGAGGGTAGGAAGTTCAGTCGGAAAGTCTCGGGAGCGATAGGTACCTACATACTCTGGATGTCGTATGTCTTCGCGCTGTTCGCCTTCTCACGGTCGGTGGGGCATATACTCCGCCGTGTCCTCGTAACAGCGGGTAGGACGCGTCTGTGGGAGTCAGTCTCGCCGGTCAGCGGAGGTCTCAACAGCCTGACCTTCATCGTCGTCGCTACACTCACTCTCTACTACCAGAAGGTCAAGGAACACAGCGACTCGCTGAGAAGAGAGATAGAGAGACGGCGCGAGACCGAGGAGGAGCTCAGACGCCACCGTGAGAACCTTGAGGAGGTAGTGAGACGCCGAACCGAGGATCTGAGACGGAGTAAGAGGAGATACGAGGATCTCTTCAACTCGATAAGCGACCCGGTATTCGTCCACGAAGTTGGTGACGGCTTCCTCGACGCAAACGACGCCGCTGTCGAGAAGCTCGGATACTCACGTGAGGAGCTACTCTCGATGTCTCCCGAAGACGTCACAGCCGACCTGGAGAAAAGTCCCGAGGAGATTACTGCGGAGATAGACGAGAAGGGGGAGCTCCTATTCGAGGCGTCGGTGATACACAGGGACGGCAACGAGACTCCCGTCCTAATACATTCGTCGACGACACAGTACGACGGCACAGACGCCGTGCTCAGCATAGCTAGAGACGTCACCGAGGTCAAGGAGAGGGAGAAACAGCTTAAGGTTCTCGACAGGGTTCTGCGCCACAACATGCATTCCGAGATGAACGTCGTACTCGGTTACGCGAGGATAATACGTGAGAGATCCTCGGGAGAGGTTCGTGACGAGGCGGCGAAGATCATAGAGACTGCTGAGGGTCTCATAGAGACGACCGACAAGGAGAAAGAGATAGTCGATGTCCTCTCGGAGGACAAGAAGAGTACCGTCTTCGGAGTAGACACACTCCTCGAGGGACGTATACAGACTCTGAGAGACAGATATCCCGACTACGAGGTCGTCTGCGACGCGCCCTCGGACTCGGTGGGAGTAAGGTCTATACCCGAGATAGGCAAGGCGATAGACGAACTCATAGGTAACGCAGCCGAGTACAACGACTCCGACTCGCCACGTATTGAGGTGAGTGTGAGCGCGAGACCGAGCGAGGACTGTGTCGAGATAACTGTCGCAGACAACGGACCCGGAATCCCCGACGAGGAAGTCAGGATTCTCACGGCGGAGACCGAGATACAGCCTCTCTACCACGGAAGCGGTCTGGGTCTGTGGCTCGTACACCACATAGTAGAGAGGTCGGGCGGCTCTCTGAGATTCGAAGAGAACCAGCCGAGAGGTAGCATAGTACGTATGAGGCTGCCGTCGGCGAACAACAGTTCATAGTACGTAGGTGTCGCCGTCTTCTCCCATCGCGTCGCGTTCGTGTCGGAAGAAGTGTGAGAGATGGACGAGTGCGGTCTCGTCGGCGTCTATCTCGTCGGCGAGGTCTAACGCGCCCTCGTAGGTCATGTGTTTGTCGGCGAAGGAGTAGCCGTCGTCGGAGATCTTTCTGTCGATGACGTCGGTCGACGCGAATGCGTCGGCTACTACGAGATCCGGAGACTCCATGGCTTCGAGACTATCCTCAGGAATCTCGCGCGAGGTGTCTCCTGTTATGCTGAGCTTAGCGCCCGAGTCGGGATCGGTCACGACGACACCATAGGTCTCTAATGGAGGATGGTGTACGGGAACGAGACGTACTTTGAGACCCGCGAACTCGAATTCCTCGAAGGGTTCGACGTCGTGTCTCTCGAATATTCTGAGGTAGGAGTACTTGTCGTCGAGGACGTAGTCGAGTACGTTCGGGGCGCCGTAGACTTCGACCTCCCCGAGGGTTCTGTAGAGGTTCCCGAGACCCGAGTAATGGTCGTAATGTCCGTGAGTGAGGACGACACCGTCGAGAGTGTCAACGTTCTCACGCAGAAGCTGAGTTCTGAGATCGGGCGAGGCGTCTATCAGTAGAGTCTTACCCTCGTTCTCGACGAGAAGAGAGAACCTCGTCCTCTCACGTCCCTCTTCGGTGTGACGCTCACACGTCGGACACGAACAGCCTACCTGGGGCACACCCGCGGAGTCTCCGGTTCCGAGAAGAGTCAGCCTCATCTCGGGTCAGTCGTCGGAGTTACTGTGGTCGTGATCGTGGTCGTGGTCGTCGTCATCCGCGACCGAGGTCGGTGATCCCTCCATCATGTCCATCTCCTTGAGGTTCTTCCTCTTCTCGAAGCTCCCGACAGCGTCGATGAGATCCTGCTGTGTGAGTGTCGTCCTGTCGCCCTTGAGAGCATCGAGGACAGCCTCACGTAGTACGAGACGCAGGTCGCTTCCCGTGAGTCCGTCGGTCTCCTCGGCGAGTTCGACGGGGTCGAAGTCCTCTATCTCTATGTCGCTTGTGACTATCTCGAATATCTTCGCCCTCATATCGTCGTCAGGGGCGGGGAACTCGAGTATCTCGTCGAAACGTCTCCAAGCGGCGTGGTCGAGTAGCTTCGGATGGTTGGTCGCGCCTATTAGGAGGACGCTGTCCTGTACGAGCGATATGTCGTCTATGCTCTTGAGGAGTGTGTTGACAGCCCTCTTGAGTGCGGCGTGTTCCTCGCTCTCACGCGTCTTGGCTATCGAGTCGAACTCGTCTATGAAGAGTATACACGGCGAGAGTCTCTTAGCGAGTTCGAAGACCTTATCGACATTCTTCGCGGTCTCTCCGAGGTACTGCGACGTGATCATCGAGAGCTTGACCTCGACGAACGGCAGGTCGAGCCTCTTGCTCAGAGCCTTCGCGGTACTCGTCTTACCCGTTCCGGGAGGTCCGACGAAGAGTAGCTTACCTATCTCGCTCAGACCCACCTGTCTGAGGTAGTTACGGTACTCTATCGCCTTCATGACCTTCTTGACCTCGCCCTGCTGTTCGTCGGTGAGAACTATGTCGTCGAGGCTCTGGTCGATCTCCTCGGGAGCGAATATCTCGACGAGTTCGAGCATGTTCTCGACTTCTTCTTCCTCGCTCACGAGGTCGTTGACGAGTGAACGTACCCACTCCGTGTCCGCCTCTTTCGGCGGGTTCTGTGCCCTCGAAGTCTCGTAGTCTATCTCAAGGTCTTCGTCTAGCTCTCCGTTCTTGACCTCGTCGTAGTAGTACGCGAGAGTGGGATTGTTGAGTATCCTCTCCTCTGTGGCGTTGTCTGTGTACCAGTCAGTAGCGAGGTCGGTGACAGTGAAACTCAGCTTCCCGTCGAAGCTGTTCCTGTCGGTAAACGGGAGCGTCTTCACCGAGTCCCAGACGTCCTCGGTGTCGAATATCTCCGCGACCCTCTCCTCAGTTATCTCGACGGGACGTTCTATCTCGCCCTCGCCGTTCCAGACAGTCTTACGTAGCTTGGGCGGGAGGTCGTTCTCGTCGAGTTCGGGGTTGTCGTTGTAGACCTCCGCCGTTAGCATCAGCTCAATGACATCTATCGGTTCCATTCTGCGCTTCCTAAATATACTTGTGCTAACGACATAAGCACAACGTTCTGTCGCGGGTGTCTCGTTATCTCGTTAGCGCGTTATGACCTCACAGCCGTCCTCCTCGACTACAACAGTGTGTTCCGCCTGTGACACGAGACAGCCCTCGTCCTCCGAGAGGGTCGGATACGAATGTACGATGTCACGTCTTTCGAGACGCGAGAGTGTCATGTCGAGACGTTTGGGAGGGAGCCATCTCTTTGCGAAGGGGAGGGTCCCGTAGTCGTCGTTGATAGTCGAGAGGAGGTCGCGCGCCGCGTTCGACCTTATACGTGCGTCGGGCTCGACGAGCGAGTATATCTCGGCGGAGCCCTTCTCGTTGACCCTTCCGGTTCCGTCGGTCGCGAAGGGCTCTATGGCTACGACGTCTCCCTCGTCGAGCGTTACACCCTGGTCGACTGCGTGGTTGGGAATCGAGGGTGAGGTATGCTGTTCGTACTCATCGAGACCGTGCCCCGTGAGGTTGTAGACTGGGTTGAATCCCTCGTCATTTATGGTCTCCTCTATTACGCGTCCTATCTCTGCTGTCGAGACGCCCGCCTCAACTACGTCTATCGCGGCTTCGAGTGCCTTCTCGGGTGCTTCGGCGAGATCCGTGTTTCCGGTCATGTCGACTGTGACCGCGGAGTCTGCTATCCATCCGTCGACGTGTACGCCTATGTCGAGGTTGACCATGTCGTCGCCGAACTCCGCCTCGTCGTCCCTCGAAGGTGTAGCGTGTGCCGCCTCCTCGTTACGGGATATGTTGACGGGGAAGGCGGGCTCGCCTCCGAGTTGACGTATCCTCTCCTCGGCATCCTCGGCTACTTCGAGAAGTGAGACTCCGGGCTCGACGGAGTCGGCAGCCTCCTCACGTACCTCTGCGAGTATCTCACCCGCCTCACGGTGTTTCTCGTAGTTAGTGTCAGTGTCAGTCATTACAACCAAGACGTAGTCGTATTCCTTAAGCCTGTTCTATAATTCTCTCGTCTCGGCGTTTCTCCAGGACACGGATAAGACGTCTCGCCCAGTCGAGCTTACGTGACTTCTCGGGGCTGACCGAAGGATCGTCGAAGTCGAAGCCGACTAACGAGAGGGAGTCGGCTCCGAACTCGTCGGCTACGAAGGCGCACCTGTCGCCGTCGGTGAATCCGCCGAAGTTATGGACGTCTCCGAGGGGGCGCGTCTGTGTCGTGCCAAGTGTGTTAGATAGGTCGAACTCCTCGATCCATCTCTCTATGAGGTCGGTGTTGTCGCCGTGGGAGTGTACTGCGACGACAGTGCCCGACTGTGAGAGATCCGCGGCGTGAGACGGGGAGCCGTCGAGGTCGGTACAGACTACGTCGGGATCGACTCCGGCTTCCGAGAGACGTTCTGAGGCTGCGTCGGCGGCTACTACGACTGTGTCTTCGGTTTCAGGGTCAGGAATCCCGTGGATCTCGTCTTCGAGACACGGGGCGTTTCCCACGACGTAGACGTCCTTCGCCTCTATAACCGAGCCGAGACGTCCGAGGTCGAAGGGATCGAGGTACGAGTCGAGTAACTTCGCCGAGGCGAGGTCGTCGTCGCGCGAGTATCCGAGGTCTTCGAGTATAGCCTCGTAGAGAGGTTCCCAGTCTTCGAACTCCATTCCGTCTCAGTCGTCCTCTTCGAGGTCGATTACGTTCTCACGTCCGAGACGCAGCTTCGAGATCCTCCCCTCGTCCTCCATGTCGCTCAGAACCATGCTCGCCTTGCTCTTCGACCACCCCGTCTCCTCGACTATAGAAGCCTGTTTCATCCTTCCGTCGTTCTGTCGTAGTAGACGCACGACCCTGTCCTCGTCCGTCAGAAGCTCCTCGTCGACCTCCTCCTCAGTGTCTTCGTCCTCCGACTTGTCCTCCGTCTCAGGCTGTCGAGGTGTCTGGGAACCCGATCCGTTCCGAGTCACGGCTGACGTTGGCTCAGAAGGTCTATTTCCGCCCATTCTACGTCCGAGGTAGACACCACCGAAAAGACCCACGACGAGGAGGAAGACTCCGATACCTACCTCAAGCTCTGAGATCCCCGAGTCCTCGTCCGACGGTGTCTCCGACGATCCTGACGTCGTGTTCGGGGTCAAGACGAGACGCGGTCTTCCGTCCTCGAATGCTCTCTGTCCCTCCCACTGGTACGAGTTCTCTCCCGATACGTCGGCTGGGGGAACGACATCCGTCGCAGTGAGACCCTCGTCGTGGCGTATTATGAGACGCTGTCCCTCTCCTACGACGAAGCCGCCCTCGAAGACGTCTCCGACGACGACCCTCGATCCGTTAGACTCGGTCGCCGCGAAACCCGTCCAGTTGAAACGCAGACGCGCAACTCCTACGCTCCCGGTGACCGTCTCACGTACGAGGAGATCGCGATCGAAGTCGTTGAGCGACATCTCACGTCCTGTCTGGTTGACAGCCACAGTGTTGACCTCCCTGAGGCTGTCCTCAATACCCGTGAATATCTCGACCTCGCCCAAGTTATACTGAGTCCTCAGATCACGGAATCCCTGTATCTCGTCTTCAGTGTCGAGCTGTCTCCTCATCTCGATAGTCCAGGTAGCCTTTCCGCTCTCGTGTATATCTACCTCAAAGACTGTTATGTCGAATCCATCGGGGGTCGTCTGAGGAGTCTGTGCCGAGACAGGGGTTGTGAGAAGAGACAGAGCCACCACAGCGGTCAGTAGGAAGACGGCGTTCCGACGGCTAAGGCTACCGAGACGCCGCGATCCGTCCGATTCCGAATCCGAGACTGACCGTTGGTGGCTCATATGTACTTTACTCAGTCACGACGCTGACACCGATCTCAATCTCGACTCCCTCGACGTCCCACGTCTCCGAGAGGTCGGGCGATCCGAGGCTTGTGAACTCGTCTGCACGTGTCTCGTCGGCGACGAAGCCGTAGTCGACGAGACTCTCAACTCTATCATTCCGGATTTCGAGGTCTACCTTTATAGGCTTCTCGACATCTAGTTCGAGTTCCTTCCTCATCTCCTGTATACGCCTCACTACCTCTCTCGAATACCCCTCTGACTCTATCTCGTCGTCAAGTGTGGCATCGACGTAGACGTCTCCCGCGCCGAACTCAGCACCTCCGACGTTTTCGGGAGTTTCGTCTACGTACTCGACGACCTCGTCGGTGATCTCGACAGTCTCGCCGTTGACCTCGATCTCGTCGGAAAGATCCTCCTTAGTCGTACCCCGTATCTCCTCTCCTATCTCTCCCGCGAGAGAGCCGTACTCGGGTCCTAAGACGTCCATCCTCGGCTTCGCACGTCTCACGAGTTCGTCCCAGCCGTCTACGACCTCGACCGACTTAGAGTTAGTGCGGTTGAGAAGCAGGTCTTCGAGAGCCTCGACGGCGTCTCTCACGGTCTCGTCGTCTGTGTCGACTACTATACGCTTGACAGGCCATCTCAGCTTTCTGCCCGCCTTCTGTCTCGCGTTCGCCGCAGTCTCCTCTATCTCCCTGAGGACGTCTATGCGCTGTTCTAACTTCTCGTCCCTGTACTTTTCGTCCTGACTGGGCCAGTCGAGTGCGTGTACCGTCTTGGCGTCTCCGAGGTTGTCGTACATCCTCTCAGCGATATGGGGAGCGAACGGAGCGATCATACGTACTGACTCGTCGAGAACCCTGTAGAGGGTGGCGTAAGCCGCGAGTTTGTCATCGGAGTCCTCCTCCTCCCACATCCTCGGACGGACGACCTGTATGTAGAACCGCGAGACGTCGTCCGTGATGAACTCGATTAACTCGTTGAGAGCCTTGTGTATCTCGAACTCCTCCATCTCGTCGGAGAACTCCGACTTCACGGTTTCGAGACGTGACAGAACCCACTCGTCGGTCTTGGTGAGTTCGACGTCCTCGACAGTCGTCTCATTGGGATCGAAGTCGTCGAGATCCATGTAGGGCAGAGGGAAACGGTAGGTGTTCCAGAAGACGTTGAGCTTCCTCTGGGTCTCCTCTAGCTCGTCCCACGAGAACCTCATGTCCTCGCCCTTCTGGTTGTGCGACAGTAGGAAGGTGCGTAGAGGGTCGACTCCGTACCTCTCGATAGCCTCCTGAGGAGTGACTATGTTGCCTCGTGACTTCGACATCTTGAGACCGTCCTCGTCGAGAGCGTGTCCGTGCATCAGAACCTTCTCGTAGGGTATCTGGTCGAGCGCGGAGACACCCATTCCTAGCTGCGACCAGAACCAGCCACGTGTCTGGTCGTGTGCCTCGATTATGAGGTCGGCAGGCCAGAGCCTCTCGAACTCCTCGTCGTTCGAGGGGTAGCCGAGTGTTCCCCACGACGCCACCGAAGAGTCGAGCCAGACGTCGAATATGTCCTCTACCCTCTCCGCCTCGGAGCCACAGACGTCACACTCGACACGTATCGGGTCGACACCCGGACGGTGGAGGTCTACCTCGTCGACGTCGTCGAGTGCCTTCTGTCTCAGTTCGTCTCTCGTCCCTATACACGTCTCGTGACCCTCGTCACAGATCCAGATGGGTATTGGTATTCCCCAGTAACGCTGTCGTGAGACGTTCCAGTCACGTGCGTTCTCGACCCAGTCCCTGAAACGTGAGTCACGTGCCCAGTCGGGGTACCAGTCGCTCTTGTCTATCTCGTCGAGGAGGTCGTCCTTTATGTCGGTGACAGTGATGAACCACTGGTCGGTCGCTATGAATATTATGGGAGTGTCACACCGCCAGCAGTGTCCGTAACGGTGTTCGTGGCTCCCCGAAGAGAGAAGTAGACCCTTCGAGTCGAGGTCTTCGATGACGTCGTCGTTGGCGTCCCTCACGAACTCTCCGGCGTACTCGCCTGCGTCTTCTGTGTAGACTCCGTCGCCGCCGACGGGAGAGAAGACTGGAAGGTCGTGTTGGCTCCCGAACTCGAAGTCGTCGAGACCGTGTCCCGGCGCGGCGTGGACGAGTCCGGTGCGTTCGGAAGTCACGAAGTCGGCGGCGTAGACACGGTGTACGTCCTCGTCACCGTCGAACTCCCTCTGTTTTGGAACCTCATCCTCCAAGGGATGTGTGTACTCCTTGCCTTCGAGTTCGTCGGCGTCGAGAGTCTCGACAACCTCGTAGTCGTCGTATCTTCCCTTACGCAGGACGTCCTCGACGAGATCCTCGGCTACGTAGAGTACGTCTGTCTCGCCGTTCTTTTCGGCTCTGACCTTGGCGTACTCAGTCTCGGGGTCGACACCGACGTAGATGTTAGCGGGTATAGTCCAGGGTGTCGTCGTCCAGATTACGAGGTAGGCGTCCTCGCCCTTGACGGGGAACTTGACGTATATAGAGGGTGACTCTATCTCGTCGTACTCGACCTCGGCGTCGGCGATCGCAGTCTCACACCTCGGGCACTGGTTTATGACCCTCTTGCCCTGTTCGACGAGATCCCGGTCGTGTGCCTTCTTGAAGCCCCACCACGCCGCCTCCATGTACTCGTTCGAGACGGTTCTGTAGGGGTCGTCCCAGTCCATCCAGACCCCGAGCGACTCGAAGTCGTCGTTCATCACGTCGAGGTTCGACTCGGCGAACTCCTTGCACTCGTCTATGAAGTTCTCGACCCCGAACTCCTCTATGTCACTCTTGTTCTCGAAGCCAAGCTCCTCCTCGACCTTGACCTCTATCGGAAGACCGTGCATGTCGTACCCCGGACGGTCGGTGACGTTGTGACCCCGCATCCTGAGGTAACGTATAACGGCGTCCTTGAGCGTCTTGTTCCACGCGGTTCCGAGATGCATCTGACCGCTCGTGTAGGGCGGTCCGTCGACGAAGAAGTAGTCGGGATCGTCCTCGTGTACCTCCTTCGTGTGCTCGTAGGCGTCCTCGCGGTCCCAGTACTCCTTGACCTCGGGCTCGACCTCGTGAGGATCGTACTGGTCGCTGACCTCGTCGATATCCATGCTCATACTCTTAGACTCTCTCGGAGGTTTAAGAGAATACCGTTAGGACAAAACCCCGAGAGAGCACGACTTCTCTCGCGTGCAAATCCACAATAATTAAATACTGTTCTCGTTTTGCTTCGGTAGTGGCGGACAAGATAGCGTGTGTCAAGTATACGAGTCTGCTTGAGGAGCTCGAAGTCGAACAGGAGGATCTCGACCATATACTCGACAGCCTTCTCAACCAGGGCTTCGTCACGACGGTTAAGTTAGACGGCGAGATGGGGTACTGTCTCACACAGCACGGTGCCGAATACACGGAGGACTGGTTCCGATCTCTCGACATAGACATAGGCGTTGAGGAGGTCACACTCGAACATCTCGTCGAGATGCTTGAGTCGACTGCACCTCCCGACAGACAGAGTTAATGGCGACGCCGACTTATCTCTTCTAAGAATGGACGTGGATGATACAGACGAAGGAGACGGAGGAGACACACGAGAGGAAAACGTTCAGCGCGGTGATCTCTGGGTCGAGAAGTACCGTCCGCGCACCCTCGACGACATAGTCGGACAGGACGATATAACAGAGAGACTCAAGTCGTACGTCGAGACCGGAAACGTTCCAAACCTTCTGTTCTCAGGTCAAGCAGGTATAGGAAAGACGACGTCGGCACACGCACTCGTCCACGACCTCTACGGCGACTCGTGGCGCGACAACTTCACTGAGCTAAACGCGAGCGACGAGAGAGGAATAGACGTCGTGAGGGAGAAGATAAAGAACTTCGCACGCACCTCCCCCGTCGGAGACGCCGACTACAAGATAATATTCCTCGACGAGGCGGACTCGCTCTGTGTACCTCCCGGTACAGAGGTCGTGACAGGATATCCGTCGTCACCCGAGGTCAAGGCAATAGAAGAAGTTGACGAGGACGGCGAACCGATTCCGTCGGTCGATTTCGAGACTAACGAGATACAGTCGGACTCGGGAAGGCTCATAGACTCGGGCGTAGCCGACTTCTTCGAGATCGAGTTAGAAGACGGAAGGACGGTGACGGCGAGTCGCGAACATCCCTTCTTCACCGTTGGAGACGACGGTAGACTCGTGGAGAAGGAGCTAAGGGAGCTCGAAGTCGGAGACGAGATTGCCGACTTCAGAGACGATGTAGGTGTGTCAGAGACTGAAAGAAGACGTCAGCCCGCAGCCCTCGACGGCGGTCTCAGAGAGGTCGAGACAGCCGAGGTCACGAGCATAGAGTACAGCCACCGTGGAAAAGCATACAACATCACGATGGAGGGCACTCCCAACTTCATGCTCGGGAACGGAATACTCACTCATAACACGAGCGACGCTCAGCCCGCACTCCGTCGTACGATGGAGATGTACACCAACACGTGCCGTTTCATACTCTCGTGTAACTACTCGTCGAATATAATAGATCCCATACAGTCTAGATGTGCTGTCTTCAGGTTCTCGCCCCTCGACGACGACGCCGTCGCGGAGAGGATGTCTTACATCGCTGACAAGGAGGGCGTCGATGTCACCGACGACGGATTGGACGCACTCGGATTCGTCTCACAGGGCGACATGAGACGCGCAGTCAACGCCCTGCAAGCGGCGTCTTCGCTAGGGGAGACAGTCGACGAGGACGCAGTCTTCTCTACGACATCGACCGCGAGACCCGAGGAGGTCGAGACCATACTCACGACAGCAGTCGAGGGTAACTTCGGAGACGCGAGAGACGAGATGGAGGAACTCATAAAGGGAAGAGGGATCGGAGGCGACGACCTCATAGACCAGATCCATCGCTCGGTTCTCGACCTCGATATAGACGATGGGGTCAAGGTACGTCTGATGGACAGGATAGGTGAGGTCGACTACCGAGTGTCGAGAGGCGCCGACGAAGAGATACAGCTTCAGGCGTTCCTCGCGTCGCTCGCACTCGGCGACGAAGAGAGCCGAGGTGTCTGAGATGTCGGAGCCAGACCTCCCGATTCCGGTTCTCGACAACCATATGCACTGTGACCCGAAGAAGGGCGAAGGAATAGATGCGGTCAAGAAGTTCGAGAGAAGCGGCGGGACACATCTGTGTATGGTCAACAAGCCGTCTTGGGGATACGGTATACAGGCGTCGTCGGGCGACGACTTCCGCGATGTCTTCGATTACAGCCTCTCGACTGCCGAAGACGCCCGCGAGTTCGTGACCGACGTCTTTCCCGTCTTAGGTGTCCATCCGGGTCTGATAACGAACCTCGTTGAGTGGGGTAAGTCGGTCGACGAGGCGGAGGAGATAATGAAGGAGGGTCTCGAAGTCGCCGCCGAGTACGTCGAGGAAGGCGAGGCGGTCGCTCTCAAGTCAGGGCGACCCCATTACGAAGTCTCCGACGAGATATGGGAGGCGTCGAACAACGTGATGGAACACGCCTTCAGGCTCGGAGGCGAGGTCGGCTGTGCTGTACAGCTTCACACAGAAGGAGCGAGCCAGTTAGAGGAGATTACGGATACGGCTGAGTCGGTCGGAATGAACCCCGATAGGGTCGTCAAACATTTCGCTCCACCCGATCTCGAAGGTCCGGTACCGTCGGTCTTGGCGAAGGAGGATCAGATAAGACAGGCAGTCGAGGAAAGGGAGGATAGGTTCATGATGGAGACCGACTACATAGACGACCCCGACCGTCCGGGTGCAGTCCTCGGACTACGTACCGTACCGCGGCGTGTACGCTCTCTGATCGACGACCACGAGGAGGTCATGTACGAGGCGAACGTCGAGACGCCCGAGGATATCTACGGCGTCGAGATAAGTCTCGACTGATCTATTCGTTGTCGGAGTCGTCCTTCGCGTTCTAACCTCCATGTTAAACAAGGATAGTTCGGAAGATTTAACGTGCGACGAACGGATTTCGAAGTATGAACTTCGAGCCAACAGACGAGCAGGAAGCCTGGAGAGAAGAGGTCAGAGAGTTCGTCGACGAGGAAGTCGCACCCGAAGGAGACCGAATAGACAAGGAGGACGAGTTCCCCCATGACGTCGCCGAGAAGATCGCTGACAAGGGATACTTCGGGGTTCCCTACGGCGAGGAGTACGGTGGACCCGGGATGGATTACCACTGTTACGCTTACACCATAGAGGAGATAGCGAGGGCGAGCGGAGGTCTCGGCACAGTCGTCGCCGCACACGGACTTCCCATAAACGTCATAGACAGGTTCGGAACAGAGGAACAGAAGGACGAGTGGATGCCGCCTCTCGTCAAGGGAGAGAAGATAGGAGCGTTCTGTCTCTCGGAGAGGGGAGCGGGAAGCGACGTCTCTAAGATGACGACGACCGCCGAGAAGGACGGCGACGAGTACGTCATAGACGGAGAGAAGATGTGGACCTCTAACGGCGCAGTCGCGGGCACTGCGATCATATTCGCCAAGACCGACCCCGACGCTGGAGGACGCGGAATATCCGCCTTCGTCGCCGACATAGAGGACAACGACTCGTTCGAGATAATGAAGGTCTTCGACAAGCTCGGAGACCACGGAAACCCCGTCTCGGAGGTCAACATAGACGGTCTACGTGTTCCCGAGGAGAACATGATAGGCGAAGAGGGTGCGGGTCTCAAGCAGGCTCTCATATCTCTCAACAGCGGACGTGTCTCGATAGCCGCGCGTTCGGTCGGAATCGCACAGGCGGCACTCGACGCCTCGATAGACTACGTCCAGGAGAGGGAGCAGTTCGGAGGACCTCTTTCGGGCATGCAGGCTATACAGCACAAGATTGCCGACATGGACGTCAAGACAGAGAACGCACGTCTCATCACACACAAGGCGGCGGACATAAAGGAGAGAGGAAACGGAAACCTCATACTCGCGTCTTCGAGGGCGAAGCTCTATGCCTCGGAGGTCTCACGTGAGGTCACCAACGAGGCTGTCCAGCTCCACGGAGGATACGGCTACATAGACGAGAAGCCAATAGAACGCTACTACAGGGACGCACGCATAAACGAGATATACGAGGGAACGAGCGAGATACAGAGAAACACGATAGCCGAGCAGGTTCTTCAGTAGTAGTGTAGACGGGGTAGAGATAGCTCAACACAGTTTTAATCTTCGAGACGAAATCTCTGGCATGGCAGACCGCGACGAGGAGAGGAGGGAATGTCCCGCCTGTGGCGGAGTGGGTGAGTTCCTGCGATCCGACAGCTGTCTCGTATGTGGCGGTGAGGGGACTGTCTGGAGACGGTCGGGGGGTTCTCCGACTACGAGGGAGAAAAGGATAATAGGAACCGCTGTCGGCGTCTTCCTCGGTCTCTGGATAGGAACACCAGCAGGATTCGTTATAGGAAGTCTTCCATCTTACTCGCTTCCGATGATGCTCTTCTCGATCAAGTTCGTGATAGCCGTGATCTTCGGAGCCGTGGGATATATCGCGGTTAGGTCTAGGACATAACAGTTTGAAACGAAGGACTTTTGTTCTCTTAATAGACAATCATCGGTTGGCAGAGAATGGACTGTAAGATACACGCATATGGTGGGATGAATAGCTACGCTAAACGTTTGAGCGAGGGGGTGTATCATGGGACAGCATAAACCCAGCGGGATAAAAAGGTGGTTCTACACGACGGACCACTCCGACGTCGGGGCAATGTACCTGTGGCACACCGTCTTCTTCCTCGTAGTCGCGGGGGCGGCGGCACTCGCGTTCCGTCTTGAGCTCATGACGCCGTCGGCGGGTCAGTTCCTCTCGCAGGTCGAGTTCAACTCGCTCGTGACACTCCACGGCGGCACGATGATATTCATAGTCGCGATGTCGGCAGTCGCGGTCGTCGGGAACTACTTCATACCCCCGATGGTCGGAGCCGACGAGATGGCTTATCCGCGTGCCAACGCACTAAGTTACTGGTGTATGGCGGGTGGCTCCTTCCTGATATGGGTGACAGCTGTCACATACGTCCTCGGAGTCACAGACCTCCCATTCAACGGAGGCTGGACGACGTACGCTCCGCTGTCACTCAGGATGGGGCTCGGAGGGAAGCTCTGGTTCCTCGGTATCGTACTCACGGGAACTAGCTCGACCGTCGGGTCTGTCAACTTCCTCGTAACGATACTCAACGAGCGCGACCCCGAGATGGGTCTCTTCGACATGCCCGTCTTCATCTGGGCGATGGCGTTCGAGGCGTTACTCGCCGTCGTGGCTCTGGTTCCGCTCGTAGTCGCGATGGCGATGACATTCCTCGAAGCCACGTACGGCTTCGTCTTCTTCGACCCCGCGAACGGTGGATCGCCGATACTCTACCAGCACTTCTTCTGGCTCTTCGGACATCCCGAGGTCTATCTCGTCCTACTGCCGTTCCTCGGATCGATAGGTGAGATAATACCGAGGTTCTCGGGAAGACCACTCTACGGATACAAGTGGTACGTCGCCGCACTCGGCTTTATCACGACGATGTCGGCACTCGTCTGGGCGCACCACATGTACACGACGGGGTCACTCGGCGGAGCCCAGTACGGCTTCATGCTCACGACCCTCAGTATAACGGTCGGATTCGCGGTTTTAATATTCAGCTGGATGGCGACGATGTGGGGAGGAAGCATCAGTCTCAAGACGCCGATGCTCTTCTCCGTAGGCGCGGGAATAATGCTGATACTCTCGGGACTCGACGGAATAATGCTCGGAAGCCCCGTGCTCGACGAGTTCTTCCACGAGAGCTACTGGGTCGTCTCGCATTTCCATTACACCCTCTTCGGAGGAGTCATAATGGGATTCTTCGGGGCGGTCTACTACTGGTTCCCCGCGATGACGGGCAGGATGTACAACGAGAGACTCGGAAGATGGCACTTCTACTTCACAGCCGTCTTCGCGCCTCTCACATTCCTCGGACTCGCGAAGCTAGGTGAACACGGCATGATAAGGAGATACGCCGACTACACCTACCACGCGAGTCTCCAGTCGACCCACGAACTCACGACGGTCGCGGCGTTCCTTCTCGGGGTCGGGCAGGTCATCTTCGTCGTCAACGCTCTGATGAGTCTCAGAAGCGGCGAGAAGACCGAAGAGCCCTGGGAAGAAGAACGCAAGAGGATGCCGTCGCCCGAGTGGGACGGCATGCCCTACACGCCTCCGACTCCCTCGAACGTCTCGCAGGCGAGTCCCGACGGAGGAGCCGATACAGGAACTAATGTCGAGACCGACGGAGGTGTAGAAGATGAGTAAGACGTCAAAGACTACGGCAATCGGAGTCGGAATCGCGTTCTTCTTCTCGTTCCTAGCTCTGTTTATCGACTTCCAGAGCATGATACGAGGGAACGAGATAATGATAGAGTCGGGCGGCTATCCCGTCCAGGTTACTCAGAACCTCAAGTTCGTGGGCTTCGTGATCGCGCTCGCGCTCGGAGGAGCGACACTCCTCTACGTCATCTACATGATGGTCAGGTACTCCGACGCGATGAACTCGGTTCCGAAGCCGCTTCCCGAGGGATGGATGAGGATACCCTTCGGAGTTTGGACCGGCGCGGTCGCCCTCCTCATACTCATGACAGTGATGATGTCGATGGGAGGACTCGCGGAGCTCGATAAGCCTCCCGAGGATAAGCCCGAGATGACGGTCGACGTCACGGGTATGCAGTTCGCGTGGATGGTCGACAACCCCCATATAGACGGAGGAACGACGATGGCAGCAGGTAACGGTAAGATGAGAGTCCCGACTAACACCGTCGTCCATCTCAACATCAAGTCTAGAGACGTCATACACAGCTTCGCGGTACAGGCACTCGGATTCAAGGTCGACGCAGTTCCGGGACAGACCAACACGGGCTGGATAATGGTCGAGGAGCCCGGAACCTACAGCGTCAACTGTGCTGAGCTGTGTGGATCGGGACACTCAAAGATGGCAGGAAATATACAGGTCATGCCCCAAGACGAGTACGAGGAGTGGGTCGAGGAGAACGGCGGTAACGTCTCTCTCGGAGGTGAGAACTGATGAGCAGTGAAGAAGTCAGATACGGAGAAGGTGCAGAAGGCTTCCCACACGCAAGCGTAGCACCCTTCACGATAGTCCTCGGACTCGTGGTTCTCTTCGTAGGACTCGCAGTCAAGGGCGCTCTTCCGATAGGCGTCGGAGCGGTTATATTCCTCTTCGGAACCTACAGCTGGACGAGAGACTACGCGAAGGAGTTCGAGAGAGGCATAATACCCGAACAGAAGAAGGAGTTACTCGACTTCAACAGCGGAATACTCGCGCTCGCCTTCATCGTAGTCTCGGAGATTATCGTCTTCGGAGTCCTCTTCGGTGCCTTCTTCGTCCTGAAGGCGAAGAACGGACCCTGGCCTCCCGAAGGACTACCGGGTCTGAGCGTCCCTTACGCACTCGGTCTGACCGTCATCCTACTCACGAGCGGTCTGACGATGCACTGGGCTGAGGAGCAGATAAAGGAGGGCAACCGAGGTAAGTTCCACATCGGACTCGTAGCCACAGTGGTCCTGGGTCTCGTCTTCCTCGCAGGACAGGGATTCGAGTACATGCACATGGTCGCCGAGGGCATGGTTCCGAGTGCAGGAGCCTACGCGTCGACCTTCTACGCACTCACCGGAACCCACGGTGCCCACGTCGTAGTCGGTCTCATAATGATAGGCATAGTCGGAGTCAGATCGATGTTCAAGGGGCACTTCGGCTCCGAGAGACATCTCGCTGTGAGAGCCACGTCGCTCTACTGGCATTTCGTGGACGCCGTCTGGCTCTTCATAGTCGCCTTCGTCTACCTCGGTGTGGGCGGAGCATAGGACATCACGAATCCTATTTCTTAGCGCGAACCGCGTAGAATAGAAAGTAATCACAAGACATAGATGTCACTCAGCCTACGATCGGGGGAAGGATCAGACAGCACCGACACGGACACGAATACGGATACGGAGGGCTGCGATCTGTGTGACCTCCCGACACCTGACCCACCCGTAACGAGGGACGGGGTCGACGGCGGTTTCTGCTGCCGAGGCTGTCTGGAGGTCTACTCCGAGTTCGGGGAGATAGATCCCGACGAAGTCAACGAGTACGCCGGAGACGAGACAGAGATACAGATAGAAGACCCAGAGACCGAGTACCTAGCAGTCGACGGAATGCACTGCTCGACGTGTGAGGCGTTCATAGAGTCACAGGTAGCCTCGGAGAAGGGCGTCGGCTCCGTCGACGCGAGCTATGCCTCCGACATGGTGAAGGTGTCCTACGACGAGGACGTGATAGACGGGGAAAGGATACGTGACGCAGTCACAGGGTTCGGTTACAGAGCACGAAGCATAGACGTCGAGAGTCCCGAGTCGAGTGACGTGAGGACAGCGATCCGGCTCGGCGTCGGTGGTGTCCTCGGCATGATCACGATGATGCTCTACATCGGCTTCCTCTATCCGATGTACTTCGGCTTCGAGTCGTCGGTATTCGGTTCAAGTGCGTGGGGGTCGATAATCCCTACTGAGGTCTGGCTACTAACAACGGTGATACTCGTCGTAACGGGCTTCCCGATACTCCGGGGAGCCTACGTCAGCCTCAGGTCGGGACAGCCCAACATGGATCTCTTAGTCGCGGTAGCCGCCGTCGGTGCCTACGTATACAGCGCGGGTGTAGTACTCACGGGCGGCAACGAGATCTACTTCGACATAACTGTCGTTATTGTCGTCGTCGTCTCGGTCGGTAACTACTACGAGGAGAGGATAAAGAGACGCGCGACTAACGTCGTAGCAGAGCTCAAACAGGAGAGAGCCGACGAGGCGAGGAAGGCAGTCGACGGCGGATACGAGACAGTCGGGATAGACAGACTCGACGCCGGAGACCGTATACTCGTCAAGCCCGGCGAGAGAATACCCGTTGACGGAAAGGTCGTCGAGGGAACACCCGCGGTAGACGAGTCGCTCGTCACGGGGGAGTCTGTTCCGGTGAGGAAGCAAGAAGGAGACCAAGTCATAGGCGGCTCGGTCGTCGCCCAGAACGCCGTGACGGTCGAGGTCGCCGACGACGCCACGAGCACACTTGACCGTCTCGTGGAGCTACTCTGGGAGATACAGTCTTCACGTCCGGGGGTACAGAGGCTCGCCGACAAGATAGCCGGTGTCTTCGTGCCTCTGGTTCTCACGGTCGCGGCTGTTACCTTCGTCGCACAGGTCGCCTTAGGGTCGAGTATCGAGTCATCGGTTCTGACAGCCCTCTCGGTTCTAATAGTCTCGTGTCCGTGCGCCTTGGGAGTCGCTACTCCGCTCGCAGTCGCTTCGGGAATAAACGACGGTCTCAGACACGGCATAGTCGTCAACGACCCGTCTGTCTTCGAGAAGGGCGGCGATGTCGGAACTGTTGCGTTCGACAAGACGGGAACTGTCACGACAGGGGAGATGGAGGCTCTCGAAGTCGAGGGTGACGAAGAAGCCGTAGAGAGAGCCGCCGCAGTCGAGGAGTTTTCGAGTCATCCCATAGCCGACGCCTTCACGTCGGAGTTCGAGTCGAACAGAGAAGCCGAGGAGTTCAGACAGCACCCTGGAATGGGAGTCAGCGCCGAGGTCAAGGACGACAGGATCTACGTGGGTAGCTCCGAACTCTTCGATGAGAAGGGTCTCGAAACAGAGGTATTCGAGGAGACAGCCGAGGAAGCGCGCGAGTCGGGGAAGGTTCCCGTCTTCGTGGGCTGGGACGACACAGCGAGGGCGGTGGTAGTCGTAGGCGACAAGACGAGAGACGGCTGGGAGGAGACAGTCGAGGAGGTCGCAGACGGACGCGAAGTAGCTATCATAACCGGCGACACAGCCGAAGCCGCCGAGAGGTTCGAGGGCGACGGGGTAGACCACGTCTTCGCAGAGGTTCCCCCAGAGGCAAAGGCGGAGATAGTCGAGAGACTCAGGGCGGAGTCCGACGGTGCGACCGTGATGGTCGGCGACGGAACCAACGACGCACCCGCTCTCGCAAAAGCCGATCTCGGAATAGCAGTCGGAGACGGGACGACTCTCGCAGTCGACGCCGCCGACGTGGTCAACACGACCGACGACATAAGAGCCGTCCCGGAGATCTTCGAGATGACGGAGAAGACGAGAAAGAGGATCAGACACAACCTGGGCTGGGCGTTTCTCTACAACGCCGTGGCGATACCCGCAGCAGTCACGGGGCATATTAACCCCGTGGTCGCTGCGGTCGCTATGGCGACAAGCAGCCTATTGGTCGTGGCTAACTCGTCACGTTCAGTCGTTTAGGCTTTCGAGGTAAGAGTCGACGTACTCCTCGACACCGTCCTCGAATAGCTCGGCGAAGAGTCTCCGCTCGTGTTCGAGTGCTTCCTCCTTGTGTAGCTCGTATCCGTTAGTGATCGACTGTTTGACAGTCCGTATAGCCTCCGACCGTCTCGAAGCTATCTCCTCGGCGACTTCATACGCCTTGTCCTCGGCGTCATCTACGACTTCGTTAACGAGGTCTATTGCGTCCGCCTCTTCGGCGTCGACAGTGCGTCCCGTAAGTGCGAGATCCATCGCGTCGGAGAGTCCGACGAGACGCGGGAGACGGTAGGTTCCTCCCCAGCCCCCGAAGATGCCTATCTTAACACCGGGCTCTCCGAACTCCGACCTCGGTGTGGCGTACCTGAGGTCACAAGCGAGTATGAACTCTGTTCCCCCTCCCATACACGCGCCGTCGACCGCGGCTATGACTGGAGCGGGCGAGTCCTCTATCGCGTCGGCGACGGAGTGTCCGAGACGCGCGAACTCCTCCGCGTCTTTGGAGTCGAGTGTACGTACATGGCTGACATCGGCTCCGGCTATGAAGGCGTCGCCCTCTCCGCGTATGATCACTGCGTCAGCCTCCTCTCCTGCTTCTGTAATACTGTCTCTGAAGTCACGTAGCATCTCCTCGTTGAAGGCGTTGCGTTTCTCGGGACGGTCGACGGTGACTGTCGCCACACCACCGTCTGTCTGCTTCCTTATCATACAGCCGACTTCGGGAATTAGACATATACTACTTTACTTTGGCGTCTACGGGTGTCCGTCTGCGTATTATATGCAAACACATATGGGTTTGTGAGCCCTACTCCTAACACATCGATGAGTGCGTTCAAAGAGGATCTTAGGAGGCTCAGATCTGAACTCCTGTCTCTGACTCAGGAAGTTCAAGTTGGTGAAGCCTCAGACTCACATCCGTCTTCTCGTGAGATCGAGCCCGAGGAACTGAGGAGCCTCATACGTGAGATGGTGGCTTCCTCCGACCTCAAGCCGGCTATGCTCTGTTTTCTTGCTTCGAGGGTTGACGAGTACGACTCCGAAGCCACAGAGGGTGACCGCGATCACCGGGATCAGACAGCCGACTCCGACTCGTCGGCGTCGGTAGACGTCTCGAAATGCGCCGGCATACAGCTCATACACACCGGTCTATGTAGGATAAGAGAGATAGTAGACGACCCGTCGTCGTGGGAGGACGTCGGTTTGGAGCCCGTCGAGGAGGACATGGAGCTCCTGGGAGCCGACATACTCGTGAGCATAGGTCTGGGACGTCTGGGTGACGACCTTCCGATGGGTACACGTGTCATAAACTCGTTCGGAAGCAGTCAGGCTCGTAAGATAGACACAGACGACCCCGAGTCCGTCGTCGAGGAGGACGCGGTCGAGTACACACAGGCGTACCTCGCTGCCGTCTCGATAGGAGCCGACGGTGACCCCGACGACGAGGTAGTCGAGGTAGCCGAGAGGCTCGCACTCAGAGACGCGTCGTCAGTCTCGTCGGAGACAGAACCCGATCCCGAGGACTACGTGAGCCCGAGAATAAACGGCTACCTCGAAGACGTAATCGAGTCTGGGTCACTGGGTCTCGAAACCGAGGCAGAACAGGGGCTTTGATCAGTCGAGACGGACGGCTGTGCCGTAGGCTATGACCTCCGAGCCGCCGTCTGTGACCTGTGAGCTCTCCATTCTGACGTTGACGACTGCGTCGGCACCCATCGACTCGGCGTCCTCCTCCATCCTCTCCAGAGCCTCCTCACGCGCTGAGGTAAGGAGGTCGGAGTAGCCCTTTAGCTCCCCTCCTGTGAAGTTACGTATCGCCTGTATCAGATCCATTCCGGCATTACGTGCCTTCACGGTGTTTCCCCGCGCTATACCGAGCGACTCTTCTATCTCACGTCCAGGAACCGTCTCGGTGGTGACTTTCTGCATACTACGGGTAAGTCGCGGCGCGACTAAGCACTTGTCATGGTCAGTGTCACGGTCCAAGACGGTTCTTTCTATCCTTCATTTCGCTCTCGTAAAATGAGAAAGTCGTGGGCATCCAGTCCTTCGCGAGTTCGAGTATCTCCTCCGACATCTCACGAACTTCCCACTGTGCGTCACCCGCCGCCCTCATGTCAAAGATGTGCATTAGACCCCGTGCATTTATCGAGAAGACTACGTTGACCTTCGTCGCCTGAGGCAGGACAAACCTCGCGTCCTCGGCGGGCACTCCGTCGTCTATGAGGTCGAAGTAGGTCTCGAAGTCGTCGTAACACGTCTCTAAGAACCTGTGTTTCCTCTCGTCAGGCGGGACATCGAACTCAACCATCCCCGTTTCACGTGACTTCCACTCCTCCGCAGTCACCGAGGGTGGCACAACGACGTACTCCTCGACGTCCTCGGGGTCGTCAATGTCACCACGCCCGGGTACTGTATATCTTAGCGACTGGACATCGAACGAGGCGTGTCTGTGGCGCGTGATCTGTGCCATACAGACACGGCTCATCGACTTGACAGAGAAGGTAGCCTGAGGATGCTCGAAGGGTCCGTAATGCCCCCTCCGCATAAGGTGGTGTATCAGAGTTTCTTTCTTGTCGTCTATGGTGTCACCGTCGACCGACTCCATGACCTCATCGAAGCTCTTGTCGACGACCCACTCAGTCATGTAGTCGTTCCTCGCGGCTCGACAGGCAACCTCCTCGGGATCGGGAGTGGATTCGAGTAGAGCGACCTCCATGTCGGTCTCGGTATCAGTCTGTGTGTCTTCAGATGTCATATTTATCTATTAGTTATGGTCGTCGGACTCGTGCTGTATATCGGCTTCCCCGATTGCTTCGACCCTCGTCTCGACGTCCTCAAGGCGGCTCCTGCATTCCTCCAAGAGTCTCACACCTTCCTCGTAGAGACTCAAGGACTCGTCGAGTCCCACGTCGTCGGCTTCGAGACGTTCGACGACATCGTCGAGACGGTCGAGACGTTCCTCGAAGCTCATCTCGTCGTCCGTGTCGGTATCAGTGTTAGTCTGAGTCATTCTATTCTATAAGTCTCCTTGTCTTGTAGAGACGTCTTCGACGCGACTCTTTACTCTTCCGTCGGAGAGTCTGACTTCGAGAGGATCACCCTCGTCTAAGTCTTCGGCACTCGTGACGACGTCACCGTCCGACTCGGCGACCGAGTAGCCCCTCGAAAGGACACTGAGAGGACTGAGCGAGTCGAGGAGACCCGCGTACCTCGATACCTCGTCACGTCTGTCTTCGAGTAGATCCTCGACGCCGCCCTCTAGACGTTCCTCAATCTCTTCGAGAGTCTCGGAGTACTCGCCGACTACGTCGTGACGGTCTAAGAGACGTTCGTAGGTGTCGAGCCTCCTGTGGTACGAGTCTATCTCGGAGTAGACAGCCGACTCGATCCTCGTCTCCGTCTCTTCGAGACGTCCGAGTAGGTCACGTCTCTCGGGGACAGCTATCTCGGCTGCCTCGCTGGGTGTCGCAGCCGACTCGTCCGCAACGAGGTCGGTGAGTGTGTTGTCGACCTGGTGCCCCACGGCACTCACGACAGGCGTCTCGCAACCGTAGACCGCACGCGCGACCTCCTCCTCGTTGAATGCCCAGAGGTCTTCTATCGATCCGCCGCCCCTGCCGACTACTACGACGTCACAGCCTTCGGAGTCGATCTCCTCGATAGCATCACGTATCTCGGGAGCCGCGCCGTCGCCCTGTACCTTCGCGGGCGAGACTGTGACTTCGACGGGGAAACGTCTCCCTAAGACGTCGAGTATGTCGTGTACCGCCGCACCCGAGTCGCTCGTGACGACGCCGACATGGTCGGGAATGTCGGGTATCGGCTTCTTGTCTTCGTCGTCGAAGAGACCCTCATCTTCGAGCTTGTTCTTGAGCCTTACGAACTCCTCGTAGAGGTCGCCTCTCCCCGCCTCCGACATCGACTCGACGTATAGCTGATACTCGCCTCTCTCCTCGTAGACCGATACACGTCCCTCTGCGACGACCTCATCACCGTCATCGGGGTCGAAGTCGAGTGACGACGCGTTCCTCCGGAACATCACACAGCCGAGCGACGAGTCATCGTCCTTGAGACTGAAGTACATATGACCGCTAGAATGGTGGTGGAAGTTCGAGACCTCGCCTCTCACAGCCACGTCCGAGAGGTCAGGGTCGGACTCCAGGAGGCTCTTTACGGTCTGTGTGACCTCCGAGACGGTGTAAAGATCCGATGTGTCAGTACCGACGTCGACGTCCAACTCGTCCTCACCACGGTCGTCACCGGTTTCGGAGTCGTCGGTGAAGTCGTCGAGAGATGTCATTTCTATCTGTCAATCAGAGCCGCGATGTAGTCCTGTGACTCGGGATGGAGATGTGTGTAACATCCCACCGTGTTATACTCGACGACGCCGTCACGGTCACCGTCTATACCCTTACCTCTGACGACGTCGAAAGCTGTCGTGGCGTCGCGGTCTATCTGTGTCTTCGAGTAATGGAACTCGTGTCCATTAAGTCTTCGGCGTCCGAGGACGTCGGAGGCGCCAGTGGGCTCGACCTCGGTGTATCCCACCGCCTCTAACGACTCCGTCATCTCGACCTGGGACGGCAGTACACCCGCCATCTCGTAGGTCTCGCCGTCGACGGTGAGTGACTCGCTGAGGTACATGAATCCGCCACACTCACCTAAGATCGGCTTCCCCTCAGACGCGGCGTCTAAGACGTCAGATCTCATCGACTCGTTGTCCTCAAGCTTCTCGGGATGTAGCTCGGGATAGCCTCCTCCGAAGTAGTAGGCGTCAGCCTCGGGTAGTTCGTCTTCGAGGGGTGAGAAGGTCACGACCTCGGCGTTCGAACTCAGGACTTCGAGGCTACGCGGATAGTAGAAGCTGAAGGCGGAGTCGCGAGCGACACCGACGCGTATGTCTGAGTCGGCATCATCGGCTGTTTTATCAGTCGTACGGCGTGGATCGGGAGTATCGGCTTCGGACGCGACGGATTCGAGAGCCTGCGTGTCGATAGAGTCGGAAGCACGCGAGAGAGCGTCGTCGTCGAACGGCGACTCGTCGCCCATTTCGAGACCGAGATGGCGACTCGGAACTTCGAGGTCGTCGGATCGCGGTATATTTCCGAGGAAGTCGATGCCGACGGCTTCGAGTCCGTCTCTTATTCCGGAGACGTGTCTGTCGCTCGACGCCTTGTTGGCGATAACACCCGCGACTTCGACGTCCGATCCCCGCGCCTGAGCGTACTCGGCGAATCCGAGAGCCGTCGCGGCGACACTCTCCATACCCGCGGTGGCGTCGACAACGAGGACGACGGGAAGACCGAGTGTCTCGGCGACCTTCGCGGTACTCTCGTCGTAGGAGTCGTACATCCCCATGACTCCCTCGACGACGCCGTACTCTCCATCGCCCCTCGCGTAGTTACGTCGGACGCCGTCCTCGCCCATCATATGTAAGTCGAGTGTGCGCGAGGGCTTCCCCGTGACATACTCGTGGTGGCTCGGGTCTATGTAGTCGGGTCCTACCTTGTATCCCTGAACATCTCCCTCGTCCGTGAGTGCGTCCATCACCGCGAGCGTCGCAGTCGTCTTTCCGACTCCGCTCGAAGTCCCCGCTATGACAAAACCTCTCATTAACGGATCTTCGTGAGAGTAGAACCTAACGGTTACGTTACGTTACAGTACGTCGTCGGAGGTCGACTCCGGAGTAGACGCCGTAGCGATGAACCAAGTATAGAGCGACCGCGTAGCTTCCGAAGACGTAGACGCCGATGCCGACTGCGGAGATGAGAGTACCGGGAGACAGACCCTCTCCGAAAACTCCGAAGGCGGACAGACCGACGAGTATCTGTATCACGAGGGCAGTTCCGGCAAGCTTGCCGAGGAACTCAAGCGAGCCCCCGGATCTTAAGTAGACCGCGGCAGACACAGCCGACAGAAGTAGTATCATACCCGAGAAGACCGACGGTTCGGAGCCGAAAAACGGAAACACGTATACGGCGAGGTAGCCCACTGTCTGGCTTATTATTACAGACCACGCGAGGACTGTCAGAAGCGCGGTCAGCAGAGACGCTACTGAGATGTCGGGGAGTGACCTGTGTGTCTCCATGCCGCGGCTACAGATTCCGTCTATTTAAGATTTCGGGGAGTGCGACTCAGAGACCTCCGCGGCGTCCTCCGCCGCCACGTCCTCCCGAGAGGGACATACGTCTTCCGACGCTGTATCCCTCCTTCCTGAGCTTCCAGCCGTATGCGAGTCCTATCGCGAGTCCCGAGAGATGTGCGAGACGTGCGACGCCTCCCGCCCCGGCTCCGAAGCTCGCCGTGAGGAAGACCTCGTAGAACGCGAACAGCGAGGTGGCTACCCAGAGAGGCATGGGTATGAAGAAGTAGAGGTAGATACGCATGTTGGGATTGAGAAGCGTGAGAGTCCCGAGTACTGCGGCGACGGCTCCCGACGCGCCCAGGACGCCGCCTACACCACCCTGTGCGATAGTCACGCCCGTCTGTGCGAGTCCAGCGACTACGCCTCCGACGAAGAAGAGTCCGAGGAACTTACGCGTGCCTATGCGTTTTTCGAGGAACGTCCCGAAGAAGTAGAGGACTATCCCGTTGAAGAAGATATGCATCGGGTTCGACGGCGAGTGGGAGAATATACTCGTGATCCACGTCCAGACGTAGAGTGGGTTCTCGGTGGTGAGGACGAAGACCGTAGTGTGTAGACCCTGTGAGACCTGTAGCACGACTATCTGAAGAAGGTATGTCACGACCATCGCCGCGAGAAGGAGATAGGTCGCGTTTCCGCGGAGTCCCGTGGGTAGACCGGGTAGTAGAGACGAGACAGCCGAAGACCACGACGACTCCGCCGAGGATGGCTCCGACTTCTTGCCACGCGTCTGTGGGCTCTCGTACGACGACAGGTTGGGGCAGTCGTGGTTCTCAGGGAGACGGTGTTCGGAACAGAAGGTGCCTCCACAGAGACGGCAGTCGTAAGGTATGCCGTCGATTTCCTTGCCACACTCGTCGCAGGTTTCCATACACGCGATAAGCCCTCGTCGGGTATATAACTTGGTGTACTGTACTGTAGTACGGAAAGCTGTTTTAGATACGAGACCGTAGATAGGGTGATGAAGCCCTACGAGAGGGAGACGCTTCTCGAACGCGTAGACAGAGGTTCGTCATTCGTCGGGAGCGGAGTACCCGAGGAAGTCGAAGTCGACGGAGAGGAGATACGTCTCAAAGAGGTAGTCCTGGGTCTGCGTTCGGAGTCGAAGCCCGACCCCGACTACGACCCCGAGACTCTCAAGAAGAAACTCAGAAGAAAACGGAGTTCGCTGTATAACTCGCTCCAGGAAGAGAATAACGGGATGTCATACGAGAGGGGCAAGGAGATAGTCGACCTTATCGTGGGACTCGACAGGGCACTCACGTCTATAAGGGAGTCGGTCAAGGGATCGAGAAGCGACCTCAACGAGGAGGCACGGCGCGCCGAGACAGCCGACCAGAAGAGATGGAATAACTTCCTGAACAAGGTCACAAGCGACGTCGAGGACGACAAGACGAGACGGTGATGACGAGATTCTTCACCGACGTGATGCTCGGAAAGCTCACAACTTACCTGCGTATGGTGGGACACGACACCGTCTACGCTCTCGAGATTGATGCTGAGGACGACGACTCGATAAGGAGACATCTGAGCGACGATGATCGGACTCTTCTCACACGTGACATACAGCTCTCAGAGTCGGTCAGTCCCTCGGTTCTGATAGAGTCACGCGACATCGAGGATCAGCTCAGAGAGGTCTACGAGACGGGGATCGAACTCGAACTCGACGAACCCGAGAGATGCTCCGTCTGTAACTCCGTGGTCGAGGAGACCGGCGAGACCCCCGACCGCGACTGTGTTCCCAGCGAAGTGGAGACCGTCTGGAGATGCACCGGCTGTGGAAAGCTCTACTGGAAGGGTTCACACTGGGACGACGTGAGTGAGACGCTGGAGAGGGTGAAATCGGAGACGTAGTCAGCCGCCGGACTCCTTCTCGTAGAAGAGACGTAGTAATACATAGGCATAGAGAGAAGTCCCCACGAGAGTCAGAAGGCGTCCCGGGAGTAATAGTGAGACCGGGATGACCGAAGACGCAGTCTCGACTACGAGACCCGAGGCGATAAGTGCTATCGAGGCGAGCGCCGTCTCGTCGTTCGCACCTAAGAAGGAGCCGACGTTCGGCGGGTAGAACTGGTAAGCCACACCGATGATAGTGAGACCGAGGAATCCGAGGACATTGAGACGTGCGTGGGTTAGCCTAAGATCCGAGACGGAAAAGACGTCGAACGCGAACCCCGAGCCGATCACGACGCCTAAGGCACCGAAGACCGCGCCCGCGAGGACACCGTACAGACCAACACGTCTTCTCTCGGATCGTCGCACCATGCCGAAGTAAGCCGCACCGAATCCGATGACAGCGACCGATTCGAGTACAGCACCGAGTCGGAACAGGATTCCTCCGTTTAGATCGAGGGCTAAGAAAGACGGGGCGACCACGCCCGTCGGAAGGACGAGTGCGACAAGACGGCGCGAGGGATGTGAGACTAGGAGTCTTGGAAGGAGACGGAAGCCGACGCCGAAGACCATGACTCCTCCCGTCCCCGCAGCGAGAAGATGGAGAACAGAGCCGACTTGACATCCCACGGAAACGGGACACGGGAGCGCACTGAAGTTCGAGGCGACGAGTAGATACGATCCGAGGACGAGATAGACGAGAGCGAAGGGTATGGCGGCGTTCGAGTATCTGTCGACAGTACGTCTTTCCTGCTTCGTCTCGGCGGTTCCCGTTTCCCTGCCTGTGAGATTTCCGCGGAGGCTCACGCCGAGAGACACAACGAAGATACCGACGCCCGCGATCCAGAGGATTCCTCCGAGAGCCGACCCCGGGTTGGCTGAAAGAATTAGAGTTCCGAGAGAGGTGAGCGGAAACTGAACCGCAGGAGCGGCTTCGTAGGCGAGGCTCGTCTCGAAGTACGACGGAACGAGTGTGTACGCCTTTCCGAAGACTACGTGGAGGACGAATCCGAGGACACCCAGTATGAGACGGCTCCGCCAGTCAGTGTCGACGAAGGACGACGCCTGCCACGCCACGAGGAAGACGGCACTCGTCGCGACGTATGTCCTCGACCATCGGTCTACGCTGAAAGTATGGCTGGGAGACATCCCACGTGTCTACTCACCACAGAGGTATACGGTCTACGCCGAAGATGTTCGGGGAAGTAGCTATCCGCATCGAGACGAAAGACCACCCATGTCTGTAGAGATAACCGACCTGTCGGAGCTGCCCGACGAGAGAAGTTCACGCGTATTCGGCTCCGAAGTCTATCCTAAGACAGTCCGGATTAAGCTCTCAGAGGGCGAGGAGCTTCCCCCACACAGACACGAAGGTTACAAGGTCGTCGTACATATCGTCTCGGGTAGACTGGCGGCGAAGATTGGAGATGAGAGTTACATACTCGAAGAGGACGACGTGGCTACATTCGAAGGAGGGAAAGCCGTCTCGCTCGAAGCCGAGATCGACTCGTCCCTACTCGTGGTTCTGTGTAAAACGTAGCTACTCGACGAACTCGGGGACTATTCTCGACTCCGCCCTCTGGAGTATCTCGCTACACGACGACTTCGATATTCCCACAACTTCGCTGACCTCGGTGAGAGTCGCCTCACGTGGGACGTCGTAGTACCCCTCGTCGACTGCGACCTCAAGGACTTCTCTCTGTCTCTCTGTCAGTCGTCGCTCGGTCTCTATCTCCTTCATGTACTCAAGGTCGTACTCTATCCCGTTTTGGTCGAGAAAAGAGCCGAGGTCGGACAGACTCGAGTGGTCGGCTCGGACTGTCCAGACTGCCTCACCGTCACGTATCTCGAACGGTGTTTCGAGGGGTACTCCGGTTCTCCGAGCCGCGACCATGAGTTTGGGCTCAGGAACCTCGAACTCGACGACAGCCTCCGAGTTGGTGACGTGAAGAGTCTCCTCGTCTACGTCGTCTCTCTCGCTGAGTTCGGAGAGTATGCTCTCGACGTCGTCGGACTCTATCTCGATGAGTCCCTTTCCGTTCGAGTCCCTCGGAAGGACTGAGACGACCTTGAAGGTCGAGTCGGGGTACGACTTCGAGACGTGTTTCACACCTCCGTCGCCGGGAACGTGTATCCTGATCCTCGAACGTGGCATCTGTATCTGTACGATGTTGATCCTCTGAGTACAAAAATGGGGCGAACATGTTCGCGGAAACCACTACGGGATCTCGGCTCGATTTGGAAGTATGAGCGAGACGCTCTACGACGACATAGGTGGAAAGGAAGCCATACAGACGGTAGTCGACGACTTCTACGACCTCGTGATGGAGGACGACAGAGTCAACGTCTACTTTGAGGACACAGACATGGAGAGACAGAGGGCACACCAGGCTAAGTTCATCAGTTCGGTCGCGGGTGGTCCCGTAGAGTACACGGGCGACGACATGCGTGAGGCACACGAGGGAATGGGTATCGGCGACAGGGAGTTCGACATCATAGCGACGCATCTCAAAGAGGCGTTCGAGATCAACGACGTAGACGAGGAGAAGATAGACGCGGTAATGTCGGAGGTCGAGTCACTGCGTGATCCGGTTCTGAACCGGTGAGTGACTAAATAATCTTCACGTATCTGTGCGAACTTTCCTTGGGGAGATGGACGAAGAAGTGGCGGGCTCAGTCTACTGTGGGATTCTGATCTCGATCCCAGGTGTAGTTGCGTGGGTTACCGGACAGCCTTTTGTATTTCCGAGCCTCGGGCCGTCGGCGTTTATGCTGTCGTTCAGACGAGACAGGACGAACTCGGCGCGGCAGGTAGTGGGAGGGCACATTATCGGAGTGGTCGCCGGATGGATAGCGTATACAGTATTTGCGTTGGGTCTTACGCTCGGTAACGTCGACGGCTTCGCTTCACTTTCGGGACTACGACTCTCGGCGAGCGGTGTGTCCTCAGTCACACTAACCGCCGCGGGTATGGCAAAGACTGAGACAGTTCATCCTCCAGCGTGTGCGAGTACACTGATAGTTTCATTAGGTATTCTGACCTCTATCGATGAACTCCTTATCATAATTGTGAGTGTAGTCTTGGTCTTCGTTGTACATGCTGTCTTATCGTATTTTTCGGTCTGGAAGCAGGCTTAAACCGGAGGAAGTATTTTAAGAGTAGAGTCCCATACGACGGAAGTATGAGAAGAGTCGATCAGGACAAGGTCTACTTCGAGTGTCAGGTCTGTGGACACCGCTTCCAGGCGAATCCCAACAAGCTCGTGAAATGCCCCCAGTGCGGGAGCGAGGACGTCGAAAGAATATGACGGAAGGGGACAGGTGATAACCGAGGGAAGACTTAAACCGCGCCGCGATCAGTTATACCCATGGGAAACGCTATACGTGAAGCCGAGAGGGATGACATAGACGAGGTACAGGAGGTCGCCCACAGGTCGTGGGAAGACACCTACGCCGACATACTCGGCAAGGAAGAGATAGACGAGACTGTCGAGGACTGGTACTCGACTGAGACACTCGAGGACGCGATACGTATGCCCGACTCGTCTTTCCTCGTCTACGAAGAAGACAGCGAGATAGGCGGCTTCTCACACGCTGTCGTTAACGGAGACGAAGCCGATCTCCTACGTCTCTACGTCGACCCCGACCACAGGAGAAAGGGGATAGGAACGCGTCTCCTACACGAGATACGGGAGAGGCTCTCGGATCTCGGAGTCGAACGTCTCAAGGTCTTCGTCCTCGCCGACAACCAGGTGGGGAACTCGTTCTACCAGAGTCTCGGCTTCGAGAAAGACGACACCAACGAAACCGAGATAGAAGGCGAACCGTACGAGGAGAACGTCTATGTTATAGAAGTGGAGGAGTAGATCCTCTGTCTCTGGCATAACTGTGTATAGAGTCTTTTGTCTTATTTACTCACATTCAGTCCCTGTATTATTCGGACTCACTTTCACGGGAAGGTATTTTCGAGGGGTGGAGCCGTCGCTGTATGGTGGTTTTGTGTTCCCGAAGAATCCGTAAGAATTCGTATGGACCGTATCGAGAAACTACGTTTCTCGAATGCTCCAAAACATAGGTTTTGGACCGGCGGGGGGCGTGACTATAACCGTATTGTGTATGACCGCGTTCCGACTCATAAGTTTAGGAGCTCCTTCCTCGTCCGCATCTTCTCGCGTTCGTTCCTCTTGTCGTAGTGCTTCTCAATTACGTCAGGAGTAGCGTCGACACGGTCTGAGACTATCTCCGGAGGAACGTTCTCTTTGAGATGGTATGTGATAGACGAGCGTCGGAAGTCGTGAGGAGACTTCGAACTAGGACAGTGACTAAGCTTATCGCGGCTCGTCCATTCACACGTCTTTCGCTGCTTGCCATGTGGACAGTCATCTGTCCAACACGGAAGTGAGACCCTATACGCCGCAGTTCTGTATGGAGTCTTTGTCAGCCTTCCTTCTGTACTTGTTATGAGAGGATGCCTTCCGTAGTCATCCTGGACATCATGGCGGTTCTCCTCGATGTAGTCCTCTATAACCTGAGCGTAGAAGTCACCGAGAGCAAGATCTCGTTCTGCACTTTCACGGTTCTTGAGGGGTGTGTCTGTGCTTGGACGGTGGCGTATCTTCAGACAGGGCTCATCGGGATCGAAGTCACCGACGTCGAGAGCACGTATAGTCCCGATACGTAGAGCACCGTGCCACATCAGGGATATCATCACGTGCCTACGAGACGCGTACTCGTAGGTTTCGAGTTTATCGAGTATATCCCTAACACGTTCTTCGGCTATCTTACTGTCCTTCGTTCCATCCTCCACCTCAGGAAGCATAACACGTTCTCGCATCCCCTTCTCGACACCATCGATATTCGCACAGTGTTCGAGGAAAACTCGGAGTGTAGTGAGATTAGACCTTAGTGTGACGTTTTTGACCTTACCGTATCCGTCCCCCTTGCCCTTCTTGCGCCACTGTCGGTACCGCTGGAGATCTCTGCCGGTCAGTTCGTTGAGGTTCTCTATACCTCTGTCCTCACACCAGCTCAGAAAAGCATCGAGACGCGTCTTCTGTTTCCGTAACGTCTCCCTACTGAGCTCGTCCTCTCGGGTATCAAGATACATCTCAACCCCTTCCTCAGGTTCGAGAGGCTGTAGTTCACTCATCCGGAACCACCCCTTCCACTGTCCCGGCTATCTCTGAGGTGAGAGGTATTCGTACCCGTCGTCCGTTTCTGTTAGTTCTCTTTTCGCCTTCTGTCGGTTTCTGGTTTCGTATTTCGTTTTTCATTGTGGTCGTCTTAGACGACCCATCAGAAGGAGTAGAGTAACCCAAACCATTAATTGGTCGAGGTTCTAAATATGGGTGTATCTATACAACCCCTTCTGATGGGGTATTTCACCGACCCTCGAAAGATGCCGTGCTTTGGTAGGGCGTGGGCATCTGGGGGTCAGGTAGCTTTTCCCGCGATATTACCACTGTGTTTGTTATGTCATCCTGAGTGTTACTAATGAGATCCCTTGACTTAAACTTTATGTCTGAAACGGGGTTTCAGTTCGAACAGAAAAGCTAAGTTAACAGGCATTGAATAGCCAATAGTGTCACGCGGAAGAGACAGGGAGTTGACGAAAGAGGAGGTCTTGACCCTCATGAAAAGCGGAAGCCGTCCGGTATGGACGGCGTCCCAGATAGCGGAGCATACAGGTGTTAGCAAGACTACGGCAAAGAACCGTCTTAAAGAGTTGTCTAAGGGGGAGAAGATAGACTCGGTAAAGGTCAGTAATGCCACAGCATACTATGTTGTAGGCATAGAGACAGAGCCCAACCAAGAGTTATCAGATGAAGAAAGAGCACGTAGATTAGTCAAGGAATACTGGGAAGGGCGTCTGGTCGGAGGAGTAAAAGACATGTCGTGTGTCTATACCCACGACGGAGAGAAACTGACCTCGGGCGATAAGGCATATTTCGTAGTTGTTGGTGACGATTTTAAAATGACGAGGCTGATAAACGTCATATCATACGAAGAGGAAGACCTCGATGAACTGCCTCCTGAAGAGAGATTTTCGGATAAGGTAGAGAAAAAGAACGAGGCACATGGACATTTAGCCACTGTGGAGTTCGACATGGGAATATTCGAGAACTCTTCTTACGCACTTCTAACCGCGGAGTTAAATAGTAAATTCGCCGTACCTTTGGTCGAAAAAGAGCTTGGTAGGTTCAGTACACGTCTTCCAGATTTACCGGAGAATACAGAGTGGAAATTCGAAAAGAAAGAAGGCGACTTAGACGGTATAGCCTATCTCACTGTAGCAGGTACCGGAGCGTACCTACTTCGACCGTGGGAGGATGCTGTTTTCCTAAAGAACGTAGAAGTGATAGATATGGATCTATCTGACGACTCAGAAGACGAAGAAGAGAGAATTTCCGAGATCCCGGACACAGAGGACATAGAGGAAAAGATGGACATCGAGGATCTTTTGACTCAAGAGGAAGTCGAGAACGTCGAGAAGTGATAGGAGGAGTTCTTCCCGTCGTTTTAAAATTCAAATTCCATCGTAGGGTCATAGGGAGATAGACCTCCCTCGTTGCTCTTCTCGTCAGTCTCGGTTTTAGAAGAGGCTTTGTCTCTATCTGATATCTTCTCCTCGATAGTAATGAGGTCATCTTGTACCTTCGTTAACGTCTCTTCTAACCGGTCGAGACGTTCTTCGAACGATCCCATTTCCTCTTCGACGTCTTCTGCTTTAAAATTGGAACTATCTGCCGAAGGAATCTTTACTGAATGTCCACAATTAGGACATGTCGTGTAGTCAGTAAGACCTCCGGAGTAGTTCCAGCCGTGACCACAGCTATTACAGTTCAGTACGGTCATTTTACAAATCTATACACGTACTCAAGATACTTAACTTGTCCATTAACCCAACGCCTTACAGCGGTTTTAGAAATATGCCATCAAGCGGCGGGTAAATGGGATATTTCCTATTCGACAGAAGTAGGTTGTCTAATAGTAATCCATCTACGTCTTCATATGGATACATCCTCGCTCGTATCGCGTAATACTAATTCCCCTGAGCTGTCCGGAATTAACGAATTAAGGATCTCGGTACTTTCAAAATTAGGAGACGTGAATGGCTAATTAGTTATATTGGTGGTAGTAGAAAGTATGAGCGTGCTATTGTCGGGTCTTAACTCCAGCCTGCATTATCGAGCTCTTGGGCTTTAGTCATCTTACTTGGTTTATCCAAGTAGTGCCTCACAAATGTCTGTAGATCTTCCCAGCCACCAAGATCCATAACTACACGTATATTAACACCCTTTTCTTCAGCCAGATGATGGGCAAAAAAGCGTCGTAGGTCATGGCTACTCACATCAAGGAATTTCTCTTTTTCAGTCTGCTCGTAGGCTTTCTCAGCAATTCTTTTTACTATTTTCCTCGCGCTGTCTTTGTGTATCTTCCCTCCGTATCTGGAGTTCATGATATAGTCGTCATTAGTGAGATTCTCCTGGTTTATGTGGGTCTGTAGGTCTTTCCAGGTATCCTGGGTTATCCAAGCGTCACGGGTCTTCGTCTCTGTCTTACCTTCGGCTTCTTGATCGGTCTTCTTCCCCTCAACCTTCGCGAAGTATCTCAGTTCTCCATCAACAGTGTCCTGGTTTAGGTCGGATACTTGGAGGTTTACAATCTCGCCAATTCTCATACCGCTGTAAGCACCAAGCTGTATTATGAGTCTATCTCTGAGCTTATCGGCTTGGAGTTCGAGATCCTGTATCTCATCCTCTGTCATCCAGACTTCAGCCATAGTTATCGTTATACCCGTTTTTACTTTGAACTTCCGGATAGTACCATGGATTGAGAGTGTGAATTAATGTCTATATGGAGTATATTCAAGGTCTTCTACCCGAATTTACAGGAAAATCGGCTAGTTAAGAATCACTAATAGAGCCAGAGAAATTGTTGTTACGACCTATCACGATGTACTGAGTTAGAAAAGGTTGGGTTAATCGAGCTTGAAGAAGAAGTCAGGAAAAAGAAGCCAATACCTTCTGTCGAGCTATCTGCACGGGCATCTCGTATTTCAATCCAACCTAGGCACTATTATACTAATAGAACCAATCTTTGATCCATATAATCCTTTTCGGAGATGAATATTTAAAGACAGATAGTTAATATATTTGAAGAGGATGCAGCCTCTCATAGCTAAACTAGATCGTTCGAAGTCCATCTCCGACCAAGTAACTCTTAAAACTCATTTAGAAGAAGTATCGAAGGAAACGAGATCTATACTCAACTCACATGCTGTTAAAAGAATAGCGAGGGAACTTGAAACCGATTTCGGTGACATCCTAGACTGCGGGGAGTTAGCTGGACTCTACCACGATGTCGGGAAAGCTCATGAAGAATGGCAGTCTGAAGCTAAAAATGCAGTAAGACAAGACAAGAAACCAAATTTACCCACTCATAGCGATAGAAGTGGGATTTACGCATTCGCAAAAGCTAGAGATGAAGGTCTTCCTATAAACCAAGGGGTTTCTCTAACTCTTGCTATTCTTCATCACCATACCCCATTCACGATGGGCAAAATGAGACCAGAAAACAGTAGACTCTATTCTATATCTGGGACTCAAAAAATGGTGGATAACGTCGGGAGTATCGGTCTTCCGGAAACTGAAATAGATACTAACCTGAAAAAAAGCCTTAAATCCCAGTTACGTGAGTACCGAAAGAAGGAGCTATCAGAGTCTGATTATCTGGAAGTGGGTATTCTCTCCACTCTTTTACACTCCGCTTTAGTCCAAGCTGACCATTATGTTAGCTCGAAGGAATCCGGAGACCCAAAAACCCAGTTTGAGACTCTCTATTCCGACGATATAGATCTATTCTCATCACTCCGACCTTTCCAAAAAGAAATAGAAGAGACTGATACAGATCATCTCTTGGGGCTTGCCGGATGTGGTGAAGGAAAAACCCACACAGCGTTCCAGTGGGGGCAGAAGATGATAGAAGAAGAGAAAGCAGACAGAATGATATTTGCGATGCCAACCCAGGTGACTACGAATAATCTTCTGCTTTCAATGACCAAGGGAGACGAGGAAATTGAAGCTAGCAAAGCAGCACTATACCACGGTGCGGATAAGAGTTTCCTCGAAAGTACCGGAGAACAGGTCTGGAAATCAGAGAACCTTGGTGAAGAAGCAAGAAAATGGTTCCAGAAGCCTGTGACAGTCTGTACTGTTGACCATCTACTCTCTTCTCTTGTGAATGGATACAAAACGGCAAGCATAGCAAAGGGCAACGTGTTACGAAGTGCAGTTATATTTGATGAGATACATGCCTACGATGCATATACCACGGGTCATATACTTTCGACGATAAGAAGACTCGATGATCTTGGTGTGCCTTGGTATGTTATGACCGCCACCATGCCTCAACAACTACAGAATGACCGAGCTTTCGATGGCTCAGAGAAAGTCCGGAGTGAAGGGATACTCGAAGAAGATCAGGGAGTGAGAGAAGCATTTGAAGTTATTACAGAAAACTCTGAACTCACCACCTCCGAAGTTCAAGAGTACCTAGAAGAAAGTGACGCGAAGAAGGTGATGATAGTCAAAAATACTGTATCTGGGGCTAGAGATCTCGCTTGGGATCTAAAGGAAGACGGTGAGAATGTTACCTACTATAGTAGCGAATTTACTCAAGACCATAGGCAAGATAAGGAAGAGGAGATACGCGATATATTCGGAATAGATTCGAATCCGGATGAAAGACAGTTTCTCGTATCCACACAGGTGTGTGAGATCAGTCTCGATCTCTCAGCGGATTTGCTTCTGACTGATATAGCACCTGCCGACGCAGTAATACAGAGGGCAGGCAGACTCCACAGAGAAGGATATAGACCCAGCTCGGAGGACTGTAACTGTGATCAGTGTGCAAGCTTCAAACAGGATGATCAAAATCACAAGTATCGTTGTGTAGTCTTTTCTCCGATTTCGGATGAAGATACAGATACGTGGTACCCCTACGCAGGCTACAAAGATCAAAGTCCTGAGGAAAAAGAGAAGTGGAAGATCTTAGAACAGACTGAGAAGGTCTTCGAGAATGCTGGCATGTATAGCTTTAAAGACAGCCTGAAGTGGGTAGAAGAATCGTACACAGGAGTGGATCTAAGTAAGATGAATATGAACACAACTCAGTTCGGAAATGCTATTTCGAATGACCTACTCTATGGAAAGCTACGAAGGTTGGGTGAGGACGAGACAGAAGGATCGGAAGATCTGAATATCCGTGAGGATAGCAGTCGACGTATCTCTATGTTGCCTTCCAAATATCATCACAATTCGGAGTCTCCATTACCTAGTGACCTATGGAAAGAATTCCATGATTGCGATAGGAATGGTAGATGTGGAGTACATGAAGACTATTACAATGAGTGTAAAGAGGACTTGAGCGTTTTTCTCAGAGAATATACTGTCCCTATACCCAAGTGGTGGTTAGTTAGTGATGATATAACTCTCGATCCTCCCCATAGATTTAAGGATGAATACGGTGAAATTGAAGGAACTCAGGTGATCAACATAGAGTATAGTTATGAGTATGGGGTAATACCCCCAGACACTGAGGTAAGAAGAATACCAGATGACATTCGATCTAGTACACAACTATAGATGATATCTGAAAGAGAGCTTACTGGACAGCACTATCACTACTATACAATATGTAAAACTAAGCTCTGGTACCACCATTATAGGATTCTTTATGCAGATGAGAACGAATACGTGAAGCTTGGGGAATTACTTGACTCAGATAGCTTCAAGAGAGAAGATACAAAAAATATCGGAAATAATCAGATAGATTTCATACGCAAGGGGGACAAAATAGAGATAAACGAGGTCAAACGCTCCTCTACGTATCAAGATGCTGATGAAATACAACTGATTCATTATATGCATTTACTCCACTCGGAAAAAGAAACTGAAGTTGTGGGTATTCTAAGATACCCTGAAGAAAGCACAAAAAAAGAGATGGATTGGTCTGAAGACATCCAGAAAAGACATGATGAGGTGACTAAAAACATACGAGAGATTATCGAGGGGGATTGTCCAGATCCGGAGTGGAAAACTGCCTGTAAAAAATGTAGTATGAGGGAGTTCTGTTTTGCATGAAAGATAGATATTACATAAATTCAAGGGGAACCTTAACTCGGGAACGGAACACTCTTTATTTCGAAACTGAGAACGACAAGACACCAATTCCTATTGAGAAAGTCTATGATATATTCGCTACTGAGGGGATTACCATAACCCCTGGAGTCCATGATCTACTTGAAGAAACCAACACAACATTACATGTCTTTAGTTATGGCGGCAAGTATTTAGGCTGTTTTCAGCCACCTAAGCCTATTCTGAGTGGGATGTGTGTGACAAAACAGTCTGAATATTATTTAGACGAAGAAAAGCGTCTGAAGTTAGCTCGAAAATTCGTCAAAGGTAGTATAGAAAACCTTAGGCTAACCCTACTTAGATATGGGGAAAACAATTGCTGTATAGCTGATGAAGAACTTGAACTTAGAAAACAGCTTCTCGAGAATGCAGAGTCTATACCTGAATTAATG
The DNA here is from genome assembly GCA_041891055.1 of Halorutilales archaeon Cl-col2-1. GTDB lineage: Archaea > Halobacteriota > Halobacteria > Halobacteriales > Afararchaeaceae > Afararchaeum. The sequence goes on along the minus strand of CP169074.1, from coordinate 1,682,142 downwards.
GAAATCGAAGGTGAGGCACGTAAGATATACTACGATGGTTTTGACCACGTAATCGCTGATGGAATGGAATTGAACGGTCGTTCTAAGAATCCTCCCGAAGATCCTTCTAATAGTTTAATGAGTTATGGTAATTCAATGTTATATGGTTCTATAGTAACAGAAATATATCATACACGTCTTGACCAGACAGTGAGTTTTCTCCACGAGCCACACGAGAGACGGTATAGTCTAAGTCTGGATATCGCTGAAATTTTCAAGCCTCTGATAGTTGACAGGCTGATTATAGGTCTAGCTAACCAAGGAAAAATAACCCCTGACGATTTCGAGAAGGAAGGGGACTTCTGTAGTATGAATGAATCTGCTAAATCGACTTTTGTTGATGCTTTCGATGAACGTCTACTGCAAACTAGGAAACATCCTCAAATCAGACGTAATATGTCTTGGAGACGATGGATACGTCAGGAATGCCATCGCATAACTAAGCATATTCTGGAGATAGAAGAGTATCAACCAACAACTGCTAGATGAAAATGAACGTTATAATAGTATACGATGTTAAAGCAAGTAGAACTCAAAAGCTATGTGACTACTTACGAAAATGGCTAACTTGGAGGCAAAATAGTGTTTTTGATGGGGAATTAACTCAGAGCGAGTATAAGGAAATAAAGTCTGGTCTGGATGGGCTTGTCCAAGGGGATGATCAAGTTATTGTGTATAAGGTTTCTAATCCGGATTGGGTCGAGACAGAGACAATTGGTGAGTCTTTAGAAGATAATCGATTCTTATGATTCGATTCTAGCCCCTTTATACCAGATTACATTACCACATGGGCTAGCGAAGAAAAGCCTATCTTTGAAGGCTAATACTTCAAGAACACTTATCTAGTATAAATTTCTTACTCTAGGTCGTAATAGTGCCTAAGTGGGATTGAAATGCGAGAGTGTGTCGAAGATGCCGATCAAGAAGATATGCAGTCGTAATAGTGCCTAAGTGGGATTGAAATGAAGTCATAGTCGAGAAACTGGGAGTTCTGCCGGCGGTCGTAATAGTGCCTAAGTGGGATTGAAATGAACTGATTACCGACTCGACGACCGTTCAGTATAACGGGTCGTAATAGTGCCTAAGTGGGATTGAAATATTGCCGGTCGCGTTTCTGGATCTTGATTAAGTCTCTGTCGTAATAGTGCCTAAGTGGGATTGAAATGACCGACTGCGAGGTCGAACGTGTAGCTCTCGAACTTGTCGTAATAGTGCCTAAGTGGGATTGAAATTGGCGAGAGACGGTGACATCCGATTCCGAGATGGAGAGTCGTAATAGTGCCTAAGTGGGATTGAAATGCCATAGACTGTCCTCATACTCCGCGGCGGGATCGTGTCGTAATAGTGCCTAAGTGGGATTGAAATATCTCGAAGATGCCGATCTCAGAGGATCCGATCTCATAGTCGTAATAGTGCCTAAGTGGGATTGAAATGGGAATTTAGACTCATCGATGTTTGTCCAGTTACCTTCCGTCGTAATAGTGCCTAAGTGGGATTGAAATGAACGCGTTATCCCCTTCTCCATGTGCGGGTCCTGAGTCGTAATAGTGCCTAAGTGGGATTGAAATTTCTCCATGTGCCGGTCCTGAAATATAGGAGTCGCTGGTCGTAATAGTGCCTAAGTGGGATTGAAATGTCAAAGAACGAACTATGATTGTCTCTCGCCGTATTGTCGTAATAGTGCCTAAGTGGGATTGAAATATGATTCATCGACTCCCGACTTCTCTTCGAGATATTGTCGTAATAGTGCCTAAGTGGGATTGAAATTCTTCGAGCACCATGTCATCAGAGTTGGCTTTCTCCGAGTCGTAATAGTGCCTAAGTGGGATTGAAATGACTCGGCTCCTCAATATAGCTGGCTCGCCGGCATAGTCGTAATAGTGCCTAAGTGGGATTGAAATCCCATCTATCCTCAGTCGAGGGCTGGTTTCGCAGTCGTGTCGTAATAGTGCCTAAGTGGGATTGAAATATCCTCGACCGCTCGATTCAGCGACTCCGTTTTTTGCCGTCGTAATAGTGCCTAAGTGGGATTGAAATTCAAGATACTCTCTCGTTTCGCGCGCGACCTCGTTCTCGTCGTAATAGTGCCTAAGTGGGATTGAAATGCGAGTCTCCTCGAGGGAGCGTTTAGCGGCGCGGCTACGGTCGTAATAGTGCCTAAGTGGGATTGAAATAACGCCAGGGAGAAGAATCGTCTGGATCAATCTCAAAGTCGTAATAGTGCCTAAGTGGGATTGAAATGATGACAACGAAGACTTTGATGTAGACTACGAAGTTGTCGTAATAGTGCCTAAGTGGGATTGAAATGATGACAACGAAGACTTTGATGTAGACTACGAAGTTGTCGTAATAGTGCCTAAGTGGGATTGAAATGATGACAACGAAGACTTTGATGTAGACTACGAAGTTGTCGTAATAGTGCCTAAGTGGGATTGAAATAGTCCTCCAAGAGTCCTCATTAGTCCGTTCCAGTTGGTCGTAATAGTGCCTAAGTGGGATTGAAATGGATTAACTGCTCCGCATATCCGCGCGCATCGCCCGGGTCGTAATAGTGCCTAAGTGGGATTGAAATTTCGGTGCTCGAAAGCCCCTGTCCGGCAGGTCAGATACGGTCGTAATAGTGCCTAAGTGGGATTGAAATGACGCCTCTGAAGCACTGGTGGTTCGCGTGGATGATGTCGTAATAGTGCCTAAGTGGGATTGAAATTGATCGACAGCGGAATAAGTTTCGTTGACGAAGACGTGTCGTAATAGTGCCTAAGTGGGATTGAAATTCGACTAAGTCGGCTTGGAGCGAACGCATGGAGGAACTGTCGTAATAGTGCCTAAGTGGGATTGAAATTCGACTAAGTCGGCTTGGAGCGAACGCATGGAGGAACTGTCGTAATAGTGCCTAAGTGGGATTGAAATTCGACTAAGTCGGCTTGGAGCGAACGCATGGAGGAACTGTCGTAATAGTGCCTAAGTGGGATTGAAATTCGACTAAGTCGGCTTGGAGCGAACGCATGGAGGAACTGTCGTAATAGTGCCTAAGTGGGATTGAAATTCGACTAAGTCGGCTTGGAGCGAACGCATGGAGGAACTGTCGTAATAGTGCCTAAGTGGGATTGAAATGATGGTATCGATAGGAGGATACGAAGAGACTCGTTCGTCGTAATAGTGCCTAAGTGGGATTGAAATTGTCTCATGTTCTCGGTCAAGGTTCTGAGCGTCTCGGAGTCGTAATAGTGCCTAAGTGGGATTGAAATGATGGTATCGATAGGAGGATACGAAGAGACTCGTTCGTCGTAATAGTGCCTAAGTGGGATTGAAATTGTCTCATGTTCTCGGTCAAGGTTCTGAGCGTCTCGGAGTCGTAATAGTGCCTAAGTGGGATTGAAATTAGTTCAACTCTTCGACGGAAGCTGAGAAAAACTTAAAAAAGAATCAAGTTATAAATACAAACTCTTCCCCATCTGAAGTACGATAATAACTACCCACCTCGGCACCATCTATTGAAACTGCCTTGACTCTTGGAGGCTTTGTAGAACGACCGGATCTGTGATCTGGCTCCACGGGCAACATCTCTAGATGCTCTCCTTCAGCACTTGGGACGACACAGTCCAGACTCTTGGTTTTGTTTACCTTCTCGGCTTCAATGAGATGAACATCACATACATCTACTATATCATCTGAGCGTCCTAAATACAGCATTCGAGAAGGATCTTCAAGAGCTTGCTTGAATATATCTAGGTATTCCTCCCCTCCATTTTCAGTTATATAAATCCGAAATGTGGGCTCGATCAAAGTTTCCTCATTTGTCACATAGCTTTTATACCTCGCGTCATTTTGCCCTCTTTTATCCTCCATCTTCTGACGAGTCTTCAGACCGTTGTACTCTTTCCCTTGTTCTATGACTCTTATGCCAAACTGACACTTGTCTTGAACCTCCCTACGAAACTCTTCCTCATCATCTCTCAGGTCTTTTGGAATATACCGGCTTCTACCTGACTGGAAAAGTAGGGAAGGACGTGCAAGTGCAGCATATAGCATTCCTTGGAGTGTAGTAACTGGTGGAACACTGTATGTAGGTAAGGCGTTCATCGAGTCTGGGTCTCTAAATGCACACTCGAAAGGTACGTCAAGCGTAGCTCGGAGGATCTGTTGGGTCATTATACTATAGTTCCGAGTCGATTTCTTCTTTTACCGCCTCATAACATCCACTTACGGTATCAACAATAGTCACTCCCTCAATTTCTTCGGCGGTTTCCATCACTTCATCCCAGTTTGAGATTACTTCGGGGTTATACGTTCCAGCGACCCACACCTTCCCCTCACCGTCAGACTCCATATTAGTGAGGTCTTGGAGTACGCTCTCGAAGGATTTTGTGTTGAGTTCGCCGGATTCGGGGTCAACATGTAATGCATTGCTTACTCTCTGGTTGTACTGGTCTTGGCTTGAGACTACCAGAAGATCCGGCATGAAATCTGCCATGTGGCGAGCCTGACCTGCTAGCTGTGTGCTGTTTTGAACAGCATCTATGAGTTCCTTCGCTCTTTCTTTCCTCTCGTCTTCGTCTATCTCGTTTTCAAGCTCACGATGATACTGCTCGTCGTAGTCCCTGTCTGTATTGACTTCCTCATTCTCTCGTCTTCCTATAGAATCTAGATCCAGCGCAATCCCTCCCTTGAATACGTTCTCCTCTATTTCCCGGCGTGCCATACGATTATCGCCTTCTACATCGTATTGGACGACGAGATCTGTCGTTATCGGCATGTCATACTGCCCAACTAGAGGACTAACCCTAAGCGGTGAAACTCTATTTGGATTGGGTTCTCCGTCATCGGGTTCTAGATCAGTATTCATGTAACCGAATAGGTCACACAGCTTGCAGTTCTCTATGTCCCCACATGCGTTCCTCGGAGTGCAGTCTACAGTACTCAAGTCATCGACTATTGCTTTCAGAGCGTCTTTGATTGAGTGTCGGTATGCCTGTCCACTGATGTAGGGCTTGTTTCCGTACTTTTTGAGGTCGGATAATTGACTTCCTCCTTCTCCTGCGTTATGATTCCCGAGGTCTACATAGGTCAGGTAGTTCATACCTATTGCTTTCATTACTGATCACCTCCAGTATCTGACTGGCTCTCTTGGTAGTTCTTTACACTATTCTGGTAATGTGCCGACAGCGATGCTTGTATAACGAACATTCTTTTTGCGTCCTCAAACTTGTCTGGATCTGTTATTAATTCAAGAACAGTCTCGATGTCTTCTTTTCCCGACCAGCGGTTTATTGCCTTTCTTCGGAACTCCTCATCCTCTCCTCCTTCACCTTCGTCAGTTATCATCTTTTGAGCCTGCATAGACGCCTTCTCGAATGCTTGTAAAAACTCGGAGGGAGTGTTCGAGCTCTGGAGGGATATTAGCACGCTTATATTATCCCTGTCATAGAACATCCCCCCAAGGTTGGAGGCTACATTCGTGATGCTCTCGATCTGTTCACTGTCTATACTCTCAGTGCTTGCTGATTGTCTCATGATATCTCCGAAATAGTTTCTTGTTTTTGCGATGGGTAACATATAGGGAGTTATTTCCCCCTTCTCTTTCTCGACTTTCTTCAGAAGCTCGAATAGACCTCTCTCTATCTGTTTTAGATCCTTCTCTATTATCCCGTAGCCAATCATATCCTTCTCGTCTATTCCAACTTCCTCGCTATTCTGGGATATATTTGCAAACCAAGACAAAACGTCGGGTACAGCCCAGTAACTCTCATCCCAATCTTCATCTTCTTGACCTTCTGGTTCTAACTCTCTCTCACGGACAACTTCGTATATCCAACTGTCCGAATCCACACTTTCAAACGACTTTATCTCTCTAACATAGTTGCCACTCTTCATTGGAGAGGTAATATAAGTTATTAGAGAAGTGGGTCTGTGAATCGTCTCTTTAGAGTATTCTCCTCCTACAATATCTATATTACCCTGTCTGAGAACCTCGCTGAAGAAGTCGAGTATCTGTATCCCCTTGGATCTACTTCTTGTAGATCCTATATTCTGCTGCCGAGCTTTGCTGTTCGATGTAGGTTCATTAATAGTTCTTCCTCCTTCACCTCCGCTTTCCCAGATGTTAGTCAGATCTCCGCGTATATTACGTAACTCCTCAAAGTCACCTACTGGAGTAAAAATACGGTATTCTCCCCCATCATCGAAACTTACGAGACGAACTGCTTTCTCGATCAGCGTGTAATAGAATCCTGCTATAAGACACGAAACACATCTACCTTGATAACTGCTTTTGGGTGACCCCTGACCAAGAGGAGACGGATTACTCGACTTAGTTAACAGTATTGAGGATGCTTGGCTGTGCTCTAGTTTAATTTTATTTCCTTCTTCGTCCTCCACCTGCCAGCTTGGTATTCCACTGGAACCACAGTTGGTACAGTAGTCATCCTCTGATCCTTCATATTCGCCTTCTATGTATTTCGTAAATATATCAAAGTAATCCTCAGTGTTATCGAGGGAGGCTTGGAAACCGTATCTTCCCGGCTGTGGTCTTCCTACGAATGTCGGCGAAAGCGTATAGAGGCTCTTTTCATCACCTTCGTCTATATCTATCTCCGATGGATCTATGCCGACATTTCTTAGCTCTTCAATATTAACTGTATCATTTTCGTACACCGTCTCATCTTCGTCAGAATCCATCGGAAAATGTGTGTTTGGTGCACCTACTCTCAGGCTATCATCTAACTCGTCTCTCTCATCAACAGTATCGTTAATCTGGTGAGCTACGTTAGTTCTCCGGTGTGTCTGAGATAATCCTTCTCTTAATATATCTTCTACCCGCTCTGCTACTTCTGATTTCGAAGCCTCTGAGTTAATCAGTATCTTGTTGCTTTCTATCTCCACTAAGTCCCCAAGACCCCTCGCCATTTCGACCGCCCCCTCATTTACGAATGCATCTTGGGAGAGCTTGAAGAGAAGTTTCTTCTCTTTTCCTTCCTCAAACTTTTCAATATCTGCTTGAATACTCATCGCCACTCCTCCGGGATTTCATTGGTGGGCATGAGATTACCAAAACCCATCCCAGTTTTTTCTCCGAGCCCTTGTTGCTGAATGAACTCACTCGTCTCTAGATCGGATCTGATCGTTAACTCTAGTCGAGAACAGGATCGCCATCCATCTCCCGAACGTAGGCGTTTTTTCTTCGACCAATGGACTTCATCGATGATAAACTGGAAATCATCTGGGAGAGTTCTCTCATGACGAATCCTATCTCTAACGCTGTCCTTCAGACGAGAGTACCACATTCCGTCTTCTGGGAAAAGATCCTCTACTTCTCCATCTTCTCCTCTTTGACTTACGTATATCGGACTCGTAGACTTGTACCTCTCTTTCTCCTTACCCTGGATCTTCTCAATATCTACTCCAGTGACGGGGATTGTTGTGTGTCCGAGAGTTAGCTTGCTATCATGTTGAGCATGGTTAGCCACAGCGTCTATGATTCTCTTATCGTCAGACGTGACGATCCAATATCCGCTCTCACACATTAGCCCATCATCTGTAGCCTGAAAAGGACCGGTTTGGATGAATTCGCTGAACGAGAATGGTGGTGCATGAGGGTATTGATGTAGTTTGGTAGCTATCTCCGGCTCGTATTTGTCCAGAGCTTGGTATATGAAACTCTGGAAAGACATGTGGTAGTTCCAGGGCAATTGGAACCGGGGTTTTTTCCCGCTATCTGATCGAATGTATAGTCTGATTTCTTAACACCCCTTAGGACAGTACATAAGATTTGTTAATAAAAGTTAGGTGAAATGTATCCTATTTGATATATTTGATTAAGATAAATGATATATATCAGAAAGATGAAATATGGAAATGAGGGAATAAGGCTTAACTGGGATTGAAAATAGGATAGTACAAGCATAATACAAATCTAATAAGTAATAATGCCTTAGATTAGGATTTGTACATACCCTAGTTTCTGAGTGTTAAACTACATACATTCTCACTTCCCCCGATATATTTTCAAACTTTGAACTCCAATAGATAGCAATAAATCCTTAGCCGTTCCTATGTATGTTATTCCCAAGTCTCCGATTAAAATAGCGTATGATCTCTACTTTAACTACCCTCATTTCCCGTGGATCAACTGGATCACTTAGACAAAAAGAGGCTACGGCGGGTTTTGATTTTGCGCGCTTACGCACACATATAAGGGGATATTGACAGATTTTGGCGAAACATCTAGACGTCGCATAGCTCTGTAGACGTAGTTACACACAAGATCGAGAAGCTACTCATGTCGCGCGGTATAGTCGCTGAAAACAGTAAGATACCGCCCTATGGCGTTTCTTAGATGGATATATCAGAAATAAAACATAAACTGAGTAAAGCTTAGGCTGTCCGATCTCGGATTATCTCGGTCTCAGCTCTGACGTTATGCGGCAGTCGTCGTTCTGAATCACAAGCTGGGTTCTCTCACCGTACTTACCGAATGTAAGATAGTCATCGGGATCGTCCGCGAATCTAAACGTAATACTGAGTACCTCGTCGTAGCCGCGGCGTGCTCCCAAGACACTGTATGCGGATCGCAGAAGCTCCTTAGCCTCGGATCTCGTCATCCTGTCCTGGTGAACCGTGAGTTCGTCGTCGCGCTTTAGATTGCCTTCTATACCCCATCTAGTAGCGAAACGTTCTAACGCCGAGTCAGACGCGGCTGCGGCTCTTTCACTGCGTAGCTGCTGGGCTATGTCGGACGAGACGCTGGCTCCCTTCTCCAAGAGGTCGTCTAACCTGTCGAAGAGGTAGTCTGAGCTTATCGAGAGCTCGCCCTGGTCGAGGTCGACAACTGCCGAAAGCCTGTCTGAGACGTATCTATACACGCTTCTGACGGATCTGTCGAGAGCCTCCGCAACTTCTCCGACTGAAGCCGATCCGTGTCTGTTTACGATCTCTTCGAGAGCCTCCAACTCTATCTCGTCGGCAACACCGACGACTCCTACCGCAGTCTCCTCCTGAGCGTCTTCGATCTCCTCACACGGGTCGACGTAGAACTCGACCTCATCCGACTCCATTCGAGAGACGGTAAACTCGTCGTCGTCAACATAGACCGTAGAGGTCGGATTAACCGGAATACCCGACCAACGGAGGGTATTCGTGAGAATAGTATCGGCGTCTGCACGAGCCTCGTCGATCCTCTCCCAGGGTATACTGTCGCCCTTGATCTGTACCTCTACCTTCGGTTGGTCAATAGCGTCTCGGACGGAGTGTCTCGGATTCTTGAGATGGTAATATTTGATATTCGCGGGATACGCGACATCCACCATGTCACTGAGATCATCTTCACCAAGACTGAGACGGGTCATCCGCCCCAGAACGTCCTGATTGTCCCATTTGTACTCTCCTACGCTCTCGTCTTTCGACGCGTAGAACTTCGAGATCTCGGTTAGCTTTCCGTCGTGTCCGACTATCCTCTCCGAGTACTCTCTCCTAATTCTGACATGCCTCTCTATCTGTGTCCACGTCGAGAGGTCTCTTCGAATATCCTTTTTCTGGAGATACTTGGAGTTAAAGTCGACGGCTTTAGCTACAGACCGAGCCGCTGGGAGGACTTCGTCGGGTTCGAGATAGCTCGAATTTATCTGTACACGGAGACCACGAGGTGTCTCAGCGTTGGGAACTATACTCTCGCCGTCGAGAGACTCCATCTTCTCCCAGCTTGGTCGTAGCACGAGAGAGATATCAGCCTGTCCGTCTACCTCTGTACACTGTATCGAGTACTCGTTGACCCTGTCGTAGTCTATCCTTCCGATACTGCTCGGGTCTAGCTGACTCGACCAGTACTTGATAGCCGTAATCTCGAACCCACGACCGACAGCCTCGAAGTTAATGTCTCCGTCGACATCGATAGTCTGGCTCTTCCCTGATTCTGACTTATGCTCGGGGTACTCGTCGCTGAGGTCGTAGACCGCTGAGACGAGACCGAAGTATGCGTCTAAGCTTCCGTGGTCAAACGCCGTCTTTGCTTCGAGACCGTGTGTGATGGGCTCGATTAGGTCTGTAGAATCGGGTGTTCTCGCTTCCTGTCCCTCTTCGAGAGTACAGCTCAGGCTTTCTCTTACGTGTTCGTCTCTTTCCTGGAGGGTCTCGAAGGTCTCTCCGCAGCTACGGCATGTCGCGCGCGCCCCAGAGTCGACGTCTTCTTCGTTGTCCCCGTCTCCGCCACTGCGGTCTATGTAGTCGTTGAGGTCGAACGTCTCGGGATCGTATTCTCTGGGATGTCTGTTTTTGAGGTGTGTCTCCCAGATCTCGGCGTCGATATGTAGGCTACAGTCCTCACAGTATATCTTCTCGTCAGCCTCTATGTTAGTCCCAACAGACTCACCACCCAAGCCGACCACCTCGGTTCCTCAAAATAAAAGCCGGAAAGAGCAGACCTCCGTTCCGAGACGAGTCAGACTCACTTTCACGGGAAGGTATTTGCGAGGGGTAAAACCGTCGCTGTATGGTGGTTTTGTGTTCCCGAGGAATCCGTAAGAATTCGTATGGACCGTATCGAGAAACTACGTTTCTCGAATGCTCCAAAACATAGGTTTTGGACCGGCGGGGATTTGAACCCCGGGCCTCTTCCTTGCGAAGGAAGCGATCTACCACTGATCTACCGGCCCTCTATCTACTTTATACTCTATATAAGTTAAGAGATGTTTTGTGGCTTGTGGTTTAACTCTCCAGCTCTATCTCGATCGAGACATCCTCGGGAACCTGTATCCTCATGAGCTGTCTGAGAGTCCTCTCGTCGGCGTCGACGTCGATGAGACGTTTGTGGACGCGCATCTCCCAGTGCTCCCACGTCGCGTTGCCCTCACCGTCGGGGCTCTTACGTATGGGGATCTCGAGTTCCTTCGTCGGCAGAGGAACAGGTCCCGAGAAGTTGACACCTGTTCTCTCGGCTATCTCCTTCACATCGTCGGCAATCTGGTCTAAGTCGTCGGGCTCAGTTCCCGAAAGACGTACGCGAGCAGTCTGCATAGTCGTTAAGAGCTAGTCGCTCTCTTCGACTTCTATGACCTTACCCGCTGCGACCGTCTGTCCCATGTCACGGATGGCGAACGAGCCGAGCTGAGGTATCTCGCTCGAAGGCTCGAGGCACAGGGGCTTCTGGGGACGGACGGTGACCATAGCGGCGTCACCAGCCTTTATGAAGTCGGGGTTCTCTTCCTCAACCTCTCCGCTCGACGGATTGATCTTCTGGTCGAGGCTCTCTATCGTACACGCGACCTGTGCGGTGTGGGCGTGGAAGACAGGCGTGTATCCCTCTGTGATGACACTCGGGTGCTGCATCACGACTATCTGCGCCGTGAAGGTGTCGGCAACAGAAGGCGGGTTTTCGACGGGTCCACAGACGTCTCCGCGGCGTGTGTCCTCCTGTCCGATTCCACGTACATTGAAACCGACGTTGTCTCCGGGTCCTGCCTCGTCGACCTCCTCGTGGTGCATCTCTATCGACTTGACCTCTCCGCTAGATCCGGAGGGCTCGAAGACTACATCGTCCCCGGGGTGGAGCATACCCGTCTCTATACGTCCGACGGGGACTGTACCTATACCCGAGATAGTATAGACGTCCTGTATCGGGATACGCGTCGGGAGGTCTACGGGCTCCTCGGGCTTCTTGAGGTCGTTGAGTGCCTCTATGAGAGTCGGACCGTCGAACCAAGGCGTGTTGTCGGAGTGCTCGGCTATGTTGTCGCCCTCGAAGGCGGATACGGGGGTGAAGACGACATCGGAGGTCGGGAAGTTGACCATCTCTAGAAGCTCCTCAACCTCGTCGATCGCGGCTTCATAGTCGCCCTCGTCGTAGTCGACTGTGTCCATCTTGTTGATGGCGATGACGAGCTCGTCTATTCCGAGTGTGCGCGCGAGGAAGACGTGCTCCCTCGTCTGTGGCTGTACACCCTCGTCGACGTCGACGACGAGTACGGCGTTGTCAGCCTGAGACGCGCCCGTAATCATGTTCTTGACGAAGTCGCGGTGTCCCGGAGCGTCGATGATGGTGAAGTAGTACTCGTCTGTGTCGAACTCCTGGTGAGCGATGTCTATTGTGACACCACGCTCACGCTCTTCTTCAAGGCTGTCCATCACGTAGGCGAACTCGAATCCGCCCTTGCCCTTCTCCTCTGCTTCTTCCTTGTGCTGTTCTATAACGTGCTCGGGTACGTTTCCTGTCTCAAAGAGGAGACGTCCTACGAGCGTCGACTTTCCGGCGTCGACATGGCCTATGATGGCCAGGTTCATGTGTGGTTTGTCTGCCATAGTTTTCTTCCTCTTGATTAACTGTTTTTGAACTGATTACTTAATAACGATTACGGTTAGGGTCACAAATACCAGACAGTAACGTGGCAAGGGTTAACAAACATCAAGTTAGAAAGGAGCTACTTACTGTCGAGTCTCTTGTACCCAACGGTCGAGAATATGTAAGACAGGACTACGAGAGCGAGTATGAGTCCGAGTAAGACTCCTATCTGTCCCGTGGGTCCGAAGGCTGGTTTTATGCTTCCTGTGCTCGGGGCACCTGAGAGTAGTATTCCTGTGTCCATACCCGCGTGTTAAACAGTAACAGGATAAAAAGCTCTCGGTTTAGAGTGTGAGAACACCGAAAGCCGTTAGGAGACGAGAGATGATTAGGACGTATGCGACAGATATCCGACCTGAGTCCCGACGAGAGGGACGAGATTATCGACAGGTCTACAGAGACCGACCGTGTCGTGCCAGACGTCGGCGACATACTCAAGGAGGTCAGAGAGAGAGGCGACGCCGCAGTCGAGGAGTTTACCTCGAAGTTCGACGGCGTCGATCTCGACTCTCCCAGTGTGGACGAAAGTAGGATAGAGGCGGCGTTCGACGAGGTCGACGACAGGGTCCTCGAAGCCGTAGACGAAGCGGCTGGTAGAATCGAGGAGTTCCACTCGAAACAGGTGCGCGATGACTACACCGAAGAGACCGACGAGGGCATAGAGGTCGGGAGACGTTTCGTTCCCCTCGACTCCGTAGGAGCCTACGTCCCCGGTGGGGGCGCGGCGTATCCGTCTACGGCACTCATGACAGTGATACCCGCTAAGGTCGCGGGGGTAGAACGTGTCATAGCGTGTACGCCGCCGCGTCCCGAGCCCCTTACACTCGTCGCTCTGAGCGTAGCAGGCGCGGACGAGGTATACGAGATAGGCGGCGCGCAGGCTGTGGGAGCGATGGCATACGGCACCGACTCTGTCGAGGGAGTCGACAAGATAGTCGGACCCGGAAATATCTACGTCACGGCGGCGAAGGAACTCGTACAGGGTGATGTCCTCATAGACTTCCCCGCAGGACCCAGCGAGATAGGTGTGGTCGCAGACGGGACAGCCGAGCCCGAATTCGTAGCCGCCGACATGCTCGCACAGGCAGAACACGACCCGAACGCGAGCGTCTTAGCCGTGGCGACGAGTCGAAGTATCGCCGACGAGATCGAGGACGAGATCGAGACACAGATGGGCGAGATGGAGAGGGGTGAGACGGCGAGCCAAGTAGTAGACGACTCCTCGGTTCTCTACGGAGACCTCGACGACTGCGTCGAGCTGATGCGTGAGTACGCTCCCGAACATCTCTCTATATTCACGGAGGACGACGAGGAAGTCCTCGACCGCGTCAGACACGCCGGATCGGTCTTCCTGGGTAACTACACGCCCGTAGCCGCGGGCGACTACGCCACGGGCACGAATCACGTCCTTCCGACCTCGGGATACGCTCGTCTCTACGGAGGTCTGAGCGTAGACGACTTCGTCAAAGGCGTGACAGTTCAGAGGCTGTCGAAGGAGGGTCTGGGTAGCCTCGCCGACACCATAACCACTCTCGCGCGTGAGGAGGGACTCCCAGCCCACGCCAAGTCGGTTGACTTAAGGACGCGCGAGGACGATTAGTTGAAAAATGAGTCGAGACAGAACTTATGCCGGCGACCTCGAAGCCGGTGAGGAGACCACCGTAAAGGGCTGGGTTCACGAGGTACGTGACCTCGGGGGCATAGCCTTCGTGATACTACGTGACACCTCGGGCAAGATACAGATAAAGCTCAAGGATGAGGTCGTCGACGAGGACGTCATAGAGAAGGGCAAGTCGCTCAACCGCGAGTCGGTAGTCGCTGTAACCGGAACCGTCGAGGAGGAGGAACGCGCTCCGACGGGACTCGAAATACTCCCCGACTCGGTAGACGTACTAAACGAGGCGGAGCCCGAGCTTCCACTCGACCCGAGCGGAAAGGTCGACGCCGAGCTTCCGACGAGGCTCGACAACCGTTACCTCGACCTCAGGAAGCCCGAGGTCAAGGCTATATTCGAGATACGCGCCGAGATACTCGACGCGCTCAGGGAAGAGTTCCAGACACAGCAAGCGACCGAGATAAACACGCCGAAGATAGTCGCGACGGCGACCGAGGGCGGTACCGACCTCTTCCCTATGACCTACTTCGAGCGCGAGGCTTTCCTCAACCAGTCGCCTCAGCTCTTCAAACAGATGATGGTGGGCTCGGGGCTCGAACGCGTCTTCGAGATAGGTCCTATATTCAGGGCGGAACAGCACAACACACCGCGCCATCTCAACGAGGCGACCAGCGTCGACTTCGAGAGCGCGTTCATAGACGACAGAGACGCGATGGAGATCTGTCAGGACGTCACAGTCGCGGCGTACGAGAGGGTCGTCGAGGAGTGTGACGACGAGTTAGACGCACTCGGTGTCGACCTCGAAGTTCCCGATACGCCCTTCGAGTACCTCACCTACGACGACTGTCTCAACATAGCCAACTCGAACGGCGCGGATCTCGAATGGGGAGACGACCTCACGACCGAGGCGGAACACGCCATAGGCGAGGAGATAGGCGAACATTACTTCATCACTGACTGGCCCGCCGAGATAAAGCCCTTCTACGTACAGGAGAACGAGGAAGACGAGACCGCGAAGGCGTTCGACATGATGCATCCCGAGATGGAGCTGATGAGCGGCGCGCAGCGTGAGCACCGTTACGACCGTCTCAGAGACGGGATCGCCGAACAGGGGCTCGAACCCGAGGCTTTCGACTACTACCTCGACGCCTTCCGTTACGGAATGCCTCCCCACGCCGGATGGGGACTCGGACTTGAGCGTCTCATAATGACGATGCTCGGACTCGACAACATACGTGAGGCGGTTCTGTTCCCGCGCGACCGTCAGAGACTACAGCCTTAATGAGAGGCTTCGCGCCCGGACACATAACCGGCTTCTTCTCGTCGGCTGTCCACGACGACCCTCTCGAAACCGGGTCGAGGGGCGCGGGGATAGCCATAGACGACGGCGTCACAGTCGACGTAGGGGAAGCAGACTCGACGGTCGTGGTTCTCGAAGACGACACAGTTGAGTTCGAGCCCGTCGAGCGCGTCTTGGAGATGATGTCGGTAGACGCACGAGTCGAGATAGAGACCGACGTCCCCCTCGGCTGTGGATTCGGGGCGAGCGGTGCGGCAGCACTCGCGACAGGACTCGCCGCGAACGAGGTCTTCGGTCTCGGACTCGAACGTGAACAGGTGGTCTCCGCCGCACACGTCGCTGACGTCGAGTCGGGGACAGGACTTGGTGACGTAGTCCCCCAGTCTCTCGGGGGAATAGTCACGAGGGTAGAAGAAGGTGCTCCCGAGCTCGGGACATTCGGGAAGATAGACCACGACGAGGATGAAGAGATTGGCTATACCGTCCTCGGAGGCCTCGACACCTCCGACGTCCTGAGCGACGACGAGACTATGGAGAGGATCAACGAAGCGGGAGAGGAGGCTCTCGACGAGGTTCTGAGGAACCCGTCGGTCGAGGGTCTGATCGAGGTTTCGTGGGAGTTCGCGCGCGAGACTGGTCTCGTCACCGACGAGGTCGAGACACAGGTCGAGGAGATAGAGGAAGAAGGCGGAGTAGCCAGCATGGCTATGCTCGGGGAGACAGTCTTCGGAGTCGGCGGCGAAGACGTATTCGACGAGACGGCGGGGATAGACGACGAAGGCGCGCGTCTTCTGTCGTAACGGGTCTTTTTAACCCTTCAGACCGGTGTAGAACTGAAGTGGAGAGTATGGATACGAGAACGAGCTACCTGATCGTCGTCACAGCCTTAATCGGGGCGGTCGCCGTGGGTGGATACCCCGTCAGTGCCGAGGGACTCTCTGCCGAGGCGAGGTACGCAGTCGGTACCGCCTTATTCGCCGCAGTCCTCTGGATCACCGGAGCGGTTCCGCTTCCGGTTACCGCGCTCTCGATACCCATACTCCTGACAGTCTTCGGAGTCTACCCCGACGTCGCCGACTCCTTCAGCGGATTCTCCCACCCGGTTATATTCCTCATACTCGCGGGTTTCATGCTCGCGGAGGCTCTCCAGAGACACGGAATCGACAGATGGATAGCCTACTACGTCCTCGCAAAGACGGGGTCGTCTCCGAGGAGACTAGTTCTCGGAGTCATGGTCACGACTGCTGGACTGTCGATGGTGATCTCCAACACCGCGACCACAGCCGTCATGGTTCCGATAGGAGTCGGTCTTGTCGAGGAGGTCGTCGGGGAAGAGGGTCTCGGTAAGAGGGGCGGCGAGGGCGAGTACTCGAACCTCCAGGTAGCGACACTTCTCGGGACGGCTTATGCCGCGAGCGTCGGCGGGGTCGGGAGTCTGATAGGAACACCGCCGAACGCGATAGCAGTCGCGTACCTCGACAGCCTCTTAGACGTCGAGATAAGCTTCGTCGACTGGCTTGCGATTGGCTTGCCGATGGTGGTCGTGACGCTCCCGATCGTCTGGTTCCTACTGACCTACGTCCTGTATCCTCCAGAGATCGAAGACGTCAGCGGCGCGAGACAGAAGGCGCGCGGCTACATAGCCGAGGAGGAGAGTCTCGGTACTCCGGAGGCGCGCCGGACAGCGTACGTCTTCGGAGCGACCGCAGTCCTCTGGCTCCTAGGCGGCTTCGGATTCGTCTTCGAAAGCGTAGTTCCGACTACGTGGCACACGACGGTATTCGGCGGCGACGGATTGACCGTCTTCGGAACCCATGGAGCCGAGGGTGCCCTCTACTACGTAATAGTGGGTCTCGCCTCCGTTCCCGCACTCGTGGTCTCGGGCGCGGTCGACTGGGAAGACATCGAAGACATAGACTGGGGTACTCTCGTGCTCTTCGGCGGCGGAGTCTCGCTAGCTAGCTCGCTGTCAGACACGGGCGCGACCAAGTGGATAGCCGACTCAGTCTTCTCACCCCTAGAGGGAGCCTCACTTGTAGTCGTGGTACTCGTCGTCGCCGTCTTCACGGTCGGCGTCGGAGAACTAGCCTCGAACACTGCTATGGCAGCCGTACTCGCGCCTCTTCTGATAACCTTCGGCGGCGTCTACGGGGACGTCGAGACGTCAGTTCTTCTCGCTGTCGCGGGTGCCGTGACGTCTAGCTACGGCTTCGCGCTTCCCGTCGCGACCCCGCCGAACGCGATAGTCTTCGGAACCGACTACATCGACAGACGCCATATGTTACGCGCGGGTGGAGTCCTCGACGTCGTGATGGTAGTCGTGGCGACGGCTCTTCTCCTCGTGGTTTCGAGGAGGATACTCGGGGTTCTGGTCTGAGACTAGGACGGCTTAGTAAGCGTAACCCTTATCGCCCCCCTCTCACTATGTACCCACGAGAATGTCCACAGAAGGAGAAGAGTCACAGCAAAGCCAGGACGCGACTCCTGCGGAAGTCATAGAGGTAGTAGGTAAGACAGGGATGCACGGAGAGGCGATGCAGGTCAAAGCGCGCGTCCTAGAGGGAAGCGACAAGGGTCGTATACTCACGCGTAACGCGATGGGACCCGTGCGTGAGGGCGACGTGCTCATGCTCAAGGAGACAGCGAGAGAAGCCAAGTCGCTGTCTGCACCCGTATAACGTAGATAATGCCTGAGGTCTGCCCAACCTGTGGATTACCCGACGAACTCTGTGTATGTGAGGACGTCGCAAAGGAGTCACAGGCTCTCTCGGTGAGAGTCGACGAGAGGAGATACGGAAAGGAAGTAACTATCGTGGAGGGATTCGATCCCAACGACATCGACGTAAGTGAGATAGCCACGAAGCTCAAGAAGCAGTTAGCGTGCGGCGGTACTGTCGAGGACGGCTCGATAGAGCTTCAGGGCAACCACGAGGGAAGGGTCGAGGATCTTCTCAAGGAAGAAGGCTTCAACGTCTCTTAGAATAAGACTAAATTTTCGAGTTCGAGTTCCGATGTCTGTTCCTTTATCAGATTATTCTCATTCGATAGCCTCGGCGTCGTCCGACTCCGACGTGCCGTCTTCGGAGTCGGCTCCGACGGCGTCCTGATCCTCAAGCCTCTGTTTTAGCTCGTGGTTCTCTCGCGTAATCTCCTTTATAGTGTCACGTAGCTCCTCGTTCTCAGCCTGAAGCTCCTGGTTCTCGTTCCTGTAATCTATCACGGTCGCGCGCCAGTCCTCGTTCCATCTCTTGAGATCCTCCTTCTCCTCGACGAGCTTCCCCTTGTAGAACTCGACACTCACCCACGTCGCTATGAGAGTCCACGCGAAGACAGAGAGACTCACGGTCGACTCGTTGAGCTCTGTCGGCGCTGTCTGAGAGTAAGAGATCGCAGCACCCACGAAGCCGAGTATCAGAGTTACGTGTCCGAACCGTATCTTACGCGTGATATCCGTGACTTCCATACTCTGACCCTTGTTACCGAGTCTCCTTAACTTAACTCCTTTCGGACTGTGTCTCGTCGGACGAAACGCCGAGGTCGGAGAGATCATCAGTCTGAGTCTGGCTGTCGTGGTGGTTGTGGTCGTGGTCACCGTCGCCAGTCATTCCCGTCGTGAGAACCATCCTAAGACCCTTCTCAACGGATATGTCAACCTCGGTGAGACGTGACTCGGGTACCATAGACAGGAAGCCCGCCGTGGGGTTGGGGCTCATGGGTATGAAGACATTATAGACGTCCTCGTCGGTCGCGTCTCGATCGCCGTCCGACTCGTCCGTCTCCGGACTCTCACGCTCACGAATGTCGACCACCCTCTCAATCTCTTCGGGGCTGTCATTGGTGACGAATCCCATCGTGTAGACGCCCTTACGGGGCCACTCAACGACTACGACGCTGTCGTACCTCGTATCCCTTTCCATGAGGGCGTCCGAGACCTGACGCACACTAGAGTAGATCGGACTGACCACCGGGATACGCTGTACGAGATGTTCGAACTCGGCGAAGACTGTCTGACCGACCCCCTTCTTCGCCACAGATCCGACGAGGGTCACGAAGACGAAGACGATGAGAGCACCGACTATCTGTGCAACTATCTCCTGGTTGGCTGTGTACTGAGTCAGACCGATTATCTCTATGAGAGGCTCGATGAAGCCCGTGATCTTCCCAAATATGAACCTGAGGACGAAGTAGGTCACGGCGAGCGGCGCGAGAAGCGCGAGTCCAGCTATGAAGCCGTTACGTATCTCTCTCGACAGCGACATTGTGGTTCGAGACACGGACGCGACGGATAAAAAACTACCATAAGGTATAATCAGACTAAGAGATACGATAAGACAATGAATACATCTCCGTCCTCTCTCGACGACCTCGAATCCGCGGGGAAACGCGTGCTGATGCGCGTCGACTTCAACTCGCCGATAGACCCCGCGACGGGACGTATACTCGACGACAAGAGGCTCCGCGGACATCTCGACAGCATAAGACGTCTCTCCGACTCTGCCCTCGTCCTCTTAGCCCACCAGTCGCGCCCGGGCAAGGACGACTTCACCACCCTCGAAAGACACGCCGAGAGGCTCGGAAGACTCGTATCAAGCGAGAGGGAGGTGGGATACGTCGACGGGATATTCGGAGAGGGTGCACGTGAAGCCGTCAAGGAGGTGGACGAAGGGGAGATCCTCCTCCTCGAAAACGTGCGTTTCTACTCGGAGGAGTACATGACGATGGAGCCCGAGAGGGCGGCGAAGACACACGAAGTAGAGAGGCTCGCACCCCTCTTCGATGCCTACGTCAACGACGCTTTCTCAGCCGCACACCGGTCACAGCCTTCTCTCGTGGGCTTCCCGCGTCGTCTCGCGTCGTATGCCGGAGATCTGATGGAGAAGGAGCTACGTGTACTCGGAGGCGTGACCGAGTCGGAGAAGCCGAGAGTCTTCGCGCTCGGCGGCGGAAAGCCGGTCGACACCGTAGACGTCACGCACAACGTCCTGTCGAAAGACCGCGCTGAGAGGGTTCTTATATCAGGTATCGCGGGCAACATCTTCCTCATCGCTCGGGGCGTCGACGTCGGAGACGAGACAGAGGAGTTCCTGCGTGACGAGGGACACTGGGAACTCGTCGACGACGCGAAGGAGATACTCGACGAGTTCGGCGACAGCGTAGAGATTCCGAGGGACGTCGCAGTAGAGAGAGACGGCGAGAGGGTCGAGGTCGGGGTCGACGAGCTACCAGTCGAGTCACAGGCTCTCGACATAGGCGTAGAGACTATGGCACAGTACTCCCAGATACTCCAGGAAGCCGGGACTGTCGTCGTAAACGGTCCGCCGGGGGTCTACGAGAGGGAGGAGTTCTCAAGAGGGACAAAAGCGGTACTCGAAGGAGCCTCCGAGGCGGGTTTCTCGGTCGCGGGGGGCGGTGACACCTCGGCGGCGATAGACGCACTTGACGTCAAGGGCTTCGACCACATATCGTCGGGCGGTGGCGCGGCTACGTCTTTCCTGTCGGGGGAGAAGCTTCCCGCCGTAGAGGCTCTCGTGGACTGATAGAGTGGGGTCGAACCGAGACACGAAGAAAAAGCTTAAAGCCGTAGTGGACGAACTTCGTAATGTAGTAGAAGGACTGAGTGCCTCGGTAGCTCAGACTGGCCAGAGCGAGTCCCTTGTAAGGACTATGTCGAGGGTTCAAATCCCTCCCGAGGCTGTCAATGTCTACTTCCGACAGGTCGTTTCCGCTGCTGAGCCGCCTGCCAGTTGCCGACGGTGAGGAGAAGAGATACCTCATCTACCACGGCAGGTGGCAGCTCTCTACTCTCGTGATGATGCTGCCTATGACTGTGTTAGACCTTCTCAGCCTCCCCGTCCAGATCAACCTCATTATAACCCAGTTTATAGGAGCGTGTATCTTCTGGTTCGTCGACAGGAAGATCTTCGACGAGTGAATTATATAGTCAACTCTTTTTATCTCGGAGACTGACTCAGACCCATGAACTTCGGCGACTGGAACGACTGGGATCACATCACGAAGCTAGACCCAGACAAGGATATCAGCAGGGAAGACGTAGTCGAGGTCTGTGACTCGGGCACCGACGCTATAATGGTCGGAGGTACACAGAGAATCACAGAGGAGAAGATACACACACTCACAGAGGTTCTGAGGGAGAAGGAAGTTCCTCTGACTCTCGAACCCTCGAACCCCTCCGCTGTGGTACACGACGTCGACTGGGTCTTCGTTCCGACGGTTCTCAACGCGGGAGATGTCCTCTGGGTCACGGGTGCCCACAAGGAGTGGGTTAAGGATCAGAGGGACGAGATACGGTGGGATCGGACAGCGATGGAGGGCTACATCGTTCTCAACCCCGACAGCGCGGTGGCTGAGCTAACCAACTCCTACACCGATATAGATGCCGACAACGTCGCTTCTTACGCAGTCGTCGGCGAGAAGGCGTTTAACCTACCTATCATATACGTCGAGTACTCGGGGACATACGGCGATCCTGACGTAGTCGAGGAAGTCTCGGAGGCTCTCGAAGACGCCGCGCTCTTCTACGGCGGAGGAATAGACTCGTACGAGAAGGCGGAGGAGATGGCGGAGTACGCTGATACAGTCGTAGTCGGAGACGCCGTCTACGACGAGGGCGTCGAGGCTCTGAGACAGACCGTCGAGGGAGCTAAGTCTCAGTAGAGTCCCAGTCCCATCCCGGAAGACGTGTCTGTATCCCCGCGGCTATCCCCGCGAGTACGTCGTCGTGTCCCGCGGATCTTCCGTCCTCGTCCACCACCTCTGCCGTGTATACGTCGATGTAATGGAAGGTCGACTCGGCGAGTGTCCTGTGTGGGTCGTCGCCCGCTATCATAGAAGCGATTCTTCTACCTATAATTTCGTCTACTATGAAGCCGTCGTAGTCGTTCTCGACTTCGAGACCCTCTCCGAGTCTCACGAGTGCGGCGAGGTTGACCGCGAGATCTTCGTCCTCAAGAACCGTCTCGAACTCGTCTATGACCTCGTCCTCGGTGACGTCTCTGACTTCCTGGTCGAAGACCTCGCCGAGTTTTCGGCGCGCGAAGTTTATGAGACGCGTTATCTCGTCGGCGTCGTCGACGACCTCGCGTCTGACTTCTTCTACGGTGTCCTCGGAGAGCTTCATTTTTCTATATGAACCTGTAGGTCTCGAGGTTCATCGGCGATATGGTTCTCATGTTGAACTTCTGATACAGCGACGACGCGAGATCCTTCGTGTTCGACTCGTCGCCGTGGACGGTGAATATCTTCTCGGGACGCGGATTCATCGTCTCGACGAACTTGACGAGACCTTCCCTGTCGGCGTGTCCCGAGAATCCCTCTACTGTGGTGACTTCTAAGTTTATCTTGACCGTCTCGGATCTTCCGTCGCCTCCCGAGACACGTACCTCGTTACGCCCCGACTGTATGCTACTTCCCGTCGTACCCTCAGCCTGGTATCCGACGAAGACGAGCGAGTTCTCGTCGTCGGGCGCGAGGAACTGGAGATGCTCCATCACGGGACCACCCGCCATCATTCCGTTCGTAGCGAGGACTACCGAGGGACCGCCGTCACGTATCTCCTGTCTCTGCTCGGTTCCCTCGTCGACCTGCTCGAAGTAGTCGGCGAGGAACGGGTTCTCGTCCTCGTGGAAGATACGGTTCCTGAGATCGTCGTTGAGGTACTCGGGGTGTGCGGTATGTATCGCTGTCGCCTCCCAGATCATTCCGTCGAGGTAGACGGGCATCTCGGGTATCTCTCCGTTCCGCATAGCCTCCTCCAAGACGACCATCAGCTCCTGTGACCTTCCGACCGAGAACGCGGGTATCAGAGTCTTTCCTCCTCTCTCGGCTGTCCTCTTTATGACATTTTTGAGCTTTCTCTCCGCCTCGTCCCTCGAAGGCTGTGTGTCGTTCCTGCCTCCGTAGGTCGACTCGAGGAAGAGGGTTTCGAGGCGTGGGAAGTCGTTGACGGCGCCGTTGAAGAGACGAGTGTCCTTGTAATGTATGTCGCCCGAGAAGCCGACGTTGTAAAGTCCGTCGCCTATGTGGAAATGTGCTATAGCGCTCCCGAGTATATGTCCCGCGTTGTGGAAGGTGAGCTTGATGTCGGGAGCTATGTCGGTGACATCACCGTATTCGAGAGTGATACTGTGTTTTATCGCCTCCCTAGCCATCTCACTCGTGTAGGGCGGCGTCCTGCCCTCCTTCGCGGCGACGTCGAGGTAGTCCTGCTGGAGAAGACCCATCAGGTCACGCGTCGGGGGTGTCATGTAGACGGGACCGTCGTAGCCGTACTTGAAGAGGAGGGGTATCAGGGCGGAGTGGTCGAGATGTGCGTGTGTCAGAACTACCGCGTCTAACTGGTTGAGGGGGTTCGCCTCGGGGACTTCGAGATGTGGGCTCTCGTCGGTACCTGGCTTATCACCGCAGTCGATGAGAACACGTGTCTCGGGAGTCGAGAGTATGAAAGACGCCCTTCCGACCTCACGGCAGCATCCGAGCGAGGTGACACGTACCCACTCCTCGTCCTCGTCGGTAGTCGTGTCCCTGTGTATCCTCTTGCCCGTCTTGCGCAGGAACTCCTTCCTCTCGTCGCTCTCGTGTCTGAGGTAACGGCGTATGTCCCTCACAGTCCTCGACTCTATCGGAGGCGTCCTGACGACATCGGGAGTCCATCCCGTCGCGCGCGTGATCTCACGTAGTGTCGATCCGTTCTTTCCTATCACGAGACCCGGCTTCTTCGCCTTTATAGTGATCTCTCCGAGGTCGGGGTTGAACTCGTAGTCAGTGATGCCCGCCTCGTCGGGGACTACCTCCTCTATCTCGTCACGTGTCGTCTCGGGCTCCATGAGGACGCTGGGGTCGGGACGTACAGTAATGCGTTTCCTGAGCTTCCTAGCCAACTGGCGGACTAGGTCGCCGTCGTGTGCGAACTTCTTCGGGTCGCTCGTGTAGATCACGAGCTCTGGACCCTCGTACTCGACGTTGCTTACACCGACGCCTGCTGGTAACTCTGTCTCGATCTGTCTCTTGATATCTTCGAGCTCGTCTTGGGTGTTCATGTTTGTACGGCGGGGAGAGAAAAAGCCGGTCTACAGCTCCTCTATTATCTCTTCTATCTCGTCGTCGTCGACCATCTCGAATCCCTCGTCAGGGGTTATAGTAGACAGAAGAATTCCGTTTCCACTCGCGGTGTCTCTCTCCATCGCACTCTGGAGTGACCTGACTGCGAGGCTCTTTGCCTCATCGACCGAGAGATCCTCGGTGAACTTGTCCTCTAAGACTCCGTACGCGATCACAGAGCCGCTGCCCGTCGTGGCGTAGTTCTCCTCCATGACTCCTCCCGCGGGATCGAGTGTGAATACGTGGGGACCGTCGTCGTCGACGCCTCCGAGTATGGGGACGACGAAGAAACGGATCGACCTCATTATGTTGCCCGCCATGCTCGCGAGCGCCTTCATGGATATCGACTTGTCCCTACGTGTCTCGTAGAGGTTCGACTCGATCTTGAGAGTCTTAGCGAGACTCTGACCGTCTCCGACTCCTCCGCTTATCGTGAGACCTGCCGAGTCGGTGACCTGGTAGATCTTCTTCGCTGTCTTGCTCGCGACGATGTTGCCCATGCTCGCACGTCTCTCGGTCGCAAGCACGACGGCGTCTTCTGTCGTGAGTCCTATCGTTGTGGTTCCCTCGGCGACATCTTCCTCGTCTATTCCCGCCCTGTTAGCGGGCGCGTCTAGCTCGATTCCGCTCGGGGTGACTGTAGGTGTGTCTCTGTCTGTTCTGTTACTGTTAGGGTTCATCATTATATCTCGTCTCTCCTTAGCTGGGTAGTCTGTCTCATCAAAACTCAGAACTATGTCGTACTTAGAGATGCCGACTATTTAAAATTTCTTGACGACGACGGCGACAGCCACAGCCACAAACCTCTTCTACATGAGAGCCGTGTATCATATATGCTCGGACGTCTCCTGCTGGTCTTTACGGTGATACCGTTTGTCGACCTGCTTCTCCTACTACGGATAGCCGACGTCATTGGTCCGGTTGAGACACTCGGCGTCGTGATACTCACAGGGGTAGTAGGAGCCTACCTCGCACGTTCTCAAGGAGTACAGACTGTGAGACGGATACAGCACAGGCTCCAGCAGGGAGCATCTCCGTCGGACGAACTCACCGACGGCGCCCTCATAATCGCTGGCGCGGCACTCCTTGCGACGCCGGGACTGATCACCGACGGAGTCGGTTTCGTCTTCCTACTGCCTTTCACACGTCCACCCCTCAGAAGGGTCGTCCAGTCGTACTTCAGGCGGAAGGCTCAGCAAGGCTATGTCCACGTCGAGACGTATTAGGATAGGAGCGGAAAAAGAAAGCTTAAAACGAGAGTCGTCCAAACTTCGACCTGAGGGCCAGTAGCTTAGCTAGGTTGAGCGCTCGGCTGATAACCGGGAGGTCCGCGGTTCAAATCCGCGCTGGCCCAAAACCTTCGGTTTTGCGGACTCATAAATCTTCGATTTACGAATGGCCCATGAGAGACCGAACGCAGTGAGGAAACGAATGGGACAAGCGGATTTGAATTAGGGAACCTAAGTGACCGTAGTTCAAATCCGCGCTGGCCCATAAATCTCTGATTTTGCGGACTCGTGAATAGAAATAGTCTCATCGACGGTTCGACTTCAACCTTGTGCAGGCGGAGTCCCCGTTCAGAAATCTGAGATTTCTGAGCCCGCGAGATCGGAGATCTCGGGACGTCCTCAAGGAGTGTTGCGAATCAGAGATTCGCATACGTATGAAAATCTCCGATTTTCAACACACCGCAGTCCGCTTACGCGGACAAGAAGCGCAGTAGGGCGGGGAGGAAGCCGTACACTTATTGGACTTCGGAGATTACCTATAAGCACATCCATCCGAGCCAACAGTTGTTCGGATGGATGGGCACCAGTCAACGTCTCCAGATCTTTGATCTGGATGGCTCGGAAATCGGAGATTTCCGAACGCGCCCCGAAGTCCGGAACAATGACCCTGAGCGCGGTTCGACCGCCCACGCAGTACGGAACGGTACTGCGGTCGAGGGAGAGAACACGGACAAGCCCCGTTCGTGAATCGAAGATTCACGAGCATGCTGAGGGAGCCTCAGCATACGCCCTCCACGAGCGAGTGGGCGCAAGCCCCGAGCGAAGTAGGGCGGGGTTGTTGACTTAAGCAGTCTGAACTTAACCTCCGTCACTTACCTCTTCTATATCTATAGAATATCCGAACCATAACTACTCCATTACGGGAAAATTCTTAACTCCTGTATATCAAAACCGATGACGTGATAAATGAGATCACATACATCACGACTTCTCTTGTTATCACAGTTGGAATAGTTGGGATGTACAAGGGCTGGAAACGGCGGGGGATCTACAGATACATGGAGTCGGTCAGGACGGTAGACGTGGGTGTAGTCGATCCGCCCGAGACAGTAGAAGTCGAGGGAACCGCGGTCGAGTCAGACTGTTCTGAAACGATCAGAGCCCCCGTTACCGAACGTGAAGCTCTCGCAACCGCTTGGAAGATAGAGGAGTGGGACGAGCGGGGCGACAGGTCGACGTGGCGCGAAGTGGCACGTGGTATCGAGGTTGCAGAGTTCGTTATAGAGGACGACACGGGGGAGATAACCGTCGAATCTATTTCGAGGACAGATACGGCGGGAAAGTGGACTCAGACAACGGGCATAAGCGCGAACCAGGGTATTCGGATGGACGACGCACTGATCGAGTTTAGGTCTTTCCCCAAGGAGTACGAGCTTGACCCTTCAGAGGAAACCCCTACGAACATACGTGAGTTACATGAGAAACACGGTCTATACGAGGATACGGACACTCCTCTGAACGCCGTCGACATCGGAACCAAACACGGTACACGTCGGTACATGGAGGGGGTGATCGAGCCGGGGGAAGCAGTCTACGCGCTCGGATGTGCGGATACGAAAGGGAGCGCACGCATGGAGGATGACAGAGAAGGGACTACCACGAAACTGACAGAATGCGGCGGTGACCTCTTCATACTTTCAAACCACGGAGAAGAGGAGATAGAGAAGAAGTTCAAGTCGTCGTACAAGTCGCTGTTCTACCCCGGATTAGTCGGAGTCATTATCGGCGTAGGAATTCTGCTGTATAAACTCGGAATATGGAGTTATATCTGAGTGGGGTTCGCGTTACCCGGTCGGATCTAAAACAGTAACTGTAACTTTACGACGCTTCAAGTATAACACAGATGCAGAAGACTGATCCTGACTACGACAACATCGTGATAGGCGCAGGAGTCGCCGGACTCTCAGCCGCACTCTACACGTCACGTCTCAACCATCCGACGTTAGTGATAGACAAGGGTGGCGGACGTATAAACCAGGTACGCCACGTCCACAACTACATAGGAGTGACCGACGACAACACGGGCGACGACTTACAGTCGGTCGGCATAGACCAGGTGAAGAAACACGGAGGCGAGTTCGTCCACGACAAGACTGTCGACGCGACGAAGGAAGACGGCGTCTTCCACGTCGAGACGGACAGCGGTGACGTCTATACTTCGCGTGCACTCGTCGTCGCGACGGGAATGATGGACGTCTTTCCCCAGGTTCCGGGACTCGGACGTTTCAACGGACACGAGGTGCATTACTGTCTCCACTGTGATGCCCATCTATGTATAGACGAGGACGTCTTCGTCTTAGGCGACGACGACCACGCCGCAGTCGTTGCACTCATTCTCCTCAACTTCACTGACGACGTCACATTCCTCACGAACGGCGAGACTCCCGAGTTGAGCGAAGAGTACTCCGAGAAGATCGAGGCGAACGGGATAGACGTCGTCGAGAAGGAGATAGCTTGTGCGGAGGGAGACGAACACCTCGAACGTCTCGTCTTCGAAGACGGCGAGTCGCGGAAGTTCGACAGAGGCTTCGCGATGCTAGGCGGTAGGGTCAACAACGGGATACTCGAGAGCCTCGGAGCCGAACTCAACGACTCGGGCTATGCTGTGATCGACGACGACGCTAAGACAGACATCGACGGTCTCTACGCCGTCGGAGACGTCACAGACGAGAACAACCAGATCCCGATAGGTGTCGGAAAGGGCGCGAAGGCGGGTCTCGACATACACAAGAGCCTGAGGGAGTTCCCTTGAGTTTGCTTGATCATGATCACTTTCCGAACCGTCTCTCCCTGTCCTGAAACTCCCTGAATGCACGTAGAAGGTCACGTTTCCTGAGCGAGTCCCACGAGAAGTCGGCGAAGTATAGCTCTGTGTAGACCGACTGCCAGA
This sequence comes from Halorutilales archaeon Cl-col2-1, assembly GCA_041891055.1. Lineage (GTDB taxonomy): Archaea > Halobacteriota > Halobacteria > Halobacteriales > Afararchaeaceae > Afararchaeum. Next base: position 1,653,564 of record CP169074.1, on the reverse strand, counting down.
TCATGAAGTCGGAGAGTCGGTCGTTTCCGGTTATCATCATGTCGGGCTCACCCTTGAAGACGAGATGTCTCTCTATGGTCTCCTCGTCTACGTCATCGGGATCGAGTTCGTCGTCCTCTACCTCGCGCGCCATCTGTCTGAGTGCACCGACGAACTCGTTGCGTCCGCCGAGTCCGACTGAGACCTTGACTCGGGTCTCGTCCTCCGACCCACCGGCTTCCTCTATGTCTATGGGTCTGTGGGTCGAAGTTCCGTCCCCGTGACCGTGACTGTCCCCGACTGCATCGACACCGACGCCTGGAATGTCGAGACGTGAAATGCCGTCGTATATCTCGGCGGGGTCGTCGGAATCGGCTAAACTAACGTAGAGACTGACTCGTTCGACCTCGAGTTCGGAGAACCAGCATAGGAGGTCGGATACCGTCTCGAAGCCACCGTCGAGTAAGTCGGAGCCGGACGTGACTACGGCTACGTGGTCGGGGGTACCACGTCTTCTGACCTTACGTTCGAGGAGACGGTCGTAGAAGTACACGTTCATCGGAATTATAAAGTGCGACGGCTTATATAGCTTCTACATGCGCTTGCCTCCCAAGACACGACTGTACGCTGTTATCGGGGTCTTGGGACTCGTATCACCTTATCTTGGAAAGCTGTCTCTCCTTCCGTTCGCTCTCATAGGCTTCGCGGGCTTCGCGTCGAGGTCTCCGTCTTGGGAAACCCAAGTAACCGACGACATCATGTCCCTCGGATTCGCCGCGTTCGGAATAGCCCTTCTGTCCTACTTCCTAGGTCTGACTCGGATCGGAGTCACCGCCTCTATACTCGGAGTCGTAGCCGGCGACTTCGCGGTTCGGTCTCTGGGGAGAAAGAGCGTCTGGTCTCCCGTAGCCTTCGTAACTGCGGGGGTCGGAGCGGGCGTCTGGGGAGTCGTCGTCTCGCCTATCCGAGTATCTACTTCGGAGGCTTTCTTCGTAGTGTCCGTGGGGGTTCTCGTAGCGGCGACGGTCGGATTCGGTCTGTCGGAGGGCAAACGGAGACTCAGTAGAGGCAACACATCGTACATGGCGGTAAGCTCAGCCGCAGCGGTCTGGGTCACACACAGTCTCGAAACCGAGATTGCGGGAACGGATCTTGGGGTTGCCTTCGTCGTAGTCACAGCCTTCGGAGTAGTCTCGTACTATATGGGAGCCGCGAGCGTCACAGGGGCACTTATGGGAACAGTCGTTGGCTTCGTTACCTCGGTGGTCGGAGGCTTCGGATGGCTCGGCGTGCTTATGCTCTTCTTCGTCCTCGGAGCGGCGTCTACGAGGTACAGATACAACGACAAGATAGATCTCGGCGTCGCGGAGGAGAATGGCGGGGCGCGAGGAGCTACTAACGTTCTAGCTAACTCTGCCGTGGGTCTCGTAGCCGTCGTTGCTCTCGGTCTCGACCTCGGATCCCCAACCGCGGAGATATCGAAACTCGTCTTCGCGGGAAGCTTAGCGACCGCGACCGCCGACACGCTTTCGAGTGAGATCGGCTCAGTTCACGAGACACCACGTCTGATAACCACGTTCGAGAAGGTTCCCCCGGGCACTGACGGCGGTGTGACAGTTCAGGGAGAGGTGGTGACTGTCGCAGCGAGCGTCTTGGTCGCGTATTTCTCGTCGGCTCTCGGCGTAGTTCCCGTAGAGACGGCTGGATTCGTCGTAGTCGGCGGCGTCGTAGGTGCACACATCGACTCGGTACTCGGAGCGACAGTCGAAGGGCGTCTTATGGACAACACGGGTGTCAACTTCACGGCGGCACTCGGAGGTGGAGTGGGAGCCGCGGCTCCCTACATACTTTAGCAGGCTCGAGTCAGACGGACATCGGTTCTGTCTCTCGTACTCTGTGATTCGGAAACTACTATGGTTACTACGGTCGGGTTACAGTCGACCTCGAAGTTACGTGTGACGCGTTCCGAGACGTCCGACTCGACGGTGAGGACGTAGCTACCCGGTCCTACTCTCGTGTCTGCGGTGTGTTCAGACGACTTTGAGGAGACCGTGTAAGACCTATCGAAGATCACGGTTTCGGAGGCTGTCTCGACAGAGATATCGATACTGTGGGGGACGGTGTCCCGGTTCACGACACGTATCTCGGCGTGCTCGCCGAGTCTGTCTGCGACTAATCCGGGTGCTCCGACGAAGACGGCTACGAAGACGAGAGCTACGACGAGTTCGAGGACTAAGACGCGAAAAGCCCTCTTCGTGAGTCTCGACACACCGTAACGTAGTTCCGAGACAGTATATCTCTTTTCGAGTGGATGTGTGAGGTAATAACAGTCCTCATGGCAACTCTTTTCACACTATTAGTATGCGAAACTTTTAAAGTCACAAGACGTTTATACTGGTGTAGAACGGAACACGTTCGGCGCATAGATAGATGAACACGACACGTTCTCGTATAACTGGAGCTGACGCGGATACAGACCAGACTGAGGGGAGACTGTTCTACCCACACGTTACGTACGAGCACAGACACGAACAGCTACGCCGATGTGTACCGCAGACAAACATATAAGAACAGAGTGATCAGACATGTCTGAGATAGAAACAATCGAAGTAGACGAAGAAGAGATTCAGAACAAGAACAAGGGAGACTTGATCAAGCTCGCGGGTAAGCTGAGAGACCGCAGGAACGAGCTCAACTCGACTGCGAGTGAGAGAGCCTCAAAGAGGAACGAGCTCAACGAGAAGGCTCGTGACCTTGTCGACAAGGCTCAGGAGCACCGTGAGAAGAGAGACGATCTCAACGAGAAGGTTCAGGAGTACAAGGACAAGAGGAACGAGCTCAACGAGAAGGCTAACGAGCTCTTCGACGAGGTTGAGGAGAAGAAGGAGGAGCTCGACATGGACGACGACGAGTCTCTCGAGGAGCTCAAGGACAAGATAGAGAAGCTTGAGTTCAGACAGCAGACAGAGGTTCTCGAGTCCGACGAGGAGAGCGAGCTCATAGACAAGATAGAGAACCTCCGCGAGAAGTACAACAAGAAGAAGGAGAAGCTGGAGGACACAGGCGACATAGACGAGATACGTGAGGAAGCCGAGGAAGCACGTGAGAAGGCGAGTGAGGCTCACGAGAAGGTTCTCGAAGCCGCCGACGACGCCCAGGAGCACCACGACAAGATGATAGAGGCGTACAGGAAGGCTGACGAGGTGCGTGAGGAAGCCGACGAAATGCACGAGAGCTTCGTCGAGGCTCAGGAAGCCGCCGACGAGCACCACGAGAACTTCGTGAAGGTTCAGAAACGCCTCCGTGAGCTCGACAAGAAGGAGGAGAAAGAGAAGAAATCCGAGAAGGAGAAGGAAAAGGAAGTCGCGAAGGAACAGGCGCGCGAGGTCTACGAGAAGTTCAAGGAGGGCGAGACACTCGACACCGACGACCTCATGCTCCTCCAGAAGGCGGGCCTTCTGTAGTACAGCGTAGTCAGACAGCTTACTTTTTTACTTCTTCATTATAACTGAGAGGACGTCCTCGTCGCTGAGGACGTGATCCTCGCCGACCTGCTGACCGTCGTGTTTGGCACTGTCTCCCCAGACCTTGGCGTAACGGAAACGCTCCTCGGCTTCGCCGTGTATCTTCGAGGCGAGGTCACCGACGGTAGCACCCTCTCTGACAACCATCGGCTCGTCGTAGTCGGGGTCGCCGCCCTGTGGCTTCATGTAGACCCTGATGAGATCGAGCGACTCGAAAACCATCTCCTTGAACGCATCAAGTCCTTTGCCTTCCTTCGCGCTTATCCCGACGGCGTCTTCGACCCCGTACTCCGAGAGCTTCTCACGTGTCCTCTCGACAGTCGATGGGTCGGCGAGATCCATCTTGTTGACGGTGACGGCGGAGTCGACGTAGACACGGTTGTCGAGGATGGCGTCGTTGAGTTCGTCGACTGTGACGTCTTCCCTTATGACGACAGACGCGTTGACTATGCCGTGCTGTTCACAGACACTCTCGACGAGTTCGTCGTCTATCTCGACGTCGTCGAACTTCCTCACGTCTATGCCTCCCCTGTCCTTCCTGTTTATCTTGACACGCGGAGGCGAGGCGTCTATACGTATTCCGTGTTCGTATAGCTCGTCGTGGAGTGTCTTGTACTGTTCGGGCTCGAAGACATCAACCATGAAGACGAGGAGGTCGGCGGATCTCACGACGCTCAGAATCTCCTTTCCTCCGCCACGTCCCTCGCTCGCACCCTCTATCAGACCCGGGACATCGAGTATCTGTATGTCGGTGTTCCTGTACTTGAGCATACCCGGGACGACCTCCAACGTAGTGAAGCCGTAAGACCCCGTCTCACTCTCTGCGTTCGTGATCTGGTTGATGAGAGTCGACTTTCCGACACTCGGGAATCCGACGAGAACGACCCTCGCGTCTCCCGTCTTGGGTATGTTGTATCCCCCACCGCCGCCGCTCCCCGACTCCCTCTGTGCGAGCTCGTCCTTGAGCTTCGAGAGCTTAGCCTTGAGACGTCCTATGTGTTTCTCTGTCGACTTGTTGTAGGGAGTGTTCTCGATCTCCTCCTCTATCTCCTGTATCTCTTCCTGAAGTCCCATTCCGTAGTCGGTATAGTTAGCAGTGAAACATTAAGACTGGGAAAAGTTAGTAAGGTATAGCCCCGTACACTAACTCCGAAGCTTCATCCTCTGGTAGTCCTCTGTCGGCTCCGGTGAACCCTCGTGCGGGGCATATCGCACGTCAGGGTTCTCCCCGTCTCATCCAGCGCGAGTGCGTAGTCAACGGAGGGATTTATGACGCGCACAGGAGAGTACGACGCCGAGGTATTAATCTCCTTTGTCTGTGTCTGTACCGGCGTCTGTGTCGTCAGTCGGTCGTGTCCCACGACCCTCTGTGGACGAGGTCTTCGAGGTCGATCCTCTCTCGCCATCCCTCCTTCTGTAACGTCGGCTCGTCGGGGAACTCCTCGGGGTATCCGACACACAGATACGCGATCGGCTCGACGTGGTGGGGTATACCGAGTATCTCCCTGACTTCGTGGGGGTACAGGAAGCTAACCCAGCCGACTCCGACTCCCTCAGCACGTGCGGCGAGCCAGAGGTTCTGGACGGCGAGACACGTCGAGTAGACGTCGGCACGTCTCATCGAGTTCCTTCCTAGGACGTGGGGAGCGTCCCTCGTCGGGTCACACGTCACACAGATATTGACGGGGGACTCCTCTATGCCTTCAAGCTTGAGACGCCCGAACTCCGACTTTCTGGGTTCTCGGTACGCCTCCTCGGCTGCGTTTATGGCACGCTCGGCGACGTCCTTTATCTCTGACTTCTTGTCGTCGTCCTCGACGAGAACGAAGTCCCACGGCTGTGAGAAGCCCACGCTCGGGGCGTGGTGGGCGGCATCGAGCATCCTCTCCAAGACGTCGTCGGGAACCTCATCGCTCCGAAAACGCCGTATGTCACGTCTCGATCTCACGAGACGGTGAAAGGAGTCTATCTCGTCGTCGGTGAAGCTCGTCATAGACGTATGTCCATGAGAAAGTAGTTTAAAGACGCGGTACGAAGCCGAGTTATGGAGCTCGATCCTTTCCAGATGGGTCTGGAGTTCGGAGGCGGGGGTATACTCGGCTTCGTGATAGGCTATGCGACAAAGAAGATAGCGAAGCTGATAGCGATCATAATAGGTGCAGAGCTCGCCCTCTTCCGTTTCTTAGAGACGAAAGGCGTCCTGTCGGTCAACTGGGACGCACTCGCCGACGGAACCGCTAACCTGACCTCGACGGGAGCGACAAACGCCGGAGAAGCCACGGGCTATGTCACGAGTCTCGCGAGTGCGGTTCCGATAGGCGGCGGATTCGCCGCGGGAACCTACATCGGATTCAAGAAGGGGTAGCTTAACTATTTATTCGTACTCCTCTCGGAGCTCGTCGGCGGCGTCGACCATGTTCTTCATCTTCTGGTAGGCTACGTCTCTCGGAAGCAGCTTGACTCCACAGTCGGGGTTGACCCAGAGATCCTCGGGCGGCACGACTTCGAGACCCTTCTCTATGTTCTGTTTTATCTCCTCGACTGACTCGACCGATGCGTCGTGGACGTCGAGACAGCCGAATCCGAGCTCCTTCGTGAACTCGTGTTCCTTGAGAGTCTCGACGAACTCGAAGTCGTTGTTGGCGAACTCAAGTGCGAACTGGTCGATCTCGAAGTCGAGCATGTCGGGGTAGATCGTCGAGAAGTCGCCGTAACAGACATGCATGAAGGTCTTCTCGACGTCGAGACCGTCGACGACCTCCGCGGTTGCCTCTCTGACGAGGTCGATGTCCTCGGGACGTGTCGAGAGAGCGGGCTCGTCTATCTGTATGTACTCCGCGCCCGCGTCTGCGAGTCTCTTGAGCTCGTCGTTCATTATGTCGGCGAGCTTCATCACGAGCTCGTCACGTTCGTAGACCTCGTTGAAAGCCCAGTCGGTCATCGTGTAGGGTCCTGTGATCGGAACCTTGACGGCGTGGAGCTCACTCGTGACGTCACGCGCGAACTCGTACTCGTCTACGAGCATAGGACCCGGCTCTCCGAGGTCGTCGACTACGCTCGGCTTGTCGTAGTAGTTGTTACCCCAGACACGTACGGGACCGTTGAACTCGAATCCGGGAATCTCCTCTGCGAAGAACTCAACCATCTCCTCACGTCGCATCTCTCCGTCGCTCAGGACGTCGATTCCGGCGTCCTCGTGTTCGTCTATGACTACACGGACGGCATCATCTTCTGCCTCCTGAAGACGTTCGTCGGAGAAGTCGTCGTCCTCGTGTAGTCTGTTCACTGCGTTGAGCCACTTGGGCTTGGGATAGCTTCCGATTACTGTAGTTGGAAAGAGCTTGTCGTCGTACATTATCTTACCTCCTGTGTTGCTTCTCCGAGACGTTCGACCTTGTCCTCCATAACGACCCACGGGAGGAAGTCGAGCCCCGCGCTCGGCGCGACGTAGGCGGTCTCGGGCGATCCGGCGTCTAAGACATCTTCGACAGACGAGACGAGTTCCTCGACTGACTCGAGACGTGTGTTACGTGAGTTCATACAGCCGATCTGGAGACTCTCAGGGGCTCCGTACTCGTTGACTGCGTCTATGTTTTCTTCTCCAGCGACTACGTCTATTCCTATCCCGTCGACTGCATCGAGAAGGTCGGGGTAGACGTCGGCTATGTCTCCGAAGTAGGTGTTGACTATCACGTCGGCGTCGATCCCCTCGACGGATCTCTCGACCGTCTCGACAGCCTTCTGGATCTCGTCGTCGTCGGTGGCGTTTATGAGAGACGGCTCGTCGAGCTGTATAGTCTCGGCACCCGCGTCGACGAGTGCTTCGAGTTCGGCGTTGACTACGTCGGCGAATCCCGCGAGGTAATCGTCCTCGTCTCCGTAGTAGTCGTCGTCGGAGAGATCCCCGAGCGAGTAGGCTCCTGCCATCACAGCCTTCGCCTCAGAGTCGGCTATCTCGACTGCGTGTTCGTACTCGTCGACTGTGAGACCCTGCGAGTGTCCGAGTTCGTCCTCGACCATAGGACGGCGGTAGTAACGGTTGTTGTCGTAGAACCGTATGATGCCCTTCATGTCGATACCGTCGATACGTGTCGCGGGGAAGGCGAGTATGTCGTCCCACGCTAACTGTCCCTCAGTCACGAGTTCGAGTCCGGCATCCTCCTGTACCTCGATGACATCCTTTCTTCCTCTGTCGAATGTCTCTTCGAGTTGTCTCTCGACCTCGGGATCGAGTCCTTCCTTCTGGTGTCCTTCGTGCTCCTTGAGGGTCTCTATGACGTAGTCGGGTCGCGGGAAGTATCCCGCTGTAGTCCCTACTATTTCGCTCATTCTGTATCCCCTCTGATCTGGTCTGTCATGTGTCGGTAATAGTGTAGGACGAGTATAATACTGTTCCTTTGTCTCAGAGTAGACCCGACTTGAGGAAGGCTATGATTAGAGTGAGTGTCACGATGCTCCCGACTGTGGTGACGAGTATCACTGTACTCATGTACTCGGACAGAGAAACGCCGTCAGTCTCGCCGGAGTCGGAGTAGGCTATCGTGAGAGCGAGAGGTATTATAGCTGCGGGAGTCGCGGATTCGAGGACGAAGACATCGGCGACCCTACTGTCTTCGAAGCCGACCCCCAGAGCGATGACTAAGCCGACAGCGGGTGCGACGAGTAGCTTGAGAGCCGTCGGGAGGGCTATACGTGAGGGCGACGTTCTACCGAGGTCTACGTCGACTAGCTGGACGCCGAGGACTGTGAGCATCAGGGGTATCGAGGCGTCGCCGACGAGACGTACCGTCTCCATCACCGAGTCGGACGGGAGTACGCCGAGGTACCTCACGACGACTGCGGCGACGACCGCATATATTAGAGGGAGACGCAGAATCTCGATCAGGCTCTCTCGGGTGTCGGCGGTTCCCGACGAAGCGACATAGACACCGAGTGTATAGACTAGAAGGTTCTGGACGGTGAGGAAGAGAACCGCCGTAGTGCGTCCTACCTCGCCGAAAGCGAACTCAGAGAGAGGGACGCCTATGAATCCCGAGTTGGGGAAGGCACTCGAAAGCACGACGACGCTCGCGATCGACCGCGGCTCGCCGAGTATCTTCGACGCGCCGAAGCCGAGAGTCATCATTGCGAAGACATAGGCTACGACTCCGACAGAGAGGCTGGCGACCGCACGACCCCCGAGGTCGGTAGTCACGAGGCTGTGGAAGACGAGAGCGGGAACGAAGAAGTAGAGCGCCACAGTATTTACAGACTCGACTTCTATGTCAAACCTGGTTCCGAGGAGATACCCCACTCCCGTGATACCGAGTATGGGGGCTATCGCAGTCGTGAACGCAGAGACGAGTGACACGGAGTTAAGTCGTCGGGGAGTAACAAGAATCGACTGATTTCGACCCACACCGCCGTAACTATTAATAATCGCCCAGAGCAATAGACTCCATCTAACAGATGGACAGAGACGATCTTCCCGACAACGTCCTCTTCGACTGGTACCTGCGTTACATAGGCGAGCCCGACGCCAAGACCGATGTCTACGCAGGCTTCGGAATATTCCTCGGCGGAATAGCCCTAGGTCTTCTGAGTCTAGTGATCTTTCTTCCGAGCACCGCGACCGAGGTCGGCTCCGATCTCTACTGGACATTGCGTGAGACATCGATCAGCATGGCTATCGTGGGCCTTCCCTTAGTGATGCTCGGAGTAGCGGTTCTCCTGCCTGTGAGAAAACGCGCCGTATACGCCGCAGTCACGGGAACCGCTGTCTGTGTCGTGGGTGTCGTGATGTTCGCCTCGTCTTATCCTTCGAATTTCAACGTCGATCAGTCTGTGACTGCGCGTGTTGTCTCGGTCTACGCAGTCGGTCTCGCGCTCGTGGTGTCGTCGACTGGAGCGGCTCTGATAGCCCACCATCTCGAAAAGGCACGTGGGGTAGGCGAACGATCCGAAGAGTCGGAGACTGAGACGGATACGAGACCCAAGGTCTCACAAGAAGACGTCGAGAGCGACATAGAGGAGGCAATGAGTACGACCGAGATATCGTGGGGAGGAGTCGAAAAGAAGGAGACCAAACGTCTCAGCCTCGATGTTGACACGGAGATAAGCGGACAGGGGTTTGACGTCGACGCCGAGGAGACGAGAGCGTCGGGTTCCGCTGTCGACGAGGCTGTCTCGGGACTCAAGAATCTCAAGGGAGGTGAGACAAAGGAGGCGAAAGGTGGGAGCACCGACGACCAGACGGAGGCTCTCAGACAGCTCCGTAACCAGGGAGACGCGGAGTCAGGATCGGAGGGAGTGGGAGGAGTAAAAACAGACTCCGGGGGACTCGTCGACAAAATCAGGAGATGGCTGACTTAATTGTAAGTTACTTTTATTAATCCCGAGACGTATCTTGGGAGCATGGCAAAAGGATTGGACGTCGGGACGATGAACATTATCTCGTCCCGCCAGGACGGAGACGAGACGGCTTTCGTACAGCAGAGAAACTCCTTCGTCGAGATAGAGCACAGCGACATGGCGGAGCGGATGCTGTCGAGAAGTGATGTTCTCCACATTAGGAAGGACGACCAGGTCTACGTAGTCGGCGACGACGCCCTCAACTTCGCTAATATATTTAACGAGGAGACGCGCCGGCCGATGCAGCACGGAATACTTTCGAGCGACGAGAAGTCGGCTATCCCAATGATCAAGCTCATAACCGAACAGGTCGTCGGCGAGCCGAGGAGACACAACGAACGTCTCTACTACTCTACCCCCGCCGATCCCATAGACTCCGACATATCGACTCTGTATCACCAGAAAACTCTCGAATCACTCCTCGGTGACATAGGATACGACCCCGAGCCGATCAACGAGGGAATGGCTGTGATCTACTCCGAGCTAGCCGACCACAACTTCACCGGATTAGGTATAAGCTTCGGCGCGGGAATGACGAACGTCTGTCTCGCGTACTACGCAGTCCCCGTGATGAAGTTCTCGATAGCGAGAGGTGGCGACTGGATAGACGAAGAGGCGGCGAGTGCGACAGGAACACCCGTCGACAAGGTCACCTCTATAAAGGAAGACGACTTCAAGCTCGACTTCAGAACAGACGTCGGCGGGGTCGAGGGCGCTCTCTCTATCTACTACAACAACCTCATAGACTACATAATCGAGAACATACAGGAGGAGGTCGACGAGGAGGACATTGAGGAAGGTCTTGACGTCCCCGTCGTCGTCACGGGAGGAACGTCGAGCCCGCGCGGATTCGAGGAGCTCTTCGAGGAGAGCCTCTCGAACGCCGACATACCCTTCTCGATCAGCAGGGTGAGGCAGGCAGAGGATCCCCTGTACAGCGTCTCCAAGGGCGCACTCGTCGCCGCACGTACCGAGGAGGAAGACGAGGGCGCTGACGTAGAGACGGGTGCAGGCACGGATATGGAGACAGACGCGGACGGCTCGACAAACGACGAAGTCGAGGTACGTGACGACGCCGAGAGGGTTGACTGACTCAGAATGAAGGTCAGCGAGGTGATGGAGACCGACGTCGTTACGGCTTCGCCCGACGAGACAGTGAGCGAGGTGGCTAAGAGTCTGCGCGAGAACGACGTGAGCGGGATGCCCGTCGTAGAGGACAACGTCGTCCTCGGAGTGGTGAGCGAAGCTGACCTTCTCGATCTCATAGACACGAAGGAGGAGGAGAAGAACATCTGGCTTCCGTCACCCTTTGAGGCGATAGAGCTCCCCCTCAGAGCGTTCCCTCTCAGAGAGTGGCTAGAGAGACACGACATAATCGAGGAGGAACTCGAAGATATAGGTGAGATGCCCGTGAGGGACGTCATGACACGTGACGTCAAGACGGCGTCGGCGGACGACACAGTCGAAGATGCGTCTCATCTCATGGTGAATTACAGCATCAACCGTCTTCCCGTCCTCGACAACGACGGCAACTTCGTCGGAATTGTGACGCGAGAGGACATACTCGAAGGTATAGTCGACTAGAGCCTAGAAATCCCAGTACTCCGACTGTATATCCTTTACCTCTTCTAAGACATCAGAGACATCGGGCGACTCCGTCGGAGGATCGTAGATCGAGGGTTCACGTATCTGTGAGATGTCGAGACCTGCGAGAGATCCTATGACTGCGAGGTTGGTATACGGAAGACCTCCTTCTATTCCGTATCCCCCCGAGAGCGACGCGACTACACCGCCGTCACATACTTCGTCGGCTGTCTCGACCGCCCTGTCCATCAGAGTCGCGTAGCCACTCGCAGTGACGCCAAGATCCGTGATGGGATCGGTGAAATGGTTGTCCTGACCCGCCTCTATGAAGAGTAGATCGGGGTCGAACTCACGTGCTATCGGCTCGAACACCTCGTCGACGACTCTGAGGTAGCCGTCGTCGCCCGTCTTCGGAGGTAGAGGCACGTTGACGGTGTATCCCTCGCCTTCGCCCTTTCCGACCTCATGTGCGTACCCCGTGCCGGGGAAGAGCGTCCTGCCGTCCTGGTGTGTCGAGACTGCGAGAACCGAGGGGTCGTCGTAGAATATCTCCTGTGTGCCGTCGAAGTGGTGGGCGTCCCAGTCCCAGATCAGAACCTTGCCGACGTCCTTGACCTCCTGTAGATACTTCACCATCACGGCGGTGTTGTTTATGAAACAGAAGCCGTGTCCTCTGTCGGGGAAAGCGTGGTGTCCCCCGGGACGTGACATCACGAACGAGGTGTCGTAGTCGCCGTCTACGACTAACTCGCCCCCGAGCTTTACGCCACCCGCTGAGAGACGTGCCGAGTGCCACGTGTGTTCGGAGACATGTGTGTCAGGGCTCAACGAACCCTCTCCGGAGTCAGACATCGACCTCAGGCTTTCGAGATACTCCTCGTCGTGGACACGCAGGAGGTCTTCGTACGACGCGGGATCGGGATCGACGAGTTCGACTTCGGGGAGATCGAAGACACCCTCCTCCTCAAGCTGATCCATCGTGTAGGCGAGACGCTCACGTCTCTCGGGATGCGTCGGCGTGTGTTCGTGGAGTAGGTAGTCGTCGTCGTAGACTAGTCCGAGTGTCATGCTTCGTCTCTGTCTCTGTTTTCGTTATCCGATCCGTGCCTGTAGCTCAGGTCTGGGACGACTTGTGCGGTGGCGTCGGCTATCTGTCCCGCGACACGGCTGTTCTCGACGACGTTGAAGATCCTCGCGTTGAGAACCTCGACCTCGGCGTGGTCTGTGTCTGTGTCATCGACTCCGTTGCCGTAGTCGTAGCTACGGCGCGCTCCCGCGTCCTCAGCCGCTCTGAGAGCCTCGTCACACGCGATCCGTCTGAGGTGGTCGTCTCCGAGGTCGTCGTAGCTCGTCTCTCTCTTCGTGGAGCCGAGAGCCGTGACTGTGGTGACGTTCTGGACGGTGTCGATATGTACGTCTGTCTTGACACTCACACGTGCCGCTGCACAGCCTGCGGCACCCGATACCTCGGCGTTGTCGGGGACTACGACCTCGACCTCCGGGTCGACCGCCTCGCCTATACGGGGAGCGAGGTACGGCGCTAAGACTCCTCCTGCGACGACTGTGTCCTTCGCGTAGTCGCGCGCGAGACTCCCGACCTCGTCTGCTATACGTGAGACTGCTTCGTCTATCACCTCGTCAGCCGAGACACTGACAGAGTCGAAGGCTGTCTCAGCCGAGGTCACATCGCCCTGTGCCATCTCACGCGTGACGTGCAAGGCATCGGTGGGGGTCGGAGTCGATCCCCCGAAAGCCGCCGCGGAGCCCCTGCGGTGTTCCGTCAGACCGTCGTCGTCGACAGCCGTGTCACCACCCAGGGGGAGGTTAACCGAGTCGACGCCGTCGTAGTAGGTACTCAGACCGTTAACAGTGTATCCCTCCTCTGTGATCGGAAAGCCGTCGTCGAGGACAGTTATGTCAGTCGTCGTGCCTCCTATGTCGACACAGATGGCGTCACGTCTACCCGAGAGTGACCCGAGTCCGAGCGCGCTCGCCGCTGATCCGCTTCTGACAGTGTGAGAAGGGTTCGAGAGCGCGGCGTCCTCCGAGAGCATAGCACCGTCACCCTTGAGGTAGTAGACAGGGGCGTCGACCCCCACATCCGCGAGCGCCTCACCTATGTCGTACTCGAATCTCTCGAAGACTGTCTTCGACTTCGCGTTGAAGACGGTCGTCGCCGCACGCTCGGGGAATCCGAGCTTTCCACCCGACTCGTTCCCGAGTGCTATGAAGTCGGCGTCAATTCCGTCGGCGATAGTCTCCTCGACCTCGGGGTTCCGTGGTGAGAACTTCGAAGTCACAGCCACGACGGAGTTCGACGGAGACTCCCCGAGACGCGCGTCCTCGGTCAGACGTCCCCTGTGATCGACTGCCCCCCTCGCTACTATGTTCTCGTCGCCGTGGAATGCAAGCCTTGGCGAGAGACCTGGACCGGGAACCACGACGTTCGTGACGTCGGGGAGCCTGTCCTGTAACGCGGAGTTGAGGACGAGTGTAGTGGCGACGACCACGCGTTCGACGTCGTTACCGTCTACTTCGAGACCCGAGACGGAGTCACGAACCGACTTCGAGGGGTTCGAGGGATCGAGGCTAGTCTTCGAGGTAGTCACGACGCCTTCGTCGGGGTCGAGTCCTACGGCGTCTACGTTCGTACCTCCGGCGTCTACCCCTACGATCATTCAGTATCACCCTCGGACTCAGGTTCGTCGTCGGCTGTCCCCGCGTCAGACATCTGGTCAGTTCCGGGTTCTTGAGTAGTGTCGTCGATCCCCGACTCGGTCTTCTCAACCCTGACACGGAGAATCCTAGTTCCCTCCGTCTCCTCTATGGTGAGTCTGACCCCGTCGTGGTCTATCGTCTCTCCGTCGTCTACGAGACGTCCCATCCGGTTGTAGATGAACCCCGCGACCGTCTCGAACTCACCTTCCTCAGGTAGGTCGACACCGAGTGTCTCATTGACCTCGTCTATGTTGACCTCTCCCTTGACGACGAGAGTGTTCTGGTCGACCTCCTCTATCGGCGGCTCCTCCTGCTGTGTCTCGAATATCTCGCCGACAACCTCCTCGACCATGTCCTCTATCGAGACTATTCCCTGTGTCGAGCCGAACTCGTCTATGACGACCGAGAGACGTATGCGCTCGACCCTCATCTCGGTGAGGAGTTCATCTATCTCCTTCGTCTCGGGGACGTGAAGCGTCGGCTGTATTATGTCATCGAGGGTCTCGCCCGTCTGTCTCGCCCTGAGTACGTCACGCAGGTCGACAATCCCCTCGATATGGTCGAGTGTGTCGTGGTAGACTGGGAGACGAGTGTAGTGGTTCTCGATACATATTTCGAGTATCTCGTCGAGTGAGGTCTCGTCGTCGACAGCGACTATGTCGAGGCGGGGTGTCATAACCTCCTTGGCTATTGTGTTCCTGAAGTTGAGAACCCTCTGGAGCATACGTCTCTCGTCTTCCTCTATCGCACCCTGACGTTCACCCGTACGGAGTATTCCCTTTATCTCGTCACGCGTGATATATGACGTCTCTATGTCCGAACGTCCTCCCGTGATCTTGTTGACTACCCGTGTGAGATAGTCGAAGAAGAGTATAGCAGGAAACATCACCTTCTGTGAGAGTCTAAGTGGACGTGATATTCTGAGCGCCCACGACTCGGCGTTCTCGACAGCGTAAGACTTCGGAGCGCTCTCGCCGAGTATGAGGACGAAGAAACTCACCACTACGGTCGCCGCGGTGACGGCTAAGCCGCTGTTGGTGAAGTATATCCCGAAGAGAACCGTCGCTATACTCGACATAGCTATGTTGACGACGTTGTTCCCGACGAGTATAGTCACGAGGAGACGGTGGGGATTGGAACGTAGCTCGCTTAAGACGGCTGCCCTCTTGTCATCCGAGTCCTCCATCGACTCTATCTTGTGTCTCTCAAGCGAGAACATGGCTATCTCGCTGGATGAGAAGAAGGCACTCAGAACCATGAGAACTACCATGGCTCCAACTCCAAGAAGCACGACAGTAGATACTGTTACCATGTTGTGTATAACTCCAGAGACGTCGGGCTGACGGAT
The DNA here is from genome assembly GCA_041891055.1 of Halorutilales archaeon Cl-col2-1. Lineage (GTDB taxonomy): Archaea > Halobacteriota > Halobacteria > Halobacteriales > Afararchaeaceae > Afararchaeum. The sequence goes on along the minus strand of CP169074.1, from coordinate 1,638,021 downwards.
AGTATTACCGGATATTCGGCTCGACTCGTAACGCATTATACATCCACCGACGTATAAACCCTTACGAAGACTGATGTCAGAAGACATAACCCGGACGTCGGCGTGCGTGAAGGTCGACGTCGAGAAGGGCGAGACAACGCGCCAGACCCTCGGCGAAGCCGACGCAGTGGACGGAGATCTCAGGCTCAGAACTGAGGACGGAAGTCTCTACATACCCGTCGAGTCGAGGGACGTGGTTCCCGAGAGCCTCGACGCCGAGATGTGTGAGGCAGAGTTCGAGGAGCGCGAGAGTCTCGTATCCCCCGAGGACATACTCGGCTACTCACCGACCTTCGAGACTGTCGGGGATATAGCTCTCATAGAGGAGAAGGAAGACGGCGAAGTCGACACAGTCACGGAAAAGGTGGGCGAGGCGGTCGTCGAGGCGGACAACAACATAAAGACGGCTCTCGCTGTCGAGTCGAAGGTAAAGGGAAGGGAGAGGCTACGTGATCTCAGACACGTCTACGGCGACGAGACGACAGAGACAGTCCACCGTGAGTACGGCGTAGAGCTCAGGGTCAACGTATCGGAGGTCTACTTCACTCCACGTCTCGCCAACGAGCGTCAGAGGGTCGTGTCACAGATAGAGGAAGGAGAAAGAGTTCTCGACATGTTCGCAGGCGTAGGTCCCTACTCAGTTCCCGCGGCTAAGAGGGGTGCTGAGGTCACGGCTGTCGACGTCAACCCCGATGCAGTCGAGTACCTGAGACAGAACGCCGAGAGAAATGGGGTCGGAGACCGAATCAGCGTCGTCGAAGGAGACGCACGCGAGGTAGCCCGGCGTCTCGGCGGCTTCGACAGGATCATAATGAACCTGCCACACTCAGCCAACGACTTCCTCGACGAGGCTGTAGAGGCGGCGGGCGACGGCTGTGTGATCCATTACTACGACATGAGACACGAGGACGACCTCTTCGAGGGCGCGGTCGACGAGATACGTGAGGCGGCGAGCGACGGAGGATACGAGATCGAGGTTCTCGACGAGGTCAACGTGCGCTCGTACGCACCCTACGAATACAACGTCTGTATAGACGCCAGGCTTAAAGAAGAAGAAAACGAGAGTTGAGGCTGAGAACTATGGCGGAAGAAATCAGAGCCCACGTCTTCGTCTCGGGGAAGGTACAGGGAGTCTACTACCGCGCCAACACGCGTGACACGGCGCGCGAGAACGGCGTCGAGGGCTGGGTCAGGAACTTAGACGACGGACGCGTCGAGGCTGTCTTCGAGGGAGAACGCGGCGCAGTCGAGGAGACAGTCGAGTGGTGTCACGAGGGTAGCCCCGCGGCGGAAGTCGAAGGGGTCGAGGTAGACTGGGAGGAACCAACCGGAGAGTTCGACGGCTTCCGTATCAGATACTGACTCTGACTCCAGTTCTACGACGGCACGACTACGCGTCTGACGTCGACGGCTCCGGCTCTTCTCACGACTCCCGCTAAGACGTCCCTCACGCCGTCGAGTTCGCCCGACGTACCGAGAACAGTGAGACGCGCCTCGGCGCCCTCCTCGATTACTCCGAGGTCGTCCCTGCCTAAGAGCTTACCACCGTTGACAGTCGCCATCCGCAGAACCTCGTCGTCGGAGACGTCGTAGAGCTTCGACGTGAACTCCATCTCCCTCCAGACAGACGGCGAGTTGAGCATCACGTTGTCGGTACCGAGGGCGACGTCGGTGTGTTCGACGAGATCCTCGACGGGAGGCAGACCCACGTCAGTCACGAGGTTCGACCGCGGACAGACAGCGACGGGTATCTCGTCGTCTTCGAGTCTTCTGAGGTCGACGTCACGGGCGTGTACCATATGGACGAGGAAGTCGGGATCGAGGTCGAACGCGTCGTCTATGTCGTCAGCGTCGCGCTCTCCGGCGTGTATCCCGAAGGGCTTCCCGCGACTGCGCGCCTCGCTTCTCGGTTCGGCGAAGTCTCCGTCTCTTGTGCCGCTCGCACCGTAGCCGTCGGCGACGTCTAAGACGGAAGGGTCGCCACGCCCCATCGCTACAGCCTCGACACCCGTTCCTTCGGCTGCGCGCCGGAGACTCTCGACTCCCTCAGCTCCGCCTTCCCTGAAGTCGACGAAGGCTCCTGTACCCGAGTCGCGCATGAACTCGACTGTCTTCGTCATAGCATCAGTCTTCTCCTCCTGTGTAACGTCGCGGAGTATGCGGTGTTTGAGTCCGTCGGGCGGCGCGACCCTCTCGTCGAGCGAGAGACCCCTTCCGGCTTCCTTCGCAACCGAGTCGCCTATGTGGGTGTGTGCGTTGACGAAAGCCGGCATAACGATGTCGTCGGACTCTACCGGCTCCTCGGTTACCTCGGTGATTACGCCGTCCTCGATATGGACAGTGCCCTCTATGACATCGACCTCGTCTGTGTCGCTCAGTACTCGTAGAATACGTCCCTCGACCTTTTCCATGGATCAGATAAGAGAGAAAGGAACAACCGTGTTTCGGCTTGTCGACTTACATAGACATAGATGAAGAGTTAAGACGGAAACCCACTAAACCGACTGTAAGAAGACAATGCTCGATCCCGACTACTTACGCGAGAACCCCGACGAGGTCAAGGAGGCGATGGAGAGACGTGGCTCCGACGCCGACATAGACGGAATACTCGAACGTGACGAGAGATGGCGCGAACTCAAACAGAAGGGCGACGACCTGAGGCACGAGAGGAACCAGACGAGCCAGAGGATCGCAGAGCTCAAACAGGAGGGAAAGGACGACGAGGCGGAGGAAGCGATACAGAGGAGCCAGGAACTCAAGGAGGAGATAGAGGAGGTCGAGGAGGAGGCGGAGAGGCTCAAGGAGGAACGCGACGAGATGCTCCTACGTGTCCCGAACGTCCCACACGACTCGGTACCAGTCGGCGAAGACGAGGACGACAACGTCGAGGTTCGACGGTGGGGATGGGACGACAGACGTGACCACGGCTTCGAGATCGAACCCCACGACGTCTTAGCCGAGGAGAAAGGTCTCATAGACTTCGAGAGGGCTTCACGTATATCGGGTTCGGGCTTCTTCTTCATGCGCGGAAAGGGCGCAAAACTCCACCACGGTCTCGTCGAGTTCATGCGCGACCTCCACGACGACGAGTACGAGGAGGTCTATCCGCCCGTTCTGGTCGACACAGACGCGATGAAGGGGACGGGACAGTACCCCAAGTTCATAGAGGAGGGCGACGCCTACGGCGTCGAGGACGAGGATCTCTGGCTGATTCCGACTGCGGAAGTTCCGGTCACGAATATGTACAAGGGCGAGTACCTCAGTGCCGACGAGCTTCCGATATACCACCAGGCGGTCTCGGCGTGTTTCAGGAGAGAGGCGGGCAAACACGGCACAGAGACGCGGGGGATCGCGCGCGTCCACCAGTTCGACAAGGTCGAGTTGGTGAAGTTCGCTGAGCCCGACGAGAGCTACGACGAACACGAAACACTCCTGGGCGACGCCGAGAGGGTTCTTCAGGAGCTCGGACTTCCGTACCGCGTCCTCGAACTCTGCACGGGCGACCTGTCTTTCGCCGCGGCGAAGTGTTACGACCTGGAGGTCTGGGCACCCGCACACGAGCGATGGCTCGAAGTCTCGTCGGTCTCGAACTTCGAGGACTTCCAGGCGAGACGCGCCGAACTCAAGTATAGACCCGAGCCACATCTCGACCTCGAACATATACATACGCTCAACGGAAGCGGTCTCGCAATTCCGCGAGTCATCATAGCGATCCTGGAGTACTACCAGACGGAGGACGGCACCGTCGAGGTTCCCGAGGCTCTTCAGGAGTACGTCGGGTTCGACGAGATATAGACAGACCGTACGTTAATCTTCGATTGACGTGCTTGCAAATCAAAGATTTGCAAACGTTCATCAATCTTCGATTGATGAGCATGAAAATCGGAGATTTTCAGACGGCGACAAGATTTAAGAAGTTCTGATTCTTCTTATCCGGAGTATGGTATTCAAAAAGATCACCGTGATCGGAAGCAGCAGCGAGTCGTGGGAGGACGCCGCGATGGACGCCGTAGAGAGGGCAGAGGCGACACTACACGACATCCACTGGGTCGAGGTCGAGTCACAGGGAATGGAGATAGCGAGATCCGAAGATCCCGAGTACCAGACAGAGGTCACTATCGCCTTCGAGCTAGAGGATAAGTAGTCAGCCCGAGACGTTCACGTCGCTCTTCGTGACGTGGAGATGGGCGCGAGTGGGATCGTCGGTCTCTCTTAGTCGGATCGGGAAGACCATATTGTCTCTGTCGTAATGGAGTTCCGTGTCTATTAACTCAGTGCGTTCTCCTATGATGGCACCATAAAACTCTACCCCTTGGTTTTGCTGCCCAAGAGATATTCTATCATTATTCGGGGCGTATATAGCACCGTAGAAGGTCGAGTCGATTATTTCGAGCTTAGGACCGGTTCCAGAACACTGTTTGTCAGGATAGACATAAACTTGGAAGTGGCGTGAGTTGTTGTTTCTGACATTCATTTCTACGCCATCTAGATTGAATCCAGTCATTCCGTTCGCGCATCCACGGAATATCCTTACATCACCTCTTCCGTTTACGTTTATCTCGGACTTACTTATACTAAACTTGGTGTTAGAGCCATTCTGGATTGCTATATTTATGTCTCCCTCATCTGTGTTGAAGTTTATAGTCTCACTATTCCAGTCTATATCATTAGACCCATCAACTACGTAGTTCCCCGGCGGGACGTCTATGTCTCCACCACCAGTTGCAAAGTCAGAGAGTGGCGTATTTCCCTCATATGAGCCCAATTTTTTGTTTATAATATCATTAACCGGCTCGGGAACGTCGACATGTACATCTGCCGAATCATTTATCTCGTACTCAGGCGGAACATAGATATTGCTGTTGTCGTTAGAGTCATGGCTCGCCTCTATAGTGTTTCTTGCAAGTGCGTCTCCGCGTATCATATCATCTTTGCCACACGATCCCAAACAATCTATAGCCGCTGACCCACTACTTAAATTCGACTTGACAGTTCCGTTAACAACTGACCCCTTCTTGAACTCAATTTCCTCTGTAATCTCGATATCTGCCGTATTATCCCCACTGACAGTATCTACTGTCGAGTTGTCTAACACCAGCCATTTACCACTAGACAGAATCGCCTGACGGAAGTATATGGGAGTCGTAGACACGACATCAACGTGTCTGACCTTGACCCAACCCGGATTAGCATCGTGGTTACTTTCGACTACGACGACTTGCTTGTGTCTATTCTCGAAGTATCTCTCCCACGCCTCGGAGTTGGGAGTCGTAACATTGACGTAGACAGTCCCGTTCCGTATCGGACTCGTGTCACGGTACGGTCTATCGACCTTCGACTCGCGCGAGACTGTGAATGTCTGCTGACCTCCAGCAGTCGCCAGATCGGCAGTACTCACGTTGACGAGCGAAACCGTGAGAGAGTTACGTGAGAACCCGAAGTCGGGCGCGGAGACCATCGTGGCATTGGCGTCCGCCGACGTCTTACGGAAGATACCACCCGCCTCGAACCAAACCTCCCTGTCTCCCATCGTGTATCTGACCGAGTTGAGATCGAAACTCCGGTTGAGATTTTTCGTCGTGTTGGTGATGTTAATGTCGACACGTGTGGATTTCTCGACGGTGTTGAGACTCCCTTCCTGTAAGTTCAGGCGCACCGTCTTAGTACCCGATCCTGAGGCGACTGCTGTCGCGTGTGAGTCGAGACGCATCATCTCGTTCTGTGCCCTCGAAAAGCCGACATCATCTCTCGCCGAGTCGAGTGAAGGGAAACCCGTGACAGTGATTATGCCGATTCCGGTCATCGTGATGCCGAAGAGGAGGATGACTCCCACGACTTCGGACTGGGCGAGTCCTTCTCTCGAATGAGTTTTCTTTCTTCTCATGTCTGTCTATCTTGAGACTGAGGTGTTGAGTCTAGCTCTCGTGTGTATAGCTGTACCGACATAATCGGGCGAAGGATCGACCTCAACCCAGACGTAATCCGACGCTGTTCCGTAGTCCACGTCTTCGAGACTCTCGAAGCCTTCGAGGTACGTCTTCCACGCGTCGAGGCGATCATTGTTGGGTGTTCTGACGGTCACCTTGACACTAGAAATATTGTGGTCGGAGTCGCCGCCGCGGACACTGTCACCGAGAGTCCAGTCCATCCCCGCGTTCTCCGATGTGACGGCGAAGACCCCTTCTCCGCCGACAGACCCCGAGCCGTTGACATCGATAGCGGGGACGACGGTACGGTCGGTCGAGATCCTCCAGTCGGGCTCCTCAATCATCACGCTGGCGTCTGATGCCGAAGCCTCACGTATGAGAGCGCCGTTCTCGTATACGACCGTCCCCGAGTCAGTCGAATAGGCGACGTATCCGACGGTCGTGTTACAGACTTCGGGGTCACAGATGTTGTGGTCGGAGCCGTTGATTATGGAGACGTTGACCCACGTCTGTGACCCGGCTCCGCTGTTGACAGAAAGAGCACCGCCGTTTAGTCTGACCTGTGTGTCACGGCTAGAGACACCGTCTGTCCGAGATACGGAGTCGAGACTGTCCTTAACGAGCGCGAAAGAACGCAGGCTGTTCTCCGACTCCGCGGCGTCCCTCTGGTCACCGAGAGCGGGGACGCCATTAAGATAGACGAGACCTATCGAGGTCGTGACTATTCCTAAGACTATCACGAAGCCAACGACCTCCGAGACTCCGCGTTCGTCGTTACCGTTACGGCTTCGGGTCGTCATAGCGCGCATCTTACCCCTCCCTCAGTTCTATCTCTTCTTCTGTGTAATGCAGGGTTACTTCGGAGCCGCTTCCGAACTCCGCCGAGTCAGTCTGTGTGACTGTGTTGTACTCAACGGTGACAGTCGCAGCCCGAACACCCGAATCGAGTTTTATCTCTCCGGTGCCGTCGACACCCGGATCAGGCTCGATCTCGACAGTATAAGTCTCGCCCACGTTTGGGAGACGGAGTTCGAGACTCCCCTCTGGATTAGACCCTCTGTTAGACAGCGTGTCAGCCTCGACGATCCTCTCGGCTATACTCTCGCCTGCCATACGCAGGTTTTTTTCAGTCGTAGACTCACGGATATACCCCATCGTGCCGTGCATGTTCATAAGCATTATTCCGATTACGGTGATCGCCACGCCGAGATGGAGAACGTATCCCGTGACGGTCGAGAGTGCCTCGTCGTCTTCTGAGACCGAAACTGTCGACTCGCGTCTCATCACGACCCGCCTCCGTAGGTCTTTATCGACTTCACGCGCTGATAGTAAACCTTCAGGGTGTTGTTAGTGTCGTCATGTATACTCGGATCGGTGTCCCGGAAGACTATGAATAGGTCGCCATTGTCTGTCGAGTTTATCGCCTCTGACTCCACGTCGGAGAGAGTGTAGCTCTCGGTTTTTATCTCACCCGACGTAGGCGGAACTGTGTGGTCAGTAGTAGGGTCGATCTCACTCGCGTTCGACTCGTAGACGGGAACAATCTCCATCGGCTCAGAGCCTGTGAGGTTGTACCTCAGTTCGACCTCGTGCCTGTCCCATGCCTTCTGTATACCCGATGTCTGGGAACCCACGCGGAGATCATGTCCGTGGTCGAAGTCGTCCGACCTGTTCTCTGTTAGGTTGGCGTACCTGTCGTCGTTCGCACTCATGTGAGTGATGTTGATCTTGTCGGGGTCGGAGACGTTCGTGCCGTTGATGAGGTTAGGCGGTATGTCCTCGTCGGGGTTGAAGACGCTCGGATAACTGATCATCGTCATAGCCGGAGCACCCGCCGAGATCGTGTTTGTGTGGCGAAGCGACGAGTCGGAGTACGATAGGTTGAGACGGACGTTCTGTAACGCGCCGACCGTGTAGACCGACGCGTTCGAACAGAAAGTCTTCGATCCACAGACCTTCGAAGTCGAGTGGGAGTCAACCTGTATGTCGTAGGTTCCCTTGGCATTGTTGCCGCCCTTTATCAGAATCCGATAGGTCGTGTTCTCGGGATCAGAAGCGTATAGTAGGTCGGAGTGGAGGTTTCTTGGCGTCGAGTTTATCGAGTTGTTGGTGACACCAATCTCTACGGGCGTGCCGTTGTAGGTGTGGTTCTCCAGAACCTCTTTAGTATTGGTAGATTCATTCTGGTGACTGATCCTAATTTCAGGGTTCTTGTCGTCCCCATAGTAGCCGGGGTTCTCAACATCCATACGCCAGATAGTTCTGTTATGAGGTGTCGACTGGTTCTGGACTAGAAGGCTGAAGTTTCCGGTATCATCGTTGAACTCAGTGACGTTGTATCGCATACTGTGGATCTGTGTTATATTGTCGGCGATGAGTTTGTCGGGACTGGTTATTTCCTCGGCTATATCTCTAAAAATATCAGTGAGTTCATCGGCGTTATCGGCGTGATTATAATTACCGCCCGTCTCCGTCGCTATGTATTTTAATAAAGTCCCATTAACCGAGTCACCCAGACCAACAGTATGCACAGTAGTATCTGTTCTGTTTGCCTCTCTAGCCCAATATTTAGTTCTATTATTAAGGTTAACATCCCTAAACAGAGAATTATCACATTCATCTATTTCCTCTGAGCTAGGAGGTTCCTCATCGATAAACGCCCAGTCATTTCTGCATTTATCATAAGCCCCATCAATATCATCCGAGATACTCTTGGCTTCGTAATTCACCCATCCGTACTCATTTTGACCGTCTGTCAGTATGATAGTGACATTTTCAGCGGAGGAGCTACTGTTGGCATCAAATTCCCGAAGTGAGCCCCGTATACCTCCGCCTATATATGTACTTCCGTCATCCTCGGACATCTTATCAATAGTTTCATTTATATTTTCATCGTCTGGTAAAGACTTGAAATAAGTAGCATTACTCACACCGAGATGATTACTACTATTCTGTCTATAACTCGAAGGCACTTCGTATGTATCCTGATCGAAGTCCAAGACAGAGATATTATCCCTAGACGAGTTCAGAGCACCCACGAAATCTTTCGAAGCATCTACTCTTGTGTCATTAGGATCATTATCCTCCATCGATCCCGATGTATCAATCACGAGAGAAGCATTGAGGGGATCACGTCTGATAGGTTCCGAGAAGTTCTCGGGTTTCTTCTGCCCCAGTCTCAGAGCCGGAGTCGACGCCTGGCTCACCGAGTACTCTACGTCAACAGCGGTACGTCTCGGAGCGTAGATTCTCTGAACCTTCCTCGTGTAGTTTCTCATCGACCTGTTGTACTCGTCCCTGACCTCAGCATTAGTCCAGTTCTCGTGGATGCTTCTCTGGTTAATCGCGCCCATGATGTCACGCGCTCCCGACTCGACAGTCTCCTCGTACTCGACTGTGCTCTGTGACAGCGAGGGCGACGGGGAAGAGCGTGAGTCGGCGATCGAGTTCTGTGTGTACGCAGCCGAGTTGAGCATCACCGTCACGCCAATTATTCCGAGAGCGACGAGGAAGCCCGCGACTATGATGACCTGTGCTTTCTCGCGTCGGTCTATCTCCATGCTGTGAGACGCACCTCCACTATGTTGTATATGTCAGAGACGTTTCCACGGTCGAACCTCGCGTCAGACTCCGAGACGTCGACGTTGGGTATCGGATATCCCTCGCGCGTCGCGTTGGCGAGAGGCACGGTGCCGTTGACGAGGTCGTCCTCGTAGAGTACGAGGGTATCGTACGACGTCACAGCGCCCTTACCCGGATTGCCGTTGTCTATGAGGCTACATCTCGCCATACCCTGCTTTTCGCCGGGTAACGTCTGAGTATGGTTTCCGAGATACTCACATCCCCTGCGTTCGTCTATTCGGGCTGTGTCGTTCGACTCGAAACGTAGGTCTACGTTATAGACGACGCCCCTGTCGCCTATACGTTCAAGAGTCGTGTTGAAGTCACCGTGGATGTGCGACAGGTTCGACGTCCCTGTATACCCATAGACAGTAGGGGTGCTCCCGTTGAACCTCGGCGGCGTCGCGCTAGTGTCGAATCCGAGAACGGCGCGTCTAAGATCACCGCTCACCTTACCGTGTCTCAGGCTGTCGCCAACAAGGGCGTCGAGGGACGCGTCACCCCCCGACGCGGTCGCTGTCGACGTGGGTGTGACTGCGACGGAGTTGATAGCATAAAGGACAGACAGAACTATGAGGAATGCTGCGGCGAAGCCTTCGAGGGTATGCATCTGAGCCTCTCGATCCGTGTCGTCGGTGTTTCGCCTCAACCTATCCCCTCCATACGGTTATCTCGATCACAGTCGTGTTGCCCTCTTCGACATCGGTACCGTCTATTGTGACCGTCTCGTCAGCGTAAATGACACGTGTCCTCGTAGAGACCGACGCGGTGTCAGGGGTCGAGTTACCGAAGACCTCGTCGTTGACGTCCGAAGTCCCGGTGTCATTGACTGTTATGTTATAGTCATAGAGTCCCGGATCGAGTCCAAGGCTCTTCTTCATCTCAGTCGTATCCTGACTGAAGAAGCCGCTCGCGTCCGTACTGTCAAGGGTGCCGTCGTCATCCGTTACCGAGGATACGAAAAGCGTAGATGCCCTATCGGCGATTACCTCCGTCTCATCGGTGGATGTCGTCACGGGAGCCATCGTGTCGGTCATAAAGCCGAGGACGAATATGAGTGTAATCAGAAATATGGTTATGCCTGACAGGAAGTCTATACTCGTCTGTGCGTTAGTGCTCCGCCCCTTTCGTTTCTCGGAGTTAATGCTTATCACTGTTCCGTCCGTGCCTTATAGTTCGCCGTAATTTACGTCTCACCCCACTTAATAGTTTCGCGGAGGGGTAGGAACCAAACCTGAAGCTTAATATGACTGACCGTATATTCGAACAAACACAAACGTGAAGGGAAGAGAGTGGTACCAAAAGGAAGACACCGCCGAGGAGTACGACGACTGGAGGTTCTCGAAGGGCGGTGCTCTCATAGATGAAGGCGAGAAGGAAGCCGTCTTCGACCTCCTCGGAGACGTTCAGGCTGCCGAGTCGGGGTCTACGGACAGCGACAGTCTCGAAGATCTTTCGGTGCTTGAGATAGCGTGTGGCACGGGACGTTTCACCGTCGAACTCGCACGCAGAGACGCTGATGTAGTGGGAATGGACATAAGCAAGCCGATGATGGAGAAGGGAGTCAAGAAGGCGAAACAAGCAGGGGTCTACGACTCGGTCGACTTCCTGAGGGGAGACGCGGGAGAGCTACCGTTCCCCGACGACTCGTTCGACGTCGTGATAGCTATGCGTTTCTTCCATCTCGCCGACACGCCCATCGATTTCCTCTCCGAAATGAGACGTGTGTCGCGCTCGAAGGTTCTCTTCGACACATTCATGGAGGGAAGCGCGCGCGTAATCTACAACCGTTTCCTCCCCATGGGTAGCAGGCTCTACTCGGAGGACGAGGTGAAAAGTCTCCTCGGTGACGCGGGTCTGTCGCTCGAAGAGACGAAGAACGACTTCTTCTTCCCGTTCGGTCTCTACCGGATAACCCCGACCAAGATAGCCGAGGGGATACGTGACGTTGACGACACTATACTCGAGATCAGCGACGACTTCTCGACTGTCTCCTACTGGCTCACGTCGACATCCAGATCCACGTCCACGGAAAGCGATAAGTGAACGACCCGTGTCTCTTCGGGTATGAGAAGATTTGACGTCTCCGAAGTAACTGAGTTCTCGCCGGAGAAGTACGAGAAGGTCAGCCTATTAGACGCCGAGGGGGGATTCTCGGACTTCTACTGCTTCGAGCCGGGTCAGGAACAGGAGCCCCACGTACACGACGACTCCGACAAGCTATACTACGTCGTCGAGGGTGAGGGGGAGTTCACGGTAGGTGACGAGGTGCTGTCTCTGGGTGAAGGAGAGGGGGTAGTCGCCGAGGCGGGCGAGAGACACGGCGTGAGGAACACGTCGGAGTCACGTCTCACGGCTCTCGTCTTCATGGCGTGGGGGGAGAAAAGAGGCGACTGCGGGGACGGGGACAGCCACGGTCACAGTCACAGTCACAGCCACGATCACGACCACGACTCTGAGAAGGAAAGCCTCGACTTCGGGGTTCTGACAGTGAGTTCAACCAGAGACGAGAACGACGACCCGAGCGGCGACACAGTCAGACGTCTGGTGACCGACGAGGGGCACACGGTGACGGAGTACGGGGTCGTGTCGGACGACCTCGTCGAGATAAGACACAGGGTCAAGGATCTCGTCGGAGAGGTCGACGCCGTGGTCACAACAGGAGGAACCGGAATAACCCCCGACGACGTCACAGTCGAGGCGGTCGAGCCCCTGATCGACAAGAAGCTCCCGGGATTCGGAGAGCTTTTCAGACGTCTGAGCACGGAGGAGATAGGAACCTCATCGATAATGTCAAGGGCTTTCGCGGGTGTCTCCGACGACACGCCCGTCTTCGTCCTTCCGGGGAGTCAGAACGGAGTGCGTCTGGCTGTCGAGGAGATACTGCTTGAGGAGATAGACCACGTAGTGGGTCTCGCGGGACGCTAAAGTAATAAAGACATGAGAAGGGGAAAGACGAGGTACGTCTTAGCCGACACAGCCCAGCAGACAGTCGGAGGTATCATACTCGGAGGTCCTTTCGTGATGGCTGAGGAGATCTGGAACATGGCGGGGAACGTCTCGTCTCTCCATCTCGCTGCGACTGTCTTGATAGTCCTCGGAATCGGATACACCGCCCTCTATGAGGCTGACGAGACGAGAGACCCCGACATTGAGAAGAGCTTCTTCGGCATACCCCTGCGTTTCATCTCTCTCGTGGCTGTGTCGTACCTCTCAGTCGGAATAATCGCAGTCGTCGTCTCAGCCCCCCAGACCTTCAGCGCCGACGTCACGACAGGGGTCAAAGCAGTCATGATAAGTGCTATATTCAGCGTCGTGGGAGCCGCGACAGCCGACACGGTCTTCAGATGAGATAATAATATGCCAGTCGAATCCAAGAGGAGAAAAGCGGTACTCTACATACTCGGAATAGGCGCGATAGCCGTCTTCTACTCGGTCATATATAGCTGGGGTATGTCTACCTTCGAGGGGAGGGAGAGGAGTCTAGTACACTCGTTCCAGGTAGTCGTAGAGACCTTCACGACGACGGGGTACGGAGAGGACGCGCCCTGGAGCTCCCCGGTTATGCTGACGCTGATGGTCGCGATGCAGCTTACGGGTGTCGTCCTGATATTCATGGCACTCCCTCTCTTCGTCGTGCCGTGGATAGAGGAGGCGATAGAGACACAGGTTCCGACTTCGGCTGGGGATCTCGAAGACCACGTCGTGATCTGTGAGTTCGAGTCGCTCGGCGAGACACTCATCGACGAGTTGGAGTCGCGTGGGATAGAGTACGTCATACTGATCTGTGACGAGAACCGCGCTATCGACCTCTACGAGTCGGGGTATTCCGTGGTACGTGGAGACCCCGAGTCGACTCAGACACTCAGAGACGTCAGTATAGAAGACGCGAGATCGGTCGTTCTCGACGCTGACAACGACGTCAACGCAAGCATAGCCCTCTCAGTACGCGAGGCTTCGGAGGACACACACGTAGTCAGCCTCGCCACAGATCCCCAGAAGTCGAGGTATCTGAGATACGCGGGCTCCGACGAGGCACTCTCGCCGAGACACATAGTCGGGAGGAGCCTCGCCGACAAGGCGACGACGGCGGTGACCTCGGAGCTCGGAGAGAGCATAGAGATAGGAGACGACTTCCTCGTGGTCGAGATACCCGTACACTCCGAGAGCAGTCTGGTAGGTCAGAGACTCTCAGAGAGCGGAATACGTGAGACGACGGGTGCGAGCCTGATAGGTGCGTGGGTAAACGGTAGCTTCATCCACTCGCCCTCACACGACACACGGATAGACAGTAACACCGTCCTCCTCGTCGCGGGAACCGAGGACGAGCTGAAACACCTCCGAAAGATTACTCTCGCGGAGGCGAGACGCCACAGACGGACGAGGGAGAACGTCGTGATAGCGGGTCTCGGCGAGGTGGGCTCGACAGTGAGGAGACACGCCGAGAACTCGGGTATCGACACCACGGTCATAGACGTCAACGACGGAGAGAACGTCGACGTAGTAGGCGACGCCGCCGACGAGGAGGCTCTGAGAGAGGCGGGAATAGAAGACGCTGCGGCTCTGATAGTCGCACTTCCCGACGACACCTCGGCGATATTCACGACCCTCATAGCACGAGAGATAAACCCCGACGTGGAGATAATAGTCCGAGCTAACAGGTCGGAGAGCCAGACGAAGCTCTACAGGTCGGGTGCCGACTACGTCCTCGCCCTGCCGACCGTGAGTGGTAGAGTGGTTGCACTCGACATAATCGGCGAGGAGATAATGTCTCCCGGAAAACAGATAAAGATAGTACGTACAGAGGCTCCGAGGCTCGAAGGAAAGACTCTCGAAGACGCACACGTCGGAAGGAAGACGGGATGTACCGTCGTCGCCATAGATAGGGACGGCGAGGTAATGACGAGGGTTCAGCCCGACACACGTATACAGGAGGGAGACAGGCTGATAGTAGCGGGGTCCGACGAGAACATAAACAGCTTCAGAGAGGAGTTCGACGGTCGGTAGCTGTAGTTGGTTCTCTTTCTTGTCTTCAGTTGTCGACCTTTCCGAGACGGACGTGTTCGCCGTCGTGTCTCTCTCTCAGCTTCTCGACGTACTCCTCGTACTCCTCGAGACGCTCCCTGAGATGTCGGTTTTCGAGTTCGAGACGTTCGTTCTCCCTCAGAACCTCCTTCGAGACCTTGACCTTAGGCGGGAAGTCGTCGTCGACCTCCTCGATTACGGAGTCGTCGGGAACCACAGACACGTCACCGTCGTGGCTCACGAGGCTGTCGACGTACTGACGGAATATGTCAGAGAGTGTAGTATCACGCCTCTCGGAGATCTCAGAGAGAGTCTCGAAGGTCTCCTCAGAGACGCGGAAGGAGACCGTCTTGTCCTTGTTCGATGCCATACGCCGTATAACAACGCCTCCAACTTAAACCTAGTCGAGGTCGCGCGCGATCTCCTCGGCGAAGTAGGTTATTATGAGGTCGGCGCCCGCCCTCTTTATCGATAAGAGCGACTCCATTGCGGTCTCACGCGCGTCTAACCAGCCGTTTTGATCCGCAGCCTTGAGCATCGCGTACTCTCCCGAGACGTTGTAAGCAGCGACGGGAAGGTCGAAGCTGTCTCTCACGTCTGAGACTACGTCCAAGTAGGGGAGGGCGGGCTTTACCATCAGCATGTCGGCACCCTCCTCGACGTCGAGACTCGCCTCCTCGGCTGCGACACGTGAGTTGGCGGGGTTCATCTGGTAGTCGCGCCTGTGACCGAAGTCAGGTGCCGAGTCGGCGGCGTCACGGAAGGGTCCGTAGAAGGAGCTAGCGTACTTGACTGCGTACGACAGTATGCCTACCTCTGTGTAGCCCGCGTCGTCGAGTCCCTGACGTATTTCTGTGACCATCCCGTCCGTCATACTGCTCGGGGCGACTATGTCGGCTCCCGCCTCGGCGTGTGAGACAGCGATTCTCGACAGGTAGGGAAGTGTGGCGTCGTTGTCGACCGTCTCCTCCTCGTCGTCGATCACCCCGCAGTGTCCGTGGTGGGTGTACTCACACATACAGACATCTGTCACCACGAGAAGGTCGGTCTCGTCCTTGATACATCTCACCGCCTCCTGTACGACTCCGTCTTCTGCGTAAGCACGCGATCCCTCGGCGTCCTTCGACTCGGGGACACCGAAGAGTATCACAGCGGGTATGCCGAGTTCGTCTATCTCACGTGCCTTCTCCCGGACGTCGTCAAGGGGATGACGGTATATTCCGGGCATCGAGGGTATCTCGAAGGGCTCGTCAGTCGTCGCGTCGACGAAGAGGGGAGCCACGAGGTCGTCAGTCGAGACCGAGTTCTCGGCTACCATCTCTCGTACTCCGTCGCGTCTCAGCCTTCTCATACGTCGGGTGGGGAACTCTGCCATACACTGAGTAGACGTGTCGGAACCAAATTAATGACGGTAACAGTAAGATTAACTCCGAAGACGCGGAACTCCGTAGCATGACAGACCGAGATAGTGGGAGGACTGCAAGCATAGACGAAGCCGTCGAGACCGAGGTCTGTGACGCCTACCTCCGCACCGACTCGTCGGACGACAGCGACATGTACTACGTCTCGGGGTTCGAGGCACCCGATCCCTTCAGCCTTCTGAGGACGCAAGACGAGACCGTTCTACTCGTCTCACCCTTGGAGTATAGCCGCGCTAAGAAGGAGTCACTCGCCGACGAGGTGAGGTCGACAGCCGAGTACACCACAGGGGACATAAGAGGGAGCGAGGACGCCGAGATAGAGGTCGCGGCGTCGTTCCTCGAAGAGTACGGCGTCGAGTCGGTATGTGTACCGCGTGACTTCTTCCTTTACTCCGCCGAGGCTCTCCGTGAGAGGGGATTCGAGGTCACCGCGGTAGACGACGGGATAGAGGGGACGAGGGCGGTAAAGACCGACGAGGAGATAAGGAAGATAAAGGCGGCACAGAGAGCGAACGAGAACGCGATGGAGGTCGCCGAGAGACTCCTGAGGGAAGCCGAGGTCAAGGACGGAAGACTCGTTCACGACGTTCATCAATCGAAGATTGATGAGCCTGTTAATCAAAGATTAACAGACGGAGAGGCTCTGACCTCCGAGAAGGTGAGGACAGAGATAGAGGTCGACCTCATAAGGGCGGGATGTGACCTCGACGAGTCTATAGTCGCCTCGGGAGAGGAAACAGCTGACCCGCATTCGAGGGGTTCGGGCGTGATAAGAGAGGGTGAGCCCGTAATAGTCGACATATTTCCGAGACGTCTCAAGTACCACGCCGACATGACGAGGACATTTGTCAAGGGCGAGCCGACCGACGAGGTACGCGAGATGTACGAGGCGACTGTGAGGGCACAGGAGGCGGCGTTCGACGTACTCGACGAGGGCGCAGGGGTGACAGGAGAAGAGGTACACGACGCAGTCTGTGAGTCGTACGAGGAGGTGGGTTACGACACCGAGAGACAGGGTGCTGAGGAGGGATTCATACATTCGACGGGACACGGCGTCGGTCTCGACATACACGAGATGCCGCGCCTGTCGTCGGGAGGGGGCGAGTTGGAAGCGGGGCACGTCGTCTCTGTCGAGCCGGGGCTCTACTACCAGGACATCGGAGGCGTGAGGGTCGAGGATCTCGTCGTCGTGAGAGACGACGGCTACGACAACCTCACCGAGTACGAGAAAGGCATCGAGAATCTATCTGTCTAAAACCACCCAAAGTTACTTGATTCGTCTCTGGGTAACTCGGTCGTATGAACCTCAACGAAGTCAGACACTGGCTGTCCGAAAATAGGATCGCCGCCGTCTCAGTCTTAGTCTCAGTTGTTCTCGTCTTAGCTCTGGTAGTCGGAGCCGTTTCGACAGTCCTCTTCGGATTCGGGATGACCGGTGGGAGTCCGTCACAACAGACGGGATTTGGAGGTGCTCCTGAGACGGTAGGGGTGGGTGAGGACGCGGGAGCGAGCGCGGGCGAGTACGTCGAGGTTCAAGAGGCGGATATGAGCATCGAGTCGGAGAGCTTGGACGACGATGTCTCGAGGCTGAGAGATCTCACACAGGGGTCAGGAGGATACGTTGAGGAGAGCTCACGGAGACGGTCGAATCTCTATCTCACCGCGCGTATGACAGCGAGAGTGCCGTCTGAGAACTTCGAGGAGTTCGTCGAAAGTACGAGAGACGAGTTCGAGGTCGAGGAATACGAAGTTAGGAGCTACAGGCTCTCGATTGAGAGGGAAACGACCGAGCTCGACATACTCAACCGGACACTTCGGGAGTACGAGTCGACGCGGTCGGAGATTTCCGAGATGAACGCGACCGCGGAGAAGCTCGATCTTCTGATGGAGGTCACCGATAAGGAGCTCGAAGTCAAGGAGAAGATGAGTAGATACAGGTCGGATCTTGCACAGAAACGCCAGAGGAGTGAGTACGCCACGGTGAGGATAGAGGTGAGGGAGAGGAGACAGCCCGAGATAGTCCCCGACGACATCGGCGACAGGTTCAGAAACGAGGTGCGGCAGACAGTCGACAACATCGTTAGTATACTTATCACAACAGTCACAGGAGGCGTCGAGATACTCTTCCGGACGATCCAGTTCCTCATCTACCTCGTCGTGGTCGCGGTTCCCGTCTTCGTGGCTTACAAGCTAGGGAGATGGACGTACGGCAGACTGTCAGAAAGAGGATAAGGATGGGTATCCGGATCTAACTCATCTCAGTCGGTATCTCTCTTTTCCACGGAGACACCCAACCTTCAGATTTTTATCTGACAAAGACGTATCTCCGCCAGTGACTCTCAAAGAGATAGACGTAGGCGGCGAAAAACGGCGTGTCTTCGTGACAGGGTTCAGGTACGGCATAGACGACCTCCTCGAAGACGCCGAGGAGCTACTGGGTGCCGATGTCGGGTTCGTCGAGTTCGTCGAAGCTGTCGGAGCCGAGACGTCGAGGGCGGGTGCCGACGTCGATGTGGACGTAACTGTCAACGGCGACGTCTACACGGTCGAGGCGTCAGTAGAGGGATCTGTCTACTCGTCGGAGTCTTCGTCAGAGGCGGAGGCTTTCGACGCCGTGGTGAGAGGATTTGAGGAGAACGGAATGGCTTGGAAGCCACGTTACGACGGCGTCCTGGGGCTCAACGAGTACCTCAGGCAGAGAGGGTACGCCGTCGAGGGTGGCTGGGAGGTCGACGGCGACACGGCGTACGCTGTCGTCGAGAAGTCGGAGAAGGACGTCGACAGGCTTCCCTACGAGCAGTGGGACTGGAGACTCGGATACAACGACAACCCGATGTCGTCGGACGGCGTCGACAACCTCACACGGACACCCGTCGAGACCCCCGAGGGCGAGTTCTGGGTTGCTACGTCTTCGTCACCACCGTTTTCAGAAGATACCGAAGCAGAGGCAGAGAGAAAGACCGAGACGGAGCTCGACGGAGTAGAGATATACGAGCGCAAGCTCAATCTAACGGGAGACTTGCTCGACCTCGAACTCGTCTTCTTCTCGGTGCACGAGCCCAACGAGGACGTCCCCGTCGAAGCGGAGTACGACCCCGAGGAAACCCCCGAACTCCGCGTCGAGGCGGGAGAGACTGTGATACTCGTCTTCCCCGACGGCGAGATAGTCGGGTTCGGAGGGGACGAGAGAGCCGAGGAGTACGTGGACAGACTCGCGGAGGCGGTCGGCGAGGTCTGTGAGGTAGACGACGAGACCACAGTCGAGGGATCGGAGAAGAACGCGAGGCAGGTAAGGTTCAGCCCGAGATAGAGATGTCAGATACCGAGAGGAACTGTCCTAGGTGCGGAGGCGACCTCGTCGAGTACGTCCTCGACGTTACGAAAGAATCAGAGATTCCGAGACACGAGAAATCAAAGATTTCTGAGGACGCCGACGGAAGACAGTCGTACGTCTGTGAGAGATGCGGATACGTAGGCATCAAGACAGAACATGAGTCCGAACTCGTCGAGTCCGAGTCGTGGAACGAAGCTCTGAGGAGATTCAGAGAGGAAGAGGGGGAGGAAGATGAAAGGGCATCGGAGAAAGCGAGAGACACCAACAACGATGAGGGATAACGGAGACACAGACGGAAGCCGAAACGAGAGAATAGCCGTGCTCGCCCACGGCGGATTCCCAGACGGCGCGAAGACAGCCGTCGGTCTGATACGTTACTCCGACTCCGAGGTGGTGGCTGTCCTCGACCGCGAGAAGTCGGGTGAGACACGTCTGGGTGTCGATATCTACGGGTCGACCCAAGACGTCCTCGAAGACCACGGGATCGACGCTCTCTACATAGGCATAGCACCCATAGGCGGCGGCTTCGACGAGACGTGGCGACCCGACGTACGTGGCGCACTCGAAAACGGAGTCGACGTCGTCTCTGGTCTCCATTACTTCCTGAGTGAGGACGACGAGTTCTCGCGTCTCGCCGACGAGAACGACGCCGAGATAGAAGACGTCAGGAAGACGGAGTTCGAGGCTGTCGCCGAGGGCGTCGCGGGAGAGGTCGAGGCTCACGTAGTCCTCACCGTCGGAACAGACTGTTCGACGGGAAAGATGACGACCGCGGTCGAGTTAGTCGGGGAGGCGCGCGAGAGGGGATACGAAGCCGAGTTCGCACCTACGGGACAGACGGGGATCATGATAGAGGGCGGCGGACATCCCATCGACCGCGTAGTGAGCGACTTCGCGGCGGGAGCCGTCGAGGAGACTGTCGTCGAGAGGGGCAACTCGGACTTCGTCTTCGTCGAGGGTCAGGGAAGCATACTTCATCCCGCCTACTCGGGAGTGACGGCGTCGATACTACACGGCTCGATGCCCGACTCTCTCGTACTGTGCCACGAGGCGGGGAGACAGAGAGTGAAGGGATACGAGAACTTCGAGATAGCCGGTCTCGGGGAGGTCGCCGAGACCTACGAGAAGGTAGCCCTTACGGGAACCGTCGACGCAGTCTCTCTCAACACGTCGGGTCTGGGAGAGGAGGAAGCCGAACGCGCCATAGAGGAGGCAAGCGAAACTGCGCCTGCATCGGACGTCGTGAGACACGGTCCCGGCGAGATACTCGACGTCTTAGAGGAGGAGACCGGGTGAGGAACAAGTAGACGGATACGGAAGCTACTTAACTCGTCCGTCGAACCTTGAGTTATGAAGCTACTGCTGATACATTCGGACTACATCAAGTACGAGGCGAAACAGGAGACTCCTGTCGCCGAGGACGAGTCCGAGATAGAGCCCGAGGGACGTCTCGACGAGGCTCTCACGGCGTTCATAGCCGTCGAGTCGGGCGACTCCGAGGACATAGACAGCGTGATAGAACAGGCGGAGGACGAGATACGTGACGTAGCCGACGAGCTCGAAGTCGAGAACGTGATGGTCTATCCCTACGCGCACCTTTCGAGCGACCTCGGTGATCCCGATACAGCCGTCGACGTTCTCAGACGTATCGAGGAACGTCTCGTCGATGTAGGCTACGAGGTCAAGAGAGCGCCCTTCGGCTGGTACAAGGCGTTCGAGATATCGTGTAAGGGACATCCGATGTCGGAGCTCTCACGTGAGATAGAGCCCACAGAGATAGAGCCCGAGCCCGAAGCCGAAGACAACGAAGAGGAAGAAGAAGAGGAGAGCGACTTCGTCGTACTGACTCCCGAGGGCGAAGAACACGACCCCGTCGGGTTCAAGTCGATGTCAGAAGCGTCCGACGAGATGGTGAGCCTCATAGAGGACGAGGTCGAGGGGATCGAGGCGGGAGCCGGAGAGGAGCCACCCCACGTCGAGACTATGAAACAGAAGGAGTACGTCGACTACGACGAACTCAGCGACCCCGGAAACCTGAGATGGTACCCGAAGGGCAAATGTGTCCGTGACTCGCTGATAGAGTACGTCAACGACCTCGTCGTCGACTACGGCGGAATGCCCGTCGAGACGCCGATCATGTACGACCTCGGCTCCGACTGTATAAGCGAACACTCCGAGAAGTTCGGCGAGCGTCAGTACAGGTTCGAGTCGGGGAGTAGAAAGATGATGCTGAGGTTCGCGGCGTGCTTCGGTCAGTTCTCGATAATGAGGGACATGCATATCACCTCGAACGACCTGCCTCTCCGTATATACGAGATGTCGACCTACTCGTTCAGACGTGAACAGAGAGGCGAACTCACGGGACTCAAACGTCTCCGTGCGTTCACGATGCCCGACATGCACACGGCGTGTGGCGACATCGAGGAGGCACAGGACGAGTTCGCGAAACAGGCTCTCCTCGGCTTCGAGACTGGCGACGACCTGGGTCTCGACTACGTCGGCGTCCTGAGGGCGACGAGGGAGTACTACGACGAACACCGCGACTGGGTGGAGGGACTCGTAGACGAGATAGGAGAGCCCGTCTTAGTCGAGATAATACCCGAGAGGAAACATTACTGGAGTGTCAAGATAGACCTCGCGGCGATAGACTCTCTCGGACGTCCGATGGAGAACCCGACGGTACAGATCGACGTCGAGTCCGCCGACAGGTTCGACATAGAGTACTACGACGAGAACGAGGAGAAAGAGCCGATACTCCTCCATTACAGTCCTACGGGAAGCGTCGAACGCGCCTTCGGTGCCATACTCGAAAACGCCGACGGACTCGAAACCCCACGTATGCCCGTCTGGCTCTCGCCGACACAGGTGCGTTTCATACCCGTGGGCGAGGAACACACCGAGTACTGTGAGAGCCTCGCCGACGAACTCGACGGGGTACGTGTCGACATAGACGACAGGGACGAGAGCGTCGGAAAGAGGATAAGAACCGCCGAACAGGACTGGGTACCTTACGTCGCAGTAGTCGGAGACAGAGAGATCGAGGGCGAAGAGATCGAGTTCCGCGTCAGGGGAGACGACGAAACGGAGATGTCCGTCGAGGAACTCAGAGACGAGATAGACGAGAAGATCGGAGAGATGCCGAGAAAGAGCCTCTACACGCCGCGGCTACTCTCGAACAACCCGAGATTCGTGGGCTAGTCGACGTCTATCTTGACACAGCGAGAGAATCCCGCCCTTTCCGTGAGGGACGAGCGTTCCGACGCTTAGTCGGAACCGAGAACCGAACAGGGCGTTAACGAGAGCAAGCTCTCGTTCGCACATCAGAAATCTTCGATTTCTGAGGACGTTCGCGAATCGGAAGATTCGCGTGCACACGAGAACGTAAGTTCTCGGGACGGGAGTGGATCGCGTCAACTTCGGTGAGATTCCGACACTGTTTCTACTGGCTGGATATTCCACGCCAAGTCACAGCCATTAACTCACTCTACTGTCATAGTCTATGTATGGTGAATCTGGTCACGACACGCACCATTACGGCAACACTCACCAACGACCGTGAGGGTGTCGTGCGTGACCTCGATTCACTCAGTCGTTCCGGCAGCAAAATCTGGAACGTTGCTCGGTGGATCGCTGGCCGCATCTGGGATCACACCGGAGAAATTCCGGACGAGGGACCGCTCAAGTCCTACATGAAGAACCAACAGTGCTGGAAAGATTTGAACTCGCAGTCAAGTCAGGCAATCGTCGAAGAATTGGCTGGCGCTTTCCAGTCGTGGTTCGAACAAGACAATCCAGACGCTAACCCACCGGGCTACCGCAAAGACGGCGATGAACGACCACGTAGCACGGTCACGTTCAAAGAAGACGGCTTCAAACTCGATACGAAACACCAGCAGGTTCGACTGTCGAAAGGCAAGAACCTGAAAGACGGGTGGGCCGACTTTGTTCTCTGCGAATATGACACCGGCTCGGACGTATCCCTCACCAATGTAGAAGACGTACAGCAGATCCGCATCGTCTGGAACGGCGAGCAGTGGGAACTGCACTTCGTCTGCAAAGTCAGCATTGATGCAGAGGACTCGGCTGGTGAAAAGACGGCAGGTGTTGACCTCGGTATCTGCAATACGGCGGCTGTCTCTGTCGGTGACCACACGCTGTTGTATCCGGGCAACACATTGAAAGAAGACGCACACTACTTCCGGCAGGAAGAGTACGACACGGAAGGTGAGAACGGCCCCAGCAACCATGCTGAATGGGCACGCCGCAAGAAATCCCGGCGACAAGAGCATTTCCTGCACGCTCTCTCGAAAGACATTGTTGAGCAGTGTGCTGCCCGTGATGTTGGCACGATAGCAGTTGGCCATCCGAAAAGCATCCGCGAGGATGAAGACTGGGGCAGGCACGGCAACAAGCGCCTCCATGACTGGGCGTTTGAAACTCTGCTCAGTCACATCGAGTACAAAGCTGAAGAACGTGGGATTGAGGTTGAGCGGGTCGATGAGTACGAACTGGCTACGTCGATAACGTGCTGTGAGTGTGGCATGAAAGCCGATTCGAACCGTGTTGAACGTGGGTTGTACGTCTGCGATGAGTGTGAACTGGTTGCGAATAGTGACTGTAATGCGGCTGAGAATATGCGAAAGACGGTAACTCCGAATCCCTCTGTGGATAGGAGTAACGGCTGTCTGGCCCAGCCATCGGTTCGCCTGTTCGACACATCGACGGGGAGAGTAGCCCCACAAGAACAGATCTGACCGTAGACCGGCAAATATCCCAACGCTGCGGTGCGGTTCGGGAAGCCCCGTCGTTTACGACGGGGAGGAGGTCACTCCCGTACCGGTGTCTTCGTCGTAATCGTCTTCATTCTCCTGGCTATCGGCGTCGCCACCGTCGTTACTGTCGCCGTCTCCGTCGACGTCGTCACCACCGTCTCCTTCTCCGTCTTCGTGTCTCATATCGGGTATCAGGTCGTACTCTTGGTTGGCGTCGCCTAAGACGAGTAGAGCGTAGTAACGCAGGTAGGTCTCGACGGGGACACGTATAAGACCGTAGGCGACGAGGGACGCAAGGAAGGCGAGTAGTCCGACGGGGACGAGTATAACAAGGGCAATCCCCCCGAGATCGAGTCCGAGGAGGAAGACAGGCAGGACGAGTAGCCCGACGGGTATTAGTATGACCGCGAGGGCGAGTAGGAAGATTATAGCCACCCCTATTCCGAGACCCAGGCTGAGGAGCCATCTCGCTACGACGTAGACGCCGTACTGCTTCCACTCCGACTTGAGAGTGGACCAGATGTTCCGCCATCCCTGTATCACGCCGACGTCGTCGGCTATCATCACGGGGACGACGGCGTCACGTAGGAGTATCCGTATCACTCCCGTCACGAGAGAGCCGACGAGGAAGAAAGGTATGAGGAGGAATATCCCCGCGAGTCCGACGGCTCCCACTAAGAAGAAAGACGCGATTACGGCTATGAACGGAAGCAGGAAGATCAGCGAGAGACCGAAACGGAAGCCGAAGAGACGGAGACCCTTGCCGAGACGGTCGGAGAAGTACTCCTTGAGCCTGACCTCTCGCCTCACGACCGAGTCGTAGAAGACGAACTCCATCACTCCGCCTATGACACCGAAGAAGAGTACAATCCCGAGTATAAGCGCGACAACCACTATTATTATCGGGGTTAAGTCGGCGAACTCTCCCGTAGGAAGACCGCCGCCCGTTCCCACACCGGGCGAGGTGCCTTCGGAGGGTATGTTCGACGTGTTGGGTGTCGAGAAGCCGCCTCCACCTCCGACGAAGAAGGCTACGAGCGCGAGCTTGAGCCACTTCCTGAGGTCGAACGGCAGTAGGAACTCCTCCGCGGCGTCAAGGGCGTCATCGAGGTTGGATAAGGCGTACCAGGACATCGTCCTCAGTATATAAGAAGGAGTCATAAAGCATTTTTGTGGCAGAAGCCACCTCATAAATAAAACCCACATGAGAGACTCGACACGTTTCAAGATGTTCTACTTCGTCTACTTCGTCTCGTTTAGCGGGTTTGCTACCTTCCGGAACGTCTTTCTAGAGGAGACGGGTCTCACGGGGTTCGAGATGGGGGTAATAGGTGCTCTTCCGCCGATAGTCGGCTTAGTTTCACAGCCTCTCTGGGGAATAATCGCCGACTGGAAGGGCGCGAGAAGGGAGATTCTGATGGTGGCTTCGGCTATGACGGGGGCGTTCGTCCTAGTCTATCCCCTCGCCGACTCTCTGCCGAACGCGTTCGTCGTTATAAGCGTCGGCACGGCTTTCTACGCCTTCTTCCGCGCGCCGATAGTCCCGATAGCCGACTCGTCAGTTCTCGACTCGGGTCTCGAATACGGACAGGTCAGGGCGTACGGAAGCGTGGCGTTCGGAGTCGGGAGTCTGATACTCGGAGGCGTCATACCACGTCTCGGCTCGTCGGTGATCTTCTACGTCTACTTCGTCGGCATGGCTCTTCTTGTCGTAGTCGGAAAGGGTCTCCCAGCGAACGACGGAAGCCGTCTCGCGGATGTAAGTTCAGATGCTCTGCGTCTCGTGAGAAAGACCGACTTCGCCGCACTCCTTCTGACCTCTTTCCTGATAGGCGTCGTACTCCTCTCGGGAAACAGCTTCTTCTCCGTCTACATGAGAGCGATAGGCGCGGGCGACTTCTTAACGGGGGTCTCGTGGCTGATAACCACCGTCGTAGAGGCGGGAGTCTTCGTCTACGCTCTCCGGTTCGGTCTCGCCTACAGGTACTTCCTCGTGATAGGTGCTCTCGCCTACGCCGCGAAGTACGCAGTCTACGGCTTCACCGACGCAGTTCCCGCCGTGCTTCTCGCACAGATTCTCTCGGGGTTCAGCTTCGCGTCGTTCTACCTCGCCGCGGTAAACCTCGCCGACAGGCTGTCTCCCGAGACGCTCCAGTCGACCGGACAGACACTCCTCTGGGCGTCGGTCTTCGGACTCGGAGCGAGCGTCGGACAGGTCTTCGCGGGGACTCTCTTCGACGCCGTCGGTGTACAGGGGATGTTCGTCTACCTATCGGGAGTGAGCCTCGTAGCCGCGGCGTCTAGTCTCCTGGTGAGCGTGAGCGCGGGGATGGAGTCAGAAGCCGAGGCTGACGCGACGTAGTAGGAGCGACGGTGTAATTAGTCACGAACCGGTATAGCCGATAAATAACATGAGCAAAGACGACACATCACAGGTCGGAACCCCCGACTACCACATGGAGAACCACACGGCGTGCCAGACGTGTGGCTGGACGAAGAACGCCATAAAGGGCGAGGGTAAGTGCTACAAGCACGCCTTCTACGGGATCGAGTCCCACCGGTGTATACAGATGACACCCGTCGTGACGTGTAACGAGAGATGCGTCTTCTGCTGGCGCGACCACGAGGGACACTCGTACGAGGTCGAGGCGGAGTGGGACGACCCCGAGGCAGTCGTCGACGCGAGCATCGATCTCCAGAGGAAACTCCTCGGGGGGTACAAGGGCAACGGCGACGTCTCAGACGAGACCTTCGAGAAGGCGATGAACCCGAGACACGTCGCCATATCGCTCGACGGCGAGCCTACACTCTACCCCTATCTCCCTGAGCTCATCGACGAGTTCCACGACCGGGGTATCACGACCTTCCTCGTCTCGAACGGCACCAACCCCGAGATGATAGAGAGATGTGAGCCGACACAGACCTACATCAGCGTCGACGCCGCCGACGAGGAGACATTCGACGAGGTAGTACGTCCCGTCGAAGACAACGCGTGGGAGAAGCTACACGAGACACTCGACGTACTCTCGGAGAAGGACGGACGGACTGTGATACGTACCACGGTCATAGGCGGAGTCAACGACGACGCTGAGGGGTATGCAGAGATCTTCGAGAAGGCGTCACCCGACTACGTCGAACTCAAAGGCTACATGCACGTCGGACACTCGCGAGACAGGGTCAACAGGGAGGCTATGCCCGAGCACTCCGAGGTCAAGGAGTTCGCGCGCGAGGTTCAGGAGAGAATGGAGGGATACGACGTACTCAAGGAGGTTCCGAGGTCGAACGTCGTACTCCTCGCGCGCGACGAGGACACCTGGGTCGAGAAGCTAAAGAAGGGATCGGAGTTCTGGGAAGAAGAGTGAAGTTAGAGTTAGTTATTCAGCCGTTGTAGATCGCCGTCTCTCCGTCGTAGACAGCACACGCCGCGACGGGATGTTCGTAGTCGAGACCGTATGCCTTCTCGGCGGCGTCGTCGGCGTCGTCAGCTGAGAACTCCAGAGTCGTCGGCTTCTGTTCCTCGTATGTAGCGACGAGTGTGGGCTCTTCGACCTTCTCAACGACGAGCGAGTCCTTGGTTACTATTCCTATGTAAGAGTCGGCGTCGTCACCCACTACACCCGCGACGCGCGGTGTGTCGTAGTCGTCCTTCTCGAAGTCGAGAGACAGGAGAGCGAGCGAGAGGGCGTCCCTTGCGGGGTATCCCATCCCGATCTTCTCGGCTATCGGGTCGACGTGTGTCCCGTTTCCTATCACCGTCGAGTTCTCGGTCTTCCTGAGACAGTTGTACGAGACATAGGGGTTGTCATACTGTTCCTCGGGGACGACAGAGAGACCGTCGACGTCCTCGGACTCCCTTACTACGCGGTCGGGGAAAGACCTCGAAGAGACTCGGTATGCTCCGAACTCGGGCGCGACTATCACGAAACGTCCTATGTACATACTCTGAGTTGGGGGAGAGCGTCTAAACCTTCTGCGATATTTGTGAGAATGAGAAGCTTAACCACGTCTGATGTCCTAGGAAGGTTAGATGTTCGAGTTCGTCCACGTCGCTCCCGAGGCTCCCACGACTCTCGAAAGGATGGCTCTCACTGCCGACTGTGCGGGCTACTCTTCGGTAGTCGTGAGGAACCACTCCGACTCCCTCCCCGACGACGTGAGTCCGAACGTGAGTTCCGACGTAGACGTAGACGTGTATAAAGGAGTCGAGATACGCGCCGAGACACCCGACGAGCTACACGGCTACCTCGGCGGCTACGCGGGCGACGAGTACGACTGTGTCTGTGTCCACGGCGGCGATGAGGCGATAAACAGAGCCGCGGTGTCCTCGGATAGGGTAGACGTCCTGTCTCACCCACACGAGGGAAGACACAGGGGTTTCAACCACGTCTTAGTGAAGCAAGCCGCCGAGAATGATGTCGCTCTCGAGTTCAGCCTTCGGAACGTCTTGAGAGAGTCGGGAGGAAGACGTGTCCACGAACTCAGGGACATGAAGCTCCTCCTCAAGCTCGTCAGGAAGTACTCCGCACCCTTCGTCGTCTCAGCCGACCCCTTCTCACACCTCGAACTCAAGGGCGCGCGCGAAGTCGAAGCTCTGTGTGAGATGGTGGGCTTCGACGACGACGAGATACACGAGGGTACCGTTGAGACGCCGAGTAGTATAGTCGAGAGCGAAGACGACGAGGTGGTCGAGGTTCTATGAAACGTCTCCCGAAGTCGCTCGAACCCAGACACAGATACGTCTTCTTCGAGGTCGAAACACTTCCCAACTCAGGGAAAGTCGACGAGAAGAGTCTTGAGAGACAGATCTGGTTCGAGTCACAGAACCTCTTCGGCGACATAGTGTCGAGCGAGGCGCGCGCCGAGCTGATCGAGTACGACCCGCCCGTCGGCGTCGTGAGATGCGCCCACGACAGAGTCGACGAGATCCGTAGCGCACTCGCGTGTGTGACGTCTGTCGAAGGAGAGGACGTCGGAGTGAGAGTCGTGGGAGTGAGCGGAACTCTCAACTCTGGCAGAGAGAAGTTCTCGAAGCCCGACTGGGAGAGGGTCGAAGTCGAAGACGACGGCGTCACGAGAGTCGCGTGGAAGAGCCGAGACCGTCTCGACTTCGAAGCCGAGGAGACCGACGAAGAGGGCACAGTATTTATAGGTGCCACTGTACATGATTTTAAGTAAGACAAACAGGAAGTGATCTTAACTTGCAACCAAACTCACAGCAGCAGGCATACGACAGAGGAATAACTATATTCAGCCCCGACGGGCGTCTCTACCAGGTTGAGTACGCACGCGAGGCGGTCAAGAGAGGAACCGCGAGCGTCGGAGTCGCAGTACCTGAGGGTGTTGTCCTCGCGGCGTTCAAACGCGTCGGATCGTCTCTGATGGAGTCGGAGACGATAGAGAAGATCTTCAAGATAGACTCACACATAGGAGCGGCGAGCGCGGGACACGTCACCGACGCGCGTAAGCTCATAGACAAGCTACGTGAGGAGTCCCAGGTCAACAGGGCTTCTTACAAGGAGCCGATAGGTGTCGAGACAGCGGTTCGTCATCTCTCCGACGAGATACAGGAGTTCACACAGCGCGGTGGCGTGCGTCCCTTCGGTGTCGCCCTGATAGCCGGAGGCATAGAGGACGGCGAGCCGCGTGTCTTCGAGACCGACCCGAGCGGAAGCTTCTACGAGTGGAAGGCGACAGCGATAGGCTCCGACTCGAACGACATCATAGACTACCTAGAGGAGACCTACGAAGACGACATGAGCCTCGACGACGCGGTAGGCTTAGCACTCGACGCCGCCGCTGAGTCGAGACCCGACGACGAGGAGACCAAGGTCGAGAACTTCGAGGTCGCAGTGATAGAGACAGAGACCGAGAACTACACCGAACTCTCGAACGACGAGATAAGCGAGCACCTGTAAGAATGATCTCCCTCGACGAAGCCGTCACGGTACGTTACGAGTCACACGGCGAGCGTTTCGAGGTTCTCGTAGACCCCGACGCCGCGCTCTCTATAAAGAGAGGCGAGTTCGACGGCGATCTGGAAGACGTCATAGCCGTTGAGGACGTCTTCGAGAACGCGTCACGCGGCGACCGTCCCCCCGAGGAGGCTCTCGAAGAGGTCTTCGGGACGACCCAGCCTCTCGAGATAATTCCTGAGGTCGTGAGACAGGGAGAGATACAGATCACGGCGGAGCAGCGCGAACAGATGAAGGAGGACAAGAGGAAACAGATAATCAACACGATAGCGAGAAACGCTATCAATCCTCAGGAGAAGAACACACCTCATCCGCCCGACAGGATAGACAGGGCTCTCGACCAAGCGGGCTTCGACGTCGACCCGATGGAGCCCGCGTCGTCACAGGTCGACGAGGCGGTCGACGCACTGCGTCCCGTGATACCGATACGTTTCGAGGAGATTACCGTGGCGACTAGGATTCCGGCGGAGTACGCGGGCGCGGCACAGGGTCAGCTCAGGGAGTTCGGTGACCTGAAGGACGAGGAGTGGCGTTCCGACGGCTCTTGGATAGCAGTCGTCGAGTTCCCCGCTGGTATGCAGAACGACTTCTACGACCTTGTCAACAAGATAACCGACGGAAACGCCGAGACAGAGGTCGTCGAGAAGGGCGATCTCTGAGACGAAGACCACGGTAACCTTTGTCTAGGGGGGTTAGAACCGTTGTCTTTATATTAACGAGAACGTACTCTACTAACACGTTTGAATGTAGGGGTGTATGCCCCGAGTCCGGATGGGCGACGTATAGAAAGCAAATCAGCCAAAAGACAAACCCAAGCTTCGAGTCGGGATGGCCGAGTGGTTAAGGCGCAGGATTGCTAATCCTGTGGCGTTCTCGCCGCGGGGGTTCGAATCCCTCTCCCGACGTCGAAAAGCGCTGAAGAAAACAAGACAACAACAAAGCAACGTAACACAACATGAGTGCTGAGGAAGACCAAGAACAAGAAGACGAGGACATCCAGTACTTCGTACGTGTCGGGAGAACCGATCTCGACGGTACTAAGAGCGTCGAGACCGCTCTCTTAGAGATGGACGGAGTAGGTAGACGAGCCGCAAAGACTGTAGCGCACGAGATAGATGTCGACCCGAGGAGTATCCTGGGTAAGCTAGAAGACGACGAGATAGAGGCGGTCAAGGATGCAGTTAGGAACTTCGACGAGATAGCTCCCGACTGGATGCTCAACCGCGAGAAGGATCGTTACACGGGAGAGGACAGACACGTTATAGGAGGAGACCTCGAAATAGTCCACGAGGAGGACATAAGCAGGATGCAGAAGATCGAGTCGTACAAGGGAATACGACACAGGAAGGGCAAGAAGGTACGTGGACAGCGCACGAAGTCGACGGGACGTACCGGCGGAGAGGTCGAAGTCAAGGTCTCTGAGCTTCAGGAGGAAGCCGCCGAGGAAGGAGGTGAAGAATAATGGGATACCCGGGTAAGAACACGAAGGACTACGAGACGCCCAACCATCCCTTCCAGGGCGAGAGGATAAGCGACGAACACAGGCTCGTCGACGAGTACGGTCTCAAGAACAAGAGAGAGCTGTGGGACGCCCAGTCGGAGCTACGTGACCACAGACGTGAGGCACGACGTATACTCGGAGAGACCGCCGAGGGCACGGCGTCACAGCAGGTCGAGACCGCGCGTGACCAGCTCGTCGAGAGACTCCGCAGGCTCGGAATCCTGAGGTCGGAGGGCGGCGTCGACGACATACTCGGACTCGATGTTACCGACATACTCGAAAGACGTCTCCAGACACAGGTTCACAGAAAAGGTCTCGCCAACACCGTAGACCAGGCGAGACAGTTCATCGCCCACGGACACATAGCCGTCGACGGAAAGAGAGTCACAATACCGAGCTACAAGGTAGAGGTGGACGAGGAGTCGGAGATCGAGTTCTACGGCAACTCGCCTCTCTCCGACGACCTACATCCCGAAAGAGCAGGTGAACAAGAATGAGCGAATCTGAGGAACACAACGGATCGAGATGGGGAGTCGCACATATACACGCGAGCATGAACAACAGCATCATCACACTCACAGACGTGACTGGTGCTGAGACGCTCGCTAAGAGTAGCGGAGGTTCAGTCGTGAAGCAGAGCCGCAACGAGTCGACACCCTACGCCGCGATGCAGATGGCTGAGGAAGTCGCAAACGCCGCACAGGAGAAGGGGATAGAGGGCGTCCACGTCCGTATACGTGCCCCTGGTGGCAACATGAACACCAACCCCGGACCCGGAGCGCAGGCGGCTATAAGGGCACTCGCTCGTGCTGGACTCGAAATAGGACGTATAGAGGACGTCACCCCGATTCCCCACGACGGCTGTAAGGGTCCCAAGGGAAGACGTGGACTATAACAACAGCATGGAGACGGAGTACATAGACAAGTCCGACCAGAAGGCACGTCTTCTCGTGAGAGACGTGTCGCCGGCTTTCGCGAACGGTATCAGACGTACGATACTCTCGGGCGTTCCGACGATGTCGATAGACGACGTCGACATGTACGAGAATACGTCGGTGATGTTCGACGAGATCATATCGCTGCGTCTCGGACTGGTTCCTCTGACGACGGATCTGGAGTCATACAACCTCCCCGACGAATGTTCGTGCGAGGGCGAGGGCTGTGCTCAGTGTGAGGTTTCCCTCACCGTGGACATCGAGGCGGACGACGAGGACGTCACAGTCTACTCGTCCGACCTCGACTCCGAGGATCCCGAGGTTGAGCCCGTGACGGGAGGTATTCCCATAATCAAGCTCAAGCCGGGTCAGGCGTTCACCGCCGAGTGTAAAGCGAGGCTCGGAAAGGGAACCGAACACGCCAAAAACCAAGGAGGAACCGCCGTGGGATACACGAGGCTCAAGAGACTGACAGACGAGCCTCAGGACGAGAAGATAGTCCGCGGAGTAGTCGAGACTGACGACGGGGAGCTCGTCGACATGGAGGAGTACGACAACGACATCACGGAGGCGTTCGGAGAGGGCGTCGGAGTCGAGGACGTTCCCAACTCGTACGTCTTCCAGATTGAGACAGACGGCTCACACAGTGTCGAGGAGATAGTCGAGTACGCCGCCGACTCACTGTCGAGCCGTGCCGACGAGCTTCAGAGTAGTATAGCCCCATAGACAACACAACAACGCAACGACGTAGAACTGAATAAACGTAGTGCGGGGATCGCCAAGTTAGGCCAACGGCGCAGCGTTCAGGGCGCTGTCCCGTAGGGGTTCGCCGGTTCAAATCCGGCTCCCCGCATTCACGCTTAAACACAACACAAAAGAGGAAAACATGGAAAAACAGAATCCAAGACTCGTAAGCCTCATCGACGATCTGAGGAGGTACGCACGAGAAGAGGACGCAGGTGTCTGGGAGGAGGTAGCGTCGCGTCTCGAGAAGCCGCGCCGCAGCCACTCCGAGGTCAACCTGGGAAAGATAGAGAGGTACGCCGCCGAGGACGACGAAGCAGTAGTAGTTCCGGGTAAGGTTCTCGGAAGCGGTGTACTCTCTAAGAGCGTAAAGGTCGCAGCCTTCGACTTCTCGTCGTCGGCGCGTGACAAGATAGACAGAGCCGACGGTGACACCGTACTCCTCGATGAGTACATAGAGGAGAATCCCGAGGGCTCTAACGTAAGGATACTGAGGTGAAACATGAAGGCAGAAGCAGAGTTCAGTCCAGACGAGTGTACGGTCATAGACGGAAAGAACGCGGTTCTCGGAAGGCTCGCGAGTACCGTCGCGTCGAAACTCCTAGACGGAGAGAGGGTAGCAGTCGTCAACGCCGAGGGGATAGTCGTCTCAGGTGACACTGACGAGACAGTGGAAAGATACAGGAAGAAGACATCGGCGAGGAGCGACCAGGGTCCCGACCATCCCAAGAGACCCGACGGCTTAGCGAGGAGGACGGTCAGGGGAATGGTTCCCCACAAGAAGAAGAGGGGACGTGAGGCGATGTCGAACCTGCGTTTCTACATAGACGTCCCGAGGGAGTACGCCGGAGACGACGTCGAGTTCGAGACCGTAGAGGACGCCGACGCTGATAACCTCGGTAAGGCGAGGGTCATCAGACTCGGCGAGATAAGCAAGAAGCTTGGTGCTAACGTAACATGGTAGACTCAGACACAGTAAACACATCGGGTAAGAAGAAGACGGCTGTCGCACGCGCGACGGTTAAGGAGGGGAACGGACGCGTGAGAGTCAACTCGGAGCCCATAGAGCTATTCGAGCCCGAGAGCGCGCGTCTCAAGATGGAGGAGCCCTTCCGTATCCCCGAGAAGGATCTCAGAGGAAAAGTCAACATAGACATACAGGTCGAGGGAGGCGGAGTCTCAGCACACGCCGACGCCGTCAGGACAGCTATCGCACGTGGACTCGTAGACTGGACCGGAGACGCCGAACTCAGAGACGCCTACATGGAGTTCGACCGGTCTCTCCTCATAAACGACTCTAGACAGAAGGAGGCGAAGAAGTTCGGAGGACCCGGAGCGAGAGCACGTTACCAGAAGTCGTACAGATAGAGAGGTGATAAGCCATGATGATCCCCGTTAGATGTTTCACGTGCGGCAAGCCCGTGTCGGAGCATTACGAGGAGTTCGAGGAGAGGACGTCCGAGGGAGAAGACCCCGAGGAGGTTCTCGACGAACTCGGTGTCGACAGGTACTGCTGCAGAAGGATGCTTGTAAGCCACGAAGACCTCGTCGACGACGTGGCTCCGTACCAGTAAGTAATCTAATCCATGACGGATATAAAGACACAGAACGAGTACACGAGATACGAGAGGGCGAGGATAATCGGAGCGAGAGCCCTCCAGATATCGAAGGGAGCGCCGCCCCTCATAGATACGGGGACTTCCGACCCTGTTCTGATAGCCGAGAGGGAGCTAGAGAACGGTGTGCTTCCGATCACAGTCAGGAGGGGGTCGGCTTGAGCCTGACCTCGACAGAGACCGAGACCGTCATAGAAGAAGTCGAACTCACGAAGATACTCGACTCACGCGGAAATCCGACAGTCGAAGCCGAGGTTACGACCCGGAACGGAGTCGGAAGAGGTGCCGCGCCCTCGGGAGCATCGACGGGGGAGTACGAGGCAGTCGAGCTTCCCGTCGAGGAGGCGGTAGACGAAGCACAGGAAGCCATAGACGAGCTTATGGGAGTCGACGCATCGAACCAGAGAAAGGTCGACTCGGTACTCGAAGAAGTCGACGGAACCCACAACTTCTCGGGAATTGGAGCCAACTCCGCAGTCGCTATATCGATGGCGACAGCAAAGGCGGCGGCGAACTCAGTCGGAATACCCCTTCACCACAACGTCGGAGGGAGCATGAGGCAGTCGCTTCCGACTCCCCTCGGAAATGTGATAGGCGGGGGAGAGCACGCTCAGGAGGCGACCGACATACAGGAGTTCTTGGTCGCACCCGTCGGAGCACCGTCTTTCGAGGAGGCGGCTTTCACGAACGCTGAGATACATTCTGCGATAGGAGACGTCCTCGAAGAGAGGGGAGTACCAGCAGGAAAGGGTGACGAGGGAGCGTGGGCACCCTCGGTGGACGACTCCGAGGCTTTCGAGATACTCGAAGAGTCGATAGACAGAGTAGACCCCGACTTCGAGGTACGTGTAGGACTCGACATGGCGGCGAGCGAGATCTGGGACGAGGACGCAGGAACATACGTCTACTCAGACACCGAGAGGAGTCCCGACGAACAGATAGAGTACGTCGAGTCTGTGATACGTGACCACGACCTCGTCTACGTCGAAGACCCCTTAGAGGAGGACGACTTCGATGGATTTGCCGAACTCACCCAACGAGTATCCGACACCGACGTACTCGTCTGTGGAGACGACCTCTTCGTGACGAACGTAGAGAGACTCGAAAGAGGTATCAACGAGGGCGCGGCGAACTCGATTCTGATAAAGCCGAACCAGATAGGCAGCCTGAGTCTCACGGACGACGCAGTCGAGACCGCTCATAGGAACGGATACGAGACGGTGATGTCCCACAGAAGCGGCGAGACAGAGGACGCGACGATAGCACATCTCAGCGTCGGAATGGGAACCTCGTTCATAAAGACGGGAGCCGTCGGAGGAGAACGCACAGCTAAGCTAAACGAACTCATAAGGATTGAGAAACAGCTCAACTACTAAGATAAGATCAACCATGGAGACAGAACAGGAAGACAACGGCGAAACGAACGAAGAAGTCGACGTTGACGCAGAAGAGACCGGCGTGGAGGACGTAGGGGATTTCGAGGAAGCAGACGTAGACGCAGACACAGACACAGAGACAGAGACAGAAGCTGAGACAGAGGAAGAAGAAGTTGGCGGA
This sequence comes from Halorutilales archaeon Cl-col2-1, assembly GCA_041891055.1. Taxonomy (GTDB): domain Archaea; phylum Halobacteriota; class Halobacteria; order Halobacteriales; family Afararchaeaceae; genus Afararchaeum. The sequence continues at coordinate 1,601,557 of CP169074.1, read as the reverse complement.
GTCACCGACTCACAGGTAGAGGACATAGAGGAGGGAGAGCTACTCATACCCGTCGACGACTACCTCGCTGCTGGTGTCCACATAGGAACACAGCAGAAGACGAGCGACATGGAGAGGTTCATCCACCGTGTCAGAGAGGACGGACTCTATGTCATAGACGCGAAGAAGACCGACGACAGGATACGAACCGCGGCGAGCTTCCTTGACAACTACGAGCCGGGTAACATACTCGTGACCTCGTCACGTGAGTACGGACAGCATCCCGCCGAGGTCTTCGCCGACGCCACGGGAGCGAGGGTTCGCGCTGGACGTTTCATACCCGGCACGCTCACGAACCCCGACTACGAGGGCTACATAGAGCCCGAGGTCGTCGTCGTCACAGACCCGATTGGCGACTCTCAGGCTGTCAAGGAGGCTGTCACGGTCGGTATCCCCGTCATAGCGATGTGTGATACCAACAATGCCACCAACAACGTCGACCTCGTCATACCCACCAACAACAAGGGACGTAAGGCACTCGCAACTGTCTACTGGCTACTCGCTGACGAGATACTCGACATGAGAGGAGCAGAGACCGACTACACGCTCGAAGACTTCGAGACAGAGCTGTAGAGTAGAGGAGATGGAAACTTCGAGCGCGCCGGGGAAGGTCTTCCTGTTCGGCGAGCACGCCGTAGTCTACGGCGAGCCCGCTGTAGTGTGCGCCATAGACAGACGAGTTACCGTAGCCGCCGGGACGACAGACAACACGAGGGACAGTATACACGCCGACGCCGACACCGGGCTACCGGTATCCGAGATACGCGCGGAGTACGACGGCGAAAGGACTATTCTAACCGGAGAGACTGACGGCTTCGAGTACATAGAGACAGCAGTCGACAGAGCGCGCGAGGAGGTCGAGTCAGACGCGAGACTCGAAATCGAGATAGAGTCGGAGCTTCCGATAGGAGCAGGCTTAGGGTCGAGTGCCGCAGTCGTCGTAGCTACCGTAGACGCCGTGACGCGCGAACTCGGTGTCGAACTCGACCCCGAGAGGATAGCCGAGATAGGACACGAGGTCGAAAAGGAGGTACAGGGTGCGGCTTCCCCCGCCGACACCTTCACGAGTGCGGTCGGGGGAGTGACCTACGTCGAGCCCGACGACGAGCTCAGAAGCCTCGACACAGAGGAGTTCTCGGAGACGGAGCTAGTCGTGGGCTATGACGGAGACAGCGCGCCGACAGGGGAGATGGTAGAGGGAGTCAGACGTCTCAGGGAGGAGAGTGACGTCGCCGCGAGAGTAGTCGAGAGCATAGGCGACCTCACGCGCGAGGGTGTCGACGCTGTGAAGAGAGGAGACATCGAAGAGACGGGCGATCTCATGAACCTCAACCACGGTCTCCTAGAGGCACTCGGGGTCGGAAGCTCGTCGCTTTCGAGGATGGTCTGGGCGGCACGTGACTCGGGAGCCGAGGGGGCGAAGATCACGGGTGCGGGTGGGGGAGGCTGTGTAGTCGCAGTACCCGGGGACGATCCCGAGACTGTGGCTGCAGGCACCGAGATAGAGTCGGAGAGGGTCTTCGAGGTGACAGTCAGCGACGGAGTGAGACGCGAGTGACTGTTCTAAAGATAGGCGGAAGCGTCCTGACGCACAAGTCGGAAGAGGAGAGCCTCGACGACGAGGCGTTCGAGGATGTCGTCGACGCAGTCTCGGAGGCGGACTCCGATCCCCATAATCTCATCCTCGTCCACGGCGCGGGGTCTTTCGGACATCCCCAAGCCGAGAGAGGAGGACTCAAGCAGGGAACACACGACGCGCGGGGTGTACACGAGACCCACTCGGCTGTCTCACGTCTCAACTCGAAGCTGGTCGGGTCTCTTATAGAGGGCGGCGTCGACGCCGTCTCTGTACATCCCTTCTCGTGTACCCGTAGGGACGAAAACGGTCTGAGTATGATGACCGACCAGATAGAGAGCCTCTTGGACGAGGGTTTCACACCCGTCCTACACGGCGACTGTACCGTCGAGAAGGGAAGAGGAGTCTCGGTCGTCTCGGGCGACGCCCTCTCTGTCGAGGTATCGCGCGTCTTCGACGGCAGGCTCGGAATGTGTACGTCAGCAGGCGGAGTACTCGACTCCGACGGAGAAGTAGTCGACAGAGTCACCGACGTCTCCGAGGTCGATGTCTTCGACGATGACGCCACAGACGTCACGGGCGGCATAAGAAACAAGGTCGAGGAGATACTCCGGCTCAAATCCGGAGGCTACGTCTTCGGACGTGACGAACTACGCGGTTTTTTATCCGGTGGGGACGTTGGAACATTAATAAAGAGATCAGAATGACACCCGGAGCTTCAGAGAGAAAGGACGACCACATACGTATAGTAAACGAGGAGGACGTCGAGACGTCGGGGACGGGATTCGGGGAGGTCGACCTCGTACACGAGGCGCTTCCCGAAGTCGACCTCGGCGACGTAGACACGTCGGTCGAGTTCTTAGGACACGACCTCGACTCGCCCGTCTTCATAGAGAGCATGACGGGAGGGCATCCGAGCGCGACGGAGATAAACAGATCCCTCGCCCACGCCGCCCAGGAAGCCGGAGTCGCGATGGGTGTCGGAAGTCAGAGGGCAGGGCTCGAAGACAAGAGCCAGAGAGAGTCGTTCGAGGTCGTGAGGGACGCCGCTCCCGACGCCTTCATCTACGGAAACATAGGCGCGCCCCAGCTTCACGAGTACGGGGTTGAGGACGTCGAGGAGGCGGTCGATATGATAGACGCCGACGCGATGGCGATACATCTCAACTTCCTACAGGAGGCAGTACAGCCCGAGGGAGACACACAAGCCGAGGGCTGCCTGAGTGAGATAGAGAAGATCTGTGACGAACTCAGCGTCCCCGTGATAGCCAAGGAGACGGGCAACGGTATATCCCGGTCGACAGCGAGACGCCTCAAAGACGCGGGAGTCGACGTCGTAGACGTCGCTGGAAAGGGCGGAACGACGTGGTCAGGAGTCGAGTCCCACAGAGCGGCGGCGGTCGGAGACGAAATGGGTGAGAAGCTCGGAAACCTCTTCAGGAACTGGGGAATACCCACCGCAGTAAGTACGGTAGCTGCGAGCGAAGAGCATCCGAGGGTCGTCGCGAGCGGAGGCGTCCGTTCGGGACTCGATGTCGCTAAGGCGGTAGCACTCGGAGGAGTCGGAGGAGGGCTCGCGAGTCCGTTCCTGAAACCCGCCGCAAAAGGCAAGCAAGAGGCGGTGAAAGCGGTCAAAGAAGTTACGGAGGGGCTACGGACTGCTATGTTCGTGACGGGGGCGGAGGATATCGATGAACTTAGGAGAGTAGAAACAGTTACTACTGGTAAGACACACGAATATTTAACTCAGATGGGCTTTGATACTTAACTAAGCCTATCAGAGCCAAACTGCTTTAGTCTTAACTTAAAAAGGTGAAAATACATGGAAGTTGAAATAACAGCGGTCGGAGGATACGAGGGAGTTGAGGGTCAGATGACAGCCGTTAGGGTTGGTGACGACGTCATAGTGTTCGACATGGGACTCGACGTCGGCAAGGTCGTGATGCACGACAACGTCGAGACAGAGACGATGCACTCGCTCGACCTCATAGAGCTGGGTGCGATACCCGACGACAGGGTGATGAGCGACGTCGAGGGAGACGTGAAGGCTATAATACCTACACACGGACATCTCGACCACATAGGTGCGATACCCAAGCTCGCTCACAGATACGAGGCACCCATAGTGGCGACTCCGTTCACGGCACAGCTCGTTAAGAACCAGGTCAAGGGAGAGAAGAAGTTCGGCTTCACGAACGAGATAAGGGAGATGAAGACGGGGGAGGTCTTCCAGATCTCGCCGAATGTCTCTGTCGAGTTCGTCAACACACAGCACTCGATACCACAGGCTGTGACCCCCGTCGTACACACACCCGAGGGTGCTGTTGTCTACGGTCTCGACATGAGGATGGACTACACTCCCGTCGTCGGAGACCCCATAGACAAGGAGCGTTTCAAGGAGATAGGTAGAGAGGGCAACGGAGTCCTCGGATTAATACCTGACTGTACCAACATATCCGGGGACGGCAACGGCAGGACTCCGAGCGAGAAGATCGCACGTGAGATGCTCCGTGACATAATGTACTCGATGGAGGACTACGACGGAGGCATAGTCGCTACGACCTTCGCGTCACACATAGCAAGGATCAAGAGCCTCATAGAGTTCTCACAGGACATAGGAAGACGTCCTATACTCCTCGGAAGGAGCATGGAGAAGTACTCGAACATCGCCGAGAGGATGGACATAGCCGACTTCGAGGACGTCGGTATGTTCGGACACAGGAGAAGCATAGACAGAGCGATGAAACGCGTGATGGAGGAAGGAAAGGGAGACTACCTTCCGATAGTCACGGGACACCAGGGAGAGCCCCGCGCTATGCTGACACGTATGGCGAGAGACGAGACGCCGTACGAGATCGAGGAGGGCGACAGGGTTCTCTACAGTGCACGAGTGATACCCTCGCCGATCAACGAGGGACAGAGACACCAGGCGGAGAAGCTACTCAAGTCACAGGGCGCGCGTATATACACCGACATCCACGTCTCGGGACACATGGGACGTGAGGAACATTACGACCTACTCGACTGGCTCGATCCCAAACACGTCATACCCGGACACCAGAGCATGTCGGAGAGGAGCAAGTACATAGACATGGTCGAGGATCTCGGCTACGAGATGGGACGCGACGCCCATATGCTCAGAAACGGAGACCAGACTCTTCTCACGAGGTGAGCGGGGTGTCGAAGAGCACTGTCGACGTGAGGTCGGAGATACAGAAGAGGGCGGAGACCGTCAACGAGTCGTTCGACGAGTACCTCCCCGAGGATGAGCCCAAGAGTCTCTATGAGGCGTCGCTGTATCTACTGAGAGCGGGGGGTAAACGTCTCCGTCCTGCTCTCCTGCTTCTGACTGCGGAGGCTCTCGGAGAGGACAACCCCGAGAAGACTGTTCCCGCCGCAGTCTCTATAGAGACGATACATTCGTTCACACTCATACACGACGACATAATGGACGACGACGACCTCAGGAGGGGCGTCCCGAGTGTCCACGTCGAGTGGGACGAGCCGACAGCTATACTCGCGGGGGACACACTCTACTCGAAGGCGTTCGAGGTCATGCTCAAAGCCGACGTCGATCCCGAGGATCTCAACTACATGATGAAGGTTCTCGCGGAGTCGTGTACGGGTGTCTGTGAGGGACAGGCACTTGACATCGAGTTCGAGAGGTCTGACGAAGTCGGAGAGGACGAGTACATGGAGATGGTCGAGAAGAAGACAGCAGTCCTCTTCGGAGCGGCGGCGGGAATAGGCGCGGTCGTCGCAGACGCCGACGACGAGACTGTCGAGGCGATGTACGACGCAGGCATCAAGATGGGGAAGGCGTTCCAGATACAGGACGATGTCTTAGACATCACGGGATCGACCGACGAGATAGGTAAGACACACGCAAGTGACCTCGTCGAGGACAAACAGACCCTCATAAATATACACGCGAGGAGGAACGGGGTCGACACGAGCCTCGACGACGACGCCACGCGTGAGGAGATACGTGACAAGATAGACGAGATAGAAGGGGCGGGAAGCATAGAGTACGCGAGGCAGAGAGCCGACGAGCTCATAGACGACGCGAAGGAGAGTCTCGAAGGACTCCCCGAGTCGGAGGCGAAGGATATACTTCTGCGTCTCTCCGACTTCGTAGTCGAGAGGGAACACTAAGTATGTCCGAAGAAGGAGACGCTGACGCAGACGTAGACATAGACATAGACGTAGACGAACTCGCGAGGAAGTACGCTCTCCAGAACGCCGTCAAGTACGAGAGCGACGCCGAGACAGGTGCCGTGATGGGGAAGCTGATGGGAGAGCATCCCGACCTGAGACAGAAGGGCGACGAGATAGCAGGAGAGATAGGCAAGGTCGTCGCCGGGGTCAACTCTCTCTCAGACGACGAGAGACACGAACGTCTCGAAGAGATAGCACCCGAGCTCATAGACGAGTTAGAGGAGGAGTCGGAGGAGGACGAAGGTCTGCCCGACCTGCCGAATGTCGACGAGGGCGACGAGGTCGTGATGCGGTTCGCTCCGAACCCCAACGGTCCCCCGACTCTCGGAAGCGCGAGGGGAATGGTCGTCAACGACGAGTACGTCGACGAGTACGGAGGAAAGCTCATACTCAGGTTCGACGACACAGACCCCGTCAACAAACGTCCCCTGACCGACGCCTACGACTGGTACGAGGAGGACGCCTCTTGGCTCGGAATGGAAGTCGACGAGGTCTACAGGGCGAGCGACCGCGTGAGTACCTACTACGACTACGCCGAAGAACTAATAGAGAAGGGAGGCGCTTACGTCTGCCACTGCGAACAGGAGAAGTTCAGCGACCTCAAGAACTCGGGAGAGGCGTGTCCCCACCGCGGTAGGTCGGTCGAGGAGAACATCGAGGAGTGGGAGAAGATGGTCGACGGCGGCTACGACGAGGGCGAAGCTGTCCTAAGGGTCAAGACCGAGATAGAACACAAGAACCCCGCTCTGAGAGACTGGGTCGCCTTCCGTGTCGTCAAGACTCCGCATCCCGTGGTGGGCGACCGTTACGCCGTCTGGCCCATGCTCGACTTCCAGTCGGGAATAGATGACCATCTTCTCGGTGTCACACATATCATACGCGGGAAGGATCTCAGAAGCTCCGAGGGGAGACAGAGCTTCGTCTACGACTACTTCGGCTGGGAGTACCCCGAAACGGTTCACTGGGGACGTATCTCTATAGACGAGTACGGTACACTCTCGACCTCGTCACTCGTCGAGGCGGTCGAGAAGGGAGAGTACGACTCGTGGGACGACCCGCGAGTGCCGACGGTTCGAGCGCTCAGAAGGAGAGGCATACAGCCCGAGGCTCTGAGACAGTCGCTACTCGACCTGGGTGTGAGCGAGTCGGACATCGACTTCAGCATGGATCACGTCTACTCCGAGAACAGGAAGATAGTAGACGACACCGCCAACAGGTACTTCTTCGTACGTGACCCCGTCGAGGTCGAGATCGAGGACGCAGAGCCGACGACTGCGACGCCGTCGCTCCATCCCGACGAAGACCGCGGAGTGAGAGAGATAGACGTCGACGGCACCGTCGTCTTAGAGCCTAACGACACCGAGGATCTCGAAGTCGGAGACAGACTCCGTCTCAAGGATCTTTACAACGTCGAGGTAGTCTCCGAAGATCCGCTCAAGCTACGCGGGATAGGCGACGACCTGTCTCTCGTGAGAGACGAGGGGGTCGACGTTGTCCACTGGCTCACCCCCGACGCCGGACGCGAGGGACGTCTTCTGACACCAGACGGAGAGGAAGAGGGAGTCGTCGAGAAAGGAGCGGCTGAGGAGAAGGACGAGGTAGTCCAGTTCGAACGCGTCGGATTCGCGAGGATAGAGGAGACAGAGCCCGTCGTCACGGCGGTCTTCAGCCACAGATAGGCAATGGTACTTCCCGAATCCGTCTCACAGATAGTCGAGGCGTCGCGTGAGATATTCGTCTCGTTCGGCGCTCTGGGTCTCTTCGTCCTCGCGTTCATAGAGTCGTCATTCTTCCCTATTCCTCCCGATGTCGTCCTCATACCCCTCGCAGTCGCCTCGCCCGAGTCTGCGGTATTCTACGGCGTCGTGACGACGATCGGCTCCGTAGCGGGCGCAGTCTTCGGCTACTACGCCGGCTACAAAGGTGGCAGACCTCTCTTGGAAGCCACAGTCGACGACGAGAAGATGGAGTTAGTCGAGGACTACTACGACGAGTACGGCGTCGCCGCAGTCGGAATAGCGGGTCTGTCGCCAATCCCCTACAAGGTCTTCACACTGTCGTCGGGGGCATTCAGGATGGATCTCAGAGGCTTCATCTTGGTCTCGGTGGTTTCGAGGGGAGCACGTTTCATAGGAGTCGCGGTACTCCTGAGTCTCTACGGCGAGGAGATACTCGGCTTCATAGAGGGAAGCTTCGGTGTCCTGACCATAGGGTTCGGTGTTATCGCCGCGGCGGCGTACGTAGTCTGGAAGAAGAGATGGTTCAAGAGGTAACGTCCGAAACTGAAGCTGAAGACGAAGCCGAAGCGTGAATTAAGACGGGATACGTACCGTGTCCCGAGTGAAGACAGAGATGACGAGTGAAACTAATACTAATACGAGTTCTCAGACAGAGACGGAGACACAGACAGACAGAAGCGCAGAGGGAGATAAGGAAGACGAGAGATGGCCCGGAGTCTCGGAGGAGAGACGCGAGAGGTACAGACAGATAGAGGAGGAGAACGGACTCGGATTAGTCGAGATGTGGTGGGGAGACGGCAAGGGGAAGACGACCGCCGCTCTGGGAATGGCGGTAAGGGCAGCGGGACAAGGCTACGACGTCTTACTTCTCCAGTTCATGAAGGGTAAGGCTCCAGGACACGGCTCCGACGACGAGCCTGGAGAGATAGACGTCCTGAGACAGATATCCGAGATCGACGTCGAGAGGTCAGGGGAGTACGGCTGGGTCTCGGGGGCGGACACCTCGGAGAAAGAGAGCCACGAGAGGGCGGCGAGGCTAGCTCTCGAGGAGGTCGAGGAAGACCTGAGTGAAGGTAATTACGACATGGTGATACTCGACGAGGTGCTGTATGCGGTCTCGAAGGGGCTCGTATCGGAGAAGGACGTGATAGACGTCGTGAAGTCACGCGCTCAGGGAGTCGAGGCTGTCCTGACAGGGAGCCACGACCGTCTCGAAGATATAGAGGAGACCGCCGACTTAGTCACGAACGTCAAGAAGGTAAAGCATCCCTTCGACGCAGGCATACCCGCGAGGAGAGGTACCGAGTACTAACTACTTCTTCCGCATCTCCTGTCTCGTGAACTGGGGCTTCGCCGAGAGTCCCTTCGTCTTTCTGAAAGACAGCACGAGAAGGAACAGGAAGACCGCGCTCAGGACGAACATCAGACCGCCGTAGAGTAGATCGACTGTCGAGAGTATAGCTCCGCCGATTATAGACGCCCCTGTGAGTATCGACAGCGAGAGACGTCTCCCGAGGCTCTCGAAATGACCCGCCGAGTCCCTCAGATCCGTCCGTACTTCGAGGGAGTTCCTCTCTATCTTGTCGAGCGCGTTTTCGAGCTTAACGGGGGTATTGACGGTCGCACGGAGGGTGTCTTCGAGGTCGTTCCTGACTTCGTCGGCGAACCGTTTCACTCCCTCCTCCCGGAATCCCTGCTCGGTCAGGAACTCGCTCGCTACGTCTATGAAGTTGAAGTCGGGATCTAGCTGAAGACAGACACCCTCAACGACCGTGGCGACCCTCATCAGGAGTGCCATGTCGGGCGGGAGACGGAACGGGAACTCGTACATCGTCCCTTCGACCTCGCCGATTATCTCCTGTACGCGCCACTCGTCGATCTCCTCACCTTCGAGATCCTTTATGACGAGTTCGACGACGTTTATCATCGTCTCCTTGTTGACGTCGGGATCGAGTGTCCCAAGGGCTATGAGGGAGTTGACTATCCCCGGGGCATCCCTGTCGGCGACTGAGATATAAAAGTCGACTATCTTCGACTGCATCGCCGGGTCAATACGTCCACTCATCCCGAAGTCATAGACTACTATACGTCCGTCGTCGTCGACCGCGAGGTTGCCGGGATGTGGGTCGCCGTGGAAGACACCGTCGACGAGTGCCATCTTGAGGTAGGTCTTCTCTAAGTCACGCGCGACACGTGACGGGTCGACACCCATCGCTTCGAGTTGGTCGACGTCGGTGATCTTGGGTCCCCCGACGTACTCCAAGGTTAGGACGCGGTCGGTCGATACTTCATCGTAGACCTCGGGTATAACGACCTCGGAGTTCTCGGAGAAGTTCGACCTAATCTCGGTCAGCATCTCTGCTTCCCTCTCGTAGTCCATCTCCTCGTGTATAATGCGTGAGAACTCGTCAGCCATGTTCTGTAACGAGTAGGCGCGTGCCTCCGAGACGAACGGCTTTATGAGAGGCAGAAGGGTTCCCATTACGCGGAGATCAGTGCTGACTATCTCCTCTACGTTGGGGCGTCTGACCTTGACGGCGACCTCCTCGCCATTGTACTCCGCGGTATGTACCTGTCCGAGCGAGGCTCCCGAGATAGCTTCCTCGTCGAACTCGTCGAAGACCCCATGGGGATCACCCAGATCTTCCTCGACGACGTGTCGGACGTCGTCGTAGGGAGCGGGCGGGACGGTGTCCTGGAGATCCGTGAGTACATCTATGTACTCCATCGGGACTATGTCGGGACGGGTCGAGAGGATCTGTCCGACCTTTATGTAGGCGGGTCCAAGAGTGATAAATGAGTCGACGAGACGCCGCGCCCTCTGTCTCTGCATCTCGGGAGTGACCTCTCTCGACCCACCGAAGAGTATGTACCGACGGCGATCACGCAGATACTCGAATGCGAGAGGCAGAAACTGAAAGACGACCCTGACGAATCTCCAGTAGAAACGTAACACAGTTTGAGGTGTTAGATTAGATTGGTTGAGTTAGGTCAGATACGTACTCTATTCCCATCGCGGACTCTCCACTCGTCTTTCCGCTACTCTATCTCTATGTCCTTCGTCTCCTTCGGGAGCCTGACCTCAAGGAGACCGTTGTCGTAGGTCGCCGACGCCTCTTCTGCTAAGACCTTCGTGGGTATCGGAACCTTACCCTCGAAGAGATCGTTCCTCGTCTCTCTCACGTACCGGAACCCCTCTTCGAGGGGCTTCTCACGTACCGCCTCGACTTTGAGACTCCCTCTCTCGAAGTTGAGGTCTATCGTCTCCTTGTCACAGCCCGGCAGGTCGACGAGTACCATCACCTCGTCGGAGCTTTCGAGAACGTCAGCCGAAAGCGGCTTCTTCTCGTCGAGAGCTCTCATTATCTCCGATCCTTCCTCCTCTATACGGTGACGGATGCTTTCCTCGAACATACACAAGATTGAGTCTCTAGAGTCTAAACTCTTTGCTTACCTGTAAGTCTCGACGAAGTTCTCGAAGACGCGGCGGGATTCGAGTGAAGCCTCATAGTTCTCCTGAGTGACCGTGTCGAGAGCGTCGTGTCTGACCTCCTCCGACAGCTCCTTCTCAGTTATGAGCTTCCGAGCGTAGTCGGTATCGACCTCGGGGTGGAACTGTACCGACCACAGCGACCCCGACCTGAGTGCTTGGACACAGACGTCGTTTGTCGCGGTGGCTTCGACTCCGTCGGGGAGTTCGGAGACGTAGTCACCGTGGCTCTGGAAAGAGACGAAGCCCCGAGGCACGCCGTCGAACATCGGATCTCCCGTGTGTTCAACGTCGCGGTAACCGAGTTCGACGCCTCCCGAGACATCGTCGTAGGAGAGGGGTTCGATCTCTCCTCCGAGGGCGTCGGCTATCGCCTGGTGTCCGTAACAGACGCCGAGACACGGCAGGTCGACGTCGTCAGCTGTGCGTATCCAGTCAGCGAGGGGCTCCACGAACCCGTGGTCGTCACCGTCGTAGACACTCGCCTTCGATCCCGTCACGACTCCGACATCTATCTCGTCGTGGTCAGGGAACTCGAGGCTACGGACGTCGTATATCTCCATCTCGATATCTACTCCGTCTCCGTTCTCGACAAATACTCTCTCGAAGTTGTCGTGGGTGTACTCGGGGTTGTGTGAGACGCTGAGGAGACCCAGTTTCATGTTCGACGTATGGGAGTCGAGTATCAAGAGCATGGCGAAACCGAAATCCATAAAGCCGAGCTACGACAAGAACCAACGGAGGGGTCGTGGCCTAGTCCGGCAGGGCGACTGGCTCCAGAGGAATACCGTCTCACGCGTTACGTTGATGAACTCCAGACTGGTCTACTGAGCTTGGGTCTGATCAACCCGGGCGTTGAAGAACCTCTGGAGGACTGAGTAACAGGGACGTATCCGGGGAGACCAGTCGATCGGGGGTTCAAATCCCTCCGACCCCACTACACTGATTTGGCGAGTCGACACCGTTGAGGCATGCGAAGCGCTCCTCATCTTATTTATCGGGAGTCTGAACCAGAGGTATACTGTTTAGTGAACTGACTGTGGTTCAGATCCGCCGGTTTTCGGTTTATCTCGTCCACTTTATACGAAGACTCCCGGTTTTAGTCAGATATACCCTCTCCCGGACTAAGACTTATCCCTATCTGTGTACGACTACTACGTATGCAAGAAGGAGACACACCACCCGACTTCAGCTTAGAGAACCAGGACGGCGAGGAAGTCAGCCTCTCAGACTACGAGGGAAGATGGGTCGTCCTCTACTTCTACCCGCGCGCCGACACGCCGGGCTGTACGACCGAGGCTTGCGGCTTCAGGGACGTATACGACGACCTAGAAGACGAGAACGCCGTGGTATTAGGTGTCAGCGACGACCCAGTCGACGACCTCAAGAAGTTCGAGGAGAAGTACGACCTCCCGTTCGACCTCCTGAGCGACGAGTCGGGCGAGGTCGCCTCTGAGTACGACGCCTACGGTGAGAAGAAGATGTTCGGCAACAGCTTCGACGGCGTCTTCAGGAAGACCTACGTCATAGACGAGGAAGGAAAAGTAGAGAAGATATACGACGACGTGTCGCCTGAGGGACACGCCGAGGAGATACTCGAAGTTATTCGATGACTGCGATCAGGTCGTCCATGTCGATGTCCTGATCCTCCTCGACTGCTATCTCCTGAACCGTTCCGGCGGTGTTGGTGATTATGTCGTTCTCCATCTTCATGGCTTCGAGGACACAGATCACGTCGCCCTCTTCGACCTCGTCGCCCTCTTCGACGTTGACCTCGACGATGGTGCCCTGCATCTCGGCGGAGACGACCTCGCCCGCCTCGGTCTCGGCTTCCCTCTTCTCGCGCTCGGCACGTTTCTTCTTCTTCTTCTCCTGTTTCTCCTTCTGCTCGTCTATGTCTCCCGCTCCTATCTCGGCGAGGTTTATGTTAAAGAGCTTGCCGTTGACCTCAGCCTTGAACTCGCGCTGTACGACGACGCCCTCTTCCTCATCCTGGACGACGTCTATGACATCGAGCTCCTCCATCGCTCTCTCGATGTCCTCCTGGTCGATGTGCTCGTCGAAGTAGTTGGTCGTGACGTTTCCGGCGACGAAGGTCGAGTCGTGGAGTATGAGCTCTAGGAACGGAACGTTAGTCGTGACGCCGTCGACACGTAGCTCCCAGAGTCCACGTCTCATTCTCTTTATAGCTTCGTCCCTGTCCTCACCCCAAGATATTAGCTTTCCGACCATCGAGTCGTAAGACCCGACTATCTCGTAGCCGTTGTAGAGAGCCGAGTCCATACGTACACCGTATCCTCCGGGTGCGTGGTAGTTAGTGACCTTACCCGGCGTCGGAGCGAAGTCGCGTGAGGGGTCTTCAGCGTTTATTCTGCACTCTATCGAGGCTCCGTCTATCTCGACGTCGTCCTGGTCGAAGTCGATCTCCTCGCCCTGGGCGATACGGATCTGCCACTTGACGATGTCTATTCCCGTCACCATCTCGGTCACGGTATGCTCGACCTGTATCCTCGTGTTCATCTCGAGGAAGTAGAAGTCGCCGTCCTCATACAGGAACTCGACGGTTCCCGCACTCGTGTAGTCGACCGCATCGGCGGCGTCTATCGCGGTCTGTCCGAGCTCCTCGCGCTCCTCGTCGGTTATCGCTAGCGACGGTGTCTCCTCGACTATCTTCTGGTGCTCCCTCTGTATCGAACAGTCACGTTCTCCGAGATGGAGGTGGTTTCCGTGTTTGTCGGAGAGAACCTGTACCTCTATGTGTCTCGGGTTCTCGAGGTACCTCTCTAGGTAGACTGTCTCGTCGTCGAAGTAGGCTCGACCCTCACGTTTCGCGCCCTCGTAGGCGTCCTCCGCCTCCTCCTCGTCGTGGGCGATACGGAGACCCTTTCCTCCTCCTCCCGCCGCAGCCTTTATGGCGATAGGGTAGCCGTGCTCGTCGCCGAACTCCTTGACCTCCTCGACCGACTCGGCGGGATCTGTCGTACCGGGTACGGGCGGAACGCCCGCTTCCTTCATCTCCTCGCGCGCCTTCGTCTTAGACGCCATTATGTCCATCGCATTCGAGGGAGGACCTATGAAGACGATGCCCTCGTCACGGCATCTCTCGGCGAAGTCAGCGTTCTCGGCGAGGAATCCGTATCCAGGATGTATAGCGTCGACGTCAGCCTCGTGTGCGACCTCGAAGATGTTATCCTGATTGAGGTACGACTCGCTCGCTGCCTCGGGTCCTATGTTGTACGCCTCATCGGCGTAGTCAACGTGTCTCGCCTCCTTGTCGACTTCCGAGTAGACTGCGACGGTGTCTATGCCTAGCTCCCTACATGCTCTCAGAACCCTTATTGCGATCTCTCCTCTGTTCGCGACCAGAACCTTGTCAAACTGTGTCATTTTTTGTATCCCTCAGTTAGAACCTGTCAGCTCTTGATGAAAGTTTCCATCCGGAAGCCGTGAGACCCTTCGGAGTCTTCTTGCCCCTCTCTCCGACGGTGGCGTAACGACCCGACATCTTCCACGAGTCTACCTCTTCTTCTTCCTCTTCTTCCTCTGTCTCCTGTGCGGATATCAGAGCCGACACAGCAGCCGAGAGAGCCGCCATCTCCTCGTCGTCGGCGTGGTCTGGAATCCCGAGCTTGATCCGTCTGCCCGAGTCGTCCCGGATGGTCTGATGTTTCAAGAGTTACTCACCTGTCTCAAACTGTCCTTTTCGCTAATAAACCATTACGGTTTTCGACGGTTGCCCGAGACGTGCCTGACACAGCCTCCCAAAGACCCTCTCGAACGACAGCCTTATCAAAGTAGGAAGGCGAACTTACCCCATACCGACAGAGACTAATGCGGTAAGCGGCTAACCGGCGTATGCGAGTTACGTTACTGATCCCGGCGTCTCTGACATCGGAGACCGAAAGCGGACGCAGGAAAGCCTACAAAGTGGGCGAGATCGCGCGCGCTGCCTCGGTCTTTCGGTGTGACGAGGTGGTCGTCTTCGACGACGACCCCGACGAGGCGGACGAGATCAGTCTACTCCTCGAATACGCGGTGACGCCCCCCTATCTGAGGAAACACGTCTTCGAAAGGCGTGAAGAGCTCAGGTACGCGGGCGTCATGCCGCCGCTTCAGATACCGCCGCATACAGTCTCGCGTTCCGACAGCGAACGCAGTCGTGATGTAAGCCAGTACAGACAGGGCGTAGTGAGTAAGATCGGCTCTGACGGACGCGTACGGGTCAATTGCGGACTGCAACACCCGGTCGCTCTACGTACGACGCAAGACGTACGTGAGGGCGAACGCGTTACCCTCAGAATACATTCGAGAGAGCCTCTGAGAGCCGAGATAGTCGACGAGGAAGAAGTCCCCGACTACTGGGGATACGAGGTCACGAGATCCTCGCTCGTCGACTGGATCGACGACACCGACGGCACAGTAGTAGCCACGTCTCGTAAAGGAGAGACAGTAGACTTGGACGAGATCCGTAGTACAGAAGAGACCCGGAAACGAGACGGTGACGAGAACGAGATAGGTGTCGTATTCGGAGCACCCGGACGAGGTGTCTACAGTATTCTGAGGGAGTACTACTCCGTCGACCAGCCGTCCGAAAGCTTCGACCTGACAGTTAACACAGTACCCGATCAGGGTACACGTACGGTGAGAACCGAGGAGGCGGTCTTCTCGTCACTCGCCGTACTCAACATAGCAAGAGTGCAAGACAAGACGAAGACAAGGAGGACTTAAGATATGCCTACTCCATCAAAACCAAGACGCGGATCCAAGGGATTCGGTCCCAGAAAGAGAGCGGAGTCGGAGGTTCCGAACTTCCGCTCGTGGCCCGAATCCGACACGACGGAGCTACAGGGCTTCGCGGGATACAAGGCGGGCATGACCCACGTTCTAATGGTCAACGACAAGCCCGACTCACCCCGTGAAGGTATGACGGAGAGTGTGCCGGTTACTATACTCGAAACGCCCCCGATAAAGATCGGAGCCGTAAGGGCGTACCGAGACACACCGTACGGAAAGCGTCCGCTCACAGAGGTATGGACGGACAGCTTCGACACAAACGACGGAATAGACCGCGCTCTCAACGTGCCCGAGGGGCACGACCCCGAGAGTGCCGAGGAAAAGATAAGAGACTCAATCGACGAGGTCTCTGAGATAAGAGCGATAACCTACACCTTACCCAACCTCGCCAACGTCCCGAGGAGGACACCCGACGTGATGGAGACACGTATCGGAGGCGGCTCAGTCGAAGACCGTCTCGAACACGGTCTCGAACTCCTCGGTGACGAGGTGGAGCCCGACGAGATACACAGGGACGGAGAGTACCTCGACGTCTCCTCGATCACGAAGGGTAAGGGTACACAGGGTCCCGTAAAGCGCTGGGGAGTCCAGCTAAGAAAGGGCAAGCACGCCCGACAGGGATACAAGCGCAGAATAGGCAACCTCGGTCCGTGGCATCCGTCACGTGTACGTTCGACGGTTCCTCAGCAGGGACAGACGGGATACCACCAGAGAACCGAGGTCAACAAACGCCTCCTCTCGACGGGAGACGATGGCAAAGAAGTCACACCCGAGGGCGGTATCACCGACTACGGAGAGGTCAAGTCGGGATACATGCTCGTCAAGGGCAGCGTTCCGGGTCCCAAGAAACGTCTCGTGAGGACGCGCAAGCCCGTGCGTCCGAAGGGCGAGAACAGATACGACCCCGAGATCGAGTACATAAGCAGGTGATAGAATGGAAGCAGACGTATACACAGTAGACGGAGAAAAGAACGAGACGATCGATCTCCCCGACACATTCGAGGAGGAGTACCGTCCCGACATCATAAAGAAGGCGTTCCACTCAGCCGAGGCGAACGCGAAGCAGCCCTACGGCGCAGACCCATTCGCAGGGAAGAGGACGAGTGCCGAGTCTTGGGGTAAGGGAAGAGGAGCCGCACAGGTTCCGAGAGTGAAGAACTCGAACACAGCAGCGCGTTCACCCCACGTCGTAGGCGGAAGACGAGCACATCCCCCGAAGGCTGAGAAGAATATCGGCGAGGACATCAACGACAAGGAGAGGAAGAAGGCTGTCAGAAGTGCCGTAGCCGCGACGGCTGATTCCGAGGTAGTCGCCGAGAGGGGACACGAATTCGACGACAGCCTCGATCTTCCCGTAGTAGTCGACGCAGGGTTCGAGGATCTCGTGAAGACACAGGAAGTTGTCGACGTTCTGAAGGAGATCGGTCTCTACGACGACATAGAGAGAGCCGACGACAGGAAGGTACGTGCGGGACAGGGTACGACGAGAGGCAGGAAGTACAGGAGACCCAAGAGCATACTCTTCGTGACGGCGATGAACGACTACAAGGCGGCGAGAAACCTCGCAGGTGCCGACGTCGTCTCCGCCGAGGACGTCGACGTCAGGGATCTCGCACCCGGAGGCGTCGGAGGAAGACTCACGGTCTGGACAGAGAAAGCACTCGAGGTGCTAGACGAAAGATGAGCGTAATAGTCAGACCCCACATCACGGAGAAGGCGATGGATCAGATGGACTTCGAGAACAAGATGCAGTTCATAGTCGACATAGACGCCGCAAAGCCCGAGATATCCGAGGCGATAGAGTCGGCGTACGACGTCGATGTCGCTGACGTCAACACACAGATAACCATGGAAGGCGAGAAGAAGGCGACTGTGAGGTTCGTCGAGGAAGACGCCGCACAGGATCTCGCTTCGAGAATGGGAGCGTTCTAACCACGAGGTGAAAGTATGGGAAAACCAATCAGACAGCAGAAGGCAGGAAAGGGAAGCCCGACGTACAGGGCACCTAGTCACCGTTACAAGGCTAAGACCGAGCACAAGGAGACGGGCGACGACGAGACGATGGTCGGCGAGATCATCGAGCTCGAACACGACCCCGCGAGGTCGGCACCCGTCGCACGTGTCGAGTACGAGGACGGCGACGTACGTCACGTTCTCGTCCCCGAGGGAGTCGGAGTCGGCGACGTGATAGAGGCAGGAGTCTCGGCTGACATAGAGCCGGGTAACACTCTTCCACTCGCTGAGATACCCGAGGGGGTTCCGGTCTGCAACCTGGAGATAAAGCCTGGAGACGGTGGCAAGATAGCACGCTCGTCGGGAACCGGCGCGTCTATCATAGCCCACGAGAAGGGCGGAACAGTAGTACAGCTACCCAGCGGAGAGCTCAGGCAGTTCAACCCCAAGTGCAGGGCGACAGTCGGAATAGTCGCAGGTGGAGGAAGGCTTGAGAAGCCGATGCTCAAGGCTGGTAACAAACACCACAAGATGAAGTCACGCGGAGGAAAGTGGCCCAAGGTGCGTGGAGTCGCCATGAACGCGATAGACCATCCGTTCGGTGGCGGAGGAAGACAGCACCCCGGAAAGCCCAAGTCGATCAGTCCTAACGCACCGCCCGGAAGGAAGGTCGGTGACATAGGAAGCAGGAGAACAGGAAACAACTAACACAAGGTGATAAGATGTCAGAGTCAGAGCTACCAAGCAGAGAAGGAGAGTTCCAGTACAGGGGCTACAGCCTCGAAGAGCTCCAGGAGATGGATCTCGATGAGCTCCAGGAGATAATGCCCGCGAGGATACGTAGGACTCTCGAAAGAGGACTCGGAGAGGAGCGCGAGAAGCTCCTCGAACGCGTACGTGACGGAGACGACGAGATACGTACACATCTCAGGGACATGCCTATACTCCCCGAGATGGTCGAGACGACCTTCATGGTCTACAACGGAGAGGAGTTCGCACGCGTCGACGTCGAGCCCGAGATGATCGGACATTACCTCGGCGAGTTCGAGATGACGAGGAAGGACGTAGAGCACGGACAGGCGGGACTCGGAGCCACGCGCTCGTCGAAGTTCGTACCCCTCAAGTGATACATATGGGAATCAGCTACTCAAAAGACGTAGACGAAGACACGACCGCTAAGGCGATAGGTCGTGACCGACACGTGAGCAAGAAGGACTCCGTCGAGGTCGCACGTTACATAAAGGGAATGCAGGTCGACGAGGCGCGCGAGAGTCTCGAAAACGTGATCGAGGGCGACGAGGCAGTCCCGTTCAAGAAACACAACTCCGACGTGGGTCACAGATCCGAGATAGACGGCTGGGACGCCGGAAGATACCCCGAGAAGGCGGCGAGCGAGATGCTCAAGGTACTCGAAAACGCGGCGTCGAACGCCGACTATCAGGGCTTCGACCCCGACGAGATGTACATAGAGCACGTCGCCGCACACAAGACAGGAGAGGCGAGAGGTACGATGCCTCGCGCCTTCGGACGTGCGTCGCCCGCACAGACGCCCATAGTCGACATAGAGATGATACTCAAACAGGAAGAAGCCGAAACGGAGGGCGAATAAAATGGCTAATGAGAGAGAGTTCGTCAAGAACGGTCTCAAGAAGTCGCGCATAGACGAGTTCTTCGAGGAGGAGCTCGGACGCGCGGGCTACGGAGGAATGGAGCTCGCACGTACACCAATGGGTACGGAGATAGAGCTTCACGCAGAGAAGCCCGGAATGGTCATCGGTAAGGGCGGAAAGAACATACGTGATCTCACCGACAAGCTCGAGGAGAGGTTCGACGTAGAAGACCCTCAGATAGACGTCCAGGAGGTCACGGAGCCCGACCTCAACGCGCGTATAGTCGCCGACAGGCTCGCCAACGCCCTCGAGAGAGGATGGCACTTCCGTGACGCGGGTCAGACGACGGTGAGGAAGATAATGGACGCCGGAGCCCGTGGAGCCGAGATCGTCTTCAGCGGAAAGGTGACGGGAGCACGTTCACGTGTAGAGAAGTTCTCCGACGGCTACATCAAGCACTGCGGAGAGCCCGCCGAGGAGATAGTCGACACGGGCTACGGTACCGCCGTCATGAAGCTCGGGGCGATAGGTGTCCAGGTGCGTATAATACCGCCCGACGCCGAACTCCCCGACAACTTCGTCATCGAGGACATCGAAGACGTCGACGACCTCATACCCGAAGCCGAAAAGGCTGAGCCCGAAGTCGAGGAAGCCGAGACTCAGGAAGCCGAGGGCATAGAGGAGATAGTCGAGGAGGAGACCGAGAGGGTAGAAGAAGAAGTAGAAGAGGAAGAAGCCGAAGCCGAGGAGACTCAGGCAGAGGCAGACGAGGAAACCGAGGGTGAGTCCGACGAGACACCGCCCGCACCCGAGACACTCGACGACCTCGAAGAGATGTCATACAGAGAACTCCAGCTTCTCGCAAAAGACGTCGGCGTAAAGGCGAACCTGTCGAGGGAGGAGATGACAGACGAGCTAGCCGACGAGTTCGGAGTCGGAGGTGATTCGTGATGGCGATACTAAGAGCAGACGAGATACGCGAGATGGCAGACGAGGAAGTACAGGAGGAGCTTGAGGATCTCGAAGACGAGCTCCTCAGAGCGAAGTCGATGCAGGCGGCGGGAGGAGCTCCCGAAAACCCCGGAAGGATAGGCGAGCTCAAACGCACGATAGCACGTATAAAGACGATACAGAACGAAAGGCAGAACGAGTAATGGAGTCAGTCACCCCTACACCGACGCCCGACAGTATACTCCGACACGAGCTCATCGGACTCGACGTGGAAGTAGTCGAGTCGTCCGACGAGTCTGTCGTGGGTACCGAGGGACACGTTGTCTACGAGACAAAGAACTGTCTCGAAATCAAGCAGGAAGGAGACAAGAAGACGGTCCCGAAAAGGTCGTCGACATTCGTCTTCGACCTCGGCTCCGAGAGGGTGAGGGTGGAAGGTGACGCTATCCACGGAAGTCCTGCCGAACGCACAAAAAACACGAGATAAACATGTCAGCAAACATAGGATTCGACGTTCCGGAGCCCGACGAGACGTGCTCCGACGACAACTGTCCGTTCCACGGCACCCTAGGTGTCCGCGGTACGGTCATAGAGGGCGAAGTCGCGAGCGACAAGATGGACAAGACGGTAGTCGTCGAGAGGGAGCACGACGTCAACGTTCCGAAGTACGACAGACAGATGAGACGGAGGTCACGTGTCTCCGCACACTCCCCCGCCTGCCTCGATCCCGAGGAGGGCGACACGGTGAGAGTCGCGGAGTGCAGACCTCTGAGCAAGACGAAGAACTTCGTCGTAATAGAGGTAGTGGAGGAAGAACAATGAAAGCAGTAGCAGCCGACATACCCAAGCCCCTCACGAAGGGAACGAAGCTCAACTGCGCCGACAACACGGGCGCACGTGAGCTACGTCTCATAAGCGCGAAGAACTACGGAGGCACGAGGAGCAGACAGCCCAAGGCTGGACTCGGTGACGTCGTAGTCGTGAGTGTGACGAAGGGCGATCCCGACATGAGGAGACAGGTTCTCGAAGCAGTCGTAGTGAGACAGAAGAAGGGATTCAAACGCCCCGACGGAACGCGTGTCAAGTTCGAGGACAACGCAGCCGTCATAATCGACGAGAACGAAGAGCCGAGAGGAACCGAGATACGCGGTCCGATATCGCGCGAGGTCGCCGAGAGGTTCGGTATGGTGGCCAGTGCCGCGAACATTATAGTCTAAAGAGGTGAAAGAATGACCACACAACCACGTAAACAGAGAAAGCAGAGGGACGAAGCACCCCTGCACGAGAGGCATAACTTCGTCCACGCGACCCTCAGCGACGATCTCCGCGATGAGTACGGTACGAGGAGAGTCAGGGTCAGCGCGGGCGACACCGTCGAGGTCATGAGAGGTGACGAAGCCGGAGAGACCGGAGAGGTTCTCGGAGTCGACCTCGACTCGGCGAAGGTAGAGGTCGAGGGAGTCACTGTTGAGAAAGCCGACGGAGAGGAAGTTCCGCGTATGGTAGACGCGTCGAACCTCCGTGTTACGGATCTCGACCTCGAAGACCCCGAGAGAGAAGAAAGAATCAGACGAGGTGGTGACTAATGACGCACCAGAAACGTCTCTCAGCGCCGTCGTCCTGGCCCATGGAGAGGAAGAACTACGTATTCACCGTCTCACCCCAGGCAGGTCCCCACGGTGAGGAAGGTGTCCCCCTCGTAGTTCTTCTACGTGACGTCGTCGGATACGTCGAGAACGCGAAGGAAGCTCGTTACGCACTCGACAACGACTCGGTTGTCATAAACGGTGAGCCAGCCGACGACATACGTACGCCGATAGGCATGTTCGACATCGTCGCCTTCCCCGAGATGGAAGAGTACTACCGTGTCTTCCCCGGAGAGGGCGGACGTCTCTCACTGACACCGATAGACGAGGACGCCGCGACGACGAAGCTCGCTAAGATCACTGACAAGACCCATATAAAGGGCGGTGAGACACAGCTCAACCTCCATAACGGAGACAACCTACTAGTCGACGAGGACGTCTACTCGACCGACGACTCAATTGTCGTAGACGTCGAGACAGACGAGATAGTCGACCACTTCGTCTTCGGCGAGGGTCGTGCCGTCACAGCCGTAGACGGAAAGCACTCGGGAGAGGTCGGAAAACTCGTCGAGGTACGTATCACCGAGGGTTCGAGTCCCAACACGATAGTCGCAGAACGTGACGACGGCACTACATTCGAAACCGTCGAGGAGTACGTCTTCGTGATAGGTGAATCACTTACGAGCTTAGAGGAACAGGAGGCTGAAGAATGACAGGAAGTCTCGAAGAGATACACGAGATGAGGAAGCCGAAGATAGAGAAGGTCGTCGTCAATATGTCGATAGGAGAGGGAGGTGTCGAACTCAGGAACGCCGAGGAGATAGTCGAGGAGATCACGGGACAGCAGACCGTGAGGACGAACGCGAAACAGAGCATCCCGTCGTTCGGGATACGTCAAGGCGACCCCATCGGCGTCAAGACGACTCTCCGAGGCGACGACGCTAAGGAGTTCCTCGAAGAAGCACTCGGCATAGCCGGCTCGCTCGACTCGAACCAGTTCGACGAGTTCGGTAACTTCTCGTTCGGCATCGAGGAGCATACTCAGTTCGAGGAGATGGAGTACGACCCCGACATAGGAATATTCGGGATGGACGTGACTGTGACGATGGAGAGGAAGGGCAAGCGTGTTGAGAAGCGGAGGAAGCAGTCACGTAAGATACCCGAGAAGCAGCGTCTCAACAGGGAAGACGCCACGACGTTCATAGAGGACGAGTTCGAGGTGAGCATAGAATGAGCGAAACAGAAGAAGCCGACACGGAAGCCACAGAAACAGAAGAGACTGCGGAGACCGGGAATACCCACGAGTGTCAGAGATGTGGACGTAAGGAAGGTCTCGTGTCGAGGTACAATATCTACCTCTGCAGACAGTGCTTCCGTGAGGTCGCGCGCGACATGGGCGCGAAGAAGTACAACTAAATGGTGATAAAATGACGATGTCAGATCCGCTTGCGGACGCGCTCTCGGCAATACAGAACGCCGAGAAGGTCGGTAAGCTAGAGTGCACGATAGAGCCCGCTTCGAACAGCATAGGCAACGTCCTCGGAGTTCTCCACGACCAGGGATTCATAGAGAGCTTCGAGTTCGTTGACGACGGTAAGGCAGGCAAGTTCGACGTAGAGCTGAGCGGTGGAATAAACGAATGTGGAGCTGTCAAGCCGAAGTACACAGTCTCGAAGGACGAGTACGAGAAATGGGAGAAACGTTACCTCCCCGGTAGGGACTACGGCTCTCTGATAGTCACAACGAGCCACGGTGTCATGAGCCATTACGAGGCTCGTGAGGAAGGCGTCGGAGGACAGCTCCTCGCTTACGTATACTAAGAGGTGACAAGAATGAAAGAAGTAGTCATAGAAGTTCCGGACGAAGTCGACGTTGAGAAAGACCTCGACAGACTGACGGTGAGCGGTCCCAACGGCACCGTCGAGAGAACCTACTCGTACCCCGACGTTGACGTCGAGGTCGAAGACGGCGACGTAGTCGTGAGCACAGATAAAGACAGACGTAAGCCCCTCGCAACTGTCGGGTCTTTCGAGAGCGAGATCGAGAACGACATTAAGGGAGTCACAGATGGCTTCGAGTACAAGATGAAGGTACTCTACAGCCATTTCCCGATGCAGGTCGAGGTCAAGGGCGACGTAGTCGAGATACGTAACTTCCTCGGCGAGAAGCACCCGAGGGAAGCCGAGATACTCGGCGATACACAGGTCGAGGTTCAGGACGAGGAGATCACTCTGACAGGACCCGACAAGGAAGCTGTCGGACAGACAGCGGCGAACATAGAACAGCAGACACGTATAAACGACAAGGACGTCCGTGCGTTCCAGGACGGCGTCTACATAACAGAGAAGGCAGGAAAGGAGGTCGTATAAGATGTCAGACGCAGACGAACTTACGGAGATAGACGGAGTCGGAGAGTCGAAGGCTGACGCTCTGAGAGAAGCGGGATACGAGACCGTAGACGACGTCAGGAGAGCGTCACAGGAAGACCTCTCCGAGATAGACGAGATAGGTAAGGCGCTCGCCGCACGTATAAAAGCAGACGTCGGAAGCCTCGAAGTCGAGGAAGAAGCCGTAGAGGAGATAGAGGAAGAAGCAGAGGAAGCCGAGGCGGGAGAACGTATAACCGCAAGCGAACTCTCCGACAAGACCCCCGACCTCGAAGACGAGGAGAAGAGGCTCCTCAACGTGAAGAAGAGGCAGAAGGCGAGCAAGCCCGACTTCAACAGGCAGGATCACCACAAGATGAAGAGAAACCCGTCGTCTTGGAGGAGACCCAAGGGCGGACTCTCGAAGCAGAGAAGAGGAGTCAAGGGCAAAGGAAAGACAGCAGGAGTCGGCTTCCGATCGCCCAAGGAGGTCAGAGACCTCCATCCGAGCGGGTTCGAGGAAGTACGTGTCGAACGTCCCGAGGATCTCGAAGGAGTCGACCCCTCGACCCAGGCAGTACGTATAGGAGGCTCTGTAGGTGGCAGAAAGAGAGAGAGAATAGAGGAGAAGGCGGTCGAGAACGAGATACGTGTTCTCAACCCCACGTACATACAGGAGGCTGAAGAATGAGCGACCTAAAGACACAGAAACGTCTCGCTTCCGACATACTCGGATGCGGTAAGAACCGAGTCTGGCTCGATCCCGACGCACAGTCGGAGATTGCCGAAGCGATTACACGCGAGGACGTCAGAGAGCTCATAGATGAAGGTAGTATAAAGGCGAAGGAGAAGAAGGGAGTCTCACGTGGACGCGCGCGTGAGAGAGACGAAAAGAGAGAGTACGGTCACAAGAAAGGACAGGGTAAGCGCAGCGGAAAGCAGGGCGCACGTAACCCCGAGAAGGACGAGTGGGAGTCGAAGATACGTGCACAGAGGAAGGCTCTGAAGGAAATGCGCGA
Source organism: Halorutilales archaeon Cl-col2-1 (assembly GCA_041891055.1). Classification (GTDB taxonomy): domain Archaea; phylum Halobacteriota; class Halobacteria; order Halobacteriales; family Afararchaeaceae; genus Afararchaeum. Next base: position 1,576,216 of record CP169074.1, on the reverse strand, counting down.
GAACGACGAGATAACGCCGTCCGAGTACCGTGAGCTCTACAAGATGGCAAACGGTGGAGAGTTCAGAAGTGTACGTTATCTCAGAAACTACGTAGAGGAGATGGATTAATATGGCAACAAAACCCAACTACAAGGTTCCGATGAGACGCAGGCGCGAGGGTAAGACGGATTACCAGCAACGCCTACGTCTCCTCAAGAGCGGAAAGCCACGTCTAGTCGTAAGGAAGAGCAACAAGCACACTACGGTACAGATAGTCACGGCGGGAGCCGACGGAGACTACACCGAGGCGAAGGCTGATACATCAGACCTCGCGGAGTACGGCTGGGAAGCGCCTACGGGCAACCTCCCGGCGGCGTACCTCGCGGGCTTCCTCGCGGGAGTCAGAGGTCTCGACGAGGGATTCGACGAGGCTGTCGCCGACATAGGTCTCAACCCCGTGACGCCCGGTAACAGGGTCTTTGCAGCGGTAATGGGAGCCTCCGACGCAGGACTCGAAGTCCCCCACGGAGACGACGTCGTTCCGTCGTGGGAACGTGTCAGAGGAGAGCACATCGCCGAGTACGACGGGGTGGAGTACACTTCCGACGACATCGGCATAGACTCCGACGAGCTCCCCGAACATTTCGATCAGGTACTTGAAACACTGGAGGAAGAAGCATGAGTTCAGCAGAGTACGAAGACGAATGGATACCCAAGACGAGACTCGGCAGGAAGGTTCAGGAAGGAGAGATAACCTCGATGGACGCCGCGATCAACTCGGGTCTTCCGCTTAAGGAGCCCGAGATAGTCGACACACTCCTTCCCGACCTCGACGACGAGGTTCTCGACATAAACATGGTACAGAGAATGACCGACTCGGGACGACGTGTCAAGTTCAGATGCGTCGTCGCAGTCGGAAACCACGACGGATACATAGGCTTCGCCGAGGCGAAGGCAGAACAGGTCGGGGCAGGAATCCGTAAAGCGATAGACGTCGCGAAGCTCAACATGTTCAAGGTCTCACGCGGCTGTGGATCTTGGGAGTGTGGCTGCGGAAGACCCCACACGGTCGCTCTCAAGACGAGCGGAAAGTCGGGAAGCGTCGAGGTAGAGCTTCTTCCCGCGCCCCAGGGTCTCGGACTCGCCGCGGGAGAGACTGCGACGAGCGTACTCGAACTCGCGGGAATCGAGGACATATGGACGAAGTCGAACGGACAGACACGTACGACGGTCAACTTCGCGAAGGCGACCTACAACGCACTCCTCGAAACCGCCGAGGCACGCGTTCCGCCCCACGCGAGAGAGGCACGTGAGGTGATCGAGTAATGAGCGCAGAAGCAGAATCAGAATCCGAGCAAGAAGAGATCGGCTGTTACGCAGTCGTACAGGTACGTGGCGAGGTCAACATGAGCTCGAGTGTGAGAGACACACTCGACATGCTCAGCCTAGGAGACGTAAACAGCTGTACCATCAGACCAGCGACGGGGTCTGTCGAGGGGATGCTCCACAAGGTCAACGACTACGTCGCATACGGTACCCCGAGCGCCGAGACTGTCGCCGAGCTAGTCGAGACTAGAGGCGAGACCGAGGACGGAGACTCGGTTACTGACGGCTACATAGACGAGAACACCGAGTACTCGTCGGTAGGCGACTTCGCCGAGGCAGTCGTAGAAGGAGACACCGACCTCAAGGAGGCGGGTCTGAGGACACGTCTCAGGCTCCATCCCCCGAGAGGTGGACACTCCGGAATAAAGAAGAGCTACAAGCAGGGTGGCGTCCTCGGAGACCACGGAAACGAGATAGACGACCTACTCAGGAGGATGAGATAAGATGTCTAGAGACTCTAAGAAACGCGGACGCGGATCGAGAACACACGGCGGAGGAACTCAGAAGAACCGACGTGGAGGAGGAAACAGAGGAGGAAGAGGAGACGCTGGACGTGACAAACACGAGAAGTTCAGCCACCCCGACCTCGGTAAGCACGGCTTCCAGCGACCCCAGAAGGTTCAGGAAGAGGTCGCGACAGCCGACATAGGCGAGATAGACCAGAAGGTCTACGAACTCGTCGACGAGGGAGTCGTCGAGGAGACAGACGACGGCTACGAGGTAGACGCCGACGAGATTGGCGTCGACAAGATACTCGGCGGCGGACAGGTACGTAACACGCTCGTCGTCCGTGCCGACGACTTCTCCGACTCCGCCGTAGAGAAGATAGAGGAAGCCGGCGGTGAGGTCATAGAGACGGGCGAGTCGGAAGAAGACGAAGACAGCGAAGAAAACAAGAACTAAGGCGGAGACTGAAAACATAACCTAAAAGATGGGAGTAACAGACGCATTCGAACCGATCCTACTCAGGATGCCGAGCGTCGACGGACCCGACCGTCACGTTCCTTTCAAGAACAAGCTCTACTGGACGTTCGGCGTCCTCGTTCTCTACTTCGCTCTGACGAACGTCACTTTATTCGGCGTGTCGAGTAGTAGCGACCTGTTTGGACAGTTCAGATCGATACTCGCGGGAGCACAGGGCTCGATACTACATCTCGGAATCGGTCCCATAGTCACCGCGAGCATCGTCCTCCAGCTACTCAGCGGCGCCGACCTCATGCCCATCGACACCGAGACACCGAGGGGACAGGCACTCTACCAGGGGACACAGAAGTTCCTCGTAGTCGTGATGTCGATAATCACGGCGATACCCATGGTATTCGGTGGTTTCCTCCAGCCTAGCCAGCAGATAGCTACGTCGCTCGGGATACCCGCCCCTGTGCTCTCGGGAATAATATTCGTTCAGGTCGTCGTAGGAGGTATACTCATACTCTTCTTCGACGAGATTATCTCGAAATGGGGAGTCGGAAGCGGTGTCGGGCTCTTCATTATAGCAGGAATATCCCAGCAGTTGATAGGAGGAGTATTCGACTGGCATCTCGGTCAGGACGGTCTCCCGACGGGTATCATATTCAGATGGTACCATATATTCACGGGACAGGCTGACCTCGGCTTCGCACTCACGAGCACACGCGGTCTCCAGTTCCTCCTCATAAACGGAGGGCAGATACTCTTCGTGCTCACGACGGCGATAATATTCGCAATAGTCCTCTACGCCGAGTCGGTGAGAATAGAGATTCCACTGTCACACTCCCGCGTCAAGGGTGCGCGAGGACAGTACCCCGTTAAGCTAATATACGCGAGCGTCCTCCCACTCATATTCGTACGCGCGGTTCAAGCGAACTTACAGATGTTGGGGCGCGTCCTCTACCAGCAGGGATTCCGGCCCAACTGGTTCGCAGTCTATCCGTCGGGGTCGACACAGCCCACCTCGGGTCTGATGTACTATCTCACACCGATACAGGCTCCGACCGACTGGATGTGGTGGCTCCCCGGTGGGCCCACTCAAGCAGCCTGGAAGGTATTCATACGTATAGGCATAGACATGGTAGTCCTCATAGGAGGGGGAGCTATCTTCGCGATATTCTGGGTCGAGACAGCTGACATGGGTCCCGACGCAGTCGCAAAGAAGATACAGAACTCGGGGATGGAGATACCCGGATTCCGGCGTAATGCGGGAGTCATAGAGAAGGTCATGGAACGTTACATACCACAGGTCACCGTCATAGGCGGTGCTCTACTCGGACTCCTCGCCCTCATGGCGAACATGCTCGGAACCATAGGAGGCGTCACCGGAACCGGACTCCTCCTCACGGTCTCGATCACCCACAAGCTCTACGAGGAGATAGCGGAGGAACAGCTCATGGAGATGCATCCGATGATGAGGAAGATGTTTGGATCGGAGGCGTGATCCCGGTCGACGCATCTCCTACGTCTACTACGCCTAGTTCGCACCTCGCACAGTCCGACGGTTAGATTAGAAAGGTTTTAGAAAAGACAGTCTCAATCTATATCCACGACGGAGGGTCCATAGCTCAGTCCGGTTAGAGCGCTCGGCTCATAACCGAGTGGTCGACGGTTCAAATCCGTCTGGACCCATGTGTTTTTCTCATAGTTCGGGACTCAACTGTAACTGTATTCATCGTCAGTCAACCAAATCAAGGGCCTTCTTCGAGCTTTACGACGTTAGTCGCCTCCTTGTGTCCCTCGTAGTAATAGACTTTCTCCGACGGTATGTACCTCACGACGCCTTTCTCGTCGCCCGCGGATATCTTCCAGCATCTCCTGCGCTCGTCGTAATGTATGTCGTCTCTGTCACCTTGGTAGACCTTCGCCCCGTTGGGCGTTTCGTAGACTAGCTTCGGCATACCGTATAAGACTCGTACTAACACGAAAGTCTTCGGCAGATACTTGGTTGAGAGGCTTTCTATCCTCCAGCATGGAGACGGAAAGTCAGAACCAGACGGGCTTCGACTGGCTCTCACTCGACGACGACGAGGAGGTCATCTGGTCGGGGGAGCCGCGTATCAAGAGTATAGCTCCCGCAGTAGTACTCGGTGTGATTCTAATACCTCTCGTAGGTCTGGGTCTCGTAGTCATAGCCGGGGCATATCTCCACGTCAAGAACACCGACTACGTCGTTACGACCGACGGTCTCTACAAGAAGACGGGGACTTTGTCGAGGGAGGTTCAGAAGATAGGCTTCGACAAGGTACAGAACATCTCCTTCAGTCAGGGAGCCCTCGGCAACTACTTCGGATACGGAAACGTCGAGATCAGCACCGCGGGAGGATCGGGGGTGGAGATGAGGTTCAAGAGCATAGCAGAACCGAAGGAGGTACAGGAGCTTATCAACAAGGAGATCAGCCGGCGTACCCAGGAGTCGGAGGACTCGGATACCGGGGACGAGATGACGAGACAGATACTCGAAGAGATAAGGAGGACGCGTAAGGCAGTCGAGTCGATCGACGAGAAGCTCTAAGCTAAGCTAAGAAAGCTGTTCGCCTATCATGGCATCGGCTTTATGCACGAATCTGTCGAGTTCGTCAGTGGGTATCGTCGCGCCCGCAGCTATGTCGTGCCCCCCTCCCCCTCCGTCGACCTCGGAGGCACACGACGACATCACGTCTGAGAGGTCGAGACCCTTTCTTACGAGACTCTGTGTCCCACGCGCGCTGACTTTCGTCTCGTCTTCGGCGTCGAGCCTGTCCTCCTCGGAGTCGGCGAACGCGACAATCGGCATGCTCCGGCTCACACTCCCGAGTGAGTAGCTCATTCCCGCGATGATGCCAACTATCGTGTCACGTATCTCGCTCCTCGCGTCGAAGTACTGGAGGTTTTCGAGCTTAGTCACACCGTTCGAGTCGACGAAGTCGACGCCGTTCTTAAGGTTACGTCTGTGGTTCTTGAGAAGCTCGTGTGCGCGCGAGTAAGCCTCGTCCCTGTCGCCCTTACAGACAGCGAGTCCGGTCTCCGCCTCCCTGTACCTCGCTGTCGAGTTGAGGAGTGTCGAGAACTCGGTGGCATCCCTCACCTCAGTACCGGGCTCCTCCTGGGTGAGTACGTATGTCTCGCCCACGAGGCGGTCGATCTCGTCGGAGTCGACGCCGTTCGTGATACAGTGTTCCATCAGAGAGTTGGTGACCTGCTGTCTCTCGTCGTCGGAGAAGTCAGCCCACCTCCGCCAGTCGCCGTTGGCTCGTCTGAGACGTACTCCCGTCTCCTCCAAGAAGTCGACTGCGCCCGAACGTGAGTTGGTGACACCGGGTAGGTAGACATCGGTCGAGTACTCGAAGAGCCTCGGTAAGTCGCGCGTCTGTCTACCGAAGAGAAGTAAGTCAGTCCTCTCCTCTAAGACACCCGCCTCGACGCCTTCTTTTACTATCTCACGGTTAGCCCCTGTGAGACGTCCCGACTTCGAGTCCTGCATGTCTCCGACTGCGCCGACAGCAGCGAGAGCCGCGAGATCCTTGGCGTCTTCACCTATGAGTGCGCGCGCGAGGACGTAGGACGTACCTGCCCCCGATATCTCCGATGAGCCGTCTATTCCGAAGAGAAGAGGATTGAGATGGTAATCGAGATCTCCGTCTTCCGTCTCCATCTCTGTCTGTGGCTGGTGGTGGTCGGCGACTACGGAGTCGAAGTCGGACTCACGTATCTCGTCAGTGAGTCCGCTCCCGAAGTCGGTGAAGATAACCGTCGAGAATCCGGCGTTCTCAATCTCGCGGAGATCGTTCTCGTCTAACTGCTTCGAGAACCACGTCTCGTGTTCTATTCCGGCGCGGTCGAGTGCGAGCGAGGATATCCCCGCACTCGTGAGTCCGTCGGCATCTATGTGTGAGATGAGGAGGAGGTCGTCGGACGAACGCGAACGTATGAAGGAGGCGGAGTCCTCGGCTTTTTCGAGGAAGTCGTCGTCGAGCTTAATCTGAGATGAGAGTCGCGAACGCATTGAGGTCTCTTAGTTGGGAGAGAATAAAAATCATGCTGGTACGTGTGTCTATGACGATCCGATACCGAAGGACTCGACGAGAACCTCGGGGTTTGTCCCTCCGGCGGTCACGGTTCTTCCGCCTATGACGTCGACAGTCACAGACGCAGGTGCAAAGACGGCGTCGTCTATCTCGTCGAAGCTACCCGCCTCGTCAAACACGTCGACGAAGGGGTCACCGTAGTCGGGACTCGACGACGAGGCAAGGTCGGAGAAGACGTCCGAGTCGTCGGCTACACGGAGATGAACCTCGCTGCCGTAGATTATACCGTCGTTGGTTACACCGACAGCCTCTGTCTCGTCGGAGACAACAGGTGCGACAGGCGATCTCCCTGAGACAGTCTCGACCTTCGAGACATCGTAGCCGAGGGATTCGAGACGTAGGAGGGTGACCTCGGCGGATCTCGAAGCAGTCTGTACGACACCCGCCGTGCTCGTAGCCGGAGCCACGACTCCGAAGACAGAGTTGGTGGATACACCGCATTCGTCGGCGATATAGTCGAGTACCTTAGGACCGGGTAATGTCGACGACTCCAAGCAGACGACCGCGAACTCCTCGTCGGCTTCAGCCCCATCCTCGACAAGTGCACTCGCGGGTCCGCTCCCCAACGCCCTGTAGCCCTCGTAGTCTATGTGCCATCCTGCGTGCTGTGAGGTCAGTAATGCTGTCTCGGGACTGTCAGTCCAGACTTCGACGTATTCGAGAGGTGCACCCACGCCGTCGAGTCGGTCGACCGATACGTCCACGGATAAGAGACCAGCCGACGAGATGTCGGCGTAGTAGAGACCCGCCTCTATACCCCCCGCGGCATCGACCCCGAAGTCGAGGACTCGCGCACCGTTCGAGTAGTCGTGTACGTCGACCGAGAGACTGTCGGCGTACTCGACCGCGTCGTCTACCATCTCAAGAGAGTTGACGTTGAGATCCATTCTATGTAGGAAGATTGTGGGGAGACCTAAGCCGGTTTCGGTGGCTTTTTGTTACTCAGAGGCTTCTATCCACAAAAGCAGTGGCTACCCCGTTCTGCGGGCAGTACCACGGCTTCGTAGAAGGCTTACGCCGTACTACGGAGGTATCTAGATGAAGACACAGACAGAACACACAGACACGAGAGTACCGCACACGCTCGGAGGTGACTCCTAATGGCTAGCATAGAGGAGTCAGTCTCGGAGGCACTCGACGAGGCTCCCGAGAGGAACTTCGTCGAGAGCGTCGATATGGCTATAAATCTCAGGGATCTCGACCTGAGTCAGCCCGATAAGAGGATAGATGAGGAGGTCGTCCTCCCCGAGGGCACGGGGCGTGACACAAAGGTTGCCGTGATAGCCGACGGAGAGACGGCACTCCAGGCTGAGGACGTCGCCGACGATGTCCTGAGCCCCGACGACATAGAGGATCTTGGAGACGATCAGGACGCCGCGAAGGATCTCGCCGACGAGACCGACTTCTTCGTCGCAGAGACAGAGTTCATGGAGGACGTCGGACGTTACCTCGGTACGGTCTTAGGACCCCGAGGTAAGATGCCGACACCTCTTGCCCCCGACGACGACGTAGCCGAGGAGGTTCAGCGTCTCAAGGGAACCGTCTCTCTGCGTTCGGGTGACAGGAGAACCTTCCACACCGCAGTCGGGACGGAGGAGATGTCCGCCGACGCGATAGCCGACAACATAAACGCGGTAATGCGTAGACTCACAGCCGAACTCGAAAAGGGTCCACTCAACATAGACCGCATCTTCGTGAAGACGACTATGGGACCCGCCGTAGAAGTGGAGGTATAAAATGTCAACAACAGAGACAGAGACACAGTCAGAAGCACTCACCGAGGAAGTCCCCGAGTGGAAGAAACAGGAGGTCGAGGAGTTCAAGAAGCTTCTCGACGAGTACACCGCCGTGGGAGTCGTCAACGTCGAGGGAATCGGCTCGAAACAGTTCCAGCAGGTTCGTGAGAACCTCCACGGCTCCGCGAAGGTGCGTGTCGGACGTAACACTCTGATGAGACGCGCCCTCTCCGAGAAGGGTCTCGACGATCTCGTCGAGTACGTCAGCGGACAGTCGGGTCTTCTCCTCACCGACTCGAACCCGTTCACTCTCTACAAGAAGATAGAGGAGTCGAAGAGCCCCGCGCCTCTCAAGGAGGGACAGGTCGCACCCCACGACATAGTCGTCCCCGAGGGCGACACAGGCATGGATCCCGGGCCCTTCGTCGGTGACCTCCAGCAGGCGGGCGTCAACGCTCGTATAGAGGAGGGATCGATAAAGGTCATAGAGGACAGCGTCGTGACAGAGGAGGGCGAGGAAGCTTCGGCACAGGTCGCCGAGGTTCTCCAGAAGATGGAGATATTCCCCGTCGAGGTGGGTGTCGACCTGCGCGCCGTCATAGACATAGAAGGCGGCACAGTCTTCGAGCCCGACACGCTCGACATCGACGAGGAAGAGTACGTCTCCGACCTCGAGTCCGCCGCCGCAGGTGCGTTCAACCTCGGAGTCAACGCGGGCATAGCCAACGAGACTACGGTTCGTCCGATGCTCTCGAAGGCAGGCGGAGAGGCACGTTCGCTGGGTGTCGAGGCTGAGATCACTGAGCCCGGCGTGATAGAGGATCTCGTTGCACAGGCTGACTCGTCACTCAGAGGAGTCGCGTCTGAGGTCGACGACGACGCCCTCCCCGAGGAGCTTCAGGGTGTCGAAGCCGACGCGCCCGAGCCTCAGGCTCAGGAGGAATCTGAGTCGGAAGAAGCAGAGACAGAAGACGAAGAAGAACAGGAAGCCGAGCCCGAGGAAGACGAGGACGACGAGGACGTCTCCGAGGGAATGGGTAACCTGTTCTAGTTAGAAAGAGTTTAAACAGTTCAGACCGAGAAGAAAACAAGGAGAAGTATATAACACATGGAATACATCTACGCCGCCCTCGTTGTACACAACGCGGGCAACGAAGTCACGGAGGACAGCGTTACAGACGTACTCGAAGCCGCAGGAGTAGACGTCGATGAGAGTCGCGTCGCTGCTCTCGTCGCTGCTCTTGACGGGGTCGACATAGACGAAGCAGTTGAACAGGCTGCCGCCGCACCCGCAGCGGGCGCAGGCGGAGGTGCCGCAGCCGCAGGCGGAGACGAAGAGGAAGAAGAAGAGGAAGCCGAGGCTGAGGAAGAGGAAGAAGAAGAGGAAGCCGAGGAAGAAGCAGAAGAGGACGCCGGAGAGGGTCTCGGCGAACTCTTCGGCTAAGCTAAGCCCGGATAGTTATTTGAGTTCGGGTCTTTTCTGTCTTTATTCGACTTGAGACGAATCCGTTATATTATACAGCCGTGCGCACGTCTCTAACCTATGGACGACCGCGTACGCGAGCACGCAGAGATTCTGGTCGACTGGAGCACCGACATACAGAGGGGAGACAACGTCGTAATCTCGGCGAGCGACGGAGCCGAGGATCTCGTTGTCGCCCTCAACGAGGAGATAGCGAAGAAAGGCGCGGAGCCCGTAACTGTGTACTCGTCCGACGAGGCTTCTCGGGCGTTTCTCACCAACTACGACGGCGAGTTCAGTCTTCCCGACCACAAGCTCGCACTCTACGAGGAGGCGGACGTCGTGATAAGCATACGTTCGGGAGCAAACCTGAGAGCAATGAGGAATGTCTCGGGAGACGTCCTTTCAGAAAGGGCGAGAGCCATGGAGCCTGTACGCGAGGAGAGGCTGTCGAAGAGATGGTGTCTCACACAGCACCCCACGAACGCACACGCCCAGAACGCCGAGATGTCGCTCGCGGAGTACGAGGACTTCGTCTACTCAGCGGTTCTGAGAGACTGGGAGGAGGTGGAAGAAAAGCAAGAAATTCTGAAGGAGAAGCTCGACGACGCGAACGAGGTCTACATAGATGGAGAAGACACTGAGATACGTATGAGCGTCGACGGGATGAACGCCGTCAACTCGTGTGGGAGACATAACATGCCGAGCGGCGAGGTCTTTACGGCTCCAGTTGTCGACTCGGTCGAGGGCGAGGTACTCTTCGACAAGCCTCTTATACATCAGGGGCGGAAGATGGAGGGCGTCCGCCTCAGGTTCGAGGAGGGCGAGGTCGTCGAGTTCTCGGCGGAGAGAAACGAGGAGTTACTCGAAGACGTGCTAACGACAGACGACGGCGCGAGCAGACTCGGAGAGCTCGGTATAGGTACTAACAGGGAGATAGATGTCTTCACTAACAACATGCTCTTCGACGAGAAGATGGGCGATACTATACATATGGCTCTCGGGCGCGCGTACGACGACAACGTCGGAGAGGGGCGCGAACAGAACCAGAGCGCGATCCACGTCGACATGATAAAGGACGTGAGCGACGGACGTATAGAGTTCGACGGCGAGGTCATACAGGAGAACGGCAGGTTCGTCTGGGAGGACGGCGACGAGTGATAGTTTAGAGTAAGCCATTTAGACTCCGAGAGCCTACGGACTGTATGTCGAAGACTGAGTTCCTCGACGACGACAGGATACTGCGTTATCTCGTCTATGCAGTCCTCGGATCGCTCGCCGTCATACTCGGCTACGCCGCGGTCAAGATACTCGTCGCTGCCGTCGTGGGTATAGTCAAGCTAGGCGTCGCAGTCGGCGTCTTAGCTCTGATTGTGTGGATCGTCTACCGTCTACTCGTGTAATACTACAAATACAGAGTCTCTTGGTCGTGACGTGGACTTTCTTCACACACCGCCGGTGGATTTATATATCACAATTTATAATAAAGACGTAGGTGGTGTGGTAATGAATGACATAGACTGCAGAAGCAAGGTCACCCTGATAGTCCACGACTGGTGTCTTGGCTGTTCGGAGACGGAGGAGATATGGGAGTCACTTAGAGGGCAGCACGGGTTCAGTTACGAGACCGTCGAGATATGTACGGAGTACGGGAGACATCTCGTAGACAAGTACGATATCACCGAGGTTCCAACGACGATAGTCGACGGTGAGAAGGTCGAGGGTGTCCCTGACGAAGAAAGGGCGAACGAGATGGTCAGACAGGTCTGTGAGGTAGATATGGAGGTAGAGGTCTAGAACAGAAACAGAACCGACTACGTCTGATCGCTTCTGTAGTTGGGAGCCTCGTCAGTAATCATGACGTCGTGAGGATGGCTCTCCTCCTTTCCTGCACCTGTTATACGTACGAACCTCGCTTCTTCCTGCATCTCGTCTATGTCGGACGCGCCGACGTATCCCATTCCACTCTGGAGACCACCGACTAGCTGGTGAATCTGACTACCGACAGAACCACGGTAGGGTATAGCACCCTCGATTCCCTCGGGGACGAACTCTTGCTCTGTCTCCTCCTTGAGGTATCTGTCGGTGGTCTCCTCTCCAGCGGTCATGGCTCCGACGCTCCCCATCCCTCTGTACTGCTTGTAACGTTTGCCCTGGACGGTTATCGTCCTACCCGGAGCCTCGTCGGTGCCCGCTAAAAGCGAGCCGAGCATCACAGCGTCAGCCCCTGCGGCGACAGCCTTGGCTATGTCTCCCGAGTACCGTATTCCACCGTCGGCTATCACGGGTACTCCGTGTTCGGAGGCGACGTCAGCTACGTTCGAGATAGCGGTCATCTGTGGCATACCCGAACCCGCGACGACCCTAGTCGTACAGATGCTTCCGGGTCCGACACCGACCTTGAGACCGTCGGCAAACTCCACGAGCTCCTCGGCTGCCTCAGACGTGGCTATGTTTCCGACTACGACATCAGCGTCGACGCTCTGTTTTATCTCACGCGCCCCCTCGACAACGTTCATGTTGTGAGCGTGTGCGGTGTCGACCATTAGTACGTCAGCACCCGCCTCGTCGAGCTTTACCGCGCGGTCGGTCTTGAAAGGCGAGACTGCGGCGGCGACTGCGAGATGTCCGTCGTCGTCCCTCGTAGCGTCGGGGTACTCACGTCTCCTGAGTATACTCCTCATCGTGATTATTCCCTCGACTGTCTCTCCGCCGTCCTCTACGACGGGAAGACGTTCGACGCCGTTCTCGTACATGAGTTCGAGGGCATCGTCGGGCTCTATGCCCTCGTCTACCGTGACGACATCGCGCGTCATGACCTGGGTTATGCTCACGTCACCGCGTCCCGTGTCGGCAAAGGGTCGCAGGTCACGTTTGCTGACTATGCCGACTAGCTCCCCGTCGTCGTCATCGAGAACGGGCAGTCCCGAGACGTCCTCCGTCTCCATGAGACGTGTCGCGTCGTCGACCGAGGCGTCGGTCGTTATAGTGACGACATCTCTCGTGATGAGACGGTCGCTGTCCTTGACCTTCCTTATCTCCTCAGCCTGCGAGTCGGCGCTCAGGTTCCTGTGGACGACACCGATTCCGCCCTCACGTGCCATCGCTATCGCCATGCCGCTCTCGGTCACAGTGTCCATCGCGGCACTGATTATAGGAGTCTCCATCTCTACGTTAACCGATACCCTGGTAGAAACGTCAGCGTCGTTGGGCTCGACAGTAGACTCGGAAGGACGTAGAAGAAGATCGTCGAAGGTGAGTCCCTCCTCGCAGTCGAGCTTGTCTCTGAAATCTGTCCCCATGTAACCTCAACGCGCCGACTTCTTAAAATGGTGTCGCTATACCATCGGAGGACAGTGGTCTATACTATACCATCGGGAGCTTCCTGTCGCCTATCGAGTCGACCTCGTCACGTATACTGTCCGCCGCGCCCCTCAGAGCGTCCTTAGCGGGTGAGTCCAAGTCGCTCAGGACTATCGGCTCTCCCTCGTCGCCACCTGTCCTGACGTTGGGGTCTATGGGTATTCTTCCGACGAGAGGCACATCGACCTCGTCGGCGAGCTTCTGACCCGCTCCCGATCCGAATATGTCGTGGTGTCCTCCGCAGTCGGGACAGACGAACTCCGACATGTTCTCGACAATTCCGACAACGGGGACGTTGGTCTTCTCGAACATCTCGACGCCCTTACGCGAGTCGTCGAGAGAGACGGTCTGTGGAGTCGTGACAATCACAGCACCTGTGACGGGTATCGTCTGTGCTATCGTGAGCTGTGCGTCTCCGGTTCCGGGAGGCATGTCGACGACAAGGTAGTCGAGGTCGCCCCAGTTGACGTCGTTGAGTAGCTGTGTCAGAGCGTTGTGTACCATCGCGCCCCTCCAGACTACGGGTGTGTCCTGTCCCGTGAGGTATCCCATCGACATCACCTTGATTCCGCTCTTCTCGGGCGGTATGATCTTCTCGTCCTTGTCGACCCTAGGCTGGGCGTCGCTCCCGAGCATACGCGGGACGTTGGGTCCGTAGACGTCGGAGTCGAAGAGACCTACGGTGGCTCCGGCGTCGGAGAGTGCGGCGGCTAAGTTAACCGCTACGGTCGACTTTCCGACGCCCCCCTTTCCACTCGAAACCGCGATTACCTTATCCACGTTAGGAAGTACCTCACTCTCCTCGTCCGCCGCCTCAGCCTCCGAGGACCACTCGACCTGAAGACCTTCGAGACCCTCAACGTCGGAGAGAGCCTCGGTTATGTCGTCACGTAGCTCTTCCTTCATACCCGGAGCCGGGAGATTGACACGGAAATGTGCCGTCGAGCCGTCGAGACGGACGTTCTCGACCATCTCCAGACTGACTATGTCCTCACCTAGCTCGGGGTCGTTGACGTTTCTGAGTGCTTCAAGAACATCATCACGTGAAGGAGTCATTACTTTCTCTTTCGTAAGGATTACCTTAAGAATTGTGTATCGTCTGACGTTTTTACCGTGGGGACTATACCCTCCGACGGTATAAGACGAGTATGGCGTTCCATTACCTCGACCTGAGGACATTCTGTTACGACACCGAGTCTGAGGATCGCGTCCTCTCTGCGCTCGACACATTCCTGCCTCCGCGCGATGAGGACGACGACGAGATAAAGACGGGGTACGAGGTGGAGAAGTCGGAGGCAGAAGGGCATTACGGCAACACAATAACCGTCTTCGAAACGCGCCTCGAACTCGCAGACGAGATACGTTACGTCATGAACAGTGTCAGGACTGCGGAGAGCTTCAGCAGGGTTCTGAAAGAGATAGAGGATCGCATAGACGACGACTGTTCGTTCTACGTCAGGTTCGACAAACAAGCGGCGTACGAGGGCGAGATACGTCTCGGTGACGGGATAACCCTCATGGGGAAAGTCGAGGCATACCCCGCGAAGAAGGAAAACGCCGTCGAAACAGTTGAGGAGTACTTCTCGGAGTTCTGATCCTGTATGTCGGGGACAGGGGAAGATATGGATATGGCAACCGAGAGAGGTCTCGTTGCCGAGGCGTCGGAACGTCTGTCTTCGTTGACACCGGGGACGACGGGAAACCTCAGCTTGAGAAACGACGACGTCTTCTGTATAACGCCGACAGGGGTCAGGTACGACGAAGTCGACTCCGAGGACGTTCCGGTCGTGAACTTCGACGGCGAGAAGATCGAGGGAGAATCCGAACCTTCGAGCGAGACGCCTATGCACGCGCGTATCTACACGGATCTCGGGAGCCGAGCCATCGTACACGTGCACTCGCCCGCGGTCACGACACTCGGTGTTCTGCGTGAGGAGATTCCACCCGTCCATTACGCCGTGGGGCTCGCGGGGAGAAGTGTTCCCGTCTCGGAGTACGCGACCTACGGCACTGCGGAGCTCGGCGAAAACGTCGTCGAGGCGATGAACGAGGCGGGTTCAGAGGCGTGTATTCTTGCTAACCACGGCCTTGTAGCCACGGGAGAGAGCTTAGACGACGCTCTAGAGACCGCTGTAAACGTCGAGTTCACTGCCGAGGTCTATCTCCGCGCGAGAACCGTGGGTAATCCCGTAGAGCTCTCCGACAGTGAGATGGAGAGAGTCATAGAAAGGTTCGAGGAACACGGACAGTAGTACTTCAGAGAAGGTCACGGACGTCCTCTACGAGACAGACGGCATCACCTATCTCTATGAACTCTGGTATTAGACGCTGTCCCTGAAGATACTGGGATATCTCGTAGCCGTCCCATCTCGCGGGCTTGTCGGGCTTACCCGGCTCGAATGCGAACCTGTTTCCGTGTAAGGCGGCGTTCCGGCACCACCTCAGGAACTGTACCTCGGGCTTCTGTGACAGCCTTTCGTCGTACTCCCTCGACTCCTTCACGAGTTCGTAAGAGATGCCGAGGAAGCCGAGGGCGAGGTTGGTTGTCATCTCTTTGAGGAGGGCGTCGTTTCGCTCTATCCTCTCGGCGAGTAGTGATACGTCTGCGGTAATACTGTCATCTCTCCTCCTCGGGAGGTCGACCTTCGCATCACCTGTGTCACCGTCACCGTTTCTTCCCCATCCCCTCTCGTAGACCCTCCTTAGTCCGAATACGCCTCCCTCGAAAGCCTCTATCAGGAGGTCGAGCTGTTTCTGTGTGTTCATTGTGTTCTACTTCTCGGTGGTCTAACTTCGGATTAGCGGTTCGTGTCATGTCACGTCACGTTAACTTGATGTAGGTACGCCGAGGAAAACCATCCATGAGAACAATTGACTGGAACGACGAGAGAGACTGCGTCAAGATGGTCGACCAGACGCAGCTTCCGGGCAAGTACACGGAGTACTACGCAGAGACCGTCGACGAACTCGTCGAAAGCATAGAAATTCTGCGTGTGAGAGGCGCGCCCGCACTCGGTGCCGCAGGCGGATTCGGAGTGGCTCTTTCGGCGACGAGACGGGAAGGGGAAGACAGAGACATCGAAGGGTTCAAGCGGAAGGTAAGAAATGACGCAGGCAGGATCTCGGATGCGAGACCTACGGCTGTCAACCTCTCCAAGGGCGTCGACAAGGTACTCAAGGTTGTCGAGGACGCCGACTCAGTCGAAGACGCAGTAGAAAACGCCGTGGATGTCTCTAAGCGTATCGCTGACGACGACATCGAGACTAACAAGCAGATAGGACGGAACGGCGCGGAGCTATTAGACGACGGTGACACTGTGATGACTCACTGTAACGCTGGTGCTCTCGCGACAGTCGACTGGGGAACCGCTCTCGGGGTAGTCTACTCGGCACACGATGAGGGTAAGGAAGTCGATGTCATAGCAAACGAGACGCGCCCCCTCAACCAGGGGTCACGTATCACGACCGTCGAACTCGAAGAGAGAGGAGTCGGAGTCTGTCTTATACCTGACAACGCGAGCGGTCTCGCTATCCAGGAGGGACGCGTCGACGCCGTAGTAGTGGGTGCCGACAGGATTACAGCGAGAGGCGACACAACAGTCTTCAACAAGATAGGGACGTACAAACACGCAGTAATCGCCGACAGACACGACGTCCCCTTCTACGTCGCCGCGCCGACATCTACGATAGACACGGAGACAGACGCAGAAGACGTCGAGATAGAGAAACGCAACCCGGACGAGCTTCGTTATATCTACGGGACACAGAACGCACCTGAGGACGTCGACGTATACAACCCCGCCTTCGACAGAACACCCGGTGAGCTCGTCGACGCAGTCGTGACCGAGGATGGAGTATTCGAGCCATCGGAGATTGAGGAGTATATTCATACGACATCGACGCCATACTGACTGTATGGATCAGATATTCGCGCCGTGGAGGATAGACTGGATAGAACGCGACGACAAGAACGACGAGATAGACGGCTGTGTCTTCTGTGAACTCCCCGAGATGGAAGACGACCGCGAGAACCTCATACTTGTGAGAAGCGAACACTCCTTTGTCATTCTCAACAACTACCCCTACAACCCGGGACATCTCATGGTAGTTCCACGCCAACACACGGGTGAGTACGAGGATCTGAGAGACGGGGTTCTGCGTGACCACGCGAGACTCAAACAGCTGACCTTCGAGGCTGTGAGAGAAGGCTTAGACCCCGACGGCTTCAACACGGGTCTCAACCTCGGACACGGAAGCGGTGGGTCGATAGACGACCATCTACACACACACGTGGTTCCACGGTGGAAAGGTGACACCAACTTCATGCCTGCGACTAGCGACACTAAGGTCATAGTCGAGGCTATCGACGAGACCTACGACCGTCTCTACGACGCATTCGAGAGTATCGACGGAGTAGTGACTACCGACGACGGCAACAAGTCGTTAACCGTCGAAGACTGGTAGTTACAGCGTAGCCACTAAGAGAATAAGTACAGTGTAAGTATAACGAGTATAAGTAGCAGCGGCGAACCGCTTTTTCCGGAGGCTCGCGCACTCCAGTACTCAGTGGTACGAGGGAGGGCTTATCTTCCGTGTTCGGAATGGGTACGGGAGGAACCCCTCCTCTATGGCCGCCTTAAAGCTGAACTCAGGCTATGAACCCGAAGCTCAGTGGAATAGCTGTGTGTAAACGCAACCCAGTTTACGCCTGGATCTGTAGGAGAGAGGGAATAAGTGGTTTGGCGTTTAGTAACCACGGGCTGAACACGTCGTTGCCTTCGTGCTTACACCCTGGTTCTATCGAACCCATCTTCTATGGGCCGCCTAAGGAGCTTCTTTTTCAGGTGGGTTTCCGGCTTAGATGCTTTCAGCCGTTAACCCGAGGCGCGTAGCTGCCCGGCAGTGCCCTATCGGACAACCGGTTGACCAGTGGCGCCGTTGCTATGTTCCTCTCGTACTAATAGCAACTTCCCGTCAAGCTCCGAACACCCCCAGTAGTTAGCAACCGACCTGTCTCACGACGGTCTAAACCCAGCTCACGACGCCCTTTAATAGGCGAACAACCTCACCCTTGGCGGCTTCTGCACCGCCAGGATGGGCGGAACCGACATCGAGGTAGCAAGCCACCGGGTCGATATGTACTCTTGCCGGTGACGACTCTGTTATCCCTAAGGTAGCTTTTCTGTCATCTATGGCCCGCATCACGCAGGCTCATAGGTTCGCTAGACCCGCCTTTCGGCTCGCCGTCCCTCGTTGGGAAGGACAGCGTCAGACCGGCTTTTGCTCTTGCACTCTTATCCGGGTTCCTGTCCCGGATGAGCCGATCTTTGGGCACGCTCGATATATTTTCAAGCGTGTACCGCCCCAGTCAAACTGCCTACCTAATGATGTCTTCCTCCCGGAGTGAGGGCTGCGGTCTCCCGCGGGTAGTATTTCAAGGCTGCCTCGGTGGCGTGCTGGCGCACGTACCTGTGTAACGGCTCCTACCTATTCTGCACACGAGAGACCACAGCCCAACATCAGGCTGCAGTAAAGCTCTATAGGGTCTTCGCTTCCCCCTGGGGGTCCCCAGACTCCGCACTGGGATGTGAGTTTCACCGGGTCCAAGCTAGGGACAGTGAGGCCCTCGTTAATCCATTCATGCAAGCCGCCAATAAAGCGGCAAGGTACTACGCTACCTTAAGAGGGTCATAGTTACCCCCGCCGTTGACGGGTCCTTCGCCCTATTGTAATAGGTGTTCAGATACCCGCACTGAGCAGGATTCAGTGATCGTACGAGGCCTTGCGGCTTAGCGATCACCTATGTTTTTATTAGACAGTCGGAGCCTCTTAGTCTCTGAGATCTGCCTCGTGAAAGGCAGACACCCCTTCTCGCGAACTTACGGGGCTAAATTGCCGAATTCCCTTAGCTCGGTTCTCCCGACACGTCTAGGCCTTTCCAGCCAGGACACCTGTGTCGGATCTCGGTACGGTCTACCACTCGCCTTTTCACGGGCTCCAGGAATCGACCGGCTTTCGCCATAACCTCTTCACTCGCTTCCTGCCATTACGGCTTCCACGAGCTTCAAGGCTTAGACGACGCGACTGCGTCGCCCGGTCTATCCCGAAGCGTCGGCTTTTAGTGTGGTTAGGCGCAGGAATATTAACCTGCTTCCCCTTCGATCTGCTCGAATTACGGCAGACCTTAGGACCGGCTAACCCTCGGCTGATCAACATTGCCGAGGAACCCTTGTCCTTTCGACGGTCGAGGTTCTCACCCGACTTTCGCTGCTACTGCTACCAGGATTTTCTTCACAACGCGGTCCACGCGACCTCACGGCCGAGCTTCCATCCGCGCTGAGTGCTTGCCTACAAGTCCTTGTGGACTCGTGGGTCTCGGTGGCAGGTTTAAGCCCCGTCCATTTTCGGGGCCGCAAACCTCGGCCGGTGAGCTATTACGCTGTCCTTAGAGGGTAGCTGCTTCTAAGCTTACCTCCCAGCTGTCTGTGGCTTGCGACACCCTTCAAATGACACTTAACCTGCACTTTGGGACCTTAACCCACGGCTGGGTTGTCTCCCTTACGGATCACAGGCTTACCCCGGCAATCCGAACTCCCTGCTTCGACGGCGTCTGTGGGTTCGGAGTTCGACAGGGGGTCTCTCCCTCTCGGGAGAGCATTCCCCAATCGGTAGCTCTACCCCACAGACTACCTCAGCAGAGGTAATGCTTCGACATTTTTCGGCAAGAACCAGCCGTCGCCGAGTTCGATGGGCCTTTCACCCCTACTCGTGAATCACGTGAGAGCTTTGTAAGGCATCATCACATGCGGGCCTCCACGTCGCTTTCGCAACGCTTCACCCTGTTCACGAGTAGATCACCCGGTTTCGGGTCGTGTTCCCATGACTCCCCGCGCTTGAACACGGCGGACCAGGCGCCCGAAGGCGCTACGTCCATGTTGGTTTCCCTGTGGCTTCCACCGTGAAGGTGTTAGCCTTGCCATAAGAACACATTCCCTGGCTCGTTTTTCAAAACGTACGACGGAACACCGGCAACTCCTCTCGTACTACGTCCTTGCGAACGGTTCCTTTGAGGAGAAGCACCTTTCGTGCCCCGCCGCTCTATAACCGTCTGATTTCAGGCTCTTTTGACCTCCCTTCTCGGGGTGCTTTTCAGCGTTCGCTCACGCTACTAATACGCTATCGGTCTCGAGGAGTATTTAGTCTTGGAAGATGATGTCTCCCAAATTCCCAAGGGATTTCCAACCCCTGGTACTCTGGAGCTGACTCACGGCGTACTCCGGTAGGTTTACGGGGCTTTCACCCTGTATCGCGCTCCGTTCCAGGAGACTTCAACCCGCGTTTCGGCCGATGATGGTCAGTCCAAACACCACATTGCCCGAAGGCTTCGGTTTGGACTATATCGTGTTCACTCGCGGTTACTAACGACATCTCGTTTGATTTCTTTTCCTGTCCCTACTAAGATGTTTCAGTTCGGGACGTTCCCCACCGCACAAGGCGGTTGCAAAGGGGATTCCCATTAGGAGATCCCAGGTTCCTAGGCTCCGTGCGCCTTCCCTGGGCTTATCGCAGCTTGGCACGTCCTTCATCGGCACTCGAGCCGAGCCATTCACCAGACGGCGTAGCAAAACGAATTCCTCTCGTTCCTACAAATCCAGTGTGCGTCTGGGTTGCGTTTACACACAGCTTCATAGCACTCCCGTGGAGCATCACGGTAAGCGCATCCACCCTTCCCGCCCGCGCTTTCACGGAGCGGTGCATCGATGTCTGCGTTTTTGCTTGTACGTTGCCCCATATAAGGGCAACGTTTCAAACTCGCCGCAGTGGCGTTGATGGACTCAGAGGGATTTGAACCCTCGGCCTCCGCCTTGCAAAGGCGGCGCTCTGCCGCTGAGCTATGAGCCCTGACCGAATGTCGACCTATGATAGGTCGGTTAGCTCTGGTAGTTCTTAGGTGTCCGACAGGTGTCTTGTGTATAAGGTGCGCCCCTGTTACAGGGTCGCGATCGTTAGGAGGTGATCCAGGCGCAGATTCCCCTACGCCTACCTTGTTACGACTTAACCCCCCTTGCGGAATCCAGATTCGACCGTGTTAAACACACGGCCTCATCCGAACCCCACTCGGGTGGTTTGACGGGCGGTGTGTGCAAGGAGCAGGGACATATTCACCGCGCCTTTTTGAGGCGCGATTACTACGGAATCCAGCTTCATGAGGACGAGTTTCAGTCCTCAATCCGAACTACGACACAGTTTAAGGATTGGCTCCCCCTCTCGGGGTCGCGTCCCTCTGTCTGTGCCATTGTAGCCCGCGTGTTGCCCGGCCCATTCGGGGCATACTGACCTACCGTTGCCCGCTCCTTCCTCCTCCTTAGCAGAGGCAGTCTCCTTAGTGTACCCAGCCACGCAGAACGTGCTGCTGGCAACTAAGGACACGGGTCTCGCTCGTTGCCTAACTTAACAGGACGCCTCACGGTACGAGCTGACGGCGGCCATGCACCACCTCTCACTGGGTCTGGTAAGCTCGTCAAACTGACCTTCACTCCCAGTGTCGGGGCCGGTGAGATGTCCGGCGTTGAGTCCAATTAAACCGCAGGCTCCTCCCGTTGTAGTGCTCCCCCGCCAATTCCTTTAAGTTTCATCCTTGCGGACGTACTTCCCAGGCGGCTCGCTTCGCGGCTTCCCTTCGGCACAACGCAGGCTCGTAGCCTACGTCACACCTAGCGAGCATTGTTTACGGCCAAGACTACCCGGGTATCTAATCCGGTTCGAGATCTTGGCTTTCGTCCCTGACCGTCGGATCCGCTTTCCCGAGGCGCTTTCGCCACCGGCGGTCCGTCGAGGATCTCAGGATTTCACTCCTACCCCCGACGTACCCCTCGGGTCCCTCGGTCCCAAGCCAGGCAGTTTCCACCGGACGTCCGCCCGTTGAGCGGGCGGATTTCCCGATGGACTTACCCGGCAGGCTACGGACGCTTTAGGCCCAATAATATCGGCCATCACTTGGTCTGCCGGTGTTACCGCGGCGGCTGGCACCGGTCTTGCCCAGACCTTATTCCTGTACCATTTTACGGTACAGAAAAGCCCACGCTTGGCGCGGGCACTTGGGGTTCCCTTATCGCGCTCTCGCACAGTGCAAAGGTTTCGCGCCTGCTGCGCCCCGTAGGGCCTGGGATCGTGTCTCAGATCCCATCTCCGGGTTCTTGCTCTCACAACCCGTACCGATTATCGGCACGGTGGGCCGTTACCCCACCGTCAACCTAATCGGCCGCAGTCACATCCTGTGGCGTCGGAACATTTGAGTGCCAAAGCATTCCAGCTGTAGGCACCTATAGGATATTATCCTCAGTTTCCCGAGGTTATCTCCTTCCACAGGGCAGTTTGACCACGTGTTACTGAGCAGTATGCCGAGTCCAAATGACTCTCGACTCGCATGGCTTAGTCGAACCCCAATAGCAATAGCCTCCGGCAGGATCAACCGGAATTTCCCTGCCTCAAGGGCAGGGAGGCTGGCGGGATTCCAGTAAGAACTGGAGCCCGGTGAACCGACACCTGTCGGATATCACCGAACTACCAGAGCTAACCTCAGATCCGATCTTACGGAGTTCCGCAGGGGTCAGACCCTCATGTCCTTCGGATCTTATCGTACATCACGTATGGACTTAAAGGCTTTGATCCACGTCCATACGCGGATGGGAACCGAACGTTCCCATCTTAGTGCGGATTTGAACATTGGGAAGATGTGTACTTAAACACATCGGTTCCCAGTGGGGCGCTCCCGAAGACCAGGAACACCTCCGTCACGTCTTCCGTACTTTAACGCATACCGTGTACCCACATAAACATGTCGGTTATCTGTCACGATATGCGAGCGGTGGCAGGAGAAGGCGTCCGTCGCGTCCTCCTCCACCGCGCTTCGCATTTCTTTGTATTACGGGGGTAAAGTTAAGGGTTGCCAAAATCGCCCGCAGTGATAGGGATTGCCATCCCGCCTTTACATGGAAAGACATTTAGTTTAGATATAAAATCGTGTGAAGAACCGTGATAGATCGAAGCGAGGAGTTCAGAAAAGAGACGTCAGACTGTCCCAGCTGTTGGCGAGCCCGCGCGAGAGTAGGCGCGCCATGTCGACGTCAGTTCCCAGGTAGGGTAGAAGAACGAAGACGAAGAGTGCTGTTCCGACTATGCTCCCGACATTAGTGAGTGCAACTACGAGGAAGAGTCGGAATGTGGGAATGTCGTAGATGTCGGAGAATACCTCACGTAAAGTAAGAGTCGTGTCGTTGAGTGTCTCGTTTATGCTTGTTATGTCGCGCGCACTCACGTCTGTGTAACGTAGCTCGACGTATCCCGCGAACCAGCCGGGGGCAAGCGCGGGATTTATCGAGGTCATCCACGCCACGAGTCCTCCGGTGAGGGCACTCGTCAGACGTCCGCCTGCTATGAGAGCCCCCGCGAACGACAGGACACCGTTTATGGCGAACCAGTAGACGAAGAGACGTGCGAGGAGTGCGTTAGAGGCTCCCGCCATGAAGAGAAGGACGAACATCAGAATCACGAAGCCGCTTATGAGGTATCCGACTGCCTTGAACGGCGAGAAGGAGAACGGGAGTAAGCCACCGCCCGAGTCGACTGTCTCGGGAACGTCGGGTATGCTGTCGGGGTCTTCGAGGTATCTCTCTATGCCCGGCTTGTGTCCCGCTCCTATCACGGCGACTACCTTATGTCCTTGGTCTCTGAGATCGACGAGGTTCGAGGCTATGTAGGCGTCACGTTCGTCTATGAGTGCCTCCGCACCTCGGGGGGAGAACTCACGGAACTCCTCCATTAGACTGTGAACCATGTCGCCCTTGGCTATCTCCTCGACATCTATCTCTTCTCCGCCTCCGAATCCCAAGATGCCTGCGATGAGTGCGCCGAAGAACTTGATCTTCTCTAAAAAAGTCATCCTCGACCAGAGACGTTTGACTGTGATCTGTATGTCCCTGTCTACGAGTGCGACGGGAATACCGTTCTCCTCTGCCGTCTCGACTGCCTCCATCATGTCAGCACCCGGCTCTATTCCGAACCTCTCGCCGAGACGTGTCTGTATGAAAGAGAGAAGCCAGTAGACGAATATCTCGAATCCCTGAAGTAGGTCACGAGGGTCGAGGCTCTCGTCGTTCTCGCCCTTCATAGACAGGTACCTCCTCTCGTCGAGTTCGACAGCGACTACGTCGGGTTCCTCCTTCTCTATCGACTCGCGCACCCTCTCAACGCTCTCGCGTGAGACGTGGGCAGTTCCGACGAGGAAGACCTCTCCCTCGGAGTCGCCTGTCTCGATCTCAGTCTCAGTCCCGGGATCGTCTCTCTGAGTCGGCGAGAAGTCCTTGTCTTCGTCGGAATCAGAGTCAGAGTCGTCCATCGAAATCTGGAGGATATACTTCGATCTCACGGATACGTCTTCCGGATCAGAAGACGTATACTTCACCGACTCCGACTCTGTGTAAGCTCTATGTCAGTCGATAAAGACGGAGACAGAGACGGAGACAGAGATGGAGAGAACCAAGACGAAGATGTCTGTCTCGCTCTCTCGTTCGAGGGTGTCGTCGACAGGCTCCGTAAGCCGAACGAGGTCTTTGACTCGATCTCGGACTGGACCGACCACGTCGGAATAGTGAGTTCGAAGCCCAAACACGTTGTAAACGGCTTCTGCACGAGTCGTGACATACACATAGACTTCTTCTCCGACGAGGGTGGCAAGTTACAGACTCTACAGAAGACGAAGGAGAGAGGACGGTTCGACTCCGACCGTTACGTCTTCGTCGGTGCTTCGAGAAGGGACGAAGCCGTAGCCGAGAAGGCAGGATGGGAGTACACCGACGTCGAGGAAGCCGCCGAGAGGGGTAGCTGGGATCTGAGTGGCTCAGAGAAATAGAGGGACATAGTATCCTTACTTAAATCAGTCGTCAGAAAGCTCCCATCCGAACTCTCGTGCAACGTCTTCGAGTTCGACGTACTCCCAGCCGGCTCTGTCTGCTATTACCTCGTCTCTCTTCCCCGAGCCTATGTAGACGTACTCCGTCTCGGGCGGATGGTCCTCCTTCTTCGACCTCTGGAGACAGTCGAGCTTTCCGGGAAGCGAGTAGAAGTCTATATGTACGTCGTGTTTCCTTCCGAGGTCTTTTATGACGTACGTCTCCGCCGAGTCGCTGAGGACACCGATCTCTTCGGCTCTACTTTTGAGAAAGCGGAGAGCCTCACCCTCGTCTTCGAGACGTTGGAGATCCTCGTACGAGACACCGACGTGTGTGTCCGAGTCTATCTCAGGACTCACGTCTGTCTACTCTATACGTTGATACCCATCGCTCTGAGCTGTTTCTTCGCGTCGTCGGAGACCTTCTCGGGAGTCCAAGGAGGCTGCCAGACGAGCTCGACGTCGACCTCTTCGACACCATCGACCTGTTCTGCTGTAAGCTCTACGTCACGCACGATTGCGTCCGCAGTCGGACATCCCATACTCGTGAGTGTCATGTCTATGTCGATGTGTCCGTCGTCTATCTCCATCTCGTATATCAGACCGAGATCGACGACATTTACGGGTATCTCGGGGTCGTGAACCTCTCTGAGAGCATCGAGTACCTCGTCCTCTGTGACCTCGGATTCGGACTCGGACCCAGCTTCGGAATCATCTCCGGATTCAGCTTCGGACATACTCGAACTTTGCATTTAGTAACCAAAAGGCTTGCGTCGTGCGCCCTGGTTCGTATACTTTTTAATGACTGAGGTTCGTCATAACATACCATGTCGACGTCATCTTCGGACTCACGTTCGAGCCTGACTGATTTCATAGGTCTCGACTCAGTCTCACGCCGCACGTTAAGATATCTTCTCGACGAAGCCCGACGCATGAAGAGCCAGTACGAGGAGATGGACGGACATCCCCATCCTCCTCTCGGCGACAGAAGCCTCGGAATGATCTTCCAGAAGCCCTCCACAAGGACACGTGTCTCATTCGAGACCGGAATGACACAGCTAGGCGGACACGCCGTATACCTCTCAGAGAACGACATACAGCTCAGACGTGGCGAGACAGTAGCCGACACTGCGCGCGCGCTCTCGGGATACGTCGACGGCATAATGGCGCGTGTACACGACCACGGCGACGTCCTCGAACTCGCCGAACACGCCGATGTTCCCGTAATAAACGGTCTGAGCGACTACAACCATCCTTGCCAGGCACTCGCCGACTTCTTCACTATACAGGAGATGAAAGGAGACATAGAAGAAGTCGAGATAGCCTGGGTGGGCGACGGAAACAATGTCTGTCACTCACTCCTCCACGCGTCGTCTAAGCTCGGCGCCGACATGAGTGTCGCTACGCCAGAGGGTCTTGAACCCGACTCGGAGACCGTAGATGACTCACAGTCTTTCGCGGAGGAATCGGGAAGTAAGATCCATCTGAGTCACGATCCGTCGAAAGCTGTAAAGGACGCGGATGTAATCTACACTGACGCGTGGGTAAGCATGGGCGATGACAACCGCGAGGAGAAGCTGGAGAAGTTCGATGGATTCCAAGTAAACTCGGATCTACTCGAAGACGCCGCCGACGACTACATCTTCATGCACTGCCTTCCCGCACACAGAGGAGAAGAGGTCACTGACGAGGTCATGGACGGCGACCACTCCGTGATCTGGAGACAGGCAGAGAACAGGATGCACGTCCAGAAGTCAGTACTCAAGAGACTCCTCCTCAAACAGAAGGGTTAACACTCTGTAACGATAATCTCGGGTATGGACGTAGATATAGACATGAAGAAGATAATCGCTATACTCTTCGCTCTCGCGATGATACTGTCGCCGTTTGCCTACGTTCTGTAAACCCAACTCAGTTTTAGAGCGAGGGTTGCCGAGCTTGGCCAAAGGCGGCGGACTTAAGATCCGCTCCTGAAGAGGTCCAAGGGTTCGAATCCCTTCCCTCGCAGTGAACGAACGGTTCTTAGAGTGAGTGAACCAAATTGAATTAGCACGATAAATCCCGAGTTTCACAGGCTTTCTGGAGCATAGGGGTATTTCTGGTGTTTAGTATGAAAATCCGGCTTGAATTGAGGTCTCCTAACTGGTCTTAAAACTCATTTATAGTGCGAAAAAGACGTTTTTGTCAAATTAGACCCTGTTTCTTAGACAAAGACTTATATAATCGTAAGCACACCTAAGACCAAATGTCAGATGGAAACGGTGGGATTACGAACAGGCTGGGATTCAAGATAGTCGCTGTTATTCTAGTGTGTAGTCTAGTTCCTCTTGGGATTACAACCTACATAACCGAAACCGAGGCTGAGACGGCTCTTGAGTCAAAGTCTACCCAAGTATACGAGTCGAAGGTCAGCGGAATCTCGGACAACGCAAAGACTAGGTCGGAGTTCTACCAGAGACAGGTCAAGGTAGTCGCCGCGAACCCCCACGTCCAGAGACTCGCTGAACACAGATACGGGAACGAGACGATAAGCTCACAGGTCGACGAGTACGAGCAGGGAACCGCTTATCCTCAGATACTCGGTGAAAACCAAGAGTACCAGAACACACAAGATTTCTTCCAAGACGTCGGTGAGGACAACCCCAACATCGACATGATACGTGTCTTCTGGAAGGACGGTAACGTCCTCACAGGCTATAAACTCGGTGAGGAAGACACTCAGGACTATAAGGGCGACAAAATCTGGTTCGAGAAAGTGATGGATCCTGACGAGACGGAGTCCGACGGCGTCTACGTCTCGTCGATCAACATAGCAAGAGCGACCGACTCGCCCGCAATACGGTACGCAACTCCCGTCGAGGTCAACGGCGAACGCGTCGGGCTCGTCATAATTAACTACCAGGCAA
Source organism: Halorutilales archaeon Cl-col2-1 (assembly GCA_041891055.1). Classification (GTDB taxonomy): domain Archaea; phylum Halobacteriota; class Halobacteria; order Halobacteriales; family Afararchaeaceae; genus Afararchaeum. The sequence continues at coordinate 1,548,400 of CP169074.1, read as the reverse complement.
AACAGATCACAGCGCCCGTCAAGAACCTCGAAATAAGCGGGGGACATGGGATGCTCGTCGACCCGGCGTACACAAACGCGGAGGGCGAGGAGATCGGCGCGGCTTACGTAGCCCACGGAGAGGACGAGAGTCTTGAGTTCAACACGTCCATAGCCGGAGATCTACGAATTCCGGCTGACGAACTATCGGGAGACAGCGGGAGTTTCAGCTACACGCGTGACGGCGAGAAGTGGCACGCCGAGTACCAGAGAATGACACTCGCGAGCGGAATAGAGTATTACACTGTCGCCGCAGCTCCCGTATCACAGATGCTATCTGCGTCACGTGATATGCGGAACCAGAGCATACTCATAGCCGGAGGTTCGGCGTTCGCGATACTTCTCGTGGGTATCTTCATGTCACGTCGTATAGCCAACCCAATAAAGAACCTCGCAGAGGACGCCTCGGAGGTCGCCGACGGAAAGCTCGACCACGACATACGTAGGTCGGATTACAGTGTCGAGATGAGACGTCTTACGGAGGCTACGAGCGACATGAAGAAGAACGTAGTCGAAGCCCTCGATGACGCTGAGGAAGCACAGAAGGAAGCAGAGACGCAGAAGGAGGAGGCAGAGGAGGCAAAGAAGGAAGCCGAGGAGATGAGACAGCATCTCGAAGACAAAGCCCAGGAGTACGAAAACGTCATGTCAAAAGTTGCCGACGGCGACCTCACCCTCAGAATGGACTCCGACAGCCAGAGTGACGCCATGAACTCAATCGCTCAAGGCTTCAACTCAATGGTCAACGACTGGGAAAACGTCATCAGCGAAATCCGTAGCTTCGCCGACGAAGTCGCTGAGTCGAGCGAACAGGTCACTGCCTCAAGCGAAGAGGTCAAAACCGCTAGCCAGCAGGTCTCCGAGTCAATTCAGGAAATCGCCGACGGTGCCAACAGCCAGAACCAAAAACTCGACGACGTCTCTAACGAAATGAGCGACCTCTCGGCGACGATTGAGGAGATAGCGTCGTCGGCGGACAACGTCGCTCAAAAATCAAAGGAAACCGCCGAAATCGGTGAATCCGGCAAAAACGCCGCCTCCAACGCCATCAACGAAATGAACTCCATAGAGTCCAAAGCCGACAAAACCTCCGACGAAATCAAAGCTCTCGACGACAGGATGAAAGAAATCGGCGATATCGTCAACGTCATCACTGATATCGCCGAACAGACCAACATTCTCGCCCTCAACGCCAACATAGAAGCCGCAAGAGCTGGCTCCGGCGGCGACGACGCTGGCGACGGCTTCGGTGTCGTCGCCAACGAGGTCAAAAGCCTCGCCGAGGAAACTAAAGAATCCGCCGAGGAAATCGAGTCCATAATCGACGAAGTACAGAACCAAACCTCAACCGCCGTCGACGACATGAACGAGATGGAAGACAGAATCTCCGACGGCTCCAACGCTGTTAGCGACGCCGTCGACGCACTAGAGGAAATCGTCGAAAACGTCAACGAAACTAACACCGGCGTACAGGAAATCTCTGGCGCTACTGACGACCAAGCCGACTCAACTCAAGAAGTCGTCTCCATGGTCGATGACATCGCCAGCGTCTCCGAAGAAACCTCCTCACAGTCCGAAAACGTCGCCGCCTCCGCCGAAGAACAAACCTCCGCCCTCAACGAAGTCTCCCAAAACGCCTCTAAACTCTCTGATAGAGCAGAAAACCTCAAATCCCTAATGGACGACTTCGAACTGCGTGATGGTGTGGATGGCTCAGGGTCGGTGGATATCTCGGTCTCTGACAGTGAAGACGTCGGAGAAGTTGCGACCGACGGAGACGGTAGCCGCCTCTAGCTGTAGACTCTTTTCTCACTCTACTACCTATCCCAGGAACTTCCTCTGCCACGCCGCTCTCTGAACACCTGACCTGATAGCGTCGGTGTCCTCTCTTCCGAGGGCTTCTATGACCTCAGTTGTCGCCTCCTCGTGGTGTCTATCCCTGACGACATCGACGAGTTCGAGCGCTTTCTCGACTTTCCCGTCGTCTATCGGTACGACTTCGAGAGACCTCGGGTTATAGAAACGAACTGCATCCCTGAGATCTTCGTAGAAGGTCGGATAGACAGTCTCTATGAAGTCGAGGTCGTCGGGTTCGAGTGCCGACAGCCCCATCATTTCGGGTGGAAATCCTATGCTGTACAGCGATGCAGTGTAACTGATAGCACGCGGGAGTGACTCCTCTCCGATCTCACGTGAGTAGCCGAAGAGACCGACGTGGAGCTTTCTCGAACGTCTGTCGGGGACGTACTTAGCCATACGGTTGACGACCGGCGCGATCCTCTCGACCTGGGACGAGTACTCGTCGGCGACCCTGTCTACTATGTCGAGTGCCCTGTCCTCGTCGAAACGGTCGGATCTCTCGACCTGGGTAGAACGTAGAGTCTCAATGCCGTCTCTGACATCCTCGACGGGGTAGTCGTACTTGAACGCCGACTGTACGGTGAATGTGCGCACCTCGGGATAGACCTCTGTAACCGTCTCGGTGTTGGTAGGCTTGAGATTACCCCGGAACGGCGCGGAGCCGACACCGAGTATGGGGTGGACGTCGACCCCTATCTCGTCGGCTGTGTCGTAGAGACGCTGGAGTGAGACCTTGTTTATGAGGACGGCAGAGAGCGACCCGTAGTTGAGAGCGGGGTCTGACCGCGCAAGGAAGACGCGCTGGGACTCTATATCTTTGTCGGCGGCGTACTCACGAAGTATCTCGTGAGCGTCGAGCATATGCTGTCTGTCCTCTATCAGAGGTATGACGTCGATCTCACGCGGACGGAACTCTCCGACCCAGTCACGTAAAGTCTTGTCTCCCCAGACCTCTCTTTCCTCCTTTCCGACGACGAACTTCTCGTAGTAAGAACGGACTGTGTTGATCTGGTCGGCGGAGGTCGTCATGGGTATTATGACCTCGAATATGGGTGCGGTACCGTGGCTCTGTTCGTCGATCTCAGAGCCTTTCTCGGAGTAGAATGTCTCGGCGGCGTCGTAAGACCGGGGTATGCTTTCGAGTATCTCCAAGAGTATCTTCGCCTCTGACTCCTCAACGTCGGGATTGGGTCCACGTACCGTGAGACGGACATCGTCTCCTATCCGCGTCTCGGAGAAGAACTGTTCGTACCTCGACAGTAGCTTCTTGACGGCGTACTCGTCTCCTTCCTTTCCCTCGAAGTCCCACATCTGTTCGTCACAGCCGAGATGTGAGTAGACGTAGTAGGCTTCCTGTATCTCGTCCTCGTCCTCAAGTACGTCGCCCTCTGAGAAGAAAGGCGAGGTGGCGTTGTCGGGGTGCTGTGTGCTCATCACACGCGGAACGGGAACGTCGGAGTCAGAGCCTTCCATGGACTGTATAAATACCGGAGCCACGTAAAGGGGAGGGGGAAAGACATAGACATAGATACAGACACGGGGGCACGGAGGTAGAACGGAGACTACTCGTGGGCTTTGGTTTCGAGCTCGACGTCGGCGTCGACTTCGACCCCGTCGGGGAATAAAGAGTCGATATCATCGAGGCTGCCGTTGCCTCTGATGTACCTCTCGATCTCCCATCTCATCTCCTCTGTGAGCTTCTCAACCCCCCTGTCGGTAAGCTCGTACTCGTTGGTTCTCTTGTCGAGTTCGTTCTTACGTACGTATCCGATGTCGACGAGTTCGTCGAGGTTGGGATATAGACGTCCGTGGTTGACTTCGTCACCGTAGTAGTTCTCAAGTTCGCGTTTTATAGCCAGACCGTACATACTGTCCTCGGCGAGAACCTGGACTATCTTCCTCTGAAACGCCGTGAGGTCACGCATACGGTTAACAAGTAAAAGTCAAGTATTTAACTTTTTACCCAGATACGGGGGTACCATAAGCCATTTAGAGTTTCGAGACCTACTTCTCTTAAATGGTTCTTGACAGTCTGGGTTCATCTCTACAGGACGCTCTTGAGAAGCTCGCGGGTAAGTCACGCATAGACGAGGAGGCTGTCGACGAGGTCGTGAAGGACATACAGCGTGCTCTTCTCCAAGCAGACGTCGACGTCGATCTCGTGATGGATCTCAGCGACTCGGTTCGTGAGAGGTCTCTCAACGAGGAGCCCGCTCCCGGAACGAGTCCGAGGGAACACGTCCTACACGTCGTCTACGAGGAGATGGTCGAGGTCATAGGTGACGAGACGGAGGTGCCTCTTGACGACCAGGTTATAATGCTGTCGGGTCTTCAGGGATCGGGTAAGACTACAACGTCGGCGAAGATAGCGAAGTGGTTCTCACGTAAGGGTCTCCAGTCGGCGATAGTCCAGACCGACACCTTCCGTCCGGGTGCTTACGAACAGTCGAAACAGATGGCGGACGAGGCGGACGTGCCCTTCTACGGCGACCCCGACTCCGAAGATCCCGTCGGGATAGCGCGCGAGGGTCTCGACGAGTTCGAGAACAGGGACGTCGTTATAGTCGACACATCGGGTAGGCATTCGCTCGAGGAGAACCTCATAAACGAGATAGAGGAGATAGAGGAGGTCGTCGACCCCGACCTCAACCTACTCGTCCTCGACGCCTCGATAGGACAGGGAGCGAAGGATCAGGCGACTGCTTTCGAGGAAGCTGTAGGAATAGACGGAGTCGTAATCACTAAGCTCGACGGTACTGCGAAGGGTGGAGGTGCTCTGAGCGCGGTCAACCAGACCGACTCATCGATAGCCTTCATAGGCACGGGAGAGACCGTGAGCGACATAGAGAGGTTCGATCCCGACGGCTTCATATCACGTCTCCTCGGAATGGGAGACATACGTGCCCTCGCCGAGCGCGTCGAGGAGGCGATGGCGGAGTCAGAAGAAGAGGGCGAGGAGGAACTCGATCCCGAGGCTATACTCCAGGGCGACCTCACGCTCGAAGACGTCTACAAGCAGATGGAGGCGATGAACAAGATGGGACCGATGGATCAGGTTCTCGATATGATACCCGGAATGGGAGGCATGGGAGGTATGGGCGGTCTCACCGACGAGATGCCCGATGACTTCGCCGAGACGACACAGCAGAAGATGGACGCCTACAAGACGATAATGGACTCGATGACCGACGACGAGCTTCAGAATCCGAGTAATATAGGCTCGTCGGAGATCGAGAGGATAGCGCGCGGCTCGGGTACGAGCGAGGACGACGTGAGGGAGCTTCTCAAGTACCACAAGACGATGAAGAGGACTGTCAACCAGATGCAGGGCGGTGGAGGCGACCTCGGACGCATGATGAAGAAGTTCGGAGGCGACATGAGCGGGAATTTCCCGTAATCTTTCGTTAAACTCAAGAAGGACTCAAAAATACTCACAGTAAGATCACGATGAGTGAACAGCAGACTGACCGTAAGATACGGTGTTTGATCGCAAAGGCGGGCTTAGACGGACACGACAGAGGAGCACACGTAATAGCGCGCGCGTTCCGTGACGCTGGCTTCGAGGTCATATACACGGGACTCCACAACACCCCCGACGAGATAATACAGGCAGCTGTTCAGGAGGACGTCGACGTCGTAGGTATCTCTATCCTGAGCGGAGCCCACAACACAGTGGTTCCGAAGATCATCAACGGTCTCAAGGAGTACGACGCCTTCGAGGACACTCTAGTCATAGTTGGAGGCACAATACCCGAGGAAGACGAGAAGAACCTCAAGGAAGAGGGCGTCGACGCCGTCTTCGGTCCCGGAACTGACACGAGCAATACCATAGAGTTCGTCCGGGAGAACGCACCAGAGAGATGAGCGAAGAGTCCATGGACAAGGGAGAGTTCGACGAGCTCGTCGACGGCGTCTTAGACGGCAAGTACAGGTCTCTCGCGCGTCTCATCACCCACATAGAGAACCAGCGGGAGGGATACAGAGACGCCATAAAGAGACTCCACCAGCACACGGGAGACGCCCACGTCATAGGAGTCACGGGATCGCCCGGAGCGGGTAAGTCGACACTCGTCGACAAGATGGTCGAGGAGTACCGCGAACAGGGTAAGACGGTCGGAGTGATCGCTGTCGATCCGTCGTCGCCTTACACGGGAGGCTCCCTCTTAGGCGACAGAATACGTCTCCAGGCGGGGTCGGGCGACATGGACGTCTTCTTTAGGTCGATGAGTTCGAGGGGTGCCCTCGGAGGACTCTCGAGCGCGACGACCGACGCCATAAAGGCTCTCGACGCATTCGGAAAGGACGTCATAATAGTCGAGACGGTCGGAGCGGGTCAGAACGAGGTCGAGATCGTCCGTACCGCCGACAGCGTCCTCGTCCTGCTTATGCCGTCAGGAGGAGACGACATACAGATGATAAAGGCGGGTATACTCGAGATAGGAGACATATTCGTCGTCAACAAGGCTGACCTCGAAGGAGCGGACAGGACAGTGATGGAAGTCAAGAGGATGATAGAGATGCGCGAGGATCCCACAGCGGGCGTCCCGACGGGTCACCACGGTCCGAGCGCGATGAACAACGACGACGACATAGGCGACGAGGACGCCTACGAGGGCGAGTGGAAGCCCGAGGTCACCAAGACTATCGCCGAGAGAGGCGACGGAGTCACGGATCTCCTCGGAGTAGTGAGTGACCACAGGGAGTACCTCATAGAGTCGGGCGAGATGAAGGAGAGGGAGTTCAAGAGGTACTCGTCGGAGATACACAGCCTCTTAGAGGACAACCTGAGGAAGATCGCTGAGAACGAGATCGAGAAGGCAGGCGGTATAGACGCGCTCGCCGAGGAGGTCGTCGAGAGGGAGTCCGACCCCTACACGACGACTGAGAGGATGCTCGAGCCCATCACCGACTGCATAGACGAGAACGAGAACGGGACAGAAGACGAGTAGTTGTAGTTCGATCCGGTCTTTGTCTGTCGTGTCTATTCTATTTTATTTCACCGTATCGGCGTACGAGTCGGCTATACGTGTAGGCTCGGGAAGCTTGTAGCCCTCACACGTAGATTCGACGAGGTCGACCGCAGTCTCGGCAGTTACTCTGTGACCCGGGCTGACATAAAGCGGGTTGACATGTCTGTTCGACGACTCGAACTGCCTCGACTGGTAGGCGTAGCCTATGACGGTTCCGTCAGGAGCCTCGACGGAAGAGTCGGCGACTACACCGAGACGGCTTCCCTCGTCCAGAGACGTCGCGTCCCAGTCTTCGCCGTCGCGGGTCACGACCCTTCCACACAGTAAGTTCTTGGCGACTCCTACCGAAGGCACGTCGAAGACTACGCCTATATGTGTCGCGATGCCTGCCTGTCGGAAATGTATACGTCCGCTTCCGTCGAAGAGGAGTATGTCGGGGGTCACCGAGAGCTTCTTCAGAGCCTCGACTACCGCCTCGCCCTCACGGAACGAGAGGAGACCGGGTATGTACTCCGTACGTGTCTCAGCAGATGCGTGGACTCTCTCTGTCACCTCGCCTCGTCTCGTAGCCACGACTGCGCTCACAGCCTCCTCTTTTCGTTCTTCTTTTCTCCGGAACGACTGATCGACTCCCGCGATCACGGCGTCACCCTCCTCGACCTCACCGGGATCGGTAGGGAGACAGTCGTCGAAGACCGCCTCCGAGGCGACCTTCCGCTGTAACTCCTCCATCTCGTCGCGCGACAGAGCCGGGTCTGGCAGAAGCTCAGGTCTCTGTAGTTTCATAAAAGAAGACAGTCTTCGAGACGGAAAAGACTACGCTGTGAATGTTATGACGCGGTCGACTTCGTCGTGTTCCTCGGCTCCGACCTCTACCTCGTCGCCTATCTGAATCTCGTCGCCGTCGGAGTCTCTGAGCTGTCCCGTGAGACGCAGGTCGACGTCCTCGAACTCGGCGACTACGACAGTGAACGGAGCGTCGCCCTGGAACATCGGCGTCGGAACATGTATCTCAGTGAAGGTCGCGACCTCGCCCGTCTTCGGAAGCTCCTTCTCGACGGTGTGTCTCGACCCGCAGTCGGGACACGCCTTCCTCGGCGGCAGACCCGTTCCGCCGCAGTCCTCGCACTTGAGGTATATCGGGTCGCCCATCTCGACCATGTCGACGAACTCAGTATACGATGGCATTCTCAGTCCCTCCTGAATATATGTACGGCTGCGCTCGCGACGCTACCACCCGCGTTGTGTGTCAGACCCACCTCGGCGTCTTCCACCTGGTTGGGATGGCGCCCTTCGAGCTGTTTGGTGATGTCGACGACCTGTGCGACACCGGTGGCTCCGACGGGATGTCCCTTCGCCTTGAGTCCGCCCGAGGTGTTGACGGGGATACGTCCGTCGACGTGTGTCTCGCCCTCGCGCGCGCCCTTCGCGCCCTCTCCTCTCTCGTAGAAGCCGAGCGACTCTATCGCGATTATCTCCGCGATAGTGAAACAGTCGTGAACCTCACAGACATCTACGTCGTCGGGCTCTATTCCCGCCTGTTCGTACGCCTGGTCTGCGGCGATCTCGGCGGCGGGAGTCCGCGATATGGTCGCCCTGTCCTGGAGTGCTATCGCATCGCTCGAGTGTCCGCTCGCCTCGACAGTGACCTCGGCGTCGACGTCGTTCTCCTTCGCGAACTCCTCGCTGACTATCACGGCGGCACTCGCTCCGTCGGTTATGGGACACGCGTCGTAGAGTCCGAGCGGAGTAGCTATCGTACGCGCGTCGACGACGTCTTCGACCTCTATCTCCTGGTGGTACTGGGCGATTGGATTGTTGAGGGCGTTCTGGTGGTTCTTGACTGCGACCTCGGCGAGATCCTCCTTCGTGGTGCCGAACTCCTCCATATGTCTCCTCGCCATCAGAGCATAGAGTCCGGGGAAGGTCAGACCCGTCTGAACCTCGTACTTGTCGTCGGCTGCGACTGCGAGACCGTCTGTAGCCTTCGCAGTGCCGAGTGTGTGCATCGTCTCGGAGCCTCCGACGACTACTGCGTCGTAGAAGCCTCCGGCGACCGCCTTGTACGCCTGCGTGAAGGCGACCCCCGCCGACGCACACGCGCTCTCTATACGTATCGACGCGGCGTCGCGCGCGCCGATGTAGTCCGACATCAGAGGACCCATATGTCCCTGGTGCTCCGAGAACTCGCCTATGAAGTTCGAGAAGTAGACTGCGTCGAGGTCACCCGGCGTAATTCCGGCGTCGTCTATCGCGTCGAGAGCCGCCTCGCTGAAGAGCTCTCGCGCCGACGAGTCGACGTGCTTTCCGAAGTCGGTGCTCGAAACCCCCGCGACCTTCGTCGTCGTGAGTTCCTGTGTCTCGTCCGTGAGTTCTGATACCTTTGTTCCCATCTGATCACTCCGAACTTAGATTCGGTTCGTGTGTGAAGGTGACACTTTAGAATAATTAAACCTTAGGAATTCGGCGCGAGATGAGTTAGGCGCCAAAGTACTAAGAGGAAGTAGCGCGTATCTACGTGACATGACGAACCAGGAAGTAGTCGACCTGCTCAAGAAGGCGTACGAGGACGAGATCGAGACCGTGATGAACTACCTCGCCAACTCGATAATACTCGACGGGGTGAGTGCGGAGGAGATAAAGGAGTCACTCAACGCCGACATTCAGGAGGAGCTAAACCACGCCGAGATGTTAGGAAGACGTCTCAAGGAGCTAGACGAACGTCCGCCAGCATCGTACGACTTCGAGGCTCGACAGGAGTCCATGCAGCCTCCCGAGGACTCGACCGACGTCCTGTCGGTGATAGACGGCGTAATAGACGCTGAGAAGGGAGCCATAGAGACATACAGGTCGATAATAGAGAATGCCGACGAGGCGAACGACCCCGTTACCGAAGACCTCGCCGTGCAGCTTCTCACAGACGAGGAGTCACACCACGCCGAGTTCAAGAGCTTCCGTAAGGAGTTCGAGTAAGAGTGCCGTAACATCTTGTCTTGTCGAGTGTAGCTGTCGGTGACGAGACCACGACTTTTCTTCGTCGTCCTGATTCCAGTAACAAGCTTAATGTACTGACGAGAACTTATCTCAGTTCGACGTCAATCACATTCAAGAGGTTAAACATGCAGAACTCAGACACAGTCAAGTACTTCATACACGCGAATATAACAGCAGACGGCGTTGTCGAGAGATCGGACGTCGTGGGAGCGATATTCGGACAGACAGAGGGTCTCTTGGGCGACGAACTAGACCTGCGCGACCTACAGAGGTCGAGCAAGATCAGTAGGATGGAGGTCAACGTAGAGAGCAAGAACGGTCAGTCATACGGCAGTATTACGCTTGGAAGTAGCCTCGACAAGGTCAAGACGGCTATACTCGCGGCGTCCCTCGAAACGATAGAACGGATAGGTCCGTGTACCGCCGAGATCGAGGTTGAGATGGTCGAGGACATCCGCGCCGCGAAGAGGAAACAGATCGTCGAGAGGTCGAAGTACATACTCACAGAGCTCTTCGACGAGGGCGGCATAGACACCGAGGAGATAATAGACGAAGTCAGGAAGTCAGCGAGAACAGAAGGAATACAGAGATACGCGGGTCTTCCCGCGGGTCCCAACGTCGAGAAGAGCGACGCCGTCCTGATAGTCGAGGGACGTGCCGATGTACTCAACCTACTCAAGTACGGCATAAAGAACGCGATAGGCGTCGAGGGTACGAATATCCCCGACGAGATCAGCGGCCTCTCGGAGGAGAAGACCGTGACGGCGTTCCTCGACTCCGACAGGGGCGGCGACCTCATACTCAAGGAACTCGACCAGGTCGGTGACGTCGACTACGTCGCACATCCACCTGAAGGTAAATGTGTCGAGGACATGTCACACGACGAGATACGTGAGTCGCTGAGGAACAAGGTTCCTCTCGAACTCGCGGTCGAAGACGACGAATACGATGAGGGCGAGGTTGAGGCGACGGCGTCGGAGAGCTGTGCGGCAGACGTCGATGTCGAAACCGAAGCCGAGGAAGAAAGACTTAACGGCGAAGTCGAAACCGACTCCAACGGTAGCGATAGCGACGACGCCGGGAACCCTCTGAGACAGAGGATGGAAGCCGTGGAAGACGGAAGGAGTCTTCTCCTCGACTCGGAGTTCGACGAGGTCGAGGAGGTCGACTCGGAGGCACTCGGCGAGAAGCTCGACGAGACGAACGGCGAAGTCGAGAATCTCGTAGTAGACGGCGAGATTACACAGTCTACACTCGACACTGCTAGCCTAAACGGAGTCGAGACCGTCGCAGGAGAGGAGATAGGACACGTCGTCAAGAAGCCCCTCGATGTCAACGTCGTGACCGAAGCAGAGTTATAACTAATTACAATCAATGTTAGACGACAGACTCCGTGAGTTCCTAGACGAGGACTCGACAGGATGGCGGGACGTGAGTAGCTCGGTCGTCGAGGGCGACGCGCGCGCGAGAGTCGTGACGAAGGAAAACGGGGTTGTGGCGGGCTTAGACGAGGCTTCGAGGCTGTTGGGTCTTTTAGACTCCGGAGTGGAGATCGAGACGGGGTTCGACGACGGTGAGGAGATAGACGAGGGCGACACCGTCCTCGAAGCCGAGGGCGACGCCGCGTCTCTACTCAGAGGAGAACGTCCGTGTCTCAATATACTCGGGAGCATGAGCGGTATCGCTACTGTGACAGCCGACTGTGTCGAGAAGGCGGGCGAAGTTACCGTCGCGGCGACACGTAAGACGACGCCGGGTTACAGGAGTTTCGAGAAGAAGGCGGTACGCGTCGGCGGCGGAGATCCACACAGGTACAGCTTAGACGACGCAGTGATGCTCAAGGAGAACCACATAGAGTTAGAGGGACTCGAAACCGCCTTCGAGAGAGCGAGAGACACAAAGAGCTTCACCTCGAAGATAGAGGTCGAAGCCGAGACGGTCGAGACCGCGGTAGAAGCCGCCGAGCTCGGTGCTGACATCGTCCTACTCGACAATATGTCGCCGTCGGAGGTCGAGAACTGCGTAGACGAACTCGGGAGTTACGACGTCGTAGTAGAGGCATCGGGCGGTATAACACCCGAGAACGTCGGTGAGTACGCCGGTACGGGAGTCGACGTCGTCTCTATGGGGAGCCTGATACACTCGTCCGACTGGCTCGACTACAGCATGAGAATCGAGAAGTAGTCAGTCCCTGAGAGCGTCTTCCTTCTCGGTCTTTTCGAGTGTGTTGTCTTCGAGCGACGTAGCGACTGCGGCGGGCTTGTAGAACTCCTCTCCGAATCCTTCGACAGACGACTTGACGTGTCTCTGCATCACACGTCTCTCGGCGGGAACCTCTCCGTAGATTACCTCGTCCTCCACGAGGTCGTAGACGGGTATCGAGGGGTTGAGAAGAGTGTTCTCGGCTATCACGGAGTCCTCGCCGACGACGAAGCCGCTGGTTATACGTGCTCCCGCGCCTATCGAGACGCCGTCCTCGACTACGACGGGGGCGTCCTCTACGGGTTCGAGGACACCGCCGATGAGTGTGTTAGCGCCTATCTTGACGTTGTCGCCTATCTGTGCACACGACCCCACGGTGTCACACGAGTCTACGAGGGTTCCGTCACCGACGTGTGCGCCGACGTTGACGAAGCTCGGCGACATCATTATGACAGAGTCGCCGACGTAGGCACCGTCCCTCACCACTGTACCGTCGGGGGTGTTTCTCGTGCCCTTTTCGAGGAACTCCGAGGTGTCCTTTAGCTCGAACTTGTCGTGGTAGGTGACGTCGCCGTACTCCAACTCCCTGTTGTCGCGCTCCGAGAAGTTGAGGAGTATGCCCTTCTTGACCCACTCGTTGGCGACCCAGTCGCCGTCGACCTTCTCCGCCGCTCTAACCTCGCCGCGGTTTAGGGCGTCCAGGAAGTCGTCGAGTAGGTCGGTGTCGGCTTCGTCTTCGTCCCACGCCTCGTTGATATCTGATTCGAGTGTCGACATACAGGGAGTGGGTGTCGGAGAGGTATATTAGTTGTTTTTGGCGGTTCCGACCCGACCTCGGCAGATATATTATGTCCGACGACGAGCCAAGTAACGTGATAGGAGTCGACGAGGCAGGCAAGGGACCCGTCTTGGGCAGCATGTTCGTCGCCGGAGTCAGGACGCCCGGAGACGGTTTCGACTTCGAGGTTCGTGACTCTAAGAAGCTCTCAGAACCGAGGAGACGCGAGATATACGGTAGACTGACCGAGTACGACTACTCAGTCGTAGAGGTAACGCCTCAGGAGATAGACGAGTACGTCGACGAAGGAGGTATGAACCGTCTCGTCGTAGAGGCACAGTCGGAGGCTGTACGTCGCTTAGATCCCGACGGGGACGAGAAGATAGTCGTCGACGCGAGCGACACGTCGGCGGAGAGGTTCGGGAGACGTGTCTCCGAGGAAACTGGCTATGAAGTCACAGCCGAACACGGCGCGGACGAGAGCTACGACGCCGTCGCGGGAGCGTCTGTTATAGCGAAGGTCGAACGTGACTCACATATCGAGAGTCTCGGGGACGTCGGAAGCGGTTATCCGTCGGACTCGAAGACGATCGAGTACCTGAGGGAGTACGTCGAGGAGAACCGTAGTCTTCCGGGTTTCGCGCGTGAGTCTTGGAGCACAGCCGAACGTATACTCGACGAGGCGAAGCAGTCGGGGATAGACGACTTCTGATTCAGGTGAGCGTCAGTCTTATACTCACGGGTCTGATAGGCTTGTGTGATATAGATGGACAATCACAAGGGGTTAACGAGACGCAGTTTCGTAGTAACGTCTCTGGCAGCTGTCTCTTCGGCGACCGCAGGCTGTCTGGGGGGAGGAGGCGAAACGACGGCGGAGTCTTCGGTCGAGGGTGAGCCTATGAAGGGCGACGAGAACGCGTCCGTGACTGTCACAGAGTACTTCGACTTCTCGTGTTCCCACTGCCGTAGCTTCCACGACGAGACGATGCCCGCTCTCGAAAGCCGTTACATAGAGACGGGCGATGTGAAGTTCGTCCACCGCAACTTTCCCGTGCCTGTCGACGACTGGTCACAGACGACCGCGATAGCAGGCGAGGCGGTCTATGTACTCGGAGGCGACGACGCCTACTGGGAGTACGTCGACAGGATCTTCGCACGTCAGGGGAATATGTCGATGGAGTACATAGAGACTGCGGCGGACGAGGTCGGTGTCGACGGCTCGGAGGTCAGATCCGCAGTAGAGGACGAGAAGTATCTACCCGAGGTCAACGCCGACAGAAAGAGTGGATCCGACAGAGGTGTATCGGGGACTCCTGCCGTCTTCGTCAACGGTGAGCAAGTGAGTGAGGGATTAGCGTCGGCGATAGAGTCGGAGCTTTAGTTCTCCGTCACGAGAACTCGGAGTATAGATCCGTACGCGGGTCGGGTTATGAGAACCCCTATGAGGACCCCGACTATCGTGACTATGGCGAATCCCGTGAGACGTCCGAGACCGAGGAATGCGAGCGGTAGCATCGCTCCGATAGTCGTCGCCGCTGCCATTCCGATTATTATGAAGGCTTTCTTTATACGTTTCTTGTAGAGGTTCGAGCTACTCACTCCGCCCTCGTGGAGAACCTCGTCGGTGATTATGACGAGGTCGTCAACTCCCGTACCTATGACGGCTATGAGCCCGGCTATGTGTGAGAGGTCGAGGCTGAGACCGAATCCCGCGGCAAATCCGAGGAGAGCAACGACCTCGGCAAGTCCCGTGAGAGCCATTGGAACTGCTACACGTAGGTCACGGTATCTCCAGTAGATAGTGGCTCCGACGACTATCACGGCGAAGATACCTATGAGGAGCGAGTTAGTCTTGAACCTCGATCCCTCGGAGGCGCTTATGGACGTCGACGAGGCTATCTCGACCTGTGTCGGAAGAGCACCCGACCTGAGCGAGACGCTCACCCGCTGAGACTGCTGTTCAGTCATTCCGGTAACCTGGAGACCGCCTCCCTGCCATCTCCCCGACTCTATGTCAGACGCGAGCGTCGGGTTGAGAGGCCCTCTGAAGACCTCGTCTTCGTTGAAGTACATCACGAGTGGATGCGCGCTGGGTGTCGTCGTGGCGTTGACGTCCATTACAGTACTTCTGAGCTGTTCAACGCCCGAGTCGGTGAGACTGAAGCCAACATTGTAGGTGTCGCCTCCCTGCTGTGACGGACGGGGTCTCGAAACACTTCCCCTCTCGACTGCGTCGCCGAAGAGGACATGTCTCGTCTGATTACCCGACTCGACGACCCTTATCTCGAACCGTCCTTGCTGGGCTATTATAGACGAGGCGTTCTCCTGTATTCCGGGAAGCTCGACGACTATGAAGTTCTGGTTGGTTATGGGGTTCGACTGCTGGAAGACACGCACACCCGAGAGCTGTCCTATCTGGGGGGTGTTCTCTATACGTGTCTGTAACGAGTTACGTAGCTCCTCTAGAGTCGCGGGTGTCAGACCGTCGTCGATCGACTCGACTGTGAGTCCACGTGATTCGAGAGCTTCACGTACCTCGGCGTCGGTCGCGTTTCCTCTTATCTCGACTATTCCGTCGTTCGAGTAGACCTTCGTACGTACACCGAGGCTCTGTGTGAGTTCGGACTGTAGATCCGCGGGGTTCGTGTCCCCGAGTCCCGAGACCTGAGCCGTGCTTCCGACGGGCTCAAGCTGCATACGTGTTCCTCCGTCGAGCTGGAGTCCAAACTTGAGTGAGGTCGTGCCCTCAGTATCACCCGTGGGAGCTATCGCAACGACCGATAGAACCATCACGACTATGAGGAGGATGACCCTCCAGTCCTTCAGAAGTCCCTTTAGATCCGACATCACGCACCACCTCTTGAATTCGACGCCTTACCTCTCCTGTCGACTATGTCCCACCTGAGTAGACTCACGTTCATCATGTAAGTATTGATTATGTCGACTCCGAGTCCGACGAAGAGTATCACTCCTATGTCACGTAGGACGAATATCGACGCGAGATGTGAGACGACAGCCATAGCGAACATCGCCGCCATCGACGTCGTCGTCATAGTTATACCCGTCTCCATAGCCTTCTCGACGTTTTCGTGGAACTCGCTTCTCCGTCCCTTGAGGACGCTCCGAGTGAGAAGTATGTCGGAGTCTATACTGTATCCGATGAGGAGGAGGAGAGCGGGTATCGTCGCGAGAGACAGGTCGATTCCGAGGAGATTCATCACGCCTATCGGAACCATCATGTCGCTGAAAGCACTCAGGACTACAGCGAAAGACGGCACCACAGTCCTGAAGAAGGCGAATATTATGATACTCATCACGGCGAACGCAAAGACAACAGCGCTGATTCCCTGTGTCTGTAACGAAGCGCCGTACGTCGGACTAATCTGGTCGACCGAGTTCTCGGAGTAGCCCGATGCTACGCTCCTGAGCTGATCCATCTCGTTCTCAGACAACGGCTGGTAAGACAGTATGTATCCCGTACGTGTCGACTGAACCGACTCGGGTGTAGTCACCGACGTGAAGTCGGATCGAACCTGATCCATCGAAGCGTCTGTCGTGACCTGTACCGTCACGCCTCCGGTGAACTCCTGTCCGAGATGTGCTGGGGTTCCCGTGAGAGCCATAGTCGCACCTATGATTACGAAGGTGGCGAGGAGTATCCCCGCGGGAACCGCAAGGAGTTGGCGGTTTGTGTAGTCGGTGTAGTCGACGTTCTCGACACTAAACATCGGATACAAGAAGTGGCGAGAATTAAGTTAAGGCTTCTTATTTGTCAGAGAGAGATGTGATCGACATCGTCGGAGTCGTCTTCGGAGTCGTCGTCCGGCGGAGTCGGCGACGGAGACGCCGTCTCGAAGGGCTGTGTCTCGGGCTGTGACTCGGTTCCACTTCCTCCTCCAGTGTTCTCCATCCCGAGCATCTCACCCGCATCGGGGCTGATACCGACGTTTACCTCCTCGTCGACACTGTCGGAGACGACCTGTACGTTCTGAGCGAGTACCTCGAGTATGTCGTCGAGGTTGACGTAGGCGTAGTACTGCCCATCGTCGTTCTCCATGGTAAGCTGTGTGTCTGTCACGACGGGCTGACCGTTCTCCATGAATGCGACGTTTACGGGGAGGTCGCCCCCTTCATCTTCTTCGCCGAGCATTGTCACAGTCACCTCGTCTATACCTATAACATCACCGTGTCTTTCGAGGACATCCGCGAGTTCGACCATGTCGTAAGTAACGGCGTTCTTGGTCTCGTCGTCGTGCTCCCCCGTGTAACACCCCTCACAGACCTGAAGATCGATGCGCATAGAGTAACTTCGTATTTCGAGTCCTTCGGTATTTCGGTCTCGGATGGTAAACACACACATACCACACAGATGACAGGCTTAAGCCGCCGAGAGGGTGAAAAAGACTATGTTGTGTACGCCGGGTCCAAGACCGAGCGCGGCAGCGACAGCGAGTATTAGTCTTCCCTCAGAAGGTCTCTCGTCGACGTACTCGGTAAAGCCGACTACGACACCCACAGCGACGGCTATCTTGAGTAGGACGAAGAGCCACGTCCCTCCGAACGAGGGTGTGAGATGGTAGCCGATCCCTATTACTACACGTGAGAGGGGAGTCTCCTCGTTGAATCCGAGGAGGTCGATTCCGACAGCCGTCGAGACACCGTCTAAGACGTGACCGAGGACGACGGCGAGACCCACGTATCCCGTCGTCTCGGCTGCGTCGGGCTGGAGACGCGCAACGCCGAGCCAGACAGCCGCTGTGAGAAGGGCTGTGACGACGAGACCTGCGAGCGGCGCGACGAGATGCGTCGTGCCGTGGTAGACGTAGATCGAGACTAAGAGAGGGACAGCGACTGAGAGACCCACGGCTCCGAGGATTGTGTCCGATCTCGGCTGCCGGAGGGCGAAAAGCCAGACAGTCACCGCGGCGACGAAGGTCGTGAGGTAGACGGAAGGTGTGCCGAAGAGGGGCTCGACCGACGCGGGGAGTATCTCGATCCTGTGAGCGACACGGAGTACGCCGCCGAGTCCCACCCAAGGCAGGAGTCCGACGACTGTCGACGTCTCGACAGTTGGCTTCGTGCGTAAGAGGAAGTAGACCGCGAGGGCTACTCCTAAGACGAGAGGTATCAGGTACTCGACTGACGGGAGACGGAATCCGTGAGGGAGCATTATACTAAGGTAACAGGAATACTCCCTCTTCGGTCGTAACAGCTTCGACTTCGTCTCCAGGATCACGCATGAAGTCGGGCTTGCGGAGTGTGACAGTCTCGTAGGTCTCGGGGTCGAGTATCTGTATCTCGTCGTCGGAGTCGTCGACTACGACTGTCTCGGAAGAGTCGTCGGTGTCCCCTATCTTCTCAGCGTCTCCGAAAGAAGACGTTCTTATCTCGTCGCCCGTCACGAGGTCAACCGCCTTCTCGACGTCGCCCTTCCCGGTCGAGTTGTGGGTCACTAAAACGGGACGGTCGCGGTCTTCACCGGACTCGGAGAAGAGAAGGAGATCACCCTCTCTGAACTCGGGGAGACGTACCGAGTAGGTAACGCGGTATAGCTCGTCGCCGTCCTTCTCTCCTACGAGTGTGGCTGAGTCGGAGTAGGTACCACCGAACTCCTCGATCACTCTACGTGCAGTCTGGAGACCCGCCTTGTTGGTACTCAGATAGATGTCGATCCCGTCGTCTACGTCCTTAACATCGGTCACGAATGTGTCACGATCGTCTAAGTCGTCTCCCGCGATCCCGTAAGCTATCTCCTTAGCCGTGTGTAACTCGTCGTCTGTCGGGAGACGGTTCTCGCCACGTATCTGAACGATGCTCTCGTAGTAGCCTCCTGAGATACGCGCACACGTCGGACACGTCTCGCGTGAGACGTTGACGGTAGTCTTGAAGTCGTCGTGGACGGGGTAGCCTCGGACGTCTGCGGTGAAAGAGACGTAGATATGGTAGACGTCGGGGTCGACCCTCTCGGCACGTAGGTCGACGCGCGGACTCTCCGCCTCGACGTGTGCCCTGAGAGAGTCCTGGAGCCTCTCGACGGCGAGTTCGTGCTCCTCGGAAACGTCGTCCTCCTCGGATGTCCAGTCGCCGTCGTCGACGTACGACCCACAGACCGAACAGACCCGAAGTTCGAGGTTCTCGGGAGCCTCGACGGGGTCTACCGAGTCGGCATAGCACGCGTCACACAGAAGTTCATCGGGGTCTGTCTCTTCCCCGCACTCGGGACAGAAAGCCGAAGACATACTCCAGAGTAAGCCGCGTTCGGATTTAAGCGTGGCGACGTTTCGCGGAGACGACTCTCATACGGCGCCGAGTCCCACGGTCGGTTCCGGTTAGATTTATCCCTGTAGACGACATATCTCGGATAAAGATGGACTGGAAAACAGACTGGAGCCTGAGACTGAGGATGCTCTTTACGATGGGTCTCCTCGGGGTGGTCTACCTCGTCTTCATAGCCGTGTTGGCTACCTACGGCGTGGGATTTGTGGGTATCATCCTCGTGATGGGTCTCTTCATGCTCGGGCAGTACTTCTACAGCGACAAGATCGCCCTCTACGGCGCGGGTGCTACGAAGGTCGACAGGGAAGAAGCACCCGAGCTTCACGAGATGGTAGACCGTCTGTCGCAGCAGGCGGACGTTCCTAAGCCCGATGTCGCTCTTATCGACTCGAAGGTTCCGAACGCCTTCGCGACGGGAAGGTCGCCCAAACACTCGACTGTAGCCGTCACCACGGGTCTGATGAACACGCTCGACTCCGACGAGATTACGGGAGTCCTCGCACACGAACTCTCACACGTCAAGAACAGGGACGTCGCAGTGATGACGATAGCCTCATTCATATCCACACTCGCGTTCATGGTCGTGAGATGGTCGCCGTTTATGGCGATGGGACGTGACAACAGGCAGGGCGGAGGCGGTGTGATGGTCGCACTCGCGGCGTCGGTCGTCGTCTGGATCGTCAGCACGCTTCTCCTGAGGGCTCTCTCGCGTTACCGTGAGTTCGCCGCCGACAGGGGAGCCGCGAGGATCACGGGGTCTCCGTCGGCACTCGCGAGCGCTCTGATGAAGATAGACGGGCGCATGGACAGGGTGCCCGAGAGAGACCTGAGACAGGAGGAGAGTTCGATGAACGCCTTCTACATAATACCGGTGAAGACGGGAATAATCTCACGTCTCCTCAGCACACATCCGCCGACGGAGAAGAGAATAGAGAGACTCAGGGAACTTGAGTCTCAGATGTAAAGAATGTCTCTGTTCAGCAGACTCCGTAACGTAGTCGACACAGCACTCGGCGAGGGCGTCTCTAACGAGGCAGACCCCGAGGATCTCTTCGACATATCTACGGCACATCTAACACTCGAAGCCGAGGGATACGGGTCGAACTCGCAGGCTGCGCTGTGTTTCAACACAGTGGACTCGGCGGAGTTCGACAGCCTCGTAGAAGAGATCCGGGATCTTCTCGAAGTCTCGGAGGACGAGACGGGGACTACCCACGAGACGGTCGAGGACTCGTACGGCTACACATGGATAACAGTCGAGGACGACGACTTCGAGGATCTCGTGACTGCGGTACATATGGCGACCGACACTATAGTCGAGAGAGGATACTCGGAACATCTCCTGTGTGGAGTCTTCGGCTTCACGGGGAGAGATGGCGAAGATATCTACTGGATATACAGCTTCAACACGGGAAGCTGGTATCCCTTCGCTCCCGAGGACGAGAGATCGAAGGAACGTGACAGTGCCGCCGAGTTCAGTGTCACGACTGTCGTCGAAGACGAGATGGACATCGAGGACGACGAGACCGAGTGGTACCCCGTCTGGGGAGTGCCGTTCTGAGACTCTAATCTAAGTCCGAGGACACACTACAAAGATTTAACCGATCTCGTGACCAACTCAGAAGTATGAGTACGACAGGAGAGGAGCTCGAAGAGCTTTCGGGAGTCGGCTCCAAGACCGCCGACAAGCTTATCGACGCAGGGTTCAACACGGTGAAGTCGATAGCAGTCGCGGACCCGGGAGAGATCTCGGAGAAGACGAGCATAGGTGACTCGACGGCGTCGAAGATAATAAACAGCGCTCGGGAGGAGGCGGAGATAGGCGGCTTCGAGACGGGGAGTCAGGTCTTCGAGAGGAGGAAAGAGATATCGAAGCTCGGGACTCTCGTGCCCGAGATAGACGACCTCCTCGGAAACGGAATAGAGACACAGTCGATCACAGAGATCTACGGCGAGTTCGGTAGTGGAAAGAGTCAGTTCACACACCAGCTCTCGGTCAACGTCCAGCTTCCGAAAGAACACGGAGGTCTCGAAGGAAGTACCGTCTTCATAGACACAGAGGATACATTCAGACCCGAGAGAATCTCACAGATGGTAAAGGGGCTCGACGACGAGATCCTCGAAGATCTATTGGAGAGAGAGGGTATCGAGGGCGACGTAGACGACGAGGACACACTCGACGAACTCGTCGACATATTCCTCGACAACATACACGTCGCTAAGGCTTTCAACTCCGACCACCAGATACTCCTCGCGGAGAAGGCTCAGGAGATAGGCGACGAGAAGAAGGAGACAGACAAGCCCGTGAGACTCCTCGCGGTCGACTCACTGACGGCACATTTCAGAGCCGAGTACGTCGGCAGAGGCAACCTCGCCGACAGACAGCAGAAGCTCAACAAACACATGCACGACATACTCAGGTTCGCCGACCTCTACAACTCCGCTGCTGTCGTGACGAACCAAGTTCAGTCAAACCCTGACGCCTACTTCGGAGACCCGACAAAGCCCGTCGGAGGAAACATACTCGGACACACCTCGACCTTCCGTGTCTACATAAAGAAGAGCAAGGACAACAAGAGAATAGTCAAGCTCGTTGACGCTCCGAATCTACCCAATGGCGAGGGAGTTCTGAGGATAAAGGAAGAAGGTCTCAAGCCCGAGTAGTAATAGAAGATAAGAGTCACACAGAAGAAGAGATGAGTTGTCCTCTGGTTTTAGACGTAGACGGAACACTCACACGACCAGACGCATCGCTCGACCCACGTATCTTCGATCCTCTGAGGGACTGGGAAGAGCCGGTAGTCATAGCCACGGGGAAAGTCCTCGCACACGCGAACGCAGTATGCCGTTTCATAGGCATAGACGACCACGTCATAGCCGAGAACGGCGGAATAGTCTACAGCGACGACAGAGTCGAGATAAACGGCGACGGCGAGGCGGCGCGACGTGTCGCAGAAGACCTCGCTGAGGAAGGGCACGGCTTAGGATGGGGTAGCTTCGACCTCGTCAACCGGTGGAGAGAGACCGAGATAGCTGTGAGCCGCGAGGTGTCTCTCGACGCAGTCGAGGAGATAGCCGAGAGACACGGCTTGGAGGTCTACGACACGAAGTACGCCTACCACGTCAAGTCGCCCGACGTCGACAAGGGGAGGGGTCTCGTAACCGTCTCGGATATAATGGGACGAGACCCAGAGGAGTTCGTCGCGGTCGGAGACTCGGAGAACGACGTCTCGACATTCGAGGTCGTAGGCGAGTCGTACGCGGTATCGAACGCCGACGAGAGGGCTCTCGACGCCGCCGACCACGTCACCGAGGAGAGCTACGCCGACGGTCTCTTAGAAGCTCTAGACGGTATACGTTAAGGTTAGAACGGCGAACCCACGAATCCGCCGTCGACCTGTATAGAAGTCCCTGTTATGTACGACGCCCTCTCGCTCGCTAGGAAGGCGACGAGGTCGGCGAACTCGTCGGGATCGGCGAGACGTCCCGCGGGTATCTCTTCGGCGACCTCGTCGAGTCTCTCTTCTAAGCTTATTCCGCGTTCGTCAGCCTGTCCCTCGAAGAGGTCTTCCATCCTGTCGGTAAGTGTGTAGCCAGGCATCGCGGAGTTGACCGTCACGCCGTCTCCGGCGTACTCGTTCGAGAGCGTCTTCGAGAGTCCCGTGACTCCCGCACGGATCGAGTTCGAGAGGACGAGTCCGGGAAGGGGCTCCTTCACGGAGAGACTAGTTATGAAGATTACACGTCCCCAGCCGTCTTCCGCCATCTTGGGGAGTGTCTCACGCGCGAGACGGACACTCGACAGGAGGTTTAGCTCGAACGCCGACTTCCAGTCTTCGTCGGTGAACTCCTCGAACTCGCCCGACGGAGGACCTCCGGCGTTCGGGACAGTTATGTCTATCTTGCCGAAGGTATCGCGTGTCTCGTCGACGAGTTTCTGTATGTCATCTGGGTCGGTGACGTCGGCGGGAACAGCGAGTACGTCGGCACCTGTCTCCTCGCGTATCTCGTCTGCTGTCGACCTGATCTCTTCGTCGTCGCGCGCACAGATAGCTACGTTCGCGCCCTCACGCGCGAGGTTTTCGGCACACGCTTTTCCGAGGCCACGGCTCGACGCCGCGACTACGGCGGTTCTGTCTTGAATTCCGAGATCCATACTCGGTTTATAGATGAGGCGTACGAAAGAGTTTATATCGAGCGTGGCTTAGAAGACAGTCGTGTACTCAGTAGTCGGGTGCTCGAACTGTGAGAGCGTCAAGATAGTCGAGGGCAGACCCAAGACGACGACGTGTCACAGCTGTGGAAAGACGTTGAAGTTCGACAGTCTCAGGGTCTTCCACGAGACAGACGACCTCGAAGAGGCAAAGGAGGCAAGGTCGCTGATGCTCGCGAAGAGGAATGACATGGAGACACTCTACAACGGCTTGATGGAGGAGGATGTCTTCAACACGAAAGTCGAAGAGAATTTCGGAGAGGACGAGCTTCTCGACGAGAAGGGTGTCGACACCGAAGAGATTAAGGAGGCAAGGGAGAGGAAGTCATCCAAGTCAGGGGTCTCGAAGCCACAGAAGAGAATAGTGATGGACGCCGTCGAGAATATCGAGAGTCCTACGGACGACGACATAATCGAGTACGCGAGACAGAGAGGGGTCGATGAGGAGAGGACAGAGGAGATCATAGACTCGATGTGTATCGAGGGCGAGGCGATGAGACAGAGAGACGGTAGTATACGTCTCGTCTAATCTGAGATGGGGTTTTGCGACCCAATTCCATCCCATCTGAACTGAATTGACAAACACTATAATTAAGGGATTCTCTACCGTATGGTATAGCAATGAGAACCTTATCTGTCATAAAGGCGGACATAGGCAGCAACGCGGGACACTGGAAGCCGACCGAGGGCGTCGTCGACGCAGTCGAGGAGACTCTCGAATCCGAGGGTAACTTCCTCGATGACTACCAGATCTTCACAGTCGGAGACGACATAGACATACTCATGAGCCACGAGGAGGGCGAGGACTCCGATGAGGTTCACGAACTCGCGTGGGACGCATTCGAGGAGGGTACCGACGTGGCGAAGGAAGAGGGTCTCTACGGAGCGGGGCAGGATCTCCTCAAGGACGCTTTCTCGGGGAACGTACGTGGACTCGGACCCGGAGTCGCCGAGATGGAGTTCGAGGAGCGTGAGGCAGAGCCCTTCCTCTTCTTCGGAGCCGACAAGACTGAGCCCGGAGCATTCAACCAGCCGATGTACACCGTCTTCGCCGACGCACGCGTGACACCCGGCTTAGTCCTCAAGGACACTATACACGAGGGATTCGAGTTCGAGATAATGGATCTCGAACACACGGGAGACGGCGAGAAGACAGTACGTCTCAGGACTCCCGAGGACACCTGGAAGATAGTCAGTCTCTTCATGGAGCCACACAGGTTCGGCATCAAGAAGATATACTCGCGCCACTCAGGAGAGCCCGCGGCTTCGGTCTCGACACAGAAGCTCAGGAACGTCGCAGGAGAGTACGTTGGGAAAGATGATCCCGTCGCACTCGTGAGAACCCAGTCGGACTACCCGTCGCCGGGTGAGGTTCTCCAGCCGTTCGCGAATCCGCCTTTCGTCGCGGGTTCGATGAGAGGATCACACAACTCGATATTCTACCCCGCGAAGAGCGACCAGACCGAGTTCCCGTCTTACTTCGACGGGCCTCCGATAGTCAAGGCTGCAGGAATGGTAGTTGAGGACGGCAAGTTCTCGGAGCCGATGTACCCGTTCGACTTCTCGTTCTGGGACTCGGTGAGAGACGAGACGAGCGAGCTCTTCAGGAAGTTCAGGGAGAAACAGGGAAGCTTCGGACTCGGAACCGTCGAGGCTTCGGAGCTTGAGTACGGCGGAAGAAACGACGTACTCGGCAAGATGGAAGACGACTGGAACATAGAGTAGAGTAGAAAGTGGATGAGTAGGTAGGTAGGTAGTAGAAGAAGAAAGAAGACTAACTACTCCTATCTCTCCTCTATTGGAACGTACTCTCTATCTCTCTTGCCCTTGTAGTCCGCCGTCGGACGTATGAGACGGTTGTCCTCCTTCTGTTCGAGAACCTGAGCCATCCATCCCGCAATACGTCCCATCGCGAACATTGGGGTAAAGAGATGTGTGGGTATCCCGAGACATCTGTAAGTGCTCGCGGAGTAGAAGTCGACGTTAGGAGCTATTCCTTTCTCCGACTCCATGTACTCCTGTATCTGTGTCGACATCCCGTAGTAGTCAGGACCTTCCCATGTCTCGGAGAGACGACGCGACATCTCCTTGAGAACTACGCCACGGGGATCCATAGTCTGGTAGACGCGGTGTCCGAATCCGGGGACACGTTCTCCTTCATCGAGCATCGTCTCGACGTGTTCGACGGGGTCACCTTCTATCGAGTCGAGCATCTCCATCACGTCCTGGTTCGCGCCTCCGTGTTTGTATCCCTTGAGTGCCGAGATCGCACCGACTATCGCCGAATAGGGGTCAGAGCCCGTAGAGGTTATGACGCGCGACGTAAACGTCGAGGCGTTCATGCCGTGGTCAGCGTGGAGTACGAGGGCGGCATCAAGTATGTCGACGCGGTCGTCGGAGGGCTCGTCGTTGTCTCCGTCGAGCATGTAGAGGAAGTTGGCTGAGTGGTCGAGGTCGTCCCGGGGCTCGACGGTGTCGAGTCCACGGCTGAGACGTTCGTAGTTGGCGATTATGGTGGGTATCTTAGCCACGAGTGACTTTCCGAGTTCGAGGAACTCGTCGCGCGACGCCTCGGATGTGTCTACCGAGAACTCCGCCGACGCAGGCAGCGACGACACAGCCGTCCTCAGAACCTCCATCGGATTTCCGTCTCCGGATATTATTTCGAGTATCTCCATCGTCTCGTCGGAAAGACGGCGTCTCTCGACTAGATCCGACTTGAACTCTTCGAGCTCTTCGGAGGTCGGAAGCTCGCCGAACCAGAGAAGATAGACCACCTCCTCGTAGGTCGATCTCTCGGCGAGATCCTGAACGTCGTAGCCCCTGTATATCAGCTCGGGCTTCTCACCGTCGATGTAGGTTATGGTAGAGTCGGCTACGACGATGTTGTCAAGACCCACCCGTTTTACGGGCTCGTTCTCTAACATGATTACTACCTACTGTCAAGTTCGAACACAGATAATAAAAACTGTTCGTTAAAACTGTCTTAGTGTGACTTCGAGGCTGTTGAGGTCGATTATGGGTGCGATACCGGGGTCGGGCTGTATGTTCATCGACTTCTGGTACTCCGTCTGTCCCTGCCACGCCCCCGAATTAAGAAGTGTGACAGAGCGGTACCTGTCGACTCCAACCGTGTGAACGTGTCCGGCGTGGATTATGTCGGGTATCTCGTCTATAACGAGGTGATCCGTAGTTTCGGGCGAGAGACGTACGTCGCCGTACATAGGAGCAAGATGTCTCTTCTTTATGATGGGTATCATCGCAGTCTCGGGACTCTCTATCTCCGCCCCGGGTGTCTTCTCGACGAAGGGGTTGAGCGACATGCCGTGGTACATCAACACCTTGACTCCTTCGAGATCGACGGTCGATGGGTTTCCGTAGAACTCGACGTTTTCGGCGAAGGGCTCTCTGAACTCGTCGGGAAGAGCGGGCTGAGGCTCTGCGAGACGTACGGAGTCATGGTTTCCGGGTATAGTGATAACGTCTATGTCGTCGGGTATCTGACGGAACCCGTCGGCGCAGTTCTCGTACTGCTCGTAGAGGTCGACCGTGGTTAGCTCGTCGTCCTGTCCAGGGTAGACTCCGACACCCTCGACGAGGTCACCCGCGACTAATACGTACTCAATCTCGGGCTGAGAATGTAGCCAGTCGGTGAATTCATCCCACTTATCACGGAGGAAGGCGTCGGAGCCGAAATGTATGTCGCTGATGAGGGCGGCTTTGACGTCCGTGTTGAGGTCAGCCGTGTTGGGCTCACGTCTCGGAGGGACATCGGGATAATGGAGAGAGTCAGCGAAGACTATACCGGCGTCGTCGGAGAGACGTCCCCTGACCCCCACGACCTCGTCGACCACGAGTCTCTGAGCCTCGTCGGAGAGGTCGTCCGAGAGTAGGACACGCATCTCACCCGTGGTGTCTTCGAGTATGACGAGTGTGTTCCCGGACGACGTCGAACGTATGTCGTTGACCATCCCGACGAGTTCGACTTCATCGCCTCCGCCACCACGCGACGACAACGACTCGACAGTCCGGGGTGAGAGACGTTTTCTGAGAATCCCCGATAGCTTCTCGTAACGGTCACGGAAGAGACCCACGAAGTCGTCGATTTCACCCGTCGTAGTCGAGTTTCCTGTTATAGTGTCCTTGACCGAGACATACCTCTCGGAGTCGGGTCTTCGGGAGACGGAGTTCGAGGAGGAAGTATCGGAGACTGTCTCCGTGTGAGTCGCGTTACTTCTCTCTGTCGATGTCGATGAATCCGCGTTTCCAGACGAAACAGAGGGGTCGTGTGAGGAAGTACCAGTGAGGTTGGCGATGTGGTGGACGGTGACCACGGGTTCGTCGACTTCCTCGGAGACTAGGTCGACCGTCTCGTGGGGCGAGTCGGACTCCGCGATAGCCTTGAGTGCGTCAGGGGTCGCGTTGAGACCTCTCTCGGCGAGAGCATCCACGATCTCAGTATTTAGAGAAGTATCTGCGTCGTGTTCCGACGATGTTCCCATGTGGTTTAGAGTAGGTCGTCACTGAGTCATATAGCTTGTGTCAGTAGTCTCGGGCTGTATCTTCAGCGGTGTCTGAGTCGGCGTGTCGGTGTCCGCTAACGAGTGGAAACAGTAATACGGAGCTATTACTTACGTCGTATATGGACGATGGCTGGAGAGAGAGGATAAAGAAGGCTCGGAAGACGCAGACCGGAAAGGTTGTGGAGGACTTCGTGACCTCAGCAGTAGCCGTAGTCGGAATAGCGGTTATCCTTTGGGCTGTTGCGGGAATCTGGCCTCCTCTCGTAGCGGTAGAGAGCGGAAGCATGGAGCCTCATATGCACAGGGGTGACCTGATATACCTCGTAGACGACTCGAAGTTCGTCCCCGAAGACGCCGAGACTGTACACGGAGTAGTGACATACGACGAGGGTAGTGAGACAGGGTACAAGACATTCGGGAACTACGGCGACGTCATAGTCTACCAGCCAAACGGAAGAAACGGGGCGACACCAGTGATACACAGGGCGGTAGAGTACGTCGAAGAAGGTGAGAAGTGGAACGGTAGTAACGGCGTCCAGACCGCACAGCACTCGGGCTTCGTGACTAAGGGAGACAACAACAGGATGTACGACCAGGAAGCCGGAATAAGTCAGGTCGTGAAGTCCGACTGGGTTGTGGGGAAGGCGAAGGTAAGAGTGCCTCACCTCGGAAGGATACGTCTCCTCTTAGGATCGATCAGTCATCCAGACGTGACTGTGCCGACGTCGACACCTCGCTGAGAGATCCAAGGCGCGAGTCCTCGAGTATTACCTTCTTTGTCTCCTTCTTCGGAACGCTGAGCGAAATCTCCTTACTCCTGCCGTAACGTCCCTTCGAGACGACGACTGCGTTGACTATTCCGAGCATGTCGAGTTCGCTTATGAGGTCAGTGACACGTCTCTGAGTCAGGACGTCCATCTCCATCTGGTTCGAGACACGTTTATAGGTGTTGTAGACCTCGCCGGTGTTCATCTTCTCGGAGCCCTCCTCAGCGAGCGAGATTATGCTGAAGAGGACGAGCTTCGACTGTGTCGGGAGAGTCTGGACGACTTCAACGACACGGTTGAGCTCGATCTTCTCCTGTGCCTCTCTGACGTGATCCTCGTCGACAGTCTCCGACTTGGCACGTTCGGCGAGCTCTCCCGCAGTACGCAGGAGGTCGAGTGCGCGTCTTGCGTCGCCATGTTCCTTCGCTGCGAAGGCGGCACACAGAGGTATCACGTCGTCAGTGAGTGAGTCAGGCTTGAAGGCTATCTCGGCACGCTGTTCGAGTATGTCACGAAGCTGGTTAGCATTGTAAGGCGGGAAGACTATCTCCTCCTCGCCGAGCGACGACTTGACGCGCGGGTCGAGTAGCTCTGTGAACTGTATGTCGTTCGAGATTCCCATTATCGAGACGCGTGCGTTTTCGAGGTCGGCGTTCATGCGCGACAGGTTATAGAGAGTATCGTCGCCGCTCTTCTCGACGAGCTTGTCTATCTCGTCGAGCATTATGACGACGACTCGTTCCTCGTTGTCGACGGCGTCGAAGAAAGCGTCGTAGACTCTGTCTGTGGGCCAGCCCGTCATTGGCACATCTTCTCGTCCGAACTCCCGCGCGAGACGTGCGAGGACACGGTACTGTGTGTCGACTACCTCACAGTTTATGTACTCGACGTCGCACGAGACGTCGAACTTCTGGCTCGTCTTTTCGAGCTCCTGTGAGACGTACTTCGCGCTCGCTGTCTTACCCGTCCCCGTCTTGCCATAGATGAGGAGGTTCGAAGGTGTGTCCCCCCTGAGTGCGGAGACTAAAACCGTCGCTATCCGGTTGATCTGTTCGTTCCTGTGGGGGAGCTTCGTGGGGGTGTAAGAGGGTCGGAGGACCTCCTTGTTGTCGAATATCGGCTCGACTTCGAGAAGCTCATCGAAGAGACCCTCGTCGGCTTCGTCTTCTATACCCACGTCTACGTCGACGTCAACGAGGTCATTGTCGACTATGCTTTCGAGACTATTGAGATCCGAGTCCCCTAAACCCGTCTTCTCACCCGAGGCATCCGTCCCATCTGAATCCGTGTCGTTACTGCCTACCATGCTTTCCCTTCGAGATACGTGTACGTTTCGAGGCTTGCGAAGTCGTAGATTGAGATAAGCGATGCAAGCCAGGCACCGTTCAAATGAGATTAGTCTTGACCAATATATAGCTTATGTTCCAGTTGAAACATGGGGGTAGTTGACAGAGACCCGCGAAGAGACTCGAAAAAGGTGATCTGACCACGGACAGACTGTGAGTGAAGTCCTGCGAGTTGATCCGAGGACGTTCCAAGAGGATTCTGAGGATGTCCAAGCTTCTGAGGACGTCCGCGAGTATCTCCGGTCTAACCCCCCACCCCTTCGTTTCAACTGGAACACGAAAAGAGGGGGTGGGGGGTGGGGGTAAGAGGGTGAGAGACTCTTTGTGTAGACCTTTGTGTAACCTAAGAAAGACATGAAAAAGATCTGGAAAGGCGTGGTGTACCGGAGTTTGAGGTCTTCGGCGGAATGGGAAGAAGTAACAGGAGGGGAGTGACAGAAGTAGTGACGAAGTCAACGGGATCAAAGACTGGGTTTATCATAAAAACATTTATACTACTAATTATTATTTATAATACGGTAGACTGCAGATAGACTTATTATCTTTCTGACATACCATCTACATGTAATTGATGCGCTATCTTCATGTAATTACTCTTAGATTTGGATGTTATTTCCTCTATTTAGATAGTATTTCTTCTGAACTCTCATATCATATTTCTTAGAGTCTTCATGTAATTTTCTCTGAGATAGAATAATACTTAGCTCTATCTTAGTAACATTATGTTTTCGAATGAATTGTACCTACTGTCAATAGACCCAAATCTTATTAGTTTCGTATCTATAATAAATTCTGTCGGAGCTAACCCACTCGTGATCCCGTGGGGTTCACGACGAGACACGAAATATACCGGGAGTTTACTCTCTTCTCCCCCCACCACCCTTTTTCTGGGTTCCAGTTGAAACGAAGGGGTGGGGGGGTACCTATGTCACAGTCCCTCATACTTTCTTTCCTTATTCCCTATGACTCCGTCTGACGAGTGTCTGACGCAGGTTTAATATAACCCTAGACGTACTATCACCGAGATAACATGTGCAGGGGGATACTATGGGCATAATCTCCGAGATCCGAGACAGTATAAGTCGTACTATATCGCGTATCTTCGAGGACGAGAAGAACGCGAAGATAGGTATATACGGACCTCCTAATGCGGGGAAGACGACCCTCGCGAACCGTATATCCAGGGACTGGGGCGACGACGCGATGGGCGCTGAGTCGCAGATCCCACACGAGACAAGAGAGGCTACGCGTAAGGAGGACATCAAGATAGAGCACGACGGGAACCAGGTCACTCTTGACATCGTCGACACTCCTGGAGTTGCGACGAAGGTTGAGTACGAGGAGTTCGTCGACTACGGTCTCGATGAGGATCTCGCTCGTGAGAGGGCGCGTGAGGCTACACAGGGAGTCACCGAGGCGATACACTGGCTCAAGGAGGATCTCGACGGTGTCCTCTACGTCCTCGACTCGACACAGGATCCCTATAAGGCGGTCAACTCGATGCTAAACGGTATCATACAGGAGAGGAGCCTTCCTGTCGTCGTAGTCGCTAACAAGATCGACCTCGAAGACGCGTCTCCCAACCGCATAGAGGAGATGTTCCGACAGCACGAGACCGTACGTATCAGTGGTCTCGAAGGAAACAACATAGACAACCTCTATGAGACGATAGCAGAGGAGTTCGGAGGTTAAAGACATGCCAGAGCTAGAGACAGACTCCGACGGAGTTCCCATCGACATGATAAGCTCCGAGAGGATGGACGGCATGGCGAGCATAGAGAAGGTCAACTTAATACTCGACAGCGTCCGTGAGGGCAAGATCGTCATACTTGAGTCGGGTCTCACGCCCGACGAGGAATCGAAGCTCATAGAGGTCACTATGTCGGAGATCTCCCCCGACGGATTCTCTGGGATAGAGATAGAGTCATACCCCAAACAGGAGGCGAGCCAGGGGATACTCGGTAAGATACTTGGGGACAAGCCCTCGAAGCTAACCGTAATAGGACCCGCGAACCAGATACAGACACTCCACAAGGACAGCGACCTAATAACAGCACTCGTCTCGGGTGGGTAGACAAGATGCCCCACAAATGCACAAACTGCGGCGAGGTCTTCGAGGACGGAACCGATGAAGTTCTCGACGGCTGTCCCGTCTGTGGTGGTGGTAAGTTCAGGTACGTCGGCGACCTCACTGACAAGTGGGAGGACGAGGAAGAAACGGACGACGAGACGGAGATGATAGAAGCCCCGGCGTCTCCGAAACAGTCCTCCCCAGCCGAAGACCCCGACGAAACCGGATCGTCGTACTACTCGGGTGACTGGCCCGACCACCACGGCTCCGACGAGGGAGTCTCAGGATCACGCTCACAGACATCCGAGTCTGAAGAGGATAAGAC
The DNA here is from genome assembly GCA_041891055.1 of Halorutilales archaeon Cl-col2-1. Taxonomy (GTDB): domain Archaea; phylum Halobacteriota; class Halobacteria; order Halobacteriales; family Afararchaeaceae; genus Afararchaeum. The sequence continues at coordinate 1,516,037 of CP169074.1, read as the reverse complement.
TGAGGTCACTGAAGAGGAGAGAGAGAGAATACGGCAGGAGAAGCTACGTCAGGAGCTCATGGAACAGTTCGAGAGCATACGTATAATCGAGCCCGGGAGCTACAAGATAAACCTCATGAACCTTTACGACAACGACGAACGCGTCATAACCCTCCAGGAGGACGGACGTTACCAGATATCTATCCCGTCGACTGACGACTAGGACAAAACAAGGGTTAAGTCACAATGAGACAATACCTCGCGCATGGACGTAGTAATCTCGGTAGGCGGCTCGGTTCTCGTCCCCGAGCTGTCGTCGAAACGTATCTCGGAGTTCGCTCGGGTGGCTGAGGAGATTAACAACTCACACAGCCTCAGCATAGTCGCAGGAGGAGGACAGACGGCACGTGACTACATAGGGGTCGCGCGCGAACTCGGAGCCAACGACTCCATCTGTGACTACCTCGGAATCGACATCACGAGGATAAACGCCCGCCTCCTGATTTCGGCACTTGATCCTCTCGCGTATCCCGAGCCACCCACGAGCTACCGCGAGGCAGAGGACGCACTCGCCGACGACAAGATACCTGTGATGGGTGGAATGGCACCCGGACAGACCACCGACGCCGTCGCCGCGGTCTTCTCCGAGTACACTAACGCCGACCTTCTCGTCTATGCCACGAGCATCGACGGCGTCTACTCTTCCGATCCCCGCACCAACCAAGACGCCGAGAAGTTCGAGGAGCTTCCGCCACACAAGCTCGTCGAGATAGTGATGCAGACCGAGCTTTCGGCGGGATCGAGCGCAGTCGTCGACGCACTCGCCGCGAAGATAATCGAGAGAAGCGGCGTCAAGACTCTCGTTCTCGACGGGACTGATCCCGACAACCTACGCAGGGCGATACTCGAAGGCGAACACGAAGGTACGGAGGTAGTTCCCGAATGACGGACTCTGACTCGACCCATTCTGAAACCCGTTTCTGGGCTGACGAGGCGGCTGACCGCGTAATAGACAACGACAGAAACCCGGTCGTCAAGGGCGGTGTCTCGCCGTCGGGAATACCACACATAGGCAACTTCAACGAGGTTCTCCGCGGATACTTCGTCGCCGACGCCCTCCGCGAAAAGGACATAGAAGCCCAACAGGTCTTCACGCGCGATGACAGAGACCCTCTCAGAAGCATACCACATAAGCTCGCAGACTCAGACGGTGAGATAGTAGAACTCGACGACGAGACGAGGGACGAGCTTCGGCAGCATCTCGGAAAGCCCTACGTCGATGTCCCTGATCCCTTCGGATGCTGCGACTCGTGGGCTGACCATTTCGGATCGCTCTTGAGGGACGGAGCCGAGAGACTCGATGTTCCTATTACCTTCTACTCGAACGACGAGATGTACTCCGACGGAGAGTTCTTAGACGCCACACGTACCCTTCTCTCCGACGTCAAGAAGGCGCGCGAGACACTCTCGGAGTACCAGCGCACAGTCGACGACGACTACATACCCTTCATGCCGATCTGTGAGAGCTGCGGACGTATAACCACGACACCCACAGACGTCGACCTCGAAGACGAGACTGTCGGATATGTCTGCCGTGACACAGAGCTCGCGGGGAAGTACGAGATCGAAGGCTGTGGACACGAGGGACGCGTCTCCTTCACCGAGGGCAAGCTCCCGTGGCGTTTCGAGTGGCCCGCTCAGTGGAAGATACTCGACGTCGGCTTCGAGCCCTTCGGCAAGGATCACGCTGAGGGATCGTGGGAGAGCGGAAAGGCAATCTCGCGCGGGATATTCGACCACGAGCCGCCCGAACCCCTCGTCTACGAGTTCTTCCTCGTCGACGGAGACAAGATGTCGGCGAGCAAGGGCAACATCTACACAGTTGAGGAACTCCTCGAGATCGTCGAGCCCGAGGTACTCAAGTACTTCTTCGCGCTCGATCCCACGAAGCAGCGTGACTTCAACGTCTCCGAGATAGACCAGTTAGTCGACGAGTTCGACAGGATCGAGGAGATACATTACGGAGACGAAGACCCCGCCGACGACAGGGAGAGGCTCTTCGCCGAGAGAGTCTACCCGACACTTGTCTCCGGCACTCACACCGACTCTGACTCCGACAAACGAGAAGCCTCTAACAGACGTATACGTGTTCCCTACACCTTCGCCGCGATGGTCGGTGTCTCCGAGAACGAAGACGCGATACTCGATGTTCTGAGGCGATCGGGACATCTCCCCGACGACGCCACCCACCAACAACGCGACGATGTCCTCAAACGTGTCGAACTCGCACGTAACTGGGCTCGGCGTCTCGACAACGACTACTACGTCGAGGTTCTCGACCACAAGCCCGACGTAGAGTTCGACGACGGTACCCGCGCCGCCTTCGAGGATCTCGCCGACTTCATAGACGAGGGACACTCCGCTGACGAGATACAGAGTGAGATATTCGAGACCGCGAGGAGACACGACGTAGGAGTCGGCGACTTCTTCTCGTCGGGATACGAGCTATTCCTCGGACAGGACAGCGGTCCGAAGCTCGGACCTCTACTCGCCGCCCTCGACAGGGAGTTCGTCGTCGGACGTCTCAGAGCCGCTTAACCGCTCGTTTTTTAACTGTCGAGGACTAAGTCGAGCTATGTTCGGCGGCGGAAGAGGGAATATGGACCCCAAGAGGATGCAGAAGATGATGAACCAGATGGGTATAGATATCGACGAGATAGATGACGTCGAGGAGGTAGTCATACGCACCTCCGACAAGGAGTACCGTTTCGATGACGCTCAGGTCACATCGATGGAGGCAGATGGACAGAGAACCTTCCAGGTAGTTGGAAACCCCGAGGTATCCGAGAACGAGTACGTCTCCGACGACGACGTCGAACTCGTATCCGAGCGTGCCGGTGTCGACGAGGAGACGGCGCGCGACGCACTCGTGGAGGCGGACGGCGACCTCGCACAGGCTATATCCGACCTGTCTGAGTAAGTAGACAACAGAAGAACTCTTACTCACTCTCTACTCCTTCTCGACTGTCTTCTTCGAGCCGTTGCTGGGTACGACTTCTATCTCACCACCCTCGAACTCGTTTTCGAGCTCTGCACCCTCGAAGTACTCGTGGAGAAAGACTGAGAGACCCGCGACCTCGGAGTGGGGCTGGTTGGTCACACCGACGTTGTAGTCCGACAGACCGTAGACGTATCCTGGAACCTTCTGTGATCCCACGACGACTAAGACGTCCTCTTGTCGTACTTCGTCTATCACATCCTGGATCGGAAGACCATACATCGTGAGATGGACGACGTCACCCTCCCAGCCGCGTATGATACTCCTGGGCTTCTCGGTGAGTTTAACCTCAAAGTCGCCTCCGAAACGCTCCGTGACCGACTCTATCGTCTCCCTCGGCTTCTCACTCGAACTCGCTATATGTATTCTGTCCGCACCCAGAGCCCGCGACGTAAGCCCCACGTGTGACGTCATCCTCTCGTCTCTCTTGGGTCTGTGACCCATTCTGAGAACCTCGACCCTCCTCTCGGTGTCTTCCATAAGGAGTCTTCGGCGAGACTCGGATTACGTCTTTCGGACTGTCTCAGTCCGTCTCTGTCTCAGTCTTAGACTCGACCTTCTTCCCCGACTTACTTCCTGCGACTATGAAGCCAACTCCGGCTATGATACCTCCGAGATGTGTGAATATCCACGCCTTCCAGAGCTCTACTCCTATGATCTCGACGCTCGCAAGACCCGTGAGACCAATTGCCATCTTACTCCAGATACAAATGTAGGATATTTTATGCTTTCGACGTTGTCTGAGACTCCCAACCAAGACTGACTTTAGTCTGTAAGCATATATAAACATAACATGAGCTCTGTTCCTGACCGTTCGGAGATAGACGAGGAGTACAGGTGGGATCTCGAAAGTATCTACGCGACAGACGAAGACTGGGAGGAGGAGTTCGAGGAGACCAAGGGGATGGTCGACGAACTCGACGAGGCGGAGACCGACTCGTTCGACGACGGCGAACATCTTCTCACCATCCTGAAGAAACGCGAAGAGGTCATGAGGAAGGTCTCTAAGCTATCGTCGTACGCCCGGATGAGACGTGACGAGGATACCACGAGACAGGAGTACCAGGCTATGACGACGCGCGCAGAGACAGTCTCGTCCGAAGCCGGAAGTGCGGCGAGCTTCATACGTCCCGCGATCCAGTCCCACACCCGCGACGAGATAGACGAGATGGTAGACGAGACCGACGGACTCGGTGTCTACGAGCACTACCTCGACGACGTGATGAGGAAGAAGCCCCACACCCGGTCCGCCGAGGTCGAGGCTCTCATCTCAGACCTGAGTGATGTCTTAGGCGCGCCGTCTTCTGTCTACCGTATACTCACAAACGCCGACACCGAGTTCCCGACTGTCGAGAAGCCCGACGGCAAGCCGGTCGAGATCACACTCTCCAACTTCACTAAGCTCCAGAAGAACCCCGACAGGGAGTTCAGACGCGATGTCTATGAGAAGTTCTACGACACACTCGGCGAACTCCGGAACACAGTCGGGACGACCTACGAGAAAAGCGTCAAGGCTGACGTAAAGCTCGCGAGGATACATAACTACGACACAGCGAGGGAGTCTTCGCTCGACTCGTCGAAGATACCCGTCGATGTCTACGACAGCCTCGTCGAGACGGTTCGTGACAGGCTCGACCCTCTCCACAGACACGTCGAGATAAAACGCGACCTCTTAGACGTCGATGACCTCCGGATGTGGGACGTCTACATGCCCCTCGCCGATACCCCCGAGCCCGAGGTCACCTACGACGACGCGACCCAACACGTCGTCGATGCCTTCGAGCCCCTCGGAGACGACTACCAGACTAGGGTAGAGGAGGGTCTTGAGTCGAGATGGGTCGACGTATACGAGAACGAGGCGAAGAGGTCGGGTGCCTACTCGGGCGGAACCTACGACACTCAGCCTTTCATACTCATGAACTACCAGGACGACATCTCGTCGATGTACACACTCGCCCACGAACTCGGACACTCTCTCCACTCCGAGCTTACGAAGGAGAGCCAGCCCTACATCTACTCGGGCTACTCGATCTTCGTCGCAGAGGTCGCCAGCACTGTCAACGAGGTTCTACTCACCAACCACTTACTCGACACAGTCGAGGACGACGACTTCAGAAGACACGTCCTCAGCCACATGATAGAGAAGTTCCGTGGCACACTCTTCAGACAGACGATGTTCGCCGACTTCGAAGACCGTACCCACGGTATAGTCGAGGACGGCGGTGCTCTCACCCCCGACAGACTCGACGAAATATACGGCGACCTCAAGACCGAGTTCTACGAACCCGCAGCCGTCGACGACCGTATAAGGACAGAGTGGATGAGAATACCCCATTTCTACCGCGCCTTCTACGTCTTCCAGTACTCGACAGGTCTGAGTGCCGCCGTATCACTCGCCAATCAGATACTCGAAGACGGCGACGAGGCGAGACAGAGATACATAGATTTCCTCTCGAAGGGATCGAGCGAGTATCCACTCGACCTCCTCGAAGCCGCGGGCGCAGACATGTCGTCACCCCAGCCCGTAGAGGACGCGATAGACGTCTACGAGGGATATCTCGACAGAATAGAGGATCTATAGCTATAGGAGATGTTTGAGACTAGCGACCGAGTCGGTAAGCTGAGTCGCCGACTCCTCCGCGGTCTCGACCGCCTCGACCGCCTCGTGTAGGTCTTCTATCCTCCCCTGTGTCTCCTCGACGAAGTCGCCGTCGAAGGCGTCCGCCCTTCTCCCCATCTCGAACCATTTCTTCGCCTCGGCTAGTGACTCCGCCGCATTCTCGGCGTCGAGATCCGACTTGAGACCGTTGAGCACGCCTATCAGGTTGTTGTTCTCCCCCTCTATCTCGAGAAGACTGTCTGTCTCGGGAAGTGCCTCGCGCGCGTCGTCGAGCGCCTCGGTTATGTCCGACCTCATCTCGTCGGACGCCTCTGTGAACAGGTCGTCGTCGTCGAGCTTTGTCTGTGACTCTGACATGCCGGTGCTTAGACCCGACACGACTTAACTTTTTACAGGCTAAGTCCCCTTCCTCAAGGAGTGTTGCGAATCAGAGATTCGCATACGTATGAAAATCTCCGATTTTCAACACATCGCAGTCTGCTTTAGTAGACAAGAAGCGTTCGTGAATCTTAGGTTCACGGGTCTTCAGAAATCAGAGATTTCTGTGATGCAGAAAACTCGTAGAGTTTTCTAGCACAAGCAAATCGAATATTTGCATACACAGTAGGGAGGGGATACAGTCACAAATTCTTTGAATTCGTGGGTAGCAAGATCAGAGATCTTGCGACAGCCGTAAGCTATATCACGCACTCGGTACTATTTCTAAGCATCGAGTACGCAGGGGCGCGGCGGAATTTACGCCTGTGAACACAGAACCTCTGTGGGCCTCACGGTTTATAAGTTCGTGGCGGAAGCAGGAACCTCCCAGAGGCTTCGCAAATCTTTGATTTGCGAGCCATCAAGCTCTGCTTGATGACTTCCAGAGAAGACCGCTCTGAGGTGAGATCCAAAGAAGACGGCATCATGGTCAAACTGCTCTGGAAGCCCCGCCTCCAGATCTTTGATCTGGATGATACGCCAATCTTCGATTGGCTATAACACAAATCGGAGATTTGTGGAAGCTCGGAAATCGAAGATTTCCGAATATCCTTAAACTCGCACATTAAGTGCGAGTGGAGGGCGGGGAGGAAGTCACAACTACTACCTGTCCCGCCCGCCTTAGTCTTGGGTCTCGTAGCTCTCTTCGTCTTCTTCGAGAACCTCGTCGACCCTCATCATGGGGTAGCCGTCCTCCTCACTCATGCTCGCCTCGACGACTACACCCTCCTTCTCGACCACGAGACTCACGTCGACCATCTCCCCCTCTAGCTCGGAGTAGCCGAACCGGTTGGGCTCTATGCCGCTTATCTCTACGCCGACCTCCTCGACGTACCTCTGGTTCCCGACTGCTTCCTCTATCGCGGTTTCGAGTGACTCCGCCGACTCGCCCGAGATTGGCGTGCCCGTGAACTGGTGGTAGAGCGCACCCAGCTTTATCCCCGCCTCGAAACACGCCTCACAGTCTCCTCTGCCGTCGACCTCGTCTGCGTCTCCGTCCCGGCTTCGAGCCTCTTCTCCGTCTTTGTCTCCCGTCTCAGTCTCGTCGTTCATTCTCAGTCTCAGTACGTCTTCGCGAATATCACCGACTTCTCTCCCTCGTCTCCACATCCGAGACAGCTTCCGTCGGTCTCGTCCTCGGCTTGAGTGTCGATTCCCTCGATAACCTCGCCGAGCATGTCGCCGCCTATCTCGTCTTCCATCTCCTTCCCACAGTCCTCGTCTCCACACCACATCGCCTCGGCGAAGCCGTCACCTATCACCGACCTCGCCTCGTCGTAGGTCTCACAGGCCTCAGTCCTGCTTTCGAGTTCTCCCTGTGCCTTCTGTCCTATCTGTCTCGACAGGTACTCTAGCTCGTCGTCTATCTCCTCGCCTATCTGATCGAAGTCGGCGTCCGACTCCTCTCCGAGACGGTTGACGACGACCGCGGACCCTTCTTCGAGGTCACGTGGACCTATCTCTATACGTACGGGGGTTCCCTTGAGCTCCCACTTGTAGTACTTCGCTCCGGGGCTATCGTCGGAGTCGTCGAGTTCTACGCGGAGACCGTACTCTTCCTCAAGCTCCTCGACGACTTCCTCGCATTTTTCGAGTATAGCCTCGTTCTCGTCGTCGTCTCCGAAGAGTATCGGGACGATCGCAACCTGTGTTGGAGCGACCTCGCTCGGGAGTACGAGACCGTTGTCGTCGCCGTGTACCGACATCACTGACGCGATACATCTCTCGCTCACGCCGTACGACGTCTGGTAGACGTAGTCGTGTTCTCCCTCGGGCGTCTCGAAGTCGACGTCGAAGGGCTCCGAGAAGTTCTGTCCTAAGTTGTGCGCTGTACCTATCTGGAGCGCGCGTCCGTCGGGCATCAGTGTATCGACGGCGTAAGTGTACTCGGCACCCGGGAACTTGTCCCAGTCGGGACGTTCACAGACGACGTGGGGAACGCCTAAGAAGTCGAAGAAGTCGCCGTAGATGTCGAGTGCGGTCTCGACCTGTTCCGCCGCCTCCTCGGGGTTTGCGTGTGCGGTGTGTGCCTCCTTGAAGCTCGTTATCTCCCTCAGACGTATCAGAGGACGTGTGTGTTCGGTCTCCGACCTCCAGATATTGGCGACCTGGTACACCTTGAGAGGCAGGTCGGTGTGTGAACGCACCCAGAGGTCGAACATCGTGTACATCGGAGTCTCACTCGTCGGGCGGAGAGCCATACGTTCGTCAAGCTCCTTGTCGCCGCCCTGTGTGACCCAGAACACCTCCTCCTCGAACCCGGCTATGTGTTCGCTCTCCTTCGCGAGTATTCCCTCAGGTATGAGGACGGGAAAGCTCGCCTCCCTGTGTCCCGTGTCGTCGTGAAGCTCCTTGAGGCGGTCGTAGACGAGGTTCCTGAGCTCGTATCCGAACGGGAACCAGACGTAGACCCCCTTCGCGGGATACCTCACGTCCATTATCTCTGCCTCAAACAGAAGCTCGTTATACCAGTCGCTGAAATCGTCCTTAGGAGGAAGTTCCTCGGGCATGCCGACGAATTGCTCTCGGCGAGTCTTAATACTGTCGCTGTCGATGTTGGTGTCGTTGCCCCTACAAGCAGTACCCTCTTTAGAGCCGCCGACCTATCTTCTGTAAGAGAATGCCGAAGGACAAGTACTACAACAAGGCGAAACAGGAGGGATACAGGGCGCGGTCGGCGTACAAGCTCATACAGATGGACGACGAGAGGAACCTGTTTTCGCCCTCCGACACCGTCGTTGACCTCGGTGCCGCACCTGGGGGATGGCTCCAGGTCGAGGCGGAGAGAGCCGGTGAGGTGGTCGGGGTCGACCTCCAGTCGATAGATCCCATCGACGAAGACGGCGTCGAGACGGTACGCGGAGACATGACCGAGGAGAGAACACTCGACGAGGTTCGCGAGATTACGGGAGGAGAAGTCGACGTCGTGACCTCCGACGCGTCTCCTAACCTCACCGGCGACTGGAACATCGACCACTCGCGGTCAGTACATCTCGCCCGTTCGGCGCTTGATACCGCCGAGGAGCTTCTGAGACCCGGCGGAAGCTTCGTCGTCAAGGTCTTCCAGGGCGACATGATAGACGACTTCCGATCCGACGTAGAGTCGAGCTTCGACTACGTCTCGACCGCCTCTCCCGACGCCTCACGTGACGAGAGCTCGGAGGTCTATGTCATAGGGAAGGAGTACATAGACGCTCCTGTCGAGGAGGGTGAGGAGTTAGAGGTCGACATAATCAGCGAGGGTGACGAGGGCGACGGAATCGCTAAGATAGACGGCTACACACTCATAGTAAAGGGCGGAGACGAGGGCGAGATTACGGAGGTTCGGGTCACCGACCTCAAGTCAGGCTACGGCTTCGCCGAGAAGGTTTAGACTTAAGTATAAGTGAATTCGCCGTCTTTTGTCTGTATGGATCTCTCGTTACCCCCTCCGAATCGCGCCGCGAGCTGGCTTCTTCAGACAGGTACGGGTACAGGCACCGGCACTGACGTGCCCATACAGACGGGCGACCCACCAGTCGAACTCCCGTTTCTCGGGGAAGTGCCCTACGGCGGTGTCATAACTCAGCTCATACTCTTCGTCGTCGGCTTCGTCGCCGTCTACCTAATCGGAAAGGCAGTCGTCGTACCTCTCTTCCGACGTACTCTCTCAGCGAGGAAGATGGACGAACACGCCCGCAAGCCTCTCATCAAGATACTCAACATAGCAATAGTATTTGTCGCCTTCGGTGTGGCTTTCGGAACCGCGGGATTCGGGAGCTTCCTCAGTTCTCTCGCGACGATAGGTGCTGCGGCGACACTCGCTATCGGCTTCGCGACACAGGACGTGATGAAAAACTTCGTCTCAGGGATATTCGTCTTCATAGAGAAGCCGTTCAAGATAGGTGACTGGATCGAGTGGGACGGCTACTCGGGCGTAGTTGAGGATATAAGCCTCCGCGTGACACGTGTCAGGACATTCGACAACGAGCTACTCACAGTCCCCAACTCACAGCTCACCGGCGGAGTCGTCAAGAACCCCGTGGCGAAAGACAGGCTACGTCTCAAGTTCGTCTTCGGTATAGGCTACGACGACGACATAGACCAGGCGACTGACATAATAATCGAGGAAGCCGAGAAAGACGACGGCATAATGGACTCGCCCTCGCCGTCGGTACGTGTCTCCGAGCTCGCCGACTCTTATGTCGGTCTCCAGTCGAGGATCTGGATAAACGACCCCGGACGCTCCGATTACGTCAAGACACGTTCGGAGTACGTACAGAGGGTAAAAGAGAGGTTCGACGAGGAGGGCATAGAGATGCCGTTCCCGAAGAGAGATCTCGGGGGCTCCGTCGAGGTCACCGGGGATCTAGGAGTCGGAGACGAGTAGAAGCAGAGACCTCGCATAGAACCCGAACCGAGCCGAAACCCGCGTTTTCTTCTATACGTGTCCCCAAAACCGTCTAATGAGCCTTAGGATCAGTAACGGACGCGTCTTTTACGACGGCAGTCTCAGAGACGTCGACATTCTCGTAGACGACGGCGAGATTGCCCAAATAGACACAGACGTAGAAGCCGACGACGAGATAGACGCCGACGGGGGTCTCGTTCTCCCGGGTGCTATAGACGTCCACGTCCATTTCAGGGAGCCCGGAGCGACACACAAGGAGGACTGGCACACAGGATCGAGGTCGGCGGCGGCAGGCGGCGTCACGACTGTAGTCGACCAGCCCAACACCTCTCCGCCGACGGTCGACGCCGACGCCTTCGAACAGAAGAGACGTCTCGCAGACGAGAAGTCAGTGATAGACTTCGGCATAAACGCGGGGGTCACGACCGACTGGAAGCCCGATGAGCTTCTCGACCTCCCCGTCACGGCTTTCGGCGAGATATTCATGGCTGACTCGACCGGAAAGCTCGGCATACCGCGTGACCTCTTCGCCGAGGCAGTCGGGATCATATCCGAGAATCGAAAGCTCTCGACTATACACGCCGAGGACTCGTCTCTTTTCGTCGAAATAGACGACTACGACGAGGACAACGCAGACGCTTGGTCTGTCCACCGTCCTCCCGAGGCGGAGGTCTCCGCAGTCGAGGACGCCCTCGGAATCGCCGACGGTATCGACGACGCTCGTCTCCATTTCGCTCACACCTCCCACCCCGACTCGGTTGAAGCCGTCTCGTCGACCTCTCACACGTGCGAGGTCACACCTCACCATCTCTTCCTCTCGCGCGACGACCTCGACCAACTCGGTACATTCGGCAGGATGAATCCTCCCCTACGCACCGAGGAGGCGAGACAGACTCTCTGGGATATGACCGACACCTTCGATCTGATTGCGAGCGACCACGCTCCCCACACAGTAGACGAGAAGAACGCTCCTATAACTCAGGCACCGTCGGGAGTACCCGGTGTCGAGACTCTACTCCCGCTCGTTCTCGGAGCCGTCGTCGAGGACAAACTCAGTCTTTCGAGAGCCGTCGAGCTAACCTCGACGAACCCCGCTGAAGTCTTCGGGTTCGACACGAAGGGCGGTATAGAGGTCGGAAACGACGCTGACCTCGTGGTTACAGATATGGAGACTGAGGAGATAAGAGCCGAGAAGCTACACTCAAAGGCGGACTGGACACCGTACGAGGAAATGACGGGTGTCTTCCCCGACCTCGTTCTCTGCCGAGGCGAGGTCGTCTACGACGCCGAAAAAGAGAGCTTCGGCGAGGCGGGACACGGAAGACTCGTCTCCTCTCGTCTCTGATCCGAACGCCTCATCTCGAAGCCGACTCGCTGTGGACGATCACGACGGGTATGTCGACCTTGTTTATGACCTGTTCTACCATAGGTGGTGAGAAGAACCGTGAAGCCACGGGTCTGTCGGTCGATGCCCCGAGTAACATCAGGTCGTACTCGCTACAAGCCTTCGATATGAACTCCTCACGTGATATATTCGAGACGTTCGTGACACGTGTCTCGAACCTCCCTGTGAATCCGTCGACGAGGTCGAAGAGATCCTTCTCTGCACTTCTCCTCTCGCTCTCGTTAGAGATAATCTTCGAGACGCTTATTGCCCCTTTTCCCACGAGACGTGACGCGAAGTCAACCATCAGACGCGATAGCTCGTCGTCTCCCTTGACGGGAACGAGTACGTCGTGCCATGGTCCCGAGTCCTGCTTCTCTTCGTCGAGCGACGGACGGTAGACGACTACGTCCCTGTCTCCCCCGAAGAGGCTGCTGATGTAGTCGGAGACTCCTGACTCGCCTTCCCACGGCACCGCTATGAGGTCACACGAGTACCTCTCGGCGGCGTCCAGGACAGCACGTGCGTCGTCGAGCTCTGCTTCGAGTATAGAGACCTCGACGTTGACGTCGTACCCCTCTCTGATCTCGTTTGCGAGATCCTCTAACTTCCTCGCGTTTTCTATCACGTTCTCGTCCTCGGTGACGTTTAGGAGTACGACCCTTCCCGCCTCGTGTGCCCCCGCTATCTGTGCGGCGAAGTCGGTGATACACGTGTCCTCTCTCTGGCGTATAGGCACGAGGACACGGTCGTCGCTCCATGTGTGTTCGTAGAGGTACTCCGACCTCACGTCGTAGAAACGTGTCTTCCAGACGTAGAAGACTCCTCCGACCACGGCTGTCGCACCCAGAACCGAGATGACATAGAGGTAAGAGTCGGCTTTGAGAACCACAGCGAGTAGTGTCGCCGAGAAAGCACTCGGATGTTCGAATCCCCCGAACCAGGTTACTGTACCTGTGACGAAGAGGGCGATTCCCGCCGCGACGCCGCCGTAGCCGAAGGCTGTGAACGAAGCCCAGCCTATGAACGCGCCGAGTGTGAGACCACCTATCAGGTTTCTCGGGTTCGAGTAGTCGCCGTCAGGGTCTGAGAAGAGCGTAAACGAAGCTGAAGCAAGCGGAGGGAAGAGGAAGTAACTGATCTGACTCATTACACCTATCTCTATTATGAGAACGAGGAGTGCGGGCACGAAGACGAGAACCGAGATATGGACGAGGTTCGAGGTGTTCGAGAGCCATCTTCTCCATCCAATACTCGACCCGCGAAGCAGAGGGGCGAGATACGACAGGGGCTTCATGCTAATGTTTTACATACATTACCAACCCCCCTTAACTTCAAGCTTTCTTATCTCAAGGATCGAATGTGAGGATATTATCTTTCCTCGCCTGAGACAGCACCTCTCTTTAACTCGCGCGCCTTCTCCTCGACAGCCTCGGCGTACTCTTCGCTTTCTGCCGCAGTCTCGACGAAGACGCTCCCTGCTACGACGCCGTCGGCACCCCCCTCGATTATCGACCGGGCGTGTTCCTCCTTCGAGACGCCGAATCCGACAGCCTTCGGGACGTCGTATCCTTCGAGTCTTTCGAGTACGTCGTAGGTCGTCCCCGAGACGTCTTCGCGCGCCCCCGTCGTGCCGAGACGTGCCTGTACGTAGACGAAGCCCGAGACACGTTCCATGATACCTTCTATTCTCTCGTCGTCTGTCGTCGGAGCGATTATGAAGATAAGGTCGATGTTGTTCTTTCGGCACGCCTCGTAGAGCTCGTCCGACTCTTCGACCGGCAGGTCGGGGACGATTATACCTTCTATTCCGACTTCGGCACAGTCCTCGACGAACTCCTCGACCCCTCTGTGGAATATGATGTTGTAGTAGGTCATCACGACGAGAGGAACCTCGACCTCCGCCTCGCTGACCTTCTCGAAGAAGACATCGGGTGTCATTCCGTTGTCAAGTGCGCGGGCTATCGCCTCCTGTATAGTCGGACCGTCTGCGACGGGCTCGCTGAAAGGGAGTCCGACCTCTATCACGTCCGCGCCTCCGTCTTCGAGTGCCTCTATTATCTCGGGCACCGACTCGACCGAAGGGTCGCCCGCTGTAAAGTAGGGTATCAGAGCGGGCTCGTCGGGGAACTCGATCATACCTCCACCCCCGACTTCTCCATGACTGTGTCGAGATCCTTGTCTCCTCTTCCCGAGAGGTTGACGACGACGAAGTCTCCGAGGTCTTCCTTTTCGAGTAGAGCGACCGCGTGGCTCGATTCGAGAGCGGGGATTATTCCCTCAGTCTCACTCACGAGATGGAATGCTTCGAGTGCCTCGTCGTCGTCGGCTGTCCTCGGTTCGACCCTGCCCGAGTCGACGAGGTAGGCGAGTTCGGGTCCGACGCCCGAGTAGTCGAGACCCGCGCTCAGAGAGTGGCTTTCGAGTATCTGTCCGTCTTCATCTTCGAGAATCTTAGTACGCGCGCCGTGGAGGACGCCCTCCTCACCTATGTTGAGCGAAGCCGAGTTGGGTGCCCTCTCCTCGTTGACTTCGAGTGACGAACCCCCCGCCTCTACGGCGTAGAGGTCGACCTCCTCATCGTCTATGAAGTCGTAGAAAGCCCCCATCGTGTTCGACCCGCCACCCGCACACGCAACTACCGAGTCGGGGAGACGACCCTCTTTCTCTACCGACTGTTGACGTATCTCTCTGCCTATCACGCTCTGGAAGTCACGTACCATCGCGGGGAATGGATGGGGACCCACTATCGATCCTATGACGTAATGTGTGTCCTCGACGTTCGTAGCCCAGTCACGCAGAGTCTCGTTTATGGCGTCTTTGAGAGTACCCGTCCCGGTCTCGACGGGGTTGACCTCCGCCCCCATCAGACGCATACGGAAGACGTTGGGCTTCTGTCTCTCTATGTCCTTCGCTCCCATGTATATCTCACAGTCGATTCCGAGTGCCGCCGCAGCCATCGCTGTCGCAGTCCCGTGCTGTCCCGCCCCTGTCTCGGCGATTATCCTGTCCTTCCCCATCCTCTTCGCTAAGAGTGCCTGTCCGAGGGCGTTGTTGAGCTTGTGCGCGCCTCCGTGGAGTAGATCCTCGCGCTTGAGGTAGACCTTCGAACCCACGCGTTCGCTGAGTTCGGGCGCGTGGTAGAGGGGCGTCGGACGTCCTCCGTAGTCTCTGAGCTTCGCGTTGAGGTCGTCGAGAAACTCGTCGTCACTCAGATACTCGTCGTAAGCTTCCTCAAGCTCCTCTATCGCGGGCATCAGAACCTCGGGAATGTACTGACCTCCGTAATCCCCGAACTTGCCCTCTGAGTTAGCAGTCATGTTCTTTCTTGTTCATCTATGTACTTATCTGTACATTAAGCTTGTGTTTCGCGCGCCCCCACGAGCCTCCGTGTCGTCCCGCTCACGTCTTCGTCCTGCATTATAGCCGTTCCGACGAGGAGCGCGTCGGCTCCTGCCTCGACCATCCTCTTGACGTCTTCGCGCGTCTCTATTCCGCTCTCGGCGATACCTATTCTGTCGTCAGGCACCTCTGGTAAAAGATCCTCCGAGACTGAGAGGTCGACCTCCAACTGCTTGAGGTCACGGCTGTTGACCCCTATCAGACCTGCGTCTGTATCGAGCGCGCGTTCGAGCTCTTCGTGTGTGTGTACCTCGACTAAGGGCTGTAGACCCAGACTTAGAGCCTCGTCGACGAGTTCGCCGAGTTCGTCGTCGAGGAACGCGGCTATCAGGAGTACCATGTCGGTCTCGACCTCGTATAGCTGAGAAGAGTCGAGTATGAAGTCTTTCCGCAGTACGGGCACATCGACGGCGTCCCTCACGCGTCTCAGGTTTTCGAGGCTCCCCCCGAAATGTTCGGGCTCCGTGAGTACTGAGAGAGCCGAAGCACCGCCCTCGACCATCTCCCTCGCCGCCTCGACGGGGTCTGTCTCTTTCACTCCCTGAGTCGTCGGGGAAGTCGGCTTGACCTCCGCTATCAGTGGTGTTCTGTTGTCGTCGTTCGCGTCTTCGACTGCGTCCTCGAAGCTCCTCGCTTCGACCTCATCTATCCTTCTCTCGGCTTCGTTGGCTCGTTTTCTCGCGTCTTTGAGTATATCCCTCACGTCGGGATGTATCTCGCCGTCTTCGTCGTTCACAGTCATCTTCTTGTCCTAACTACTACACGCGGCTACTACTACCTACCGGCAGAACCGAACTGATTAGGACGCCTATCTCTTACGACCTCCATGAGAATAAGCTGTCTCGGGGGTGCTCGCGAAGTCGGCAGGAGTGCGTTCCTTATCGACGGTCTCCTCGTTGACTACGGAATGAAGACGGGAAATCCGCCCGAGTTCCCTCTTTCACGTGCCGACCCCGATGAGGTCATTATATCACACGGACATCTCGACCACGTCGGCGCGCTCCCGACCCTGATGCACGACTACCCACCCGTCCACCAGACACCTCCGACACGTAACCTCTCGGAGCTACTCGCCAACGACACTCTCAAGATTGTCCAGAGATCCGGGTCCTACAGAGCACCTTTCTCACGCGAGGACGTCTCACGTCTCTCGGAGGTCTCACGTCTCCACGGTTACGGAGACCGAGAGGGGTTCGAGGCGGCGGGCTTCGACTGTGACTTCCACCACGCTGGACATATACCCGGAAGTGCCTCGGTCAGGATCGACGACAGCGAGACGAGACTTCTCTACACCGGAGACATAAACACGACACAGACACGTCTCTTAGAAGCCGCTTCGCCGCCGCCCCCTGCCGACGCCCTCGTGGTCGAGAGCACCTACTTTAACTACGAACACGAAGACCGCGAGAAGGTCGAGGAAGAGTTCGTGAGGTCGGTGAGGGAGACTCTCCACCAGGGCGGCGACGTACTGATACCCGTCTTCGCGATAGGACGCACTCAGGAGATTCTGATGGTGCTCGCCGAAAACGACATACCGTGTTATGTCGACGGAATGGGCTGTGACGTCACGACTATACTCCGCGAACATCCCGACTACGTCCGTGATCCCGGGGCTCTCAAGAGAGCGTGGAACCACGCGAGAAAGGTCGACCCATCGAAGAGAGACCGAGTCCTCGGAAACGGTGCAGCAGTCGTCACCACGAGCGGTATGCTCACGGGCGGACCCGCTATGTACTACATAAAAGGTCTCTTCGACAATCCCGCGAACAAGATCTGTCTCACGGGCTACCAGGTCGAGGGAACCCCCGGCAGGCGTGCACTCGAATCGAGCCGCGCCGAGATCGACGGCAAGATACTCCCGATTTCGGCACAGGTCGAGCTACACGACTTCTCCGCCCACGCCGATGGCGACGGTCTCAAGTCCTACGTCGAGAAGGCAGTCGAGAACGGAGTCGAGGAGGTTCTGTGTGTCCACGGCGACGACGACGACTGTGTCTCCTTCGCTGAATGGGTTCGCGAGAGTCTCGGCGTCGATGCACACGCGCCGAAGCTCGGTGAGAAGGTCGAGATAGGGTAGGGATAGCATGTCGAAGCCCTCGCGCCGTCTGTCGTATGCCAAGGCTTCCTCTCTGATCGGCTTAGGCGGATTCGCCGGTGCGGGTCTCCGATATGTCGTCTCGGCTTCTCTCGCATCGCCTCTCGGCACTCTCGCGGTCAACGTCGTCGGGAGCTTCCTCCTCGGCGTCGTGATGTACGAGTCTATCCACGTCGATATTGACTTCATCTCGGAGGAGTCACGTTATGTCGTCTCGACGGGATTTCTGTCGTCACTCACGACTTACAGCACCTTCGGAGTCGAGACGTTCACACAGCCTACCGTCACGTATACAGTCGCCAACGTCGGTGCCAACTACGTCCTCGGTCTCACTGCTGTGTATCTCGGACGCGAAGTGATTCTGAGAACAACGAGGTGTGATCGATGAGTTCTATCCAGCCCGCCTTACTCGTCGGTGTCGGCGGTGCTATCGGCGCAGTCACACGGTACTCGGTCTCAAGAGTAGTAAGCATGAGGGAGTTCCCTCTTTCGACTTTAGTCGTGAATACAGTAGGTAGCTTCGTACTCGCACTCGTGACCTTCTCCGACGCCGGAAGCCAGCTAACACTTCTCGTCGGCACGGGAGCGTGTGGCTCCTTCACTACTTTCTCGTCGTTCTCGTTCGAGACCTTCCGTCTCTGGGAGACGGGCGAGAAACCACGGTCGGCTCTCAACGCCGCCGCCAATCTATTCTTGTCGCTCACGGCTGTCTGGCTCGGATCTCTCGTAGCTTAGACTCCCGTGTACTCCTCGACGAACCTGTCGAGACCTTCCCTACCCAGACTCCCGTATCTCTCTTCCCACTCTTCTTCGAGCCTCTCCGTCTGGGACTCGACGAGTTCGAGGTATGTCTGTCTGTACTCGTCCTCGTACTCTGTCGAAAGACCGTCTATAAGACGGATCAGACTACCGTAGTACTCCTCGTCTCCCGTCAGGAACTCCCAGAAATCCTCGCCTATAAGAGACCTCTCGTCGAAGCCGTCGAGGTTGTCACGTATCTGGCTCGACACCTGTGACTTGGTTCCGTATGTCATTCCCAACATACCTACGGCGTCCTCGTGTTTCTCCTCTATCCTCGCTACCATCTCGTTGAGCGAGTTCACCATTCCGACGTTCATAGTGTTGGGACCTGACTTGAGCTGTATGTAGTAGGTCTCAGATCCCTTCTCTTTCTTCATGTCGAACCTCTTTCCACTCACACTAACGTTCTCGTCTGCGGGGATCTCCTCGGCACCCGAGACGAAACAGATGTCTTCCACCGCTGACTGACCCCACTCTGTCACCGACGAACGTGTTATCCTCTGGTAGACGTAGAACTCTATAGCCTCCTCGGCTGTCGTGAACCCGAGTGCCTTGATAAGGAGGACGTTGATGTCGAGGTCTTCTAACCCCAGACTTCGTAGCTTCTCGTACTGGCTGTCGAGGAAGTCCTTGATTATCTTCTCAGTGTAGACCGTCTCGACCTCCTTGGTGAAGTCTACCCCCCGGAGCTTCTCGACGACTCTCTCAGCCTTCTCCTCGGTGATACCGTTTACTTCGACCAGATCTCCGGCTGAGACCTCTCCAAACTCACCGAACTCCTCTTTCCGGGTTATGATCCGTGCCGCAGTCGCCTTTCCAACCCCGTCTATCTCCTGTAACAGACTGTCGAGAAAGCCATACTCCAGGTCGGATATCTCCTCGCCCATACTACTTCGAGGCGAAGCACAGATAAACATTTAGGGGTAGGTCACGAAGAAGCCGATACCTCAGATGAAAGCTATAGATCTATTCTGCGGATGCGGGGGCTTCAGCCGTGGCTTCGAGATGGCGGGAATCGATGTCACACACGGAATCGACATCGACGAAGACGCCCTCTCGACATTCTCGCACAACCATCCTTCCTCTGAGGCTATCAACCACGACATATCCGACGGAGTTCTCGACACGGTTCGGGATGACTTCGACCTGGTCTTCGGCAGTCCTCCGTGTCAGGGATTCAGCCACGCCAAAGGGGAGCGCGAGGAAGGTGACGAACGTAACAGCCTCGTATTCAGCTTTACCGACTGGGTCGACGAGATACAGCCCGAATACGTCGTCATGGAGAACGTAGCGGGTATCCGTAACATATCCGACGGCTTCCTCGACACCGTGCGCGACGAGTACAGGGATATGGGGTACGAGGTATGTGACGGGGTTCTCAACAGTGCCGAGTACGGTGTTCCTCAGAAGAGGGAGCGTTACTTCCTCTTAGGCGTGAAGGAGTCGGAAGACGCCTCACCTTCTCTTCCCTCAACCACCCACAGGCTTCCGGGTGACACACAGACGACACTCGACGATCTCGACGGGAGCGACACGAGAGACGCCGTTCTCGTCGGCGATGCAATCACCGACCTCCCTGAGGTCACCCAAGACGGTGTCGTCACAGTCGACACCGAACCTGGAAACGTGTTCCAGAGATGGGTTAGAGACGGTGACACCGTCGAGAACCACACGGCGAGGCTCCCGACCGAAGACGACATCGACCTCGTCCGGAGGATACCTGAGGGCAAGATGTACAGGTCTAGCAGGTTTGGGGAGAAGTACGTTCAGGCTTGGGATCTCTACGACGACGTCCTGACTGACGACGAACAACACGTCCTCTGGTTCGTGTCGAGACACCGGACACGTAAGAAGTACAAAGCGACCGACGGCTCTGGACCCGACTACGTACCTATCGAGAGGATAGACGCAGATCCGGAGGTCGTCAGAAGTCTCTACGATGACGGCTGGCTCAGGAGGAAGACGGAGTACAACGGCTACGACGAGGCTTACGACATCAACACCAAGAGCGGTGTGAGACCCAAGTACATGCGTCTCGACAGACACGACGTCTCGAACACACTCGACACTCAGTCTTTCAACCCGAGGGAGAAGCTACATCCCACCGAGGACAGGGGACTGTCTCTAAGAGAGGGCGCGCGTATACAGGGCTTCCCCGACGACTTCGTCTTCCGTGGTAGCTTCAAGAGCATAGCCCAGCAGATAGGAAACGCAGTTCCTCCGCTTCTCGCATATAAGATCGCCAGACATCTTCTCTCGCTCTCGGGAGACGAGATACCCGAGAAAAAGACCCTGTTTACTGACTAACCCGCCGACTCAGCGTTCTCGTATATCACGACGAGACGTATGTCGTTTCTGCCGATCCTCTCGGTGAGCCGACTTTTCATCTCCTCAGCTATACCCCTCTCGTCGTCGGCGACTCTCACGACGATCTCCTCGGGATCTCTGTAGACGACACCCGAACTGTAAGACACCTCGACAGACAGAACCTCGACACCCATCTCGTCGCCTATCATTCTCACAGTCTCCTCAATCTCGGCGTTCTGTCTCTCTTTCCCAGTCGTCGCTCCGAGAACCGACGACATAATTAGAACGACTATGAGGAGAACTCCCATCCGTCTCAGTGTCGTGCTCTTCGCCTTCTCCTCCTCGAACCAGTGCTTCGGACGGTAGCCCTCCGCCCAGAAGGTCGCGAGGCTTGCGAGGTTTATAGAGAGGACGTTGACGAGTACGAGTATGCTCGCGCTCACAGCCATCGGGTAGTCGAAGTAGGCTATTCCAAGTCCGACGGTCGCGGCGGGAGGAATGAGTGCGGCGGCTATCATGACTCCCACGAGTGCCGTACTCATCCCCGAGGTCAGAGAGAGCGCGCCCGCTATTCCCGAACCCAGCGCGACCGTGAGCGAGAGTATCCCCGGGTTGACCCTCTCGTTGACCTGTCTCAGGAGACGCAGGTCTATATGTGGAACTGCGACGAAACGCGCGAAAGCCGCGAAGACTGCCGCACTCACGACCGCGACGATAACACCTATTACTTGGAGACGGACACCGTCGTAGAAGAGTTCGTCGTCCCTCACGACCGTGCCGACGCTAGAGGCTATAGGAGGTCCTATTAGGGGAGCTATAACCATACTTCCCACGACGACCGCGGCGGAGTCAGTCAGGAGACCCGCAGTCGCGACGACCGCGCTCAGTAGGGTGAATATGACGTATTTCGACGTACTCCGTGTCATCTCCCGCGCCGTCGAGATCATCTCCTCGCGTGAGATACGTGTGTCGCTCTCTTCTTCGTCTTCTCCCCCCCCATTCTCATTCTCTTTTTCTTCCTCTTTCTCCTCGCGTCTCTCCTCCAGCTTTCTCGATATCACCGTCTCGGTGTCGGTCACAGCGGCGTATCCGTCCTTCTCGACGCCCGCCTCCCTCAGACGTTCGAGGTGATTCTCGACTTCTTCGTCCTCGGCGGGGAACACAATGACGTCGGAGTACTCTCCGTTAGACGTCTCGTGTGTGGCTGTGACAGTGTACTCGACGCCGGCGTCTTCGAGTGCCTCAACTACCGCTTCAAGCTTTCCCGAGGGAACACCGACGTGTATTAGTCGCACGGTCTGTCTTGGAGTCCGTCTCTTAAAAGCTTTTGAGCGTCTGCGACATAGACACAGTATGTTCGAAGGACCGGATGTCGACTCCGAGGTCGTCCTCGTCGGGAGGTCGAACGTCGGCAAGACTACGCTTATGCGCGAGATCACGGGGAAGCAGTACGACACGGGACGACGCCCGGGGGTAACTCTTGAACCCAACTCGTACGACTGGTCGGCGGAGTCCTTTGCTGTCACCGACCTCCCTGGATTCGGATTCATGAACGGAGTCGAGGAGTCGCGACGCGAGAAGATAAAAGACGGCGTCGTCGAGTACGTCGAGTCGAACTCCGACAGGATACTCGTCGCCGTCGAGGTCGTAGACGGCAACTCTTTCGTCGAGATAGTCGACAGATGGACTGAGAGAGGAGAGGTTCCCCACGATGTCGACATGTTCCGGTTCCTCACAGACCTCGGAATTCCGACGGTCGTTGCGGTCAACAAGACCGACAAGATCGACGACCGTGACTCCGAACTCGACGAGATAGGCGAACGTCTGGGTCTCCTTCCGCCGTGGGATCAGTGGGACGACACAATCGCACCCATCTCTGCGAAGAGAGGCAACATAGAGGCTCTCAACTCGGCAGTCGGCGAGAAGCTCAGACACCAGAACAGACACGACCTCCTCAAGTTCTTCTGAGATGAAGTTCGGTGTCTTCATCTTCGTCGTCGGCTTCTTGGTACTCGGGGTAGGCATGAACCCGGGTCTCTGGCAGTGCGCCGACGCAGGTGGAATCACAGATATGACTCCGACAGACGCCTCGCCTCTTCCCGATGGTGTCTGTGTTCCCATCTCAGACGATGCATCGATGGTACTCGGATTAGTCGTCGGCTTTAGCTTTATACTCGTGGGGACGGTCATGGTCTTCGAGAGTTACAGGTCACACGTCTGACATCCATGCCCATGCTTTCCACCATAGCCGGATCTCTTGTGTCGGGCGTATTACTCGGACTCTCTCTCGCCGCGCCTCCCGGACCTATGAACGCCGTCATAGCCGAGGAGACGGCTCTCGGATCGCTGAGAGACGGCTTCAGAGCGGGACTCGGAGCACTCACCGCTGACACTGTCTTCTGTGTCCTCTCGGTCGCGGGTTTGCTCGCAGTCGTAGGGTCACGCACCAGAACCCTACTCTATGCACTCGGAGGTCTTCTGATGCTCTACTTCGGATACTCGGCTGTGTCTGACATACGTTCGGGCGACACGTTCGGATTTCGCGCTGACGCCGATACCCACGCCGAGGACGGGGGAAGAAGAGGCTTCACGAAGGCTTTCGTCCTCGCACTCACCAACCCGTACCAGATAGCCTGGTGGCTCACAGCCGGTGTCACACTCGTAGAGTCGAGACCCGTTGCCCTTGTCGGCTTCTTCGTCGGAATCCTCGTCTGGATCACAGTCTTCCCCACGGGTCTCAGCCTCGGATCTGAGAGATTTGACGGAGGCTTCGCGAGAGGCGTCACCTACCTCAGTGGTGGGATTCTCGCCGCGTTCGGCGTCTTCTTCATTTACACCGCGGCTTCAAGATCTGTCTTCTGACTAGTTATTTCCGGTTCCCACCTACCGAGAACTCCTTACAACCTCCATTTGGGGGTTCCCAAATGGCTATCTTAAGCTAAGCCGTTGTCCGATGTATGCGGAGGAAACAAGAGTCGTTTAAGAGGGGAGGAGGAAAGAGACGAAGACAGCTATCGAAACACCGGCGTTCGCAATCGGCTTCAGACTCGGATTCGAACTCGGGAGACTCCTCGGATAGGGGCTGTGAAGACGGTAAGACTCCGAGACAAAGAGACGATCCCGACCGACGACGCCGAAGAAAAGAGGACGGACACGGCAGGAGATGCCGAGACTCGCGCGGTCAGTACGTCGAGACTGTTACACGGAAAGACATACTCGGACTCCTCGAAAGGATTCCTGGACCTGTCATAACCACGTCGGACGTCTCCGAGACCTTCGAGATAACCACCGAGGGCGCGAGATGTAAGCTCAACTCGATCTGTGACGACGGAGTTCTCGAACGGCGTAAGTCGGGACAGACACATCTCTACTGGCGCACAGATGACACCAACGACACCCAGACGTCGAACACGGAGGACTGACGAGTATGAGGACGAGACTACTCGGAGCCGTCGGAGACTTATTAGAGGGACTCAAGCAGAACCTCATATACGTAATCGTGACCTCCCTCGTAGCGGGTCTCGTGGCGGGACAGTTCATGGGATCGGGTCTCAGATCCGTTCTCAAGTCGGCGGTTCTTCCCGTGATATTCGTGATGATCGTCCCCATGATGGTCAACATAGACCTCGAAGAACTAGTGAATATACGTGGACACGCCAAGCCCGTCGTTCTGAGCCTCGTGTTCAACTTCGCCTTCGTACCGCTTCTCGCGGTCGGTCTCTCTCAGACCTTCTTCGGGGGATCTCCCGCCTACGCTGTCGGACTCTACTTCATCGCCCTCATACCCACTTCGGGAATGACCGCGGCGTGGACGGGATTAGCCGGAGGCGACCTCGAAGCCTCACTCGTCGCAGTCGCAGTCAACCTGATAGCCGCGGTTCTGGTACTCCCGACATACCTCTCGTTCCTCGTACAGGGCGCAGTCGACTTCGACCCCGCGTCACTCTACCGTCAGCTCGCAGTCGTCGTCGTGGTTCCGATGGTTCTCGGAACCGCCATACGTCATCTCCTTCTCCGAAGGTACGGCTCCGACGGCTTCAAGACGATAAAGCCGCGCCTCGGCGGTCTGAGCTCTCTGGGTGTCATGCTGATAGTCTTCATAGCTATGTCGATGCGGTCACAGAGCATACTCGCAGACCCCGTCGCCTCGGGAGCCACTGTCGTCCCTCTCGTTATATTCTACGCGGTCATACTCGGAGTGGGTTCAGTCGTCGGAAGAGCTCTCCTCGAAACCGAACAGTCGGTCGCCTTCGTCTACGCCACCAGCATGCGCAACCTGTCTATAGCCGTCGGAATCGTGGCTGCGTCCGACTTCCTTCCCTCGGAGGCGGTACTTCCGATAGCCCTCGCTTACATACTCCAGACACCCATCGGTGCCCTCTATATGCATTACAGACGTGACGTCGTCGCTGAGGGAATGAGCATACGCGAAGCCGTCGGAGATATCGGCGTCTGAAACCTCACAATTATTGTGCGTTTCTCCCCGGGAAGCTTCAACATACCAATACTTGGCTCATAAGAAGCCGTTAACTTACTACAGTACTACACTAGTAGTATGTCAAAGGTAGAAACCAGAAACACGAACCTCAGCCTGCTGACCTTGGGAGTCGTCGTCACACTGATGGGTGCCGTCGGATCGATCTGGAGCTTCTACGAGGGCGACCCCGCGATGGGAGGCGGTCTCCTCCTCTTCGTCGTGAGCGGTCTCCTCTACATAGGAATAAGCAGATCGTCGGCGTCGAGGTCGCAGTCGGAGACTCCAGACGGACGCCCCAACTAAAACTGAACAGCTAAGCCTTTTCTGACGTGCTCACGCGCGCATAGTAGTTCCCTGACGAGAGCCAGACATCGCCGACTTCGAGATTCGACTCCTCGAGAACCGACTCGAAGCCGTCCCTCCCGTATATGTGGTAGTACCTGTCGTACTCTTCTCCTGTCTCCGACTTCCATGGCACGTAGATGTCGTGGTTCTTCGCACGTATCTCGTCCCTCGCGCCGTCGAACTTGGGATGCTCTATCGCCCAAACGGAGATGAGACCTTCTCCGCCGTCACGTAGAACACGTTCCGCCTCGTTGAGACTCCTCAGACGTTCGTCGTGTGACGGGAGATGGTGTAGTGCGGCGACGTAGACGAAGGCGTCGGCTACGCCGTCACGCACCGGAAGACATGAGACGTCGCCCTCTACGACCTCGCCCTTGTCCCGCGCGCGTTCGAGGAGACGTCTAGAGAAGTCGACCCCGACTACGGTCTCGAAATCTCCCGACGCCGTCTCTATGTGGCGTCCGTTTCCACAGCCGAGGTCGGTACAGAGATCTCCCTCTACCCCGTCTACGAACCCGACGACCTCGTCCCACGGTCTCTGACGCGTCTCGGTGAACTCGTCGGAGATCTCCTCGAATACACGTCTCAGATCGAGTTTCTCCTCGGTCTCTGTGTCTGTCTCCGTGTCCCCGTCTCTGTCTTTCTCAGACATCTCCGCCCCCCTCGTCTTCATCTTCGTCGTCTCCATCTACTCCGTCGGTAGCCATCCTCACGCTGTCTCTCCCGAATCCCTTCGCTATCTCCCTCTCGTTTACGGAGAGAACCGTGGGACGTCCGTGGGGACACGCGAACGGCTCCGAGCAAGAGCCGAGTTCGTCTATGAGATCCTCCGCCTTCTCCTTCGTGAGCGAGTCGCCCGCCTTGAGCGACGGATGACACGCGACGTCCTTGAGTATCTCGTCTCTCGCCTCTCTCGGCTCGTCTCCGTCGGCTATCCTGTCGAGAGCGTCGTGTAGAGACTCCTTGTCCTCGACCCTTCCGAGGGGAGCCGGGACTTTCCTCACCCTGTAGGTGCCTCCGCCGAACTCCTCTAGCTCGAAGCCGAGCGACGACAGGAGGTCTGACCTCTCCTCTATCACCGACTTCTCTGTCGGAGTGAAGTTCACAGTCTCTGGGGACTCCAGCTCGACCGAAGGTATATCCTCGCCCGCGAACTCGTCCCTGAGCCGTTCGTAGTTGACCCTCTCGTGTGCGGCGTGCTGATCCACCACGAGAAGGTCGTCTTCCGACTCACACAGGAGGTAGAGACCCCGGAACTGTCCTATGACCTCGACCGACGAGAAACGCGACTCCGTCTCGCCGTCCGCCTCGGCGTCTACCGAGAACTCTATCTCGGAGACACGTGAGAGGTCTTGAGTCGAGAGTGCGTCTCTCACGGTATCTCTCACAACGCGTTTCACGGCACCCTCGTCGTCGAAACGCACCTCGTCTTTCGACGGATGGACGTTGACGTTGACCCTCTCAGCCGGAAGATCGACATCGACGACAGCGATGGGGTACCTGTCTCCGTCTAAGAGAGTGCCGTACCCTTCTATGACTCCGCGCCTGACCGTCTCGTCGTCGAGTGCACGTCCCTTCACGGCGGTGTAGACGTGGCTCTTGGAGCTTCTCGTGACTCCCGGACGTACGACTATCCCCTCGACCTCGACGTCTATCCCGTCCTCGTCTCCGCCTCCGTGGTCTATCTCGACGGCTCTGTTTGCGACCTCCTTTCCGTAGACCTCGAAGACAGGATCGACGTAGTTCCCCGATCCGGGAGTGTTGAGAACCTCCCTGACGTCGTGGGTCAGTTCGAAGCCCACGCCGGGATGGGTCAGAGCGTACTTAGTCACGACGTCGCTTATCTTCGAGAACTCACGTTTCGGCGACCCGAGTGTCGAACGTCTCGCGGGCGTGTTGTAGAAGAGATCGGAGACCTCGACGGTCGTACCCACTCCTCTCCCGGCTTCCTCGGTACGTCTCTCGTCGCCCCCGTCCTCGACCACGACGCGCGTTCCTCCGACGTCGGCGTCTTCTGACCTCGTGACCATCTCGACCTGAGAGACTCTCGCTATGCTCGGGAGTGCCTCTCCCCTGAACCCGAGGCTAGTGACGTATCTGAGGTCGTCGGCGTCGTCTATCTTGCTCGTGGCGTGTTTGTCGAAGGCACGGACGGCGTCTTCCTCGTCCATACCCTCACCGTCGTCGGAGACACGTATCAGGTCACGTCCGCCGTTCTCTATTTCGATCTCTATCCTTGAGGCTCCGGCGTCTAACGAGTTCTCGACGAGCTCCTTGACGACGCTACTCGGGTCTTTGACGACCTCGCCCGCGGCGATTCTTTCGACCGTATCGGTGTCGAGCTTTCTTATCTCGGGCATCAGAGTTTCTTCTTTAAGGAGTCGAGCTTTTCGAGAGCCTCCATCGGCGTCGTGTTCGCTACATCTGTCTCCCGAATCTCTTCGATTATCTCATCAGTATCTGGGTCGTCGTCGCTCTTATGCGTTCTCCCTTCCTCCGATTCCGACTCCGTCCCCGTCTCGTCTCCGCCTCCGTCTCTGTCTCTGTGTTGCCTCTCATCCCTCTTCGTCTCGCCGTTGTCTCTCCCACGGTCTGGTTCGAGGGGGACGCCGACCTGAGTCTCGGAGACCGCCGCCTCATCTTCTTCCCTGTCTTTACCGGCATCATCTTCCTTCTGTCTCAGGAACTCCCTCGCGTCGTCGACTACCTTCTGGGGAACCCCGGCGAGTTCGGCGACCTCTATTCCGTATGACTCCGAGGCGGCGCCCTCGGCTACCTCGTGGAGAAAGACGACCTCGTCTCCCTTCTCCTTAGCCGCGACATGAAGATTAAAGACGTCGTTGAGCTCGTTGGCAATCTCGGTGAGCTCGTGGTAATGGGTCGCGAACATCGTCTTAGCGCCTATCTCGTCGTGTATGAACCTCGTCACCGCCCTCGCTATCGAGAGACCGTCGGCGGTACTCGTGCCTCTTCCGACCTCGTCGAGGAGAACCAGAGAGTCGTCTGTCGCTCCGTGGAGTATGTTGGATAGCTCGACCATCTCGACCATGAATGTCGACCGCCCCCCCGCGATGTCGTCGCTCGCCCCGACGCGGGTGAATATCCTGTCGATCACACCTATCTTGGCGGAGTCGGCGGGGACGAAGCTCCCCGTCTGAGCCATCACGGCTGTGAGTGCGACCTGTCTCATGTAGGTCGACTTCCCCGACATGTTGGGGCCCGTGATAACACCGAAGCCGCCTCCGTCTATCTCAGCGTCGTTGGGGACGAACGAGTCCTGTGTCGTCTCTACGACGGGATGGCGACCTCCCTCGATCTCTATACTGTCGCCCGTGTTGACCTCGGGACGTGAGTAGGAGTTCCTGACTGCGACGCCGCCCAAGGTAGTCAGGACGTCAATCTCGGCTAAGACGTCGGCGAGTCTCTGTACCCTCTCCGACTCCTCGGCGACCTCGCTCCTCACCTCCTTGAAAAGCTCGTACTCTAACTTGTCCGCCTTCTCGCCCGCTCCGAGTATCTCGTCCTCCCTCTCCTTGAGATCGGGAGTGTAGAACCTCTCGGAGTTCTTGAGAGTCTGCCTCCTCGTGTAGTCGTCGGGTACCTTTTCGAGGTTGGGGTTAGTGACCTCTATGTAGTAGCCGTGAACCTTGTTGAAGCCGACCTTGAGCGAGTCGATACCCGTCCTCTCGCGTTCTTTCTCCTCCAACTCAGCGATCCATTCCTTGCCCTCTCTCTCGGTACGTCTCAGATCGTCTAACTCGTCGTCGAAGCCCTCCTTTATTATGCCGCCCTCTGTGATCTCGATCGGCGGGTCTTCGTCTATTGCTCTACCTATCAGACCCCGAACCTCCTCCATCTCCATCTCGTCGAGTGCGTCGTGGAGCTCTCTCAGTCTCTCCGACTCGACGCCTTCCATCGCGTTCTTGACACGTGGGACGACGTCGAGTGTCTGTTTGAGCGACAGGAGGTCTCTCGCGTTCGCGCGTCCCCTCGACACCCTCGTGATGAGACGTTCTATGTCGTAGACGTCCCTCAGAAGATCACGTACCTCCTCCCTCGGAAGCGTGAGACGTGTCCACTCCTCGACTGCGTCGTGTCTCGCCCGGATCTCTTCGACGTCGACGAGAGGCTGTCTGAGCCAGTTCTTGAGCTTCCTGCTGCCTATCGCACAAGCCGTCTGGTCAAGTACGTCGACGAGCGTACGTCCGCTCCTCCTTGACTCGAAGATCTCGAGGCTCCTGAGAGCCACGGGGTCGAGAACCATGTAGTCGTGGGGGTCGTACCTCCTCAGACGGTTGACGTAGTCGAGTTCCTCGTCGTCGCCCTGTGTGTACTCGGCGTAGGACAGGAGACCTCCCGCCGCCCTCACCTCGTCGTCGCCGTCGAGGAGTATCCCGGGGTCGCCGAAGTAGGACTCGACTATCTCCTCGGCTTCGTCTCTTCCGAATCCGTCGTGTCGAGTGACCATACCGCCGTACCCGTGTTCGGAGAAGAAGTCGGAGTCGTCGTCCCTTCCTACGACTGCCTCCGACGGCTCGAAACGTTCGACCTCGTCCCTCAGAATCTCGTCGCTCTCCGAGGAGGTAACGAGGAACTCGCCCGTCGAGACGTCCATGAATCCGAGTGCGTCGTCCCAGAGGGAGACGATGTAGTTGTTGTCGTCGTCTTCGAGTAGCTCGTCCTCGACGACAGTGCCGGGTGTGACTACGCGTGTGACCGCCCTTCTCACGACACCCGTAGTCTCGTCGGGATCCTGAACCTGGTCGGCGACAGCCACCCTGTATCCCTCGTCGAGAAGTCCCTCTATGTACGAGTCGGCTGAGTCTATCGGAATCCCTGCCATCGGGTACTCGCCCGAGTTGTCCTCTCTCTGTGTCAGCGTGAGTTCGAGGACGCGCGCCGTCTCCTCAGCAGCCTCACAGAAGGTCTCGTAGAAGTCGCCGACCTGGAACAGAACGACTGAGTCGTCGTACTCGTTACACAGCTCGTAGTACTGTTCCATCATCGGAGTTAGGTCGTCACGGTTCTCCTCCATCTTACTCGGAGCACCCGTGACCCCCCTCTCGTCTTTCGAATCCGTGTCCGCGTCCGCTTCGCCGTCTTCCGAGTCCCTGTCACGCGTCTCTTCTTTCACATAGTATACAGTTCCATCTGTCCTAAAACGTTTACCGGCTTTCCGGCATCCACACCTCCACCTGAACCTGCGCAAGAGCCTTGTGTCTCGCTTGTCTATCCGCGACGTGAGAACATGAATGACAGAGAGATACCCCCGATAGGACTCGGAACGTGGCAGAACACAGACCCCGAACAGTGTGCCGACTCGGTATCGTTCGCTCTCGACTACGGATACCGTCACATAGACACAGCGCAGGCTTACGACAACGAGGAGTACGTCGGAGATGGCTTGGCGAGGGCGGACGTCGACAGGGAGGAGTACTTCCTCGCCACGAAGGTCTGGATAGACAGCCTCGGGTACGACGACGTCCTGTCGAGTACCCAAGAGAGCCTCGAAAAGCTCGGAGTCGACTACGTCGACATACTCTACGTCCACTGGCCTGCTGGCGACTACGATACCGAGGAGACTATGCGAGCCTTCAACGAGCTATACGACGACGGTAAGATACGTAACATAGGCGTGAGTAACTTCACCCCCGAAGATCTCGAAGAAGCCGTAGAGGTCTCCGACGCTCCGATACTTGCCAACCAGGTCGAGATGCATCCTCTTCTCCAGCAGGACGAGATCCTCGGTTACGCCGACGAACTCGGTATAGAGGTAGTAGCCTACTCGCCTCTCGCACGTGGAAAGGTCTTCGACATACCCGAGATTACCGAGATTGCCGACAAACACAACGCCGACGAGGCACAGGTCAGCCTCGCGTGGATAGACGAGAAGGGCGCACATCCGATTCCGAAGGCGACTAGCTCCGACCACATAAGGGACAACTACGCCGCTCTAGAGCTTGAACTCGACGACGAGGACATAGAGAAGATAGACTCGATAAAAAGAGAAGAGAGGCTCGTAGATCCCGATTTCTCCCCCGACTGGTAGGACTACTTCTCAAGCCAGTCGGCGAACGACCCCTCGAACAGTGTCTCCTTCTGAAGCTCTATGTACTTCCTCTCTGTCTCCCTCAAGGCGGTCTCGAACTCCTCGCCCTCTGAGAGGCGTCTCTTGACCTCTTTTTTCTTCCAGTCGGCAGGCGTTATACCTTCCTCGTACCTCTTCTTGAGGGGCCAGAGATATCTGTAAGCCTCGTCGCCGTCTATTCCGTACGACTGGAGACCCCGTGACGCGAGTTCGATCATCTCGTCGTAGATCTCATCGCCGTTTAACTCGCTTCCGTCGGAGCCTATCCAGTCTATCTCGGCGTCCAAGCCGTTCTCGGCGGCGTCGTAGAACGAGTCGCGCGCCTTCTCCCACGCCAGGTCTATCAGGGGATGGTCGAGTCTCGTGAGTGCGGTGAGTAGTCCGGCGTAGAGAGCCTGGAAGCCTATCGTGTCTCTTATCGTGGGCTGTCCCGCGAGTGGACGGAACTCGACACGGACGTGGGCGTCGCTCCTCGTAGAGCCCTCGAAGACGGGTCTTATCCATCTCCAGTAGGTCCCTCTTTTCATCTTGAGATGTCCGAACTCGTCGTCGAACCTCGATCCGCCGTCTATTGGCATCGGGACATATACCTCGTCGTCGGCTATAGCATCGACCGCCTCCTCGACTGTCTCTATGTCACGTGGGAACGAGACCTTCTCTGTCTTGTCGCGGAAGTTGAGGACACTCTCGAAGACGTTTATGCGTGACTCGTCCCACGCGTCCTCGATTATTAGGTTCGCGGGGACGTCGTCGTAGAGGTCGGGGGGGAAGAAGGGCGAGTTGACCCCGAGAGAGAGTATAGCGGGAGCTATCCTGAGTGCGTACGAGAAATACGTCGGAAGCTCCGATGCTTGGGGAACCTGGTAATGGGGCTGTATGGAAGTAATCAGAGACTCGGGCATAACAGTCTTCGAGCCGAGCGAGACGTGGGGAGCCTCAAGCTCTATGTCGCCTTCCATACGGAGCATCTGGTTGCTCATCGCTTGGTATCTCACGCTCGGGGACATGTTCGAGGCTATATGCACGCCGTCGTCCTCCGCCCCCGCCAAGAGATACTCGCGCGCAGTCTCTCCCTGTGGCGGAATCGTCCATATTCCGCTCGACACGAGACGGAGCCTGTCTGTCTTGAGCGTCTCGAGGGCGATCTTGAGCTTCGACTTGACCTCGTTCTCCTGTGCCCTTATGCCGTATCCGTTGAGGGGCTGGGGAGAAGTCACCATTTCGGCGTTGTGGAGACCCAGCTCCTTTTCGAAGCCTATGTAACTCAGAAGAGGACGTGGAACCCTCGCGAGATATGGACTCTCGGCGGTTTCGTCGACCGCGTAGAACTCGTGTTCGAGACCGATTATAGCCTGAGGGTTGTTGAACGTCCCCCTGCTGAGCTCGTGCTTCACGAACTCGGCGTCCTCCCTCACGCGTGCGTCGTAGTCATCAGCGTCGACTTCGAGTATCTCCTCGACCCTTCCTCCGATGTCGTCCATACCGCGTATTGCTATCCGGGGTACTTCAACTTAGTGTAGTGTATGTCGTCGTGTCTTTTGACCTACCCCAAACTATATCCGAGAATCCCGAGAAGACTCACGCATGGCTCTCGAATCTGTCAACCCCGCGACGGGTGAGACTATAAAGACGTTTGAAGAACACGACTCCGAAGATGTCGACCGTATTCTGGATCTCTCTGCCGAAGCTTTCGAAGACTGGAGCGATGTCAGTATCGAGGAACGTGAGTCGCTGATGGCGGACGCCGCCGACGTACTCCGCGACAACAAGAAGGAGTACGCCGAAGTGATCACGAACGAGATGGGGAAGCCGATAACACAGTCGGTCGCCGAGGTCGAGAAATGCGCTTGGGTCTGTGACTACTACGCCGAGAACGCGAGCCAACATCTCCAGGACGATGTCGTAGGTGCAACTCCGGGAACGAAGACCTACGTCTCGTACGAGCCTCTCGGATCAGTCCTCGCTGTGATGCCGTGGAACTTCCCCTTCTGGCAGGTCTTCCGTTTCGCCGCCCCGACCCTCACGGCGGGGAATACTGGTCTTCTCAAACACTCGTCGAATGTCCCGGGCTGTGCGAGAGCCATAGAGGAGGTCTTCGAGGAGGCGGGCTTTCCCGACGACGTATTCAGGAGTCTGATGGCTCCGTCGTCCCTCATAGACGGCTTCATAGGTGACGACAGGATAAAGGCTGTCACACTCACCGGAAGCGAGAGGGCGGGAA
The DNA here is from genome assembly GCA_041891055.1 of Halorutilales archaeon Cl-col2-1. Taxonomy (GTDB): domain Archaea; phylum Halobacteriota; class Halobacteria; order Halobacteriales; family Afararchaeaceae; genus Afararchaeum. The sequence goes on along the minus strand of CP169074.1, from coordinate 1,482,393 downwards.
GGACGGTAGCCGAGACCGCGGGCAGGAACCTCAAGAAGACCGTACTCGAACTCGGAGGGAGTGATCCCTTCGTAGTCCTTGACGACGCCGACCTCGACCAAGCCGCCGAGAAGGGTGCGAGCGCGAGGAACCAGAACTCGGGACAGTCGTGTATAGCCGCCAAACGGTTCATAGTCGTCGAGGACGTCTACGACGAGTTCGTCGACCGTCTCAAGGACGAGATGGGATCGCTCGCTATCGGCGATCCGATAGACAAGGATGTTGAGATAGGTCCACAGGCGAGGCAAGACCTCATGGAGTCTCTACACCAACAGGTCGAGGCGAGCGTCGAAGCGGGGGCTGAGCTACATCTCGGGGGAGAGCCCCTCGACAGGGACGGCTTCTACTACCCTCCGACGCTTCTCACGGACGTCCCCGAACACTGCCCCGCCGCCGACGAGGAGGTATTCGGACCCGTCGCCGCGGTCTTCGAGGTAGCCGACGAGGAAGAGGCTCTAGAGATGGCGAACGACTCGAACTACGGCTTGGGTGCGAGCGTCTGGACACGTGACAAGGAACGTGGCGAAAGAATCGCCCACGAGATCGAGGCAGGCTGTGTCTTCGTCAACGAACTCACCAAGTCCGATCCACGTCTCCCCTTCGGCGGCGTCAAGGACTCGGGCTATGGACGTGAACTCTCCGAACACGGAATAAAGGAGTTCGTCAACCGGAAGACTGTCTGGATAGACTGAGTTCAGATGCGAGTTAGTCCCAGACTCCCCGGCTTCGTAGCACTTGAGACGATCCCCGTCCTCGCTGGCGTCAAGAAGGGAGCGAGTGTCCAGATAGACTCGACCTACTTCGAGGGCAACATAGAAGCTGTCAGAGACCTCGGTAGCTATCAGAACCGCGAGAGAGGTCTCCACCAGTCTTACAAGATGCTGACGGGTCTCCGTGTCAACCCCGAGTCGTTCGACGAGGAGTCGCTGATGAGTACGTCCGACGAGATGCGCGATGCCTTCTCTCAGATACCCGAGATACCCTTTCTCGAAGACGAGCATCCCGGTGACTCCTTCACTGTACCCGAGTGGGTGCGCCACGCCAAGAACCTCGACTACGGCGCACGCACCTACTTCTTCGGCTCCGACTCAGACATCGATCCCTCCGAGATACTACGCAGGAACGTCGAGGGAGTCGTCTCTGACGAAGAAAGGGGATTCGAGAGATACCAGGGAACTCTCCACGGCTACCCAGACTGCTGTGTCGAGAGCTTCGGCGAGAGGACGCGCGGTGACCCTCCCGAGTGGCGATCCGTCGAGCCTCTCTCCGACGTCCTCAACGAGGACCTCGTGGGAGAAGCGAGTCTCGAAGAGATTCTCCCCGGTGTCTTCGACGAGGACGACTACATATATGCCTTCTTCTCGCGCGAGTTCTTCCCCGAACCCGACTGCGAAAACGCGATAGAGAAGGGAAGACAGGTCTACGACGCACTTACAGATGTCGTCTCCGAGGATCTCGTACGTGACTACTTCCGTCTCAACTACGTCTACTCGCACGAAGTCGCGCGGTCACTCGTCGACGGCGAGACGAGAGGACGCCCCGACCCCGGAAGCCTGAGCCACGAACATCTCTACTTCTACTACCCTTTCGGGGAGCTACTCAAGAAGTACTGACACGTGAAACGTGACTCAGCCGCGTTTATCCTTGTCCTTGTTTGCGTCACCGAACCCCGCACTCAGCGTACGTGTCAAGGCGTCCTCGACTGACTCGTCTGTCTCCTCTATCCTCTCGGGTTCGAGTTCTAGGACGAATCCCGTTGTTATGTTGGGTGCTGTCGGAAGGAAGAGTATCTCCCTCCCGTCGTCGGTCGTGTTGCCCGTCTCGAAAGCCGTGAGACGTGCGCCCGCGAACTCTACCTTGACGGGCTTCTGGAACTCGTCGGCTCCTCCTATCGCCGTCTCGACACCCATCTTCGTGGCGTTGTAGACCATACGCAGTCCGGGTATGCTGTTTGCGAGCCTGTCTACCTGTCTCTCAACGACGACCCCCATAGCCGTCCTCACGAGACGTCCGACGACGCCGAGTAGAACGATTATCACAAAGACCGAGACCACGACACGTACGAACTGGTTGATTGACGCGTACGGCGTTATCCTGAAGAACTTCGCCCCCGGGAGAGACGCGACCTTGTCGAAGAGCCAGTAGGCGATGTAGACGGTCACCGCCACGGGTGCGAGTATTACGAGTCCACTCGCGAGATCACGTCTGAGTCTGAGATCCATGCCATAACTGACGGGTTCGTCTTATTAGGGAGTTCCGCCAGAAATCTCATATTCGAAAATAATATACCTGCGTGTTGTCACGTCACAAACGACCGAAACCCCTATATATTCAAAACCCGTCTTCGTTAAATAACGACGAAGACAAAAAGAGTTAGAAAACACTCTTTGAAGAAAAATATTATTCAAAATATGTCCCTCACCAACGATGCCACACTCAGTTTCTGGAAGTACAGCGACGCCCTCGGAGCACTCCCCGACGAGTACCGCGATATACCCGAGGACGAGAGGATCGAGAGAACCCGCGCAGCCAAGGAGGAGCTGGGCGACGACGTAGTCATACTCGGGCACAACTACCAGCGTCACTCAGTCACCCGGTTCGCCGACCATCTAGGAGACTCGTTACAGCTCTCACGTCTCGCCGCCGAGGCGGACGCCGAGTACGTAGTCTTCGCGGGCGTGACGTTCATGGCTGAGACAGCCGACATAGTCACAGACGACGACCAGAAGGTCATACTCCCGAGCATGGAGGCGTCGTGTCCGATGGCGGGAATGGCTGAGAACATACAGGTCGACGGCGCGTGGGAGGAACTCACTGGAGTCGTCGATGAGGACGACGTGATACCCATCACGTACGTCAACTCGTACGCCTCGCTCAAGGCTTTCACGGCGGAGCAGGGAGGCTCGTGCTGTACGTCGTCGAGCGCCGAACGCATATTCGACTGGGCACTCGACGAGGGCGAGAAGGTCTTCTTCCTCCCTGACGAGCACCTTGGACGTAACACCCTACATAAGCTCGGCTACGGCGAGGACGACTACGTCATCTGGAGCCCGTGGGAGGAGGAACTCGGCGGAAACACGCGCGAGGAGATAGAGAACGCGACCTTCATACTCTGGGAGGGCTACTGCCAGGTTCACGAGAGGTTCGACGTCTCCGACATCGAGGAGACCCGCGAACTCCATCCCGACGTCAACGTCATGGTACATCCCGAGTGTAAACACGAGGTCGTCGAGGCTGCCGACTACGACGGATCGACCTCACAGATAATCGAGAAGGTCGAGAACGCTCCCGAGGGATCGACGTGGGCAATCGGTACCGAGCTACATCTCGTCAAGAGGCTCGCGCGCGAGAACCCCGACAAGGAGATATTCGGTCTCTGTGGCGAGGAGTGTATGGACTGTAACGCGATGCGTCAGATAGACCCCGACTTCCTCGTCTACGCCTTAGAGGAGCTCGCCGACGGAAACGTCGTCAACAGGATAGACGTCGACGACCACGAGGAAGACCTAGCGAACGTCGCGCTTGAGAGGATGATGTCGATATGATAGAGACCGACGTACTCGTAATAGGCTCGGGAATCTCGGGCTGTGCGGCGGCGTACTCCGCGCTCGAAGAAGGCGCGGACGTCACCGTCGTCACGAAGGCGAGACGTCCCGAGGAGTCTAACACGAGGTACGCACAGGGGGGCATAGCTACCGTCGGAGACGACGACTCAGTCGAGAGATTCGTCGAGGACGTCGTCGAGGCTGGCTGTGGAGAGTCCAACGAGGAGGCGGCCGAGGTACTCGTGGAGGAGGGAGCCGAGGCTATACGTGACGTCCTCATAGACGAGGTCGGAGTCGGCTTCGACACACGCGACGGAGACTACGACCTCACGAAGGAGGCGGCACACTCACGCAGACGTATACTCCACAGGGGCGACGAGACCGGTGCCGAGATACTCAGAGACTTCGTCTCTTACCTCGACTCGACCGACGTCGAGATACTCGACGGACACACCGCTCTCGAACTCTTAGGAGACGACGAGGTACACGGAGCCGTCGTAGCCGACCGAGAGAGAAGGGATGTCTTCAGTGTCAAGGCTGGCGCGACCGTACTCGCCACGGGAGGCGTCGGACAGGTCTACGGACACACGACTAACCCCGACGTAGCCACGGGCGACGGCATAGCGATGGCGGCTCTCAAGGGCGCGCGTCTCGAAGACACCGAGTACGTCCAGTTCCATCCTACCGTCCACGCCGATAGGGAGTTCTTACTCTCCGAGTCTCTCAGGGGAGAGGGTGCGAAGCTCGTAAACGAAGACGGCGAGAGGTTCATGTCGGAGTACCACGACGACCTCGAACTCGCACCGCGTGACGTAGTCGCCAGAGCCGTCGACGACGAGAGGAAGAACCGAGAGGTCTATCTCGACATAAACCCCGTTATCGAGAAGTTTGACTTCGAGGAGAGGTTCCCGTCAGCCTACTCGAACCTCACAGACGAAGAGTTCGAGACGGGCTTAGTCCCCGTAAAGCCCGCCGAACATTTCCTGTGTGGGGGCGTCGACGTAGACACCCACGGACGCACGTCACTAGACCGTCTCTACGCAGTCGGCGAGACCGCACGCACGGGTGTCCACGGCGCTAACCGACTCGCGTCGACCTCACTCCTTGAAGGTCTCGTCTGGGGTCTAAGGGCGGGAAGAGACGCCTCACGAAAGGAGGTCGGAGGCTTCGAGGTCGAGGAGTTCGACTCCGTAGAGATAGACCGCGACCTCCCCGAGGGCTTCTGTGACGCGAAGTTCGAGAGGCTCCAGTCTGTGATGTGGGAGAAAGTCGGTCTGAGGAGATCCGAGGACGGCTTAGAGGAGGCTCTCACGGAGGTACAGAGGGTACTCGGAGAGGCGAGATCCTTCATACGTGGACGTGTCGACCCCGAGCTATACTCACTCAGGAACGCCACAGTCGTGGGTCTCCTGATCACCGAGGCGGCACTCGAAAACGACGAGAGCCTCGGCTGTCACCTGCGTGTCTCTAAGGACGAGACTGAGAACGAATCCGAGACCGAGGCTCTCCCCTGACGCCTAAGTAGTAGAGTAGGACGAGGCTCACCGCGGTGAGTCCGAATGCGAGAGTACGTGCGAAGCCGACGTCGGCTCCCGATGGGAGTGACGTATGTATTCCCAGGCTGTAATCGACGGCGTCGTTGAGGATGAACCACGCCGACGCGACACCGAAGCCTCTCTTTCCTATGTCGGCGTACTCGAAGACTAAGAACGCCTGTATCCCCATCCCGAGATGTGAGAAGAGGAGGAAGGCATACATCGGAACCGAGTTATAGCCCAGGAAGGCGTCGGGGAAAGCCGCGAGGACTCCCGCGGTCCAGAGACCGTACTTGAGGTTGCCGAAGAAGGCGAGAGAGTCGACGACCTCTGACTCGCTGCCGAACGAGTAGAGAAGGAGCGAGACCGCTATGAGGAGGGTGGCGTTCGGCGAGTCACTCACGAGCATCCAGAGATAGATAGGAGTCTCAGCGAACTGGAACCGGTAGTACCAGTATCCGAACAGAGTACCCGCTATGTTGATGCCCGCTATCTTCTTCGAGTGCCTCAGAGCGAGACTCACGACGCGCTCGGGTAACCGTAACATCTGTCTCGAACTTCACCGGGACACGACAAAAGCTATTCCTATTTGCTATGACATGTTTCGGATCGCGGTAACTGTCCGCGGAGTCGTAATTCTTAAGCGGATTCTCGCCGATAATTCAGTAATGGCAGAAACCCAAGAGACGGATATAGAGAACCTCAAACGCGGGACCGATCTCGTGAAACGCGGCTTCGCTAGCATGCAGAAGGGCGGCGTCATAATGGATGTCGTCAACGCCGAACAGGCGAAGATCGCCGAGGAGGTCGGTGCGGTCGCCGTCATGGCACTCGAAGCAGTCCCCGCCGACATAAGGAAGAGAGGCGGTGTCGCACGGATGGCACCCGTCGAACAGAACGAGGAGATACTCGACGCCGTCTCTATACCTGTTATGGGCAAGGTGCGTATAGGACACACCGCCGAAGCCCAGATACTCGAGTCGATAGGCATGGACATGCTCGACGAGTCGGAGGTTCTCACACCCGCCGATGAGAAAAACCACATCAACAAGACCGAGTTCACGACGCCTTTCGTCTGTGGAGCACGTGACCTCGGCGAGGCTCTCAGACGTATAGACGAGGGCGCGGCTATGATACGTACGAAGGGAGAAGCGGGTACCGGAGACGTCCTCGAAGCCGTCAAGCACCAGAAGAGGATAAAGAGCGCGATACGTAAGCTCGAAGGCATGAACTGGGAGGAGAGACGTAACTTCGCACGTGAGATGGAGGCTCCCATCGACCTCGTCAACGAAGCCGCTGAGAAAGGACGTCTCCCTGTCGTCAACTTCGCCGCGGGAGGAATTGCGACACCCGCAGACGCCGCACTCATGATGCAGTTAGGCTGTGACGGAATATTCGTCGGCAGCGGAATATTCGGCGCAGAAGACCCCGAGAGGATGGGACGCGCAGTCGTCGAGGCTGTCAACAACTACGACGACCCCGACGAACTCGCCGACATCGCCAGGAACGTCGGCGGAGGAATGAAGGGACGTTCGTCGTCGGGACTCTCGGAGGAAGAACGTCTCCAGTACCGCGGAAACTGAAATAAAATAAAACTGAAGATCTAACTCTTTCTTACCACATGACGACCAAAGTGGGTATAATCGGAGTCCAGGGGGACGTCTCCGAACACGAGACCGCGGTCAGGGAGGCGGGCGAGTACCTCGGGATAGATGTCGAGACTGTCGTGATACGTTCGTCGGGTGTAGTCCCCGACTGTGACGTTCTGGTTCTCCCCGGGGGCGAAAGTACGACGATCTCGTCTCTCGTAACTGAGGAGGGAATCGCCGACGAGATACTCGCCCACGTCGATGACCGAAAGCCGATGCTGGCGACGTGTGCGGGTCTCATAGTATCGTCGAGAGACCCACAGGACGACAGGGTCGAGAGCCTCGGTGTCATAGACGCAGTCGTCGACAGGAACGCCTTCGGGAGACAGAAGGAGTCGTTCGAGGCAGAGATAGACGTCAAGGGACTTGACGAGCCGTTCCACGCCGTCTTCATACGTGCGCCCGCTGTCGAGGAGGTCGGCGACGACGTCGAGACTCTCGCCGAGGTCAACGGCTCGGTAGTCGCAGTACGTGACGGCTCCGTCGTCGGAACGAGCTTCCATCCCGAGCTTACGGGAGACTACAGGATACACAGGATGGTACTCGAAGACCAAGACAAGACGGAGACTGAGAATGACTGATACTGACACCGACCAAGACGGAGACAGGGACACAGACACACAGGCACAGATACTCCGTGAACTCTTCGAGGTCGTCGAGGACAGACGTGAAAACCCCTCGCCCGAGAGCTACACGTCGTCGCTCCTCGAACACGAGAAGGGGATAAACGCCGTACTCGAAAAGATAGGCGAGGAGTCGACCGAGGTCGTCTTAGCTGCGAAGGACGACGATACCGGCGAGGTAGTCGAGGAGTCCGCCGACCTCATCTACCATCTACTCGTTCTCCTCGCCGCGAAGGAGATCCAACTCGACGACCTCCTCGACGAGCTACGTGAACGTCGGGGCTAGTACTCGGTTTCGGGGTACGACTGTCTTCCACCGGAACTCTTTCTCGCCACTACGGTAGCTACCGCGCCACGTCTCTCCTCGCCGTCCTCGTGCTCCACGCGTGTCTCCTCCCTGTAGACGAGCACAGTCATGTCCAGAAAAGCACGAAGGAGATCGTTCGACCTCAGGCGGTGTCTGTCTTCGCTAGGCCCGTAGTCGACCTCGTCAGTCGACCTGAGATGGTGCTCGTAGACGACCACGCCGCCGTCTCTGAGGCTCTCCTTTAGGTCGGGTATTAGTCCGAGATCGTGGAAGAAGCTCACTACGACGACGTCGTAACACTCGCACGGAACGTCGAAGCTGTCTACGTCGGCGAGTATCCAGTTTACGGCGTCGTCGACCCCCCTCTCCTTCGCCGTCTCACGAGCCTCCGAGAGTGCCGTCTCGGAGATGTCTAAGGCGTCGACCTCGTAGCCCTTCTCGGCGAGGAAGACGGCGTTTCTCCCCGTCCCCGTCGCGACGTCTAGCGCGCGTCCGTCGGGGAACTCGTCGACGAGGCGTTCGAGTTCAGGTACAGGGTTCTCGGGAAGCTCGAACTCGTCGCTCGAGTGTTTCGCATCCCACCTCTCGCGTTCGTCTGTCTCGTCCATGGTGACCCTTCTCGGGGACAAGGGAAACAGGTTTTGCTTAAGCCACCCAACTCCGTCTATGACCGGTTTCAAAGTCGGAGCACACGTCTCAGTCGCGGGCGGCGTCGAGAACGCGATAGAGAGGGAGGAGGAGTACGGCGGCAACTGTGGACAGATATTCGTGGGATCGCCCCGGACGTGGTCGGTCGCCGACTACGACGACGCCGAAGCCGACGCCTTCAGAGCCGCAGTAGACGAGGCGGATCAGCATCCCTACGTCGTACACTCGACCTACCTCATCAACCTAGCGACACCGAAGGACGACCTCTTCGAGAAGTCGATCAACTGCCTCGAATCCGAGTTAGAGTCCGCCGCGAAACTCGGCATAGAGTACTTCGTCTTCCATCCCGGCGCGCACACAGGATCGGGGAGAGACAACGGCATCGAGAGGGTCGCCGAGGGTATCGACGAGATCGACATACCTGAGTCGGTTACCCTCCTGCTGGAAAACACCGCCGGAAAGGGGACGACTCTCGGGAAGACATTCGACGAGCTAGACGAGATGATACAGAAAGCAGAGACAGACGACGACAGCTTAGGCGTCTGTATCGACACGTGCCACGCCCACGCCGCTGGCTACGACCTCGCAGACACCGACGGATTCGCAGATACCGTCGAGGCGGTCGAAGACGGGATAGGTCTCGACAAGGTCGAGGTACTACATCTCAACGACTCGAAGGATCCTCTCGGGAGCGAGAAGGACAACCACCAGCACATCGGCGAAGGCGAGATAGGAGACGACGGCTTCTCGAACTTAGTCAACTCGGATGTCTTCGAGGATCTTCCGATGATACTCGAAACCCCCGTCGACGACGACAAGGACTACTCCGACAACATACAGAGAATAAGACAGCTCAGAGAATAGAATAGAAGTTTAAGACAGTTCGAACTTCTGTGACGCCGTCTCCATGTCCTTGTCTCCCCTCCCTGAGAGGTTGACTATCATCACATCGTCTCTGTCCATATCCTGAGCGATCTCCTCGGCGAGAGCTATAGCGTGGCTCGATTCGAGAGCCGGAATTATGCCTTCTGCCTCGCTCAGGCTTCTGAACGCCTCTAGAGCGTCGTCGTCCTCTACTGCGCGGTAGTCACACCGTCCGACCTCACGGAACATGGCGTGTTCGGGTCCTACGCCGGGGTAGTCGAGACCCGCAGAGACCGAGTGTACCTCGACGTCGTCTTCTATCACACGTGTCTTCATTCCGTGGAGTACGTCTTCCTCTCCCTCGGCAAGCGGCGCGGCGTGTCTCTCCGATCCCTTGCCTTCTCCGCCTCCCTCAGCTCCGTAAAACTCGACGTCGTCGTCCCTGAAGGCGTGGAAGAGACCTATGGCGTTCGAGCCGCCTCCGACACACGCCACCGCGGCGTCGGGGAGTTCGCCCTCCTTTTCGAGTATCTGTTCGCGCGCCTCCTTGCCTATCACCGACTGGAAGTCACGAACCATACGCGGGTAGGGATCGGGACCTACGACCGACCCGACTAAGTAATGTGTGTCGTCCATGTTCTGAGCGAAGTCCTCAAGAGCGGCGTCGACCGCATCGGCGAGCCCCTCGCCGCCCCTCGTTACCTCGTTGACCTCCGCTCCCATCAGACGCATACGGAAGACGTTCATCGTCTGTCTCTCGACGTCTTTCCTCCCCATGTATATCTCGGTGTCGAGGTCTAAGAGCGCTCCCACCATCGCAGTCGCCACACCGTGCTGTCCCGCGCCCGTCTCGGCTATGAGACGGCTCTTTCCCGCCTCCTTAGTGAGGAGAGCCTGACCGAGGGCGTTGTTGATCTTGTGCGCGCCGCCGTGTAGGAGATCCTCACGTTTGAGGTATATCTTCGCGCCGAACCTCTCGGAGAGTGTCTCTGCGTGGTAGAGAGGTGTCGGACGTCCCGCGAAGTCACGCAGAAGACCGTCTAGCTTCTCCTCGAACTCGGGACTGTCCTTTATCTCGTCGTAGTCGTCGGCGAGCTCTTCGAGAGGCTCCTCTAACATCTCGGGGACATAACGTCCTCCGTACTCTCCGAACTCGTGTTCTCCCTCTTTGGACATACTCCCCAGTTCGCGCTCGTCTTACTTATACTGACGGACAGAGTCCTCCTCGCTTCCCTCGTCCCCGTATCCGTGACCCACTACTCTCCACCTCCGTCCTCTACGACTCCGAAGCTCTCGTTCTCCTCACGCACCTCCTTTATCTTGGTGTGGCAGACCACTCTCGTGATTCCGAGAGAGACGAGGTAGAACCCCGAGAGCGGAACCGCGACGACTACCATCGTGAACGGGTCGGGCGAGGTGATTATAGCTCCGAGTGCGAAGACTCCTACAGTGAACTCGCGCCACTTCGACTTGAGCGTCTCGTATTTCACTACCTTCGTCGAGACGAGTACGTACATCACCGCCGGCATTTCGGCTATTACGCCGAAGACGAACGAGATCATCAGGACGAAGTTGATGAACTCCTGTATCGTGTAGGTCGCGAGCATACCGCTGTCGACTATCGACTGTGACAGAAGACTCACGAGGACAGGAACCATCCCGAAGTACGAGTAGGCGGCTCCGCCCGCGAATAGAGCCGCGAGTATCAGGGCGCGTGAGACGTAGAATAGCTTCGAGCCGTCTCCTGAGACGATGCCCTCGGAGACGAGTATACTCCACGAGTAGTAGAGTACCACGGGAACCAGCGCGACGACGCCCGCTATGAGACTGATCTTGACAACGAGGAAGACCATCTCGAAGGGCTCTAGCATCACGAGGTTAACTTGGCTTTGGAGACTCCCCGACATGTGCGACACAGTCTGCCTCTGTATAATCTCTATACCCGCGTAGAGGAGCCAGTAGAAGACGCCACCCGTGACAACTAAGAAGACACCCAGAAGCTTTGCGGTGTGTGTCCTAAGAGCACCTCCGACCGACGAAGCTACGTCTATCAGACCCCTGTCCTCTAAGGACTTCGGCTCTGAGTCCTCCGTGTCTCCACTCTCAGTCCCGCTCGAAGCCTCGGACTCCGTCTCCGACCCTTCGACTACACTCTCACTGTCACTGCTACTGTCGTCCGACCCCTCGAAGAGTCCAAGACCCGAGTCCTCGTCGGAGAGATTACGTCTCATCTCCCTGTCGCGCTTGATCTTTCTCGGTGCGACCACTCTTATGACGCCGAGACCCACGAAGTAGATTCCGACTATCGGACCCAGGACGACTAACTGAGTCATCGGGTCGGGAGAAGTGATCATAGCCGAGACGAACGCCGCGACTACGGTGAAATGTCTCCACTTCGACTTGAGAAAGTCGTAGGTCGTGATTCCTGACTTGACCGCGAACGTCATAGCCAACGGCAGCTCCGCAGCGAAGCCGAATATTGCCGAGTAGGCGAGTACAAAGGTCACGAACTTCGATATACGGTAGGTGGGCTCGATTCCCTGCTGTGTAGCCGCCTGTGAGACGAAACGGAATATGAACGGCAGCATGAAGAGGTAGGCATACGCCACGCCGCCGACGAAGAGAGCTACCACGAAGACACCGAAGACGGCTAACGTCTTCTTGTTGGGTATATCGCTCGGATCCGGTAGCACACCTCTCTCTCTGAGAGGCTTCCTGCCGTAGTAGACAACCAGAGGTAGAACGAGTATCGCGCCTGCGATCATACCTATCTTCGCCTGAAGAAGTATGACCTCGAAAGGCTCGACATAGACTATCCTGACGCCCTTGACGAGAGCCAACTGCTCTTTCTCGACGGCTTCGAAGAAGTAGACACGTAGAAAGGCTATCGTCGCCAGCATCCCGATCAGGAAAGTCACGACTATCTTGATGAGATGCTTCCGCGCCGAGTCGGCGACTTCGGCGACACCGTTGTAGAAGACGCCGGCGTCGAGACCCTCAGCCATTACCGTGTCTTTCTTCTTGAGACTATCAACTCTTTCGACTTACTCGAACTCGGACGACACCGTACATTCCACAGACCCGAGTAGGACGGTCTGACGTGAGACACAAGCTATAAACCCATCTGACGACTACGCCTTCGTAATGTCGCTTGAGGACGAGGAGCTCCCTCTCACCGCACACATAGAGGAGATGGTCAGACGTCTCCTCGTCGTCCTCTTCGTGATTTCGGTCGGAATGATCGTCGTCTTCTACTTCTCGACCGAGATGATACGGACGATTTGGTACAACTTCCTCCCGAACACCGAGATACGTGTCTACAAGCCGTTCGGTCTGATACTTACGCGTCTCAAGTTCAGTGCGATGGCTGGCGTAGCCGCGGCGGTACCCGTTCTCGTCTACGAGACATTCGCTTTCATGAAGCCCGGACTCTACCCCCACGAGAGAAAGTACTACATCGCTGTCGCGCCCGTCTCGGTGATCCTCGTCGCACTCGGACTCGTATTCTCCTACTTCGTCGCACTTCCCGCGGTCTTCGACTACTTCCTGAGGTACTCCGAGCCAGTCGCCGACTCGGGTCTTGGACTCTCCGAGACATTCAGCCTCATAATCCTCCTGTCTCTCGGACTCGGTGTAGTCTTCCAGATTCCTCTCGTGATCTTCCTCGCTGTCAAGATGAACGTCACCTCGCGCGACTGGCTAGCTTCGAAGAGGATAATCGTCTGGCTCACTTTCCTGAGCGTCGCCTTCCTGTTCGCTCCCGACCCGAGCGGAATGGCGGCGATAATCGTCGCGGCTACTATGGTCACACTCTTCGAGCTTACACTCTTTCTCCTGAGGTTCACGTCCGGCTCAGCCGAGGAAGAGCCCCCCGAGGCTTCGGGTGCATGACGAGCACAGAAGACTGAATGACAGACGTTAATGTGAGACGGGACTAAGAGCCACCAATGACACGTATCGTTATAGTCGACAACGGAGGACAGTTCACACATCTCGAAGGCAGGGCGATGCGCGACCTGGGAGTCGAACACGATATAGTCGACAACTCGGTTCCGTCCAAGAACGTCCTCACCGACGACCCCGACGGCATAATACTCAGCGGCGGACCCTCTATCGAAGAGGCGGGGAACTCGCGCGACTACCTCTCGCCCGACGTACAGGTTCCAGTCCTCGGAATCTGTCTCGGTCATCAGATAATAGCCGACGAGTTCGGAGGGGTAGTCGACGAGGGGAACTACGGAGGTTTCGCCGACGTCGAGGTCGAGATACTCGAAAAAGAGGGTCTGTTCGAGGGATTCGACGACAGTATATCGACGTGGGCGTCCCACGGCGACGAGGTCAAGGAGCTACCCGACGACTTCGTCAAGACAGCGACGAGTGAGATCTGTGAGATAGAGGCTATGCGCCACGAGTCTCTTCCCTTATACGGCGTCCAGTGGCACCCCGAGGTGTCACACACCGAGATGGGTCTCGAAGTATTCGAGAACTTCATCTCTCTGTGTGAGTAGAGAACCCGAAAGAGGGAACAGGGATTTATTACTCGAAGTACAAGACTGAGTATGGACGACAGACGCAGAAGAAACTTCCTCCGTATAGCGGGTGCCGTAGGAGCCGTCTCGGTCGCGGGATGTACAGGAATGACAGGTGGGGGCGGTTCTGAGACAGGGGCTTCTGACTCCGGGTCTGGATCTGGTTCTGAATCTCAGTCCGACGCGACAGAGACATTCGAGAGCCACTCGTCGACCGTCGGAATACAAGACGAGCCCCACCTCGGAGACCCGCCGTCCGAGACACAGGCGGTCATTGTCTCATTCGAGGGTCCGGGGTGCCCATTCTGTGCGAGGTTCGACGACAACACTCTCCCTCAGATAAAGTCGGAGCTCATAGACACGGGCAAGGTAACCTACTACTCACGTCTCATGCCCATAGTCAAGGACTGGGGCAATCCCGCGGCGCAGTCGCTCGAAGCCGTCTACTCGCGTGACGCCGACGCATACTGGGATCTCAAGGAGTTCTACTTCTCGAACCAGGACTCGATATCGACCGACAACGTCCTCGACGAGACCCAGTCGTATCTCAGCCAGAACACCGACCTCGATGCCGCGGCGGTCGTTGAGGAAGCGAGGAACCACGGCTACGACGAGGAGATACAGGACGACATGGAGGCTGGAAGGAACTCGGGTATAAGGGCGACTCCGACCTTCACACTCTTCAAGTCGGGCGAGTACGTCACCAAGGTAGAGGGAGCGAGAGGCTACTCCGTCTTCGAGAACGCTCTCCAGCTATAACATAACAATGAGTCTCACGGTACCCAAACGTAAGGATGACTTCCGTCTCATGGCGAGGACTGCGCGTCTCGTTCTCTCGATCCCCGCCTATGCCGTACTCGCAGCCGTCGCGGGGTTCGTGGGTCTAAACGTCCTCGTAATCTCACAGAACATGGCGCTCTTCTTAGACACAGTTGTCACCGGAAGCCTGCCCCTCGGCGCGCGCCTCGGAATCCTCCAGGGTCTCTACCCCTTCGTGAGCCCTTCGTACCCCTTCGTGATGTCGACTTTCATCGTAGGCGTCGCAGGACTCTTCGGGGTCAACCTCTCGATGCTCGCCTACCATTTCAAGGAAAACGGAGTCTCGGTACGTGAGGGCTCCGGAAGTGCTGTGGGTCTCTTTCTCGGCGTCCTCGGAGCCGGATGTGCGGCGTGTGGAACCGCCGTTCTCGCCGGAATCCTCTCGGTCTTTGGAGTCGTCGGAGGTCTCGCCTTCCTGCCGTTTGACGGCGTCGAGTTTTCCGTCCTTGCGGCGCTCGCTCTCCTAGTCTCTGTCTACTGGATCGCCGACGGAATGAGGGGCGGCGAGGTCGCTGGCTGTCCCGTCGATGTCTAGTATCTATACGTCGTGCCTTCGTCGGTGTCCTCGACCTCAACCCCCAGGTCACGTATACCGTCCCTTATGGAGTCGGCTGTCTCGTAGTTGCCCTTCTGCCTCTCATCCTCTCTCAGGTCGAGGAGTAGTTCTATGAGGCTGTCAGACAGACCCTCAGTACTGCGTCCCTCCGAGAAGTCGAATCCGAGAACCTCGCCGAGTTCTCTCAGAGTCCTCCACGCCTCGAAGAGTCCCTCGTAGTCGTAGACTTCGTTGTCCTCGACGTGGGCGTTTACCTCGTTGACGAGATCGAAGAGAACTGCGAGTGCCTCGGGGGTGTTGAGGTCGTCGTCCATCGCCTCCTCGAATCTCTCCTCGGCTACCGAGGCTGTCTCCCTCAGGCTCTCGTCGGTCTCCTTAGCCTTCGCGGCGTCGGAGTCCATCGCGTCCTCACACGTACGTACGGCGTTCTCGATCCTCTCCCATCTCTTCGCGCCCTCCTCGAGAGACCCGTCGTCGAAGCTCTGTGGCTTAGCGTACTGTGTCGATATCAGGAAGGCACGTATCTCGTTCGCCGAGTACTCGTCGAGTGCGTCGTGTACGGTCCAGAAGTTCGAGAGAGACGTCGACATCTTCTCGCCCTCGACCCTGAGAGGACCGACGTGCATCCAGTACCGCGCGAAGTCGTGGTCGGTCGCTGCCTCTGTCTGTGCTATCTCGTTCTCGTGGTGGGGGAAGACTAGATCACGTCCGCCTCCGTGTATGTCGATACTCTCGCCGAGATGTGTCGTGCTCATCGCCGAGCACTCTATGTGCCATCCCGGACGTCCCTCGCCCCACGGCGACTCCCACGAAGGCTCGCCCTCCTTCGACTTCTTCCAGAGAGCGAAGTCGGCGGGATCGCGTTTCTTTCCAGACTCCTCGCCCTGCGACTCGAGCTCTTCGAGCTTCTGTCCCGAGAGCTTGCCGTACTCCTCGAACTCCGAGACGTCGAAGTAGACGTCGCCGCCTGACTCGTAGGCATAGCCCTTCTCGATCAGAGTCCCTACCATCTCGGCTATGTCGTCGACGTGTTGTGTCACGCGCGGACGGACGTTGACACGTCTGAGGTTGAGAGCCCTCATGTCGTCGTAGACCTGGTGCGAGTACCTCGACGCGACCTCGCTCGGGGAGACGTCCTCGTCGTGGGCTCTGTCTATGATCTTGTCGTCGATGTCGGTGATGTTCTCGACATGCCTGACCTCGTAGCCCTTGTGCTCCAAGTACCTGTGAAGGACATCGAAGGAGACCCACGTACGTGCGTGTCCGAGATGTGGGTCGTCACTAACCGTGAGTCCGCAGACGTAGAGAGAGACAACACTGTCTTCCGAGTCCGAGTCGCGCGGCTCGAAGACCTCCTTCTCGCCCGTGAGCGTGTTCGTGATACGGAGTTCTCCCATACAGAAGATAGACGTATCTCGGGTTTAACTCTTTACAGGTTGCGTAGTGTCGAGTAGAATTATCCGTCTTGAGATAGATCTAAACGTAACCGTATGTCAGACGAGTCTGACGCTTACGCCGAAACCGGAACTTCGAGGTCGAGCGTATCGTACCATACGACGGGACGTTTCGCGCCGTCCTCCTCCTCGAGACGGATCAGACCTATTCTCTCCAGTTCGTCGAGGTTTTTCTTTACGTCTATCGGCGACCTGTCGACGAGACGTGCAGTCTGACGTATGCTCTCGGGCTCGTGTTTCGCGACGGCGTTTATGAGGTCGATAGTCGTGTCACGTGTCACGCGGTTGAGGTCTTCCTTCGTGGTGACGATCACCATCGGTGTCTCGTCGGGCTCGCCGCCCTCTTCCATCTCCCTTATGCCTTCGAGCGGCTTTTCGAGAGCCTTGTCGGACTCCATATACTTGACGTGAAGCGTGGTCTCGGTCTCTGTCTCGGATTCAGTTTCTTTCTTGTTCATGCTGTCTCACCTCTTCGAGGAAACGTCTGTATAGCTCTTCCATACCCGGAAACTCCACAGTCTCGTCACCGTCTGGGGTGTGGCGGTGGTGTTCGTCGTCGTTGTGTCCGTTGTCATACCGTAGGAGTGTTTCACCCTCGCGTGTTCCGTAATGGAGACCGTAATGCCATCCTTCTGGATACTTCTCCCAAGGTTCAACTTTGTTTATGGTTACGTCGACGACAGTACCCGATGGTAGATTTATACGGTAGTCGGGCTCCTCGTCTACACCCCCGTCTTGCATCTATGTGTATGGACGTAGCCATACACCTTAAGGGTGCTGGTGGGATAAGAGTCTAACTCTGTTAGAAGAATAAGGTCACAGCGCGCTCTCTTCTCTGGTTCGAACTGTATTCAGTATTCCCCTCACAAAAGTTAGATCAGTGGGTTCGCCCAGATTTGAACCACGGTCACGACGTTCCCTGATCCGAATCTGTTCTCACCATTCACTCGTAAAATCGTTCATGGGTTCGCCCAGATTTGAACCACGGTCACGACGTTCCCTGATCCGAATCTGTTCTCACCATTCACTCGTAAAATCGTTCATGGGTTCGCCCAGATTTGAACCACGGTCACGACGTTCCCTGATCCGAATCTGTTCTCACCATTCACTCGTAAAATCGTTCATGGGTTCGCCCAGATTTGAACCACGGTCACGACGTTCCCTGATCCGAATCTGTTCTCACCATTCACTCGTAAAATCGTTCATGGGTTCGCCCAGATTTGAACCACGGTCACGACGTTCCCTGATCCGAATCTGTTCTCACCATTCACTCGTAAAATCGTTCATGGGTTCGCCCAGATTTGAACCACGGTCACGACGTTCCCTGATCCGAATCTGTTCTCACCATTCACTCGTAAAATCGTTCATGGGTTCGCCCAGATTTGAACCACGGTCACGACGTTCCCTGATCCGAATCTGTTCTCACCATTCACTCGTAAAATCGTTCATGGGTTCGCCCAGATTTGAACCACGGTCACGACGTTCCCTGATCCGAATCTGTTCTCACCATTCACTCGTAAAATCGTTCATGGGTTCGCCCAGATTTGAACCACGGTCACGACGTTCCCTGATCCGAATCTGTTCTCACCATTCACTCGTAAAATCGTTCATGGGTTCGCCCAGATTTGAACCACGGTCACGACGTTCCCTGATCCGAATCTGTTCTCACCATTCACTCGTAAAATCGTTCATGGGTTCGCCCAGATTTGAACCACGGTCACGACGTTCCCTGATCCGAATCTGTTCTCACCATTCACTCGTAAAATCGTTCATGGGTTCGCCCAGATTTGAACCACGGTCACGACGTTCCCTGATCCGAATCTGTTCTCACCATTCACTCGTAAAATCGTTCATGGGTTCGCCCAGATTCGAACTGGGGACCTCCTCCATGTCAAGGAGGTGTCATAACCAGCTAGACCACGAACCCTCACCCACATCTTAGTCTCTCGGATTAAAGAATGTATCGGATTTTAGCAGAAGGCACAAGGCATTATATCGGTGGAGACGTACGTAGAAGTAGATGTTCGACTACTACCTCTTCGACCTCGACGGTGTCATAGTCGACGTCGAGGAAGAGTACAGGAGGGCAGTCTTCGACGAGGTCGAGGATCGTCTCGGGCGTTCCTTCTCCGACGACCAGATACGTAATCTGTGGCACGGAATCGGCGAAGACTCACGTGACGAGATACTCCGGTCGTGGGGGTACGACGAGCCGCGGGATTTCTGGGACGTCTTCGACGAGGTCGACACAGTCGAGAGACGTTTAGAGTACACCTACGCCTACGACGACGCCTACTCGATAGAGGAGATCGACGCGAAGAAGGGGGTCGTGACACATTCACCACCTGAACTCGCCGTCCCCGCTCTCGAAAAGGCGGGACTCGACCACCATTTCGACACCGTCGTCTCGTGTTCGTACGACATAGGCTTCAAGCCCGACCCTAATCCGATACAGAGATGTATGTCTGAGATCGGTGCCGAGCCCTCGTCGGACGCTGACACCGAGTCTACCGTCATGGTGGGCGACTCGACCTCCGATGTCAAAGGCGCTTGGAACGCAGGTATTACTGCGAGCCATATCGACCGTCTCGGACATCCCGTAGAAGCCGACATAAACGTCGAGTCAGTCGACGAGATCGCGTCTCTTGACGCGGCACGTATTTCGAACTCAGGCGACTACCAGTCCTCGACGACCTCTCCGGCGTTCTCGACCGACCTGTAGCCGACCTCGTCTTCGAGATCCAGCGACTCTACGGTCTCCAAGAATCTCTCGACACCGTCCTTCGAGGCGCGCGGTTCGGCGACGAGGAAGTCGAAGCTCTCCCATCTCAGAGGCACGAACCCGAGACCGTGTTCCTCGGCGACGTCTTCGAGACCTATGCCGACCTTTGCCTTCCCGTTCTTGACTGCGTTGGCGACCCCGTCGTGTGACCTGAAGCTCAGAATCTCGACTTCTTTTTCGTCTTCTTCGAGAATCTCGTCGAGTAGGACGCGTGTACCCGACGCGTCGGTGCGTCCCGCGAACCTGACGCCGTCTTCGATATCCCCTATTCCTTCGTACCCCTCGGGATTACCCTCTTCGACTACGAGACCCACATGTCTCTCGTATCCCCTTACGAGACACGCGTCCTCGACACCGAGGCTGTCTAGGTAGTCGGGGGAGAGGTTAACCCCCGCTATGTCCGCGACGCCGTCCCTGACTTTCCTCGCTCCAGCGACAGATCCGACGTCGAGCCATCTGGACCTTGCGTCGGTATCTTCGACTGCCTCGTTTACGACGCTGTCCGCCCCGCCCACGCCGAGAAGAGCCGGAGCCTCGACGTTGTCTCCGAGGAGAACCACCTCGACTTCGTCGCCGTCAGCGAGGTAGTTGACCTCTGACTCTACGACGACGTATCCGTCCGCCTCCGAGAGAGAAGTCGTCGCTCCGCTTCCTTTGTCGAGGCTGTACGCGAGGAGACCTCTCTCGGGCGACTCGACGAGACCGACGGGAAGGAGACGTGTCCTTCCGACGTCCGAGCGCACCGAGTCCGCCATCACTGCCTCTGTCTTCCGCGACTCGGGTACCTCGGGGAGACCCGCGGCGTGTCTTACCACGCGCGACGCGAAGAGACGGAAGATCGATAGGGCGCTGATCGGGTTCCCGGGAAGACCGATATACGACGCGTCGCCGAGTCTTCCGAATATAGTCGGCTTTCCGGGCTTTACGGCGATTCCGTGGAGTAACATCTCGCCTTTCTCCTCTATAACTCGGTAGACTACGTCGACTGCACTCGCGCTCGTCGAACCGCTTGAGAGGACGAGGTCACAGTCCTCGCTCGCCTTTCTCAGTACCTCCTCCATCCTGTCGTAGTCGTCGCCGACGTGTTCGTATACGACCGGGTCTCCGCCGGCTTCCTCGACCGCGGCGGCGACAGAGAATGTGTTGACGTCGAAGATCTGTCCGGCTTCGAGACCCCCTCCGGGTCTGACTATCTCGTCTCCCGTGCTCACGATGCCGACCTTTGGCTTCTCGTAGACGTCAACCTCGTCGAACCCGAGCGCCGCGAGGAGACCAATCTCGCGCGGCGTGAGACGTGTACCCTTCGAGAGGACACGTTCGCCCGCGGCAACGTCGGCGCCCGCTGACATTATGCTGTTGCCGGGTGCGACCGCCTTGTAGACCTCGACACCTCCGTCGGTCTCCTGAGTCTCCTCGACCATCACGACTGCGTCGGCACCCTCAGGTATCACCGCTCCGGTGGGTATCTCGGCTGCCTCGCCTTCGTCTACGGCTATCTCGGGACGAGTTCCCGCGCGTACCGTCCCCGTGTCTTCGAGTTCGACGGGGTCGTCCTCTGTCGCTCCGTAGGTGTCCTCCGCTCTCACAGCGTATCCGTCCATCACCGACCGGTCGAATCCAGGAACGTCTATCGGCGAGTCGACAGCCTCCGACAGAACACGTCCGTCGGCTTCTCTTATACCGACTGTCTCGGTACGTCTCTCGGTCTTTAGCTCCTCTACGACCTCGACAGCCTCTTCGAGACTCGCTAAGTCCCTGAACTCTTTTCTCGTGCTCATCTTAACATCCCCACTCCCAGTAGACTGCCTCTACGACCTCACCCGCGTCGTAGCCCTCGTTCTCCTCGCCCGTCTCGATAACTGCGTCAGCCTCCGAGACACTCGACAGGACTCCCGCGCCGCTCGTTCTCGTCGGAACCCCAACGTGTTCTCCGTCACGTCTCTCTACACTCACACGTGTGAATGTTCTCTTTCCGACCTCGGAGTTTATCTTCTCGTCTAAGACACAGTCGACCGTCGGGTCTGGCGGCGCGTCTATGCTTCCGAGTTCGCGGACGGCGGGGCGCACGAAAAGGAACGAGTTGACCACACAAGACACGGGGTATCCGGGAAGCATCACGACCGGTGTACCCTCGACGACACCGAGACCCACGGGATGTCCGGGCTTTATTCCGACTCCGTGGACGAGTATCTCGCCGTTTTCGTCTATGACCTCCGGGGTCAGATCTCTCTCGCCCACACTCGACCCCCCCGTAGTCACGACCAGATCGGCGTCGGCGGCGTCTACGACGGCTTCCGAGATAGCATCGAAGTCGTCTTCGACTATATCCTCGTAACGCGGTCTTCCACCCCATCTCTCGACGTAGTTCGAGACCATCTCGCCGTTTGTCTCTATGATCTCACCCGGATCGGGGTCTGACTCGACGAGCTCCTCGCCCGTCGGAATTACTGCGACCTCGGGCTTGTCGTAGACCTCGACCTCGTCCATTCCGAGACTCCTCAGAACCGCTATGTCACTCGGACGCAGACGGTGCCCCTCGTCGACGACGGAGTCCCCCACAGCGACGTCCTCGCCCGCCTCGCCGACGTTCTTTCCCCTCGACACCCCGGTCTCGACCTCGACCATCCCGCCGACCTGTCTCGTGTCCTCGACCATCACGACTGCGTCGGCTCCGTCGGGTATCTCCTCTCCCGTGCTCACAGCCACTGCCTCGCCTTCTTCGACCTCTCCCTCGGTGATTTCGAGTGACGAGGGCGACTCCGTACTCGCGCCGTAGGTGTCTTTCGCCCTCACGGCGTAGCCGTCCATTGCCGCTCTGTCGTAGCCCGGAACGTCCCTCTCCGCCTCGACGTCGCTCGCCGCAACTCTGCGGTCGGCATCTTCGAGCCCGACGGTCTCCGACCTCTCGATACGTGAGACGTGGTCGAGAAAGACGTCGAGGGCGTCGTCGAGACGTGTGTTACTTCTGAAACCGTGCTGTTTTCGCATTATTACTGCTTAGTTACATCGGTCGCTCAATAATACTGTCGGACACCCAAACTCGAACCACAATCTTTTAGGCTTACCTAATTGAAGGTCGTATTAGGTCAGCCTAAAATGAACGCCGATCATACCGTATCCGTGACACTAGCGTTACTGATAGCCGTAGTTGGACTCGTCTCCGCGCCAGTCGGGGCACAGGAGACGGGCGGCGACTCGAACGTGACTCAGACAGTCGAGAATCTTCAGTCGGACTTAGACGAGGCACTCGAACTCTACAGACAGGGTGACAGACAGAGGGCACACAACCTCTCTCACGAGTCCCACCACGACAACTGGGAGGACCCGGGATACGAGGCTGAGCTAAGCCGTATCGACCCCGGCTTAGTCGCAAGTTTAGAGAGGAATATACACGAGAAGCTTCCGTCCCAGATCGAGAACAACGCGTCGGTTGAGAAGGTCGAGAACACGACACGTACGGTACAGAGTCAGCTTGATGAGGCAGCAGTCGCTCTGGCTCAGAAGTCGGAGTCGGGGTCGGATTCGGGCTCGGACTCGTCTAACGCCTCGACTACTTCTTCGTCATCAGAGCCGTCGGGGTCGGATTCAACATCGAACGCTAACTCGCTCCCCGGCTTCGGAGCCGTAGTCGCCGTCCTCGCGCTCGTATCGGTCGCCGCTCTCGCTCGCCTCGCCGATGTTAAGTAACCTCGGACTACCTCTTCTTAACTAAGTATGAACTACGCACTTGAAAAACCGAAGTTTCTATGCGTGGCGTGTCTCCCGGAGACAGAGCCGATACTCGAACTCGTGATTGGATGTCGAGTAGCCGAGACATGAGGACACAACACGACGTCTTCTTCGGCGACTCTAGACGTATGAGATCCGATCGAGATGTCAACCTCGTGGTTACATCGCCACCGTATCCAATGATAGAGATGTGGGACGACGTCTTCTCGGATCTAAACCCTGAGATACGTGACGCGCTCGACGACGGCGATGACCGGACTGCTTTCAGTCTCATGCACCGAGAGCTCGACGAGGTCTGGGAGTCGGTCGACGACGTAGTCTCGGAGGGCGGTGTAGTCTGTGTAAACGTCGGCGACGCTACACGTAAGATCGGCGGCTCCTTCGAGAGATACCCCAACCACTCACGTATAACACGTAAGTTCTCGGAGATGGGGTACGAGCCACTCCCCACGGTTCTGTGGAGAAAGCCCACCAACTCCGCCGCCAAGTTCATGGGGTCGGGGATGCTTCCGACGAACGCCTACGTCACACTCGAACACGAACATATACTCGTCTTCCGCAAGTCGAAGAGGGAGTTCGAGCCCCACTCCGAGAGACGTTACGAGAGTGCCTACTTCTGGGAGGAACGCAACGACTGGTTCTCGGACGTCTGGACTGACGTCAGAGGTGAGTCGCAGTCACTCGACCTCAACGACGGATCTGAGACTCTCCGTGACACGTCGGCTGCGTTTCCGTTCGAGATCCCCTACCGTCTCATAAATATGTACTCGGTCTACAGCGACACGGTTCTCGATCCGTTCTGGGGAACAGGAACCACGTCGCTTGCGGCGGTCGTAGCGGGACGTAACTCCGTCGGCTACGAGATACGCAGAGACCTCGTCGAGAGCTTTGAGCGGAGACTCGACCGAGTCGAGGAAAAGTCAGACGAAGTCGTTGGGAGACGTCTCGGTAGACACACCGACTTCGTGGACGAGACAGACAGGAGCCTGAAGTACATCTCCGAGAACTACGGCTTCGAGGTCATGACCAAACACGAGAGACAGATACAGTTTTACTCCGTCGACAGCGTCGAAGAGAAGACGCGAGAACGAGAAAACGAACAGAAAGACAGACGCTACGTCGCCGACTACTCCGAGTTCGAGTTCTAGTCCGCGGCGACCGCAGCAGTGCTCGAACTACTCTCCTCTCTTATGTTCTGTATGCTCGTGTAGAGTATGACGCCCGTAACGAGGAACGCCGCACCTACGACGAAGACTATACTCACGGTATTGAGTATCTCGATGCCGTACTGGTTAGCCGCGAGCTTACTAGCGGTAGAGACCGCCGATATCAGGAGCATCACGGCGAAGTACTCCTTTATTTCCTCTCCGTCTGTGACTGACGTTGCACTCGCACCGATACGTGCTCCGAGAGCACTTCCGGCTAAGAGAGGCATCACTATGCCGAGGTTGATCTTCGAGACGTTGAGGAAGGTTCCGTAGGCTCCGAGACCCACGATCTGGAAGAGGTCGGTTCCGACCGCGACCGCCGCGGGGGCTCCGAGTATGTATGTCATCGCGGGCATCACGAGGAAGCCTCCGCCCACGCCTATCAGACCCGCGAGGAGTCCTATGAAGAAAGCGATAGAGAGGGTGACCCAGACCGAGACCTCGACGCCTCCTTTTATATCTATCTTCGGTGGGACGTCGAACGACTCGACAGTCTCCTGTATTCCCGCGCCCGACTCGGCGCCATCTCCCGACTCACTGCTCGAACGCGCGTCCCTGAGTATGATGACTCCCATCACGACGAGTATCGTCACGAGTATGAGGCTCACGACGACGTTTGAGAGACCGCGAGCCTTCAGCATGTTGAGTATCTCGTGTCCTACTGTCTCTCCTAAGAGCGTGCCGCCTAAGAGGAAGACGGCACCGAGTTTGTAGTCTATCTGTCCGTGGTCACGGTGTTTGAGAACCGAGATCACTGCGGTTCCGAAGACGAACGCGAGGCTGTTACCTGCGGCTACGTCTGCGGGATATCCCGCTACGAGTATTGCAGGGAGTATGAGGAGACTGCCTCCCATACCGAAGAATCCGAAGAGGACTCCTATCAGTACCCCGAACGTAATGAAGATCGCTATCGTTGAGGTGCCTACTCCTAATACCATCTCATTCACCCTTTATGTACTTCATTATGGTTGGAGCAAACGCCTGGTCGAGAAATCCGTAGAAGGCGTTCAGCACGATAGCCTCCGTCAGTAGTATCCCGATTATGGCGAGGGCTTTCACGTTCGCCGATAATGACTCTAGTCCGAGCATTGATCTGTCCTTTCTGTTGTGTTGTTTTTGTTTATTGGGTTCAAACCGTTGTGTGTATGTGTGTGTCTCGCCGTCTCAGTCGTCAGCGACCATACTTTCCTCGGTCGCGGCACAGCGGTTGGGACCTAGTTCGAGTTCGTCTTCCTCGGCTTTGTCCTCAGGCTCGTAGTCGCCGCTGTTGGTGGCGATGACCTTCTCGTAGTTGGGGGGCTTCGAGGGTATGTTGTCGAACATGTAATCGACGAACTCGTCTTCGTCCATCTGGAGCGCTCTGTTGTTCTGTCTGAGGTAACCGACAGTCGTCATCATCGGTGTACCGGGTGTGACGTCGATGAACTCGCCGTCGTCTGTGACCGAGAAATGTCCCGGGAGTATCTTGACTGTGTCGGGCTCCGACAGAATCTTGTCGTGGAGGGTGTCGTACTGCATCTCAGCACCTCCCTTTGCCTCGTCTCCCGCGAACTGGAGCTCCGTGCGTCCTATCGACTCGACGAAGACTGTGTCTCCCGTCGTCAGAGCCTCGTCGTTGATGAGATAAGACGTCATTCCCGTCGTGTGTCCCGGCGTCGGGATCGCCTTGATGTCTACGTTCTCTCCGACTTCGAGTACCTCGTTCTGGTCTAAGCCGTCGAAGTCGTAGTCGGGGTCTCTCGTTCTCGCTCTCTCTCCGAGGTAGTACGGAACACCGAGCTCCTCAGCGAACCTTCTTCCTCCCGAGATATGGTCTGCGTGTATGTGTGTGTCTAAGACGTAAGCGATGTCGTAGCCGTAATCGGCGGCGGCGTTCTTGAATGTCTCGGTCGCACGTGTGACGTCTATCGCCGCAGCCTCCCCGGTCGCCTTGTCACCGACTATGTATCCGAGACATCCCTTCGATCTCCTCTGAAGCTGTATGATGTCTATCTCGTCACTCTGTGTGGCTACGGGGACTATGTCGTAGACCATGCTCCACGACTCCATGCCGCCCTCGACGCTCTTTACGTCTGTATAGCCTTCTCCTTCGAGATACTCGGCGAACGACTTCGCCGACTTGCCCTTCGCACAGATCGTGACTATCTCGTCGTCCGTCTCTATTCCGAGGTCTTCGACGAGCCCTTCCCAGTCACCTCTGAGTTCGTCGTCGGAGTGGGAGTACTCGACGTTGACTGCGCCGCCGATGTGCCAGTTCTCGTAGTCCTCCTGGTTCCTCGTGTCTACGAGAACGTAGTCGTCGTCACTGTCCTGCTTGTCTCTGAGTTCCTCTACGGTTATCTTATCTGCCATAGTCGTGTGTATCTATTACACGTTCGGGCTTATACGTTCTCTAAGCCCAAAATATGTTTAGTACTTCTGAGAAACGCCGAAGTTCCAACATTTATTGCCGGGTTTCATAGTTCTTTCTCTAGATGTACGAACCCATAGAGTATTATAACTCAGCCCGTATATCTAGCCATGTCATCAGACTCCAGTCCCAACACCGACTCCGAGACTCCCTCCATCACAGAAAGACTCCGTGAACTCCCACCTAGTTCTAAGTTCATATACAAGACACTTGAGAGATGTGGACGGATGACTCAGAAGAAGATATCCGAGGAGACACTTCTCTCGACACGTACGACTAGGTACGGTCTTAAACGCCTCGAAGAGGAGGGCTTCGTCGATACGAGTCCCGCTGTCCACGACGCGAGACAGACGTGTTACGAGCTCTCCGATGAGGCTCTCGGAAAGGAGTCGGAGTACGCCAACGACGTCCTCGTAGAGGCTGACTGGGTGAAGGATCGTCTCGAGGAGTTCGCCACAGATGACACGTCTATGCGCCTCGTCGAGGTCGACTCCGAGAGGGAGACCTACGACGACTGGCACATACCAGGTGCGGCGAGGATGACGTGGGAGGAGGACATAGCCCAGAAGAACTGCCGTGGAGTCCCCGACAAGAAGTCGTACGAGGAGATAATGGGTGAGAAGGGGATCACCGAGGACTCGACTGTTGTTCTCTACGGTAACCAGTGGAACTGGTTCGCTGCGTACGCCTACTGGATGATGACCTACTACGGACACGACGACGTATACCTCATGAACGGCGGCAAGAACTACTGGGACGAGAGATGTTACGACCAGACGTGTGATACCCCCGACTTCACCCAGCGCGACTACGACGCCGGACAGACACTCGAACAGATACGTGCGTACAGGGACGACGTAAAGGCGGCTCTCAGACAGGACACCAAGATACTCGACGTCAGGAGTCCGTCGGAGTTCAGAGGTGAGAGCCTCGCGCCGCCGGGAGAGGTTCCTCAGGTCGAGGTCGGTGGACATATTCCGAGTGCCGAGGCTTTCCACTGGTCGAAGACGATAGACGACGACGGCAGGTTCAAGAGCCGCGACGAACTCAAGTCGTTATTCGAGGATCGCGGTATCACCCCTGACAGGGACGTCATCGTCTACTGTAGCATAGGCGAAAGGTCGTCTCTCGTCTGGTTCGTCCTCTCAGAGCTACTCGGCTACGGCATGGTCGCCAACTACGACGGCTCTTGGACCGAGTGGGGTAACCTCGTCGACGTACCAGTCGAGAACTAGCCAAATATTGCTCCTTTCATGCTGAGACCAATCCACATACTAAATCTTGGCTCTTAAGAAGGGGTTAAGCGTCTACGGAAGCTACTACAAGAGTAGGAGGTAACCAATATGGACCCAGTATTCGCAAGCCGTCTTCAGTTCGCGCTGACGACGGTCGTACACATAATCTTCCCCGTGATGTCGATGGGACTCGGTCCGTTCCTCGTCTACTTCACGTGGAAGAGCATGAGATCCGACGACGGAGTCTACGAACAGCTCCGCGACTTCTGGACGAAGATATTTGCAGTCAGCTTCGTCGTCGGCACAGTTACAGGAATAGTCCTCGAGTTCGAGTTCGGAACCAACTTCGCCGCCTTCTCGGAGTCGGTCGGAGAGCTATTCGGAGGACCCCTCGCGGTCGAGGGGATGATGGCTTTCATGCTCGAAGCCACATTCCTCGGAATCTTCCTCTTCGGCAAGGAGAAAGTCTCCGACAAGCTCCATTTCTTCGCGGGAGTGATGGTCGCTCTCGGGTCGTGGCTCTCCGCGCTCTGGATACTCATCGCCAACTCATGGATGCAGACGCCGAGGGGATTCGAGACAGTCATGGAGGACGGACAGCCCATAATCACACTCGTCGACCCGATAGCCGCATACGCCAACCCGAGGTTCCCGTGGATGTACACGCATATGCAGAGTGCCGCCGTCCTCTCGGTCGCCGTCTTCATGGCAGGCGTCGCCGCCTACCACGTCTGGACTAACCGTGACTCGCGGTTCTGGAGGAAGACTCTCAAGATAGCCCTCCTAGTCATGGTTCTCGTCGCTCCGTTCCAGGTCATCCACGGAGACGCCTACGGACGCCACGTAGTCGAGACACAGCCACAGAAGTTCGCGGCGATGGAGGCTGTCTGGGAGACCGAGTCGTACGTCCCCGAGTACCTCTTTGCTGTTCCGACGAGTCTCGATCAGATAACCAACCCGCGCGCTAAGGAGATATTCGGAATAGGAATACCCGGAGGAGCCTCGTGGCTAGCGAGCGGGGGCGATCCGACTGCCGAGATACGGGGTCTGGAGTCATTCGACACCCAGGCTCCGCCCGTAGCGATAGTCTTCTGGGCGTTCAGGGTCATGGTAGCGATAGGAACCTGGTTCGTCGTCCTCGCATTCTGGGGAGCCTACAGATGGTGGAAGGACGAACTCTTCGAGGACGACCTACTCCACAAGGCGATGGTAGCCTCGGCACCTCTCGGTATTGTCGCAGTAGAGACAGGCTGGGTCGTCACAGAGGTCGGCAGACAGCCGTGGGTCATACAGGGAGTCATGAAGACACAGGATGCAGTCTCACCCACGCTTACTTCAGGCGATGCAGTTCTAACACTCACGGGCTTCGTCCTCGGATACGCAGCGATACTCGGCGTCTACTCGTACGTCGTATACAGGATTATACGTGAGGGTCCTCCCGAGGTTGACGGAGTTGATGAGGAGGGCAGGAGAGGAACAGACGCAGGCACCGACACCGACAAGGACACAGACAGAGACACGCCCTACGGCGTCCCGAGTGACGACTAAACGACAACAATGATACTCACACTAAGCACACACCACATACTCGGACTCCCGCTCCAGGAGATCTGGTTCGGTCTGATCTTCTTCATACTCGGGATGTTCGTCTTCCTCGACGGATTCGACTTCGGAGCGGGGATCATATTCGCCTTCGAGGATCACGAGGCACAGGAGAAGATACTCGCCGCAATAGGACCCTTCTGGGACGGAAACGAGGTCTGGTTAGTCGTCTTCGGAGGAGCCCTCTTCGCTGCTTTCCCCGAGGTGTACGCCAACCTCTTCAGCCGGAACTACCTCCTTATGTTCGCCATTCTCGGATCTCTCATAATACGAGGGCTCGCACCCGAGTTCTACGAACAGAGACACGACGAGACGTGGCAGAAGTGGTGGGGACGTGCCTTCATATTCGGAAGCACGGCGTCGCCCTTCTTCCTCGGAGCCTTCACCTCTAACTGGCTCCTCGGCGCGACGAGTATAGTCAACCTCCCCGCAGTAGTCGTCGGAGCCGTCCTCGTCGCACTCACGGTTCTCGACGGCGCGGCTTTCCTCAGCGTCAAGACCGACATCGACGTCTCGAAGTACGGCGTCATCTCGGCGGTGGCGTACCTCGGTCTCCTCGTCGCGGGTCTCGGATACATATACGTCTTCTACCCCGGAATCAGGGGGTCGCTAGTCTCCCCCTTACCCCTTGGACTCGTCGCACTCAGTCTCGGTCTGACGGTCATCTACGTCTACTCGGTATCCAGAAAGAGGAACTACGTCGCATTCGCGTCGGCGGCGGGACTCGCCTTCGGACTCGTCGCCTACGTCGCCGCGGTGATGTTCCCTCTCGTCGACCCAGCGACCGGGCTCAGATACGACGAGGCTATAGTCTCGACGCTTCCGCTCAACCTGATGACTATAGGCTCGGCTATACTCATGCCCCTCATCTTCGTCTACTTCGGAATACTCTATACCACGATGTGGGGTAAGATAGAGTCCGCCGAGGGATACTGAGGACAGAAAAACAGATCCACGCGCTTTTTCTGTTTCTGTACTATATCTTCATGTCCTGAAGACGCTGAGTCATCTCGTCGATCTTGTCGTCGAGAGACTCTATGAACTCCTCAGTGTCCTCCGTGGTTATAGCGCCCTGTGACGACGGCTCTATGAGGTTCTCCTCCTCAAGGACACGAAGCGAGTAACGTATCTTGTGGTGGGGATACCCCGTCTCGTCGCTCAGCTTTACTATCCCTATCGGAGCGTTCTCGCTGACCATCTTGAGGACGGTCAGGTGGCGTTCCAGCATATCGACTTCCTTCTCTAGACGGTCAATCATACTTGATCTGTCAGTTATACGGCTTTAACTTTTAAGATAGAGCTATACCGTATCTCTTGTGTCTATCTATACCACGCGGCTTTGTGGTTAAAAAACTTTGCCTGACGCCGGCAGAAACCGCTGGCTTAATCCTCCTAAGCGACGTAGCCGAGTTGACGGCGATGACGACGCGTTACCCCCACTGAGCCCGAGTGTGAATGAAAACCCAAACCGAGCCGTCTTGTGTTCTACTATCTCTATTTCCCCCGCTTTCACTCCTTGATGTAGTCGTCCTTGAGGTAGTCGCCTATGACGTCGACGACATCGAGGCTCTCGACCTCGGCGTCGACTCCCAAGAGACCTGACAGACTCGGGTTCGTTCTGCCCCCGTCTCCCGAGATAAGCTCCTTTATGTAGAGACCTCCCGTGCCGTGTACCTCGACTGTCGCGGTCGTCTCGTCTTCTGTTTCGCCCTCGGCGTCGTAGACCTCACGCCTTCGCACCTTGTCAGCGCGTCTGTGTGAGACCCTGTCGGGTGTTCTCTGTTCTATCTCTCCCTCTATCTCACTCAGGGCGTCGTCGAGTTCGTCGTCGGAGACCTCCTCGGAGAAGACGACCTTCGCGCGGTATCTCTTCGACGAGTCGAGGCTCTTGACCCTCTCGACAGTGTCGCGCGTCACGAAGTGGAGATCCTCGACCTCGACCTTACCCGTCCCGTTGACCTTCTGACGTATCTCGTCTAAGCCGGGACGTCTCACTCGGGGCTCCTTGACCTCGGCTACGAAGGGTCTCCCCGATCCGAGCATCTTCGCGTCGACGTCTTCTCTTCCCGCACCGTGGAAGACCATCTCGTCGCCCTCGGTCGCCTCTATCACGTGGGGACGTATTATCTCCTCGACGCTCTCGTCGTACATATATCCCGTGCCGTCACACCTCTCACAGCCTCTTCCCCCACAGTCACGACAGGGCCATTCAGTCTGGGGAATTCCCCGTTCGAGCTTCCTGTACCTGCCGTAGATGAAGACCGGGTTTATCTGAACCTCGACCTCGTCCTCCTGGAGGTTGAGTATGCCGACGACATCGGGACGTTCGAACTCGACGTCCTTTCCGACCTTCTCGCCTACCCTCTTTCCGACCTCGCGGTTGTAGTCGTGTCTGAAGCTCTTGGCGTTGTCGTCGCCACAGATACTGTCGAGGAGGCTCTCGTTTTCTTCTACGAGCGGCGGCGTACGTGTGCCGACTAAGAAGTTGTCGAAGTCGTATCCTTCTAAGCTCTCGACTACTCTCTCCGCCCAGTCGTCGAGACGTGTGAACGCGCCGTCACAGACCCAGCAGTCGTCGCTGGCTGCGTCCTCGAACTCGTCGTCGTCTTCGAGGGCGACAGCAGTCCTGACAGCCTTACCTCTCTCACGGTTCGACAGACCGTACGACAGAGTCGCAAACCTCCTCCCGAGACAGTAGTCACAGACGTCGCCCTCGTCGAGGACGCATCTGGCTTCTTCGAGTACGTCGTTCATGTTCCGAGTACGTCTCTTTGCCGTATGAGCGTAGTGGTACGTTCCGACTACCGAAAGAAAGGGATTAAGGAACTCGAAGACTGAGTCAGCCTAATGGCAGCCAAAGCCCACGAAAAGAGAGAGGCACACATACGCGGCGTCAAGGTCACCGCACTCTCATCCGTCTTCGGCATTCTTGCCGCAGCAGCCTCCTGGTTCGTGACTACCTCGATGGGACTCGGCGACATCTGGGGTCTCTACCTCCTCGTCGGAGCCATAGGGGCACAGAAGCCACTTCTGCCGTACCTCGGAAAGGAAGAGATGGACACGAAGGACTGGCTCTACGTAGGCTTCATGACATTCGACCTCTGGTTCATATCGTGGACGCTCCTTCTCACGGGCTGAACTAAAGATACTGGGACAGAGAAAAAGACAACGACAACACGACACCCACCACCGACGCGGCGACGAGAGCCGTGTCGTCTCTTTTCCATCCGAGGCTTCTCAGACTGGTTCTGTCCTCCGAGTAGGCGCGCGACGACATCGCAAGAACGAGAGTGTCCGCCCTTTCGACCATACGTGTCACGAGAGGTATCGATACCGATCTTACTCTCCGTGTCCAGCCTCTCGTGTCCCCGAGACGTGCCTTATTTGCTTCCCTGACCTCACGTGTCGCGTCGGATACGAGAGGAACAAAACGCGCCGCGACCTCGACCATCGCCCCCCAGTCGGTCTCGTTGACGAAAGGCACGTGTCCCAGGAAGTACTCGACTGCGAGACGTGTCTCTGTCGGCGATGTCGTGTAGGAGAAGACGTACGCGAGTGAGAGGACTATACCGAAACGCGCGCTCGCGACCCCGCCGTCTATGAGTCCCGACGTCGCGAATCCCGTCGTGTACCATCTTCCGAGGCTTCCGACTACCATTATAGGAAGAGCTATCCAGATGTCTCTAAGTAGACTTCCGAGACGGATACCTGTGAGTACGACACCGACGCCAACTGCGGTAAGACCCAGAAGTAGACCGCTCTGGGGCGGTGAGACCATAACGCCTACCGACACGAGTGTCAGACTCACGAGCTTTGATCTCGCGTCGAGACCGTGGAGATGTGTCTCGTCCTTAGAGTATCTTGGCTTCATATTAGATCGACGACTTCCTTCGGCTGTGCTCCTTCGACAGCCTCGGCGTCGACTCCCGCACGTCTCAGAAGCCTCACGACGTAGGGCTCGGGGACTCCGTACTCCTCGACACCTGAGAATAGAGTCTCGAAAGGTTCGCCGTCCTCGACCACCTTGCCGTCGTCGACTACTACCATCCTGTCGGGGACATCCGACTCGATAAAATCGCCGGTCGAGTGGGTGGCGACGAGTACTGTCATACCTTTCCGTTTGAGCGATTCGAGGGCTTCGAGTACGTCTTCGACACCCTCGGAGTCGAGACCCGCGAGAGGCTCGTCGAGGACGACGACGCGCGGCTCCATTGCTAAGACTCCAGCGACTGCGAGGCGTCTAACCTCACCTCCCGAAAGACTCCTCGGTGACCTGTCAGAAAGATGGCGTATGCTGAGGTCGGAGAGTGCTCTGTCAACGCGTCTCCTTATCTCGTCGTCTTCGAGACCCAGGTTCTCGGGACCGAATGCGACGTCGTCTTCGACGGTCTCTCCGACTATCTGTGACCTCGCGTCCTGGAAGACCATACCGACAGTCGTCCTTGCGTGGGTCTTGTTCTCGTGTGCTATCTTCCCGTCGACTTTGACCTCACCCTCGTCGGGTTCGAGTAGGGCGTTGAGATGGCGCAGAAGTGTCGTCTTGCCGCTTCCGTTTCTTCCGCAGACGAGGACGAACTCACCTTCGTCGATCGAGAGACTTACGCCACTAACGGCTGCGTCGCCGTCGTTCTCGTATCTGTGGACGAGGCCGTCGATCTCTACTATGCTCATGCCGACGACGATATGACTCCCGCCTCTCCCTTCGATCTCACCGTGTGGACGCCGAGTCCGACGAGTCCGAGACCCATTATTCCGACGAGATAGACCCCGTAACCCACGCTCGCGGTAGCTCCTAACTCCCACGACGACACAGCCGAGTACGATACCGCCGCGAGTAGAACACCTGCTACACCGGCGGTACCGTATACGACGGCTGTGTACACCTCCTTTCTCTCCAACCATCTCAGACCCGCGAAGGCGGTCATGAGGACTACGGCTCCGAGAACCATGGCTGTGACTCCGTAGAGCTGTAACGACGGAACCCCTGTCACGACCGCTTCGGCTTCTTCACCCGTGAGTGTCACAGAGCCAC
Source organism: Halorutilales archaeon Cl-col2-1 (assembly GCA_041891055.1). GTDB lineage: Archaea > Halobacteriota > Halobacteria > Halobacteriales > Afararchaeaceae > Afararchaeum. Next base: position 1,447,827 of record CP169074.1, on the reverse strand, counting down.
CCGACGAGATGCCTTTTATACCTGCTGAGAGCCCCTCGGAGTTCTCTAGGTACGCCCACGGTATCAGACCGCCCATAACGAGACCTATCCCGAGGACGGTCGCGTAGAATGACCTCTCCTCGTTTCCTCTAAGGTCAGGTCCACCCGACTCTGTCTCGACGCCGTACTTCCCGAGACTCTCCGAGACACCGACCGCAGCGCCGAGCTTGATAAGGTCAGGGACTATGAAGGGCAGGGAGCCCGCCGCGACCGCCGCGCTGAGTCCCATGCCGTAGTAGTTCATTAGCTGTGCGACTCCCATTCCGTGGTTGACTCCGAGACCCACGATTCCTCCGGCGACCTTCAAGCCGAGTCTCTGGAATCCCGGACGTCCCTTACCCATCTCGCCCGCGTAGCCTATAATCCCCGCGGCTATCGGGAACGAGAAGAGGTAGCCCGCCGTCGGACCCAGGAGATGTCCTATACCCGCCGACCCCCCGGCGTAGACGGGGAATCCAACGACTCCTAAGAGAAGGTAGAGAGATATCGAGATGAAGCCCCATCTCGCTCCTAAGACCAGCCCCGGAAGGAAGACGAAGAAAGCCTGAAGCGTAACCGGAACGGGGCCTATCGGAACAGCCAAAAGCGACCCGGCTCCCGCGAGCGCGGCAAACAGAGCCGCATAGACCATACGTCTGAGTTCGTCTCTCTGTTTCATCTTAGATGAGAGTATCTGTCAACCTCGAAAAGAGTTACTGTTCACGAGAAGACTGGCGCAAGTTATATGCGACTCGAAGGACTTTGTTCGTGTATGTCTTTTAAGATAGAGATCAGTGACGAACTCAAGGAAAGGATGGAGATTCACAAGGAAGACGGTGAGACTTACGAGGAGTTCATAGAGGAGCTTCTCAACATATACGAGTCACAGGGAAGCGGGTTCTACGAGGGCTACGAGGAGTAGTCAGATCTACTCGTTCCCCGAACCCGTTTCGGTATCGTCGTCCTTCGCCATCTCCTCCGATATCTCTGACTCCGCTTCCGAGCCGAAGGTCTCATCGAGTGCGTCCTCGACATCCTCGGACTCTGGGTTGATCGAGAGTGTGTACTCCTCCTCGCTCCCACTTCCCACTATTCCCTTTATGCGTTTAGCTATCGGGGTGGGGACGGTCAGAGACGCGTTGAAACTCTCAGTGTCGATGTAGAGCGGGCTTGTCTGTGTCGTGATGTTCTTGTAAACCCAGTCCTCGACGGTACGCAGAACACTCCTACCCGCGCCTCCTGCCGCCTCACCCGCCGACTTTGCCGACTTCGTAGCCTTCTCAGCCGCCTTACTCACGTCACCCTCTGCGGTGTGTCTGCTCGTGTCGGAGAGATGCTCAGCCGCCTCTCCCGCCTTCTCAGAGGGCTTCTTGCCTTTCTCTGTCTTCGCCTTCTCGGCGGTCTTTTCCCTCATCTTGCCTTCCTCTTCCTTCGATCTCGGACGCCATCCTTCCCACTCGTCGACGACATCGGGGTCGATGCCGGCGTCCTTGAAAGACCGTGTGATCTCCTTCGCGAACTCGACGACATCGTCCCAGCTTCCCTTCTTCGAGTAGCCGAAGACGTCCTCCTCCGCCTCTGTCGTCGCATTACCCTCTTCGTCGTCACTCTGACTGTCAGACATACTCTGAGAGTTTTCCGTGCTAGTCTAAAAGCTTATCCCCCGTCTTAACTGATACTCAAGGACAGAAGAACCTGAATACGGAATCGGTCTGAAAGAGAGATACCGATGCTAATTCGGATACAGTATCCGATTTTCTCAGACAGGTCTGTATTCAGTCTCTAATTATTTCTGTCCTCCAGTATGAATTCGTACTCATCTTCTTTCTCCAGTATTATTGAGGCTCGGGTCGTATCCCTTACATGGACACGGTCACAGCCAGACGTATCGACGGTCTCCCTCTCGTAGACGAGAGCCACGACCTCGGGAGTCTGATCGACGACAGTCTACGCGGCTGCCGAGACGACTTCGACCTTCTGTGTGTGGCGAGTACAGTCATCTCTAAGTCCGAGGGACGCAGAAGAAGTCTCGAAAGCTACGACGTATCCGACCGCGCGCGTTCGGTATCCGAGAGCCTTGAAGACGCCGACCCGCGTTTCGTAGAGGCTGTCCTCGACGAGTCAGTGGAGCTTCTGATAGAAGACCCTTTCATGCTCGCTGTCACGAGTTTCGGACACGTCGCTCCCAACGCCGGAATAGACAGGTCAAACGTTGAGGGTGACGACACAGTCCTCCTTCTTCCCGAAGACCCCAGCGAGAGCGCGCGGCGTATCTCCGACGAAGTGGATCTTCCGGTCGTAATCACAGACACGTGCGGACGTCCATTCCGTGAGGGGCAGACAGGCGTCGCAGTCGGATGGCACGGTCTCGATCCCATGAGGGAATGGCGCGGCGAGACTGACCTAAACGGAAGAGAGCTTGAGGTCACGCGCGAGGCGGCCGCCGACGAGATAGCCGGCTTCGCCAACCTTCTGATGGGGGAAGGCGGAGACGGTGTCCCTGCAGTCGCCCTCTCGGGACTCGACCTCGACGCGGATAAAGGATCGAACCTCTTCCGTCCCAAGGAGAACGACTTAGTCAGACGAGCCCTACTCGAAACAAAGTAACATGTGGGAGAGCATAATCGAGAGGTTCGAGGGATCGCCGAGCCAGAAGAAGGTCATAAAACTCCTTCTCGAAAGAGGATTCTCGGTCAACGACGAGGGACGTGTCGTCTCGGGAGGCATAGAGATACCCAACACACAGATAGCCCGCGAGATCGACGTAGACAGACGTGTAGTCGACTCGACGACCTCGACTATACTCGAAGACGAAGAGCTCAGAGATATCTTCCAGAACATCTCGTCGATACCGTCGCTCAAGGACGTCGCTCCCGTGCTCGGTCTCTCGGTTCTCACGATAAAGGTCAAAGACGCGTCGTCGACGGGTCTACTCGCCGAGATGGCTTCGGTGATCTCCGAACACGACGTCTCTATACGTCAGGCTGTCAGCGATGACCCCTACTTCACCGACGAGCCCAAGTTCACAGTCATCACTAACGGCGAGGTTCCGGGGGAGCTCGTCAACCAGCTCACGTCGCTCGACTTCGTCGAGAAGGTCGATCTCCGGTGAGCGAATGGTAAGCTAAATGATTTACGAGCGTCTATATAGAGTATGACCGAGACCATTATCTGGCCTGCTTATCTCGACGCCGACAAGTCGAGGTCGGAGGGCAGACGTATTCCCGAAGACACCGCGGTCTCTTCTCCGACTCTACAGGAGGTAGCTAACGCCGTGAGGCAGATAGGCTATGACCCCGTAGTCGAGACCGACAAGAAGTACCCGAGGTCGTGGTGGGAGGCAAAGGGACGTGTCCGTCTCGACGCCGACGACTCGAAACGTGACGTACTCAGAGCCGTAGCCGCATACATAGACGCTATGAGGCAAGAGACATGATCGACTTCCACTCACACACCTTCTACAGCGACGGAGAGCTAGTCCCAGCCGAACAGGCGAGACGCGCCGAGGTACAGGGCGTCGACGTAGTCGGAATTACTGATCACGCCGACGGTAGCAACGTCGAGGACGCCGTCGAACGTGTCTTAGACGCCAAGGAAACCGCCTCGATACGTCTCCTCGCGGGGGTCGAGGTCACACACGTCCCTCCCGAGAACTTCGCCTCAGTCGTCGAGAGGGCGAGGGATGCCGGCGCCGACGTCGTGATAGCCCACGGAGAGACGACCGCCGAGCCGGTCACTCAGGGCACGAACCGTGCGGCGATAGAGGCGGGAGTCGACATACTCGGACATCCCGGACTCATAGACCGTGAGGACGTCAGACTCGCCGCCGACAAAGACGTCTACCTCGAACTCTCGTCGAGGCGCGGACACTCTCTCGCAAACGGACACGTCGCGAGACTCGCTGAGGAGGAGGGCGCGAGCCTGATAGTCAACACCGACTCGCACGCACCCTCAGACTTCATCACGCGAGAGAAGGCTATAGAGGTCGCGCAGTCGGCGGGTCTGAGCCGTGAGAGGGCTATAGAGGTAGTCGACGGTAACTCGGAGGAGCTTCTCGACAGGATCGATTCTAGATGAGACGTCTGGGTAAGAGTCTCCACACCGTAGGCGCGGTCACGGTCGTCCGTTCCGAACTCGACTCGCGTCCTCCACTCGACGTCGACGTCGTCGACTCGTCGCTCGACCGCGTCGGGAGGACGGTCGATGTCTTCGGGCCCGTCGAGAAGCCGTATGTCTCAGTCGTCGTAGACTCACGAAGACGTATCGAGCCTGGGTCAAAGCTATATATACGTGACTAATACAACTTAGAGACAGCAGGTTTATTTATTCTTTTGCCCAAGTAGGTATATGGAGACACGTAAGGTACAGGTCACGGGTGGATCGACCTACACGGTTTCTATACCCAAGGACTGGGCGCGCGAGAATGACGTCGAGGGTGGGAGCGAGGTCGGGATGTTCCCGAGCGACTCGTCTCTCGTGATAGAGACACTCGACCCCGCCGACGAAGACAGAGAGGGTGTGATGGACATAACAGGCTTAGAGGGAGATCATCTCCTCCGTGCTGTGATCACGATGTACGTCTCGGGATTCGACGTCATGAAGTTTGAGTCCGACAGGATCACGAGTAGCCAGAGAAGAACCCTCAGAAAGGCGAGTCAGAGATTAGCGGGGCTCGAAGTCATAGAGGAGACCGGGGATGTCGTCGTCTTTCAGGACCTACTCGACTCGTCACAGCTCAGTATTCACAGGAGTGTATCGCGTATGCGTCTCATAGCCGAGAGCATGTTCGAGGACTCGGTCAAGGCAGTCGTCGAGAACGACGACGCAATCTCCGACGACGTCGTAGAGAGAGACGAGGATGTCGACAGGATGTTCGCGATGGTCTCACGCACCTTCAGGTCGTCGCTACACGACGCGAGGTCGGAGGAGGAGATGGGGGTGACACGTGACACGTGTTTCGACTACTACACGACGGCGAGACAGCTTGAGAGGGTAGCCGACCACGCCGCGAAGATCGCCGAGATATCGAGGGAGATCGACGACGAGATTGACGACGAGATAGGCGAGGCACTATACGAGGCGAGTCAGGACTCAGTCGAGATAGTCGACGACGCCGTGAGCGCACTCATGGATCTCGACGACGACGCCGCGACTGAGAGGGCGAACGAGGTACTCGACTCCGTCTCCGAGATAGAGGAGGAACACACACGCGAGATAGACAAGAAGATACGTGATCTCGACCCCCAGACCGCGCAGGCTCTCGGGCTCGTGATAGACAGCATAAACAGAGCCGCCGACTACGGCGCTAACATAGCCGAGACCGCCCTCGAATCCGCGGCTCCGAAGCCCTAGCCCCGGTTCTTGAGGGTCTCGTAGGCTTCCTGGACGCGCCTGAACTCCTCATCTGCGTCCTCGGAGTCGTTGAGATCGGGATGGACTTCCTTGACGAGATCCCTGTACGCCGACTCTATCTCGTCTTCAGAAGCGCCTCTTTCGACCCCTAGAATCTCGTGGGGCTGACTCCTTCTTTCTCTTCCTTCCGCCGCGGAGAATCCTCCCGATCCCCTTCCGCCTACCCGGCGTCTTCTCGTCTTCGTCTCAGTCTTGATACCCACAGAGACAAAGACGATCCCCGCGAGAAAGAATATAAACGAGAGAAAGACAAGAACCGGGTTGTGTAGAACCCCGAGAACAACAAGTGTGACTCCGAAAGCAGTGAACAGTATCCCCTGTATCTTGAAGAGACGTCTTCTCATTCTTTTATACCGCCGACATCGACCTTCACCGAGCCTATACCGCCGTCGACTTCGACCTTCTTGAAGCCTTCCTCCACCTTCTTCGAGTATCTCTCGGACGAGATGTCCTTCTGTGAGAGTAGAACCGCCTTGACAGATCCGTCGTCGACCGTAGCCTTCCAGACTATCACGGTGTTCTCGTTGACCACGAGATGGTACTCAGAGGATCCCTCTCTTCTGTATAGGACGCCGTCGAGCCTCTCGACACTGTATACGACTTCACCGAGACCCATCTCGCCTGACAGAACGCTGGGTGTGGTCTGTATCTCCTCGACTCTCGGACACACTGATATCAGAAACTAATGTGTTAGGAGTTATCAAGCTTACGCCGCTCCAACACCGACCCCGAGTAGAGCCCCAAATACCTCCCGAGCCCCCTCGAATCCCGAGAAGACTACCCCGAATACGAGGAGTCCCGGAACCGACGCGACTCCGAGGGCTCTCGCCCGTCCTACTCCGTGTCCCTCTCTTATACCCGTGTACAGAAGATAGAATCCGTAGACCGCCGCGGGTAGCCTCACATATGGGAGCCAGCTTACGACCGCGGGCGCTGTGCTGTACGCCACCGCCCTCACGGTCGTGTCTACACCTTCGTCCCTCTCGGTCGCTAGCCATACGAGACCGTATACGACGCCGCTCGCTATGTGTAGAACTGCGGGAGACAGTAGGAGCACAGCCACAGAGACCCCCGCGGCGTCGACGACTCCCTCGGGGACTGCCGTCGGAACCTCCGAGACGAGAGCCACGAGTACGACGAAGACGAGGGCGTCTCTCTGTCCCGCTCTCTCGTGGTTGACACGCGAGAAGAACTCACGAGGCTGAGTCACGACGGCGTACCAGTCGGAGACAGCGCGCCGTATCTTCATGGACGGAGTTCGATTCCCCGACGAATAACGTCTACGGATCAAGAGAAAGACACAAACAAGCCACACGTCTATCTACGGTAGATGAGACTAATCTTCGACTACGGGGGAACAGTAATCGACGAGGTCGACGAGACCGAGTACACACGTATGCTCGACGTCAGCGAGGGACATCCGGTGCCGTACCCGGGATACATAGCCTACAAGGCGTTCTCGCTCGGTCTCCTTGACACAGTCGACGAGTACATAACCGTCCTCTCACGTCTCACGGGGGTGCCGGAGGAGAGATGTAGGGAGTACCTCGACGAGAGGGTCGCCGCGCCTACGCTCGACTCAGAGGTAAGGCAGACTCTCGAACGTCTCTCCGACGACCACGAACTCGTCCTCTTCACTGACCAGGTCAAGCCTTGGATAGATGAAGCCCTCGACAGCTTCGGTATATCGGATCTCTTCGAGGACGTCGTAGTGTCGAGCGAGATAGCGAAGGAGAAGCCCCATCCGAAGGGCTACGTCAGAGCGATCGACGGACGTGACGATGCCGTGATGGTGAGTGACGAGCTAAACGACGACCTCTTGATGGCTGACTACTTCGGCGCGACGACGGTCTGGATACAGAACTCGTACGAGGAGGTCGTTGAGGAGCCCGACTACCGTATAGACGACGTTACTGAGGTTGAGGAGATAGTTGAGGGTCTCGAATGAGGACCGTCTGTTACACGTGCAGAGACGAGGACTGCGACTGTGAACACGGTATACTCGACCCCGTCTACAAAGAGCCGAAGCCGAGTGACGAAACCGACGCCGATGCCAACCTCACTGGGATCTGGGAGTACGCCGACCTTCCCTCCGTAGATCCCGTCTCGATGGGCGAGGGCGACACGCCCTTAGTCGCCTCCCCTAAGCTCGCCGATGAGTGTGGTGTCTCCGAGTTTTACGTCAAGGATGAGGGAAGGAATCCGACGGGGAGCGTCAGGGACAGGGGTATGACTGTCGCAGTCTCCGTAGCCGCCTCTGAGGGAGCCGAGGGAGTCTCTCTATTCTCCACCGGAAACGGAGGGGTCTCGGCTGCTGCGTACGCCGCACGTGCGGGAATAGACTCTGAGGTTTATCTCCCAAGCCGCGCGAGACACGACGCCAAGTCTCTTATAAATGTCCACGGCGGCGATATGAATGTCGTCAGGGGACGTCTCGGAGACGCGCGCGAGAGCTTCGAGGATGCACGCGGTGACACGGTGTCAGCATCCGTAGCTCCCTTTGAGACGCCGTACAGACACGACGGTCTCAAGACTCTCGGCTACGAGGTACGCGAGGAGTTAGACGAGATCGACCACGTCGTCTGTCCCGTCGGAAACGGCGAGGTCTTCTTGGGCTTGGACAAGTCGCTCGACGAAGACACGCGCATACACGCCGTACAGTCGTCGGGCTGTTCTCCCGTAGTCGATGCATTTAGCTCGGAGTACCAACCCTGCGATAGTCCTGACACTGTCGTAGGAGACCTCGAAGTTGCTGACACTCCTGCAGGACATGTAATCCCTCAACTCGACAGGGGAGACGCCGTAGCCGTCGACGACTCGGAGGCACTCGACTCGGCTGTTGACCTCGCGTCGACAGACGGAACCGAAGTTTCACCGTCGGGAGGCGTCGCGGTCGCGGGTGCTCTCAGGCTCTCCGAGAACTTCGACGAGGACGACACTGTCGTCGTCATAACTCCCGCCTCGGGGAGGGCGTACGCCGACGTCCTCAGAAGTCAGATGATGTCACGCGGTGTTTGAATATGCCGTTTCAGCCAGAGGAACAGAACTGAACCGAATCAGAGAAAGATTAAAAACTGTCTACGTCCAACTACCATCAATGACACAAGTCCTCGCGAGGAACCTAATCGACAAGAAAGTAATGGGTGACGACGGAACAGAGCTAGGAAGACTCACGGGCATCACGTGTGACCTCGGTACCGGAAGACTCGGCGACCTCGTCCTTGAACCCACTGATAAGGGACGAGAGATGTATGGCTCAAGCTCAGAGAACGGCGAGGTCAAGATACCCACACGGCGTATAAACGCGGTCAAGGACGTCATAGTCGTCAACAGATAGTCGGTGGTTGTATGTACGTTCTCGACTCGTGTGCCTTTATCGACGGATACTCGCCCGGAAACCACGAACACGAGCCCACGGCGACAGTCCCGCGCGTGAGAGAGGAGCTTGAGGACTCGTCGCGGTTCAGGTTCGACGCGATGGAGGGAAGCGGAATGCGTATAGAGGTTCCCTCGGAGACTAGCCGTGAGAGGGTCAGACGCGCGGCGCGCGAGACGGGCGACCTCGACGAGCTTTCTGTCACCGACCTCCGCCTCTTAGCCGTCGCCCTAGAGACCGACGGTACTCTTGTGACCGACGACTACGCGATGCAGAATGTCGCCGAGAGGATAGGCGTAGACGTCGACGTGATACGTGAGGACGGAATCGAGGAGGAGAGAGACTGGAAGTTCCAGTGCCAGGGATGCGGAAGGGTCTACGACAACAAGAAGCCGTGTCCCGTCTGTGGAAGCGAGACGACGCGTAAGAACCCGAGCTAAATCATCTTTCCGACAGTCTCTCGGCAATCCGGTAGGCTCCCTGTGCAGCCGAGAGGTCGGGTCTGTCGGCGGCTATGACGTCGACGTCCCTCTGTATCTCGTCGCTGAGACGTTCCTCGAACTCGTCGACTATTCCGGGTATACACGCCATTCCACCCGTGAGGACTATCGCCTCGTTGAGAGCGTTCTGGTAGACCTTCATGTGGTCGTTGGCTAGCTGTGGGAGGAAGTTGTTGGCGACCTCGTCTACTGCGTCATCGAGGTACTCGTTTACGGCGTCCATCACGCTCCTCTCTATAGTGAACTCGTGTGATCCGCCGCCGGGCTGCTGTATGACGTCGGTGAACGGCTCGAAGTCGTCGAAGTCGGCGTGTTCCTCCTTGTACTCGCGCGCAGTCGTGAGGTCTATGTTTACCCTGCCTTGTGTCTCCTCCTCGACGAGGTTAGCGATACGCCTGTCCGCCTCGTTTCCGGTTACAGCGCCCGTCGAGAGGGGGGATATCTGTTCGCCTCTCCTGTAGGCGTTCGCCTCTAAGTTGGTCGAGCCGAGGTTGACTGCGATGAATGTCTTGTCAACTGCGTCGAGACCCTCGCCGAACGCCGGGATAGCGCCGCAGAAAGATTCGGGGTAGCTTCTCACCGTCTCGCTGCCTATCTCACTCCCTTCAACTATCTCTTCGAGCCTTTCGAGTCCCTCCTCGTTGTCTATGTTAGGGACTGCGTAGACGACGACGTCGGTATCGGGGACGCCGTTCTCCTCGACTAGCTCATCGAGGTACCTCTTCGCGAGATCGGCGCTCTCGTCGTCCTCGGGGAGACCCGACCGTAACATGAACTCGACTCTGTCGGGGTACTCGTTCGCCGCCTCCTCGCCGTAGAGGAGTTTCTCTTCGCCTGTTATGACGTCCTCGTAGGTCGCTACACACGTCAGAGCGCGTATTATCTCAAGACTCCCGTCGGGCTCCGGGACTGTTATGATAGTACGCGTACTCCCTAGCTTGACTCCTATCGGAGCCTGACTCTGGCGCATCGAGGTCTGATCCGACTCCGACCCCGATTCTGTCTGTGTCTCATCCTCGACATCCTCTGCTTCAGTATCTTCGGGGTCGTCACTCATCTTTCACCCTCCTTGTCGCCCGCAAAGACATCGACTACCTCTACGTTGGTACGTGACTCCAAAGGCTGTACAGAGTTGAGGAAAGCCTCTATGTCGTCGCCCGCGAGATGTGCTATGAATACGAGGCTCGTTATGTGTTCGTCGAAAGGAATCTTGGTCATGAAAGGGGTCTCTGTGATCTCCTCGACGAGCTTGACGGGCTTCTCGTTGACCCCATTCGTCGAGGAGCCGTCCACCTCACGTAGCCTCTTCTCCATCGACGACTTGACCTCGTCGGATATCCAGCCGAGGTCGAGGTAGAGGTCGAGAGCCTTGTAAGCGCGTCTGATACCCATCGACGAGACGAGGTAGTCAGCCCATTTGAGAGAGACGATCTCCTTCGCCTTCGAGTCGGGCATACCTTCGAGATACGCCTCGCCGTCCTCCTTCTGTGTCAGAAGAGCCTCGTCGAGGCTCGCCGCCTCCCGGAGTTCGTCGACGTCGTACTCACGGGGATTTATAGACATAACCATACCGGCTTTTCCGGTGCTACCTACTTAAAGCTCAGCCTTCAGACCTTATCCTTCAAGCGACTCCTCGACCTCGTCGAGTATGCGTTTGGCGACCTCGGTCTTACTGCCCCTCTCAGTTTCGACCCCGTCGACACCTAAGATCCTCACCGAAGTGTCGTCGTCACCCATAACGCTCGCGTCGTTCGCTACTATGAGGTCGAGGCTTGCCCTCTCCATGACCTTCTCCGCCTCTCCCACGAGGTCGTCTTCGTCGAGTCCCGTCTCAGCCTTGAATCCGACTATGTAGGCGTCTGGGACCTCGTCCCTGACCTGGTCTATGAGCTTCGGAACCTTCTCCATGTCCAAGACGAGATCCTTTCCGCTCGATATCTTCGAGTCGGACGTGTCTACCGTGTAGTCGGAGATAGCGGCGGCGGAGAAGAATATGTCACAGCCCTTCTCGACCTCCTCCAAAGCCGCGTCTATCATCTCGTGCGCGCTCTCGACATCGACTGAGTCGGCGTACCTGACCTCGTCGTCGTAGTTGTGTACGATACTGACGTCGGCTCCTCTGACGTAGGCTTCCTCGGCGATAGCACGTCCCATCTTTCCCGACGAACGTGTCGTGAGTACACGCACGGGATCGACCGACTCCTCGGTTCTACCGCTCGTGACGACGACTCTTTTCCCTTCGAGGGGACCGTGCGAGAGGAACCTCTCACACTCCATAGCTATGTCCTCCTTGTCTGCGAGCTTAGCCTTGTCCTCCTCTATCTTCGGCGGTATCACACCGACGCCCCAGTCGTCGAGCTTGTCGAGGTTCTCTATGACGCCGGGATGGTCATACATCGGCTCGTGCATCGCGGGTGCTATCAGAACCGGGAGACCGCTTCCGAGAGCAGTCGTCGCGAAGGTCGTCACAGTCGTGTCGTCTATTCCGTTTGCGATCTTTCCGACGGTGTTCGCGGTCGCGGGTGCGACGAGGAAGAGGTCTGCCTTCGCGTCGGTGTCTCTGAAAGAGTCCTCAGATCTCTCGACCTCAGCCCCGGACTCTTCTGTCTCTGAACCCGAACCACGTATCGACTCGAAGTCGCTCTCTACGGTGCCACAGAGGTCGACGTGTTCGACTTCGCCCGTGATCTCGGTTATGACGGGGTTCCCCGACGCGAACTCAAGCGCCCACTCGTGTACTATCTTCTGCGCTGACTCGGTCATCACGGCGTGAACCTCCGCGCCGCGGCGTCTGAGTTCGTGTATTATCTTGACACATTCCACGGCGGCTATGCTTCCGGTGACTCCGAAAGCGACTGTCTTCCCGTCGAGAGTCATTAGACTGGATTTCTCGGTCGTCAACGTCAAGGTTACCCTTTTGGCTCTCGGTGTCTTATGGACGTTAATGGATAAGGTCGAGTTCGAGACTACCGTCTATGCCCCCCGGAGCGACGTCTACGACTTCCTCGTCGAGTTCGAGAACTACGGCAGGTACAGTGACAAGATAGATGACGTCACCGTCGTAGGAGACGATCCTCTTGAGTGGGAGATCTCGGTCTCGTGGTGGCTCCTGAGTTACACGGCGCGGTCGGCTGTCACCCAACGCGTCGAGAACCAACGTATCGACTGGGAGATCACCAAGGACGTCGATGCTTGGGGCTCGTGGATTCTCGAAGACACCGAATCCGAAGACAGACGTTACGACGACGCGACACGTGTCGTCCTCGAAGCCGAGTACGACCCCGAGCACGCCGACAGACTGTCGAGCCTACCGACGTCTAAGCTCGTATCTCTGGCTAAGCCCGTCGTAATAAAGGAAGGACGCCGTGTCCTGAGACGCGTCGTCGGCGACCTGGAGGGGAGACGCAGAAATGTAGACCTCGACGTCAGACACGTCGAGAGCTAACTTATATACGCCGAGCGTCACTCTGGTCTCTTATGGACACGGATGTCATCGGCTGGTCCTTGGGCCCCGGGAGGACGGAGGAGAGCTTCGACTTCCTGACCCCTCACGCCGTCGACGTCAAGGTGGGAGAGTTCGTGCATTACGACCACGAGGGCGACAATATACTCTGCCGCGTGACACAGAGAGACCGTGTCGAGTCGTCAGATGAGATCATAGACGCGATGTCGAGGTATATACCCGATGACGACCTCGACCTCTTCAGGTCGAGCCACGGTCACCGCGCGACAGCGAGGGTTCTCGGAAAGTACGACAGACAGTTCGGAAGCTTCCAGAATCTCAGGAGTCCGCCCGCTATGGGGCAGGACGTCTTTCTGACCTCCGACTCGTTCCTCTCCGATGTTATATCTCCCGAGAAGGAGAAGGGAACCCTCCGCGTCGGAAGCCTTCTCAACCGCCCCGGGGATGCGGTCGAGATAGACGTAGACATGGACGAGATAGCCACTAAGCACCTCAGCGTACTCGCGAGTACGGGAGCGGGTAAGAGCTACACAGTCGGTGTCCTCTTAGAGGAGATGGCTAAGCCTCACAACAGGGGAACCTCTGTCGTCTTCGACATACACGCCGAGTACTCGACACTCGCTGACGACGAGAGGTACGGCGACGCCTTCAATCACATAGCCGAGCCGAAGATACAGATATCCAGCCTCGGCGTCGAGGATCTCGACGTCGCCTTCCCCGAGGAGATGACTAGCCTCCAGCGCGAACGTCTCAGGGAGCTTCTGCGTACTCTCGACCTCGGCGATCCCTCACAGACGGAGCCGTGGAGGGATGAGGTCAGGACTAACTACTCTGTCGGGGACATGATAGAGAAGCTCAACCCGTCGGACGAGCTCGACGCGTCGGTGGCTTGGCGTCTCGAATCCCTCCTCGACTTCCAGTCTCTCCGCGCCGACGAGGAGACCCCGATAGAAGATCTGTGTGTTCCCGGGATGTGTAACATAGTCGAGTTTCCGTCGGGGGCGGGAAAGCTGGAGAGGAACCTCATACTCTGGCATTTCACGAGACGTATACTCGAAGCACGTAAGAGGGCGATGCGGAAGAAGAGAAACCCCGGAATAGACGAGATTAACACTATCGACATCCCGGTTACTCTCTTCATCGAGGAGGCACACAACTTCGCTCCTTCGGAGAGGGATCTCAAGACGCGTGATCTGTTACAGGAGATAGCGCGCGAGGGACGTAAGTTCGGTGTGGGTCTCGCTGTCGTCTCACAGCGTCCGTCACGCCTCGACGAGGACGTCCTGTCTCAGTGCAACTCATCCGTGATAATGAAAGTCAGAAACGGTGTCGACCAGGACGCCATAGAGAGAACCGTTGAGTCGGCGGGAGAGGATCTCATACGTGACCTCCCGGGTCTCACGACCGGACAGGCGGTTCTCGCGGGAAGCTTCATTAACACACCTGTTCTCGTAGGAATAAGACAGAGGGAGACCGAACACGGAGGTGTGACGCCCGATGTCGCCGAGGAGAGCGTCGCAGCGTACGAGTCTCAGGCTCAGTCGCGCGGGTCGGACTCGTCTACTGACCCGGGGAGGTAAGACGCCTAACCGTGTCCGTGTCGTCTATCCCGGGATAGTCGTCTCTCAGACTCTCGATGTCCTTGTCTCCGTTGACGTTTATGACGTGAATCTTACCTCTTTGGCTGGAGTAGACGTCCTGGAAGTCATAGACACAGCCCACGACATCGACGTCGTCTGGGACGTCTTCGCTCTCCATCAGCTTCTCGACCTGTGTGTCGACGTTCCTCTCAACCAGCCTGTTGACAGCCTCGTCGTCGTCGATGTCGCCGGGGAGCCTCTCGACATCTTCTTCGAGGTCATGTTCTATCAGACTCACCGAGTGTTCTATGCCGTCGGGCTCATCCTCGTCTAAGCCGTCAGTTATGCTGTTGTACGCCGCGGTCACCGCGCCACAGCCCGTATGTCCCATCACAACTGCTGTCCCCGTATCCGTATGTGCAAGGGGGTAGACGACGTCTCCCGAGACCACCTCACCTTTCGGTGTCTCCTGCGCGACGCGGTTACCTATGTTTCCGCACGTGAAGATCTTCCCGGGAGTCGAGTTACTCCACGCCGCGTCCTGTAAGACGCGTGAGTCGGAACAACAGACAGTGACGTAGTCGGGGCTCTGTGACTCCTGTACATCGTCGAAACGACCCTCGAAATTCTCGACGTGGCTCTGGTTACCTTCGAGTAGCTCAGATATGTCTAGAGTCAAGGTGTCTTCTGTTTAGGTAGCCGTGTCTCCGCCCCTCAGACGTGCTTGGTTATGTAGCCCGCTATCCTGTTACGTACGTCCTTCGACTCGACGTTCGTGAGTTCCTCTACCTTCTCTTTGTTCGTCTCAAAGTCAGCTGTGAACACCTCGGGATACCTGTCGAGGAGCTCTCTTCCGGTTTTCTTGATGTAGGCTGGCTTTATCGGCATTCTTGTTACTCTATTCGTACTCGTCTTTGTAAACTATTCGGCTTTGGTTCGGTGTGAGAACGAAGACCTAAGGCTGAGACTGTGACACAGACGCTCCCACGAAGCCGCGGAGAAGCTTAGCCCCGAGAAGAGAAGCCTCTCCCGATCCGTGTGACGGACACGCCTCGACGACATCGAATCCCACGGCGTCGTACTCCGATGCAGTGTCTTCGACAACGTCTCTAACCTCTCGGGGTTCGAGACCGTAGGGCTCTGGAGTTCCAACACCCGGGACGTAACCCGGATCGAGAGCGTCGAGGTCGACAGAGATGTAGGGTCTGTCGTAGCCTTCGAGAGCCTCCTCGACCTTCTCGAAGCTGAATCCGTCCGCGGTAACTACTCTGACATCGTCTTCGTTGGCACGTCTGTACTCCTGTCTCGAACCTGCCCTCGCCCCGACTACGACGGCGTCTACCTCCTCCTCCAACGTCCTCCGTGTAACGCACGCGTGGCTGTAACGGCTCCCCTCGAACTCGTCCTTGAGATCGAGATGTGCGTCGATCGAGACGAAGACATCGGGCTGAGTAGCCCTCACTCCTGCGAGAGATACTGTGTGTTCGCCCCCGATAAGTACGGGAGTCTTACCGTCGTTGACAAAGCCCTCGATGACGTCCTCTCCGAACCCGATCACCTCCTCGGGCGAGTTCCAGACGTCCAAGTCGCCGTAGTCGTGTACGCCGATCTCATCCAGACCCACACCGTATCTCTGAAGGTAGGGCTCGAAGCCGTAAGACGCCTCACGTGTCCTCTGAGGTCCGAAAGCCGTCCCTCGTCTGAACGAGACCGTGGCTTCGAGTGGAATCCCTGCTATTACGAACTCCGACTCCCCGTACTCGTCGTCAGCGTCGGCGAATCTCATTTTAAAAACTCAGCTAACGGATGTATCGTAGCTAGTCCTCGACTACACGTCTCTGACCCATTCCTTCGAGGAAGATTATAGTCTCACCCTCACTGACCTCCATGTCTTCGGGAATCTTCATGTCTATCGTGTCGTACGAGTCGAGATCCATGACCTGTACGATGTCCTCGCTCGTTCTCGACACGACCTGTCCGTCCTTCCTCTCTATTATGGGAACACGTATCTTCGCGTCGACGGGCTGGACGAACTCCCTCTTCTGGTCGTCGAAGACGCCACGTCCCTGAACGCGCGCCTTCGCACTACCGTGCTTTCCGGGCTTAGACGTCGAGATGCTGTTTATGACACACGGCTCGTCGTCGATCATGACATAGCCGCCCTCCTGGAGATCTCTGACCTCTCTCTGTTCAGTTGTCATACTTGTTACTCCTCTCAAAAACCTATAAAACTGTTCAAACATCTCGCCTTCGTACCCGTAAGCCTTTTTTCGCGTCCGTGAGTCGTCTTAAACATAACATGGATCTCGATGAGTTCGTCGGAGACCTAGTCTCGGACATCTCTGCTGTCTTAGTCTTCACGCCCGCGAAGATAGACGTCGAGCAGGAGACAGACGTCGACGTCGTGAAGGTGGGTGACGACGGAGACGTCGAGCTTCCACTCGACTTCGACAGACTCGAAGACCGTCTGAGGTTCGGGATAGGAGGCTGTCTCGAGGAGGGACACGTCGACGAGGGCGACTACGTCGCGTGTATAGACGGAGTCTTCGGAACCACTGACACGGTCACACGTGTCGAGGCTACCGAGTCGATGCAGACGGGTCTCTACGGTCTCTTCATGAACTCGAAGCCCGACCCGAGCGTCATAAGAGACGTCATAGAGCTCGCAGTCGAGCTCGGAAAGAAGGGTCAGAAGGGAGAGCCTGTGGGCGCGCTCTTCGTGATAGGCGACGCGGGTAAGGTCATGTCAAAGTCACGTCCACTGTCGTATAACCCGTTCGAGAAGTCACACGTACACGTCGGCGATCCGATAGTCGACGTGATGCTCAAGGAGTTCTCGCGCCTCGACGGAGCCTTTGTGATATCCGACTCAGGGAAGATTGTGAGTGCCTACCGTTACCTCGAAGCCGACGCCGAGGGAATAGACATACCCAAGGGTCTCGGGACACGACACATGGCGGCTGCGTCGGTGACGCGTGACACCAATGCCGTCTCGGTAGTCCTGAGCGAGAGCGACAGGCTCGTGAGGGTCTTCAAGAGCGGCGAACTCGTCCTCGAATTAGACCCTGAGGAGTACTGATACGATGATTCCGGATCTACAGTATGTACTTCTCCCGGCTCAGATAAGCCCCGAGGACGTAGCCAGCCTCCTGAGGGTCAGAGCCGTCGACGCTGCCGTAGTCGTAGTTATCAGTATTATTCTCGGATACACCGTCGAACGTCTCCTTCTACGTATCGGATGTAGACTCGGTGTCGACGACTTCGCAGAGGGTACCTCGTTCGAGAGAAGCATGCAGTCGTTAGGGATGGGAACCGTTGAGGTCATAGCTAGGTCGGTCGCGTGGTTCATCTACTTCGGCGGCGTCGTGACCGCGATAGAGATACTCCGGCTTCAGAGTCTTCTCACAGACGTCCTCCTCCCCATCTCGGTTCTGATACCACGTCTCTTCGTCGCCATTCTGATACTTGTCGTCGGTGCCGTAGTCGGAGACAAGGCGGAGACGCTCGTCACAGAGAAGCTCGAAGACGTCAAGCTTCCCGAGGTCTCCTTTATACCGTCGTATGTCAAGTACACCGTCTTCTTCGTCGCGTCTCTTATGGCTCTGAGCCAGATAGGCGTCTCGACGACTGCACTCTACATACTCCTCGCGTCTTACCTCTTCGGCGTGATACTCTTCGTCGCTGTCGCGACCCGTTCACTTCTCAGGTCGGCGGCAAGCGGTATCTACCTCCTCCTCACACAGCCCTATCAGATAGGTGACACAGTCCACGTCGGCGAGGTCGAGGGCGTCGTACAGGAGATAGACACATTCACGACACGTATAGACGACGGAGAAAACGAGTACGTGATCCCCAACTACAAGGTCTTCGAGAAGGGGGTCGCGCGCGAGATGGACTGATGGAATGAGGCTCGACAACGCCATAGACTGCGCCGGCTGTGGAGCCGAGAGAAGTCTCCGGGACTGGATCCACGACGACGGAGTCTGTGACATCTGTGGCTGTCGACACGTCTTCTCACGTATTCACGCCGCTCTGAGATCAGCTACCGACGGTCAACTCGAAGGCTGGAGCCTCGAAGAAGTCGTCGAGGAGTTCGGACTCTCCGACGACGAAGCCGTCAGCCTACTCGTCGCACTCGGTGTCTCCCACTCCGCCGCCGTAGACATAGAGAGAACCCATCTCGGCGACTGGCCCAGGTCGGAGTGGAGACGTCTCATAGGAAGGACGCGTGAGAGCGAGAGGGAGGACAGACGTGAGACGCGCGAGAAGCTGGAGGAGTACGGAATCGAGACCGACCTCTGACCCAACACTTATGTCCGTATGAACATATATTCATTCGATGGAGTCAGAGCCCGAACACGAACGTCTGAGCCGTTATATCGAGTCGTGTCGTGACGACGTCTGTGACGCCGACGTCGGAGAGAGACTCGAAGAGCTTGAGAGACTCTCCGAGTCTGCCGAGGACAGAACCGACCCCGACGACCTAAATGCACTCTCGACACTCGGAAACCCGACGCGTCACCGTATACTCCGTCTCCTAGACGAGTCGGACGGCGACCTCTGTGTCTGTGAGATTGAGCCCGTAGTCGACGTGAGTCAGAGCGGTGTGAGCCACGCACTCTCAGATCTCACAGACGCTGGTCTCGTCGAGAGAAGACGTGAGGGGAGATGGCGTTTCTACACAGCCACCCGGCTTGGGGAGTCGCTTCTCGGAGCCCTCGACAGTGAGGCTGAGAGATGAGCGACAGCCTAAACATACTCGACCGTTACCTGACCCTCTGGATAGGTCTCGCTATGGTAGCCGGGGTCGGAATAGGACGTCTCTTCCCGGGGGTCGCCGACCTCCTAAACGCCGTGACGTGGCACGGCACGAGCCTTCCGATAGCCCTCGGTCTCTTCGTGATGATCTATCCCATAATGGCGGAGATAGAGTACGGACGAGTCCCTCTCGTGACGCGTAAGTCGAGACGTGAGATAGGTCTGACACTCACGTTCAACTGGCTGATAGCTCCTTTCGTCATGTACGGTCTCGCCACCTACTTCCTCTCGGGATATCCCGACTTCGCCACGGGTCTCATAATAGTCGGAATAGCACCGTGTATAGCGATGGTTCTCGTCTGGAACGACCTAGCCTCTGGAAACCAGGAGATGTGTGCGGTCTGTGTGGGTGTCAACAGCCTTCTCCAGATACTTCTGTTCGTGCCCTATGCCTTCCTCTTCCTCAGGTTTCTCCACGACACCGCCGTCGACGTAACCGTCTCACTCATAGCCCAGACGGTGTTCGTCTTCCTCGGACTTCCGCTCGCCCTCGGATACCTCACACAGAAAGTCGCTTTCCGAAGGATCGGCAGACGCGCCTACTACGAGAAGGTGGTTCCACGTATCAGCCCCCTCGGTCTCCTCGGGCTTCTCTTCACGGTAGTAATCATGTTCGCACTCAAGGGCGAGTACATAGTCAGACATCCGGGTGAGATAGGTCTGATAGCTCTACCCCTCCTGATATTCTTCGTCGGAATCTGGGGCATCGCATACCTCGTGAGTGCCGCACTCGACTTCGACTACACCGAGAGTGTGAGTGTCGCCTTCACGGCGTCGTCGAACAACTTCGAGCTAGCGATAGCGGTTGCGGTCGCAGTATTCGGAATAGGATCGAACGTCGCCCTCGCGACGGTCGTAGGACCTCTGATCGAGGTTCCCGTGATGCTGGGTCTCGTCCGTGTCGCTCTCGCGACGAAAGACCGTCTCTTCGACGACGACGAAACCGGGGTGATCAGCGTTGTCGGATAAGACTACTGTGGCTTTCGTCTGTGTTCAGAACGCGGGACGTTCACAGATCGCAACCGAGTTCGCCCGGAGGGAGACAGAGAAGCGAGGTCTCACCTCCGAGATCGAGGTGATCACGGGAGGCACTCAGCCCGCCGACGAGGTACACGAGGTCGTCGCCGAGGCTATGTCCGAGACGGGCTATGTCATAGACCGCGAGCCACGTGAGATACAGTTCGACGAACTCGACGACGCCGACTACGTCGTTACGATGGGATGTTCCGCCTCTGACGTCTGTCCCTCGACCGCGACTGCTGAGAGCCGTGACTGGGATCTCGACGATCCCGACTCGCAGCCTCTCGAAGAGGTCAGAGAGATACGTGACGAGATACGGAGACGTGTCGAGTCTCTGATGGACGAGATAGAGTCGGAGTCCTAAAGCAAGCCCTTTTTAGGTTAGTTCCGAAGTTCGGGTATGCGACTCGACCAGGTCACCGACGAGGTTCTCGAAGACGTAATCCCCGACGACGACGAGCGTGACCGTCTCCGCGATGTCTTCGAGAACGTAAGACGGAGGGCACGAGAGGCTATCGACGAGAGGGGGATCGACGCCGACGTCGAACTCGTCGGAAGTGCTGCGCGTGACACTTGGATCTCGGGTGACAGGGACATAGACGTCTTCCTTCTTCTACCCGACGACCTCCCCAGAGACGATCTAGAAGAGACGGGTCTCGACGTCGGTAAGCAGGTCTTCCCCGACGGTGTCGTCGAGTACGCCGAACACCCCTACGTCAAGGGACACGACCGAGGCTACGACATCGACCTCGTGCCGTGTTACGACGTCGAGTCGGCGACCGAGGCGAAGACCGCTGTCGACAGGACGCCCTTCCACAACCGGTATGTCTCCGAGAGACTCGAAGACACAGACGATGCCCGTCTCCTCAAGTCGTTCACGAAGGGGATCGGTGTCTACGGGAGCGAGCTACGTACGAGGGGATTCAGCGGATACCTGTGTGAGCTTCTCGTCCTCCATTACGGCGGATTCGAGGAGGCTATCGAGGCGGCTTCCGACTGGAGCCCACAGGTCACCATCGACATAGAGGATCACGGTACGAAGGAGTTCGACGACCCTCTAGTCGTCGTAGACCCCACAGATCCCGAGAGAAACGTCGCCGCCGTCCTGAGCCTCGACAACTTCGCGCGTTTCGTACACGCGTGCCGGCGTCTCTCCGCCGAGCCCCGGAAGTCTCTCTTCTTCGAGTCGAACCCCGGGACAGTCAGCCGAGAGGAACTCGAAAAGTACATCGAAGACAGACAGACCACAGTCGTCTGTGTGACCTTCGAGTCGCCCGACGTAGTTGAGGATCAGCTCTATCCCCAGCTCAGAAAGACCGAGTCTTCTCTAGTCGACGAGGTCGAGAGACGTGGCTTCGAGGTTCTGAGATCCGACGTAGCTGCTGACGACCGCGGGCTGATACTCTTAGAGCTCAACATAGCTGAACAGTCGAGGGTCGAGAGACATCTCGGTCCGCCCGTCCACGTCCGTCAACACGCCGAGAGCTTCAGGTCGAAGTACGCCGACGCCGACGTAGTCGGACCCTACATAGACGACGGGAGGTACGTCGTAGAGAGGGAACGTGACTATCCTACAGTCGCCTCATTCGTCGAGAGCGACGACTTCTTAGATATAGGCATGGGTAAACACGTCGAGGAGAAGATCCACGAGGGCTACGATGTCTATGTCGACGACGACTGTACACGTCTCGTCGAGGAGTTCGGCTCCGTCTTTGCCACACATATCTCTCCCGAAGTAGTCGAGTAGTACTACGCAGGTAGTATATTTCACGGACTGACAACCGTTAAGTAGCGTCATGGAAGAGTATTGTGTAGTTATGTCAGAGGCAGACGATACCAAGTCGATGGGAATTATAGCTACGAAGGGAACACTAGATATGGCTTACCCACCTCTCATACTCGCCTCTACTGCCGCGGCTTTCGGCTGGAATGTCCACGTCTTCTTCACCTTCTGGGGTCTCGACATACTTCACAAGGACAAGATGAAGAACCTCAAGGTGTCTCCTGTGGGCAACCCCAATCTTCCCGCGCCGATGCCCAACATCGTCGGAATGCTCCCGGGTATGACATCGATGACGACGAAGATGATGAAGAAGGAGATGGACGAGGAGAACGTTGCCGAGATAGACGAACTCGTCGAGATGTGTAACGAAGCCGGTGTTGACATGCTCGCGTGTCAGATGACAGCCGATCTCTTCGACTACGATGAGGATGACTTCGTTGAGGGAACCGAGGCGGGAGTCGGCGCGGCGACGGCTCTTGAGATGATGGCGGACTGCGACATACAGCTTCTAGTCTAGTGTAGGAATCTAGACTCGCGTAGTGAGAAATCCTTTATCCGTGTAGACCGCTTATCCCCAACATGATCTACACGGAGGCGGAGTATGAGAGATAGACGAGCCGCTTTTCTGACTCTTCTGGTACTGACCGTGACTGTCTCGACGGCTCCGGCGACAGTCTCGGCGGCGAACTCTGTGATAGGAAGCCCCGAGATAGACCTCACGGCGTCGGATCACAGGTTTCTGCCGGGAGAGGAGAGACAGCTACGGATCGACGTACTCAACGACGGCAACATAGAACAGGGCGGACCCGCCCAGCACGAGCAGCGTGTCAAGACTGCAAGGGGGATGACGATGGAGGCCACGAGCCGTAACGCTCCCGTCGATATAAAGACGGGAGAGGTCGCTGTCGGGTCAGTTCCTGAAGGGGTCAAAGGACCGTATCCTTTCACTGTCACGGTGGATGAGGACGCCGAGCCCGGTGTCTACCGTCTCCGTGTCGACATAGAGTACAGGTACACGCGGTCGGTTGAGTACAGTGACGTCACCTCTCCCGACTACAACGATTTCTCGCGCGAGGAGACGAAGTACGTCGAGATCCGTGTCATAGACAGGGCGAGGTTCGAGGTCTCCGACTCTTCCTCTGACGTCCTCGTCGGAGACACTGGTACGATGACCCTCGATATAAAAAACGTCGGTACGCAGCCTGCACGTAACCCCGAGGTCTCGGTGACGTCGAACGACGCGAAGCTCAGCTTCTCGGGATCGTCGACCGCGAGGAGCGAGGTCGGATTCTGGGAGGCTGGGGAGACTAAGACGGTCAAGTACAGGGTCGGCGTCAACGAGGACGCGATACCCCGACGTTACTCTGTCACAACAAGAGTGAACTTCGACGACACAGACGGAATACCCCGTGTGTCCGACGACCTCTCTGCGGGTCTGCTTCCGTCTCCCGAACAGGAGTTCGAGGTCGTTAACCACGAGAGCGACCTCCGTGTCGGAGACGAGGGAAGAGTCTCGGGCGAGGTCGTCAACTCCGCCAACAGTACAGTCTCGAACGCAGTCGTTACGCTTCAGACTTCGAGCCCCAACATCAATCCGAAGGAGACAGAGTACGCAGTCGGAGACCTCGGAGCCGGCGAGTCGAAGGGGTTCGACTTCACTGCCGAGATCAACGACGAGGCTGAGGCGGGAAGCCGTCAGCTCTCTTACGTCGTTCGTTACAGGAACCAGAACGGGGACGTCAGGAGGAGTGATGCCGTCGACGTCAAGGTCGACATCGGAGACGAACGTGACGAGTTCTTAGTCGAGCCCCTAAACGCGACTGTGGGCGCGGGAGGATCGGAGTCGGTCGAGATGAGGGTCACCAACAACGGCGACGAGACACTCACCAACATAAACGCTAAGCTCTTCACGAATGATCCTCTTTCGAGCAGCGACGACGAGGCTTTCATCTCGTCTCTCGAATCCGGTGAGTCGGAGACTGTCACCTTCGGCGTGAGCGCAGGCGGCGGAGCACTTCCGAAGACCTACCCTGTCTCGGTCGACTTCAGCTACGACGAGGACGGAGACCAGGAACTCTCTGACACATACAGCGTTCCGATCGATGTGACTCAGCCCGACGAGTCGGGAGGTCTTCCACTGGTTCCGATAGCCGTCGTGGTCGTCTTAGTCATAGCTGGCGGAGCCGTCTGGTGGCGGAGGAGATAGTACGTGTCCGAAGACGACACAGTCCCGACATACCAGAAGGCTATCGACAGGGTTGACGACTGGATTGTCAACAGGACGAAGTACGTCCTAATCGTCTTCTTAGCAGTCACTCTAGTCTTCGCGACGGGTCTCGGAGCGAGCGGAACCGAGACCGGAACCGAACAGTTCACACAGGATATGCCCGCCCAGGAGGCTCTCGACCAGGTCGAGGAGAAGTTCGAGTACTCATTCGAGGGCGACGAGGCGAGCACTCAGCTAATACAGTCGGGCGAGAACGTCGTCTCGAAACACGGGATTCTGAGAATGCTGAGAGCACAGAAGAGGATGTCGGAGAGGGAGTCTCTGAGGGTCGAGTCGGCGAACTCCGCCGCGAGGCTCGTCGCGACTAAACTCGATCCCTCGGCTTCGACACTTGAAGAACAGATCGAAGCCGTCGAGTCGGCGACCTCCTCCGAAGTAAGGTCGGCTGTGAGGGAGTCGGCTGATAACATACGTTTCACGAGCCTCGTCTCTAAGGACTTCAACTCGGAGTCGGCTACTGCATCCGCAGCACTCGGAGTAGTCACACACAGGGTTCCGGGCGAGACTGGCGGCGGCGGAGGTGGAGGGGGCGGAGGCGGCGGCTCTATTATGACCGACATACAGCTCAGGTCACAGACAGTCGTCGACTCCGTCGGCGGCGACATACGTGTCTTCGGAAGCGGAATCATAGACGACGAGTTCTCGAACG
Organism: Halorutilales archaeon Cl-col2-1; assembly: GCA_041891055.1. Taxonomy (GTDB): domain Archaea; phylum Halobacteriota; class Halobacteria; order Halobacteriales; family Afararchaeaceae; genus Afararchaeum. Next base: position 1,422,921 of record CP169074.1, on the reverse strand, counting down.
TCGTAACCGACTCTCTTCTCATAGTCGTCCCCGCGGCGTCGGTACTCATACTCGTCTTCCTCGTGGTCGCCTACCGCGATCCCTTCGATCTCCTCCTCGGTGTAGTCTCACTCGTGATGGCGATGGTATGGACATTCGGCTACATGGGTCTCGCCGGAATCGCTTTCTCACAGATGCTGATAGCGATTCCACCTCTACTCCTAGCCGTCGGAATCGACTTCGGGATACACGCGGTCAACAGGTACAGGGAGGAGAGGGTCGCCGGAAACGGGGTCGACGACTCTATGAGAACCGCGACAGACCAGCTTCTCGTCGCCTTCTTCATAGTCGCAGGCACGACTGTGCTCGGCTTCTCGGCGAACACTACGAGCGCGCTGGGTCCGATACGTGACTTCGGACGTGTCGCCGCCGTAGGAATGGTCTTCACTACGCTCGTGTTCGGCGTCTTTCTACCCGCCGCGAAGCTCTATCTCGACAGGAAGCGCGAAGCCCTCTCTCTCCCCGAGTTCGGCTCACAGCCTCTCGGATCGGAGGACTCCGTCCTCGGAAGACTCCTTCCCTTAGGAGCGCGTGTCTCACGTCCGTCACCCGGGGTCTTCCTCGCAGTCCTCTTAGTTCTCACCGCAGGAACCGCCTACTACGGCACCGGTGTCGACACGTCTTTCTCACGTGACGACTTCCTGCCCCCCGAGGAGGTCTCGCCCCTCGTGAGGGATCTACCCGAACCCTTCGCCCCGAGCGAGTACACGGTCACAGAGACCACGAACTACCTTGAGGAGAAGTTCGAGTCGAACGAGGACGCACAGATTACGGTCTACGTCGAGGGTCATCTCGAAGACGACTCCGCCCTCGAAAGCATCGTGAGGGCGGGAACGAACCCGCCTGGAACCTTCCTACGGGACGGACGTGACGCGAGAGCCGAGAGCATCGTGACCGTCATACGTCAGTACGCGCGCGAGTCGGAGAGCTTCGGGAGGCTCGTAGAGAGGAACGATCAGAACTCGAACGGAGTCCCCGACGAAAACCTCGGCGAGATCTACGACGCCCTCCTCACGTCGCCGTACCGCGACCGTGCTCTCAGCTATATTACTGATGACAGACGGTCAACACGTGTCGTCTACTCCGTCGAGGGCGACGCCTCTGACGCCGAGGTCACTCAGGACGCGAGGTCGGTCGCAGACAGATACAGGTACACTGCGATAGCCACGGGGCAGACTGTGGTCTTCAAGGCTGTCTCAGACGTCATATTCGAGTCGGCTCTCCGGAGCCTGGTCTTAGCCCTCGGAGCCACAGCGGTCTTCCTTGTGATCGTCTACTCCGTGATAGAGGGAAGACCGTCTCTCGGGATCGCCAACCTCGTCCCCGTCGTGACGACACTAGCACTCATCGCGGCGTCGATGCGTTACCTCGGTGTCTCGTTCAACGCGATGACTGCGACCATACTCTCTATAACCATCGGATTAGGAGTCGACTACTCGGTACATACGACACACAGGTTCGTAGACGAGTACGAGGAGAGCCACGACACCTACGCCGCGCTCTTCAAGACTCTCCGGGGAACCGGAGGAGCACTCACGGGAAGTATGCTCACGACGACAACGGGAATCGGAGTCCTCGTACTCGCGATAACCCCGATACTCGGACAGTTCGGTCTGATGACGGGTCTGAGTGTCTTCTACTCGTATCTCACTTCAGTGATCGTCCTACCGCCGACGCTCGTCCTCTGGACGCGTCTGTAAATCTTTGATTTACAGGGCATGACGAGACGCTTCGCGTCTCGTTGCAACCGAAAACGCTACGCGTTTTCGAGGACTAGCTAATCTTCGATTAGCGAACGTCTGTGAACGTCTTTACTCCTTCAGACGTGACCCACCCGTCGGGAGGAACTTCTGTATCTTGTCGGGACTCGCCATCTTCCTGACTAGCTTCTCGTCCCTGCCTTCGGCTTCCTCCCTGAACCTCCTGTATATCTTCTTCGCGGTGTCGTTCTGTGAGTACATACCCGGCTCTAACTCGACGTAGTACTTCGATCTGTCCTCTATCGCCTCGGGCGGGCCGCCTATCACACCCGCCTTCTCGTCGAGACGTAGACCTACGCCGACGCTCAAGGGAACCGTGTAGTACTCTCGGTCTCCCCTCACGACGACGCTACCCTTCTCTATGTACTCGCCGCTCTCGGGCGTCTTCGATAGCTGGTCGGGGGTCGCGGAGTAGACGTCCGCGGTTCCGTGTCCAGCGTCCCAGACAGACGAGTACGACGCCGCGAATATCGCCGCCTGTCTCTTGCTCGACTCGGGGAAATCGACGTCCTTCTTCGGCTCGTTTGGTTCGGTAGCCTTCAGGATGGTTATGGGAGCACCGTGTGCCTGAGTGTGGAAGAAGAGGTCGTTCGACTCGGTGTACTTCTTGTATATCTCCTCGTTCTGATCGGCGTTTCTGCCGCCTATCACGAGGAATCCGTCGGAGGTTCTGAACCACCGGAATCTGTCGTACCACATCTCGCCCCGAGGCTTCACGACTGTCTTGTCCTCTTCTTCGTCTTCCTCGGTCTCCTCTTCCTCCTTCCTCTTCTTTAGCTCCTCAAGCTCCTGTCTGCTGTTTTCGAGAGCCTCTATCGCTCCCTCTCTCTTCTCCCTCAGATTCTTCGCTTCGTCGTAGAGACGGCTCGCGTTCTCCTCTATGCCCTCGCCGACATCGATCTCGACAGTTCCCTCCCCGAGGTCTATCTCTATCACTCCATCCTGTCCTCTCACCGACTCGACTATCTCGGCTGACTCTATACCCTTCTGACTCGCCTCTTCGAGAGTCTCCTCTATCCCGTCCCACGTCTGTCCCGACGATCTCGCCTCCCTGACGTTCGACAGAAGCTCGTCGACGACATCGTACTTCGCGTAGAGCCTCTCGGCTTTCTGTTTTAGCTCCTCTTCCTCCTCCTCGAACTCCTCGACGGCTTCCTCCTGCTGACGTATTATGTGTCCGTACTTCTGTATCTCCTCTTCGAGCGCCGACTCCGCCTCCTCGCTTTCCTCCTCTTCCTTCTCCTTCGCCTCGTCGAAGTAGGCGTCTAGGGCGTCGTTGAAGCTCTCGTACTTCTCCTTCTGGTCGTCTTCGTATTTTTTGAGGCTGAAAGGAACGACGTCGACGGGATCTCCGTCTCCGTCGTAGACTATCTGGGGGTCGAGATCCTCGGCTCCCACGCCGCCGTCGGTGTCTCTGAGGGGAGAGAATATATCCTCCATCGCCTCGAAGAGTGCCTCGTAGTCGTCCTCGTCGGCGTCCGATATCGCTTTCTCCTTCTCGATCCCCGCGCGCGCACAGATCTCCTCGGCGTAGAGACCCCCGAAGTTGAGCTGTGACGCGAGCGTCCTCACGAAGTCGGTGTCGGAGTCCTCCATCGTCTCGACGAAGCCGTCGTACGTGAGTTCGAGAGGATTGAGACGTGACTGCGGGAAGACGTACTCCTCTCCCGGCGCGACAGTCCTAGTCTTGAGACGTACCGTCTCGGTCGATCTCAGGACAGTTCCGTCCGACTCGGTGAAGACGAAGTTGCCGTCGCCGAATAGCTCCGCGACCATTGAGTACTCGTCTTCTCTCTCGCCTCTTATCTCGACTATCCTGTCGAAGTCGTACTGATCTACCGACGCGATCTCGCCCCCTGAGAGACGTTTCCTCATCAGCATAGGAAGGTTAGGGGGTCTCTGGGGTGCTTCCTCGGGGTTCTGTGTGAGATGTATCCTCTTCCAGTCGCCCGTCTCGATTATGAGGTCGAGACGCCCTCTGTCGTAGTCACGTATCTTGACCCGAACCTTGCCGTCTTCGTACTGGTAGAACTTGTCGAACTTCGCGCCTTCGAGCTCCGAGAGTTCGCTCACGACTGCGGCTATATCGACACTCGTCATCTCCTTCTTCATGGTACACCTCTATCCATTCTGCTTCCTCTTGACCTTGACTCCGTCTTCCTTTCCTATGTGTATCTCGTCGGCGATCCCCTCGAAGACGCCGTGTTCTACGACACCCGGAACTTCGGATATACGCGGTTCGAGACTCGAAGCGTCGAACTCGCCGAAGTCGACGTCGAGCACGAGGTTTCCGTTGTCGGTGACCACGGGACCGTCTTTTCTCTCTGCCTCGCGTAACTCGGGGTCGCCTCCCATATCCGAGAGACGTGACTCGACTACATCGACGGCGTCTCCGACGACTTCGACGGGAACCGGATAGTCGAGAGTCTTGGAGTACTTCGACTCGTCGGCGACTATGACGACTCTGTCGGACGCCGACGCGACTATCTTCTCCCTCAGATGTGCGGCACCTCCGCCCTTTACTAGGCTGAGGTCGTCGTCGAACTGGTCGGCTCCGTCTATGTCTATGTCGGGAGTCTCGACGTCGAGCGACGTTAGAGGTATCCCCTCCTCGATAGCGATCTGGCGCGACTGGTACGAAGTCGGTATTCCCCTTATTTCGAGACCCTCTTCTCTGATCCGCTCGCCGAGACGTCTTACCGCGTAGGCGGTCGTACTTCCCGTCCCGAGACCCACTACGTCGCCGTCGGACACGAGATCCGCCGCCGACTCACCCGCGTTTCTCTTTTCCCTCTCTGATCCCGATGTGGATTTCATTTCTTGCCTGAGATGTGGCATCTCGCGCCTTCAATCTTCGTCTTCTACGTCTACGTCTCGTCTCCAAAGACGTGCTCCTCGGCGGGGAACTCTCCCTTCTTGACGTCTTCGGCGTACTCCCTCGCCGCCTCCTCTACTGTCGACCTGACGTCTGCGTACTCCTTCACGAACGACGGTGAGTCCTCTGAGAGACCTATGAGATCGTCGATTACGAGAACCTGTCCGTCGACATGTCTTCCCGCGCCTATGCCTATAGTCGGGACGTCTATCGCGTCGGTGACTGCGCCCGCGACTCCCTCGGGCACCCCTTCGACAACGAGACAGAAGACACCTGCTTCTTCGAGTTTGCGCCCAGTCTCAACGAGTAGATCGGCAGTCTCTGAATCGCGTCCCTGTATCCTGTGTCCCCCCATCTGGTTGATCCGCTGGGGAGTGAGACCTATGTGTCCCATTACCGGAATTCCTATCTCGACGAGACGTTCAGTGACCTCGACCGAGACCTCGCCTCCGGGTGGTGTCTCTATCTTGACGGCGTTCGCGTCCGCTTCCTTGAGGAGCCTCCCGGCGTTCTCGACAGACTTCTCGACAGAGGCTCCAACTGAAACGAAGGGCATGTCAGCCACTACCATCGACTCCTCCGAACCGCGTGAGACTGCGCCAGTGTGGGAGACCATCTCGTCAATAGTCACAGGGAGAGTCGTGTCGTAGCCGAGACGCGTGTTGCCGACTGAGTCGCCTACAAGGAGTATCTCGACCTCGCCGTCGAGTATCTCTGCCGTGGGCGCGTCGTACGCCGTCAGCATCGTGATCTTCTCACTGTTCTCCTTCATCCGTCTGAGGTCGTTTACCGAAGTACGTGTCATTACCGTCTCTGTCGCGCCGAGCACAGATAAACCATACCGTAGACCTGTGAAGTGCGGATCTGACAGTACCGAACAAATACTTATTCGGGATGAGTGTGTAGGTGTGAGTATGGGTGGGGTAAGTCTTCCCGGGGGGAAGAGTCTGTACGGCAGTCTGAGTGCTGACTTCGTCGAGTTCGTACCGCTGATCGACGACGTCGAGAATAGGGATCTGACAGGATACGTTGCGGTTGAGGCGGGGGATGAACTGAGAGGCGTCTTCGTCTTCTCCGACGGAGATCCCGTCGGAGGCGTCTACAACGGTGTCGTCTTTGAGCCTGAGGAGGTTCGAGACTCCGACCTTGGAGAACTATTCGACGACGACTCACGTATCCGCGCTGTCTCACTGGAGCAGGATCTCACCGCAGGTGTCGAGGCATCGGTTCTTGGCGATTCGGTTCACAAGGGTCTACACACCGACTACGTCGACCCGAGGGGATTCCTCGACGACCTCAGGGACGAGGGCTTCATGGGATCGGTCGTTCTCAACTCCGACGACTCGGAGACATACGGGGCCGTCCATCTCACCGACGGTGAACCTTTCTCCTCGGTGATCCAGACCTCCGACGAGACACTCGAAGGAGTAGGAGGTGTAGTCGAGGTCATCGACGACGACTCGAACGACGTACTCTTAGACGTCTACGACTACGACGGTTTCGAGGTCTTCGACGACTCGAACGAAGCTGCTGACGCCACTGACGTCTCGGAACCCACCGCAACCGAGGATTACGGGAGAGGATACGGATACAGACGTACCGTCGACGCTGTCCGTGACAGCCTCTCGGATGTCTCGGGTGATATACCTTTCATGACATCGCTAGAGGAGTACGTCGAGAAAAACGGTATCGAGGGGGTTGAAGTCGACGACGACAGCGTAGTGGTCGAGTCGGAAGCCGACGCCGACCGAGTCTCAGACGCGGTATCCCAGGCTATTGACTCGACCGAGAAGCTTCTGCGTGTCACACAGCAGAACCTCGAAGACGGCGAAGTAAGGGAACGCGCCCTCGAAGCTATCCGGAGAGAAGCCGAGGGCGGATCGAACGAGGCCGCCGAGGAGATACTCGACGGGATCGCTGAGACCGAAGGATAGAATAGGAAACGCGAGAAGTTACGTATATGAAAGTTCTCGGGGTAGTGGGGCACTCTGACTCGGGAAAGACGTCACTCATTGAAAGTCTCGTGAGCCAACTCGACGGCTCTGTGGCGACTCTCAAGTCGATACACCACGACATCGATGTGGACGAAGAGGGGAAGGACACATACAGACACGCCGAGGCGGGAGCCGAGACTGTCGTCGGGGTCACGCCGTCGAATAGCTTCGAGATTACGGAGGCGCGTGACTCCGACGAAGATGCCGACGTCTCGAAGTCACGCAGACTCTCCGAACGCCTCGACCGACTCGCCGACGACGGCTACGACTACGTCCTCGTCGAGGGATTCAAGACGAGCCGTCTTCCGAAGGTGGTTCTCGGAGATCTGAACCACGATGTCCTCGACGGTGACGTGGTTCTGAGCGCTGACACGGTCTCCGACATTGACGTCACCGAGGTACTAGATGTGATAAAAGACGCCGAGGAGTACGAGACAGTTGGATCACTCGTCCGGCGCGCGAAGTCGCATCCCGACTCGCCAAAGGCGGGGGCTGTGGCGACGTTCACGGGACGGGTGCGTGTCGAGAACCACGAAGACGCCGAGACTACACATCTTAAGTTCGAGAAGTATGAGGGAGTCGCCGATGAGAGGCTCGACTCTATACGTTCCGAACTCAAACAGAGAGACGGAGTCTACGAGGTACTGATGTACCACAAGACAGGTGTCGTTGAGGGCGAGGAGGACATAGTCCACGTCGTCGTACTCGCGGGACACCGCGATGAGGCTTTCGAGACCGTCGAGGACGGCATAAACCGTCTCAAGGACGAGGTTCCTATATTCAAGAAGGAGGTCACAGAGTCAGGCGACTACTGGGTACATAGCCGTCCGTAGTGTAGTAGTTAGTACGACTCTTCGAGTATCTCGACGAGGTCGTCGTGGTCGAGCTCGACGGGGTTCGTCTCTATCGCCATCTCCATGTACTCCTCGGAGTTGTCGGCGAGCTCCTCTATCTCGTCCTCCTCTACTCCGAGGTCTTCGAGTGTCACGTTGAGTCCTATGTCTTTCTTTAGCTCCTCGAACGCGTCGACGACGTAGATAGCGTCGAGGACGGGGTCGGCTATCTCGACGCCTAGAAGCTCAGCTATCTTCGAGTACCTCTTCTTCGTTTCCTTGTCACCGTTCTCGACGTTGAATCTCGCGACCTCGGACGTGAGTGCCGCGAGAGCGTCTCCGTGTGCGACATCCGGATGGAGAGCACTCACGGAATGTGCGAGCGCGTGGGTCACTATGACCATGCTCGTCGTCTCACAGATTCCCGCGAGCGTGTCGGCGACAGCCATCTCCTCCCTCGCCTCGGTATCGTCGTCGACCGCGTCCCTGAGGTAGTCCCCTACTTTCTCTATACCCTTCTCGGCGAAGACATCCGACATACCGCTTGCTCCTTCTGCGACGTACGCCTCGTTGAGGTGGCACAGGGCGTCGAATCCCGTCCTAGCCGTGAGCTTAGGTGGCATCTCACCGGGTATGTCGGGGTCGACGACAGCGGCTTTAGGTATAAGAGGATCACCTCCGAATCCGGGCTTGGCGTCCGCCTCTTCGTTCGAGATCACAGCCCACGGGTCAATATGGCTCCCGGTTCCGCTCGTCGTTGGGACTGCGACTATCGGTAACGCTTCCTCGATCTCTTCCTCTCCTGTGCAGTATCCCCAGATCGATTCGTCGGGAGAGTCGAGAGACGCGAGTCCGAGTGCCATCGTCTTTGCTGTGTCCATCACGCTTCCGCCTCCCATAGCCACGACGACGTCTACGTCGTTGTCCCAGAGCTCTCTGATGCCGTTCTCGACGTTCTCTACGGTCGGGTTGGGCTGGACGTAGTTATACACGAGGTACTCGACGCCTGCCTCGTCTAGACTCTCCTCGACGTCGTCCAAGAAGCCCGCCTCCTGCATCGCGGTTCTCGTCGTGACGACGGCGGCTGTGTCTCCGTACTCACTCGTTATCTCACCTATCTCGTTCCTTCTCCCGCGTCCGAAACGCAGGCTAGTGTCGGGATGGTCGTAGTCGAAGTTCATACATACGAAGATAGTACTCGTCGGGGTTAACATTTCAGGTTTTGTCAACGGTAGGAGGTTTGACCTATATAGCCAAACAGACCATAGATTTATGTGTTATCTATGTCTGAATTATAAAGTACAATGATAGAAGACGCCGTAAGATATCCTATGAACAGCGACGAAGCCGCTAAGAACATCCTGATAGGCGGTATACTTACGTTAATCGGCGTTCTGATACTCCCTATATTCGTAGTTTCGGGATACTACGTCAGGGTTCTGAGGACGACTACTCAGGGGGACGAGAGACCCCCAAGCTTCGGCGACTGGGGTGACCTACTCGTAGAAGGTCTCAAGGCGACAGTTATCGGAATAATATACATGATAATACCCGCTGTCGTCTTTTTTGTGACAGTCGGCGGCTCCATGATGGCGATGATGGGTGGAGGAAGAGCCGGCGGTGCATTAGGCGCGGGAATGGGAGCCATCGGCTTCCTCGTCTCGGCTCTCCTATTCCTCGTCTTCTGGTACCTCCTACCCGCCGCACTCACCAGTTTCTCGAAGTCTGGTAAGATAGGATCTGCATTCGACGTCGGTACTATCAAGTCTGTCGTCTCCACGGGAGACTACGCCATGGCATGGGTCTTCGGACTCGTGATGATGCTCGTCGGCGGCTTCATAACAGGAATTCTGGGAATTATACCCCTACTAGGACAGATCATCGGCGTCTTCGTGACCTTCTACTTCGCTGTCGTCGCCAACCGTCTCTACGCACAGGGCTACGTCGACGCCCTCGAAGGCACCGAAACTAGAATATAAACAATAGCATAGCACAGCAGCATAACACAGTCCTTTTCTCGGTCTCGGAGTAATCTCGTCCATGGCAGTCCATCCGATAGATTACAGATACGGAACCGAAGAGATGAGATCGGTCTGGGACGAGGAGAACAAGTTAGAGAAGATGGTCGAGGTCGAGGTCGCTCTCGCGCGCGCCGAGGAGGAGACGGGAGACATACCTAAGGGCGCGGCGGACGAGATTCGGGAAGCCGCCAACGACGTTACACTTGATCGCGTCAAGGAGATAGAGGCGGAGATCCACCACGACGTCATGGCTGTCGTCCGTGCGATAGAGGAGAACTGTTCCGACGACTACGGCGAGTACATACATTTCGGGGCGACGTCGAACGACATAATAGACACAGCCGACGCTCTCCGGTTAGAGGAGGCGTGTGACCTCATAGAGGAGAAGCTTCTCGACCTCCGTGACGCTCTCGTTGAGAAGGCGGACGAACACAAGGAGACCGTCTGTGCGGGACGGACACACGGACAGGTCGGAGTACCGACGACGTGGGGACACAAGTTCGCTATCTGGGCGTCGGAGACCGACAGACATCTCGACCGTCTCGACGAACTCAGGGAACGTCTCTTGGTCGGACAGATGAGCGGTGCTGTGGGTACTCAGGCATCTTTCGGCGACAACGCGCGCGAGATATCCCGCCGAACTACCGAGATACTCGGATTAGACGAGGCGGAGATCTCGAACCAGATAATACAGCGCGACAGACACTCCGAGTACGTCTTCTTCCTCGCCAACGTCGCTACGACACTCGACAAGATAGGCATAAACATACGTAACATGCAGAGAACCGAGATCGGCGAGGTCGAAGAGGGATTCGGAGAGAAACAGGTCGGATCGTCGACTATGCCCCACAAACGCAACCCCATAAAGAGCGAACAGATCTGTGGGCTAGCGCGCGTCGTACGTGAGTCGGTAAACACAGAGCTCAGGAACAACACCCTATGGGAGGAGCGTGACCTCACCAACTCGTCGACTGAAAGGATTACGTTCACAGAGACGAGTGTAGTAGCCGACCATCTCCTAGCGCGCGCCACTGACGTCATCGAGAACCTCGGGTTCCACGACGACGAGATACGTGAGAATCTCGGCATCTTCGACGGAGCCAACATGGCTGAAGCGGTCATGATGGAGCTCGCTAGGAAGGGAATGGGACGTCAGAAGGCACATGAGAGGGTGAGACAGGCGGCTATGAGAGTACACGACGAGGAGATAGACATGGAAGAGGCGGTACTCGACGACGACGAGATAGCTGAGTACCTCGACGCCGACGAGGTCGAGACTCTTCTCAATCCTGACGACTACATAGGAACCGCGGTCGAGCGCGTCGAGGAGGTAGTCGAGAGACTGAGTTAAGTTTGAATTGAGAAGATAATGACGAGCTAAGTCTTCACAGTACGTCCTCGGCGGGGGGTCGAGGCAGGGCAATCATCGTGCCGTCGACTACGTTGAACGGATCGTACTTCGACTGGTGGCACTGGCAGTAGACCTTATCGGCGGAGCAGACTCCTCCTCCACAGCCGAAGTCGGATGTCTGGAATCCCTGTGGGACACAGCAGAAGTGAGTACACTTGTTGATCCAGCCTATGAATCCCTGAGGACACGTCTCGTCTATCCACTGTCTCTGCTGGTCGTTGCTCGCATTGTCGAGGAGCCTCTGCTTGTCAGTCTTTATGACTGAGACAGGTATATTCTTGTCGACGCCCTCGCTTCTCCACGTACCCCACGCGGGCTTACCGAGACCCTCGGTGGCGTTGTCGGCGTCTCCGACGTAAGACTCCCAGTCGTCGAAGTCGCTTACCTTCATCACGTCACCTTCCCTGTCGGAGTGCCAGCCTCTAGCAGAGTACTTGAACTTGTTGTCGCTCTCGAAGCCGGGCTGTACTCCGGGGTAGTTCTGGACTCCGCAGTACTGGAACCAGTCGAGCGAGTAATCGAAACCCGCTATGCTTAACGTCGGGTTCTCTTCACCGCCCGAAGGCGACGGAGCCCTTCCGACTATCTCGCCGCCCTCTATCGAGAGAGGAATCTGTGACATCCCACGCGGAGCGGGACCGTCGACTATCTCTATACCTCTGTACTGAACCTGTCCTCCTCCGACTCCCGTCTTCTGTGTGAGCATATCCACGCTGCTGTATCCCACCGCTGCGACGCTTCCGAGGACTCCAGCCCCGACCATGCTCTTTACGAAACGTCTTCGCCCTTGGCTCGGATAGTTGTCATCCATTATTTGGATTCACCTGTCTTCCTTACTACGTCAGTAGTTACCAAATCGATACTCGAACAAGTTATAGGTTACGTAATTATCGTTAAAGTTATTATGAGTATCCTTCGGGAGCCTCGCCGCCGTCCCTGATCCACGCGTGGAACTCGTCGGGAAGCTCCTCCTCGCCCTTGTATGCCTCGCCACCCTCCTCGAAGTACCAGTAGAGGAAGTCGGGCTCGTGTTCGTCACAGACGAGAACCTCCGTCGTGGGCTCGCCGTAGACAGCGTCGGCTTTCTTCCAGACGTCCCAGCCCTCGTTGGGATGGCGCAACATACAGACGTGGCACGCGTTTCCTATTATCTCTGTGAGACGGACGACTCGTAGACGGTCGTCCTCGGGTATGTCGTCTACTGACTTTAATTCGCCGTCGTCGTCGAAGACGTTGTCGGGGTCGAAGGTCCAGCCTCGGAGACCTATCGAGACCCTCTCTGTGGCTTCTGCGTCCTCGGACATGCTCAGAAAGTAATTAGTCGAGGCTTAAACGTGTCTTGGTTCGAGTCTGTATCTCTCTGAAACTGACGTAAGGTTTAACAGTTCAACTTTCTAATATTCTTATTATGACCTCCGAGGTAGTCAAGATGTCCGACAAGGGTCAGCTCGTGGTTCCGAAGGAGATACGTGATAGCGAGGGGTTTGATCCATCCGACAGATTCATTGCGGTCTCTGTCGAGGACGGTGTCCTGTTCAAGAAGCTCGACATAGATGTTGAGGAGAAGTACGAGGAGCTGAGCCAGAGGGTTCAGCGACGTCTTGAAGAGAAGGGAGTGGCTGAAGATGAGGTCGAGGAAGCCGTAGAATGGGCACGCGAGTAGTCTTCGATACCAACGTCCTCGTCTCGGCTCTCGGATGGGACGGCAAGCCCGAGGACTGTCTCGAACTTGTTTTCGACAACTCGATTGACGCTTACTCCTCACCTGCCATAATAGACGAACTGTCTCGAGTATTGGAGTACGATCGACTTGGTCTGACTCCCGACGAAAGGCAGTCATTCCTCGAGATAGTAGTCACCGAGTTTCACGTTGTGAGACCCGATCCAGATCTCGATATCGACGCAGTCGACGACCCCGATGACAGTGTGTTCTTGGAGTGTGCTGTCTCAGTCGACGTGGACTATGTTATTTCGGGAGACAGACATCTTCTGGATCTCACGGAGTACGACGGTATCCCTATCTTAACTCCTGACGACTTTCTAAAAAGAGACGTCTGATTCTACGCCGACTGCCATTTCTGTATCCTGTCAGCCGAGACGCCGTCGACCTTCTCGGCGAGATCCTCGGGGTCTGCCTCCTTGAGGTCGTCGACCTCCTCTATTCCGGCGTCGTTGAGCTTCTCCTCGGTCGCGTCGCCTATACCCTTTATCGCCTGGAGACCCTTGTCCTTCTCCTGCTGTTTCTTATAGTTCTCGTAGTTACAGATAGGACAGCCGAGCTCCCACGGCTCGCTTCCCGAGTGTATCACCATCTCGGGGAGGTCGTGTTCGTCACAGATCTCGTCGGTAATCTCGAGGTCGCCACGTCTCGGTAGGGGAAGTGAGTAGTCACAGTCGGGGTACCGCGTACAGCCCACGAGACGTCCCCCGCTTCTCGTGCGTTTGACCGCTAACTCTCCGCCCTCGTCGTCTCCACATTCGGGACAGTCGCCTATCACCGTCTCCTCGTCGTCCTCCGCTTCCTCCTCCTTACATATAGGACAGCCGTGTATATGCGTCGAACGTCCCGCGAGCATCTTGACCTTCTGGAGCCCGTGTTCGTCACACTTGTCGTCGACTAAGACGGGGTCGCCCTTGTTCGGAAGCGGGTAGGTGTTCTCACAGTCGGGGTAGGCGTCACAGCCTATGAACTGGCTTCCGCCTCTCGTCCTTCTTATCACGAGGTCTCCGCCACACTCGGGACAGTCTCCGAGTGTCCTGTCCTCCTTGAGACCCTCACGGAGAGACTCGCCTATCTCCTCCTCTTTCTCCTCGAGAATCTCGAAGATCCTTTCGAGCATCTCGCGGGATTCTTCCATGACCTCTTCCTCCGAGATCTCCCCTTCGGCTATCCTCTCCATGTCCTTCTCAAGACGTCTCGTCATCTCGGGATCTGTGACTACGTCTGCGTACTCCTCCATCGCCTCTATCACCGCGCGCGCAAGACCCGTCGGACGCGGCGGGTCTTCCTCTATGTAGCCGCGGTCGTAGAGTTTCTGTATCGTATTGTGGCGGGTGGAGTTATGGACGACTGCGCCGCCCTCGACCGCGAAGTTGGGTGCTGTCTCGTCGACTGTCAGGTCGTAGACATAGCCGTCGTAGTCCCGTCTCTCGACGGATACGACTTCAGATGTCGAGGGATATCCGAGAACGAGAGAGTATACCGAGTTCCGGTACCCCTTCGAACTGTAAAGGAAGCTCCTGTTCGAGTCGTGGCTCCTGTTACTACCTTCTATCTCCGTCTCAACGTATCCATCCTGCTTGAGTTCACGCAGGTACGAGTTGACGACACTCCTCGAAACACCCAGAACGTCGGAGATCTCGTCCGACGTGAGGCTTTCACCGTCTATGAGCTCGAGGAGACGCGCCTTTCTACGTGTCACTCCGTAGTCTGTGAGATGTTCTATGCCACGGTAGAACTTCTTGTCGGAGAGTACCGGAACCGTGTCGAGGAAGAGTTCGAGATCACGTCTTCCTCTGATATAGAGCTTGTGCTGTGGTTCGTTGAGACTGGAGTCTATGCCGTAGTTCGAAAGCATCTTTCCGGCTTCTGAGAGGAGACTGTGGTCGATGTTCGAGATGAAGGCTTTGCCGTCGGTCGACACATGACCCTCATCGTCGAAGAGGGCACCCACGAATACTGGCTGTAGCTTCTCGGGTATGTATTCGGCTCCCTTCTCCTCAAACTCCCCGAGTACTTCGACTACTATCCTCGAAACCGCCGACGGTAGCTGAACATAATAGACATCCTTCTTGTCATCGTATTCGCGCTCGTGGACCGAAGGCTCGGTTCCAAAGATATACTCGATGTCCCTGACGAACCTCTGTATCAGAGCCTCGTCGGTGTTGTGGTACCGTATGTCGACTGTGTTCTCGCTTTCGTCGTACCTCACTGAGCCGTCGCCGAGCACCGACCCTATAAGACGCGCTACTGCAGGGCTCCAGTCTATCGGAAACGGATTTTCGAACTTCTCCTCCGGGTTGAGACCGTGTATTTCCTCGGGCACAAGGTCTAGATCTCCCGCGAGCCACAGTGGAACATCGCGTTTGTCCGTCTCGAACCTGCTGATAGCGTCGTGGTATGTACCTAGCCTCTCTGCGAATACCGACTGGGATTCTCCGGTTTCCTCACGTATCTCCGTTATACCTTCGTTACATCCGGTTCCGTAGAGCTTAGTCGACTTGTCGCACGACTCCGTGAACTCCTCCCATCCGAGAGCGGGAGCATCACCGTCGTCGTCGTAACCGTATGACACCGACAGACGCGCGCTGACTAACTCGTCTCCCTCGTTTATCTCGTCAGCGCGTCTTATATTTATTCCGTCGTCGAAGACGTAGACAGGGTGATCCTCCGTCACGCTGAACTCGGAGTTCGTCGTACGTATACGTAAGACCTCTTCGTCGTCTTCGAGCTCACGTCTGCTTACGACTGTCGCGTCCCTGTTCCTGATACGACTTTCTATATGGTCGAAAGAAACTACCGAGCCGAGACTGTCTGAGACCGAGATCTCGGCGTCAGTGTCTCCGTCAGTCATCACGGTATTCTCTTCGTCGAATACCTCGTCGGCACGGACTCTATGTACGTCGTCTCCGTCACTCACGGCTATACGCGTGTCTCCGGTCAGACATTTCGTCCCGACCCCCATCTCCTCCATCTTCTCGACGAGACGTGACTGACCGTACCTCTTCGGAGGCTGTGTCTCCTTCTCCTCGATCTCCGAGTCGACGACACTGACTGTGTCGCCGGCTTCGAGGTCAGGGAGGCTCGTCTCCTCAGTCGAGAAGTAGGGGTAGTAGGCGTGGTAGCCCTCCTCTATGAGACGTTTTCCGTTCGCCTTGAAGCTCTCGCCGTCGATATCGAAGACAGCCTTGACGTGTTCCCATTTCGCAGCGTCGGCGAGAGTCGCGAAGAACCGTCTCACGACTAGCTCGTATATCCTCCACTCGGCGTCGTTGAGCTCGTCACGTGAGGCGAGCGAAGTGGGATATATCGGGGGATGGTCTGTCGTCTCCTTGTCTCCCGACGTAGGCGTCGGGTCGCTCGCGAGTAGCTCCTTGGCGTCGTCGGAGAAGTCGTCGTGGTTGGCGAGGACTTCTAGGACGCCGTCGATCTCCACCTCGTCGGGGTAGACGGTGTTGTCAGTCCTCGGATAAGAGATGAAACCGTTGGTGTAGAGATCCTCGGCTATGCTCATTGCGTTCGAAGCCGAGAAGCCAATCGCGCCCGCCGCACGTATGAACTGGGTCGTGTCGAAGGGCGTAGGAGGGTAGTCGTTTCTCGTACGCGTGTTGACCGAGTCGACCACTGCCTCTTCGGCGTCGGAGACCTTCGAGTAGACCTCGTCGGCGGCGTCGGAGTCCCAGATTCTCTCTTGCTCCTTGCCGTCCTCCTTGTAGAAGTACTGCGACTCAACCTCCTCGTCTCCCTCGTCAGACGGATCGACATCGGCGTATATCTCCCAGTAGGGATCTGGGTCGAACTCCTCTATCTCCTTCTCCTTGTCGACGAGTATCTTGAGCGTCGGAGACTGAACCCTACCCACCGACAGGAATGCGTTCCCGAGGCGGTTCGACGCGAGAGAGATGTACCGCGTCAGAGCCGCGCCCCAGATGAGGTCGATGATCTGGCGCGCCTCACCCGCCGCAGCGAGGTCGTCGTCTATCTCTCCGGGGTTCGAGAAAGCGTCCCTTATCTCACCCGGAGTGAGCGACGAGAAACGCACGCGTCTGACGGGTATGTCGGAGACGTCCTTTATGATCTCGTATGCCTCCTTTCCTATGAGCTCTCCCTCCGAGTCGTAGTCGGTCGCGATTATAGCCCTACGGCTCTCACGCGCGGTCTTCTCGACAGCACCGACTATGTCCTTCTTACTCGGCTTCTTGGTGACGTCGGCGTCTATGAGGTCGGAGGGATCTGTCGAGTGCCAGTCGTTGTACTCCTCGGTGAAGTCGACCTCGACGACGTGTCCCGCGAGACCGATACACCGTCTGTCGTCCCATTCGTAGACGGGAACACCGTTGACCTTCGTCGTCGAGAAGTCTCCACGACTCAGAACCTCGGAGATACGCCGTGCGGCGTTGTTCTTCTCGGCAACTATTAGTTCCACGTTCGTAGCTAAGTTGGGATCGGTATAAAAACATACTGACGCGCCGAGTCTCGGATCGAGACCACGTTTCGTGGGTCGTCGTCCGTCTCACGCGCGCCGCCGATTTGTAAACGTTTATAGTTAGACAAACCTGATTTGAGAACCCAAGGTGAAACCAATTGTCCATACGTGAGCGCGCTCTCGAACTCCACAGAAAGCGCCAGGGAAAGATATCCGTCGAAAGTAAGGTTCCCGTAGAAAACGGGGACGACCTGTCTCTAGCTTACTCTCCGGGAGTAGCCGCGCCGTGTGAGAAGATCGACGAGAACCCCGACTCTGTCTATGACTACACCATAAAGGGCAATACCGTCGCGATAGTCTCCGACGGAAGTGCCGTCTTAGGACTCGGAGACATCGGTGCAGACGCCGCCCTGCCCGTCATGGAGGGTAAGGCGGTACTCTTCAAGGAGTTCGCGGGAATCGACGCCTTCCCCGTCTGTCTCAGAACCGAGAGCGTCGACGAAATCGTCGAGACGGTCGAGAGACTCGAACCCGTCTTCGGAGGCGTCAACCTGGAGGACATAGGCGCACCCGAGTGTTTCGAGGTCGAGAACCGTCTCAGGAGTAGCATGCAGATACCTATCTTCCACGACGACCAGCACGGAACCGCGATAATCACACTCGCGGGGATACTCAACTCCTCCGATCTGGTCGAAAAGGACGTAGAGGAGATGACAGTCTCGATAAGCGGCGCGGGTGCGAGCGCGACCGCGATAGCACATATTCTCTTAGATGCTGGAGTCAAGGACGTCTTCATGACTGACTCGACCGGTATCATACACAGGAGCCGGAGGGATCTCAACGAGGAGAAACGTAAGCTCGCGGGTCTCACTAACGACGAGGGACGTACGGGCGACCTCGAAGACGCGATGCGTGACACAGACGTCTTCATAGGACTCTCTGTCGGAGGAATCGTCGACAAGGAGATGGTCGAGGAGATGGCTGACGACCCCATAGTCTTCGCTATGGCGAATCCCATCCCCGAGATCTGGCCCGAGGACGCCAGAGAGGCTGGAGCACGTATAATCGGTACGGGAAGAAGTGACTATCCCAACCAGGTCAACAACGTCCTAGGCTTCCCGGGGATATTCAGGGGTGCTCTCGAAGTCAGAGCGAGCGACATAAACGAACAGATGAAGGTCGCCGCCGCCGAGGCGATAGCCGAGATAGCCCGTGAGGAGGTTCCCGAGGACGTCCAGGAGAGATACCCCGACGAGGACTTGGAAGAGGGCTTCAACGAGGAGTACGTCATACCCAAGCCATTCGACTCACGCGTCGTGCCACGTGTCGCCTCCGCAGTTGCTCAGGCTGCGATAGATACGGACGTCGCGCGTCTCAAACGTGACCCCGACGAGATAGAGGACGAGGTTCGGGAGAAGCTGAGCGCGATGGAGTCGGACACGAAACAGGCTACGAGTGCCGACTGACTAACTAAGCTCCGACACCATTCCCTTCTGGAGATGTCTCAGCTCACGTCGGAATATTCTCTTGAACGCCGACTCGACTCCGGGAATACGTGAGTCGACCTCGAAGACGACTTTGACCTCAACCTCGTCGTCGTCTCCTTCCTCGCGTAACTCGTTGACACCTCTGAGTGAGACTATCCTGTGTTCTCCCTTAAACTCGACCCTCTTCCCCTCGATCCTCTCTATGTCGTGAGTCCGGAAGCTGATAGTCCCACCCACGACGGGGATATGGATGTCCCACTCGAACTCACCGTCCCCGAGCGAACGGTAGCCCTTGACAGACGGCAGGAACCTCACCCTGTTGTTGGGATCACTGATGAAGTCCCAGACGCTGTTACGTGACGCGTCTATCGTGAAGCTACGTGAGACTTTCACCATACTCGTAGTAAGTCATCCGGAGAAATCAAGCTTGTCCCTGGCTTCGACTACCCTACCACGTCGTTCACGGCATCTCGCCCGCCTGTGACTGAGACTCTGCCTCACTCATCACGCTTATCATACGGTCTACGTCGATTAGGACAATCAGGCTAACCTCTTCCTCCAACTCCTCTGTCTCCTCCTCGTTCTCCTCCGCGGCTCTTATCTCGTCCTCGTTTTCGAGCTCACGTATTATGCCCTTCACCATCTTCTCCTCTATGCCGTGGGTCTCTATGTCCCTGAGCTGTCCGTTCATGTCGACGCGGTCGGTCGTGTAGTCCCTGACCTCTATGACCTCGTCGACACGTATGCCGACCTTCTGCTTGTCGTCGTCCCTGTCGAGTACGAGTATCTCGTAGCTGTCGTCGTCGCGCGTCTCGACGTTGAGTAGCTTCGCGGGGTCTATTATGGCGGTCGTCTCCCCTCTCAGATCGACTATGCCGTCGACTGCGTCTGGAGCCCTCGGGAGACGCGTGACCTTCTTCGACTCCATGTCGACTATGCTGCTGACCTTTTCTATTCCGAGGGCGTAGGTCTCGTCCCCCATCAGGAACTTGACCACGTTAATCTCGTCGGCGTCGCTCGACGCGTGTGTCCCTGCTCCCGTCTTAGGACCTGTCCTGGCTGCCATTACTCCTATATATCCGTGTATCCATAATAAAGTAAGGGACAAGAGTATTATATACTCGGAACGGGTATTTGTACTACTGCCAGGCTTCGAGGATGTCCGAAACCACTCTGTATAATCTCGAAAAGGACGGAGACGTCGAAGGTCTTATCTCCTACATAAAGGAGAGTTCGAATCCGGCGGTCAGGGCACGTGCCGCCGAGATACTCAGCGACGTCGACGCTGACGGCGATCTTCAGGAGAAGAAGTTCGAGACTCTCATAGACGCTTCTCTCGACGACGAGGACGAGAGGGTACGCAAAGCCGCCGCGGAGTCGCTCGCGTGGTCCGACGACGTCAACGTCGTCAAGCTACTCATAGACAGGTACAGGGGCAACACGGATACGAACCTCTCTGACAGCGCCGACTGGACTCTCGTCAAGCTACTCACCGACGCACTCGAAGACGGGGCTGCGGTGATAAGGATGGACGCCGCCCTTGGACTCGGACGTATAGGCGACGACAGGGCTTTCGAGCCACTCGTCGACGCCCTAGACGATCCCGACCCACAGGTCAGGGAGAACGCCGCGTGGAGCCTCGGTGAGCTAGGCGACGAGAGGGCGGTAAAGCCGCTCACGAAGCTACTCACCGACTCGAACCAGGAGGTTCGGAAGCAGGCGGCGACGGCTATAACAGACCTCGGGGGCGAGAAGGCTGTCGACTCACTCATAGACGCACTCGACGACGACTACACCTACGTCCGCAAGCAGGCGGCGTTCGCTCTCGGAAGCATAGGCGGCGAGAAGGTCATAGAACCCCTCCTTGACGCCCTCGAAGACGAGGATCTGACTGTGAGGGAGAGTGCGGCGTTCTCACTCATAGAGGTGATGTCGAACGCCCCCGCAGACAAGAGCCACGAGATACGTGAGACCGTCTCGTCACGTCTCGAAGACCTAGAAGCCGAGGTAAGCACACAGCCCATAATCTCGGCGCTCGAACAGGCTACTGAGAAGCCCATAAGACGTAACGCGGCGTGGCTCCTCGGACGTGTCGGCGGAAGCGAGGCTGTCGAGCCCCTCGTGTCGGCGCTCGACGACGACGACGAACAGGTTAGACGGTTTGCGGCTACGAGTCTCGCCGAGATAGGTGAGCACGCGGTCGACGATCTGATAGAGTCGCTCAACCACAAGAACCCCGAGGTCAGGAAGATGGCGGCGTTCGCGCTCGGAAAGATAGGTGACAAACGCGCTCTGGGTCCTCTCAACGAGGTGATAGAGGATGAGGACGAGGAGGTTCGTAAGTTCGTATTCCGTGCGGTTAACAAGCTCGGAGGCCAGGTAGAGTGAGCAAGTCAGAGAAGAAAGTCGCAGACATAACCGGCAAGTTCATACATCCCCTCATACGTGGATCGACACAGCGCCAGGACGCCTCTTGGACCAACGGACGTATAATTCTCTCGAACAAGAACATCTGGCTCATAACCAGCGACAAGAAACAGAAGGTTCCCTTGGAGTCGCTCAAGAAGATCGGCGAGAGCTTCGACCTCAACCAGTCGATAGTCAGGACGACCAACTACGTTAGCCTCGTCTATGAGCGCGAGGGCGAGAGACACGTCTCCCTCGTGACTAGCTCGAACGAAGAGAACCTCTCCGAGCTACGTGACTCGCTCTACAACGTTCTCCTCAACGGAACCATAGTCTACCTCAAACATCCCGTCAAGAGAGGCGGTGTCATACAGGACACGGCTGACTGGCAGAAAGCACAGACAGCACTGTCGAGCGAGTCGGTGCGTTTTGCGACTGAGGACGGCGACATAATCAAGGTCGAACTCGACGAGGTACAGAACATAGAGGCTGAGGAGAAGACGATCAAGGGAGACAGGAGGAAGGTACTCGTCGTCGAACACGCCGAGTCAGACGGAACGACTGTCGTCTCACACATCTATGCACCTCCGCGTGAGATCAGTGCTCTCAAGGGATTTATAGGCGCGGAGTTCGAGGAGGAGGTCGAGTCCGACATAGAGCTCAGCGACAGGGACAGACAGGTTCTCACAGCACTCTACTCGGGAGTCTCGCCGTTCGACATACCCGACTTCATAGGGGCCGACGTCGACGAGGTCGAGGAGATTTACGAGGATCTCATAGAGCTGGGTGTGCTCAACGAGGTCAGGAAGAGACGTGAGGTCACACTCACTACACGTGGACGTAACCTCGCCTCGAAGTCGATAGGAGAGGACTGACGTGCGTTTGATTTATGTTGCATCCGTGTCTACGGTGTTACAATGAGGTTCAGAGGGTCACGACAGCCACGAAGGGGGTCTGAGTAGATGTCGACGCAGGCTCAGTCACAGGTTCTGGAGTTCGACCTCGGCGAGAAGAAGTACTGTGTCGACATCTCGGAGGTGTCTGAGATAATCGACAAGGGGAGCCTGACTCCTATTCCCAACTCGGCTTCCCACGTCGAAGGGGTGATGGATCTACGTGGACAGACTACCAAGATAATAAATCCGAAGAAGGTTCTCGGAATCGAGAGCGGAGACGAGAAACGCATAATTGTCTTCGACGGATCGGGGTCTGAGACAGACTCAGGTGACGAGACCGAGAACCAGACCGACCTCTCGGGCTGGCTAGTCGACGAGGTTCACGAGGTCATAAAGGTCTCGGAGGACGACCTCGATGAGTCAGTCGGCGACGACAACGTCAAAGGCGTCATAAGAGACGACGGCGACTTCGTTATATGGATAGAGCCGTCGGGGATAAACTGAGTATTCCACCAGAGACGAGCAAAAAATGTTAAATACCAACACGGGAAAATACGACTTATAGACAGATGGACAGCGGAGAGAAGAAGCTCGCTGACTTCATGGGCGAGTACGTGGCTGGCTCTGATCTGGGCAACGCCGACCTTGACTTCGATAAGGCGCGTATTCTCCTCAGCAACAGACGTCTCGTAGTCGCTGGGAAAGATGACAGGACTACTGTTCCTCTCAAGTCGGTTCTAGACGTCGGGAAGAGTAACCTTCCCCCGAGCGTCCAGGACTATATGTCGAACGCCATCTCAGTCGGCTACAGGTCGAAGGAAGACGGGAGACAGAGATCCGTAATAATACGCGGCGACGAGGAGAGGCTTGAGAAGCTACGTGACCTACTCTACAAGGCTATACTCAACTCCGCCGAGGTATACATACAGCATCCCGCGAAGGTCAGCGGACGTGTCATGGGGGCCGACTGGAAGAAGTCGAAGATAATCGTGAAGAGGGACTCTATAAAGGCGAAGGGAGTCACCGAGATAGACCTCACGACCGTACAGGACGCCGAGATATCCGAGAGGGAGATAAAGAATTCCAAGAAGACCGTCATAGGAATACGTCACACGACCGACAGGGGGATAGTCACGACACGTATCTATGTCCCCGACAGGAGACATCTCAACATACTCGGACGTTATCTCAGAAAGGAGTACCAGGAGATAGTCAAGGAGGTCGAGGACATCTCGTTATCGGAGTCGGAGAAACGCATAATTGTCGCGCTCTTCTCGGGTGCGACGGAGGATCAGCTTCCTATGGTTCTCGAGGAGGAAGCGAGCGAGGTGAGGAGACTCGTAAACGGTCTCATCGACAAGGAGATACTCATGGAGTCGGACGACGGACTCGAACTCACGAGCAAAGGTAAGGTCTTCTCGAACAGAAACATAGAGGAGGTCAACGCAGGCGCGGGCTCCTCAGTCTAACAAAAAAGAAAGAGAGGTGACTACAACAGATGATTCAGAACTACCGTATCCGGACTCAGACGCGTAGAAGAGACAGACTCACAGACACGTATGCCGAACCTCTAAGGGGGGATAGATAATGGCACGCGAAGTGATGGTTGTCGACGACTCGGAGTTCATGAGAAATCTCCTCAAGCAGATACTCGAGGACGAGTTTGAGATAGTCGGTGAGGCGGAGAACGGGGTCGAGGCTGTCGAGATGTACGAGGAGGAACAGCCCGATCTCGTTATGATGGACATAGTCATGCCGATACGTGACGGCATAGAGGCAACAGCCGAAATAAAGGACATGAATCCCGACGCCAACGTCATAATGTGTACGAGCGTCGGACAGGAGGAGAAGATGAGGAAAGCCGTCGAGGCAGGTGCGGACGGCTACATCACTAAGCCCTTCCAGAAGCCGAGTGTGATGGAAGCCATAGACGACGTCCTTTGATACTTTAATGACAGACCTACGCGCGGTAGTCGTCGACGACTCCCAGTTCATGCGGACTGTCATCTCCGACATACTCGAAGACGCGGGGATAGACGTCGTCGCCAAGGCTAGTGACGGCGAGAAAGGCGTCGAGGCTGTCACCTCGGAGAAGCCCGACGTTGTCACGATGGACGTCCAGATGCCGAGGATGGACGGGATAGAGGCGGTCGAGAAGATAATGGAAGAGGAGCCGACACCTGTTCTGATGCTGAGTGCGTACACAGAGGAGGGAGCCGACGCCACTTTCGAGGCTCTCGACAAGGGCGCGGTCGACTTCCTCCAGAAACCCGGCGGCGAGGTCTCGATGGACATACAGGATCTGCGTGACAGCCTCGTCGAGAAGGTTCGAACCGTAGCCGAGGCAGACGTCGGGAGACAGACACATACCTCGACCACTTCTGCTTCGACCACCCAGCGACCTACTACTGCGGTCGAGACGGAGGGCGAGTACGTCGACAATCCCACGGTAGTCATAGGAGCCTCGACAGGGGGTCCGAGCGTACTCGAAGACGTCGTCTCATGTCTCCCCGTAGAGGCGGGAATTCGTCTCCTAATAGTCCAGCATATGCCAGACGAGTTCACCGGACGTTTCGCGGAACGTCTCGACTCTGTTACGGAATACTCTATACGGGAGGCGGAGGACGGTGACAGGATAGGCGGCGGAGAGGGTCTCGTCGCTAAGGGTAATTACCACATGGAGGTCTCAGGTTACTCGGGCGGACGTCTGCGTGTACGTCTCAACCAGGAGCCCAAGATACATGGTGTAAGACCCGCAATAGACGTCACAATGGAGACGGCGTCCGAGAGGATCTCCGACAGACTCGTAGGAGTCGTCCTGACCGGTATGGGAAAGGACGGTGCCGAGGGGATAAGGTCTATAAAGGAAGCAGGGGGAGATACGATAGCTCAGGACGAGGAGACCTCGAAGGTCTTCGGAATTCCGGCGAGAGCGATAGAGACGGGATGTATCGACGACGTCCTCCCCATAGACGAGATCCCCCAGGGGATAAGGAGACGTATAACAGCCGACAGATGATAATAATGACAGCTCAGGAGGTTTAAGCCATGGACGACTACCTAAAGGACTTCATACGTGAGAGCGAGGAACAGATAACGGAGCTCAACAACGCTCTCCTCGAACTCGAAAGTGACCCCGAGAACGAGGAGGCGATGGACTCGATATTCCGTATCGCCCACACCCTCAAGGGCAACTTCGGTGCGATGGGATTCGACGACGCGAGCGACCTCGCCCACGCCGTCGAGGATCTACTCGACGAGATGCGCCAGGGGGAGATCGAGGTTACTCCCGAGATAATGGACACTGTCTTCGACGGCGTCGACGAGATAGAGGCTCTCCTCGACGAGATAGCCGACGACGGAAATACCTCGACAGACCCGACTGACTCGATAGAGGAGATACGTGGCGTTATAGAAGAGGAGGAGTCGGAGTCCGACGGTGAGGAGGCTCAGGCTACTGCGACCCAAGAGGGCGTTGACGACGAAACAGACACGGGCACTGACACCGACACAGACGCCGATGCCGACGCAGACGTAGACCTCGACGAGGCTCTCGGATCGGAGTCTGTCGACGTCTCACATATCCGTGATGCCGAGGAGGTCGTCTACGCTGAGGTCGGGACTAAGGCGGGTGAGATGAAGGGCGTCGATGCTATGCTCGTTCTAGACGAGATCGACGGAATCACAGAGATACTTGAGACCACTCCCGAGACAGACGAGATACAGGAGGGCAACTTCGACGAGAGCTTCGGCGTCTTCGTGACTCCCGTCGACGACGTCTCGGGGACACGTGAAGAGATAGAATCGATAGGCAAGGTCGAGTCGGTCGGTGTCGTAGAAGTCCCCGACAGCCTCGAAGAGGGAGCCAAAGAAGAAGACGAAGCAGAGACCGAGTCACCCGACGACTCCGACTCTTCGTCCGAGCCGGAGACGACACAGGAGACCACAAGCGGCTCCGAGGACAAAGACAGTTCGAAGACAGAGGCCGAGTCGGTCGACGAGGTACAGTCGATACGTGTCGATGTTGACCAGCTCGACAAGCTTCTCAACCGTGTCGAGGAGCTAGTCACGAGCCGTATAAAGCTCAGACGTGCTGTCGAACACGACGAGCTTGAGGACGCCGAGGACGAGCTAGACGAGCTCGACAAGATCTCGTCGAGCCTCCAGGACACTGTGATGGACATACGTCTCGTCCCTCTTGAGAAGATAGTCGGCAAGTTCCCACGTCTCGTGCGTGACCTCGCGCGGTCACAGGACAAGGAGATAAACCTCGTGATGGAGGGGAAGGACATAGAGCTCGACAGAACCGTCCTCAACGAGATAGGCGACCCCCTGATGCATCTCATACGTAACGCCGTAGACCACGGAATAGAGTCCCCCGAGGTTCGTGAGGAGAAGGGGAAGCCGCGTGAGGGAACCGTCTACCTCCGTGGCGAGAGGGAACGCGACCGGGTCACGATAGAGATAGAGGACGACGGACGCGGTCTCGACAAGGAGGCTATAAAGTCGAAGGCTGTCGACGAAGGGATAATGACGCGCGACGAGGTTGAGGCTCTCGACGAGTCGGAGGTATACGAGCTCATCTTCCACTCGGGATTCTCAACCACCGACGAGGTCACCGAGGTCAGCGGACGCGGCGTCGGAATGGACGTCGTGAGCAACACGATAAGAAGCCTCGACGGCTCCCTCGAAGTAGAGAGCGAGCCCGACGAGGGCACCCTTGTCCGTCTCACACTTCCCGTCACAGTCGCTATAGTCAAGGTTCTACTCGTCGAGACGGGCGACGAGGAGTACGGAATACCTGTCAAGAACGTCGAGGAGATAGGCAGGATGGATGACGTACGTACAGTAGAAGGGGAGGAGGTCACTGTCCACGACGACCAGGTCTACTCTCTCGTTCGTCTCGGTGACGCACTCGACGTCCCCGCAGAGACGAAGAACGGCGACGGAATGCTCGTACGCATAAAAGACTCGGTAAGACAGATCACCGTACACTGCGACTCGGTGTTAGGACAGGAGGAGGTCGTCGTGAAGCCGTTCGAGGGAATTCTGAGCGGAATCCCCGGGATGAGCGGTGCCGCAGTCCTCGGCGAGGGCGACGTCGTCACCATACTCGACGTCGAGACACTCTGACACAAAACACAACACACGACACACGACCTACCATGAGCCTGATGATAGACATAAGGAAGCTGAGCACCTTCAACCGGATGGCGAAGGAGGGAGCCAACACCGTAGCCGACCATCTCAGCCAGATGACGGGCACCGAGACGAGGATGGAGATTACGAAGATTAACTTCGTCGAGACCGACGACCTCCAGAGACACGTCGGAGACGACACTGAGGTAGGCATAAACATACAGCTCACCGAACCACCCTACGGATACGTACTGATGCTCTTCACCGAGACGAGCGCGAAGAATATAGCCGACCTCATGATGGGTGGAATGGGAGGCGGAGACCACGACGGCTTCAGCGAGATGGAGATGAGTGCAGTCCAGGAGATAGGCAACATAATGACGAGCGGATTCATCGACGGCTGGGCGAACGTCTTAGACACCACGATAGACATGACCACACCCGAGTTCTCACACAAGCCCGCCGACGAAATAGTTGAGGGTCTCGTGGGCGACAGGGACGACGAGATAGCGATGGTATTTGACTCGCACATATACGCTCCCGACGCCGATGTCGAGGCTAAGATCTACTGCTTCCCCGAGCTAGAGGAGCTCGTCGAGATGATGAACTCGTTAGAGGTGTGACTCGGTGAAGGTAGACGTAGACTCTCTCGGAACCTTCAACCGGATGGCGAACGAGGGCGCAGAGACAGCGGCAAGGTCTCTGTCACAGATGACGGGGATAGAGACACTCGTCAACGTCACTAAGATAAACTTCATTCCGACTTCCGAACTCGGCGAGTCGTCAGTTGAACCTCCAAGCTCTGACTCGAACCGAACCTCCGGAGAGTACGTCGGAGTACGTATAGACCTCGAAGGCGTCCCGAGCGGTGACATGGTGGTTCTGTTCGAGAGGGACTCAGTCTCTGAGGTCGTCGAGCTACTCACGGGCACTCCGGCAGATGAACTCGACGAGATGGGACGGAGCGCAGTCCAGGAGGTCGGAAACATAATCACGAGTAGCTTTATCGACGGCTGGGCGGACGTCCTCGGAACTACGATAGATATCTCCACCCCCACACTCGTAGACGGAAGTCGGTCAGAGGTTTTCTCCGACGTCATCGACACCTACGACGACGAGTACGCCGTCTTCTTCGAGAGCGAGATAGACTCGCCCGAGACGACTGACACCGACATAGGCTTCGGCGTCTACATGTTTCCCGAACAGAACTCGATGGAGGAGGCGGCGTCGCTCGTCGGCGGCGACCGGAGCATAGACACGAGCCAGCTAGTGACCTTCAACCGGATGACACGTCTCGGAGCCGACCGGGTCTCCGACCACATGACACAGATGATAGGGATCGACACCGACGTCGAGGTTACCTATGTCAACTTCGTGAGGCTCGAAGACGTCCCGAGCGAGGTTGAGGAGGGAAGGAAGGTCGGCTTGGTCTTCGAGTTCGAGGGTTTCCTCGGGGGCTACATACTCATACTCCTCGACGACGAGTCGGCGAAGGAGATCACGAGGCTTCTTCTCCCGTCCGCCGCTGAGAACGACACCGATGTCGTCGACGACGGCTTCGACCCCACTGAGAGAAGCGCTATTCAGGAGATGGGAAATATAATGACGAGCGGCTTCGTCGACGCGTGGGCGAACGTCCTAGACGCCACGATAGATATCTCGACTCCCAAGTTCGTCCACGACATGGGACGTGCTATAGCCGACTCGATCACCGCACGTCTCGGACAGAGGCAGAAGTACTCCTTCGTATTCGACACGAGGATCAACGCCCAGGATCACGAGTTCGACTGTGAGGTCTATATGCTTCCGTACCAGGACGGCTTCGAGGAGACTCTCCAGAGTCTCAACATCGAAGAGGTCGACAGATCCGAGATAGAGCCCGACGACACCGACATGATATGAAATGAAGGTATACGGACGAGACGACTCCCCGCTTGACGACGACGAGGAGTCGGAAACCTCCTCGGAGACGACTGATACTTCGACAGCCAAGGTCGGAATAGCCGACTACACCGTGACCGACTCGGGTGACTTGCTGACTACGAACGGACTGGGTTCGTGTGTGGGTGTCGCTGTGAGATCGAACGACGGCTCCGTCTCGGGTCTGGCTCACGTCATGCTGCCGTCGTCGGAGGAGGTCGATGACGACAACGAGGCGAAGTTCGCTGACACCGCGATAGAGGCGATGGTCGATGAGATGAGACAGAAAGGAGCCTCTATCGGCGACATGACCGCGAAGATAGCCGGCGGGAGTAGTATGTTCGACTTCTCGGGCGACGAGAGCATAGGCGAGAGAAACGTCGCTGCCGTGAGACGCAAGCTTGACAGCCTCGGAATACCTATCGAGTCTCAGGACGTCGGGGGTGACTCGGGGAGGTCGATAGAGTTCGACCCCGAGACGGGGTGCCTGACTATAAAGAACGCGAACCGAGAGGTGAAGGAGATTTGAACACCGACGAGACAGCCACAGAGGATGTATCGGACGACGATAGCTTCGACGAGATACTCGGCTTCGTGGAAGACGAGATGGAGTTCGCCACGAGCTATTACGAGACGAGCTACCTCGACAGACGTATATCTTCGAGGATGAGACGCACGGGTTCCGACGCCTATGCCGACTACCTTGAAGTCCTCAGATCCGAGGAGGACGAGAGAGCGGCTCTACTCGACGCTCTCAGCGTAAACGTCACGAGCTTCTTCCGCAACCCCGAAGTCTGGGAGAAGATACGTGAGATTCTGAGAGATATCACAGACGACAGGAGGTCGGTCAAGCTCTGGAGTGCGGCGTCGTCCGACGGCAGAGAGGCGTACTCGATGGCGATGCTCTCCCTCGAAGACCCCGAGATAGACGCCTCAAAGATCTCCATAAAGGCGACCGACATAGACGCCGAGATAATCAAGACTGCGAAGAAGGGGGTCTACGAGACCACGAAGACCGAGGACATCTCCGAACAGCTGTGTCCTCTCGACGACTACAGTCAGTACATAGACAGGGACGGCGACTCGTTCGAGGTCACCGATGAGGTCAAGGAAATGGTGAGCTTCGAACAGCACGATCTCATAAACGGACGCCCCAAGTCGGGGTTCGACCTCGTCGCTTGCCGTAACCTCTTCATCTACATAGACTCCGAGTACAAGGTTCCAATACTAACGACCATAAGGGACTCACTCGTCGACGACGGCTACCTCGTCATAGGAAAGACCGAGTCGCTACCGTCGGATCTCAAGAACGACTTCGAGTCGGTCGACAGCAGACTACGTGTCTACCGTAAGTCGACTTATACTGAAGGATAAGATAGGCGAACTCTGAATTAGAGTCCTCTCGAAGAAAGTCGGATACGCACCCGCCGTTCTCTGTATCCCATTCACATCACTTTGTCCTTCAGTATAGAAGCTCTTTTCTCTCCCCCGGTAGATTTAATAAAGTCTGGATCAAAAATCTGGTAGGTTAACTAAAAAAGTGAGTCCTTCATGTCATCTGTAGATGAGATAGCACAGCGCATACGCGGTATGATCTCGGACGGCAACTCCGAGGACTCTGTCCAAGAAGACGATGGCGGCGACGACTTCATGGACGACGACATGGGAGATGATGACCTCTTCGGTGACGAAGGAGGTGAAGCCGAGGACGATGACTTCGGCTCACTCGACGAAGGATTCGGAGACGAGGGTGACGAGAGGATTACGGAGCTAGAAAACCGCGTCGACGACCTCGAAAACGAGGTTGGGAGTATCTCATCTACTGTCTCGACTGTCAGGAGCGAGAACGAATCGATAAGCGAGAGTGTCGAGGAGGTCGAGGAGAACGTCAGGAAGCTCCTCGATATATACGAGATGGTGACACGCGGAGTCAACCCGTTCGTCGACGAGGCTGGCGGAATGGGTGAGGGAATCGCCGCAGAGGGAGACGGAGGATTCGGTCTCTTCGGGGGCGAAGATGAGGAAGAAGACGAGATAGACGAGGAGCTAGCCGATAAGGACGCCGACTACTTCTTCGAGGAGGACTTTGAGGATCTCGAAGAAGACGACTCTATGGGGATGGGTATGGAGGAGGAGTCTGATGACTTCGACGACGAGATGGCTGACATGGACGATGACATGGGAATGATGGAGGAAGACATGAGCATGGACGAGGGCGGCGAGTTCGAGGATGACATGATGATGGAGACAGAAGACGAGATGGGCATGGGGATGGAGGAAGAACAAGAGCCCGAGGACAAGTTCGAGGAGATGAAACAGGAGTTCGAGGAGGAGTCTCAGGAAGACGACGAAGATCTCGAAGCTGAGGAGGAAGAAAAGGAGCCTGAGGACAAGTTCGAGGAGATGAAACAGGAGTTCGAGGAGGAGTCTCAGGAAGACGACGAAGAGTCTCAGGAAGACGAGGTCGAGGCTCTCGAAGAGGCTGAGATAGAGACGTCTGAGACTGAGACTGAAACTGACGCTGAGACAGATACAGAGACAGAAGACGAGGAGGCTGTTGAGGTTGAGGCAGCTAAGGATGAGACGGAGACGGAAGCAGAAGCCGGAGACTCTACACCATCGACTGCCTCTTCCCCCGACACCGACTACTACCTCGAAAGCCTCTCGAAGAACTACGTCTCTGACATCGTCGCCATGAACTGGGTCGACTTCCTCGTCTGGCGCGTCGGAATCGTGGGTTTCCAGGATACACTCGACTTCTACGTCGACATAGGCTGGATATCCCCGAGGGTGCGGGATCACCTCTCGAAGTACACACGTGCTCTCTCAACGTCGAAACGGAGTGGATCAGAACACGACGACTCCCAGACAGCTACCCGTGAGTACGACGTCAAGACTAGACACGGTGACAGCATGGAGGTGGAGGTCGAAGCCGACGACACGCTCAGCGTCGAGGATCACGTCAGGTCGCTCCTCTTCATATCGAAGCTCTCACAGCTCGACGTCTCCGACGGCTCGAATGGAAGTCTTGAGGGCGACGACCTCTCGGGCGACGTAGACGACATAGAGGAAGAGGTAGAGGAGATTCTAAAGTTACAGAAGTATGGGCTTTAGTGTATCAGCCTCAACCGCGATAATCTTCATAGGCGTTCTGATTGCCGCTAACTCGGTCTACGGCGCGTGGACCTACTCACAGAAGCAGCTTGAGACTGCACGCGACGACGAGGCACACGACTTACTCGAAAAGCGTCAGACTTCGGTCGAGGTAATCAGTACGTCATACTCGTCAGCCACGGACACCCTCACCGTGAACACCTCGAACACCGGGGAGACGTCTCTCTCGGCTTCGAAGACTACGGCTATACTCGACGGCGAGTACAGTCCGAAGGAGACCGTGACTGTCAAAAACTCCTTCGGGAACGAGAAGAACAGTAACCTGTGGCTCCCGGGTGACTACCTCGTTGTCAACGTCTCGTCGACGACTGATCCTACTAGGGTAAAGCTCAGTACTGAGAACGGAATCAGCGATGTCGAGGTGAGATAGATGGCGAGTACGAGCATAGACACGATGATAATCTTCATCGCCTCGATACTCGTCGCTGTCTCGGTCTCAGCCGTCTTCACAACGGAGGTTCTGTCGATGGCGGACGCTTCGAGGGACTCAGCCGAGGATCTCTCGGAGAAGATACGGAGTGACATCACCATTATAAACGACCGCACCAACGTACCCTACGACGACACCAACGGCGACGGAACCAACGACAGTCTCGTCTTCTACGTCAAGAACACGGGCTCGTCGACGTCTCCTGTCGATCCTGACCTGTTCACAGTCCTTATAGACGGTCAGTTCGAAGACGTGAGTAGCGTCAGCTTAATCCAGGGATCGGGAAGCTGGAGTCCCGGCGAGGTCGTCAGGCTCAACGTCTCGGCTGAGGGACTTTCGGGAGACCACACCGTCAAGATCGACTCCAGGTCTTCGA
This sequence comes from Halorutilales archaeon Cl-col2-1, assembly GCA_041891055.1. Classification (GTDB taxonomy): domain Archaea; phylum Halobacteriota; class Halobacteria; order Halobacteriales; family Afararchaeaceae; genus Afararchaeum. Next base: position 1,390,014 of record CP169074.1, on the reverse strand, counting down.
GTGACACCATAGACATAAGACTCGGATAAACCAAAACCATGCCAGGTAGCAAGCTTTACGACATCGGTCTTGAGGACCGCGACCGTCTCAAGGAGAACCTCGGTGGAGGAATTCCGAAGGGCTCTATAGTCGTGATAGAGGGGGAGTACAGTGCGGGAAAGAGTGCTATCTCACAGAGGTTCACCTACGGCTTCTGCCGTGAGGGATATACGACCACACTCCTTTCGAGCGAACTCACTGTCCAGGGCTTCATAGACCAGATGCACTCGCTCGGCTACGACATAGAGGAGTACCTCCTCAACGAACAGCTTCTCTTCCTCCACGCCTACGTCGACCAGCAGAGCGAGGATCAGGATCTCCTCTCGCGTCTCATGAATGCCGACACTATGTGGCAGAGTGACATAGTCATAATCGACACATTCGACGCGATACTCAGGAACGACGGAACCTTCGACAGCCTCGTGAGACAGAACGAGGAGCGTCAGGGCGCGCTCGAAATCATCTCTTTCTTCAGGGACATAATAGGAGAGGGCAAAACGATAATACTCACTATCGATCCCACGACGCTCAATGAGGAGGTCATGTCACCCTTCCGCGCGATAGCCGACGTGCATCTCGAACTCGAAATGACCGAGATAGGAAACGAGACGAGCCGTTCGATAGTCGTCAACAGATTCTCGGGAATGGGAGAGCAGGTCGGAGACATGATAGGATACGGAGTCCGTCCCGACATAGGTATAGTCATAGAGTCGAGAAGCGTGGCTTAGACTCCGACAGCCGTAAAGCTAAATAAACTCAGTTATTTAAATATACAAAAAGATGTCCGTAACCTCATCTCAGGGAAGCCGTGACATCTCCCCAGAACTCCGCGAGCTGGCGTCGCGTAACTCGCATCTCCAGAGCCATCTCGCCGAGTTCAAGAGGATTACGGGCAAGTTCCCGATGCTCGTCGAGGAGCCCGACGACGAACACGAGGTCAGATACCCCAACATACTCTACCAGACGGGCGACGTCCTCTTTACTCATGTCTACGGAGCACAGGGTCAGGACACCAAGTACTACGCAGTCGAGCCCACTCTCAACGAGGACGAGAAGGACATATACGACAAGACGCAGCGCGCGATCATAGACGAGAGTGTCAACCTCCCCGCCCCGACAGAGGACTCCGAGTTCGACGAGAAGATAGAGACCCTACTCGACAGGAACACAGTCATAAAGGACGAGGTCACCGAGGAGAGCCTCTGGGAGAGGATAGTACGTATTCTCAAACGCATAATAGGAGAGGAGAGGATAGAGCTCACGAAGGAGGCGTACAGGAAGATACGTTACCGCCTCAACAGGGACATCATAGGACTCGGTCCTCTCGAACCCATAATGCGTGACCCCCACAACGAGGACATACATGTCGTCGCGCCCGATGAGGTCTTCGTCGAGCACGACATATTTGGTCTGACAGGCACCACGGTCGACTTCGGTACCGACGACGAGTACGACCAGTACCTCAGGTCGATGGCTGAGCGCATAGGAAAGCCCGTGAGCGACTCGAATCCGATTATAGACGCGACGATGCCTGACGGTTCGCGTCTCAACCTCATATACAGCGACGACGTCTCGATACGTGGACCCTCGATGACACTACGTCAGCAGGAGGAGACTCCTCTGACGATAGCTCAGATTACGAAATGGGGAACATTCTCGCCAATGGCAGCCGCTTACATGTGGATGGCTCTCGAAAACGACATGAGTGCTTTCGTCGTCGGAGAGACTGCTTCGGGTAAGACGACGACCCTCAACGCCATCACATCTTTCATACCTCCCGGCTCGAAGATTTACACTGCGGAGGACACCGCCGAGGTCGTTCCACCCCACGACGCGTGGCAGCAGCTCCTGACACGTGAGAGCGGCGGTGACGAGGAGGAAGCCGGAGACGTGAGCATGTTCAACCTCGTCGAGGCGGCACTGCGTTCACGTCCCGACTACATAATAGTGGGTGAGGTTCGTGGTGAGGAGGGACGTATGGCTTTCCAGGCTATGCAGACGGGGCATCCCGTGATGCTGACTTTCCATGCGGGAGACATAAAGAGCCTCATACAGAGGTTCACGAGCTCGCCCATAGAAGTCCCCGAGACCTTCTTCGGCACGCTCAACATAGCCATATTCCAGAACTTTGTACTGCGTAAGGGAGAGGGAATACGACGTGTGACCTCGATACACGAGATAGAGGGATACTCCGACGAGCTCGACGGAATCGTCACGCGTGAGGTATTCACTTGGGATCCCGTGGACGACGAGATAATCTTCAAGGGAATGAACAACTCGTACATACTTGAGGACAAGATAGCCGAGAAGAAGTCGTACGAGGACACCCGCCGTATTTACGACGACCTCGAACTCCGTAGACGCATAATGGAGAAGATGATACAGGAGGGGATACTCGGCTACAACGAGGTCAACGAGACTATCAACACCTTCCAGCGTGACGGCGTCGAGGGACTCCCCTTCGAAGTTGAGAAGCCCGAAGGGGCGGGTATGTAATGGCAGAGGCTGACGCCGACGCCGAAGCCGAGACGGAGAAGATATCCGACGGCGTTCCGTGGAAACGTGCCCTCCGAACCACGACGGGTGAGTCGGTCTCGGGCTACCTCCTCAAGTACGTCGCACCGACCGCTCTCGGCGGTCTCGTGGTCTCTGTGGTACTTCTCTTTCTCCTCGGCGACCTACTCGGGAGTCTGAGTCCCATAGTCTTCGTGATACCCCTATTTCTCACCTTTGTAGTCGGTGTCTACCCCAAGGTCGTAGCCGACAGGAGACGTGTCGAGATCGAACAGATGCTCCATCTCTTCATAACAGACCTCGGGGTTCTGAGTTCGACCAACATACCCCGTGTCGATGTCTTCACCGCGTTCGCAGAACAGGAGGAGTACGGCGCAGTCGCCGAGGAGATGAGGAAGATCGTAGAGCTCGTACAGACGTGGAATATGTCTCTTGACGAGGCGGCTAGGTTTCAGGCAAAAAGAACCCCGTCGCCGATCCTTTCCGACTTCCTCGAACGTCTCGCGTACAACATAGGCGCTGGACAGGACATGGAGGAGTTTCTGATGGAGGAACAGAATGTCGTGATGTCGCAGTACGAGACGATGTACAAGGGATCTCTCGACAACGTCGACATAGTCGTCGACCTCTTCCTCTCTATGTCTCTCTCGACCTCCTTCGTCATAGTCTTCGCGACTATAATACCCATACTCACGGGGTCGAGCCCTCTGATGCTTCTCGGCGGGGGCGTCTTCCTCTACGCCTTCATAGAGGTCGGCTTCCTCTACGGAACCCTCGTCCTCATACCCAACGACCCCGTCTGGTACCACCCTGAGGAGACGACCGATCTCGACAGAAAGATACTTTTCGCACTCGGAGTCGGAATCGGTCTCACGGCTGTCGCCTCCCTCGTGGCAGCCGGGGCTTACTTCGGCTACATACCCGACCTCCTTCCGTTCAATATACCTATACCGTTCTACGTCGCGCTTCCGGTTACGCCTCTGATATACCCCGGCGCAGTCGTCTACTTGGAGGAGAAGAGGATAAAGAACAGGGACGAGGAGTTCCCGTCTTTCCTGCGTTCTCTCGGAGCGAGTGAACACGCTAAGCAGTCGACGACGACAAAGGTTCTCGAGACGCTCTCGAAGAAGGACTTCGGAAAGCTCACCGATGAGATAAGGAATCTCTATAACCGCCTCAACATGCGTATCGACCAGGAGCTAGCCTGGGAACATTTCTCGCGCGAGACGAGGTCGTATCTAGCCCAGAAGGGAAGTGAGATGTACAGGATAGGAAGGTCGAACGGAGGAAACACCAAACGTATCAGCAACGTCATATCCGACAACCTCGAGACACTGGGGGAGCTTCGTCAGAGCCGTAAGCAGACCGCTGTCAACTTCATGGGCGTGATGTACGGCATGACTGCCGCGAACGTCTTCGCCTTCTTCATAGGAATCGAGGTCGTAGACCTCATGGTACAGATAACCGACGAGGTAAGTATGCCACAGGAGGGACCCGCGGGACAGCTTCTCTACACACAGGTCTACGACATAACCTCTGTCACCTTCATAATACTCGCGCTCATACTCGTCAACGCGGTTCTCGGATCTCTCATGATAAAGGTAGTCGACGGGGGAAACAAGATCAGCGCGTTCGTCCATCTCGTAGCCCTGACCTGGGTCGGAGCCTTAGTCGCAACTGTCACACGTATATTCGTCTCTGGCTTCATCTCTGTCGGCTGATCTTTTTATACTCGGAGTCCGACTAAGGAACAAGAACATGAGAGTCCTTGTCACGGGAGCCTCGGGCTTCGTCGGAAGTAACCTGATACCCTCACTCGTCGAGTCGGGACACGAAGTAAGGGCGATGGTACGTGACCCCGAGACCTACGAGCCGCCGTCTGAGGTAGACGACGAGATCGAGGTCGTCGAGGGAGACCTCCTCGAACCCGAGACGCTCGAAGGAAATTTCGACGGAGTCGACGCGTCTTACTATCTTGTCCACTCGCTCAAGGCGGGGGAGGAGTTCGCCGAGCGCGACAAGAAGATAGCGCGTAACTTCACCCAAGCCGCCGAGTCGGCAGGCGTCGACAGGGTCGTCTACTTGGGAGCACTCGCCGAGGTCAAGAAAGGACTCTCAGAACATCTCTCGTCGAGACGTGAGGTCGAGGAGGTTCTCGAAGACGCAGACTACGACCTCACTACACTACGGGCGGCGATAATCGTCGGAGATGGAAGCGCGAGCTTCGCTATAATACGCCAACTCGTCGAGAATCTTCCCGTGATGGTGACACCTAAGTGGCTCCTCACTCCGTGTCAGCCGATCGGGATAGGTGACGCCGTCGATTTTCTCGTTGGGGTCTTAGAAGCACCCGAGACAGCGGGCGAGTCGTACGACATAGGCGGACCAGACGTCTTTACTTATGCGGAGGTTCTGAAGAAGACGGCGAGGCTCGTCGGAAGACGTATAACTCCTGTCATACTTCCCGTCCCCCTCCTCACCCCGGGACTCTCGACCTACTGGGTCAGTCTCGTCACTGATGTCCCGAGATCAGTCACACATCCTCTCATACTCGGTCTCAAGAACCCCGTCGTGGCACGCGAACAGCGTATACTCGAACACGTCGACGTAAACCGGACACCAATCGACGTAGCTATACAGCGCGCTGTTCTTCCCCTCAACGAAGACGAGGAAGAAGCAGAATGAACCGTGGAGAGGACACGTGGGTCTACGAGAGCATAGTCAGTGAGTTCCCGGGTCTGTCACTCTCTGAGACGGGTGCCCTCATCGTCCAGTTCGCAGTCTTTGAGGCTGTCATCGTCTTTCTGGCGTTCGTATACGAGCTTCCGCGTATACTCGTTCCGGGCACCCTCTCGGTATTCGTCGCAGTCGTGGGTAGCGGCTTCATGCTCTACCTCGGTGAGTCGGTGCGTTCTCTCGACTCTCCCGAGGAGTACAGGGCGCTTCTCTTCGACACTAGCATAGAGGTCGTTCTCGGTTTACTAGCTTTCACGGGCTTCGTGACCTACGTCTTCGTAGTCGATCCGGGATTCTTGAGTTCGGTACTCGGAGAAGACCCACCTGCGCCCCTCGTCTATGTTGCTCTCCTCATAGCGTGGGATCTGTGCTACCGTATAGGAACGGCGTGGTGGGCTAGCCTCATAGGTCTCTGGAGGTCATACTGGTACGTCTCGGGGTACTCCTTCGACTCCCCGCGCGAGTACGCTTACGCCGACACAGTCAACATAGGCTTCGCCGCCGCACAGCTTCTCCTGCTTCCTATAATCCTGGAGAGCCGTCTTCTCGTCGTCGCGCTCGTGGGACACGTCCTCGCCGTGGCTACCGTCTCGGGTACGTCGGTCGCTCTCCTCTGGTACTCTTCCACATACTTTAAGTAATTCTGAGTACAAATACAGTTGTACTACATAAAATGAGTTTGAACTCGGGCGGCGACTGTGTGGTTCTCGTCGGACACGGCTCACGCAGGGAGGAGTCGAACCAGCAGGTACGGCGGATGGCGTCGATGCTCCAAGACAGCCTGGGGATCGAGGTCAAGACGGGCTTCATAGAGCTCGCCGAACCCTCTATAGAGGACGCCGCAGACGAGGCTGCCGACGAGTACGACTCGGTGACTGTCATACCCTTCTCTCTCTTCGGTGCTAGCCACGTCAAGAACGACGTCTCGCTTGAGGTTAACCAGGCGCGCTCGCGCAACCCCGAGACGGAGTTCTACTACGGACGCCATCTCGGAGTCCATCCCTCGATGGCTGAGATAGTCGACGACCGCGTCGCTGCCGTCGAGGACGAGACGGGTATCGATAGAGACGACGACGACTTGACCGTCGTACTCTGTGCGCGAGGGTCGAGCGACCCCGACGCAAACGCCGACGCACACAAGCTGTCACGTCTCGTCTACGAAGGTAGGGAGTACGACGTCGAGACGTCTTTCATAGGGATCACTCAGCCTCTCTTAGACGAGACTCTACACACCGTCTCTAAGTCGCGCCCAGACGCCGTCGTAGTCGTGCCTTACATGCTCGGTGACGGCGTCCTGACACAGAGGATACACGATACCGCCGAGGAGTTCGACTCGCGTTACCCCTACATGGACGTCGAGTCGGGCGGACACATAGGAACTGACGACAAGGTAATCGAGGCTCTGATAGACAGATGGGAGGAGGCGAGGGGCGAGTCGGTCGAGATGTCGTGTGACACGTGTAAGTACAAGGTAGAGCTCGAAGGATTCGAGGACGACTTAGGCGGCGCGCGAGCCAGAATGCGCGCCCTCTCGAACAAGGTCGAACACTCATACAGGGACGAGGTCGACGACGACCCACACGTCCACGACAGACAGTCGAAACACGCCGTCGTCTGTACCAACCAGACGTGTGCGAAACAAGGCTCTCTCGAAGTCCTTGAAAGCCTGAGGAACGAGTCGGACGACGACGTCAAGATAACACGGTCGTCGTGTCTCGGGAGATGTGGCGACGGTCCGATGGTCGCCGTCTACCCTGATGGAGTCTGGTACAGCGGTGTCGACGAGGAGGACGCCGACGAGATCGCCCGGAGCCACTTCGAGGACGACGAGGTCGTCGGAAGACTCGTGGATCAGATAATATAATAGACAACACACAACATAAGACAAATCCAAACCATGTCCTGCCAAGAGATAGAAGCACTCAGACTCGGACTCATGAACGTGATAGGTATAGAAGACAGGTCAGCGGAGAGACACGCCGAGAAGGAGCTCGGAGACGCACTCGAAGAAGACGGTCCTCTCAAGGCACTCGCGAACGCCGAGAGTCTCTCGGAGATACAGAGACATCTCGACGCCGCGATAGTCGACCTAGAGGACAAGGTCGCAAACGCCGACGAGTCGCGCGATGACTACGAGTACCTCCGCGGTCTCTTACTCACTCTGAGAGAGACCGAGAAGACTGTCGAACGTCTCTCCGAAAACGCCGAGACCTTCTTCGAGGGTCTGAGCGACTCACACGAGAAGCTTCACGAGACATTTCCTGTCGAAGAGTAGTTAAGTCAAAAAAGAGAACAGATTTTCTTCCTACTCCTACTTAACACTCGGAGTAGCCGCACTCCTCGCACTTGACACAGCCCTCGCTGTAGGTGAGCTGTGATCCGCAGTCGGGACACTCGGGGTTCATGCCGTTCTGGACGAGCTGTTCGAAGTCCGACTTTCCGCTGTCGTCGGTCTCTGTCTCAGTCTCCTCCGTCTCCTCGTCTTCCTTCTCTTCCTCTACGGGAAGCTGTGACTGGACGGGTGAGACGTCTATCTCGTCGTTGCGGTGTCTCTGCATCGCCTTCGCAATCGCGTCGGGAACCGAGTGTATCTGTTCGCCCCTGTCCCACGAGACCTTCGGCGAACGTATGCCCTCAAGCTGGTCTATGACCTGTTCGGCAGGTATGCCCGACCTGAGACACAGCGACAGGAGACGTGCTATCGCCTCTGTGAAAGACGCCGTGTATCCACCCGACTTGCCTATCTGGGTGAAGACCTCGAACATACCTTCGTCGTCCTCGTTTATCGTGACATAGAGACCGCCGTACGACGTGTCGATCTTCTGTGTCGTTCCCTGTATAGTGTCGGGACGTGGACGCGGCTCCCTCTCTCCCGCGCTTATTCTACTCTTTTCCGTCTCCTTTATCTCGACCTCGGTCGAGTCGGTCGCAGCTATCTCCTCTATGACCTCCTCGGAGTCTATCTCGCCCGTCTCGACGCGGTCACGTAGCTCCTGTATCAGAGCGTCGTTGTCTGCGTCCGAACCGAGCTTGTTGTCGGCGCGTGTCGTGAGAACCTGCTTCGACCTGGTTCCGTCGCGGTAGACGGTGACTCCCTTTCCGCCGTTCTCGTAGATGTAACGGTAGACCTCCTCCATCTCGTCGACTGTGGCGTCGTTGGGGAAGTTACACGTCTTAGAGATCGACGAGTCGACTCCGTCCTGGAGAGCACACTGAACGCTCGCGTGCTCCTTGCCCGTGAGATCCTGTGTAGTCACGAAGAGGCTGCTGATCTCGTCGGGGACTGTCGAGAGACCGTCGATTCCGTCGAAGTCGTTGTTCGACATCTGTTCCTTCGCTTCCTCCTTGACCTCGTCGACGTCTATCTCGTTCTCCTCAAGCGTCCTGAGGAAGTAGTCGTCGAACTCGACGAGCATCTCGTCTCCCTGGACGTCGTCGCTCACGTTCTTGTAGTAGGCGACGTTGTAGATCGGCTCACAGCCTCCCGTAGTGTTGCCGATCATCGAGGTGGTATTGTGGGTCACGAATCCGTTTGCGACATACGTGTTGTTCGACGGGACACTGATGTCTTTGGTGTATGCAACCTCTTCAGTAACCGACTCGACGGGTGCGGCGTAGAAATCAGTCAGACGCCGACCGTCGACACGTACCGTCTCGCCTGTCTCCTTCTCGACGTCACGCACGAGCTTCCGACTGACTGAGCCGTTTATGACTGACTGGTTTACCCTGTGTTTCGTCTCTTCGCTGATCTCCTCGTAGCCGTCGAGGCTACGGAGGTGTTCGACCACAGCGGGTGGGTACGTGTCGTTTTTGTACGACTGGGATGTGAGCTCTATCTCAGTCGTCTTCGTTATGAAGCCGATCTCTTCGAGGAAACGCTTATCCTCGCGCTTGTTTGCCCCCCGGACAGTATACTGTGGTCTGTCACCGTAGTGGTCGTCTATTTCTTCTGTCTCAAGCACGTCCTGCACGAAGACACAGCCGAGCGAGAGGAGAACTGTCTGTACCTCGTCGGCAAGCGTCTCCGAGACAGTCGAGAGTTCTACTTTCCGCGAAGCCGTGCCGTCCGCCTCGAAGAGCCCGCGCAAGAACGCCTTCGCACAGTCCTCGTCACTACTCAGAACCTCGTCGGGCACGAACGCAGTTGCGGCACCCTCGCCTCTATTTCCGTCGTCCTTCTTCCAGCCGTTGTTCTCGAAGTACCGCGGGAGATGCCGCCCGCCAAAGGTGAGCATGTGACGCGTGTCACGTCTCTCGACAGTCGGCGTCACTCCGAAGACTGACTCACCGAGGTCACGCAGGTATTCGTCGAGTTTCTCGGCGTCGGACTCGACGACGAGCTTCACACCGACCCCTTCGTGGACATAGCCGTCGCCCATGAAGTAGCCTAAGAACTCGGCTAGCTCGGGTGACATCTCTTCGGGAAGTACGAGGCTCTCGTCTGTGTTGTGGTGGAAGTTATCGCGTTCGCTTGTGTCGAGTCTCGCGCGCGAACTACTGTCGAAGGTGTTACGCTGGAGCACTATCCTGTCTCCGGTCTCGAAGCTGTCTGCTTCCTTCCACGTGTACTCGGCTTCTTGAGTGAGTGTCCGGAACCTGTGGTTCGGAGTCGCGGCGACACTGAATCCGCCTTCTGTCTCTACACGTCGCACGTCTGCGAAGCCGTTGTCGTAGACTGCAGTTGCTGTCTTCGTACCTCCGTCTGTGGTGACACCTTCGTCTATCTCACCCCACTGTTCGAACTCCGCACCTGTGTTATCGAGATCCTTGATGGAGCGCAGACCCTCGTCAGTCGAGACGAGCGAGTCCTCGTCGACACATCCCGTAGGGGCGATTGTCGTCGTGTTGTGGTTCCTGAGGGGATAGCCGTCCTCCCAGTCGTCTGCGGACTCTCCAGTCTGTTTCTCGAACCAGTCGCGGTACTCTGTCGGGTTCGCGTACTTCGAGTTGTCCCACTCGTCGAACCTGCCGCGCTCTTGTGCGAGTTCGTGTGATTTCGACTTCGATCCGTGGTTGATACGCGTCATTATCTGACGCGCCATCTCGTTGGCGGGCTCGCTTCCGTACTCGACTCCGAGCTGTATGTAGAGCTGTGCGAGACCCATTATTCCGAGTCCGATCTTCCTCATCGAGGAGACCTTCTCCTCTATCTCGTCTATGGGGAAGTCGGACATCGTGACGACGTTGTCGAGGAAATGGGTACTCGTATCTATACGTCTGTCGAGCTCGTCGAGATCGACGCCCTCCTCGATGAATCTCCCGACGGCTTCTTCGAGGTCGAGGTCGTCGTGGCTCTCACGCCAGTCCTTCCAGTGGGGCGCGTCCTCCGCCGCGAGCGTCGAGAGGTTGATATGTCCGAGGTTACACGCCTCGTACTCCTCCAAGGGTTGCTCGCCACAGGGGTTTGTTGCAAGTATTCTATGTTCTGGAAATAAGTCTACGTCGAACGAGTGCTCTTTGTTGACTCTCTCCAGGTAGATAACCCCGGGCTCTCCGTTCTCGTGGGCGCCCTCGACTATCCTGTCCCAGATTTCCTGTGCGGGGACTGAGAGCTCCTCGCCGACCTCGACGTATTCCCCTAAGCCGAACCTGTCGTAGAGCTCCTTCGTGTGTTCGGTGGCTATGTGGGGCTCCTCGGTTCTCGGATTCGTGAAGGTGAACTCCTCTCCGTTTTCGAGAGCCTCCATGAATCCGTCGGTGACTCCGACCGAGATGTTGAAGTTCGAGAGATGCCCCTCTGCTGCGTTCCTGAGATGCTCGGGGACACGTCCCTCGTCGTCTATGAGTTCGCGCGCCTCGTCGAGTGCCTCGGTGAAGCTGTTGTGTGTGTAGTCGTCGGGGTCGTTGAGACGTAACGTGTGTGCGAGAGAGACGTCCTTGTTCTTCGCGTGTATGAACTGGATCACGTCGGGATGTGAGACCCTCATCACTCCCATCTGGGCTCCTCTACGGGTGCCTCCCTGTGCTATCGTCTCACACATCTGATCGTATGTACGCATAAACGTGATCGGACCCGATGCGATGCCTCCGGTCGATCCAACGGGATCGCCGTACGGACGTAGCTTCCAGAATGCATACCCCATTCCGCCGCCGCTCTGGAAGACAGCCGCCGCCTCCTTCTCGGTCTCGTGTATGTCGAGTATGTCGTCGTCGGGCGAGTCGACGAAACACGCCGATAGCTGCTGTAGCTCGTCGCCCGCGTTCATCAGAGTCGGCGAGTTGGGTATGAACGAGAGTCCCTCCATAGCCTCCTGGAACTCCTCGCGAGTCTCCTCGACCCTCTCACGTATCTCGTCGTGTAGCTCGGGAACTACCTCGTCGTAGGCGAACTTCTTGACGTTGTCCTCGGTCAGCTTGACGACTGACTCTCCGTCGTCGTCATTGCCGAAGACTTCGTCTATTATCCCCTCTCGGTTCGAGTGGTCGGGCTTGACCTGGTCGGGAGTCACATAGATCTCCCTGTCTAGCTCGTCGGCTGCATAGACTGCGTCTGCGAGCGCGATGTTCTTAGCGACGCGCTCGAAGAGATCCTCCGGCTCCTCGACTATCTCGCCGTCCTCGTCCTTTTTGAGGTATCTCGCGGGAAGAATCCTGTTGTAGGCGTTCTCCGTAAGACGTTCCTCTAAGCTTTCCCCCGTAACTCGTTTGATTGGTAAATCGACAGACTGCTGGCTCTTGCTCAAATTTACACCTCGTTAAGATCCATCTAACCATGATTCTCAGCCACTATATATCTTGTCTGACTCGTCTAAATGTGTCAGAAAATAGAGATGAATCCGAACTGATAGGCTCCGACCTGCCCTGCCTAAAGACCTATCGCGTCGTCCGTCTTACGTATGCTCTCTTCTCCGTCCTCGAAGCCCGTCATGGCTCTTATCGCGTCGACGTTCTCGGGGACGACGTCGCTCTCCTGGTGTATCGCCTGGAAGAGGTAGAGCTCTCCGTCCTCGACAGTTATCGAGTCCTTCCAGACGCAGTTCTCCCACGCGTCGCCGCGAGGGCGTCCGATGTCTTTCATCATCTCTTTTATCTCACCTGTGCTCGACACCCCTTTCTCCTCCGATACGAACCGTATACGTGACTCGTCCCCGAGTGTCTCTATTATCTCTTCCTCAGTCACGTCTCCGACCTCTATGTTGACCGAGTGCATATGCATCAGTGTCGCGGGAACCTTGAGACCCGTAGTGAATATGTCTACGTCGGGGAGTACTGTTTGGACGTCGGGCCCGTGGTGGGACGGGAGACCGACGGGATTCGGGAGTATGTCGTTTATGGGACCGCGTCCGTGCTGTGAGGGGTCGCCACCCCGTCTCACGAGTGTCGCTCGTACAGTTCCGACGCCGAAACTCTCCTTGAGAGGCTCTATGAGACGCGAGAGACCCGTGGTGTTACACGAGACGACACGTAGAGAGTCGGCGTCGACGCAGTCGTCGTAGTTGACCTCGGCGACGAAGCTCTTCTCGGCTATTCCGTCGTCCTCTCCTCCCTGGAGTATGTACTTCGTGTCGGCTTCCTCGTACATCGAGGCGTTCTGTTCGCCGACTCCCGAGGGTGTCGCGTCGACTACGACGTCTGCGGTCTCGACCATCTCCGACACCATGCCCTCTATCTCTATCCCCGCGTCCTCGAAGAGGTCGGCGCGATCCTCGACGGCTGCATAGAGCGGATAGCCCTTATCGACAGCCTGACGAGCCTCGAAGTTGGGCTTTGTCTTGGCGACACCGACGATCTCCATGTCGTCCTGTCGGTCGACAGCGTCGGCGACTCTCTTCCCTATAGTCCCGTAACCGTTGACAGCGACGTCTACCATACTCACGTATCTACACCAGAAGGCTTTATATTTTCTGAGGTGTTCCGGTCACGTCGCGTTATACTTCAGTCGTATAGTCACCATCTCCTGAACTCGATGTCTTCCTCCTCCGTCTCCTCTTCTTTCTCCACGGATGACATCTGTATACTCGGAGGCGAAGCGAAGTCGTGGTTCAGCTTCCACGAGACGTATCTACGTGTCTGTCTGCGTATACGTCTGTTAGGATTCGAGTAAGTCATTATCTCGAAGAGGACATAGAGTCCTATCATCGCGACTACTAAAAACGAAGCCAGAGCAATTACCTTGACTGCGAGAACGTCACCTCTTGTTTCGAGATCCCCGTCCTTCCGGGTTACGACGTCCGACTCGGTGAAAAAGACTAGACTCACGTAGAAGACCGCAGACAGAACCAGTATTATAGCGAGTACATTTGCGGCGCGCCTCCTATCCATCTATAACTTACTTTAGACAGGTCATAGGTATATAAATCTTAGCGCGGCTACGTCTCTCATGATGGACTCTTCAGGCTCCTATACATCGGAGCTTACGAGTCGACCGACACGGACTCGACCATGCCCTCGAATACACGTCTGCCGTCGTCGCTTCCTATGAGAGAGTCGCTCGCACGCTCGGGATGTGGCATCATCACTCCGACGTTTCTGTTCTCTCCTAGGACGCCGGCTATGTTGTCGATGCTTCCGTTGGGATTCGCCTCGTCTGTCGCCTCCCCGTTCTCGTCGACGTACTTGAAGAGTATCCTGTCGTCGTCGTAGAGAGAGTCGATGTCCTCAGGTATGTACCGTCCCTCGGCGTGTGCGATGGGTATCTGTATTATTTCGCCCTCCTCGAACTTCGAGGTGAAGGGTGAGTCGGTTGTCTCTACACGTAGGTTGACCCACTCACACTGGAACTTCGCCGAGACGTTCTGGGCGTACGCCCCCTCGACTATTCCTGACTCACACAGTATCTGCGCGCCGTTACAGATTCCTAAGACGGGCTTACCCTCGTCGGCTATCCCCACGACATCTTCCATTATGTCGGTCTCAGAGGCTATCGCGCCCGCTCTGAGGTAGTCTCCGTAAGAGAAACCACCGGGAAGAACGACGCCGTCGTGTCCTTTGAGGCTCTCCTTGTACCAGACCAGCTCGGCGTCCTCTCCCATCGAGTCGAGAACCTTCTTGACGTCGATGTCACAGTTCGACCCACCGAACTTGAGGACTCCCACGGACGTGGACTCGGATCTGTCTGTTGCAGTCATTTTACGCGGCTCTTATCTCGACTGTGTAGTCGTGTATCACGGGATTCGTTAGGAGACGTTCACACATCTCGTCAACCCTCTGTCTAGCGTCCTCCTCCGAGTCGGCTTCGAGATCTATTATGTACTCGTCGGCGGTGCTGAGTTCTTCGAGGTCGAAGCCAAGACGTTCGAGTGACTTCTGTATGGTCTTCGCCTCGGGATCGAGGACGCCCTTCTTGAGTGAGACGCGGACAACAGCCTCGTACATTAGGCGTAGCTTCGGGGGTTGTGACAAAAACAGTTGTGTTTCTACGCAGTCGAGACCAAATCTATAATAGCCTTCTTCCCCTGATATTCGTCTATGTACAACGTGTTACTCGCCGTCGACGAGAACGAGGACAGAGCCATAACAGAGGCGGAGACAATATCCGAACTTCCCGGGAAGGAAGACCTCAAGGTCACAGTCCTCTATGTCTTCACCGACAACCCGAGCGGAGCCTCTGCGACACAGATTGCCACGGTGAGGGACGCCATAGAACACCTCGAAGACCACGGAATCGAGACTGAGGTTCTTGAGTCGAGCGGAGAACCCTCGACCGAGATACTCGACACCGCTGAGGAGGAGGACGTCGACATGATCTGTCTCGGTGGCAGAAAGAGGTCTGCGACAGGAAAGGTACTCTTCGGAAGCGTAACTCAGTCGGTGATACTCAACACCGACAGACCCGTGATGGTCACCGGAACGAAGGAGTACGACGAAGGCGAGGTCTGAACACGATCATTTCTCGACTCTCCACGTCGTCGAGTTACTCTCGCTCCACCTCTCGACAGAGAGACGGTCGTACTTCTCGGAGATACGTCTCAGGTTCGCGCCGACCTTTCTACTCGACATGCCGAGTTCGCGCGATATCTCCCGGCTCTTGAAGAAGACGTCGCCGTCCTCGAACCTCTCACTCAGGAGTTCAACGATGGCTCTCTGGTCGTCCGTGAGTTCCATCGTGCGTCGTATCACACTCCTACTATATAGAACGTCCTCGGATTTCGAGATACTTACCACTATCCGATATTACGAGTCGAGTTGAAGAGCAGCGGGCGACCCGTGGTTAAGAGAGAAAAGCGATCTAGTAGACCGACTCGATGATCTCTTCTACTTCGTCGGGGCTCGTGTACCCTTCCCTCTTCTCGACGAGTTCACCGTCGGAGAAGAAGAGAACCGCGGGAGCCACGTCGACCTCGTACTCACGTCTGAAGTCGGCGACCTCCTCGCCGTTTACTCCCGCGAAGGCGACGTCCTTCTCCATCGGAGCGTCACCGACGACGTCTCCAGAACTTGTTCTGGATGGCTCCGAAATCAGAGATTTCCGAACGTCTCTGAACTCGTTCTTCATCTCGTCACACGGCGCGCAGTCGAACTTCCAGACTGTCACGACTGCGTCGGGGTTCTCGTCGAGGTAGTCGGCGTAGGTCTCGTCGTCTATCTCGTCGATGTACTCGGGAACTGCAGAGACCGGACTGACCTCACCGACTACATCCGCCATCACGGTTAACTCGGTCTGGGGGAGGTCGCGGTCGACCTCCGACTGAACCGCCATATAGGTGATAAAGTCGTCGCGTGTGACACCCATCTCTTCTATCCTATCTGTCGCCTCGTCGCTGCTTATGCCGAAGACATCGGCGACGGATTTCTCGAACTCTTCCTCTGAGACCTCCGAGTAGGTGTTGTAGTAGACCGACCGCGTCTTCTCGTACTCCGTCGTCGTTGTCACGGTTCCGTCGTCTCCGACTCTCAGAACGCCCTCGTCTATGAGGACGTCGACGCGTTCCTCGGCTCTGTCTCCATCTTCTCCGTCGTCGGTGTCTGTGTTCGTTGACATCTTATACACCCAGGTACTCCTCTCTCGTCTCTGTGTCTTCACGTAGCTCATCCGCGGTTCCCTCGAATACGACCTCTCCGTGGTCTACGACATAACACCGGTCGGCGATCTTCATCGCCGCGACGGCGTTCTGTTCGACGAGTAGGACGGTCTTCCCCGACTCGCTTATGTCGGTGATCGCGTCCTCGACGTTGTCTATTATCTGTGGCGCGAGTCCCTCGTAGGGCTCGTCGAGCATGAGTAGATCGGTGTTCTGCTTGAGGGCACGCGCTATCGCGAGCATCTGCTGCTCTCCTCCCGACAGAGTCCCGGCTTTCTGTGTCTTTCTTTCCCTCAGACGTGGGAACTCGTCGTAGACCTCGTCAGTCGACATTCCCTTCTCTCCGAAGTCGAGTGATCTTCCGAGCGTGTTCGGAAGGTCGGCATAGACCTCCGAGAGATGGAGGTTCTCCGCGACGGTGAGGTTCGAGAAGACACGTCTCTCCTCGGGAACGAGCGAGATTCCCTTAACAGCTATGTTCTCGGCGGGCTGTCCCGTGATATCCTCGCCCTTGAATCTCACCGATCCACCACGTATCTCGGGAGGCGTAGCCCCGGATATCGACCTGAGGGTCGTCGTCTTTCCGGCTCCGTTACGCCCTAAGAGCGCACAGATTTCACCCTCCTTGACCTCCATCGAGAGGTCACGGAGTATGTGGCTCTCGCCGTAGTACGAGTCGAGTGAGTCTACTTCAAGAAGGCTCATTCGTCGACACCTCCTAGGTAGGCTTCCTGAACGTCGGGGTCACCTCTCACCTCTTCGGGGGTACCGTCGGCTATGACCTCTCCCCTGTTGAGGACGATTATACGGTCGGATATGCTGAAGACTATCTCCATGTCGTGTTCGACTAAGAGGAATGTGAGGTCGAGTCTGTCGTAGACCTCCTCTATGAGCTCGACGGTCGAGGCGGTCTCGTCGGGCGACATTCCTGCAGTGGGCTCGTCCATCAGGAGAAGGTCGGGCTCTCCGGCTAAGGCGAGCGCGATTTCGAGACGTCTCTTGTCTCCGTACGGCAGATCCTTCGCAGTCACGTCCCTCTGATCGAGAAGACCCACTGATTCAAGAGAGTCGCGTGCGAGTCCGTCGACGTTGCCGTAGTTCCTCCAGTGCTTGAGGAAGTTGAAGCCGAAGGATCCCTCTTCCGACGCGAGTGCGGCTATCCTGGCGTTCTCCTCGACTGTGAGATCGGGGAATATCGAAGCTGTCTGGAACGACTTCGAGACTCCCTTCTGGACGACCTCGTGGGGTTCGAGATCGGTTATGCTCTCGCCCTTGAAACGTATGTCTCCCTCGGTGGGGTCGAGACGTCTCGTTATTAGGTTTATGAGGGTCGACTTGCCGGCTCCGTTGGGACCTATGAGACTTACCCTCTCGCCCTCTTCGAGAGATATATTCACGTCGTCCGTTGCCACAAGTCCGTCGAAAGACTTGACGAGGTTGTCAGTTTCGAGAAGTGCCATTATCTATCACCTCCTGTCCGCCGTACTAACGAACGTATCTTCGAGACGGCTCCCCAGACTCCGCTCGGGAAGAAGGCTATCGTGATGACGAAGACGACACCGAGTATGAGGTGCCAGAAGTCGCCTATCACGGGAAGACTGACCACTATGTTCTCGATGTAGAGGTAGACTCCGGCTCCGAATATCGGACCGAAGAGCGAACCCGTACCTCCTAGTATCGACATTATGACGACCTCCCCGCTCGTGGTCCAGTAGAGTGACTCAAGCGGAACGTAGCTTCCGTGGATCGCGAAGAGGCTCCCGGCGACACCCGCGAAGAAGCCCGATATCACGAACGACATCAGCTTGTACCTTCCGACGTTGAGTCCGACGAACTCCGCCCTCTGTTCGTTCTCGTGTATAGCGTGGAAGACGAGACCGTACGGCGAGTTAAGTATTCTGTAAGCTATTCCTACACAGATCACGCCTATGATCGCCACGAAGACGTAGAGCCAGCCTCCTATGAAGTCTCCTAAGACTATGAACTCGCTTCCTAGGTCGTAGGTTCCGAAGAGCTCTCCGACCTCCATGTCGGTGAAGCCGTTCTCTCCGTTGGTTATGAACGAGAGTGGCGAAGACGCGAGGTAGAACATCATCTGTGCGAAGACGAGTGTGAGTATCGAGAAGTATATGCCTCCGCGTCTCAGCGAGAGATAGCCGAGTAGCCACGCCGTCAGAACCGCGACTACGGTTCCGACTATGAGTATCAGAATCGGGCTCGACGAGACGTGCGCGCTGAAGTACCCCGCCGAGTAGGCACCGACTCCCCAGAATGCGGCATGTCCGAACGAGAGGAGACCTGTGTATCCGAGGAGAAGGTCGTATCCCATAGCGAAGATACCCCAGATGAGTACCAGGGAGGCTAGCTCGTTCCAGCCTCTCATGTTGTCGAGTAGGTCGGCTATGCCTTCCATCCCCGCGGATTCGAGCGACTCGACTACCATGTTCATCACGAAGAAGTCGGTGAGTAGGTACGGGAAGACTGCGAAGACTACCAGAACCGCACCCATCACGAAGAGCTCTCTCTCCTTTATGCTGTCCCAAGTCTGTGCGAGACTCATGCTTCCACCTCCTTACCGAAGAGTCCCTGAGGACGCACGAGTAGGACTATCGCGGCGAGTGCGTACATTCCGACCTGTGACCACGGTGCGAAGTTGAGCGTGAACGATCCGACTGTCAGACTTGGAAGAGCTATCAGCGTCGACTCGACGAATCCGAGGAGTAGTCCTCCAGCGACGGCTCCGCGTGTACTACCAACCCCTCCTATCACGACAGTGATGAACGCCGGAACGAGTATTCCCGTGCCGACGTTCGGGTTGACGAGTTCGAGGGGTCCTCCGACGACTCCCGCGACGCCAGCGAGCGCCGCACCTATTCCGAAGACGATGAGGTACTGTCTGTCGAGCTTGATACCTAAGAGACGTACCATCTCGGAGTCGAGAGTACCGGCTCTGACTATCAGACCGAAGTCGGTGTACTCTATCAGACCGATCACGAGTAAGACGAGCACCGCGGTAATTCCTATGACCCAGAGACGCCACTCGGGGAAGTTACCGACCACAGGGAGATTAACAGCGCCGCTCGCCCACTGGGGCTGGCTGAAGTTCTGTGAGTTTCCGCCGAACATCGCTCTGAAGAGCTCCTGAACTATGACTGCGAGACCGAACGTCACGAGTATCTGGTCAGTATCGGGTCTGTCGTAGAAAGGTCGCGCGACGAACCTCTCCATCAGGAGTCCTATCACGAACACAAGTATCGGAACCAGAATCAGGGCGGCGGTGTAGCCGAGGTCGAGACCGATAGTCGACATCCCCCACTCCTGTAACTTTCCGTTGCTCAGGCTCATCTCTCCGGCTATCAGAATACCCGCGTACGCTCCTATGAGGTAGAGAGCACCGTGAGCGAAGTTGACGAACTTGAGAGTCCCGAGTATAATCGAGAGACCCACGGCGAGCAAGACGTATATTGCTCCCGTCTGAAGGCTGTTGAGGAGAACACTGGCGATATCGGCTGCCAGACTCATGGGGTCACCCCCTTACCTCCGTCTATACGGCTGTTATGATAGTTCTCTGACATATTTGGCTGTTAGATGGATGTATATCTATAAATGATGAATGTGGTGGTTGAAACTCGTTACGACGTCTACTCGTCGCCGTAGTTCCCGAGCTCACACTCGGCGGCAGGACCTTCGTCACATCCGTACGTGATGTCGTCGCGCGCCGTCTGGCTGACAAGCTCGAAGTACTTGCCGTCTTCCTGATCCGACTCGGGGAGTCCTCTGACGACAGCGATGTCGTGGAACGCCTGATGGTCACACTCCCTCATGACCTCTTCACCGTATCCGGCGTTGTCGTACTCGTGTCCCTCTAGCTCTCTTATGACCTCGGGCGGGTAGAACGTACCTGCACGCTCGACCGCGGCGGCGTACTGGAGAGTCTGTGCGTACGCGAGGAGAGCGGGACCTGATGGGATACGTCCGTCGTACTCGTTTCCGAAGACCTCAGTGAACGAGTTGGCGTACTCGTTGTCTA
The DNA here is from genome assembly GCA_041891055.1 of Halorutilales archaeon Cl-col2-1. Taxonomy (GTDB): domain Archaea; phylum Halobacteriota; class Halobacteria; order Halobacteriales; family Afararchaeaceae; genus Afararchaeum. The sequence continues at coordinate 1,369,734 of CP169074.1, read as the reverse complement.
TCAGCGATGTCCACGCGACTGTTCCGAAGACTCCCTCTATCGAATCCGCGGCTGCATCAGCCATCAGGCGGTTGTAGAGGGGGACGACTATCTCCATGTCCTCCTTGATTCCCGCGTCTACCGCCTGTGGGAGCGAGTTCGCGGCGTCGAGTCCGTAGTGGTTGAGTATCAGGACGTCGGCACCCGAGTCCGCGGCATCGGAGAGGTAGTTCGAGAAGTCGCTCGTACCGAGAGGCGTAGCGACGCTGTCGACCTGTTCCCAGCCTGCGATGTCGGTGAGGAACTGGTTCATCGAAGCTTGCTGTGTCTGTCCCCACGAGTAGTCGGCGTAGAGCTGGTAGAAGCTCATGTCCTCGCCGTACTCCTCCTTCAGGACGGGCGCGAGCGCCTGTCCCGTCATGTAGGCGTTGAAACACTCACGGAACGAGTAACGTACACAGTCCTTACCTGTGGTGTCGTTCGAGTGAGTCATACACGCCATGAACTGAACCTTCTCGTCCTGCGCGAGCCCCTGCTGAGCTATCGCGACAGCACTCGAAGATCCGCCCGAGAACATTATGATATTGTCACGCTGTATCATGCGCGACGCTGACTGTCTTCCGGTGTCGGGGTCTGTCGCTGTATCTCCGTCGACGTAGTCGACCTCGTTTCCGAGGACGCCGTCGCCCGAGAGGTCATCCCAGTCGTCAACCCAGCCGCCACCGTTGTTGAGGTGCTTGACAGCGAGCTCGTAGGCTCTGAGTTCGTCCTCGCCCTCTGCGGAGTAAGGCCCTGACTGAGGAACGTTGAACCCGAAGACGACGTCTTCCTCTCCGGCGTCGAGTCCGGGCGTGTAGTTTCCTATCTCGGGGTACTCGGAGCCCCCTCCGCCACCGCCGCCGTCTCCTCCGTCGCCGCCGCCACCGCCGTCTCCGCCTTCACCGCCACCGCCGCCTCCGGTACAGCCGGCGAGTCCGGTTATTCCTGCGACACTCGTTGCTCCTGCCATCTTCACTACGTCACGTCTCGAAAGCCCGTCTGAATCTCGAGCTTCGTTGTTGTCTCGAGCCATGTGAGAAAAAGAACCGGTCTAGGTATTAATAATTACGGTTATGCACGACATTTTATATGATAATAGACGTTTAGGTTAATTGAAGATAATTTAAATTATCGGACTCTATTATAATATTGAACTATTATAAATACGTCTAAAAAAAGAGGGTGTTCACTATCCCTGACCGACCATGCGGTCTTCTTCCTCCCACTCCTCCTCACGTAGCTTGTTCTTCTGAACCTTTCCGGTTGCGGTGGTGGGAAGGGAGTCGACGAACTCGGCGTCCTTGATTATTTTGTAGGAGGCGAGGTTTTCGCGGCAGAACTCGATGAGCTCGTCCTGGGTCATGCCGGGGTTTTCTGGGTCGTTGTTTTCGGGGACGACGAAAGCCTTGGGGACTTCGCCCCACTCCTCGCTCGGAGCGGGTATTACGGCGACATCGCCGACCTTGTGGTGGTCGAAGAGAGCGTCTTCGAGCTCTATCGACGAGATGTTCTCTCCACCCGAGATGATGATGTCCTTCTTCCTGTCCTGTATCGAGACCATGCCGTTTTCGTCTATGACGGCTAAGTCGCCTGTGTGGAACCAGCCCTCGCGTCTGTCGTTGAACGCCTTCTCGGTCTCCTCGGGCTTGTTCCAGTATCCGTCCATGATCTGGTTGCCCTTGACGACTATCTCTCCGAGAGTCGAGTTGTCCCGCGGGACTGACTCTCCGTTCTCGTCTACGACATCGACGTGTGTTCCTAAGACGCCCATGCCCTGTTTCTTCTTGATGTCGAACCTCGTCTCATCGTCGATGTACCGTCGAGCGTCGGACTGAGTTATGAGAGGACCCGTCTCTGTCGCACCGTAGAGGTGTTTGAGGTACCAGCCGAAGTCGTCCTCGACAGTACGTATAGTAGCCTCAGGGGGCGCGCTACCGGCGGTAGTGACACGGACGTCGTTGTCGCCCGCAGTCTCGGGTTCGTTCTCGTGGTAGTACTCGATGAGGAGGTTGAGGACGGTAGGAGCGGCACAGAGGAACGAGACGTCTTCGTCGCGCACTGTGTCGAATATCCACTCGGCGTCGATTCCGCGCGTACAGACGTGTTTCGCGCCCATGCCGGTTACGGCGTATATGTGTCCCCAGCCGTTGACGTGGAACATCGGGAGAGTCCAGAGGTAGACGTCGTCGTCGTAGACCTCGTGGTGGTTGGTTATTATGTAGGCGTGGAGTGTCTCAGTCCGGTGAGTACGCATGACGCCCTTGGGGTCGCCGGTAGTGCCGGAGGTGTAGTTTATAGTGATGACTTCGTCCTCGGACATTTCGGGACGTTCGTAGGAGTCGGGATCAGCGTCGTCGAGTACGTCGTCGAAGTCCTCCCAGTCGCCTTCGACTTCCGAAGGATCGTTAGTGATGAAGACCTCTGTTGGGACGTCGTCACGTATTTCGTTTATTTTGTCGGCGTACTCGTAGTCGGCGTAGATCGCTTTTACCTCCGCGTCGTTGAGTATGTACTCGTAGTCGTCGGGCGTTAAGCGGTAGTTGAGGGGAGTGTGTACACCGCCTATCTGCATGATACCGTACGCCGACTCAAGGTGGTAATGCGTGTTGGGGTCTAAGACACCGACCTTGTCCCCCTTCTCTATACCTCTGTCCTGGAGAGCGGCGGAGAGACGGTCGACTCTGTCTCCTAGCTCGTCGTAGGTGTACCTCTCTCCTGTTGTCGCTACGACTGCCTCGGCGTCGCCGTAGTGCCGGCGCGCCCTGTCGAGGAAGTCGGTTACTAGAAGCTCCTTCTTCATAGTTAGAGATTAACATACCAAGTTATCATAAGAATTTTTGTTTTCGGTATATGTCATAATTTATCTCTCTGAAGGCACGATTATAAATAATAATTTACATTACTGTTTGGGATAATTGCGCTTAAAAGAGAAGTCGGAAAAAGACGTCTCGGCGTCTATCTGCTCTCGACGAGATCCTGTATGTCGTCGACTATCTCGGGGTTGCGGAGGGTGCTCGTGTCTCCGAGCTCGTCGCCGTTGACTATGTCTTCGAGGAGACGTCTCATTATCTTGCCCGACCTTGTCTTCGGAAGCTCGGGTGTGAAGAAGACGTCCTCGGGTCGCGCTATCGGACCTATCGCGTCGTCGACCTCGTCCATTATCTCCTGACGTAGCTCGTCGTTGCCCCTCTGTCCCTCCTCCGTGATGACATAGACATAGACAGCCTCGCCCTTGAGCTCGTGGTCTCCTCCGACAGCGGCGGCTTCTGCGACTCCGGGGACTCCTACGACGGCACTCTCTATCTCCATCGTGCCGAGACGGTGTCCCGAGACGTTGACGACGTCGTCGACACGTCCGAGGACAGTGATGTAGTCGTCGCTGTCTATCTTAGCACCGTCCTCGGGGAAGTAGACCCACTCGTCTTCCTCGGGGTCGGAGTACTCCTCCCAGTATTCGGATATGTAACGGTCGTTGTTCTTATAGACCGTCCTGAGCATTCCGGGCCAGGGCTTGTTGACCGTGAGGTATCCTGCCCTTCCTTCGTCGACTTCGTCACCGTTTGTGTCGACGATCTGACCGTCAATTCCGGGGAGTGGCGGACCTGCGCTTCCGGGCTTCATGTCCTTCACTCCGGGGAGTGTCGTGACCATCATTCCGCCCGTCTCAGTCTGCCACCATGTGTCTACTACGGGGCAGTCCTCGTTTCCGATGTGTTTGTAGTACCACTTCCACGCGCGCGGATTGATCGGCTCTCCGACAGTTCCGAGGAGACGGAGCGACGACAGGTCGTGCATTGCGGGGTACTCGTCTCCCCATTTCATGAACGCACGTATCGCAGTCGGTGCTGTGTAGAATATATCGACGCTGTACTTCTCGACGAGCTCCCAGAACCTGTCCTTCTCGGGGAAGTCGGGCGCGCCCTCGTACATGATGCTCGTCGTACCGAGCGAGAGGGGACCGTAGACGATGTAGGAGTGTCCCGTGATCCATCCTATGTCGGCGGAACACCAGTACGAGTCCTCGGGCTTGATGTCGAGGACTGCGTGCGATGTCCATGTCACGTAAGACAGGTAGCCTCCCGTGGTGTGTTTGACACCCTTGGGCTTGCCCGTCGTACCCGAAGTGTACATCAGGAAGAGCATGTCCTCGGCGTCTCTCTCCACGGGCTCGACCCTCTCGCCCTTCTGTTCCTCGACGAGTTCGTCGTAGTCGTGCTGGTTCTCGCCGAGTTCATGGTCGTATTCGTCTCCGAGACGGTCGACGACTATGACATCCTCGACGTCGTGACTTTCACTCTCGAGCTCTTCGAGACCCTCGTTTGCCTTGTCGAGGTGCTCGAGGGCGTCTCCTCTCCTGTAGTATCCGTCACACGTCACGAGGTACTCCGAAGCCGCCGAGTCCATCCTCGTGGCGAGTGCCTCCGCGGAGAAGCCGGCGAAGACTACGCTGTGGGGCGCGCCTATCCTCGCACACGCGAGCATCGCTATCGGAAGCTCGGGAACCATCGGCATGTAGAGGGTGACGACGTCGCCCTCCTCGACACCCATCTCGCGGAGCGCGGCGGCGAACTCGTTGACCTCACGGTAGAGATCCTGGTAGGTGTAGGTACGTGTCTCTCCGTACTCACCCTCCCACTTTATCGCGGCGTGGTTCTTCCTGCCGTTCTCTATGTGTCTGTCTATGCAGTTGTAAGACGCGTTGAGCTTACCTCCCGTGAACCACTCGTAGAAGGGTGCGTCGGAGTCGTCAAGTACTTCGTCGTACTCCTCGTACCAGTCGAGCATCTCGGCGGCGCGTTCCCACGACTCGGGCCAGTTCTCCTCGAACTCGTCGTATATCTCTTCGTCGGATACGTTCGCCTGTTCGACGAACTCGTCTGAGGGCTCGAATACTTCCTGTTCTTCTAGCCTTGCCTCCAACTCCACGTCGGGATCGTCTGACATATCATACTATATCACGAAGATGAGGTAATAAAAACTTCCGTCATCTTCTTTGATTCTAAATATTCTTTTAGTAGGAAAAACCCGGTTCTAAGACGTCTGTCGACGCATCTTCTCGACTACTTCGGCGAGTTCGGGAGCGTCGAACCAGTTTCTTCCCGTGTAGAGGTTCGCGCCCGAGGTGTAGAGTTCGCTCGCGGTCGCTGCGGTCTCGTCAGGCAGAGGCTTAGGATCGGCCTCACACAGCGACTTCCAGTCGGCGACGTCCCTCTCGTCCGCCTCTTTCTTCGCGTCTTCGACCGCTGAGACCCAGTCGGGATCGTATCCCTTGTAGAAGCCACGGAGGAACTCCTTGCTTATCTGTTCGCCGTCGTATAGGAAACGGTTCTCGTCGAAGGTTCCGACGACATCTGCGACGAGTATATCGCCGTCGTAGTAGAGACACTCTATCTTGCCGTCCTCGTGTGATAGACCGACCTCGTCTGCCCTCTCGGTCACGACGCGGTTGACCTCGCTCGCCGTCTCACGGAGTTCCTCGATCTCCGCCTTGCCGCTGATCTCTGACGCCTCGTCTTCGTTGAGGTATCTGTCCTTGTCCTCGAACTTCGTCGAGAACTCGACTATCGGCGAGTCGAGATCGACGTGGTCGTCGGGCCAGTCGTCGTAGTCGAGCCCTACGTCGGCGGGCTCTTTCCTCTTTCTGAGAGACGAGCCTATCGGTACGGAGTTCCTGAAGACTATCTCTAAGGGTATCAGGTAGTTGTCGCCTCCCTCATCGTGGAAGCTCTCGTAGTCGTACTCACCCGTCTTCTCGTCAAACTCCAGGTCGGGAACCTGTGTGAGACGTATAGACATCCTCTCGGGAGCTTCGTCGGCTTCTTCGAGGCTTACGGCGTCTTCTCTGACCCCTATGTAATGTGTCTCTATTCCCTCGTCCTCTAAGAGTTCAAAGTTGTACGCCCCCATCGTGCAGAGAGATTTCCCCTTCGACTCTATCTTGTCGGGCATCTTTCCCCAGTCGAAGACAGAGTAGTCGTCGGTAAAGACGAACTCCCCCCTGCCGAGTTCTTCGGAGGTCGCCTCCTCGTATATACTGAAGTTCTTGACGCTCGTCATAAACCGCCTTTGGGGAGACGGAGTAAATACGACACGGTTTCTCACTCATCCTTAACGAAAAAACACATTCATAACAAAAGTTACGACACAGTTAGGTATAAATCCGTACAGACAGTATGTATGTACGTTATGGCAAACAGAAAGTTCATACTCCAAGACTCGACTGAGAAGGAAGCAAAGCTTTTCGCAGGCTTCTCCGAGGTAGAGTCGGAAGTATACGCGTAGAAGTTTAGATAAGAGGACTGCCGTCGGACTGCGGCCCCAGACGAGGACCATATGGCGGCACATCGTTTTCGAACTGTCTTTTCTCGGAGTAATCGGTCGAACGTTCGACTGGAACACGTCCTATAGACTCTATCATCTCGACGTAGTCGTCGAAAGAACGGAACTCGCCGTAGTCACCTCCCGCGCGTTTGGTGATCTCCTCCGAGAGGAGTGTACCCATGAAGTCGTTGGCACCGCAGTCGAGCATCCTCAGTGCTTTTTGGTCGCCGAACTTCGCCCAGCTAGTCTGTATGTTGTCTATGTTGTCGAGGAAGAGACGTGAGACTGCGAAGAGTAGCTCGTCCTCGTCGTTGGATGCCCCTGACTCGACGAAGCCCCTCTCGTAGAGCGGCGTGTTCTCGTGGACGAAAGACAGAGGCACGAACTCAGTGATTCCTCCCGTCGAGTCCTGTAGATCACGTACTCGTTTGAGATGTAGTACCCTGTGAGCCTCGTTCTCGACGTGTCCGTACATGATCGTCGCTGTGACACCGAGACCCGCCGAGACAGCCCCTTCTATGGCGTCGATCCAGCCCTGAGTACCTATCTTGTTGGGACAGATCACGTCCCTGACCTCGTCGACGAGTATCTCTGCCGCGGTGCCCGGCGCAGAGTCGAGTCCCGCTTCCCTGAGTCTCGTGTACACGTCTTCGTAGCTCCAGTCAGTCCCTCTCTTAGCGTGTGCCGCCTCCTCGGGCGTCATAGAATGTACGTGTACGCCGCCGACGTCCATCGCTTCTATCTGTTCGACGTACGTCCCGGGACTCTTGGTGTACTCCGACGACGGAACGTACCTGACGCCGTCGTCCGTCGAGGATTCGAGTATCTCCCTGTGTTCGTCGTCGAGAGCGAAGGCGGGATGGAGACCGCTGACTGAACAGACCTCGTAGACTCCCATCTCGACTGCGTCCTCGACTATCTCCCTCGACTCGTCGGGCGTCTTCGTAAATCCGCGTCCCTCGTTTCCGACCTCGAACGCCTCCGAGGGGTCTTTGAAGTTACAGAAGAGACAGCCCGTGTCACACGCCGTCGTGACGTTGTTGTTTATGTTGGCGACGAAAGTGACCTCGTCCCCGACGACCTCCCTCCTTCTCTCGTCCGCTGCCCTCAGAACCTTCTCTTTCCTGTCTTCGTCTATTCCCTCGACGTCGGTTCCAGTCGTGATAAGCTGGACGCCGTCGTCGACACTGAGACGTTCGCCGTTGCGCGCCTTTTCGAGTGCGTTCTCGAACGACGAGCCGTAGTCCTCGGGGACGTGTTCGAAGTCGAAGTCTCGGAGGGAGGAGCTAGACATTACTCTCTGTGGGTCTTCGTGAAAGAAGAGTATCACGGTCTCGGCGCAGTTACTTCTTCTGTATATACGGTGTCGACTATACAAGTCGAATCGGAACTCACAGGCACCGAAGACTTCATGACTTATGACACAGATCTGACCAGAAACTGCTTTACTACACCGTTGAGTAACCAACACTATGGGCTCTGACAGTCTTCGTGACCGTATCAGTCCCTACCGGGGTGGTCTCACAGTACTCTTGCTCGCCTTCCTTCTGGCTGCTGTCTGGCTTACAGAAGCATCTCCTCTTATATATGTCTACTTCGCGGTACCCATACTCTTCCTCGGTGCGAGTACATTCGACTCGTTTCGAGACCATCCGGTCTATAATCTTCTCCGTGGTACGTTTGTCCTCTACCTCGTTGGCGGACAGTATCTCTTGACGCCGAAGAGCCGGGCTCTGCTTATCCTGACAATACTCTCAGCGTTCGGCGTAGCCGTCGAAGCCTACAACTACGTGAAAGGAACCTCGTATCTCCGTGTCGAGTTCCCGGAAAACTCCGGATGAGATGGTCTCTTCCTACAGAAATACTTTATCCGAGGACTCCGTCGATAGAGTAGCTAATATGAATCCGAGAGACGGACTGTCTATCACACGTCGACAAGCAGTTCGTGCCACGGGATTAGCGGCTCTGACTTCGCTCACGGGATGTCTCTCGGGACTCCACTCACAGTCAGAGACGACGGGGTACTCCTTGGACGTAGAAAGTATCTCCACCTCTCCTGTCGAACACTCCCTCTACCAGCCCGACTACGACGACCTCTTCGGAGACCGCGCGAGGGAAACACTCGGCAATATACTACCTGAGGGACGCCACACTACTTACGGCTACACACCTCTTCCTGACGACGCTTACGTCGAGGCGGAGGAAGGATATTACCAAGTCAAAAATACCATCACCGGGCGCAGAAAGACCGAGCGCACAGTAGTCGAAGCCAGCCGAGTCTCGGAGGAAAACATCCCGCGTGACGCAGTCGGAATCGATGACCTCGAACGACCCGTGGCACGTGTCCTCAAGATTCTGCATACTAACCACGTCACTAATGGCGAGGGGGGAGCCTCGGATCTACTCCACGGAGACGCCTACGTTCTGCGTCGACCCGCCGAGGTCGAGAGCCGTCTGGGGACGCGTGAACTCAACGGCGAGGTCGTGAGGATGGAAGAGACAGGACAGTGGGCTTACACTATCGACGTCACAGACGAGAACATCACCGAGACCGAGTACAGTACTCTCACGGTGAAGGTGGCTGACTCACGTGATGAGTTCCGTGACGTAGTCTTCGAGTCACGTGTCGACGCCGAGATCGATCCCGGAGATCTACCAGACGAGGAGAGTGACCTACTTGAGAAGGCTATAGCCAATGATACATACACCGAGGAGACACCACTCACCGAGGCTTTCGAGAGTCTACTCGACAGACTGAGTCTCGACGACACGTCCGAGAACGGACATCTTTGGTACGACGCCGAGTACTACAGCTATACTCTCTACGTGGGTGAAGCATAATCTACGGAGCCAAAACAAATGCCACCTGACCTCAGCCTAGGAATATTCGGTGTAATACATATAGATAGACTCTCGGTAGTCCGTGATGAACTTCGTGAGAGGGTCGAAGAAGAAGATGCTGATGCCATCTTCGTCGAGTACCCCGATGAACGACCCGGTCTAGCTGACTGGCTTCGTGGTCTCCTCAGGCTTCCGCTCGTAGTCCTTGGCTTTGGTATCTACTCAGTCGTTTCACTCGCGGCATACGCCGTCGTCACACGTGACCTCGTGCCACCCGAGATCAGAGCCGCGTACGAGGTAGCCGATAAGGATGACATAGAGGTTCACAGAATCGATCCCCATTTCAGCGTAATCTTCTCGGCGGGCGGCATCGTTTCAGTCGGTTTAAACTGGATGATTGTGGTCGGATACTTAGCTGTCTTTCCAGCCGCAGTCGTGACAACCTATGTAGTCGCCTTCGCCGCAGTCGGTCTCGTCTTCGGGACAGCCCGAATCTCACGCCGTGCCGGAACTGTGACGGCTCTACTGGTCTTCCCTGTCTGGCTTCTCTTACAGATCTCTGTAGGATCGGTCATACTCTTTCTCTCAACAATCGTCGCTCTTAACATCGCCATCTACTGAACCATCAACGAGAGAAACGAGATAATGTTGGATAGAGCCTGTACCTTGCAGAGTCGTCATGTTACGAAAACGCAGTTCTAGTAACAGGCAAAGCCCACGTTGACGACTTCGTCGAGAGAATCGGCTCCTCAGGGATTTCGGACGGAGTCGTCTGGATACGTAAGTTCTTCCGTAACGGCGTCCGATACGATCAAGGCAGTTAAGGTCTGTACCGACTCACGCTCACGTACTTGACTCCGTCTCCGCTCGCGTTGCTTTCGGCTCCGACTACTCCGAATACCATTTCCTTTCTGACTCCGTGTGCGAGACGTACCGCGCGCGATAACTCGTGTATATCGAAGACCTTGTCGGTCTTGACAGTGTCGACGAGTATCTCCGAGTGGGGAAGGTCTTCGACGTCGGTCACAGTCTCGTAGACGCGGAACTCGGTTCCGAACTTGAACCCCGTCTTGGGACACAGACCTCTCCCGCGTAGGTCGGAGTAAATTTCAAAGACGTCGTTGTCGAGAAGTCTCTCGGTACTCAGTCTGTCCTCGTGGCTCAGTCTCACCACGCCTTCGTCGTCGAGATAGACGGCTTCCTCGGGCGAGAGCATGAGACGTCCGTCGTCCTCGTTTTCGCTCCCATAGAAAGAAGACGAGTGGAGACCGCCGTACTCTCCGTTCTCGCTATCGACGACGATCCTTCTGCCCAGTAGACGTGCGTTGAGGCTTGTCTCAGTCGCGGGGTACGGCTCAGTCCCTCCGTTCTCGTCCCATCTCTCGGCTCTGAAGTAGGTCACGTCGCCCTCGGAGTCGACGACGCCGAGTATACTACCGCCGTCACCATCCCTGACGAGTTCGTCTACGTGTACGCGTCCGTCCTCGTCGGTGACCTGGACAACATCCTTCGGCGTGCTCTCCGACGGTAGCTTACCTCTCGGATAGACATCGATCGAACTCTCGCCCGGACGGTGCTGGAGGTAGTAACCCCTTTCACGGAGATCGGAGTAGACCTCGAAGACGGCGGCGAAATCATCGTTGAGTTCCGAGGCTTCCTCGACGAACCCATTGAACCCCTTGCCCTCAATGTCTTTTATCTTGCCGCGTCTCAGAAGATGTGCCGCCTCGACGAGGCTGAGACTCAGCCCCGAGTCCTCGGGACGTCCGTAGCCGCTAGAGCCGTAGAACCGGTTCCTCGCGTCATCGCCGAGTAATACGGCGTTTTCGTCGGGTTGCAGTCTTGGTTTCACGTCGTTTAATACGTGTCTCACCATATATAGTCAACCCAAAGAGCTAATTCTGAGGCGTGATATACGTAGATAGATAAGATGGCTTCTGACATTTACCGTCTCAAGACTGAGATAGAGGAGGCGTATCCGAGCGACGAGCCCCCTTGGAAGGCGTACGGCAGGATACAGCTCAAGACGGGCGTCGACCTCGGGTCGATAGGCGAAAACGACACGGTCTCAGACGACGAGTACGAGGCTGTGAGGAAGGCGGCTGAGGAGATAACGGGTGAGGAGTTCGAGAAGAGAGCGGGTGGTGGCGAGGGCGAGTCTGAGCTCGCCGACAGTTTTCTCGACAGAGTCCTGGGGTGGTTCCGATGACAGACACGGAGCCTGGTATCGACTACGACACACAGAGGGGACGCGCCGAGATAGAGAGACAGCCCGTGCTCGCCCACTGTAACCATTACAACCGCTCTCTACACCAGTATATAGAGGATCCCAACTACATCGACTCGGAGAGGGTCTTTCTCCAGTCGGCGGCTGAGACCGCATACCTACTCGTCTCGGAGTACGTTGACCGTAACGACGCCTCAAGCGACGAGGCACTAGAGTTCGCCGAGGAGGTCTTCAGATTCACGGGACACGGCACAGTCGACTTCTCGGACATCGGTTCGGGGAAGGTCGTGAGCCGTAACTCCCATTACGCGAGGGCTTCGAAGCTCAACGTCGGCGAGAGGGAAGACCCCGCCGAGTACTTCGACAAGGGGTTCATAGCGGGAACTCTCAAGGCAGCGGGTGTCGCCGACGGCTTCGACCTGGGACACGAGAGCTCTATCTCACTCGGAGACGGCGTCTCTGAGTACACCGTCGACGAGTCGGCGAGCTACGACTGGCTTGACAAGACCTCTTCTAACTCCCTACCAGATCTCGCTGAGCCCCCCGAGAGACAGGTCGAGAGCTCGGTCGACGAGGAAGAGGTCGTCGAGAACGTACTCAGCCTCGGCGTCTCAGGGAACGACTCGGGTCTCATACCCTACTTCGGCGTCGAACTCACGTGGGGATTCGCCGACTACTACAACAAGCTCTCGTTCCGTTTCGAGAACGCACTCCTTGACCAGGCGGGAACCGTCGAGATCGCGACCGACATGCTCGTAGAGGCGGGACATATCTGTGGCTTCAACACGATGGGAGGCATAATGAAGTCGGAGGAGTGGAAGGCTGTCGTCGAGCCGATGATCGAGACGCGTGACGACTGGCTACACGGCATCGTAGCCGTCATAAACGCTCTCGGCTGGGGCGTCTGGAGAGTCGACGAACTCGTCCCGGGTGAGCGACTCGTCGTCCACGTCTACGAGCCCTACGAGTCGGTCGGACATCTCAAGTGGTTCGGCGAGTCCGACCATCCCGTAGACTACCTCGCACAGGGGGTCGCGTCCTCGGTCATGAACCTCCTCTACCACGGAGACATAACTGAGGAGCCAGAGCTCGACGACTCCTTCTACGCGGATCTCTTCAGCGACAAGGAAGCCGGATTCACGGCGAAACAGACGTCGTGTGTCGCTATGGGCGACGACTACTCCGAGATAATAGTCGAGAAGTAGAAGATGTTCGATCCCCGAGAGATGAGGACGTGCGGCGACGACACGGCTTACGTCTACGAGACCCACGAGCCGGTCACCGAGGAGATACGTGACTGTCTCGAACCCGTGGGAGAGATTGAGAGACCTCTCGGGGAAGGCTCGTCTCTTCTGCGGATGGAGACTCCCGATGTAGTCGTCACCACGAACCTCGGGAAGAACGAGATTAAGCTCAGGATCAAGCCCGATGCCGACGACAACGTCAAGGAGAGATTCGAGTCGTGTCTCTCGGAGTATCTAAGGGTCGACGGCTCATAGGTCGTAAAAATGGCGGATATAGACACCTTCACGTGGATAGCCCTCTTCGGTGTCGCGGCGATGGCGGTCAACTCGGTGGGCATACTCGCGATATACCGCTACAAGGACTGGGCGGAGAGGTCGAAGACCTACTTCATGTGTTTCGCCGCGGGCGTCCTCATAACTACTCCTCTCGTACTCGCACTCCCAAACGCTCTGAGTCAGAGCTCACAGGCGGGCTTCACCGCAGTCGGTGGATTCCTCTTCATGTTCTTCTCGAACAAGGTCATAAAGCACCTCACGGGGGAGGAGACACTCGCCTTCGGCGTCACAGCCGCACAGGGGATCGGAATACATTCTCTCGTCGATGGCGTCGTCTACACCGTCACCTTCCAGGTCAGCGTCCTCACGGGTGTACTCGCGGGAACCGGACTCGTCGTACACGAGTTCGCTGAGGGCGTCATAACCTTCCTCGTCCTCATAAAAGGAGGAATGAGTGAGAGACTTGCGGGTGTCTACGCCTTCCTTATAGCAGCACTCACGACACCCATAGGAGCCTTCATCGCGTATCCCTTCGTCAGCGCGCTCGGTAAGGGTAGCCTGGGTCTGATGCTCGGCTTCGTATCGGGGGTTCTCCTCTACGTCTCGGCGTCACATCTCCTTCCCGAGGCTATGGAACACGAGAAGCCACACTCGACTCTAGCCCTGCTTTCGGGAGTCGCCTTAGCCCTCGTGATAGTCTTCACTAAGGGTGGCTAAGACGTTACGTCGCCTTCTTGCCCAGAACCGTTTCTCTTATATGGTTAGCCTAAGTAGGTCGTATAACCATGGGTAACGGTAAATACGCGGCACGTAAGATGAAGAAAGACCGCCAGAATCAGCGGTGGAGCGACTCGAAGTACGCCCGCCGCGCGCGCGGTCTGAGGGAGAAGAGCGATCCCCTCGGTGGAGCACCCCAGGCTAAGGGTATCGTACTCGAGAAGGTCGGAATAGAGGCGAAACAGCCCAACTCGGCTATAAGGAAATGTGTCCGTGTCCAGCTTATCAAGAACGGCAAGCAGGTCACGGCTTTCGCACCGGGTGACGGCGCGATAGACTTCATAGACGAGCACGACGAGGTCACTATAGCGGGAATCGGTGGCTCTCGTGGTGGTGCGATGGGTGACCTCTCTGGTGTCAAGTACAAGGTCACCAAGGTCAACGGCGTAGCTCTCATAGAGATGGTGAGAGGAAACAAGGAGAAGCCGGTGAGATAGCATGGCGCAGCTATTCGGCAAATGGGACGTCGACGAGATAGAGTACAGTGACAGGTCGACCGAGCCCTACATCAACATAACCCCCGTCGCGAACACGATGGGTCAGCACGCCAACAAGCAGTTCGCGAAGAGGGAGGTCTCGGCTGTCGAGCGTCTCGCCAACCGTCTGATGCAGACACAGACTAACACGGGGAAGAAACAGAAGACTCTCAAGATCGTCCGTGACGCCTTCGACAAGATACACGAGGAGACGGGTGAGAACCCTGCACAGCTTCTCGTCTACGCCATAGAGAACGCAGGACCCCGCGAGGAGACCGTGAGGCTCAAGTACGGTGGAATCTCGGTTCCTAAGGCAGTCGATGTCGCACCCCAGAGACGTGTCGACCAGGCTCTGATGTTCATAGCCGACGCGGTAGCTAACGGAAGCTACAAGTCTAAGACCGACGCGAGCGACGTCTTAGCCCGCGAGATAATAGACGCCGCCGACTACGACGTTCAGTGTTCCTCCGTGAGCAAGAAGGAGGAGAAGGAACGCGTCGCCGAGGCAGCGAGATAACAGAGTATATAACCAGCATAGCTCTATAGACAACAAAGTAATGACGCGCTTCTTGCGCGGAACGAGGTAAAAAATGTCAGTATACGTAAACTTCGATGTACCAGAGGAACTGCAGGAGAAAGCACTAGAGGCTGTAGAGGTAGCCAGAGACACGGGCAGCATACGTAAGGGCACCAACGAGACCACGAAGGCTGTCGAGAGAGGCGAGGCAGATCTCGTCGTGATAGCCGAGGATGTCCAGCCCGAGGAGGTCGTTATGCATCTTCCGGCTCTGTGTGACGAGAAGGACGTGCCTTACGTCTATATCGAGAACCAGGACGACGTCGGATACGCTGCGGGTCTTGAGGTCGGAAGCGCCTCTGCCGCCGTAGTCGACGCAGGAAACGCCGAGGACGACGTCGAGAGCGTCGCCGAGGACATAGAGAACCTGAGATAGAGGGATCATAATGGTAGAGACACACGACTGCACGTTCTGTGGCTCCGAGATAGAGCCCGGGACGGGCATAATGTTCGTGAAGAACGACGGCGAGATACTCAGGTTCTGCTCGTCGAAGTGTGAGAAGAACGCCGAGATAAGGGTCTCGCGCGACGTAGAGTGGACTTCGACCGAGGAGGAGGCTCAGACGTAGATGGCGCGCCAACAGACCTTCCTGATGGTCAAGCCCGACGCCTTCCAGCGCGGTCTTGTCGGCGAGGTGATTTCGAGGGTCGAGGAACGCGGTCTCAAGATAGCCGCGATGAAGGTTCTGACCCCCTCGCAGGAACAGGGTGAACAGCATTACGCCGAGCACGAGGACAAGCCCTTCTACGACGACCTCGTCGAGTTCATCACGAGCGGACCCGCCGTCCCTATGGTTGTCGAGGGCGACGACGCCATAGACATCGTGAGAAAGATGATAGGTGCGACCGACCCAGCCGAGGCGTCTCCCGGAACGATACGTGGAGACTACGCCCTCGACATAGGACGTAACTGCGTACACGCCGCAGACTCGCCCGAGAGCGCCGAGAGAGAGATATCGATTTACTTCGACGAAGACGAGATCGAGGAGTACGAGAGAATCGACGAGACGTGGGTCTACGAGTAGAATAGTTTAATAATATCTGGTTTTACACCGTACACCACACTCGAATATAGCTTTTCACGTTGTGTGACAGTAGTCTGACATAGGTATAAGTGTAACCGGTACTAATAGGCTTTCGATGCCCGACATGAGTGTCACGGGTTCAGGCTCGAACAACACGAGCCCGAACTTCGAGACAATCCGTAAGATCGTGTACGACGAGGATCTCACGGGCGAGGAGCTTACGGCGAGACAGATTCTTGAGGTGGTCAACGCGAACACTGACAGCCGTATCGAGATTTCGAGTTCGCACAAGATCGCGACCATACTCGGATCGAATCAGAGCCATCCCGATCTCGTAATACGTGAGACGAGTCCGTACACATACAAGTTTGTCGGAGCCAGAGACTGAGACTGATGGTATTCAGTTCAGTCACTGATCTGTGTGTCGGTGTACACCGTGAGACGTATCTCGGGCTGTCTCACCGCCGTATTTCTCTGATCGAATGTGTGTGACAGAACTTCCGACTCACTAGGATCGAGGCTTCTCTTCATAAACGTGAAGTCGACAACACGCGGATACTCACCCGTCTCCCTGAGAAGAATCAGAACCCCGAAGTTCTCGACACTCCTCGAAGTCGTGTTACTTACCGAGAGCCTTATCTCGGCGTCCGAGTCGGCGTCCTTGTCGATGTAGTATCCGTTGTCGTTTACTGAGGCTCTCATCTCCACAGAGTCGTTGAGTTCGGAGAGAGTCTGTCTCACGTCCTCCGGGTTGGGCGTCTCACGCTCAGACGTAGGAGAATGACGTGTTCCCATGTCAAGGTACTGGGCTATCCTCCGAGCGTGTTCGGCACGTGATGACGCAGCACGTATCCTGTCCTCCGCCTCACGTGCCGCGTCCTCGAACTCCATGTCGAGACCCACACTGAGGTCGAAAGGCAGCCTGTCTCCCGGTTCGAGATAGATATCTTCGAGGTCGGTGTCACCGCTCACGAGACTCTCGGCGAAGTAGTCGTCTAGAGTCTCCGCGCTAACCTCAATGCTCGAGCCGACAACGGGAGTCGACCCCGTGTTCTCGACCTCTCCGAATACTGTGTTTCCGTAGATACCGACTGTCTCGTCGACGACAGTCACATCCGCGTCGGGTCTCACTGTCTCGCTTTCTCCTCTGTCCGTCCCGGTGCCGTCTCCAGTCTCACCTTCTGTCTCTGACTCCCCGTTCTCTGTCTCGGTTTCAGTCTCGGATTCGGTGTCGTTCCCTCCTCCACCTATACCCGGTGCACCTGTCTCATCGGAGCTCCCTTCTTCCTCGTTCCCGAGACAGCCGGCTCCCGAGACTGCTACTGCGGCTCCCACAGAGACGAGAAAGCCGCGCCGAGTCGTGTCACGTTCGTCCATCCGTCACGGGTTAGACGGAGCACAGACTTAACTGTTTTCAGGCGCTAAGTCCCCTTCCTCAAGGAGCAACGCAGGCCGAAGGCCGAGTAGCACAGTAGGGAGGGGATACAGCGTCATCAGAAATCTCCTATTTCTGATTGACAGTCAGATTCTGTCGGAATCTGACGACGCCCGTCATCGTCTTCCAAACACTCCGCGACGACTGGCCCACATGCCCACGTCAACCACAACCCTTATTTACACAACTTGTGTAAAGTATAGTGTGGCAACGCGAAAGAACATCTCCATCCGTGACGACCAAGAGGAGTGGATTCAGGACAACCATCTGAATCTCTCTTCGTTCGTCCAAGAGAAACTGGACGAACTCATCGAAGAAAGAGAGTCATAGATGCATTACAACTACAAGTATCGACTCAACCCGCCAGAAGCCCTCACCGAGACACTTCTGCACCACGTCGATACTTGTAGGCAACTGTACAATCACGTCCTCTACAAATTCAACGAGGCAGACGACATTCCCGCCCGATACGAGGTACAGGACACGCTTCCTGACCTCAAAGAGTGGTGGGACGACCTGAGCGATGTTCACTCGAAAGTTCTCCAGATGGTTGTCAAGCGCGTCTACGACAACCTCTCCACGCTCAAAGCACAGAAGGAGAACGGACGTGCCGTGGGGAAACTCAAGTGGAAACCGCCTCGGGAGTATCGGTCTCTCACCTACAATCAGTCCGGCTTCAAACTCAAGAATACGAGTGGTCGGCCTGTCCTGTGGTTGAGTAAGATTGGTGATATTCCGATTCACCTCCACCGAGACATTCCCGAGAACGCGACCATCAAACAGGTCACGGTCAAACGAGAACCGACAGGCGAGTGGTATGCCACGTTCGGCATCGACATGGACAAGGACACGCCCGAAAAACCAGAGAACCCTGAGACGGTCGTTGGAATCGACGTGGGGATTCTCAAGTACGCACACGATACTGATGGAACCGCTGTCGAGTCACCGGACTTCTCCGACGAGCGCGAGCGATTAGAACGCGCTCAACGTAGCCTCTCGCGGAAGGAACACGGCTCGAACAATTGGGAGAAACAGCGCAAGACGGTCGCTCGACGGCACGCCGACCTGAAACGCAAGCGTCGAGATTTCCTCCACAAATTGTCGAACTATTACGCCCGAGAGTACGACGTGGTGGCGGTCGAGGACTTGGACGCGGAGGGCTTGGTTGAACTGCCGGGCAATTCACGGAACCGAGCAGGCGCGGCGTGGGGAACATTCCTTCGGATGCTCGAATACAAGTGCGAGCGGGAGGGAACGCACTTCGTTGCCGTAGACCCCCGAGGAACGACCAAAGACTGCGCGTCGTGCGGGACGGAGACGAACAAACCGCTATGGGTGCGCGAGCATTCCTGCCCGTCATGTGGGTTTGAGACGGATAGAGACGCGAATGCGGCGTGGAACATTCTTTCTCGCGGTCTCGACGATGTAGGAGTGGGACACTCCGAATCAACGCCTGTGGAGACTGCGCTCCCTACGGACACCGATTCGGTGTCTGCAAAGCGTGTCGTGGAAACAGGAAGCCCTACCCTCATCGAGCGAACCGCACCAGCGGTGAGCGAGTAGGGTGGGGTAGTTCACTATCCTTTCGAGCGATACGTAGCGGTAAGATTTTATGTCCTGTAACGTGGACATTACTTATTCAGAGATGAATCCTCCCACCTACGTGAGACGTCTACTTCTGGTCTGTCTGGCTCTGGCTTTTATACTCACAGTCGTCACGGGGTCGGCTACGGCGTCGAGAGGTCTCACAGATGAGGACTACGGAAATCGGACTATAACTCTGAACAATGAAACTTATACCGATGTTTTTCAAGGCGAGGAGGACATAATCTGGAAGCCTGATGATCTTCCAGGTGTTCTTTACGGTATTGAAGGTATAGCTGCTGAAGGAGAACGGTTTGAAATCACTACTTCAGTCCCTCAAGCCCAAGAGACGGGCAAGTACGCAGAACGGATGAATGAAACAGGATACAAGGCTGAAGTAATATCTCCGGAGGTGAGGGAGTTTGAAACTTATAATGAAGGGATGGGGACAGTAGGTGGTGGTGAAATAGCCACGACTGAGGCAGTTTTAGTCACGGCGGACTGGAATTTTATGAAAGCCGAGGACATCGAGTTAACTGTAACCAGTCCCGCGGGAACTGACATAACTGATTCTGTTCTGGTTGAGGACTACAAGAACCTCTCCGACTCCCAGATAGACGAGCTAAATGAGACTGACCATTACAACGTCTCGACAGGAGAACCCGAACATGTCAGTAACCGCACACAGGGTCTCGGAAGAACGAGTCACGGTATAGACGACCCCGCTTACTGGGGTCTCAACTTCACCGGATGGGAGACGGGGAGTTACGAAATTACAGTTGAGGGCTCCGATGACCTCACCTTCGGTGACGCGTCGTCCTCGGAGTCGTTGAGCGTCGTCGCCGAGAAGAACCCGTCGCTCTCACTCGACTCCGGCACTGCTACACAGGGCGAACGTGTTGGATTCACTGTCACGGAGTCCGACGACGGCATCTACCACTCTGTCGCCGTCGGGAAGCGTGACATCGCCGAAGGCTATAACATAAGAGAGGTCTTCGAACTCGTTGGCGACGACGAGGACGGAACCGTCAATATCACGACGACTCCCGACTACGTAGTCGCAACCGTAGCAATAGACGGCAGCACCGGAGAGGGACTTATAGACACACGCGTTCTCAAGGACAAGTCGGTCGACTTCTACCTCTTCGCCGGCAACTCGTCCCAGACGGAGGCTTTCGACGAGGTCTCGACGGGCGACTATATAGACTCCGCCGCGCTCGACGTCTCCGAGCCTGAGGTACGTATCCAGGAGCCGTGGACCTACGTACCGGGTGAGAGAACCTACGTGAACGGAACTACATCTTCGAGCATAAGTTCGGTCTCGGTCTATGTCAGGGACTCGTCCGACTGGTACCTCCTCTCGGAGACACTAGTCGAGGGTGAATCGTGGTCGGTCGAGCGTTTTGTTCCGAGTGACCCCGACGACTCCGACGTTCTTACCCCGAGAGCCTCCGAGATTCTCAGCTACACCGGAACCTACTCGATAGGCGTCATAGAGACATCCGACGCGCGGCGGTACTCCAACTACACTGTCCTCAACGACACCGAGTTCTTCACTGCCACGAGCGACTTCCACAGTATCGAGATAGTCGAGCCGAGCCTATCAGTCGACACATACTCGGTTGATGGCGAGGTGTCGACCTCGGACGACTCGGTACATATCTCGGGGAGCGCCCTGGGAAACGACGACGTAGTTGTGGCTCTCTTCGACAGGTTCGGAGCCACCCACGCTGAGAGGCTATTCCTGAGCTCCAGAGACCGTATAGACGAGAGAATCGAGATACCCGACTCATTCTCACAGGGACGTCTCGAACTCGTCGTAATCGCGTCGGGACGTGACGGTGAGATAGGTGACGGAAGATTCTCGGGAGGTCTCGGTGTTCACTCGGGACGGTCATCGAACACGTCGAGCCTCACTTCTCTCATAAACGACGCCGAGACTGTCTTCCCGAACGCAAACAGACCACAGATCGTCGAACGCGTTCTCGCCGAGTCGGTCAACGAGACGGGCTCCGACGACCTCGTCCACTCGGGGGACTTCTCCTACACTGACCCTTCGCTCGAAATTCACGACATCGCCCCTGTGAATGCTTCAGTACCGACCACCGATGTCGAGGGTATCCCCGAGATAGAGGTCGGTGAGGAGGTCGTCGTACGTGGAAGTACTAACCTCGATCCCGACGAGAACACCATCGAAATCAAGGCTGTCGACGGCCCCTCTGCGAACGAGTTCGACATAGAGGTAGTCGACACATGGCAGAAGGGACGCGGCTTCTGGCTAACGACGGTTGAGACCGATGGACTCAAAGTTGGAAGCTATGAGATAGTCGCCAACGCCGGAGTCTCGTCCGACACCGTTGAGTTGGAGCTAGTTGGCGAGAGGGAGATGGGACTCGACCAGACGAGACCACGTCTCTCCCAGAGGCTCGACAGCTTAAAGGATCAGATAGAAGCAGTCCGTGGCGAAAACCGGAGACTCCAGAGACGTGTCGAGGATCTCAGTCAGACCAACTCCCGACTCGAAAGCCGTGTCGAGGCTGCGGAGTCGGAGAACGCGAGGCTCAAGAACACGTCGGAGACAGTACGTCAGCGCAATCAGGAGCTCAGGTCAGAGCTCGGAATCGACGACGATGGTGAAGGCGGCGAGGGTCTCCCAGGATTCGGAGTACCGGCGGCTATCGTGGCTCTCCTCGTCGTCGTAGGCGTAACCGCTCTACACGGACGCAGTGACTGAGACAGAGACAATATATTATATACGCTGAGATCCATGTCGTATCATGGAGACAGAGACAGAGACACCGAGTACCGACACCGCCGAGGCGGTCGACACAGTAACCGACTTCGTCACGCGCAAGGTCGACGAGGCGGGAGCCGACGGCGTCGTGGTCGGGCTCAGCGGAGGCATAGACTCGACTGCGTCGGCGGCTGTGGCTGTCGAGGCTCTCGGAAGTGAAAAAGTAGTCGGGATGGTGATGCCCGGCGAGCCTAGCGAGGAACACAACGTCAAGGACGCACACTCGATAGCTGACAGCCTCGGTATAGAAAAGAAGGAGATTCAGATAGAGCCCGTAGTCGACGAGTTCGTCGACTCAGTCGAGTACGAGCCGAAGAAGGAGGCGGTCGGAAACGTCCGTGCGAGGTCACGTATGGTCTTCGAGTACCTTGAGGCGAACCAGAGGAATCTCCTCGTCCTCGGAACGGGGAACCGGACTGAGCTTCTGATAGGCTACTTCACGAAGTACGGCGACGGAGCCGTCGACATACTCCCACTCGGAGGTCTCTATAAGTCGGAGGTCAGAGACGTCGCGCGCCATCTCGGGATCGACGAACAGTTCGTCGAGAAGACACCCACAGCGGGTCTCTGGGAGGGACAGACAGACGAGTCGGAGCTAGGCGCGACCTACGACACCATAGACGACGTCCTGAGATGTCTCGTTGACAGAGGTCTATCCGTCGGGGAGACAGCCGATGAGGTAGATGTAGACGTCGAGACTGTCGAGAGGTTTGAGAAGATGTACGAGACTTCGGTACACAAGAGGTCGCCGCCGCCGTACCCCGGGTTCGGAAGGAACTAGTCGTAGACGTACTTCAGACCCAGCCAGATGGAGATACCCGCGGTTATGAGGATGAGGAGTATCTCGACGATATTCGGGCGTACGAGACCCGGTACCGTTCCGCTGCGGGGACTTGTCCTCGTGTCCTCGCTTGTCTCCCAGTCGGACTCGAATACCGTCTCGAAGTAGGAAGCCGTCTCGTTGTCGTCGACTATCACGCCGACCTCCCTGTTGTTGTTTATCGAGTTGAGGTTCCAGTTGATACTCGAAACCAGAACCTCCTCTCCGTCTACGACTACGCCCTTGTTGTGTACCGGTGTTTCGGAGACGCGCGCCTCTATGTCGACGCCGTCCTCGTCGCCTATCGAGTTGAGCCTGTCGGCTATCTCCGAGTTTTCCTCGCGCGTGAACCATCTCCCGTCAAGGAGGACACGTACCTGTGTCCCCTCGCGCGCCTCTTCGACGACCTGGTTCAGATAGGGATTCGTCTCGGGGTCACGTATGTACGCTTGCTGCACGTAAACAGTCTCGTCGGCTGAGTCGATCATCTCTACGACGGGGTCGACCGACGAGTCGGGCGAGAGAACGACTCCTACATCGGCGTCGTCGAATGTCTCGGTGCCGAAGTCGGTTCTCGGAGACTCGTACTCGGAGTTTTCTCCTTCCTCGACTGTTCCTTCAATACGGCTCGGTGACGACTCCGACCAGTTTTTGACAGAGTACCAGTCCTCGTCGGTGTCGTTACGGAAGACACGACTGAGTGTACCGGCAACCTCATCATCCTCGACCACGATACCCCAGCCTCTCGGACCCGTCGCTTCGGGCGAGACTGAGTGACTTACCCAGTTCTCCGAGGTCACAACGGCGCGCTCGGAGTCGACGACTATGTACTTAGCGTGGACGAACCTGTACCTCTTCCTGTCGCCCTCGACTACGTCGACCTCTATTCCGTCGGATGACAGACTACCCAGAACCTCCGAGTCGTCGGATTCAAAGCCGCCCGCTGGTGACCCCTCGACTAAGACCTCGACTTCGACGCCCTTTTCCTCGGCTTCTGTGAGTAGGCGAGCGATGTACTCGCTGTCGAACTCGTATCCGCTGACGAGAATCCGTTCGTCGGCTGACTCTATCACGCGCGAGACTGCTTCAGCCGACGAGTCAGGTGCGACGAACCCGGTGACTGAGTCTGCGTCGAAGTCGGCGTACTCGAAATCCGTGGCTCCGAGAGTACGTATCTCCCAATCCCCGTCTTCCTTGACCAGTATGTCGCCCTCGTTCGGATCGAGCCTCTTGTCTTCGCCGTATACAACCTCGTCGACGGCTTCTCCTTCGGGGTTCACAAGACGTACCTCGTCGCCCGAGTTGGCGAGAGCGAGACCCAGACCGGCGTCGGTATCGACCCCTGCCTCGCGCTGTGCGTTCTCACTCCCTAGGTAAAGGCGATCCTCGTCTTCGTAATCTCGTGCACGGAGTCTCACGGTGTCCTCGCCATCGGTGACACTCCAGTCCGTCAGGTTCGTTCCGTCGGTGTCTATGCCCACGTACTCGCCCGCGTCGCCGTCTGCATAGGTATCTGGATAGACTTCGACCACCTCAGGTGACGCCGAGACACCGGCGGGCAGTCCGGCTACGAGGATACCAGCTAGGAGTAAAAAGAGAGTCAGATGTGTATACGTACCGGAGACCTTTCTCACTGTCTTTCTCCACTCAATTCTGTCTTCGTGTCTCGGTTACTCCTCTTCTTTCTCGACTACGTCGACGACTTCGAGGGGAACTCCTGAGACAGCCTGACCCACCTCTTTCTTGGCTATCTTCCGAGCGTGATCCTCCGAGTCGACGTTATAGACGTCTATCTCGAAGACGAGACCCACTAGCGCTGTGCTGGCGAAGACACACGCCGAGTCGAAGGGCTCTCCACACGCGGGACAGTTGAGATAGCCGAGTTCGACCTCGACGTACTCCTTACCGGCGTCGTTGAGCTGACTACCCGCCTCACTTACAGCAACCGAGAGCGCATCGTCGATGTCATCAACGTCCTCGACAATCCACGCCCCTTCGAGAACAACCGTGTAGTCCATACCACCCATAGCGAGAACGCGAGTTTAACTCTTTCGAGGCTAAGTCCTCTTCCTCAAGGAGCAAACGGCGTCAGCTGTGAGCGAGTATGTGGGGGATACAGTCACAAACTCTCCGGATTTGTGGATATGTGTAAATCTTGGGTCTCACTCATCTCAGAATCATAGATTTTACGACAGCTGTCTGAGTACGAAAACAACCATTCAGGTCAGCTTCCCATCACCCGAAGTTTTTTCTTACTAACTACCGAAATATACACGAAGTAAAGACAAAATGACCACGCATTCCTACAGGTATCGACTATATCCAGACGAAAAACAAAAAGATCGTCTGGAACAGACGCTCGACACCTGTAGAAACCTCTACAACCACTTACTCGAAGAAGCCAAAGACAATCCGTTCATCAACAAAACCACTCAACAGAACAAACTACCTGACCTCAAGAAAGACTGGACGGAGCTACAAGACGTTCACTCGAAAGTCCTCCAGATGGTCAACAACCGTCTACACAGTAACATCTCCCGGCTCGAAGAAGACGACGGAATAGAAAACCAAGCACAAGCCGTCGATAGACTCCGCTACAAAGGCAAGGGTTGGTACAAGTCATTCACATACAACCAGTCGGGTTTCGATCTCATCGAAACCGACGACAGACTCGACAAACTATACCTGAGTAAAATAGGTGAGATACCCATACGTTACCACCGAGAAATACCCGATAACGCCGAAGTGAAGGAAGTTACACTCAAGCGTTACAGTTCGGGTCATTGGTACAGTATCTTCCTTCTAGAGTTCGACAGTACACCCAGAAAACCATCCGTAGAAGACATAGAAGTAAAAGACTGCGTAGGTATAGATGTAGGGATCACTAACTATGTCTTCGACTCTGACAAACTGAGCGTAGGTAGTCTTGACGTATCCCAAGAGCTTGATAGGCTGAAGAAAGAACAGCGCAACCTCTCTCGGAAAGAGAGAGGTAGCAACAACTGGGAGAAGCAACGTAAGAAACTAGCTCAAGTACACGAAAATATTCGCAACAAGCGTGATGACTTCTTACATAAGCTGTCTACCTACTACGTCGAGAACTACGACGTAGTAGCCGTAGAGGATTTGAATATTACTCAGATGAAGGAGAGTGAAAGCAGTACAAGGAATAAGAACGTTAGCCATTCTGCGTGGGGACGCTTTATCGAGATGCTTGAGTACAAAGCCGAGAAAGCTGGTACTCACCTTGTTAAAGTCGAACCACAAGGAACTACGAAAGAGTGTGCTGAGTGTGGTTGTGAGACTGAGAAGGAGTTGTGGGTAAGGGAGCATAGCTGTCCTTCGTGTGGCTATACGGCTGACCGCGACTATAACGCTAGCCGTAACGTGTTACAACGGGGACTGAACGAGCTAGGCTTGGGACAAGCCGAAGTTACTCCTGTGGACACTCCTGCCTCTGTGGGTGCAGCAAGTAGTTCGACTACTACTGTATCTGCAAGTAGGGTGGTAGATGCAGGAAGCCCCTTCCTAATGTCTCGAAAAATCGGAGATTCTCGATGAGTACGCGAAGCTTTGCTTCGCTTGAAATTGTAGAGCTACGGAAGTAGCTCAAGAATCCGATTAGGTCGGGGTAGTTCACCGGTTTGGTTTTGGATTCTAAGACGGAGACGGTATGTCGAGTCTCAGCAGGGGTACGACAGCGACGATAGCCACGATGACCTCGAAGCCGCCAGCCACCACAAAGGCTTCGAGGTATCCGTACTCGTCGGCGACGGTGCCTCCGACGAGTATTCCGGTGACGAATCCGATGCTCCCTGCGATGTTGAAGCCTGCCATCGCCACGCCTCTCCTCGTCTCATCCGCGAGGTCGGTTACGAGTGCCATCGTCGCAGGCGTCATCAGAGCACCTAAGATACCGACTACGACGAGAGTAGCCTGTGACGACTTCACCGTAGGGGCCGCACCCACGCCTATCACGGCGACTCCATAGAGAAGAGATCCCAGTACGACGGGGATGACCCTGCCTATCCGGTCGGAGACTACTCCGAAGGGATACTGGAGGACGGCGAATGGGAAGAAGAAGAGTCCGAGTGTTAGACCGGTTTCAAGCGGACTCAGACCAAAGACGGTTCGGAAGTAGAGAGTTCCAACGAGGGCGAAGAAGCCCGCAGTCATCCTGTCTAGGAAGCCGAAGACGTAGGGTATTCCGAGCGACGGTGTCTCGTGGAGGCTCTTGAGTATCTCTCTCATACCGTCGTCGTCTCCTTCGTCTCCGTCGTCCTCAGACCCCGAGTCTTGCGTGTCTTCGACTAGGACGGTCGAGCCTCCTGCGACTACTAAGAGCCCCGCGGCTGTGTAGAGCGGCACGAGAGTCCCGACCTCGTACAGCTGTCCGCCGAGGGGTGCTCCGAGTCCCGTTCCGAGACCCACTGCGACACCTACCGCACCCATGTTACGTCCGTGTCCACCTTCGAGATCCATCAGAGTAGTCATAGCGAGAGAGAAAGCACCTATCGTGAAAGCCCCTTGGAGAAGACGGAGTCCTAGAATAGCAGCGAACGAGACATCGAGATTGCTGGGAACCACGCCGATCAGAACATACGACACCGCGCCCCCGACTGATCCGACGACTATGAAGGGGACACGTCTGCCCGCTGCGTCGCTCGCCGCACCCCACGGAGCCGCGAAGACAACGAAAGCCGCGAACTCGGCGACGAGGAACCACATACTCGCGTTGAGACGTGTCTCAGCCCCTAGAGACTCGACTAGTCTGTCTATTCCGGGATAGAGGAGAACCTGAGCCAGAAGGACTACGAAGACGACTGAGGCGAAGACAGTACGGTCGTTTATCCTCTGTCTCGGTATCACTTTGGTAGTTGTCTCGTAGTCTTTTCTCTGTCTCTGCTTCTTTGTATTTACTCGTAGACTGACTCTACGAGGTCACGCACCCTCTTGCCCTCGTCCCAGTCGATGAATATAACTATAGAGGTCGCGCTCGAAAGGAGCTCTATTATGTTTATGTCGTTCTTTCTGAGGGGGCGTATCGCGTCGTAGATCACTCCAGGCGTCTCTATGAACTCGCCTCCCGTGATCACGACCATAGCTATCTCCTCACGGAGAGTCACGCTTGAGAGGCTGTCACCGTCTGTGACCTCTCCGTGGAGTATCGACTCAGCCTCGTCGGCGACGTTCTCGTCGACGAAGAACGACATCGAGTCGCTTCCCGTTGAGACGCCGAAGATGTTTATGTCCTCGTCACCCAGCGCCGTCGAGAGACGTGCTAAGAGGTTGGGTGTCTCCAGAATATTACTCCCTGCCACCGTAACGGCGGCTACCGGACTGTCACGTAGATCTACTTCGTGCATGCTGTCAGAGCTTCCTACTATCTCGGTTCCCGTGGCGTTGAGGTCGCCGTGTTTGTGGTGGACTATACGTACTCCCGTTCCATCCCTCTTGTATCTCAGAGCGCTCGGTGCGACCACCTGTGCGCCCCTCAGGGAGAGATCCTGCATCTCGTTGACCGTAATCTCGTCTATCGTACTCGTGCCCTCGACACTACTCGGGTCTCCCGTCATTACACCGTCGACGTCTGTGACTATGACGACTTCGTCGGCGTCGAGGTAACGTCCGAGTATCATCGCCGTGGTGTCGCTTCCTCCTCTTCCGAGAGTCGTTAGTCTTCCGTCGGGTGTCTCTCCTAAGAAGCCACAGACGACTACGACCTCGTCTTCGAGAGACTCGGCGAGATCTGCGACTTTTGCCGAAGTTGAGTCCTCGTTTAGCTCCCCCGCCTCGTCAGTTATAATCGGCCAGTTGGCGTCGCCTGGCTCGACGAAAGACGCGTCGACGCCGAGGTTTTCGAGTGCGGCTTTGAAGAGACGCACTGAGGTGCGTTCCCCCATGCTCACGACCTCGTTGGCGTCCTCACCCTCCGACTCGTCTACCCCGACAGCCTCCATCTCGTCTATGAGATGGTCGGTCGTGTCTCCCATCGCCGAGACGACTACGACTATCTCGTTACCCTTCCTCCTCTCCTCGGCGACTGACTCGGCGGCTCTCTTTATACGCTCACCCGATCCTACGCTCGTTCCTCCGAACTTTACTACTGTACGCATATTTTTATATACTTATGTAGTCTTGGTCTACGTCTTCTTCGGCGTCCGTATCCGCGTCGTGATCCATGTAGATACAGTCGACGGGGCACTCAATCAGGCACTCCGCACATCCGACACAGCCGTCAGCGTTTACGACAGCCACCATTCCGTTACCCCGGTCAGCGCCGTCTCCCTTCACCATCTCGATGGTATCGACCGGACACACCTTCTCACACTTGGTGCACCCTATACAGTCCTCCTCACGTACGACGGCTGGCATTACTCAGACTCGGTCTCAGAACGACAAAAACTCTTCGTCTTGTCAACGCGCGACACGACGCCACGCGTGAGACTTTTGACTCCCTGTGTCATATGTATAGCATGGACTGGGAGACGCCCCGTGAACGTCTGAGACGGTTCGACTCTGTCCTCGACGAGATAAACGCCGAGTCCGACGACGCCGTCATAGTCGTAGAGGGGCGTAACGACGAGGAGGCTCTCCGTGACCTGGGTATCGACGCCGACTACGTTCGGGTGAGCGGAAACGGGAGGAGCCTCTCGGAGACTGCGGTACATATATCGACGTCGTACTCGTCCGCGGTTCTACTTACCGACTGGGACGAACACGGCGACACGTTACATTCGGAGCTCAAGGATCTCCTAGAGGCTTACGGTGTGTCACCCGTGACACGTTACAGGGGGCGTCTCCGGAGCCTGAGCGCAAAGGAGGTCTACGATGTCGAGTCGTTAGCCACACACAGACGGAACCTTAGGATAGATGCGAGCCATGAGTATTAGTATAAGAGACGCCACAGAGGAAGACGCCGAACGCATAGCCGAGATAGCCTCCGAAGACGTCCTCGACGAAAGCCTATCGGTCGACTCCGTCAAGGACATGGTACACGACAGGAGTATCAAGGTGGCTGAGACTAAAGTCGAAGCCGAAGACGAAGACGAAGACAAAGACGAGAGCAAGGACGAGGTAATAGGATACGTCAGCTACGAGGTACGTCCCGACACGGAGTCGGTAGTTATACACCACCTCGGGGTTGGAGACGGCGAGGACGATACTCTTCGGGTTCTACTCGACGAGCCTCTCGAAGTAGCCGACGACGAAGACGCCCCGGTTCGTGTCGCCGTCGCCGAGTCGGGTGCGTCTCTACGTGAAGCTCTCGAAGAAAGAGGATTCGAGGTCGTCGAGATGAGACGTTTTAGCGGAGAGAATCTCTTAGTCTACGAGTTCACCCCATAAGACGTGGACCGAACATCATCAGGAGAAGGCTGCCGAACATGAGTATGGCAGTCGCGCCCGTGAGTGCGCCCGCGACCTTCTCTTTCGTGTCACCCTTGACGAAAGGACTGACGACCTTCTCGGCTCCCTCACGGAGTATATGTCCTCCGTCGAGCGGAACCGCTGGGACGCAGTTGAAGAGTCCTAGGTTGAAGTTAACCCAAGCCGTCCAGAAGAGGAGGTTGGGTATCAGCCAGTAGAGACCGCCGAGTGACGCCGCGACGCCCGTGAGTTCGTAGAAGCCGGCTATCTCACCGGTGAAACCGGGGAAAGCCGACCCGAGTATACCGAACGGCAGGAAGACTGTCACGAGCCAGTCCCTCGGGTTCAGCGAAGCGAGCGACGAGTAGACGTCCGTAATTCCGAACGCCGAGACCCCTAAGTATCCGATCGAGGTGTCACGCGGGTTCTCGCCGAGTGTGGTGGCTACCGTGCGTATCTCGCCTTCCCTGTATACCTCTATCTCGACGGTTTCTCCCGGCGATGTCTCTCTCATCACCGACATGAACTTCTCGACTGTTCCGACCTGTGTTCCCTCTATCGACTTTATGATGTCTCCCGGCTCCAGACCCGACTCCGCGGCGGGCGACTCCTCAACGACCGTCTTGACACCCACTCCGTCTATGGGCTGGACCGCGGTCATACTCAGACCGAGGAGGACGAAGACGAAGACTGTCAGAACGAAGTTGTTCATCACACCCGCTGCGAACATACGTGTCTTCGACCCCGAGCTAGCCTTCTCGACCTCGTCCTCGTCGGGCTCGACGAAAGCGCCGACGGGGAGGACTGCGAAGGTCAGGAGTCCCATGCTCGATACTTCTATGTCGCCGACCCTGCACATGATACCGTGTCCGCCCTCGTGGACTATGATTCCTATAGCGAGTCCGGCGACTATCTCGGGAGCCATGGAGAGAGGAAGGAAGTCGTTGACTCCCGGAATCACGAGGACGTTCTCGGGCTGGTTGAACTGGCTCGGCTCGGGCGGTGAGACGAGGTTTCTGTACCCCGTCATCACGAGTAGGAAGAACGAGATAACCATTACGCCGACTGCGACCGCTATCCCGAGGTTTCCGTATGCCCTCCAGAACCTCTTGGGACGCGCGAGACGGTCGAGTAAGTCCTTCCACCGTTCCGTCCTGAGAAGAAACAGAGGTCCCATTGTGTCTATGTTGTACTTCTCTAAGAAGCCGCCCGACGAGAGCATGATGACTGCTGTCCAGTAGAGACCGAATCCGAACAGAAGCCAGGCTGCGAATGATACCATTACGGAGTATTCTGCCCGGATTTACAAAACGGTTTTGTGTCTCAGACGTGACAGCCAGCCATGATCGAGGTACACACCACGGTTCCCGACGTCGACTCCGCCGAGGAGATCGCCTTCGAGCTAGTCGATGCGGGATATGCGGCGTGTGTCAACTACCACGAGATACGGTCAGTATATAGATGGGAGGGCGAGACAGTCGTGGAGTCGGAGTACGCGGTCGACGTAAAGACGTCACGCGACTTCGAGGAGGTGCGCCAAGCCGTCGAGGATATCCATCCCTACGATGTGCCTGCTGTGATAAGACGGAAATCCGAAGCCAACGACGACTACGAAGACTGGGTCGACCGTAACTCGTAGTTACATCTCGTCGCCGAGAAGCTCAAGTTCGGCGACGGTCTTGTGTGGCGGATCCTCACGTCTCGCGCTCTTCTCCATCGTCTCGACCTGCTTCGGCGTCAGGAAATGTGACGCGCCTATCCTACCCATCTCGGTGATCCTGCCGTTCCTCATCAGACCGTACTCTCTGAGCTTCGAGACAGCCCGGTCGGTGTCGATCTCGTACATAAGGTCGTCGTTGAGACTCGCGTAATCGTCGCCACCTGCGGCGAGGTTGGCGAGTGTCTCCTCCATCACCGCACTCGAGTCGTACTCGACCGCGACACCCCCCATCTCGCCCTTGAGGAGGTCGACAGCGACCTCCTCCTCGGTTCTCTCCATACTTCTGTGGTAGACGCCGTCGATCTCTGCGAGTAGGTAGACGACTCCACGGTCGTGGTAGTCGGGTCTCCCCGCCCTTCCGAGCATCTGTTCGAACTCCTGTACTGTGAGCCAGTCTATACCCATCGCGAGACTCTCGAATATAACCTGTGACGCCGGGAAGTCGACGCCGGCTCCTAGTGCCGCCGTCGTCACGACGGTCGAAATCTCCCCCTCTCCGAAGTACCTCTCGACCTGTTTCCTCTCGTTCGACGACAGTCCGGCGTGGTACGCCGCCGCCGTGGTGTCTATCTTCCCCGCTATCTTGTGGCAACGCCGCCGTGAGTTGGTGAAGACTATCGTCTGACCCCTGTATCCCTTCGACGACTTCTTGTTGTACTCGCGTTTGACGAGCCTGTTTATTATGTCGGGCTTCTCTCTCCTCGAAGCGAATGTGAGATGGCGCTCTATCGGAACCGGACGATCCTCGTACTCGACGAGTCTCGCGTTGAGCTTCTCCGAGAGCTCCACGGGATTACCGACCGTCGCTGACAGGAATATCCACTGGGTATCTGTAACTGTGTCTGTGTCCGTACCTGACCCCTTTACTTCGCCAGTGTAATGTCTCAGACGTGTTATGAGACCGTCGAGCCTGTGCCCTCTCTCGTCGTCCATCAGGTTGTGAACCTCGTCTATGACAACCGTACCTATCTCTCCGAGGTCACGCCCCGTCCTCAGAGCGTGGTCGATACCCTCGTAGGTTCCTACTACGACGTCAGCACTCGGGTCGAAGCTCTCCTCTCCTCCGTATATGCGGTTCGATCCCACACGCTGTGTTACGTCGAGTATACCCGAGTAGTCCTCGTTGAAACGTGAGTACTTCTGGTTGGCGAGGGCGACGAGGGGAACGAGGAACAACGTCTTCCCCTTGCCTTCGAGTGCTCTTTGTATACCTGCGAGCTCTCCTATGAGTGTCTTACCCGTCGCGGTCGCACTAACTACGAGCTGATCCTCGCCGTCTAAGAGACCGTTCTCGACGCTCTTCGACTGGACGGGTAGGAGTGTGTCGAACGGCAACAGAGACCGGAACTCGTCTCTCAGGGGCAGGTCATCGAGACGTATCTCCTCGCGTGTCTCGACGTTCTCCGAGATCTCGTCGAACTTCGTGAGCTCGGGGTCGAGGCTGGAATTGAGGAGACCCACGACTTTTTCGAGGTCACGAACCTCCATCAGTATCTCGTACATCCTGTCTATCGCTGCCGACGTCGAGTCAGACGACGATGACGACGACAGGTCTCCCTTGTAAGACACCTCTCTCCTTAGCTCCTGCTTCGCGCAGTCGGGACAGATGAACTCGTCTCCGTGTTTGATACGGTCGTATCCGAGTGGCGTGTACTCGTTGTCTATGAGACAGTAACGGCAGACATCTTCCTCACGGCTCTCAAGCTGGTACGCTGAAAGAAGCTCTCTCACGTCGTCCTTCATCCCCTCGTTGCCGCTCTGAGTCAGAACTATCTCGTCAGCCATCCTCACGAGATCGATGAAGTCGTCGGGCTTCTGAAGCTCCTCGTCGCCGTCTCTCCTTACCCGGAACTTCTTCGGACGTGGACCTTTCGATGTCTCTCCGACTTCGAGAGTCCCCACGAAGAGACGGTTTCCGTCTCTCGAGGGAATCACCCTGTACTCGTCCTTGTTCGAGTTGGGAGATATGAGAACTGTAAGCATCTGGTTAGGAGAGATAAGTCGGTCTCGCTCTTGAGGATTCCGAACGAGACTGGCGACGAGAGCCCACCACCGGACTACGTCGACGACTCGTTCTGCGACAGACTTATGTCCTCGTATCTGATCTGTATATCGCTCCTCAGGTTCCTGTAGAGTATACCTGTCCTAACGGGGTCGTAGCCGTTCTGCCTCAGATCTGAGTCGGGTGTCCGTTCGAGACGTCTTACAGTGACTTCGAGATCACTCTTGAGAGCCTTCTCCCTCGCCGACATCTCTACCATTCGGCTGTGGAACTCGAATATGTCTATGTTCCCCATCGCAAACCTCGTCTGGAGCCTTCTCTCGCTCTCTCTCTGCTGTCTCAGAAGCTCTAAGACGTGGTTGGCGTGGTCTCCGAGAAGCTCGACTTCCGAGGCATTCTCCGTCTCAGATGATCCGATACGTGTCACTAGGAGGCTTCCCTCGACAGTTCCCCGTGTCGTAGCCACCGAGTCACGCAGAGCTAATGAGATACGCTGTCCAAGCGGCGTCGATTCTCCGAGTCCTCTGTCTGTGACGACTGTCGTGAAGAAAGCCGAGTTGGTATTTTCGTGTCTGACGTTGATCCTGATCTGTACGACACCCGCCTCAGACCCGAAGGAAGCCACCGACTTACTGTCTATGGCTATCCTCCCGTCTTCCCCCGTAGTGTAGACACCGTCGAAGACGGCGTCGTCGCCTATGCTCGACACCTCGACACGCGCCCCTTCGACAGGCGTTGAGTTCTGTGTCACTGATATGACTACGTCCGTCGAGTTCTGGTTCACGTCTACAGTTAACGAGCCCGGATCGGACTGTGCAGCCGCCCCTCCCGAGACAGCCACGACGGCGAGTATACCGAGAGCCACGAAAGCGAAACCGCGAATAAGTCTCATCTTTATCTTTCTCTTGCCACAGATACGATGAGACGGGTTAAATCCCTTCTCATAGTTCAGATGTTTTCATCTCTTTCATAACTGCGTATTACTCTACGAGAGGCTTCAGATCAGTTTATCGGCGCGTCTCAGACATTCTCTCCCTATTGAGTCTCACACGCCGAAAGCAAAAGGGTTAATACCTTTTTGGGCATACGAAGTAATGCGCGCTCCGTTGGTGTAGTCCGGCCAATCATATTGCCCTCTCGAGGCAATGACCAGGGTTCAAATCCCTGACGGAGCATTCAACCCGTCTCCTTCTGGTGTTTTCAACCCCGACAAAGATCGGATAATTATGTTGGGTTAGGGCAATGAAACTCAGTTGAACAGTCACCCCGACGATGTCGGGCGATTATTATATTGCGTGACCATTACGATTCGCTTAAACATCACGAGGATACGATGGACGAATTAAACGATATAACCGTAATACCTGCACCAACAGAAGAAAAACTAAACAAACGACAACTAGTAGACTACAGACAACACCGCAAAGAATGCCTCTCGTGGCTTCTCACGTTCGGCAAAGAACCGGGTAAAGTTAAAGGCTATGCGCAGAGCACCGTAGAAGCCCGAGCATACCGGATGGATCAGTTCTACCGCTGGGTCTGGGAACAAGAAGGACACTACACCACAGACATAACCCACGAACACGCCGACGGATGGATGAAAGAACTTGCACACCAAGACAAAAGCAATGTCCACAAAAGCAACTGCCAGAAATCCGTCCAGATGCTTTTCAAGTGGCACAAACACGAACACAACTGGGATAACTGGGATCCCGAAATTAGATTCAGTGACAGTAGCGGTGCCTCCCAGCCAAGAGACTACCTGACGATGGACGAGAGAAAGAAAATACGTGAAGCAGCTCTCGAATACGGGAGCGTGCCTCACTACAACCATCTCTCTCCAGAAGGACGTGATCACTGGAAAGCATATCTTGCTCAGAGGTTCGAGAAACCCAAGAATGAGGTCTCTCCTGAAGACTGGGACAAAGCTAACGACTGGAAGATACCCAGTCTAGTATGGACAAGCCTTGACGCCGGACTACGTCCCATAGAAGTTGAAAGAGCTGTTATTGGGTGGCTCGACCTCAAAAACGGTGTTCTGAGGATCCCGAAAGAAGAGAGTAGTAAGAATAACGAGAACTGGGTGGTAGGTCTACGAGACAAGACAGCGAATATACTCAAGAGATGGGTTAAGCAGCGCAAGATGTATGACATGTATGATGATACCGACAAGATCTGGCTAACGAGACAGGCTAACCCTTACTCGTCAGCTTCTCTGAGACATGTCCTACGAAGATTATGTGATATAGCCGGTATATCGACGGATAACAGAAAGATGAGCTGGTATTCTATACGCCACTCTGTCGGGACGTATATGACTAGAGAAGAGGATCTCGCAGCCGCTCAGGCTCAGTTGAGGCACAAAAGTGAGAAGACGACCATGAAATATGATCAGACCCCCGTAGAGGACAGAAAGGATGCACTAGATAGGATGGGTTAGATTAACAAAGATCCTCAATAACCTTGGTTAGTATTTGTATTCCATCTTCCCAATTCTCTCTATCGTCACAATCTTTTTTTAGTTCATTCTTATCGCCTTGTAGTATAGCTAAATAATGTAGCCATTCATGCGGATTTTCTTTCCCACTATATCTAATTAGAAGATCTCCGTACGAGGTTGTATACCACCTTTTATCTTCTTTTTTTACTAGTGGTCTATTTTCCCATCTGTCGCTATCTCCACTAATCTCTTTCAAAGCCTGAGACACAAATTTTTTATCTCGTTTCATTTCCTTTGCAATATAACTTCTCTTCTTTCCTTTTCTACCCCAAATAAATTTCAATAGTTCTTCGACATTTGTGTCCTTATAGTATTTACTTCGGATATGTTTTTTATCTCTTCTAAGATAGTCGTGTATTTTCTCTACCTCTCTAAGATTATACTGAGAAATTAGTTCGTTTATCTTCTCTCCTAACTCGTCTTCTTTCTTTTCATCAGTATCTTTGGGATCTAAATCAAAATTCACCCCTACTTCCCTAAATATACGGTGTTTTAACAATGGAGTATAATGAATACCATTTTCACTCAATACTTTTTTAATTATACCTAGAGTAGGTCTAGACCTTTTCGAGAGGTATTCCACTCCTTTTGTTTGTTCTATTGACGTATTTAGCTTAAGGTTTCCAAGTTTATCTAATTCCCGTAGGAGATCCAGCCTTTCTGTGTATGTTTTCTGGGCATTATAGGTATAGTTATAAGTAAATGAAAGAACTATTCCCCATATCAAATTATGCCAGTATTCAGCTTCAGGTGACGGTGAATCAAAATCCGATTTATTAATATCTGAGTAAAGAAATTTTAGTATATTGCCTATTTCGATACCTAAATGTATTTCTTCACTACTTTTCTCCGCTTGTATAAGTTGTATGTCTGATTCAGTTGGCGTTTCCGCTTTTTCAGTTATTCTAGAATCAGATATCTTTTTTCTTAGAGTTTCTCTTCCTTTTTCTCCTCCTTCACTTTCAAGAATTCCTTCTCGATATAGTAGAGAAATATCCTGTATTAGATCTATGATGTCTTGTGGAAGATCTTCCTCTGCTTTAGATTCTATTCTTTTATTCAACTCAGGCTCACTATAACTACCTGTCTCTCCTGTCTCCAGATATTTTCTTTCTAGTTCACTTAATATAATTCCACTTTCAATATCTGACATCTAATTTGGATAAATACTTAGGGATATTAAACTTTGCCCCCCATCAAAGGCGGTGTTCAGATAAGCGGATTCGTGGGAAGGAATACATCTACAAACTTATTTTTGTCCACCTAAACTTGTTCTCTCTCTGGCTCGCGATTTGAACTGACACCGGTCAAAACCCAACCTCTTCAATTGAAATCCTTATCTGAACACTACCCCATCAAATCTCGATTTGAGGATGAGTCTGATTTATTGGTATCATATATGTCTTGATGTCGATGACCCAAGATAACTATCTCTCAGAGTCAATGGGAGAGCGTCTCAGCGACAAAAAACAGATGCTGCAAGCGCAAGAGCACAAAGAATTTGTGAACTGGTGCCTAGAAAAAGGCAAATACCCAGAAAGTCACACTGGGTTAGCGGAGTCGACAACGGATAACTATCTCAGTCGCCTCGATCAGATAAAGCGCTGGATATGGGACAACTATGGGTATGGTAGGATAACACATGACCACGCAGAGGCGTACCTACAGGGACTGATGCAGGATACTATACTTGATGATAGCGGAGATATTTATAGCGGAAGCAACAAAAGAAAGCTCGTCAACACTCTGCAAAAATACTTTAGCTGGCGTGCGGATCAAAAAGGCGGAGACAAATGGACCCCTCAATATAATTTTGATGAGTCTGCTGGCAAGCAGGCTGACTCGTTTACGCGCGAGGAGAGGAGGCAGATAAGAGACGTAGCACTAGAGTATGATACCATACCACAGTATCACTCTGTCAGTCCAGACGAGAGGGATCGATGGCAAGCTTATCTAGCTCAGCGCCTCGAGAAGCCGAAGACGGAGGTGACACCTGCTGACTGGGACAGAGTCAGAGACAGCTGGAAAATCTCTAGTCTAGTATGGGTCAGTCTCGATGCTGGTCTCCGCCCTATCGAGGTAGAGCGTGCTAGTCTGGATTGGATCCGCCTCGAGAAAAGCACTCTATATATACCTAAGGACGACGCCGCAAAAAACCGTGAGAGTTGGGAGGTATCCCTCACCGAAAAAAGCACAGATGCACTCCGTCACTGGCTTGAGCAAAGACAAAATAAATCAAAATACGACGGACGTAACGAGATTTGGCTAACTAGAGAGGCTAATCCTTATAAATCTAAATCTCTCGGTCGTCTAATCCGTGATATATGCGATGAGGCTGGGATCCCGACGGAAAACCGCAAAATAACATGGTATAGTATTAGACACAGTGTTGGAGACCATATGACTACCGAAGGGGGCATAGAACAAACAAAAGAGCAACTAAGACACAAAAATATTGAAACGACTATAAAGTATACTAATCCGACGCCTGAGGAGCGTCGTGACACTCTTGATCGTATAGGATGATGTCCGGGAAAAAATATACCAAAGAGTTTATAGATGATATAGTAAACTCCGAAATAAAAGAAAAATTGAAAAAAGATGGCAAACCAGAGTTGGAGCTCCCATCACATAAGTGGATAAACGAAAATGGATACAGTGCTATCCACAGAGCGGCCAGAAGGGAGTATGGTATGAGCACCCATGAGATGTTGGTCGAACACTATGGATTCCGGGATGATGATAACCTAGACTATGACTGGCCAGGCAACCATAGTGAGACCCAGCGTAAACTCGACAACTATATAGATGATGTAGTAAACCACCAAAAACTTGCCGAGACTACACGTGAGTCAAGGAGATCACGTCTGTCGACTATCCTAGATTACGTACATAAGATAACTGGAGACGGAGACTTGATGTGTCTAGCACGTGGCTCAGAGAGATCTGGGTTTGCCATCTTGGAGAGAGTCTTTGAGGTCATCGACGACTATTACCAGAGTGGTCAATCCAAAATAAATTACGCTACTGATTTAAGAGAATTTTACGAATATTGCGCCAGACGCGGCGAAATTGATTATAATCCTGCAGATGGACTACTAGATGAGTTTGGGTGGGAGAGAGAGACAGACTCGAAGACGGAGGCACTATCTGCTGATCAAATACGCCGCATGTGGTATGAGGCAGATAGCTTACGTGAACAGGCTCTGTTAGCCCTGATGGGTGGAGCAGGAGCACGCCCATCTGATATCATTAGGATAGATGTCCCTCAAGACATAGATATTGACAATAACCCAAGCATTGAATACCGCGAAAGGAAGAACGGCCCCGGAGAAGTAGCTATCATGGGGGGTAAAAAAGCTATTGAGTATTATATAAATCAGCTGAGAAACGAAGATAACTGGAACGGCAAAGTATTCCCATCTGATACTCAGTCCGGGTCCAGAACCGATCAGACACTAAGACACTGGGTTAAGGACATAGCTAATAGAGCAAATGTGTCCTTAAGCGATGAATCTACCCCTACACCTAAAAATCTGCGTAGATTTTGGTATACATTCTACCACAGCGCAAACGCAGAACTGCATAGAACCCTCGAAATAGTAGCAGAGGATCAAGCAAGCTCCTCGATAGATGTCATAGAAAATAGCTATCTTGACGATGATAAGAAAAAAGACTTTATCCGACAGTACGCTAGGGATAAATTTACATCTGCATTCCCTGAGGATGGCATAGAATATGATGGCGATACCTCCGATGATGGAAGACAGACTGAACTCAAAAAATTCGAATAATCCGTCTTTCTGATGCGTTCATGTGTAGTTCTGAACACCTAGGGAAATACTTGTAGATCTGCTGATTGAGTAGTTACAGCGTTTCATATAATGGGTCTCATGGTGATGTCCGTAAAAAGCACCCAGTTTGAGAGCCAAATATCACGTTCAGAACTAGAACACTCGATAAATATCGCCATATATCTAGTTACGCACTATTATGTGACATACTCTATCTAAGCAGATTTGAAATATTAGCGAGTATATCACTATAGACGACCGAATTCAGGATACTTTGATAATATATCTCCTATAGTTTAATTAATATTCAAATCCGATATAATATTGGTGTTGCTAGTTATAGTTGTTTAGCACACCCAAATCTATATGTCGGTGCTGTCGGTCTGTTGCTAGTTAGTTATGCTAGTTATCATACTCTCCGATTAAGGCAAATCTACGTCCATACGGCACTTTTGACATCCTATAGTTTGTTAAAGCTGACACAACAAAACTAGCAGGAGATAGTACATAGATCTACTTGGACTAGCTACTCAAAACTAGATCCTGCTCTAAAGCTAGTGAGCTCTTCTATCCTATTCTCTAGCTCTTCGACCTCGTCACGCAGCTCTTCAGCCTCGTCAGTCTCGAAGGCGGCGAGTTGATCTTTGAGTCCCTGGAGACGAGACTCCTTGACGTCCTCGTCGACGTCGGCTTTACGCACATACTCTCTTTCTTCTATCTCGTAGACCTCGTCTTCTGGGATGTCAGCGACTTCGAGAGCCTCTCTAACTTTGTCCTCAACGACTCCCGTAATTTTCTCTCTGGGTACACCAGACTCTTCTAACACCTGTGCTACCTCGTCTTCATCACGTAGATCCCGTACTCTCCGTGTTGTCTTCGAGACTGAACCGAACTGTCCGTGCACAGGCGAGTCGTCCTCTACCCGGTCTAAGAGCTCTTGGCTCACCTCCTTGCGTAGATTATCAGCACCACGCTGTACGTCTGAGAGGAGAGTGTAGAAGTTCACGAGTTCGTCAGTATCTACGCTCTCTATTTCATCGACGTCGTAACGTTCGAGAGTTTCTTGTTGGTTATCGGTGTGGTTATGGTAGTATCTTCGGAGAAGTCTTCGAGTTCCTCTAAGAGAGTGTACCAGACGTCGCTGAAGGTCATTTTTGTGTCAATCGTTCTCTTTTTTGAAGTACGGGTTAACTAAGGTGGCGTACTGTCCTTCTCGCCACCAGTCGACGTCGAGGTCTTCTTTGAGTATACGTCGAGGTAAGGTCATATAGTAGCCGCCTTTCTCGGTTTTGTGTTCTTCTCGTAGGACAGCTTTTCGGACATGTTTGAGTGTGATATGCTTCTTGTCGGATTTTTCTTTTAGGAGATCGTCGATGCGCTGTCGGTACTCTTGGCGTATGTCTTCTATATTTTCGGAGGACACATTCAGAAATTATACGTCTGTTATTTAAAGCTAACCTGAACTAGAGTCGAATTTCATCTTCGAACCGTCTTCACACTCCCGCTTTGGAGTGTAACGTGTCTGAGCTAACCAGTATTTCTCTATGTGACTACTCCCAGAGAAAAGATCTACTCTTGAAAAGCTTATGAGACCCAAGAACTAGCAGACTTAGCTGAATACAGTTAGAGTAGTAGTCTTCTATTCTACTTCGAACTCGATGTCTTCGTTTTCTTTGTGAGTTTCTAAGACGACGTTGGTGTTGGTCTCAGCTATGTTGGGATTCTCTAAGAGGTTCTTGATTACGTTGTTCATTGCCTCCGTGCTCTCGAACTTGCCTATAGCGATTATGTCGAACTCTCCTGTGACCTCATAGACACTCAAGAACGAGTCTATGTCTTTGAGGTCTTCTGTGAGATCGAGGATGCTGTTACCCTCGGCTTTTATCATCACTGTGGCTGTGACGCCGTAACCGAGTTCGTCGTAGTTGACGACTGGTTTGAAGCCTTTTACTATACCCTCCTCTTGCATGTTCTCAAGATGGTTGCTTACAGTTGTGACCGAGACATCGAGCTCTTCGGCTAGGCTCCTAAGACTTCTACGTGCATCGTCCTCGAGCAGGTTTATGATTTTGAGATCAAGGTTCTCGTAAGTCATACTACATAGATCTTTGATGTGTATGGATTTAAAGACTTTGGAGAAGGTAAAGTAATATTCAGCATATATGTTTTCGTTATTTAGAGGTCTCTAAATACTTTCTTTTGAATATGTGTAGGAGGCTAGTTTTGTGTCGTAAAGAAGTATGAGAGGATAGGATGGGTCAACTGACCCAGGTCAAAAGATTCTCAGATAGAGAAAGAAAAGGTTTTGTCTAACTCGATTTTGATTTCGATCTTAATTTCGCTTGATTTTTCAGTGATACCAGCAGCATCGAGAGCCTCTTCCCAAGAATCAAAGTAACGCCTGTACGCTGTATAGGAATATTCGCCATACTTGCGGACATGCTTGACTTTGGGTTCGTCGTCTGTCATATCTGCTAGCCTCTTCAGCTCGTCGATCAGGTCTTGCTTGTCTGTTTGTTTCCCGGAAGTCATTTTTAGCTGAGAGGAGTACTCTTTTGTTTTTCATTTGACTCTCTTACTCCAACATCTGCTCCATCTAGCAGCTGCTCTAACAGCGATACATCTTTCTGGGTCGTATTCGTAGCTTTCATTGCTTCTCACACCATAGGGAAGCGCGGTTAGGGTGCTCCAACACCCTGACCACTTCATACTGAATCAGTGACACCGCGCTCAATATTCTATATATACCCTGTCCACATAAAGCTTGGTATTACAAAGTAGATAACAAAACTCTACACAAACTATATTACATATCAAAGTCTATTTTGTACCACGAGTACTAGGGACAGTGTAGAAATGGTAAACGAAGACTTCGAGCCGTCGGAAAGGTGTGAAGAGGTTCTGAATGTGTTAAAGAAAGGTCGAGCAAATCCTCGCTTCATAATTAATGAAACCGGCATGGAAAAAGGGAATGTGGAATACTGTCTACGCCGTCTTACTGATGCAGGGTGGATAAAGAAAGTCGCTAGAGGTCTATATGAGTTCAATAAAGATCCGCGTGAGGAATAATTAGTCTGAATAGCTCTTCTTGAATCCATTCTACTCAATTTTTGTTACCAGAACTAACCAACATCCTCGGAGATCTAACTATAAATGTTGGTTAGCTAAATCAGAAATACACTCCAAAGCGGGGTAGTTAGATAAGCTGTTAAGCTGAGTCACCTGACTCAACTTACCACTTTTGATCTGGAGAATGAACCTACTCTATCTAACCAACAGACTACAAATTGTTGGCTAGCTGACTAACCCAAAGACAGACTTATCTTTCTATCTCTGACCCCACACGAAAACTCGTAAGCTCTTCTATTCTGTTTTTTCAAGTTCTTCAGCTTTGTCAGTCACGAAGATAGCGAGCTGATACTTGAGTCCCTGGAGACGAAACAGCTTGACATCTTTGTCGATGTCGACTTTACGCGCGTACTCACACTCACTTCATGGATACTTCTTGTTAGACTATTGAGTTACTATCCATCTTGATTGGATCTTATTATACCCACTACTATGTACACAAATGGTGTGTCGAGTACTGCTATAAGCAGTTTGAATACATATTGTCCGATGAGGAGAGCTATTCCTGCTTCAAGAGACAATCCTTGGAAGACAATAAATGCAATTGAGATGAATATAACTGTATCTATTAGCTGACTCGTGGAAGTAGAGATAATGTTACGAAGCCATAGATCATCTCCGTCAGAAAAGTTCTTGAGACGGTGGAACACTATAACATCCCAGTTTTGACTTACGATATACGCTAATAAACTCCCCATGACTATTCCAGTACTAGCACCAAGAGTCTGGACAAATTCATTTTGTCCGACAGGAGAATCTGGAAAGATAGGTGCGTATATAGCGAGCCAAACTAGAGCTAATAGAACGAAATTCATGATGAATGCGACGTTAACAAGAGCTTGTGCTGCTTGCTTACCGTAGAGTTCAGCATAGCAGTCAGAGGAGAAGAAAGTAAGAGCGTATGCAAAAACTGCTGCTGGGACTATTATTGACTCCCCCGTTACTGGTAATCCGAATGGTAGTCCGATCTCTATAACCTTCGAGGCAGTTACTTGAGCAGTAATTAACGCAGTGACAAACAGAGCAATTAGTGATATTTGAGGTATCGCTATAGCTTGGTTATTTTCTGTCATGGCGTAGCTTATTGAACTACTCCTATACTTTTCAAGTCTCCCAATATACCTGAAGTTTCG
Source organism: Halorutilales archaeon Cl-col2-1 (assembly GCA_041891055.1). Lineage (GTDB taxonomy): Archaea > Halobacteriota > Halobacteria > Halobacteriales > Afararchaeaceae > Afararchaeum. Next base: position 1,325,673 of record CP169074.1, on the reverse strand, counting down.
GATACACCTTTCCGAAAGCTCTAATTCTCTTAGTATCTACTGTATAGATATGACGGAGTTTTCTATTGATGAAGTCAGTGATGATGGCTATGGTAGGCTTGGCACCCTTTCTGTCCGTAATGGGGAGGTTAATACACCTGCTCTTTTCCCTGTTATAAATCTAATTGGCGGCACTACTTTAGACTCTGGATCAATATGGAGGCACTTCCGGGATAATATACTTGATGAAGACGATCTTCAGGGCATTATGTTTCAAGCTATGAGCTTTACTGAGTATGGGGTCTCTCCCAAGAATCTTAACGAGAAATGGCGTAAAAAAACTCTTCGAGAACATTTAGAAAGTCGTGTTGACATGAATGCACCTCTTTTTATTGATTCTGGCGGATTTAAATTAATGAATTCTAAGACATTTGGACTAGCTCCTGACGAAGGAGGTGAAGAAAATGAATGGGGTATATATACAGATCCTGACAGCATTTTGAAATTACAGACGGACTTTGGGGCTGATATTATAGCTACCCTTGATTATCCAATCCCACAGAATCTAAAAGAAGGGGAAAAGATTGACCGAATGAATCAAAGTATCGAAAGTGCTGTACGCTGTTTAAAACTTATTGAGGGCCCTGATAAGATAGAAATACGTTCTGAACAAGATAAAGAAAGTATACGCCGTTTAAAGAAGCAGAAGAAAGTAGCTGACCCAGCTGTTTTTGTTGCTATTCATGGACATGACTATGAGACAATGAACTGGTATGTGATGAATTTCCTTGAACGTATTGAGGAGGAAAACGTACAGCAACCTTTTCATGGATTTGCCATTGGATCTTTAGTACCCCTTCGAAGCAAAACAAAGACTCTGGTTGATATAATCCAAGGAGCTAAAGATGCTATTCCAGAGGAAAAGAAGGATAAAATAGCTTTACATTCTTTTGGAGTAGGAGGTAAACAAGCGGGTATTCTTTCTCTTCTAGGGGTTGATTCATTTGATTGCTCAAGCCATGTTCAAGCTGCTAAATTCAGGAAGTATATTATACCTGAAACGTGGGAGAGAGTAGAATTAAGTGAACTAGCAGAGGAAAAAGACACATTCCCGTGTAATATAGATGGATGTCCACTATGTAGTGAGGAATCTGAGGCTCTTGATGAGGAAGGAAATAGACTCTCTCTTAAAAAATTAAATGAGTATATAGAACGTGAGCCGACATATGGAACTGATGGGTTCACGAAGAGCAAATACTACGGATGGCTTGCTCGTCATAACTTCGAGGTATATAACAGAGAAGTAAGGCGGGTTCAAGAGGCTATTAAGAATGGAAATCTTCTTGATTATGTTATTGAATTCGCACGCGAAGACAATGGGATCCAAAAAGGACTAAAACAAGCGCAAGTCAGGGATGAAAAGCTAAGGAAAGATATTGAGGACAGAGGTGATTATGATCTTTTGCCTGGGTCTAAGATGACGAAACACCAGTCTAAATTAGATAGATTTGATGCCGGAGTGAAGGGGGGCACAACTAATCGAACAATATCTCTTGAGCATGGAGCGAATAGTTTCAATATATTACAGAGAAATTACTCCCCACCAGACAAACCTATCTTATTGATCTTACCGTGCAGTAAAGAGAAGCCCTATGGGTCATCACGTACACAGAGAGCAGTGCTTGATGAAGTTTCCTCTATGCGTAATGATATACATAAAGTAACCCTTTCGGGTATGTTTGGGCCAGTTCCTGAAGAATACGAAGAAGAACAGGCGGTTTTAGAGTACGAATATGTATTAACTTCTGAGGATGAAGGTCAGAAGGATTTGATCACGAAGAGATTAACTGAGTATCTTGAGCAGTATGGAGATGAATACGATGAAATCTTAGGATATGTGGTTAGTAAAAACTACAGAGAAGCAGTAGATGAAGCCTTTTCTAGATATGGTGATGGAACTGTGTTGCCAGATGATCCGAACATCCTGAAACTTAGAGAACATTTTCGAAAGTCCAATATAGAGGAGTTAGTCAGTCACTTGAGGGGAATCAGTCCGTCAGTTGAGTAAGTTATATAGGTCTCGGTGATTAAAACGTATTCTACAGATGTCGACACTACTCGTTCAAAGTTGCTCTAGCTCGAAGAAGTCAGTTTCTGAACCGGTTCCTGCCTTTGATCTATATTCTGGATACTATTACAAGATAATTAAAAAAGCAAGACGGGAGGGGGAATACGACGATGATATTGATATATGTATACTTTCTGCGGAATATGGATTGCTGGATCCAGAGGAGAAAATAGTAACGTATGATAAAAAGATGACTGCCTCACGTGCCGACGAGCTTAATACCGACGTTGTGCACGAATTATCTAGGACAATTGAGAAGAACGACTACAGTAAAGTTGTCATTAATATGGGGGAGCTATACCGTAGAGCAATAGATGGAATAGAATCCAAGACAGATGCTGAAGTGATAATGCTAGAGGGAGGTCTCGGTGAACGTGGGCATGTATTAAAAAAATTCGTTCGAGATAAGAGAGTGATTAAAGCATGAGTAGTATAGGTATGGGTTCGCAGGAAGTCTCATTTGAAGTATCTTCTACTACTGGTGATGCTAGGACAGGAACTTTGTCTGCTGGAACAGCCGAAATTGAGACGCCAAATCTTTTTCCTGTAGTGAATTTCTATGGTGGAGGGCGTGCTTCCAGTATGTTTGGGGGGAGCGTTCACAGGACAGTCAAAGAATTGATGGTGGGTGCTGATAGGGTTGACAGCGTTGACTGCAGTGAATATTTTGATACTGCTATGATGTCGATATCATCACTAACTCAATATGGAATTAGTAGAAACTATCTCCGAGACTATCTTTCTGAACCAATCAAAGCGCGAGACGTATTTGAGGGATTTAATGGTATGATATTTATTGATTCTGGAGGTTTTCAAATACTAAGGAAAGGGAAGCTTGATGGGAGTGACTTTGAGATAGAGATGAATCAGGAGAGGATATACGAAATGCAGAGAAAGTTGGGAGGAGATATTCTCGTAAATCTTGATCGTCCTATCTCACCTGAGGATAACCATGACGATAGAATAAGAAAAGCGAGGAAGACTGGTAAAGACGCTCGTCAATTTGCAGAACTGTCCTCAGGCTATGCTGGGGCCAAGTATCTCACATTACATGGCTATAACTATTCGATGATCAAAACTTTCTTAACTCATCTTAAAGACGAGATGGGTATACAGAGAATATATAATTCGTTTGACGGTATCGCACTAGGTGGGCTAGTTCCAAAGAAAGATGACCGTGATACCCTTATCGAGGCAGTTATCGGGTGTAAGGAGGTAATGCAAGAAGAAGGATTAGAAGATCTCCCATTACACGTTTTTGGAATCTCCAAAGGGGCTATACCTCTACTTGCCGCTTTGGGTGTGGATACTTTTGACTCATCTTCGTATATGCGTGGGGGGATAAATGGAAAGTATTCGACATCCCTGACGAAGACAGTACATAAAGACGAAGCTAATTACGAGGAATGCGACTGTCCTGTATGCAGCTCTGATGAGCTTGTGAGTCGTATGAAAGGAAATACGAAGTACGAAAAGGATATAGCCGGTCCAATAGCTGTGCATAACCTAATAGTTCAGAAACGAGAATTAGAAAGGATACGGAACAAGATTGAGGAGGGACAGGATGCACTTAGGAATTATATAGACAATAATATTGCACGTGAGGAGTCGACACGTAAACACGCTCACAGAGTCGTAAATGAATCATTAGGAGGTTACTTCTAAGATGAAAACAGAAACAAAAACGGAAGGAGAAACGAGGAAAACACCGAAAGTAAACGAAGTTAACGAGTTCCTGGAAATTGCTAGTGATTTTGAGGATCCTCTCGAGGTAATACGAGAATCCTTATCTAACGCATACGATGCGGACGCCGGTCGTTTCGAGATAACAATACGTACCCGTGATGAAGGAGCGGACATTGTCTTAGAGGATGACGGAAATGGGATGGATAAAGACGATTTAGAGTCTTTCTTTGATTTAGGAAACTCCAACAAAGAAGATGGTATCGGGTACAAGGGACATGGTACTAAGATTTTCTACAAGAGTGATCAGATACGAGTTGAGACCTCAAAGAACGATAAACATCTGTCGGCGAAGATGAATCGACCTTGGGAAAAGCTAAATGAGAGAGAATTACCGGAGTATGAGGTCACAGAGCAGCAGAGGGATAATCGGGAAGGTACGAAGATTGAGATTATCGGCTTCAGGTCGGGTAAAGGACTTAGTGAAGGTTCGTTAACCTACAATAAGATAGAACACTATCTGAAGTGGAAGACAGTTGCAGGATCTACTGCTCACTTCTTCGAAGACGATTCCCGTGAGATGGAGGTAATTGTTGATCTGGATGCCTACATCGACGATACTCAGAAAGATCTGAGAATCAACAACCACTTTGAGTTTCCCGAAGAGCAGATAGAGCCTGCGGGGGGGAGGTTCCCTGGAGAATGGATGTGCAAGCACTATCCTGCAAAGACTTTGCAGGTAGAGCATGATGGTGGTACTTCTGAGGTGGAGATTGTCGGCATGGTAGGAGGTAAAAGAGCACGTAACAAACTTGCCACGTACGGGAAACATTCTGCACAGTTCGGAGTCTGGTTAGCAAAGGATCATATCAAGGTCGAACAAGCTAATGAGGTTGTTCCGGACAACGTAGAACACACACATCTCTTCTTTGTGGCTAACTGTCAGGATCTTGAACTCTCAGCCAACAGGGGTAAGATCCGCAACAAGAGTAGTGATTTATACGACCGTCTTTTGGAAGAGGTCAGGCACTACATCTCCAAAGTATGTAGCGATCCGTGGTTCTCGAAGTACCAAGATACGCTACGAAGAGGAGAAGCGCAACGTAGATCTGAGTCTCAGTCGAAGTCCGTCGAGCAGAGACGTGAGAAACTAATTAAGAGGCAGGATTCAGAATTTGTGCCTGAAAACACAGCAGAACTCCTCGTCGCGCTTGAGAGAGTCAATCGTGATAAAGAAGAGCCTATAGTGGAGCTTGAGGACTACCGACCTGATCACGATGTAACTGCCTTCATACGCAATGGGCAGGGGCTTGAGGCTACCTCAGTAGAGATGTCTGTTCAAGATCACTTCGAGAAGGAAAGGAATCTGGAAGTTATTGACGCTATCGTAGCTTGGGAGTGGGGTGACTTGGACTATCTCCGGGAACAAGAACGCAAAGGATACTTACAGGGTAATGTCTCTATTGACTTCGAAAACAAGCAGATAACATACTCGTACGACGGTGCTTCTGAGTTAGTGAACGCTATCATAGTAGAGGAGTTGCGATGATTTCCGAGGAGCTTAAGACCGTTCCAAGGGGTGAATGTGGAGTGTACTGCATGTATGACTTAGACGATGAGCCGGCATATGCAGGTAAGACAGATAGTAGCCTAAGAAGGCGTCTGAGAGAGCATTTTATTCGTCAAGACTCAAGTGTAGTTAGCTATGGTAGGTTGGATATATGGGATATTCATAGAGTCGAATGGTGGGAAACTGATGGCACTGATAAGGCAGAGCAGCTACTACTCACTGAGTACGAACCATACCTGAACTTCGAAGAGGGGCAGTCCTCATCTCTTCCGTCAACGAGCATCAATCTAAACGAGCCGGATGGTGTCGTCGAGTTAATTACCGAAGAAGAGCTTGAGTTCCGATCTGAGCCGTACAACAGATCGAAGCAGAAGCTGGAACATCTGATAAGAATGGTGGACAAGGTCAAACTGTCTGGTCACAGTAAGAAAACGCGAAAGACTGTCTACGAACACCAAGAAATTCTGCTGGAGAATCTTTCGGACTTTCTTGAAGTTGACAACCCGAGATTAAATCAGGAATCCAACTGATAGTCCTGATTATGGAGAAACTGAGAGTTCTAACTCAGCCTCCAGGTACTTCTCTACGCTCTCATACTCGTTTTCTATCACCTGACACAGCTCGAGATTCGTCAACAATCCACCTCTTGTTATATTTGCGGAGCCGAGATACACGTACTCGTTGGTTACGATAGCCTTGGCGTGTAGATTCTCATCTTTAGTTATATTAGCATTCTCTCCTATTTTTGAAAGAATATACTCATTGTGTGACTGACCTTCTCTGATATACACATCCACTCTTGTGTCAAACTTTTCGAGAGCAGCAGACAGCGAAATACGACGATCTTCTACTTCGGGACTTAGCGGTAGCCGTAGCTCTACGTCGCTCAGCCACGGCGTGCATATAGCAACATGATCCTTTTGTGCTAATGAGTAACCGAGCAAGTAACGTAATCCGCTAGAGGGTAACGAAAATGTTTGTACCATCGTACTCACCTCCTGGGAACATCTCTTTGTTGAAGATGTGGTCTGCGCTTTTATTGCTTGGGATGTATTCAATCAGTTCCTCTCGGAGTTCTTCAAGGAATACGTAGCTGAGTGCATCAGACTGATCGTAGGAGGATATACATTCGGATAGATGAAGGTTCTCTACACAGCCGTCAATATCTGGTGAGAAGAATAGGGTTTTGATTCTTTCGTGGTCTCCGATATTTGGGACTACGTTGGACACTTTCTCTTCGGGAAAGGTCTCAACACCAGCTACACGCTCTTTTGATACGGTGTGTTTCACCTCGTAGGCTGTTTCCCTTGATATTGACTCCTCTTGTGCCAGCTGAGTAGCTCTGTCTACTGAGGACTGCACCTCTTCCACAATCAGGTCGACAATGTGATTATATACAGGAACCTCATCAAAACTTCTAACCAACTCCTCTAGTTGATCCTTGTTTCGGGATTCTTCTAAATTCTCAACGAACTCTTCGTCTGCCCAGAGACGTTCGTTGATAACTTGGAGATTGTAGCTGATGCGGGTAATTGACTCAAGCGCAGTTGCAGGATCTTGGCGGACATCATTGAAGACCAAGTCAACGATACCCTGTCCACCCTGGGAGCGTTCAAACACGTATACTTCCTCGTTATCCATATCGAAACCGTAGAACAACATATTAGGGCTTATTCCCGCCAGATCTGCGACGAACTGCGTATAGAAGTGTGCCGCTGTGTGGGTTGCCACGTACCGAGCCGAAACCTCGTCGAAGTCGTTGTACCGAGACGCGTGTTCTGTCGTAACATCATCACCAACGACATCCAGATAATCACTAATGTCAAATATCAGTCCCCGTGTATCGATGGTGAAACCTAGTGTCTGTTCAGGAGCCGTAATCTCCCGACTGATTCTATCGCCACCTGTGAAGATATACTTCCCATTCTGGGAACTCTGGGAACTGTATGTTGCGGGTGTAATCTCTAGCGACGTACCTGTGAGACGTACCTTTCCGGAGACATCTGCGAGTGACATATTGCCCTGTTTTGACTCCTCTACACGTTCGGTTAGTGTTGTCTCTACATTCGGACTGGAGTGTATCTTACCCAGCCTGGAATCGTTGTGACGAAGACAGCTACCTTCGTCAAGAATCTGTAGACACTGTGGACAGTACCGAACTATGTTCAGGGCTTTACTCCCGCTCAGGTCATCTATGTCGGAGAGGGTGATAGAATCAGGGACGAAAAGGTCGTCATGTGTCTCCCCTTCATCGATATCGCTGAAGTCGAACCGTACCGTGCCGTCTTCTTCCACCACGGTCATGGGAACAAACGCCTGCAGATGACCAGCGTCTTGCTGATATTCGCTCCTGAAGGGAGTGTACGAATGTACGAGCTTGTCGATAGGTTCCTCTGAATCGCTACCCTCATTATCACCGTACTTTACAGTGAAGTACTTGCCAGCGTCGTTGAAGTAGTTCTCGGGTATATACCATATATCACCGTCGCCTAACGAACCTCCATCCACCCGTAGGAACCTGTTGAAGTAATAGCCACCTCGCAGGAGATGCTTCACGTAGTGGAGGCTTAGATGATTTGTCTGAATTTCGTTGTAGTCGTGTATCTCCTCCAGAGCCTTCATGAGGTACTGGGTCTTTTTCCGTTTCTTTTCTAACTTCTTCACCTCCTCATCATCTGTCAGCCTCTTTAGCTCAGATACTTGGTCGCTTATATCCTGAGCACTAAATTCAAACTGACCTACGTTAACTGAGTCGTTTTGTATGTTATTCCGTAACCTGAGTATGTCACTAGTTACGTCAAATAAGTCAGGGAGTACTTCCTGATATCCAGTTTCGGAGACTGAGCCTGTCGTATTCCCAGGCTGATCTGTGAGAGTTTTCCGGATAGAATCAAGCTTAGACGATAGGTCATCAAGTAGGTTTTCCGGAACCTCGGATTCTCCGCATTCCTCTACAACGTCTGAGCGCTCTTGGACGAATCTAAGGATATTTTCGTGAATAGAATTTGAAAGAGAGGAAACGGTATCTCCTTCGACTCCTTCAATGGACAGCTGATTATCTATCTCATCTTGTTCTTCTTCTAGTCTAGCCAATACTTCTTCAACCGGTCTCTGCCCTACCAAGCTGTCGAACGAGTCATAGATATCTAACTCTCTTGCGAGAACCTGCCCCGGATCTGTAATTAAGGTGTGGTAGTCCTCCCAGCCCAGCTCGTCAACAAGGAACCTTTCGTGGAAGTCCTCCGTTTCCTCCTTAGTAGAGTAGTATCTACGGTCGGATATCTGGGTGGCGATTTCGTAATAGATCTCAAACCGGTCGTGTATCCATTTGACAACCTCGTTATCGGTTTTTAACGGGGTTCGTATTTCGGAAGACAGGAAACGGTCGGCTCGGTAGAACATATTGGAGTCTTCTGTTAGGTCAGAGAGAAAGACAAAGATGTGTGAGTCAGTTCCTTCTTCGCGTGCAGCGCGACCCGCTCGCTGAACAAACGAAGAAAGGTTCCACGGGGTACGGTACTGGGTTACTATCGTTATGTCGCCTACATCGATGCCGACCTCAAGAAAGTTCGTAGATAGTAGAACGTCGTTGTCCTTTACCGAAGCGTCGAACCCAACGTCCGAGTATACGGATCCAAAATCAAGGTCGTTTCGGAGGAAGTTATACCCCATATCTTGAGCGACCACTTCCCAGTCGCTGGTGTCACCTGACCCCACGTGGTGTTGCCATAGACTCCGGTTGCTGTCAGCGTCCTCAAGCTGGGTTCTCTTCTGGTTAACCTGGCTTATACTATCAATAAATGAAAGTATCTTACCACGGTCGCCGTTCTGTTTCTCAAGTAGGGAGTGTCCGAGCAACATTATCTGCTGTATATACATAGAGGATACACCTGGACCGGACTCAGTCGACTTCATGAAGTAGTAGTGTTCCTTGTCGTCGTGATCTGTGGCAAAGTCGGAGTCAGGGGGCGAAACTGACTCTAGCTCTCCGCCCGAAGGGAATATCTTGTTTGCGAATCTCTCTTCGTTGTCAATAGTTGCACTTGAGCCTACCCAGAGTATGGAGTCATCGGTAACGGATTCGATGTTGTTGACTATGTTAGCGGTGTGTGCGCCCCTTAATCCGGTATACAGGTGGATTTCATCAAAGACTATTGAGTCAGCGTGGCTTATGATATCGTAGTTCGGCTTGAGACCGAATAGCTCCAAGGACTCTAAGGTAGTTAGCAGAATGTTGGGATGTCCCCCCTTGCGCATATCTGTACGGTTGAGGACGAGCTCACGGTTACTAAACGAGTGGTCCTCATTGTTTTCGCAGACTACACTGTAGCCGTCGCTTCCGCCCCGATATACGAATGAATTAGTTTCGTCTTCTTCGCCGCACCAACAGTTAGCCAGCTTGAACTCCTGTTCGGATCCCTCTCGCTCAAAGAAATCATTTTCAACGTCAGAGATTTTATACGGAGTCTGTCCCGTCCAGATGCCTACTGAGAGATGGTCACCACTATCCTCTCTTATTGTATGGATATGCTCTAGAATACGCGCCAACTGATCCTGAAGAAGCGCACGGCTAGGGTACACCAGAATAGACATTTCCTGATCACCGCGACGGAGTAGCTGATAAAGCGGTCCTAAGAAGCTCTCTGTCTTCCCAAAGCCGGTGGGAGCCGAGAATATAACCCGTTGTGACCTGTCCCTCTGTTGCCGTCTTGCGTCGAGTTCTTCCATTACCCTCCAGCTGTTTACTTGGAAGTCGAGAGGCTGGAAACCGAATATATCTATTATAGACTCGACAAACGGATTGTCACCGTCGTAGTCATCTACGTCTCGGCGTTTTTGCTCCTCCTGAGTGTACTTCAGTGCTCCAGTAACCTCTGGCGCGTCGTCAGTATCGTCCTCGGTGAATATCTGTTTGTTCTGTAGAAGTCCTTGGAGAAGAGGGCGGACTTGAGAGTCCATTCGGGATTCATCGGAGTTTCTGTCGAAGTATTTCATTGGAATAAGATGTTATTCAATTGACTGGGGCTTCAATCCTTTGGTGGTATTTCCATCTGATTACGGGTCATTCATGCAGTATTTGTGCCGTCAGTATCACTACTATCACCATCAGAGAGATTACCGTCATCCATCCATGAATATTATGTGGTTGGATATCTAATAGCCGTATGAGTTCACGGCATGGGGTAAAAAACATGGAAAACATATCTCGCGCGCAGGAAAAGCAGCTCCTGGATGATCTCATCCATGGTCTGGAAGGAGCGTTATCCGAGTTGGATACCGGATCAAGACCATTTAAACAAGCAACCCACGGGGAAATTAAACTTCATAAGACGATATTCCTTGGGGTGGACTGGTCTCGTATTCCAGTACAATATAGCTGGCATACCTACGGACCTGATTTAGGGAATAGTGTTCCCTCACCGGAGGGTATACAACCAACAGCTTTGAACGAAATCCCCCATCCATTCACTCCAAGTGTGAGACCTAGAGTTACAGATAGATATCCTTCTCCCCAAGAATATCAAGAGTTCTATTTGGGTCTTGAACTGGGCGAATTTGAGGGCTTGGAAGAGATTCTTGAGTCCGATTTGCATGATTTTCTCCGTGATTTTTATATGGAGAATGCCCCCTCCCAATTCAAGCAACTGTACCTTCATAATGTCAAATTCCAACGCTTTCTGTGGGACGATGCGGAAAGCCTTAATGTTGTTTTTGTCGACGAAGACTACTGTCGAGAACTTGGACGCATCATCAGCGATCTCCATGGAGAACTGTTGAAGCTAGAGGTCTTCAATGAGGTTGCAGAGCAATTTATTACATATACTGACCTTGTTGAAGACATCTACATGAAGCTCGGTCAAAGCAACCAAGATGAACTAGACTGTGATCCTCGGACAATCATACGGGAGTTGAGCGATTTCTATCACGATTACGCGTGGAAATATGTCGCAGAAACAATTTCCCGAGAAACTCCACATGGAATAAATAAGAATGAAATTCGGGAAGGAGCGAGCGATGAACTACAGTTCCTTGACAAGAATTATGACGATTTTCTGTACAATTTAGAGGGGCTGTGCGCTGATGCAGGGCTTATCCCTGAACCTGATGACTATTACCCAGAATCCTCGGAAACCTCTGTTAAAGAGACGGTTAGTGAATTGACAGAGACTTATGACAAAATCAATTCAGGGTGACATAAGTGCCTTCACAACTGTTCCTCGATACAAGTGTCCTTTTGAATTACGTACAAGTCTGGCTTGAAGGAGATGAAGGTAGCATCTCCGTTATTGAGGGAAGAGATGACAAATTCATCTCCACAGAAGTTGAGGATGAATTTGAAATGAGATGTTCTACAAGGGGACAAATCTATATTGATCTTCGGAAGTTCGTTGAACAGGAGAGTGACTCAGAAACCCATCCAATATTCAGGTACGAAGTAATAGATTTCGAAAGCAGAAATCCATCTGTAAAAGTAACGGATAATGACCGAGACCACCTTCGAGACCTGCAGATGGAATTCGCATCGATTGATGATGAAAATAAATTTTACGAGCTACGTAAATTCATCCGCTCAGTCAGGTCAAGGAAGCGAACAGTAAAGAAAAGAACGAAAATATATACGGGTGATCATAAGGACGAATTAGCGGAGGATATAGATTCACGGATCGATAATTATCAAGATAGCATCGTCTTGGCACAAGGAGCAGTTTGGTGCGATCACTGTGGGGGAAATATGGTTGTCACTCTTGATTACCGTGATATGATAGATAGAGAATCAGATATTAACGACGCTATCGAAAAACATTACTCTTCAGAACATCACCTAAATATAATTCCTCCTGATGAAGTCCATACATAATTGGATCAAATAAAGAACTATTGAATGAACGACCCTCAATTTAATAACTAAGCATCCTGTTTTGTTTGGGTACTGACAAGATGCAGACTCCCCAAGACACTCTCAACTCTGCTCTCGATCGGGCATCCGAAATTACGTGGTGGAACCGCTCGATGACGAAGCTTAACGAAGTAGACGGAGTCTCAAACGCTCAGTCCTTCGTCGCTAATGAATTAATCGAGCAAAAAGGACCTTTCGTAGAGTTCGTCGACGCTCCGAAGTTCCATGATAACCCAGCCGCTCCTTTCCTTCAAGAGGAGTTGGGTTATCACTCGGATATTACCGATGCTATAGTTCAGGAACTCTTCGGAGGAGACCCTTCTGGTTCCCTCTATCAGCATCAGGCTGAGACCATAGAAGCTATTGAGAAAACGAACAAGGACAGCATTCTCGCTGTTCCTACGGCAGCAGGTAAGACTGAGGCATTCTTCCTTCCGATGCTGAACCACTGCCTCTCAACCGACGAAGAGGGGTTGAAATCCCTTGTGGTCTATCCTATGAAGACTCTCGGAGTCGATCAGCTGAACCGTTTCATCACTTACTTAGACCATATCAACCGGAACCGCGCCCCAGAGGAGAGGATAACCATAGGAATATGGGACTCTGACACACCGCAACGCGTCGGAACGCGTGACTATGAAGTGGAGGAAGGGGCGTATATCCGTGGACTAGTTGATCCAAGGGATGAAGACGAAAAACTCCGTGTCCTGAGCAGTACGAGTGTCGGTACAGATGACAACCAGTACTCGTGGATACGGGTCACAAAAGATGCTATCCGACAAGGGGTTGACATACTGCTCACCAATCCGGAAGCACTCGACTACATGTTCGTCTCGGACAACGAAGAGACGCTCGACATACTCGGTCATTCTCCCGGAGAACAGCCCCTGAAGCATATAGTGTTCGACGAAGCGCATGTCTGGAGCGGTATCCAAGGTGCGGCGATTTCTCTCTTAACTCAACGGCTAAAGTCGTATTACTCAAAAAATGATCCACAGGTGACTATGGTCTCTGCTACTGTCGACAATCCGAAGACGTTAGCCGCATCATTGACCGGTAACAAAAGCGAAGAGTCGGAGGTTAATTCGATTGACTTCACGCCTAGAGGGTTTTCGGTAAGAGGCACACCTGACTTCAACAGGTTCGAGCCCTGTGATCTGTCTGACCTCATTCTCTCCCTATCCGTAGCGGCACTTGATCTGGATCGCCGAGAGGAGTTCATTAATAATCTCGGACTCTCCGGAGCTGTTCACACACTCGATGAGGTCGGACTACTTGATAAAGAGGGAGCTACGACTACCTCTGAAACCCCTGAATGGGCTACTAAACCCATCGTAGACGAAGTCAACAGGATGTCTCGCGGTAGTGGAGACTATGACGATGTCACATCCGTTATAGACTCTCCTGAAGGTAGGAGACAGATTGTTGAGACAGTTATAGAGACCAGCGGATTTACGAGTCGTTGGTACGACTTCATTCTCGAATCAGTCCCTGAGGTAGCTGAACTCACGAGGTGGTTCGATACGGAAACGACCGGCGTTGTCGGCTTCAAATCTTATGATGAACTGATAGACAGCATCGCTGAACAGGGGGTTGATAATCCCGAAGAGGTGATGAGTACCGTTATGGCGTTTGGTCGTCTTGCGGGCATAGTAACCGAGAAATACCACGTCTTTCTAAAGCCCCCTCATAAGGTGTACTGGTGCCAGGAGTGTGGATCCCTTACCAGAGACTCTCGATGCCCTCACTGTGAGTCTGAGGCAGAGCTACCTGAAATAAAGTTCTGTCGGAGCTGTCACGAGCCATATGTTGAGGTAAAAACCGAGGACAACGATGGGTCTCAGTTTACTCCTGCACGGTCGAACAGACACGGATCGGAGAGCGACTGCCCCGGCTGTAGCAACTCTCCTCGTCTATCCGATGTTGGTGTTCCGACATCCTCTCTGTTGTCGTATATGCTAACGGAGGTCTGCAGGGAAACTCCTTCGAAAAAGACGCTTGTCTTCTCCGACTCACATAGCGCCGCAGAAAGCGTCGGGGACAAAATAATAGATACTGAGTACAGCCTGATGGCTCAGACCCTGTACCTGCAGGAGATAATCGAAAACGGAGGTCAAGCGGAAAACTATGAGGTGTATACTAATGTCGCCACTAAACTCCAAGAGGAGTACTGGGATCCACTCGTACAGAACGAGATAGACGAGGAGTCTGAGGCGTATAACTTCCTCCGACCGATGTTGGAAACTGTCAGGGGACACGCAGGTCTATCGAACTGTGAGAACCTACTCGACAGTGCGTTAGTCACAGCTAACGTAGTTGCAGAACGTTCCGATCCGCTTGAGCTTGTTGTGGCACATGAGGTGTACAAGCTCTTCGCGCTTCAGAAAGCCTCGTTTACAAAAGAAGGAGTTGGGTTCAACGGTTTGACGAGGTCGAAGCTGGTTGACCGTATAGACAAGAGGGTTAACGTATCAGAGGAGATGGTAGAGAGGGTTATAGACGACGTAATATCTGATCTACATGAGGTTGGTATCGTTTCTATCATGCCCTTTGACGACGTAAAACAAAGGGTATCTTCGCAGAACCTCGATGAAGTCAAGCGTGAGAGTCTGAGAGATTATCTTGAGTCAGCCCGCGAAACAGTTGAGTCGATGGGAATACTTGATGAGCCAGCTGATAGCGGGATATTCACACGTGACATCCGTAATGATGATTCGGATTTGGTTCTCCTACCTGACGTGGGATTTTGTAAAGAGTGTTATTCCTCATACCCGGCTACTTCGTCCGGCGGGTGCATTAACGAGTGTCAGGAATGCGGTTCCCCGCTTAAAACGTACAGAAGGTTCACACGCGACGAGAACGGAAACCTTCAAGCGGATCCAGGATACGCCGAAGTCGAATCCGGATGGGACTATGCGGTCGATCACTGGGCTCATGACGTAACTCAGCCTATACAAGGTGGTGGCTCTCCCGAGTTTATCTCAGTAGGTATTCATAAAGGCAATATACCGCACACGGTGAGGGGAGCTATCGAGGAGGGCTTCAAGAAGGAGGACCCGGATGTTAACATAGTAAGTTCCACCCCAACAATGGAGCTTGGTGTGGACATAGGGTCTCTAGATACTGTTGCACAGGTGGGAATACCCCCGACGTTGACCAACTATGTTCAACGCTCCGGTCGGACAGGAAGAACCCGCGGGAGTTCGTCATTGGTCATGACAGTTATCCGAGGACAACATCCTGTGGACGGACATTATTACGCAAATCTGGATAGCTACCTCGGAAGCTTTGAACCCGTTCGTATACCTGATCCGTATGACTTCGACGAGCTTCTGGCGGGTCATGTGACCACAGAAGTATTTGCGTATCTCGCTCGCAACCCTCACCCTGAAGATGTCTTCCAGAGGATGTATACTATACCTGAACCAGAGAGGGAGAACCTCGCTAAGTTCGTTTCCGCGGTACAGGAGCACATTAGTATCCTGAACGGATTCATACGCGATGAGATGGAAGGCGTTCTACGCGAACACATACAGGACGTATTCGGAGAACGGGGGGTCGAAGTATTCGAACAGATATTCTTTGAAGATGAAAACCTGTCTCTATCGACGCGGACTGATCAGACATTCGGAAGTCTATCCACGATGTCAAGTTCCGCTACGGCAAACAGAGAGCTGACGAAGAACACAAGCCGGCTTGATCAGTGGCTGAGCAAGCTGGGATACCTCGCAAACTACCGTAACTTCGGACAGACATTCCCTGTAAAGTTCAGCGGAAGGGATGATGAGATATCCTTCGAAAGAGGGGGGCGTCTCTACGATATGTATCCAGGACAGGAGAACGAGTTTGGAGCGGTTCTTAAGCTCCACGGTACCGACTACGTCGTTAACGATGTTCGTGGCACACCTGAGCCGATAACGAGCGTAGCGGTATGCGACAACGAAGAATGCGATCGTCGGTTCCAAACCTACCATACGGACGAAGATATCTGTCCCCACTGCGGATCCGAGCTTGAGTCCACAGATGTCCACGGAGTCGCAAACGTCGAATGCAAGGAAGCACGCGGAGGACGAGCAGAGTGGAGAACTCACGCCGAGATGTCCACATATATTGCTGAGAACGAAGGGGGTACCACTGAAGAGACAACGCTGTTCGATCTCGACTGCCAAGTGGGGTACGGACAGCACGAACTCACTGATTTTGTCTATGCTTTTGAAAGAGGCCATTCCAGTAGCCCGGATATGGATCTCTACCGTTCCGAAGCCCTAATAGAAGAAGACGAAGAATCGAGTACTTCTGAAACAGATATGTCTTGGCGTGACAAGTTGGAGGAAACTGAAAAAGAACGGTACCGTCCGGTTGGTCAGCAGTACCATACTCAAGGAACTATAATATCATTCGACAAGGAACAGGTAGAAGAGAGGTACGACAGAGCCGATCATGAACCAAAGTCGTGGTCACAGGCGTTGACGAGTATTGAGCAGGCTATGAAGAGGGCGGTAGCCGTTGTTGCAGAGTGCGACAGGTCGGACTTCCGTGTTAAAACAAAAACTACGGAAGATACCGTCAAGGTGTTCTTGGTAGATAGTCGCCAAGGAGGAAATGGAATAGCTTGGCAGGTACGCGAGAGCCTCGAAGATATAGAGGAAAAGGTTCGAGAAATAGCCGACTGTGAAAGATGCGTTGAT
Organism: Halorutilales archaeon Cl-col2-1; assembly: GCA_041891055.1. GTDB lineage: Archaea > Halobacteriota > Halobacteria > Halobacteriales > Afararchaeaceae > Afararchaeum. The sequence continues at coordinate 1,308,727 of CP169074.1, read as the reverse complement.
TACTGTGATGAGTGCCTTCTCATCTCACGTACTCCTGCACATTACCTTGAAAATGATCTACTAGATCACCGCACTCTCGCGGCAATAACAGGTATAGAGGAGTAACCTAATGACTCTTGAAGATATCAAACGTCGTCTTCATTCGAAGGACGTAGCGTTTATTCATGACCCTGTGGGCAACGTTCACTTCTGGAAGCTAAGGTCGGTACCCGCTCTCCAGTATATCGGACTGTCTGACTTTACGTATCCAACTTCTTGGAGACAGTTGAAAAAGAGTTCAGAGTACGACAAAGGAGGGAGGCAGTACGAGTTCCCTGATGTTGGCTACCACGTTATCGGGGACGAAAACTTCAAACACCCCTCTGAAGAGGATCTCGGTGTCGTAACAACGAGTTATTACGAACACCAGACGAAGTACTCAATTACAAGACTAATAGATAGATACACAGCAAGTAACGGGACGCTCGTGGTAGTCTCGGATCACCGTATGTTTGAGCCAACCGAGGGCCATCGTCCTCTCCGTCATGAACAGTTCGTGAACTCAATCGGTGCATACGAAAGAGTATACAAGAGTATTGAAGAAGACTACAGGCAGAAGGGTTGGCAGCTTCTTCTTCAAGACACCAAGAATCTGTTCTTACAGGATAACGCGAATCTCTATAAACTTGTAGAAGGAAAGAGAGTTGAGGAGACACGAGATCTGTTTGAAATTCTCCCGGATAACCCATATCTCCCTCTATATCACGTATTTTGTGACATATTCGACAATCCTAAATCCCAAGGTAGCGGTCCTCTGGAAACCGATGAGAAGGTAGAAGCTTTGGGTGGATGGCTAAGAAGAAGGATTGAATGGGACAGGAAGGAGAGTGTCAGTATGGCACGCAAGCTGAACAGAGCTGCTTTAAAAGATGTCCCAACTTTCGACTATGCCTATGCAGTAAACGACTCCTCAAAGATAGACGCGAGAGAAGCCGCAGAAGACTTAAACCCTGAAAGGAGCAAGATAGATGCGAAATACTACAAATGGTTAAATTACGACTATGAGTGAAGGATACATACTCAATACGGTACAGACACCGGGACCATTACGTGTAGTATACAAATCCATTCGGAGAGGGAATACTACTAAAGAAAAGATACTTGATGATACTGACCTATCGGAAAGCCTTCTCAAGCAAGGAATTTCTGGTCTTCAGGAAATCGGTCTAATTGGAAGAGAAGAACCAGACTACTATACAGTAAATTACCCATGGGATACAGGTAATGACGATCTCAATTTCCGTATGGCGGTTCTACATGAGCTCGCAAATGACGCTGATCGTGGTAATTGGGGTAAGCAGTCGGTGGTTCTTCTCAACTACCAGTATCTCCTCCAGAAAAATGTACAGACATTTGAGTCCGATAGTGAGCGTATCTACAGAGAGATGAATAGTTTTGCGAGAGACAAGGGATACGAACCTAGATCACAGCAAGGTGTCATAGATATGAATCAGCCGAAGCTGGTCAACTGGACGCGGATAGCTGATTTCCTGGGGTTGGTTTATAAGGCTCAAGGGAAGAGGCATATCGTGTATCCTGATGAAGAGATGATATACCAATCCATAATTCTCGCCTCAAGGAACACTAACACCTCTCCGATGGAAATACGCGACTACATCAGGTGGCTTAACCAGAACCTTCTACTTGTTGAGATGACGGACGACGGTGAGATCCCGGAACCACTCTCACGGGTGCTTTTCAATCTCGTGGCAGATGAACGTATCAGGATAGTTGAGGTGGGTGATGCCGCGGCGGTTGGTCTCCAAGGTGTCCCATCTCAACCTGGGATTGATACTGAAGCTAACTCAATAGAGGTGATTTCATGAGTATGTACAAGAACCCGGCAGAGAATGAGTTAGGGGAATGCCCTCACTTTGAAGAGATTGACGACAAGACTCTGGAACGCCTCTTTAGTAAAGTAGCAGCCGTTAGATCCGAAGAGTACGACCTGTTTTCCTTCACCCACCGTCCTATGGAAGTCTTCCGTGGGACAGCTTCGGAAGGCTTGCCAGTCTGGGATGAGGATCGTATCTACCGTCAGTTTTCTGAGGACAGGGTAGAAGGAAACTTCGTTGTTGTAATTGAGGGAGAAGTAGGAACCGGGAAATCCGAACTGTGTGCATATCTTACTCATCGTCTACGCCGTGATGATCGCCCCATACTTCATATTGATAAGAACGATGACTTGATGACTATACTCTCTGAACGCATACCGGAGTTCTACGAAGAGCATTTCGGAGAGGAACTTCCTGGGGCACAAAAGTTCAAGAATCTTCGTGAGGACATTGAGAAAAATCCGGAGACTGTAGCCACCAACGCCACGTCAGGTGCGATTCTTAATTTACGTAGGCGGGGATATAATGTTGAGGAGTCTTCGGAGCAAAGAAACAAGATAAGCAATCTTGTTGCGGAAAAGTTAGTCAATCAGTTCATGGAACGCGGTGAGTATGACAAGAAGGTTAGGTTTATCAGAGAAGAGGAGATGGAACAGGAGGACTTTCTCCAGATTTTCGCCGGTTCAGTAGATATTGAAGAAGCCACGCAGGAGTTCAACAACGAGCTCTGGAGGGAAATACGCGATCGTTACGAAACAGCCTCACTTGATAGTATTCTTGAGAAAGTGGGAAATAGATTCAAAGACACCCGTCCTGTGATAGTATTTGAGGATTTCTCTATAGCTGCTGTTGAAGCAAAAAGACTCTCCAATTACATGGAGCGTGACAAGGAGTCTGATAACTGGGATTTCATCGTTGCAGGTACACGTGATTCCACGAAGGTATTACATACTCAGACTTCAGAGGATCGGTTTATGTTCTTTCAGACTAACAAGAAGGATTCCAACAGTGTGCTTTTTCTCGACGAGGAAACCTCGGTTGACTTTATCCGACCCTACCTTGGCTATATAAAATCACATGATGGAAGTGTGCAGTATGATCGTGAAGGTTGGGATTACAATCTGAAGGATGCCCCTTCGGACTCAATCTGTGCGAAGTGCGGTTTCTGTGACGACGATTTTCGTGATCTATATCCGTTCAACGAGCAGTTCCTGAGACGAGTCTACTCTGGTCTTGAAGAAGATCAAAAGTCACCCAGAGAGTACGTGATTGCTGTATTTGACATACTCGATGAGTTCCACTACGGGAGTGCACAGGCACCGTCAAGTGCCGGAGTACTCAGGGAAAGGATACGGAACACGGTATCCGTAGCCGATATCGTATACGACGAAGCGGAAGAGTATGCTGATTTGGCGAAGTGGTACGGAGAGGAACGGGGAAGCCAAGTGGCGATCAATAGAAAGTTCGTCGAAGCATTTGGGTTTGAAACGGAAGATCTACCGGAGGAAATTACGTTTGATGACGATTACGTGCTAATTGATAAAGAAGAGGTTGATAACGGTGGAGGAGGAAATGGAGACACCTGCCCTGCTTGCGGTTCCTCGAACATACAAACGAAGAGTAACGGTAACGTTGTTTGTGGTGACTGCGGGGAGATAATTGTCGGTACAGATCCCCTACAGAAAAAGATACGAACGGCAAAAGACGAAGTCGACTCTTGGATAGAGAATCCCGATAAATATCCGGATACAAATATGTACATTCGGAGAGGTCTCAGGGATCTTATAAAAGAACTAACGGATGGATTCAAGCTCTACGAAGGTGGTGACCTGCTTTATAAGCTTAGCAGTCAGAAGGATCCCTTCGTGTATTCGGACTCGAATGAGGCTCCGGAAGAGGATCAGATCGTAATTAGTAGAAAGGACTTTCGGAGATCTGACCTACGCCAGCTGGCTGAGTTCGGGGTTCGACGCCATGAGGAGCCGCGGAGTGCTGATTACGAGAGTCAGTACAAGAGAATAGGTGTTCAGTTAGCTGGATACTCTAAGGGGTGGCGTCGACGTATTTTTGAAACACAGCTTGAGAAAGATGATCGGATATACAAGCGGGATGCTAGGTACGAATTCTCAGACCTACTGTTAGCGTCCTATGCTACGCTTTGTCTTCTTGATGACCCTGTCAGACCTCTCTCTGCGGAAGACCTGAACGAACGTTTCCGGGATGACAAAAGCTTCTCAGTTGATCGCCGACTCACGTCTCCACTCAAAGACGTTCTTGATATAGGTAGTTACTCGGTATTTGAGACGCTTATGCAGGACGCAGAATACGTCGAGTCACTTGTTAGAGAGATGTTTGGTGTGTCTGCGAGCTCACTTGACGTACCAGCCGTACGACGCCGTCTACAAGCTAATCCGCCTTATGAAGTTCTAGACAAGTTAGGCAGAGGTCAGATACAAAATATCGATTCCCGGCTTCGGTTCGATAAAGGACACAATGTGAAAGACTTTGCTGACAATATGTATGATGTTCGGCAAACATTAGACGATGTGGTTGATCATGGATTCAATTACGATGTTATTAGCTACGTAAATGACGTGATTGCTGGTACAGACATGAATGAAGTAGGTTCCAAATACGAAAATCTGAAAGTCTATGATAGCGTGAACACTGACTTCCTCGAAGAGTTAGGTAAGCTATGCGAATACACTAACGAAGATGTAAGGGAAGTAGAGGAAGCAGCCGAAATAGCAAACGAACTCTGGAAAGAAGATGAATTCCAGAGTATTGCCGCGGCTCTCATAAGCCTCAAATTAGATAATATGAGTATAGTACATCAATTCCGTTCAGTTCCTTTGGTAGGTAGTAGTCAGGATAGTAAAATAGGGGAGAATTTCAAGGAGGTGAGTGAATACTATGTCAAATGAAGGGTTTGAGGAAGAACTTGACCAAGTATATAAACAGTATAGACATAGTGAACTAAATGACCGTTTGAATGAAGTAGCAAATATAATGGAGGAAACTATACTACAGGGAGTTCTTGCTTCAACTATATTTGAAATTGAAATAGAAATAGATGAAGATAAAAAACAGGCTGTTCAGGAAATGAATAAGCATATAGAGAGAAATAATTTCGAGAAGATGGAGGAGGAAATAGATGAACTTGAAACGGAAATTGAAAAAGAGCGTCACAGAATTAATGTTAAGATTCAGGACATCCGATCAGATATGGCAGATCAAGTATCTGGCATGAAAAAGCTCAATCAAAGACTCGAACAGGTTGACGAAGAGATACTCGATGATCTTGCTGACCTATTTAATAATTGGGATTGGAAAGAAGATATATATAATAATAAAGAAGAAAATATACGAGAACTGGGATCATATACACAAGAATACGGCTCAGATGTACGCCAATCATATGATCAAGCAAAGGAAAAGCTCTTCGGCCCGTACGAGGGTACAGAGCTTGAAGAGATTGTAAAAGGACTTCTAAATGAAGAACGCTTTGCGCTGAATAATCTTTCTGATGATCAATTAGAACATCTACGTGAGTCCGAACTTGAGGAACACGTAGAATTATCGCTATCTTAGGAATTCTCAGTAATTCCTTTTCTTGAGATGAAACTCAGGAATATCATTCAAAAAATAGGCTCTGATATACCACTGGACTACGCGCGATTAAACCACTAATTCAAAGGAAAGGTAGCGGGAAATCTTTGATGGTATGTCTAAGATGTCCTGCTTCACTGATAGAGTCGTAATATTGGCCCGATCCACCAAAGCCTAATCTAATGTAATGAGAATGTATACATATTTCTCTAAGCTGTCTATTTGAGTTTTAGCTTGGATTGTAAATCAATCACTGTTAACCTGAGTCACCTGACCCAGCTTAACACCGACACCACCACACCCGCTTTGGAGTGCATAGCGTTGAAGCTATAGGAATCATCTCCATCCTGCGGCTTCTAATTCACGAGCTTTTGTTCTTTTGCTGGGCTTGTCGAGATAATGCTTCACGAAGGTTTGTAGATCCTCCCATCCCCCTAGATCCATGACCACACGTATATTGATACCCTGTTCTTCAGCCAGGTAGTGGGCGAAGAACCGTCTCAGGTCGTGGCTACTGACATTGAGAAACTTTTCTTTATCCGTCTGATTGTAAGCCTTCTCAGCTATCCTCTTGACTATCTTTCTTGCACTGTCTTTGTGTAGACCATCTCCATACCGGGAGTTCATGACATAATCGTCTCCGTTTAGATTCTCTTGGTTTATATGGGTCTGGAGGTCTTTCCAGGTATCACGTGTAATCCATGCTTCACGGATCTTTTTTTCAGTCTCACCTTCAGCATCTTGGTCAGTCTTTTTCCCTTCGACTTTAGCAAAATATCTTAGTTCTCCGTTGACTGTCTCTTGACCTAAGTCTGATACCTGGAGAGAGACAACCTCACCTATACGCATACCGCTGTAGGCTCCGAGCTGTATTATCAGTCTATCTCTGAGTTTGTCGGCTTGAAGTTCGAGAGTTTCTATTTCACTCTCAGTCAGCCAGACTTCAGTCATGAGCGGTATCTATACCCGTTTTTACATTGTACTTTCGGATTCTATCTATAGATATATTCTTGTATTAATGCCTATATGGGGTGTTGAGCTGTTTCTCTACCCGATTTACTATAGAAAACGGATTTAGAGATAATAGTCTGATAAATTTACTCGCTAACTTCCCCTATGCACTCAGAACTAAATTTGTAGGAGCATCTATAATTAACTTCCATAAATCCTAACTATCCGAAATACGAGGGAATTATAGAGTATGAAAATAACGCGGTTAAGATCTTGGCTTCCTTCACGTTATGATGTTCTTGGCGCATCAGTAATTCTTGATATTGTAACTCGACTTCCTGAGGATTTAATCGCTCCACTTATTTCGATTACAGGGGGGATTTTCGGCTCGTCAGAAATGGCTCTTTTGACTACTTGGTTTATGTTTGCAGTCGCCCTCTACAATCTCGCACCCTTGGCTTATAGTTATCTTGGTAATAAGATTCCTTCCTTTCCTAACGAAAAACCGGGAATTAGGATTATATTCACTATTGGGTCTGTTTTATTCGGTAATCTTCTCGGTTATGCTCTCCCCAATTTCATACCCTCTTCCCTTCACCCAGGATATTTATTTATTAGTTATTTATTTGTGGGATTTCTTTTCCTTGTATATCTATCAAGAGTACGTGATTGGGATCTATTTGATCCACAGGGTAAAGCAATCTTGACCCGACTTCATTTTACTATAGAAGAAACTGAGGACTCGGAATTCAAATCTCAACTTAATCAAGAAGACTGGGTTAAGATAGTTGGTTCTTCTTCTTTGCTACTCACCTTTGCCTCTGTTATTTATTTTATTCCCACGTTTGCAGCAGCCGTAGTATTACTAATCTCTATGATTTCATATCCACTTCCTGATTTTATATTCTTAGGATGGGCAATATCATATCGTTTATTTCCTCGATTAAGTGTAGGACCTAACCGTAACCGATTAATGAACTTTGAATTTGACTTTGAAAAAGTATTAATTGACTCTATCGAAAATACTACACGAGGCCCAATTGGAATGAATATGATATTTTTCATTTTTCTGGGTATAATTTCCTCCGTCGCTTTATTCTCTACAGGATCCATATATTTTGATTTAGTTTCAGATGATATAGCTGAAAGTCTGATTAATTCTAATTCTTCAATTTCAATTCGTGATTGGTTATCTATGTGGAATCTAATTGGTGGTGGAGTTCTAATTTTCTTTGCTATTGGTTATGGTATTTGGGCATGGATAAGAGAACTTTATCGTCTCCCTCATTATCTTGATACATGGGATGGAAAGAATACAGCCTCAAATAAGGATTTGATTACACGCCCGCCAGGATTTAACGCTATATCTATTATTGCATTTTTTCTCCATGTGATTTATGTTATCATAACTCCAATTAGATATATTGATTCTATTAATATTGCTTTCGGACTACTATGGCCTTTTTTTATAATTATTGGAATTTGGTCAGTTCAATTAACCCATAGTAAAAGTAAAACCTCTCAATCTGTTGAATACGAGCATATTTGGATCTTTGTTGGATTCTCCCTTCAGCTTATATCACTTGCATTTGGGTCAGATCTGTTAGTTATAATTGAAACAGGCAAAGCTATTTCTTTTTCATCATTTACTACCGTTGTTTTAGCATTTTACATAGCAAGTCTATTTTTTACAAACATAGGATATTATTATCTATATGATTCTGAAAAAACTACCATAAATTATTTATATGGGGTTTTTCTTATCTTACTCGGAATAGTTTTAAATATACTCTCCTCAGCTTTTATAGATTCACCTCCAGTTATGTCTATATTTTTTACTTATTCGCCAGTAATTCTTATTGGACTTGGGATAATAATAATTATTAAAGAAGCTTTGGTGAATCACTAGACTGCGTTGGGTTAAGCCACTAATGCAAAGGAGATGAAGCGGGAAGTTTTCGGTGACATGTCCAAAATCTCCCGTTTTGGAACGCAAGTGTCCTAACGCATGTGAATCTTCGATTAACTTCAGTGATAGAGTCGTGACATTAGCTAAAAACGCTGTCTCAAAGCAGAGCTTTGAGGCTCATGAACGGAGTTCATGATGTTGGTGGTCGGAGCGAAGCCGCCGCCCCAGAGCAGGGTGGCGGCTTCGCGGATTACGCCATCGTTTCTCTCCACTGTCTACGGATTTACTTAGAGAAATCCTACCGAGAAGCACTCGATCTGTTGAGCGAGATGCCAAGAATTCTTGAGGAGATCGGCCTCGAAGAGGACGATCTCCCTCACCATTCAACCCTAGTCAAAGCATTCGATAGGATAGAGATGGGTGTATGGCGAGTACTTCTCCGTCTCTCCTCGGAACTACACGACAACACCGGTCACACTGCTATGGACTCTACTTACTTCGACCGAGAAAACGCTAGCAAACACTACTGCCGTAGGACGAATTACCGTGTCCAGACACTCAAAGCTACAGCCCTCGTCGACACAGAAACTCAAGCAGTCCTTGACCTTCACTGCACGGCTGAGAAACGCCATGATACTCAGCTCGGCTTGCAGGTCGCACTGCGGAACGCAGGCGACCTGCATACCCTCGCTGCCGACAAAGGCTATGACTGGATGAAACTACGTGAAAAATTACGAGAAGAAGACGTAAGACCACTCATCAAACACCGTGAGTTCCGGCCCATCGATCAGGCGCATAACGTATTCAAAAATCTCTGATTTTTGGATGTACGCAAATCTCAGATTTTCGACACTAGGATCGATGGGTCTTTCTATGGTCAAAGATCCATGTCTGAAACCGTCTTCTCAAACATCAAGCGCACGCTCGGCACTGCTTAAAATCGAAGATTTTCAGCTAACGAAGCTGTGCTTCGTGAAGCCGTGCGTGCGCGTGCCTGGTACAGAGAATTTCGTGAACTCGTTCTGATCTGATCTGTCTATAACATCAAACATGCTGTAAAATAGTAAATCAAGTTACGTATTGCGATTCACCAAAGACATAAAATATATTTGGCAGGAAGTTCACACTCCCCCTGATGAGTTCCACGGCAGACACCTGCTCTTTTGTAGCAGACCAATCTGACTGGCAGGAGTGGGGTGGCTTCGCTGAAGATTGGCCAAAAATTCTCAATAAGTTGAATATCGGCAGAGACGTTTGGGAGTGCCCATTTGAAGCACTGGATAATAGAGATAGATGTATATTTCACCTACCTCTTGATGAAATACCCAGTGAAAAGGATAAGTCAGATGAATTATTTAAAGTAATCCAGGAAGACGAATATGAATATATAGGTGGTCAATTTATCGGTTGTATATTCGATGATTTAATAATAAAAAGAGAAGAAATTGGGGGAAATGCGGATTTTCCGCTTATTTTTATCGGTTCTGAATTCAAGGGCGATGTTAGAATAGAGGATTGTAGCATAAATATAGAGATGTTTCTAAACTATTCTAGTTTTATATATGAAACATCATTTGATGGCAGCGAGTTTTATGAAGATGTTGTTTTTGATGGTGCCAATTTCAATAAAGGTGCATATTTTCGAGAGGTAATGTTTGAACGAAGGGCATCATTTGAACGCACCTCTTTCAGAGGAGCCACGTTTCGTGAATCATATTTTGCTGAAGCAAACTTCTATCGGGCCTCTTTTGATAGAGGAGCAGCCTTTGGGAAAGCAACCTTCCAAAATGAAGCAGATTTTAGAGAAGTAAATGTAAACTTAAGAACTAACTTTCCGTCTTCCGAATTCAACTGCAAAGCAAAATTCAAGGAAGCAGAATTTGATGATAAAGTGAATTTCCTTAGGTCAAATTTTAATGAATCGGCCAATTTTAGGAATGCGAATTTCAATTCCTCATCTTCATTCAGAGGATCTGAATTTTGTGAAAATGACGGAGGTTCTATCAATCGGTCTGTTTGTTTTACTAATACAAGGTTTAGAGGAAGAGCTGATTTTACAGAGTCGTTGTTTGATGGACGGGCAGAATTCCGCTCGTCATATTTAGGCTATGGTAAATTTTGCGGATGTGAATTTATCGGAGATGCTGATTTTTCAAGAGTGACGATGCGTGAAGGAGGTCAATTCGGCGGAGATGCCAATATTGACAAATCTAAAACAGTTTTTAGGTCTGATGCTATGTTTTCTAAATCCGATATTAGAGATTCTGACTTTTCTACTACAGAAGATATAGCTGTAACTTTCCAAAATTCTCCTAATTTCTCAGAGTCAGATGTGGCTAACTCAGACTTCTCAGATACTAACTTTGAGGGCGCTAATTTTAGTAGTTCAGACTGCTCGGGCTGTTCTTTCGATAATACAAAATTAGGCAGATCTAACTTTGAAAATGCAGAATTAAACAGGACTGTTCTTCTGGGCGCAGATATGAGTGGCTGTCGTCTTTCAGGTGCCCTATTGGGTGATGCCAGAATTGATGACAAAACAAAACTCCTTGGCCATCCTTCCGATGACGGCAATACATCCCCACATACTTTCTCGGCTATCCGTTCACCTTCGACTTGCGTCTATGACCCTGACTATGAAGACAATAACCAATATGAAGACATAGATAAAGCGAAAAGCGTCTACCGAGCGTTTGAGGAACTCGGAGGAAAGCACGCCCGCCCTCGGTTACAGGCTCGCTCGTTTGTCCGACGGCAAGACCTCCAGAAGCAGGACTACTGGGATGATGCCACAGCAAATGACGCCTCACTTGAAGAACAGTTCATAGCGGGCGCTCGGTGGGGTCGAGCGAAGGTGGCACGAGCGACACTGCTCTACGGCGAGAGTCCGTGGCGCGTCATCGCGTGGAGCCTCGGTATCATCTTCTCGTTCGCACTTCTGTATCCGCTCGGAGGATGGATGAAACCGGCAGACAGTGACCCGATTACCTACGCACAGATTGTGTCCAACCCTATCGAGATTCTCAACTCGGTCTACTACTCGACACTGACGTACACGGCGCTCGGATTCGGTGACTTCCAGCCGGTTGGCCTCGGACGACTGTTGACGACGCTTGAGACAGGCTTTGGAGCAGTGATGCTTGCCCTGCTCGTGTTCATCCTCGGTCGAAGGGCAGCACGATAACACAGAGCGTGTGACCCAAATCACTACTTTCCGAGGTGCGAGACCAATCGTATGGAGTTCGACGTAGTACAGGGAAATACTACATCAAGGGAGGTGGACGCGCTGGTAACGGGTGCAACCACTACTCTCAAGCCGGACAGAGGGGATCCGAGAGCACTGAAGCAAGCCACAGGAGTGACAGAGATACAGGTGGAGTGTGACGAGAAAGCCCCGATTGGTCTGGGTGAAGGCGGTTGAGACAGGTGCGTATGCGCTTGATGCGTAGTATGTCATCCACGCCGCCATCCGAGAGCCGACCGGTGACGTGAGCGAATCAGCAGTACGTGACGCGACTACAAGCACTCTCAATACGGCAGATGCCTGTGGTTGTGAATCGATAGCCTTGCCAGTACTTGGGAAGGCACCGAGTTCGGTGGATAGTCCGGCGCTCGAACGAAGGGCCACCTGTATGCTGGAGGAAATACTGGAGTTCGAACCGACGACACTGACCACGGTACTCGTCGTGAGCGAGAGTGACGAGGTGCTTGATGAAACGCATATCACACTGATCTGGTATGGGACGTGGCTAATGAGGTGTGTGAGGAGTACGACAGACCTGATGCGACGAACGACTACTGGGAGGACAAGGAGTGGGAAGACCCGATGTGGAGAGATTCAGTCCTCCAGTTTGGATTACCAGTGGTCATTCATTCAGACGATGATGGGATCATAAAAACGGAGGTGCTGCTTGCAGATGAGGTGATGCGAATTGACGACGAAGTAACCGTACAAGTGGGAGATACTGTCGAGTACAAAGATGATGGACGAACCTATCGAATCGAGGAGGAACTACCACGACTGGATTCGGGATACACAGCCTACAAAGTGTCTTCGACGTAGTGTACCGGTGTGTCCACCTGTGCTATCCCACTGTCACTGACCTCTCTCACGCACCTTCCCGGCGGAGACCTCCGCCAACGACTCGCGGCAGCCCTACACTAACGCGGGAGTCCGAGTCGGGGAGGGGGTAGTAGTGGGTATGAATGCCATGTACTCTGTACCCAGCGAACCCGGATTTTAGCCAGATTGTTAGTGACCGTTAATCCAGTATTAGTAACACCATCATTCGATCGCCTACTGTCGATTGTTGGTTCATGGGATACGAGACTCGAATTTCGGTGTAAACTTCGTTAATCGCTTGAAGGAACTCGGATTGAATCGGTATTAGTAACATCAATTTACACCCTGCATCCGGCGGATAACGTAAATCAGCGTTAGTAATACGCGCTGAAAACTGAATCATAACTTAAACCCGATTCGGCTCCTCGAATACGAGACAACACGTTCAGAAACCCGGCGTGAACGGGGGGAAGGACGACGGAACATAGACCGAGAGCCTGAGCAAGACCAAGACACCACGGGTCAGGTTCCAACCGGTCCGGCACAAATGAACGGATCACTCTAACTCCGGCGTTGTTGGACGGATCCCGGTTCGACTCCGGGCCGGAGCATCCGCCTCCTGTCGGGCGGCTTCTAAATACGACAGGACAGCTCCCAGCCCAACCGGAGCAAACGCAGTCGGTCCTTCCATCGGGTACAAGTCGACCGGCAATCTCAGTCCGTAGCCGGGTCACACCGGCGCGAACCTTCCGCTAATCAAGTGAAAGCATGGTGGTAGAATCTCAGGGGCAACCGGGAGACGCCTTAGTGGAACCGAGGGCGTCACGCCGGTATTATCGCCCCACAGACAAATCAGTTTCCCTACAATTAGTCAGTTTCCTCAATCCTGTCAATATAGTCAACCGCAGACCTGAATACGTCCCTTGTGACTTCCTCAACTGTCTCTCTGTCCGCTTCTGCAAGAAGCGTCTGGAAGTTCTGTCGGACGTTCTCTTTGACCATTTCGACCCTCTCCGGGGCGATAGTTACATCTCGCCCACAATCCCCACAGTATTGCTTGTTGGCTGGCACCATATTTCCGCAGTCTTGGCATTCTCTCTACGTAGGTTCGTCTGGAGTTCCGTCGGTGCCATCTTCGTCACGGTACAGGACATTGAACTGTCGCTGGGGTTCGTCGGAATTGTCTATCTGTTCGCATCCGAAGCGCGGCATGGTAGCGCATAATGTGGGGCCGTATGTCCCGTTCTTTGATGTCAGCGGCACGGTCTGGGAACATTTCAGCGGCACGTTCCGCACACTTTTCCAGTCTACCAGCGACCGTGCTTGGATGAATGGCACCGTCTTCTCGGGTATATCCTCGAAGTCTGGCAAAGACTGGTGCCTCGTCGTGGTCGTCTGGGTGATGATTCAGCCATTCTCGCAGGAGTCGCTTCGAGTCCCGGAGCAAATAGTCCTTTACTGGAGTGTCCTTCTGACCGCTCTCTTGGTCGTTCGGTCGAAACGTTGGCTCTCCTTGAAATCCCTGAAGGTCAACGTCACCGCGCTTGGTTTGAGTCGTGAGTTGAACGCGGTGTCCCACTTTACCCATGAAAGCAACAATAGCAGCATCACGGTAGTTAGGCGCGGCTTCTTCCATCGCCGCAACTTCCTCCATAGTCGGGATGTCTCTTGGCTGAACGCTGCTTTCGTCGTTGTCTGCGTCTTTGACCCGAGGAATGTGGGCGTAGAATCGGTACTGGTCTCGGTCTTCCAGCCAGTCATAACTCGGGTTCGCATGTCGGTACAGCCATTCAAAGAATTGAGACAGGGCACTGGTATGGGTGTTCAGACTATCCGTGCTATGGGTGCCATGTGCCCCGTGGAGTTTCTGGAGTTTCGATACATCGCGGTCATGTTCGAACGCCAACAGAGGTTTATCAACTGGGTTTACGGTGTTTCCGTCTTCGTCAGTCGGGAGGGGGCGACCATCGACTTTTTCCGGTGTGTCTTGGTCGTCTGGGAGTGGAGTCACCACCGACCGCCCGCCCAGCACTCTTTCTGAGACGACTAAGGTACGTTGTGAGCGAACCTGTGGTGAGTTCAGAGGCTCGTTTTTCTGCAAAGGCTCTGATAGCCTCTCGGTCGCTTTCATCTACGTCAGCCTGTTCAAGCAACTCAAACTGGCGTTCGAGTTGGTCGCTGAGATTACGGGTGTCGTTCGGGTTCGCCATCGCTTTGAATTACCTATTGGTCTCCAGATTTTTCAAAGTAATCTTCCCAAGAATCTCCGATTTTTGGATGTACGCAAATCTCAGATTTGCGACACCAGAATCGATGGGGCTCTCTACGGTCAAAGATCTATGTCTGAAACCGTCTTCTCAAACATCAAGCGCACGCACGGCTGTGCCGAGCATGCGCGTGCCTGGTACAGAGAATTTCGTGAACTCGTCTTGATCTGCTCTGTCTACAACATCAAACATGCGGTAAAACAGTAGATCAAGCTGCGTATGGCGATTCACCAAAGCCCTATTCATCAAAACCATCAGTTAAGATACTGTAGTTGCAGGTCAATTCAGATCAGGATTTTGTAACTAATCACATCAATACCAATCATCCTAATGATCCAACAGAACTGGACTAGATTGTCTTTTGATCTACGTTTTCGTTGATCTCTGAGAGATTTTGTTGATCGATATATCGAATTGCATCCTTGACTTTTAGAATGTCATTGTATTCAATCTCTCTATATATTTTTTCAAATAAATGGTAGTCAGATGGTTCGTCAAGAGTGAGTCGAAGATCAGTACGGTTTTGCAGCCATTCTTGATCAAAGAGTTCGCTTGACTCAATATTATATAAACTGAATTTGTTCGGATTTTCTCGATAATATGGTGTTACATGTTCTCTGTGTCTTGGTTTACTTGATTCCGAGCTTACTCTATTGAATGAATCGGTGGTAAACGTTTCACAAGTTATTCCACGAGGAAATGTCCTATCTAGACTTGCACAGACGTAGTCTATATCCTTTGTCTGAATTATTTCGATACTCTGATCAAGAAACTGAGGGGAAATGAGGGGACAGTCTCCGGTCACTCGAACAACGATGTCTGACTCATATTTTTCAACACCATATTCAAATCTACTAAGTACGTTAGTTTCGCTTCCTCTTATTACCTCAGCTCCGAATTCTGGTGCGTACTGCTCAATAACATCGTCCTGAGGTTGCTTTGAGGTTGCGACTACGATCTCAGTCACGTCATCGGAAGAGGCTGTTCTCTTAACAACGTGTTTGAGAACTGGTTGTCCGTCAAGGGGATACATTACTTTTCCTGGAAGTCGACTAGATCCTACTCTAGCCTGGATTATTACAGTTATATTTGTCATTTGTTAGTTTTGAATTCTCCTTCCTCTATCACGTTTACTTTTCGAGCTCTCGGTCCTCTTCCAGTTGAAGTAACCTTGAATTCAACTCTTGCTCCTCTCGATAGATTACCTTTTTTTACGTCCGCACGGTGAACAAAGACATCCTGACCGTATTCTTTTCTCTTAATGAAACCATATGCTTCACGCTTGCTGAGAAATCGAACCCATCCATGTTGCATTGTGTGTGTACATTCTAGTGAATGCCAATTAAAAAAACCATCCCAGTTGTTTTTTATATAACGTCACTAATTCATATGTAAATGACTGAGTGTTCCTTCTTTGACTCTGAAGATTGGTATCAACGTGTTCAATCCTATATTGGCCGTGCTTGGGATCTAGAGACTTACCTTCGTAAGGTTGAGAGCACAAATACACAAGAACGTATTGAAGAGATAAGCTCAATAGTTGACGAGGATCCATCAGAGCTTGCGGTTAAGACCATAGGCGAATCAGTAGATGGTGTCTCTTTATCAAAGAATCCGAACGTAGATGTATCAGTTGCGAAAGCAGCTACTGTATGGGAAACCGAAAATGAATGGATTCCAGATCAGTGTCCTCATGAAAAAGTAAATGGAGAAGATTACTGTTATTTCCACCTTAAACCTGAAAGATATCAGGAAGTGGGTGTTAAACCAGAAGATATCGATAATAAGTTCTTGAAAGCAGTTGATGCTAGTGGGAATCAACAAAAGATGTTCATTGGAGCTAGCTTTCGAAGCTTATGCTTGTCCGAGGAGCGTATTGAATCTCATGATAACGAAGAATTGGATCTCCGGTTGGTAAGGATTTACGACGAGTTAGAATGCAAGGGTACTTATTTTGAGCCACCAGTAAATGCTGAAGGCGCGGTTTTCTGTTCTAGAGTAGAAGAGGATGATTCTGAGACAGGCATTGCGTCGAATAGGTACGTAAGTTTGGATGCAACAATTAACTTTAATCAGGCTCACTTTGGAAACACAGTAGACTTCAAAAACGCGAGGTTTGAGTCTAATGTTTCTTTTAATGGAGCAAAGTTTGAGGATGTTGGTATGTTTAATTATGCAGAGTTCGAAGAAGACGCAGAGATATGGGCTACCTTTGATGACAAAGCGGACTTCAGCAAAGCAACTATAGAAGGTCATGCTCAATTCCAAGGAGAGTACAGAACTGCCGCCATCTTTAATTACACTACATTCAAAGAAGACGTAGTTTTGTGGAACAGTAATTTCGGGTCAAAAGTTGAGATGCTTGCTACAACGTTCGGAGGAAGTCTCGATTGTGAATATGCGACCTTTAACGGCATGGTCAGAATAATACAGACTCACATTGAGGATGGAGTTACTTTTACTGGTGCCGATTTCTCAGATTTTGTCGAACTAAGAAAGCTAAAGGTACCAAATGACGTTGTCTCTCTAAAAGGAGCAACTCTTTCTTCTGGGGTTATTGAGATAGATGAAAACCCAACTTATTATGATATGACAGAAGCTTCGATTGGGAAAGTCTCTATAAAAGGTGTAAGCGGAGCTCCTCAAGACTTGTTTTCATATATTCGAATTTCAAGAACTGATTTTGAAGGTTTTGATTTTACTGCTCACGATATATATCTTAAGCCGGACTGGAAACTTGACAGACTCGTGGAAGATTGGCCTACTGAAGATGAAACTCAAGAATGTGATGAACTTCAGAAATACGAATCCCTTGAAGAAACTTATCTTCGGGCAAAAAGCGGTGCTACTGAAGCAGGACATAATAAAGCCGCATCTGAGTTTTTCGTACATGAGATGAAATGTCGACGAAGAGAACACACAATCTCGGCTAAACAGCGTTTGTCAGAAGTTTTGATCGAAAGTCCCGACTCAGTTGTAGAGTATATATTAGCGCCTTGGATTGGTGTAGGTTGTTCTTTACTGGATATAGTTTCTCATCTATCTCCGCAACGTAAACGGGGATCCCGAGAGAAAAAACCTGTTTGGAAAGCGAGTTATCAATGGTTGAGTAATGCGACGCTTGGGATCATAGCAGGTTATGGCGAGAGACCGAAGAGACCAGTAATATTCTCCGTTACAACTATATTCCTATTTGCAGTCCTGTACTGGATGGTAGACGCTCCTCCTACCTCAGAAGGAACCTTTGGATACTTGTTACTGAGTACCCAATCTTTTATAACTTTCATACTCGGGTCAAGTCCTGTTGATACGGAGCTTTTGCCCCAGTTACTAAGTTCAATAGAGGGCTTTATCGGAGCATTCTTGATTGCAGTATTTGTATTCACTCTGACGCGATCGATACACCGTTGATAAAATAAATTATTCTGACAAATATCGTAAAATCATCATGTATATTAAACAAGCAGACTAAAACTTCCAATATCCCAACATAGTCAGAAAATAGTTGATCTATTATATCAAGTGTGATACACCAAGAACATTAATAGATGGACTATATAAAAACTCCTCAGTAGAATTTATCTTTCATTCTTTTCTCAAATAGTTCGTTCTCATAGTAGAATTCAGGATATGCAAATCTTTCAGTAACATACTCATCAGTTATTTCACCTTCGTGGACATCACCAAACAGCTCCGTTAGGTCTTTTTCTTTTTCAGAGTATCTATCATCTATTCTCCTGAATTCACTTACATGATCTAAATCAGGACAGGGGTACGTCCCTACGAGCCATATACCACGTTCTTCTCCTATTTCTGCGTCTACATTGCCATCGTATTCATTCATTAGAACTGCATAGCTGCTGTCATTACCTTTAAGAATATCAGAGTTATTCTCACTTCTGAGGTATCCGATATATGAGTTTTGTTCATATCCGGATTCGGTATCTATATCAAGTAAGGGCTCAGAAGAAAGTATATCACCAAGGGCTATATCTCGGGCTTTCTGAATATGCTCCCTGGAAATAACTCCCTCATCAATAAGACTTTTTAATGTAATTTTACCATTGTCTTTCTCATCTTTTTCAAAAGACTTCAATTTTTCTTCTGGATTTTTTATTGGGAGCGGTATACGTCTTTTTCTTCTCTTGAAAGAATGGAACTCCTTACGTATTTTCGCTCTCTCTTTCTCATCTGACCTTTCATCTAGATTAATATACTTGTTAATCTTTTCGTATGGTATCTTTATTTCTACGCTTCTAAACGATTGATACCCTCCGTTGTTTACTTCCAATTCCTCCAAGCTATGATCGCTGTCATTTCCATCTAATTTCGAGAGATAAAGAGGAAGAACAGCAGCAGATATCTGTAGGTCTTTCGTAAATTCTCTCTCGTTTTCGTTCCAGATTTTCCCTCTATCTGCTGGCTGGAGGAAGTAATTATCGAAGGAACCTCCTCCTCTGAGTTCGTCAGGCACACCTCCTGAATGACCCTCGGAAGAAAGAACATCTATCTGATGTTGTTTATCTTTGTCAGTTAGTATCTCGATATCTTTAAGTGCTGTATATGAGTTCACCTGCTCTGGAACCACATTCTTCTCGAAAATATATTTCTCTATGTCAACCCTCTTCCATGGGAATGTGCCAATACCAAAGATATTGGCATCATTTCTCTCCACGTCCTGCATTATATTATCGAATATGTGGTCAGCTATAGCACCTACTATAGGAAACGCCCCGCTTCCAAATGCTTCATCTAAAGAGCTCAGAATCCATATATCGTATCTTTCTACTTCCTGCTCTAGATCATACTTGTACTTTGAGACTGATTCCTCTATGGCGGAGTTTATCAAGCTATATACGTCGAGGAAGTTCTCCTGAGAGTCAATATAAAATCTTCCAGATATCCTTTCATCGGCTTTGTCTTCCCCAATCCTTTCAGAGAGATTCGAATCTAAAAGAGTGGAACTCTCCTCTCCCTCTATATCTGGCTTCGTTAGACGGACACTGTCGTCTAACTTTTCTTTACTGATCTCTTCTATTTCTTCTCTTTCAGAATATATACCTAGAGTGCGAAAATGCCCTTCAGAGCCATCTTTACGACTTAGACTTCTCAGATGTGATGCTACTTGACATCCGGATTCTCCTACTCCTATCGCTATAGTGTGTGAGTTTGGTTTTTTCTTAGCAGGCATATTCATACTCCATTTTCCTCTATCCAATTAGTTGAGTGAATATCCAACATACTTTCTAAAAGATCGTTGTCTTCAGCATGTAGTTCAGGATACGCGAACGCTTCTGATACTCCTTTTTTATCTAATCCAAGGTCAGAGAGATCATCTTCTAGATCTAACTCTATATCAAGATCATTTTCATCCATATTTGTATATAATGCTCTAATACGCATGTATTCACTCATGTATTCTAGCTCGTCAAGACCTGAATATGCAACTGTCATCCAGACACGATACGGATCTCTCATAAGAATCTCACCATAGTCTAATTTATTTATTGTATCTTCAAGTGGTTGATTGCCTGCAGTAATATCTTCTGCAAGGTTCCTGTTATCTTCCTCCCATTGTAACATCATTTTCTCTGTCGTTTGATCAGGATTGAGAGCATCATTTATATCTGACATGTCAAAGTTACTAACCCCATTCATAGCCCTGTTGAATGATTGAGATATATCAATCTCGTCAAAGAGATCAAACTCACTATACAGTCTGTATATGCTTCTCTTCGTATTAGCTGTATCAAACTCCCAATCAATACTCACGGATCCACCAAGATCATACCTGTCTGGGTTAATCTCCCCTTCTTCCAAGTCCAGATCATACTCTTTCGTTATACCTAAGTCTTCTATGCTGTCCTCAGAGAGATTATACTTCCTAATTACTGCTTTCTTCACGCCCTCATACTCTTCAAAGTATTTTCTAGACGTTTTTTTCACATTTTGATCTATATTCTCTATATTCACAGGTAAGTCTACAGAAGCAGCATGCCTGTTATTAGCAAATGGTTCCACTTCATTAGAGGTGATGCTTTCCTCTACTTTCTCCTTTCTTGATTCGTATCTGTCAAGGTCAGTCTCTATTCTATTCTTCACTCTTTCTAAAATATCTATTATATTATTGTATTCTTTCTTTATACTTCCAACCTTTTCGTAGGATTCTTCCATATCACTGACTATTCCTTTATATGCAGTATAGAGTTCATGGTAGTCACGCAGCGAACCTGAATAGTATTTCTCATCTGTTGGCGATATCTCCCCGTCTTCCGATTTATACATAGTCTGTAGCCATGCTTTAAGGCGGTTGCAGATTTTCCTCCTTTTCCAAGTTCCCGTACCGAGGTTAGTGAACGGTATCCCTATGTATGAGGTAAGTATTCCAATACCACGAGGGTTATTCTCTTTATAATACTCCCAGAATTCTTCCCCTATCTCTTCGGCTTGACGCATAGGTCCAAGTATCTGATAGCTAGGCTTGTTACCTAGTTTCTCTCCAGCAACTGTATTATGTAACTCATCAACCCACTCTGCTTCTGGAGGTAAGTATTCATAGATCTCGTGTGCAGTCAGATTCTCCGCTATATGTCTAGCAGCTAATTGTAAAAAGAGATACTCAGCTATAGCGTCCTCTTCTTTCCCCCCTTCGTAGTAAAGATCATCTGTGTTTTGGTTATCTGCCCCAGAGATTCTCGTTTCCTTTACCACACGTTTTTTTGCTTCATTGATGTCTTCCTTGTCTGAGTCGCCACCTAGATGAGATATTTCTTTTCTCGCATACTCTATTACCTGGTCTAATTTCTTTCTTAAATGAGGACTCCAGTCACTGGTATCCATGGAGATCTCGGAAGAATCAGCAGCTACTTTAGAATCCCCATCGGCGTTTGCTAAAACGTCCTCTATTCTTGCTCTCCAGTCATTATCTTTCTTCTCAATATCCTGGTCTTCGTTTCCTTGAGGGCCGTGTACTGAGACATCCATCGCATTAGATATATCACTGATATCTGATTCATAGGCAGATATCGATTTATCTACCTTCTCTACTTGAGTTTTCCCGCTCTCAATAGCACTTTCCATAGAAGAGTACATATAGATACCCGACATTGGAGCTTTTACTTCATATCCGGTTAGCCAGTTTATATTGTAATCTCTATCACTATTGAAATCAGCAGCTATATCTTCTGTTGAAGAGCTGATGGCATAGGAGAGTATTAAAGATCCTATAACCCGATTACGCTGTCTTCTATATTCAGGAGCTTTTGTGCTATTATAATCCTTGTCAAAGTTTATGGGCTGTAAGAAATACTCGTCGAAGAGGTAGTCGTGTACTTTGATATCTTCTTGATTAACGGGTATTCTAAGCTTAACATCCCCGTCGCTCCCTGCCACTGTCTTTTTTATGTCCTCAAGAGCGGTATAACCATTTTCAATATAATCTTGCTTTATATCTCCTGTCCCCCATTTATTCAGGGAACCAACTCCCATGATTGAAAAATCACCGGAAGTAATAGTGTTTGGAGCAGGCTCAAAACCACCTTCAACTATCTCATTTACCATTCCAGCTATATCGATAAACATACCACTTCCTGTACCGCCAGAAAGTGAATTCAGAATCCAGATACGAGCATTGTTATCGCTGACACTTTCATCTCCTACGTTCTCCATTAGGCTCTCTATGGAGCCTTCTATTCGTTGAGACAACTTCTCGCGTATACTATCCTGACCATGTATTTGATTATAATGGAGACAATATCTACCAACAGGTCTACGCTGCCCTGTTCCAGTCTTTCCTGTTAAATGGCTAGCTTCTATATCACTGTCCTCCGGAAGATAATGGTATTCTTCTTCTTCTATTGACTGCCTTGCTATATCACTTTCAATAGTACCTTTATCTATATTTATACGTGACACGTCGTCAGCTTTAGTGTCTATCTTGTCTAGATTTTCATCATCGCTATCAATAATTATATACTGAAACCTATTATCGATTTCTTTGTCTCCTTTTATAACTTCATTTCTGATAAGATCTCTTACATCAGCAACCATGCCGGAACCGGCCCCCCCAAGACCTATTACTACTGTTGGGTCAGTTTTTTTATAACTCATCTTTTCTTTGAGAGTAATACACAGGTTTAATTGATAAATAATTAACGACGGGTGTTCCTTCGTTTTGGCTTTGTTGAATGATTAGGAGTCATCGGTATTGGAGTGATTAAGTACCTAATTATGAGCTAAACTCGTCTGAAACCACCTATCTTAGCTGATAACCTGGATGAAAACTCAAATAGACGGTTTGGAGAATTCTGTATACTTTCTCGTCATTACTAGAATCTACTCTGTATGCTGATTCACCAATGCCTTCGTTTTATGTCTTCTTCGTATGAGAGTAATTGCATATTATATCCCTCCCCTTCCGTTGATACCCTCTCTACATTTTAATGCTGCTGCTACTGCTAATAACAACCCAATCACACCTAGTACTGCTCCTCCTATAAATATCCATTTGGAGTTAGTAGAATTAGATCTCACGTCGTTAAGATCTTCTTGTGTTTCCTGTAATCTGAACCAAGGTGATGAGGAAAGATTCGCCTCAATGGTAGCTCCCTCTGAGAGATCCTGTCCTCTTTGTACATACTGTACGTCTACTGTACTGACCGGAACTGATCTGCTCTTTATACTTCGAGGATATGCTTCATATGATAATGTGACTTGCTCTCCAGTTCTAAGTTCAGATATTTGAAACTCTCCGTTTCCTAACGAATCTACTCTCCCTTCAACACCTGCCGGGTCAACGGAAACAGAGAATGTATTAAAATCGACGAAAGACTTTGAGGTTTGGTCAACTTCTACTGTAGCATTAGTTATTCTGTTTCCAACAGGAGAGATAGTGACTTCTGTTTCTATGACTTGGTTTGATTCTTCTTCACCACCTGAATACTCAGTCTGAGACGAAATATCCATCTCTGCAGATGCTATCGGTAGTACAGTGAAAACAACTAGTATAACCAAGAATAAAGAAATACTACCCCTTGCTACTCTTTTTTTCCTTGCCTTCATATCCATCACGGTTATCTCACTTCTTTATTAATTTACCGACTTAGTAACTTAGAGTACCTCATCAGGTATCTCTGATTCATCAAAGTTTGCACCTGTGAGTTTGACCCCACTCAAGTTCGCATCTCTCAAGTGGGCTTTGTGGAGATCACTTTCACTGAGATTTGCTTCCCAAAGAGTAGCATCAGTTAAGTCAACGCCAGTTAAATCCGCTTCCCTAATATCGGCTTCATAAGGATCTGCTTCGCTAAGATCAGCTTTGTATAGATCTGCTTCTCGGAGGTCAGCTTTATATAGATCTGCTTCTCGGAGATCAGCCTTATATAAGCTTGCTTCCCTAAGATCTATTTCTTTCATATCTGCCTCACGCATATCAGCATCTTTTAGATTAGCTTCTCTCAAGTCTGCACATTTGAGGTTAGCTTCTCTTAAGTCTGCTCCCCTCAATTCTGCGTCACGTAATTTTGAATAACTGAGATCTAAGCCGCTAAGATCCGCACCAGGCTTTATATCGTCACTTTCAACTCGATTACTATTTGGTATACGGTGCCCCATTAATGACTATTACAGTACTAGCCATAATAATACTATCCCTGAAATTCTGGAGTAAGTAGAACTAAGACCTGTCTTTTTTCAATATCTCTTCGTTGATCTTGCCTGATAGAATCTCAGGATCCAATTCATTTGCATTTTCGACCCTGAAAAGAATTGGCTCATGGTCGCCTTCGTCTATTTTAATAGATACGAGATCAGGGGATAGTGATGGGTTTAGAACTTCTTCTTGCTTATTAATTGGAGGTGGTCTAAATATCCCTTTTTTGATAGACTCACCATCTACAACATCGAGAGTATGATCTGGAGATCGTATAGTGAAGTCCTCAGCTTCTGCAAACTCTTCTGGCAGATCAAATTCACCGTATTCGTTAATTTCCACTGTCCGGTTCGGGTCTTTCTGTGTCATATCTTCTCAGAGTCTTTGCTCATTCATCATAATATTAATCTTAATCTATTTTCCACCATGACGTCCTATATGATAAAAGAAACCCCATATAAAAGATAGAATAATAGTAATAAGCAGTATGCCAGCAATTCTTTCAGTAACTGGTAACCCCGTTTGTTCTATAAGAAATGAGCCAAACTTCTCTGTTATTCCATGAATAACTGGAGCATGAATACTCAGATAAGACTCCAATACTCCACCCATTAGAATACTGACAAAGCTTGCTAGGGCATGTGATCCTCCTGATTTAGTCGGCATAATTTTACTTTTAATTCCTCCCAATTATATATTATCATCAGTTAGTTAACTTAGCTTAACAGCGAGTGTGCATAAGTTACGAATAAAAGAAAATCGCTATATCTACTATCTTGACATCAAACACTTAATGGGGGTATCGGTTATTCCTAATGTCAGAATTAGATAGAACAGCGGAAATTTTTATGTATATATAAATTTGTATAATTGTGCCAGAGGAAAAACATCAGACGATGAGGGGAGTGACAGCACCGAAAGGATAGTCATCGCAAACGGGATGGACTTCGACAAGAGATACTTCTATGAAGTCTATAAAAGGATGGGCGTGACTGGGATATCCCGAAACTGTCCTTCCTCGGCCCGCCAGTCTGGGTTATTGCTGCCATAATCGCTGGGTATCTCGCAATAAATGTTCTCTTGCCAAGTATCAGTATTCGGCCCTATTGAATCCGCAGAGTGAAGCGGAATTGCTTACTACCTTGTGATAGCTCTCCCAGCTTTGATTGGGGAGTTTCGAGGAGAATTCGACTCAATCACTCAAAGTTGGCAGGTAGGAGAGGAAATAGCACCTTCAATGTTGTAGACGAGACACATCAGGACGATCTCACGGAACTCACGGTACCATTCACGCGCTCGGACGGCAGAGCCGTACGAGCGCTTGACCGACGAGTTCACTGTCTCCGTCATTGAGCGCTGATTGTAGAGATCATCCTCGATTCGTGCGTTGTGCGCGTGGTCGTACGGAGCGAAGACGCGATGTTTCACGAGCGGACGTATGCCCATCTCTCGGAGGGTGTCACGCAACGGTTGGCTATCATAGCCCTTGTCTGCGGCAAGGGTCTGCAACTCGCCCGCGTACCGGCGGGCGAGTTGCGCACAGACCTCTGCGTCGCTTCCTTCTCGGGTGGTCGTGCAATGCACGTCTAAGATCGCTTGCGTCTCTGTATCGACGAGTTTCGTCGCTTCAACCGTCTGAACGCGGTAGTTCGTGCGGTCGCAGTAGTGCTTGCTCGCCGGTGACCGCTCGTAGTACGTTGCGTCAACGGCGACGTGAGGCGATGGGGCGTGCAGCTGCGCCGAGTGGCGCAGCAGCACGCGCCAGACCTGCGTTACGATCCTATCAAGCACTTATTCAACGTCGATGGATGCGGAAGATCGTCGGTCTTGAGCCCGACGATCTCCAGAATTGGCGGCATTACCTCTAGCCGGTCGATAATCATCTCGTAGGTCTCATCGAGGAAAATTCGCAGCCTGTGGAGGGGAATCATCGCGTATTCCGCGAAGCTGCCGCCGCCTTCTGGGGAGGCAGCTTCGTCGGGATCGTCGCAATAACTTTTGGCCAGCGACACCATCTCCTCAGTGAAGCGGGTTGTAAGGTTCATGCAAGCCACTACTTACCCGCTTCAACCCCTTTGATTTACCGACCCGCACCGACGCAGTCTAGTGATTCAATGGAGCCAACTATCCAGAACAAGCCAGAAAGTGATCGGTTGTACGTGTCGGAAACAAAGCCGAGCCGAAGAAAGATCACGATTTCAAAGCCCCGAGTATCTTTCCGAAGACCCGAGCCTCAAAAGCCGCTCCATCTAGACCGAGACTCTCGTACTGTTCGGCAGATTCGAATATACCCTTAGGCGTCACATCCGTCTCGCGATCTGGATGGACTTCGTCGTAGACAGCCTTCTGAGATCCTGACAGGTCGTCGGCGTCTATCTCGGCGATTATTCCGTCAACGGTACGCGACGATTTTACACCCATATCTAAGTGCGCCGCGAGTGCGACGCCCGCCGATACCGCCGCGCTGTACGACTGTGAACCATCGACGTGTTCGTCGCGTCTCTCCCAAGCGTGCTCAAAGAGGCGGAAAGCCATATTCCCTTGCGACGCTTCGACATTCTCAAGCCCGTGTCTATAAATCTCGATAGTATCTTCTTTCGACAGTACTCTCATGCTCTTGAACCACAGGCGTTCGCTCCCATCAGGGTCGAGTTGAGGTGCTTCCTCGAGTACTTCGAGAGCAAGTTCACAGTTTTCAGTTACTGTTTCCCATTGTCCTAACTCCATTGACAGGCTGACTAAGCCACGCAGACTGACCAGAAGGTGCTGAGTTTTGCCCTTCTGTCTGAATAGATTAATCGCTTTCTTAAACTTCTTTTCCGCGTCCTCAGGTCTGTCTAACTTCTTACGGAGAAGACTACCATAGTTGTTGTAGGCATTGGCGTATTCGGGGTCGTGTTTTATTGCTTTCTTAAACTTCTTTTCCGCGTCCTCAGGTCTGTCTAACTTCTCATAGAGAAGATTACCATAGTTGTTGTAGGCATCGGCGTATTCGGGGTCATGTTTTATTGCTTTCTTATACTTCTTTTCCGCGTCCTCAGGTCTGTCTAACTTCTCATAGAGAAGATTACCATAGTTGTAGTAGGCATTGGCGTGTTCGGGGTCGTGTTTTATTGCTTTCTTATACTTCTTTTCCGCGTCCTCAGGTCTGTCTAACTTCTCATCGAGAAGACTACCATAGTTGTTGTAGGCATCGGCGTTTTCGGGGTCGTGTTTTATTGCTTTCTTATACTTCTTTTCCGCGTCCTCAGGTCTGTCTAACTTCTCATAGAGAAGATTACCATAGTTGTTGTAGGCATCGGCGTATTCGGGGTCATGTTTTATTGCTTTCTTATACTTCTTTTCCGCGTCCTCAGGTCTGTCTAACTTCTTATGGAGAAGAAGACCATAGTTGTTGTAGGCTATGGCGTATTCGGGGTCGTGTTTTATTGCTTTCTTAAACTTCTTTTCCGCGTCCTCAGGTCTGTCTAACTTCTCATCGAGAAGAATACCATAGTTGTTGTAGGCATTGGCGTGTTCGGGGTCGTGTTTTATTGCTTTCTTAAACTTCTTTTCCGCGTCCTCAGGTCTGTCTAACTTCTCATCGAGAAGATTACCATAGTTGTTGTAGGGTTCGGCGTGTTCGGGGTCATGTTTTATTGCTTTCTTATACTTCTTTTCCGCGTCCTCAGGTCTGTCTAACTTCTCATAGAGAAGATTACCATAGTTGTTGTAGGCTATGGCGTATTCGGGGTCATGTTTTATTGCTTTCTTATACTTCTTTTCCGCGTCCTCAGGTCTGTCTAACTTCTTATGGAGAAGACTACCATAGTTGTTGTAGGCATTGGCGTGTTCGGGGTCGTGTTTTATTGCTTTCTTATACTTCTTTTCCGCGTCCTCAGGTCTGTCTAACTTCTCATAGAGAAGATTACCATAGTTGTTGTAGGCTATGGCGTATTCGGGGTCATGTTTTATTGCTTTCTTATACTTCTTTTCCGCGTCCTCAGGTCTGTCTAACTTCTCATAGAGAAGATTACCATAGTTGTTGTAGGCATCGGCGTATTCGGGGTCATGTTTTATTGCTTTCTTATACTTCTTTTCCGCGTCCTCAGGTCTGTCTAACTTCTCATCGAGAAGACTACCATAGTTGGTGTAGGCTATGGCGTATTCGGGGTCGTGTTTTATTGCTTTCTTATACTTCTTTTCCGCGTCCTCAGGTCTGTCTAACTCCCGAGCGAGAAGATTACCATAGTTGTAGTAGGCTATGGCGTGTTCGGGGTCATGTTTTATTGCTTTCTTATACTTCTTTTCCGCGTCCTCAGGTCTGTCTAACTTCTCATAGAGAAGAAGACCATAGTTGTTGTAGGCTATGGCGTATTCGGGGTCATGTTTTATTGCTTTCTTATACTTCTTTTCCGCGTCCTCAGGTCTGTCTAACTTCTTATGGAGAAGAATACCATAGTTGTTGTAGGCTATGGTATTAGGCTCTATAGCTATGCTTCTCTCATAATGAACTGCTGCCTTTTTAGCTACCTCCCATTCGTGAAGAGACTTGCCCACGAAGAAGTGTACACGAGCCTGTATCTCCTGCGGAACCGCGTCGGCGGTTTCATCGAGCAGTAGTTCCGAAACCTCATCAGCGTCGTCCTTCGCGCTGTAACTCACTGCGTCAAGCTGTGTGTCATGGATCTCGTATCGTACCTCATCTTCTAGAACTTCATCGGCGGAGTTACCTTCTCTCACGACGTTTACCCACCGTCGACCGTCGCTTAGGGATTTCACCGCGGGCTTGAACACTCCCCTGTCTCCGTTAAACACCTCGAGGTATAGGCAACGAACGAGGCGCGAGTACGGGAGCACGTTCAGGTCGTAGAGAGCCTTCATAGAGAGGAGAATATTCCACTCCTTGGGGGATTCGTCCCGTAAGTAGTCGTAGTTTTCCTGCCACATTTCTTCGACTGTCTCCGAAAGTTCTTCTACGTCTTCGACAGTCAGTTCGCCATCCTCGTCGTGTACGGTCGATAGTGCCGCGTCTATATATTCCGGTGCGGACTTCGAGTCGTTGGTCTTTTCGACAAGTGCATCGCGTGCCTCTTCGTCCATCTCGACACCGTACTTCTCCGCCATTGCCCCTACCATCCTGTACAGAACTGCCTCATCGAGTTCCTCTGTCCAGATGGGTTCATACTCGGTCCAGATGCTCTTCGAGAACTCGTTGTTAAAGTCATCGGGTAGGTTCCCCGTCAGGCTGTCGAGCTTATCAGAGCGAGCCTCTAAGAGAGTGTGCAGACTGTGCCCCTGCTCTGTGAGTGCGTCGTCAAGCTTCGTCAGGACGTCTTTCACGAAAGCATTTTCCTGATCCAGAGCTACTCTGTGTACGTCCCCCCAGACTAACAGTAAGTCGCCGTCGAACGACTCACGTGCCAGCCCCGAGGCATCTGATGGTGAGAGCATGCCCTTGTCAGGTACCATGATGTGAGCCAGGCTGTCGTCCGACAGACGCTTTAAGCGCTCGAAGACTATACGGCTCTTACCGGAACCCGACGGGCCGACGACGAAGTGCTTAGCAGGTTTGTGGTCGTCGGGTACTGTTCCGTCGTTTCTCTCGATGAACTCAGGGGCTTCGTCCTCTTTGATGAATGTCTTGTCCAGCTTTTCGAGGATCTTGTCACGTTCCTCGGGGAAGTCGTATACGTCGTACGGTGTCGCGTTGAGTCTTGCGAACGATTCCTGCATCTCTCTGAGTTCCTCAAGTATCTGGACATTCAGGTCGTTCTGGAGTTTGTCCTGTAGCTTTTGGTTTCCTTCGACTGTTTCACGGAACTGTTCGGTAGCTTCAGCGAATTCGTCGGAAAGAATGTCGTGCAACTCCTGTTCATCACTCTCGTCGAGCTCTGTTCCACCGAACGTATCTGTATCGGCATTTACCGTTTCAACTATCCTCTCTGTAATTTCGTCTACTGCTTCTCTCTCGTCCTCAAAACTGAGTTCGTAGACGTCCACCCTGTCGGCGACATTTTTCCATTTCCATCCGACCTGAAGTAGGCTCGTGCTGTCTATGTCGTCGTCGTTTGCTCTCTCTTGTATACGTTTACCTAGTCTGTCGTTGAACTCAGTTTCAAGGTCGTTGAGGTTTTCTGATATACGGCTGCTCCGTTCTCTGTCGTCGTACCAGTCGTAAGCCTTTGAGGCAGCGTTAGTACCGACTTCGACTAGAAGACTTGCGATAGCACCTTCAATTACCATTACACAAATCAGAGATAGAATCGAATAATAATTTTTGGGTCATTTTTCTTCACCCGCTATTCGGTATACACGTTAAATCCAATCCAAGTTGCCTTCTGGGGCAACGTTCCGGGTTTTTATGTAGTTAGGGTGGTTATATAGGGATGTCATAGGTTGATAGACACCAGTAGAAGACATGGATTCAGAGAAGTCATGTCCGAAAAGTAGGTTAGAGTTACGCGAGACTCGGCGGACTCTCGAGGCAATGACCAGGGTTCAAATCCCTGACGGAGCAAATTTCTCTGAAATTTGCATAGAACAGAATCGTAGATCTCGGGACGTTCGCTAATCTCTGATTAGCGTGCAAGCAAATCTTCGATTTCCGAGCCAGCGAGAGCAAAGCTCTCGTAACGTTCGCTAATCTTTGATTATCCATCTGTATTTTGGGGTAAACTGTACAGGAATCACAACTCATATATGCCTGTGATCTGGGTTAATAGTAGATGGTTGAGGAGCGCGTCTCTTCTCAGACAGGTAGATCTCCGACTTCCGATATACTACTTCTTCTGAGGAACAAGTCCGACATAGATCTACTCCGTGACGAGCTTCAGACGGATCACAACGTCAGAACTGACTCTGACATACAGTCGGATCTCGACTTGGTTATACTCGATGTCTCAACCTTCGAGCACAGAGCCTCACGTCTGAGAGAGAAGAAGGAGTCGGAGGAGCCCGTCTTTCTCCCCTATCTCCTGGTCAAACGTGAGAGGGAAGAGGTTCCCCCCGGTGTCTGGGAGACAGTCGACGATGTCGTCGAGATACCTGTCGACAAGAAACAGCTCGACGCGCGTATCCGGAACCTCCTACGGAACCGTCGTCTGTCGCTCAATCTGGGACAGAAGAACCGGGACCTGTCACGTGCTCGTGACCGTCTCAGGGAGGCACAGGAAGTAGCCGACATCGGATACTGGTCTCTCGACCTCGACTCGGGAAGGATCGAACTCTCGGAGCAGGCTCAGATGATACTTGGTCTAAGGAACTCCTTGGTCGAAAATTACGACACGATACGTAGCTGTGTCCATCCCGATGACCGGGGGAGGATGGGGGACGAGATCGACGAGACAGTCGAGAAGGGATACCACGAGACGAACTACCGTATACTCCGGAACTGCGGTGGAGCGGGTAACGACGACGAGGTGCGTATTATACATCAGAGAAGCAATCTGAAGCACGAGGACGGCGAGCCCGCAAGAATTCTGGGTACCGTACAGGACGTCACCGAACAGAGGAAGCTGAGGACGATGCTCAACTCGGTTCGTGACATAACTAAGGGGATACTCGACGCTGACAGCCGAAAGGATGTCTTCGATACCGTGCGTGACACCCTCGCGTCGAGGAGCGAGAAGGGATACAGATACGGCTGTACAGCGATCGCAATTCTCGATGACGACAATCAAGTGACCGAGATCTACAACGCCGGGAGCATAGCCGACTCCGAGACAGAGAGCGAGAGAAGATGGCGTGAGATCCACACCGAGGAGTACATAGATGAGGTTCTCGACTCGGGAACTCTCACAATCGACGATATCACTCGTCCCCCGTACCAACAGCACGACTCCGAAAGGGAGGGTCACGGAGCGATAGCCCTCGCGCTTGAGTACAGGGACACGGCATACGGTATAATGACCTTACATCTCCCGTCGGGGATATCCAAGAACGAGAGACGTGTCGTCGAGGAGATCGCCCATAACGTCTCCATAGGTCTGTATACCATCGAGGCAAGGGAGAGGATAAGGACTGAGAAGGATCAGTTAGCCCTTCTCAACCGGATAGTGAGACACGACATACGTAACGACATGAACAAAGTCCTCGGATGGGGAAGTAAGCTCAGAGACCACGTCGACGACGAAGGCGAGGAGTACCTCGACACGGTTCTCGACGCTAGTCAGCACGTCGTCGATCTCACGAGAACCGCACGTGACTTCGTCGAGGCAATAGAGAGAGGTAACGACGTAGAGCTTAAAGCCGTTAGATTATCCGACTCGGTCGAGGACTCCGTCAGGAAAGCCTCCGAAAGACACTCCGACGCCGAGATCCGAGTGGATGATATACCCGATGTCGACGTCAGGGCGAACGATCTCCTCTCGACTGTCTTCAGGAATCTCCTCAACAACGCCGTACAGCACAACGACAAGCCGACTCCGAGGGTCGAGGTCTCAGCAGAGATCGACAACGTGGGCGGTAGAATCATCGTATGTGTCGCCGATAACGGTCCAGGTATCCCCGACGGCAGGAAACAAGAGGTGTTCGGAAAAGGCGAGAAAGGACTCGAAAGCGAGGGTACGGGTGTCGGTCTTTATCTCGTCAATACACTCGTCGAGAGCTACGGCGGCGATGTCTGGGTCGAGGACAACCCCGACGCCCCCGACGGTGAGGGTACTGTCTTTGTCGTTGAGCTTCAGGCTGCGGACAAGTATTGACCTCTCTCCGGTGTCCACAAGACGGATACTCTTACGGTCTGTACACAGTCCGTGACATCCAAACCCACGACATCGGGTCTTCACCACGTGACAGTGACAGCAGGTGATCCCGAACCCAACGCAGAGTTCTACGTCAACATAGTCGGACTCCGTTTCGTCAAACGCACCGTGAACCACGACGACACCGACATCTACCACTTCTACTTCGGTGACCGAAAGGGTACACCCGGAACCAACATCAGTTTCTTTCCTCTCTTAGCTAACCGACTCCCTGGTAGGAATGGAGCGGGACAGGCTGAGACGGTCGCCTACGTGATACCGTCGGACTCAGTCGGCTACTGGGAGGAACGTCTCGAATCTAAGGGGGTGAAAGTCGACCATATCGAAAGATTCGGTGATCCGGTTCTCGGCTTCACCGACCCCGACGGTGTCAGTCTCGAACTCGTCGCCAGCGATACGGAGACCGACGCCGAGCCGTGGGAGGGGAGTCCTGTACCCGTCGAACACCAGCTACGTGGCTTCCACAGTGTAACTCTCGCGGTCGAGGAGTTCGGCCCGACCGTCTCGGTTCTCACCGACGTACTGGGTTACTCACTCGAAGACGAGTCCGGAGGTAGACGGCGTTACTCAACACAAGACGACGGAATGGGGTCGGTAGTAGACGTCGTCGAAACCGACGACGAAAGCGGACGTATGGGTATCGGAGTGGTTCAGCACGTCGCTTTCAGAGCATCCGACGACGGAGAGCTCGAAGAGTTCCGCGACGCCTTTGCTGACCACGGTCTAAACGTGACTCGTAAAGTGGATCGGAAGTACTTCAACTCGATATACTGCCGTGAGCCGGGCGGGATTCTCTTCGAGGTCGCAACCGAGGACCCCGGATTCACAGTCGACGAGGACGTCAAGAGTCTCGGAAGCCGGCTCGTGCTTCCCGACTGGCTCGAAGACAGGCGTGACGTGATAGAGGAGAGACTACCCGAGTTTGAGTTCGACCCTAACCTACCGACAGACGGAAGTAGCTAAAGAAATGACCGGACTCCTCCCACGACGAACAAGACGCCGATGCCGATTATCAGAAACGGCTTATTACTGCTCTCGTGCTTGATGTAGGCGTCGTCGGGCGACTCAGGCGGAACGTACGCTGTCACCGTGTCTCCCGTATCATATCCGTCGAGGACGGACTCGGCGGCGTCCTCGGTATCGAACTCCCTGGGTAGCTCCCCGGGGTATACATTCGAAGAACTGTACTCCTTGCCGTCGTATCTGTAAGTCAAGGTCGCACGGGGAACGTAGCCCACACCCCGTCTCTGTGACACCTCCTCCACCGAGGTCGAGTTTAGAGTCGCTTCGACCTCCACCCCTGAGTCGAGAGCCGACGACTGGACGTTGTAGCTGTACGCTCCGTATCCCACTGACGCAATCCCGAGTAGAAGCAGTAAGACCGTCTGTAATCTTCCAGAAGGACCGTCTATGCTGAACTCCATGTTGGAGAATCAGGCTTAGTTGCTGAAAGCATTTCTGGATCACGAGGTATTATCCGTCCCCTTTTGGGTTAGTTCGCGGCTCCACTCCCAGAGCTGTCTTGCGTTCTCGTCGCTCCGGGCTTCGCGTGATGGCTTCGACGGCTTTCTGTTTTTGAAGTAATAGCCGTCGGGAACGTCTTCCTTCGCCGCGAGATACACGAGGTTTGAGGCTGCATTCTCCGGCGAGTCGAAGAGAGGCGATAGTATCTTAGCACCTCTCCGTAGTACTGAGGGGAATGCCCTCCAGAGACCACTTCCGAGCACGACTCCAGGATGTGCTGAGTAGACACCCAAGTCTTCGATGCGTCTGTCAAGACTCCTCGTGAAGAGCACGTTTGCGAGCTTCGAACGGCAGTACGCCGACCATCCTGCTTCGGGGGACTCGAACTTCGAGACATTGAGGCTTGCGTCCCTGTGTGCCTCAGACGCCGTGTTGATGACACGACCTTCTATACTCTCCGATAGCTCGGCGACTACCACGAAGGGAGCGAGATGGTTGACTGCGACTGTACGGCTGACCTGAGTACCTCTCCAGTCGACCGTTTCGGCGTCGCGGAAGTAGCCTCCGGCGTTGTTGACGAGTATGTCGACGCAGCCATATTTACGCAGTTCTTCGGCGAAGGACTTGACCTCCGATGCCTCCGAGAAGTCGGCTCTCACGAACTCCGCCGACGCTCCGTTGTCGAGCGCGCCGACCGAGTCGACGACTTCTTTTCCCCTCTCGCTGTCCCTTCCGTGAACTACGACGTCCGCCCCGAGACGTCCGAGGCTGAGAGCCGTCTCACGTCCTATTCCCCTCGTCGATCCGGTGACTACGGCTGTCTTGTCCGAGAGTGACGTCTTAACCTGGGCTATCTCCTCGGGCTTGGATTCACTCATCACTACTGATACTGAGACTGGAGCCGACGACATTTA
The DNA here is from genome assembly GCA_041891055.1 of Halorutilales archaeon Cl-col2-1. Classification (GTDB taxonomy): domain Archaea; phylum Halobacteriota; class Halobacteria; order Halobacteriales; family Afararchaeaceae; genus Afararchaeum. Next base: position 1,273,283 of record CP169074.1, on the reverse strand, counting down.
TAGATGTAGTACTCCTATTCGACCCGGTGGCTCTGTCCTTGAGTATCAGTCCCCATCTTCGCCCCAGTAACTGACGTCGTCGTCGATCTTATAGAAGCCGTGGAGATCGCGCCCGTCCTCACTCCTACCTCCGGGTGGATCGCCCACGAAAATACCCAGCTTCTCCATCTTTGGGTACACAGTCACGTCGGGCTCGTTCATCGTGGACACCATCAAGTACCGTATTTTCCGGTCGCTGTCGTTGAATACAGTATGTCCACCACTACTATTAGCTGGAAGTGTCACGAAGTCACCCTTCTCCAACGAGTGCTTCCCACCCTCGGCACGAAGCTGTCCCTCTCCCTCTAAAACGAAGATAGCCTCCTCATTCGCAGTATGGTAATGGTAGGGCCAAGACTGTTTCCCTGGAGGAAGTTCGTATAGGCTACACCCTAGTTTCTCAGACTCGACTGAGTTCGATAGCTCTTTTCTGCGGAACTCCGACTCACCGTTTTCGTAATCCTTCCAGTCGACGTCGTCCTGGTTGATCTTCTCCATTCTCACCCACCTAAACTAAAAGCTCTCCCTCTGCGACCGTAACTGTCTGTCCACCAACTCTTACCTCTATTCCGTCCTGGCTCACAGAACTACGCAGACGTAGTAGTGATGGACGCTGTATCTCGTGTCCCTGTTCCACACGGACGTCTATGATTTCACTCCCGAAGTAGTTATGACGAAGTAGATATCCCGCGAGACAGCCGTTTGAGCTTCCCGTAGCGGGATCCTCCGGAACGCCGTAGAACGGCGCGAAGACACGCACGGAGACGTCGTTCTCGTCACTCCGGGTCTCGGGACAGAAAGCGAGTATGTTCTTAGCGTCGTGTCCTGAGACGAAGCTGTCGTAGGCGGTGCGGTTCACGGATACTCGCTTTAGGGCGTCGATGCTCCGCAGTGGGACTACCACAGTCGGAAGACCAGTCGACACGTACTCGACGGGATAACTGTTGTCTATCTCGTCTGAGTTCAAACCCAGAGCCTCGGCGGCTTCCTCTCTTCTGAACTCACGTCCGAAGTCGGGCGATTTCTGAGACATCCAGAGGATCTCGTTTCCGTCCTCGAACTCTGCGTCGACCCGTATCTCGCCGACCCCGAGGTTCAGAAGGGTTTCAGTTTGAGGCTTCTCTTCCACCCCCTCCCGTATCACGTGAGCCGTCCCGAGCGTCGGATGTCCCGCAAAGGGAATCTCCTCCTCGGGTGTGAATATACGGACGTCGTACGCTCCGTCCTTGACGTCGGACTCGATAAATGTCGTCTCGGAGTATCCGAACTCCCGAGCGATACGTTGCATATCGTCGTCGGAGAGCGACCCGTCGTCCTTGACCACCGCAAGCTGGTTTCCCGAGTACTTTCTCTCGGCGAAGACGTCTACTATGTGGAATCTGAGTCTGTGTGACATCCTAGGACTGTCTTTAGTCCTTCTTCTACTACCTACTTTCGTCGGACTCTCCCCTGACTGAGTCGACGGGGAGTCTTCTCGCCACGACGACCGCAATGACACAGATTACCACTGAGACTGTGAAGACCCTCACGAGGCTCTGAGTAAGTATGGGAACCACCTCGTCGGGAGGCGAGCCGTTTCCGAGAAGGAGACGCTGTATCTCGCCGATCCCCGAGACACCCTCGACGGATTGAAGGCTGTCACGCATTGTGAGAGTCATTACGAATCCGAGGACTGAGACTCCCACAGTTCCGCCGAGGTTCCTGAAGAACTGCTGTGACGAAGTCGCCAGACCCATCTTCTCCTTCCCGAGATGGTTCTGTATCGACGTGAGGAGAGGAACCGTGATGCTTCCCATACCGACGCCCATTACGAAGACAGTCGCCATCACGACGGGCAGTGACGTGTCGATGCTCCAGAAAGACGCTCCCGCGAAGCCGACCGTCATGACCACTCCACCGAACGTCGCAAGACGTCTCTCCCCCACGCGGCTGACGAGCCTTCCCGCTAAGACGCTCGTCCCCGACCAGCCGAGTGAGATAGGAAAGACTGCGAGTGCCGCGCTTCCCGCCCCTCCCCTCATGCTCTGTACGAAGAGAGGTACGTATGCTATCGCGGCGAAGACTGTGAAGCTCGTCAGAAACGCTACGGTGTTCGTCGCCACGAAGACGCCGTCTGAGAAGAGTGATAGCGATAGAAGCGGCTCACGCGCTCTCTTCTCGGCTAAGTAGAATCCGGCTACCGAGACGACTGAGACACCTAGGAGTCCCACCGAGATTCCGCCGACATCCGCTTCGGCTCCGCTCCCCACGAACTCGAGTCCAAGTAGGAACGATCCGACCCCGACAACGAGGGCGAAAGCCCCCGGGTAGTCGACCGACTCAGCCTCCCCTGTTGTCTCTTCGAGCGAGTACGACACGAGGGCTATCGCCGCAGCACCCACGGGAAGACTGAGGTAGAAGACCCACCGCCATCCGAGGTAGGTCACAACGCCGTATCCAAGAAGGGGACCTATCACGCTCGAAATTCCCCATACTGCGCTGCCGTATCCTATCGCATTCCCCCTCTTCTCGGGCGGGTATATCACACCGAAGATCGTGTAGGGTATCGAGAACATCGCCCCGCCGCCTATCCCCTGGAGGCATCTAAAGAGTATAAGCTGTGTCATGCTCCTCGAAAGCCCCGAGAGGGCACTTCCCGCGACGAAGACAACAACTCCCGCGACGAAGAGCCTCTTCCTACCGTATATGTCAGACAGCTTCCCGAGTACGGGCATCGAGACCGCCGCGAATAGCATGTAGGAAGCGAAGACCCACGAGTAGAGTTCGAGTCCTCCGAGTGACTTCACGACTGTCGGCATCGCCGTGCTCACTACAGTTCCCTCTATTCCCGCGAGGAAGATTCCCAGAAGAACCCCGAGGGTCGCAGTCCGTCTCTCGGTTACGGTGACTCCCTCAGTCTCCCCCGTCAATTCAGTTCTACCTCTGAGATCTCAGTACTCCTCGGAGTACTCGACGAAGTTCTTGAGTATACTGAGGCCCACATCGCCGCTCTTCTCGGGATGGAACTGTGTCCCGACTACGTTCCCTCTCTCGTTCGCCACGACAGACGAGAACTCGACGCCGTACTCGGTCGAAGCCACAGTAGAGTCGGATCCCGCGTCGGCGTAGTACGAGTGGACGAAGTAGACGTGAGAGCCGTCTTCTATCCCCGAGACGACCGGGTGTTTCCTCTCGACTCTCAGGCTGTTCCATCCCATGTGGGGAATCTTACCGACGTCGTCTGGGAAACGCACCACCCTTCCGGGTATGAGATCTAGACCCTCGACTGACCCCGACTCCGACCCCTCCTCGCTCTCAGTCAGAAGCATCTGCATCCCGAGACAGATTCCCAGGATCGGGGTGTCGTCGGCTGCGTCCTCGACGGCTCCCCGTAGCCTCTCCAACTCCTCCATTCCCTCTCTGAACGCGCCGACTCCGGGGAGGACGAGAGCGTCGGCTTCGTCTATCTCAGCCGGACTGTCGGTGATCTCGATGTCTGCGCCCGCGCGTTCGAGACCCTTACTGACGCTTCTGAGGTTCCCGAGACCGTAGTCGACCACACGTACACGTACGTTCACATCTGAGAGACTCCCCTCTTGAGCAAAAGAATTTTGCTTCCACCCTGTTTTATAAGTGCCTCCACGTAAGTACGAAGACCAGATGTCGAAACACAGATCCGAGTTCGAGAACAAGGTTGCCGACCTCAACCATTACGCCAGGGTTCTCAACCAGAGCTCGTCGGAGGACGATGTCGTGAGTCTGAGCATAGAGGCTACTGAGAACCTAATAGGATTCACACACACGACATACGTCGAGCCCACTGATGGATCTCTGAGGGTCGTAGACACCACGACAGACCGTGTCGAGAGGGGCGACGAACACGAAGCCGTCGCGAGTGAGGCTTACGAGACGAAAGACTCAGTCGTCGTATCAGGCGACGATATCGACGTCTCGGTCTACTCTGACGCTGAGGTGGTCGTAGCAGTCCCGGTCACAGTCGCTGACGACGTAGTCGGGGTAATAGAGACAGTCTCCGAGGACGACACAGACGGATATGAGAGTGCCAGCCTCGACGACGAGAGCGAGGGGGTTCACCTTCTCGAAATACTTGCCTCGCATGCCGGAACCGCGATAAGCAATATAAGGTCGATGGACGAGCTTGAGAGACGGAAGGAAGTCATACAGACCTACGATGCACTTCTGAGACACGACCTGCGTAACAAGCTCGACTCGATAGAGAGCCACGCGCGCAGGCTGTCCGAGAGATATCCCGACGACGATTCGGTCGGGTCTCTCCTCGACTCGGTAGAGTCCGCCGACCACGTCCTCACGAAGACACACAGCCTTGTGAGAGGAACCCGACATGAGCCTGAGACACGTCGGGTTTCACTCATCGAACAGGTCGAGGAGGCTGTCGACGACGCCGACGACTACGAAAACCTCTCTGTCGAGTACGATCCTGACGACTTCGAGACAGCCGTAGTAGCCGACGGCATGCTCTCGTCAGTCCTGAGTAACCTCGTTACTAACGCCGGCTTCCACAACGAGGGTGACGTAAACGTACGTCTATCGACAGACAAGACCGACGACGAGATCTCCGTCATTATCTCTGACGACGGACACGGGGTCTCTGACTCTATCAAGGACAGGATATTTGAGATGGGATTCTCGGGCGAGGACAGTGAGGGAGCCGGAATAGGACTCGGCTACGCCAGGCGGATGGTCGAGAGGTACGGCGGAGACATCGAGGTCGGAGACAGCGACTTGGGAGGTGCTGAGTTCGTTTTGACCCTCCGTAAGCCGGTCTCTGAGACGGAGTAGCACAACCGTTTTCCGGTACCGAGCCTTACCCGGAGTATGGTACAGAAGCTTACAGTCGAGGGAATGGCTTGTGACGGATGTGAGGAGAACGTCGAGGAATCCGTGGGTGATATCGACGGTGTCACCGATGTCACCGCTAACCACGAGGACGGAGTAGTCGAGGTAGACGGCGACTTTGATCTCGGAGCCGTTGAGGGCGCTGTCAGGGAAGCCGGGTACGAGGTCGCTTAGGATCGGACCAAGCCACAGTATGCGCGGCATAGACGATACCGACCTGAAGATACTCGACCTACTCTTAGAAGACGCGAGACGTCCTTACAGCGAGATTGCCGACGAGGTGGGCCTGTCGCCTCCTGCGGTCTCCGACCGGATCGACCGCCTGAAAGAGATAGGGGTCGTAAGACGGTTCACAGTCGACCTCGATAGGTCTCTCCTCGACGAGGGGGTGCGTGTGCTCGTGGATCTCTACCTCGAAGCCAACGCCGACACACGTGACGCTGCCGACGTCTTACGTGCTTTCGACGAGACAGACGATCTCTACACGACCGCCGACTCACGCGTCGTCTTCACGGCGACTACGAGTCCCGAGAGAGTCAGCGAGATAGCCTCGTCGGTCGAGGGGATCGAGGACTACGAAGTCAGCCTCCTGATCGACACGGCTTCGAGCCCCGGAGTGGGTGACGCTACCCTCGCACTCAGCTGTGACGAATGTGGCAACACGGTGACGTCCGAGGGAGAGTCGGTTACGATAGACGGCGATACCTACCACTTCTGCTGTCCATCGTGTGAGTCATCCTTCGAGGAGAGGTACGAGAGGCTAAGAGAGGGAGCTTGACACCTAAGAATCCGTGCTTAGGAGCGGGTTTTACTTAACTTTTTTAGCCGAAAGACGGTTGAATCTGAGTCACGTACTCAGAGTATGAAGGCTAATCTCCGTATCGAGGGCATGAGCTGTGCCAACTGTTCACAGGCAGTCGCAGAGGGGATCTCCTCACTTGACGGGATCGACGACGCCAACATAAATTACGCCACCGACGAGGGGACAGTCGAGTACGACCCCGAGAAGGTCACCCTCTCTGAGATCTACGACGCAGTCGAAAGGGCGGGCTACGACCCCGTTAGACGGACGCGAACCGTCGATATACGCGGGATGTCGTGTGCCAACTGTGCTGAGACTGTCGAGGAGTCTGTGGGTGACGTCTCGGGAGTCATAGACATCGACGTCAACTACGCCACCGACGAGGCGAGAGTCGAGTATAACCCCATGGACGCCGGCGTCGACGAGGTATACGACGCGGTCGAGAAGGCAGGGTACGAACCCGTGAGATCCGACGGCGATGGCACCGACGAGAACGGATCACAGACCGCCGAGGTCGAGAGAAAGCTCAGACTCGTTCTCTTCGGCGCGTCGTTCGCTGTGCCCCTCCTACTCATGCTCGTCGTCGAACTCTCAGTGGGTCTCCCTGAGACAGTCCTCGGCATTCCGACGGGCTGGATAGCCTTCGGACTCGCCACCCCCGTCCAGGCTGTCCTCGGAAAGGAGTTCTACGTCAACTCGTACAACGCCCTCGTGAGGAACAGGACTGCGAACATGGACGTCCTGATTGCACTCGGCTCCTCGACAGCCTACTTCTACTCCATAGCCGTACTTCTCGACCTCATCACGGGCGGCCTATACTTCGACACTGCCGCTCTCATACTCGTCTTCATCACACTCGGAAACTACCTCGAAGCTAGAGCTAAGAGACAGGCGGGTGACGCCCTCAGAAGCCTCCTCGAACTCGAAGCTGACACCGCGACTGTCGTGAGAGGCGGAGACGAAACCGAGGTTCCTCTCGATGAGGTCGAGGTCGGCGACGTGATGAAAGTACGTCCGGGTGAGAAGATACCTACCGACGGAACCGTGATCGAGGGCAAGAGCGCAGTTGACGAGGCGATGGTAACGGGTGAGTCGGTTCCCGTCGAGAAGTCGGAGGGCGACGATGTCGTGGGATCGACCGTCAACAAGAACGGTGTCCTGAGAGTCGAGGCGACTAAGGTCGGGGACGACACCGCTATTCAGCAGATAGTCTCGACCGTGAAGGAAGCCCAGTCGAGACAGCCCGAGATACAGAACGTCGCCGACAGGATAAGTGCCTACTTCGTTCCCATAGTGATACTCAACGCGGTCATCTGGGGTACGGCGTGGTACGTCTTCCCCGAAACACTTGCGGGCTTCGTCGCCGCGCTTCCTCTCTGGGGACTCGTCGGCGGTGGACCCGCCGCAGTCTCTGTCTTCGAGTTCGCCGTGATAGTCTTCGCCTCCGCAGTCCTGATAGCATGTCCGTGCGCACTCGGTCTCGCGACCCCCGCGGCGACTATGGTTGGGACGGGAATAGGAGCGAGGAACGGCGTCCTCTTCAAAGGCGGTGACGTCTTGGAGAGAGCCAAAGACGTCGACACAGTAGTCTTCGACAAGACAGGGACTCTCACTCGGGGAGAGATGAGTCTGACCGACGTAGTTCCCGTCTCGGACTCTTCCGCGGTGGGAGACGGCGGCTTGGAGGTCGTCGACGAGTACGACGACGAAGACGTCGTCCGACTCGCCGCGACCGCGGAGACAGGTAGTGAACATCCCATAGGACGCGCGGTCGTCGAGGGTGCCGAGGACAGAGGTGTCGAGTTCGACGAACCCGAGAGCTTCGAGAACGTCCCCGGACACGGTCTCCACGCCGAGACCAACGAGGGCGAGGTAGTCCTCGGAAACAGGAGACATATGGAGAACAACGGGATAGATGTCTCCGCCGGAGAAGAGACCGCCGAGAGGCTCGAAAATGAGGGCAAGACTGCGGTCATGGTTGCCCTCGAAGGACGCCTCATAGGTGTCGTCGGAGTCTCCGACACAGTCAAGGAGTCCTCGAAGGAAGCCGTAGAGAGTCTGCTTGAGAGAGATCTCGACGTCATGATGATCACGGGCGACAACCCACGTACTGCACACGCCGTCGCCGACGAGGTCGGCATAGATACCGACGACGTCCACGCCGACGTACTCCCCGACGAGAAGGAAGAGGTCGTCTCGGAGATACAGTCCGACGGTAGACGTGTTATGATGGTCGGCGACGGTGTCAACGACGCCCCTGCTCTCGCTGCTGCCTACGTCGGGACTGCGATAGGAAGCGGAACCGACGTCGCGATAGAGGCGGGCGACATAACACTCATGAGAGACGACCCCCTCGACGTCGTCAAGGCTCTCCGTGTCTCAGAAGCTACACTCTCGAAGATCAGACAGAACCTCTTCTGGGCGCTCGGATACAACACGGCGATGATACCCCTCGCGTCCCTCGGCCTTCTCCAGCCCGTCCTCGCCGCGGGGGCTATGGCGTTTTCGAGCGTCTCGGTTCTCTCGAACAGTCTTCTATTTAGGCGTTACGACCCCCACACTGACTACTCGTTCCTCGGCTGGCTGAGGCGGTAGCTTCGGTGTCTGCCGCCACCCTAGATTATAAACCGTATGAACGAGTACCCAAGTCCATGGAAGTCGTATACGCGACAGATCTGTCAGAGCCGACAGAGGCGGCGGTAAAGTCACAGACGTGTCTCGACTGTCTTAAGAGAGTCGGCGTCGACAAGATACATCTAATCCATGTCATAAATGTCTCGATGAGGTCGGGTATTGCGCCTTTCGACCTCGAAAGCCCGAAGCAGGAGCTACTCGACGGTCAGAAGGGAGTTCTTGAAGACGAGGGATTCGAAGTCGAGTCCCACGTCGTGAGAGGCACGCCGTACAGACGTATAAACGATCTCGCGAAGGAGGTCGATGCCGACATGATCATAGTCGGCTCAAAGGGACGTGGACGTATACAGCGTACCCTCATAGGGAGCACAGCGAAGAACATGGCGAGAACCGCGTCTCGTCCCCTTCTGATACAGCGTATAACCGGACACGAGGAGGGCGAGGTCAAGGTCGCCGAGAAGGCTATCTTCTCACGCGTTCTACATCCTACCGACTTCTCCGAGAACGCACAGAGAGCGTACAACGAGTTCCAGGATATACAGGAGTCGGTACAGGAAGTCGACCTCCTCCACGTCCTCACGGGAGAGGAGGACGTCGTAGGAGGGGAAGAGGGAGCTAAGCAGACACTTGAGGATCTCCGCGGCGAGCTTGAGGATCTGAAGGATGACATAGACGTAGAGACGAACGTTCGTGAGGGCAACGCTGTCGAGGAGATACTTGCTGAGGAAGACGACTGGGATCCGTCGCTCGTTCTGATGGGATCACGTGGTCTCAGCAGGATAAGACGTCTTCTCCTCGGAAGTGTGACTGAGAGCGTAGCAGAGAAGTCAACGAGTAATGTCCTAATCGTTCCGCCGTCGGGGGCTAAGACGACCCCGAAGACTGAGTAGTCCATAACAACAGCGAGAGCACCATATCTATTAACCCGGCGCGCACGACGTATCCGTATGGAGATATATCCCGAGTTCAAGCTCTGGTTCACCGACGACGACGGGGACTACGTCTTCGGTGAGGGGACTATGGCTCTCCTTCAGGAGATAGACGAGACGGGAACAGTCTCGGAGGCAGCCGAGAACACTGAGATGAGCTACAGGTACGCTCTCGACAAGATACAGACAGTCGAGGAGCGGCTCGGGACGACACTCGTCGAGCGGAAAAGAGGCGGGAGCGAGGGTGGGGGTGCGTCTCTGACCGACGACGGGAAGACGATGTTACGTGAGTACGACGAAGTCAGACGTAGCATCGACGACTGTGTCGGGAGCATACAGATATGAGAGAGATCGAGACACGTATCGACCTCGTTGAAACGCTTGAGTCGGGACAGACCTTTGTCTGGAGACGTCAAACTGACGGCGACGGATTCTCGACAGCAGTCGAGGGAGAGGGAGTGAGGGTCTATCAGGACGACCACGAGGAAGGCGTTCGGTACGAGACCACGGGAGCCTCCGAGAAAGCCGTCAGACGTCTCCTCGGCTTAGACGACCCACTCGACGAGATACACGACGAGATCTCACACGACGAACTCGTGACACGCGGTATCGACGAGTACCCGGGTCTCAGAGTCGTCAACGACGAATTCTTCGCGTGTACTGTCTCTTTCATAATCAGCGCGCAGAACAGGATACCGCGCATAAAGAGTCTCGTCGACGAGATCAGACGAAGGTACGGTGAGCCTATCGAGGGTTACGACGCCTATGTCTTCCCGTCACCCGAGACTCTCGCCGAGGCGGGAGAGGAAGAGCTCAGAGAGATAGGTCTGGGGTACAGAGCCCCGTATGTCGTCAAGACGGCGCGTATGGTCGCAGACGGAGAGGTCGACCCCGACGAGGTGAGGCGGATGGAGTACGTCGACGCACACGACGAGGTCAAACGTCTCATGGGCGTCGGAGACAAGGTCGCCGACTGTATACTCCTCTTCTCGCTCGGCTTCAACGAGGCGGTTCCGATAGACACGTGGATAGACGAGGCTATAGAGACCTACTATCCCGACTTAGCGGGGTCGAGCTACTCCGAGACGTCGGAGAACTTCCGCGACTACTTCGGAGAGTACGCCGGTTATGCTCAGAACTACATCTTCCATTACATAAGGAACCACGAAATCCGCTAATCTCTGATTAGTGTGCAAGCAAATCTTCGATTTGCATACGTTCAGAAATCTTTGATTTCTGAGCCAACGAGAGCAAAGCTCTTCGAATGTCGACCCCGAGGAACTGTCCTGACATTTATGTTCTGTCTCCGTAATGCCTAGACAGGATGTCCCAGTCCGACGTTAACGAAGGTGAAGACGGAGGTCAGAAAACGAGACTAAGAGCCGACCTGCTCCGACGCGTCGGATTCGGCGTACTCCTCATTCTCTTACTCGGGACTGTCACATACGTGGTCACACAGTTTGCCGCGACAGCCGTCTTTACCGTCTTTCTCTACTATGCGAGCCGTCCGATACACAAGAGCCTGAAGTCACTCTCCGACCACCGTTTTCTCGAGGACATCTCGTTCCCATACCAGTCGAGACTCAGAGCCGCGGCTACGATACTCATATTTCTGATACCCTTCGTCGCTCTCTTAGGATACACAGTCTCGCTCTTAGTGCCCGAGATACGTGATGCTCTCGGAGAGGGTTATGTCCCTGACATTGGTGTACTTCCGACACCTACCGACTCGCCCCCTCTCACCCTCGACAGTATACGTGGTCTGACAGTCTCGGAGCTACGTGAACTCGCCAACGACGACTCGGTTCGTAGATGGCTGACCACAGCCTCCGAGAGCATATCTGAGACGGTCACGGCTGCCGGAGGTGTCCTTCTCAGGAGTTTCCTAGTTTTCTCGGGAACCTACTACCTACTAGCCGACGGCAGCCGTCTTAGGATGTGGATACTTGAGGAGTACGACTCGACGGGGATAGTCGAGACTTACGCCGACGCCGTCGACCGTGAACTCTCGTCGATACTCTTCGGAAACATACTCAACGCCTTCGTGACAGCCATAATCGGAATAGGGATCTTCTACGCCTACAACTACGTCGCACCTGAGGCGGTCGAGGTTCCGTATCCGGCTCTCGTAGGTGCTCTCACGGGCGCGGGAAGCCTGATACCCGTCGTGGGGATGAAGATAGTCTACCTTCCTGTCGCAGCCTACATGGGGGCGATGGGATACCTAACCGCCGGGGCTGAGACCCTCGTCTTCGTCGCGGTCTTCGTCGCCGTCACACTCGTCGTCGTTGACCTCGTGCCCGACTTCCTCGTGAGACCCTACGTCAGCGGCAAGCACACTCACATGGGTCTCCTAATGTTCGCTTACATACTCGGACCCGCAGTCTTCGGATTTTACGGCATCTTCTTAGGCCCGATCTTACTCGTCGTGACCTCACAGTTCGTGCGTGTAGTCGGTCCTTATGTCGTCCGCGGCGATCTGCCACAGACGTAGATATAGACACAGTTTACAAGTCGCCGCGTCCCGACTCTACTTCAATGACAGACACAGACGATCAGACACAGACAGAGACCGAAGCCGTGGTCTCCGACTACTTCGACCGTGTACTCGAACGCAACCCCCACATGGCGACAGTCTTAGGCGTCCACGACTACGACTCCGACGTCCCCGACGGAAGCCGCGAATCCGTAGTGGAAGAGATAGAAGACGCCAAGGACGTCCTCGAAGAACTCAGGGGCTTAGACGAAGACACAGTGAGCAAACAGGCGGCTGTTTCGAGTCTCGAATACGACCTCTACGAGATGGACGAGCTACGTCTCTGGGAGTCCGACCCACAGGCGGTTGACGGCGTGGTCTCGTTGATCTACCCCCTCTTCGTACGTGACTTCGCTCCCTTCGAGGAACGTCTCGAGAGAATAGCCGACCGTCTCGAAGACTGTCCCGACTACATAGAAGAGACAAAGAGCCGTCTGACCGATCCCGTCGACGAGTGGGTCGAATCCGAGATAGAGGCGTGTGCTGAGATTCCGGGTCTCCTACAGCTTATAGCAGACCACGCTGGCGACATAGAGAGACAGGACGTCGCCTACAGGATAAGTGCGAACTCACAGGACGTCATCGACGCTGTCGACGACTACCGTGACTGGCTAGAGTCGCTCGACACGCGTAGCTACGACCCGGTCGGCGAGGAAAAACTCGACCGTCTCCTCGAACTCCGTTACCTGCCGCCGAGTTCGGAGGTCATCGAGATAGCTGAGTCGGAGATTGACGCGGCGGACGAGGATCTGAGAGACGCTGTCTCGAAGATTGACGCGCCATCCTTCGACGAGGCTATAGAGTCGGTTGAGTCCGACCATCCCGAGACCTTTGACGGAGTCATAGACGAGTACAGACGAACTGCCGACGCCGCGTACCGTCTCACAGACGGTGACTTCGCTGACGTCCCCGAGTCGAGCCTCCGTATATCTGAGACCCCCGAACGTCTCCGTCCACTCATAGGTGACTCTGGCTACGTAGAGCCCACCCCCCTTGGCGAGAAGGACGCAGTCTACTACGTCTCACCACCCGCAGATTCCGAGATGCTCAGGTTTCACAACGTCTCCGAGATTGCGTACACCGTCTTCTCGGACGTCTTCCCCGGACACCATCTCCAGCAGGTCTACTCGTGTCTCAGTCCGTCGCGCGTCAACAGCCTCGCGGGGAGATTCAACAGCTTCGGCGACGACTTCGTAGAGGGATGGAGGGGATACACCGCACAGACTGCGATAGAGTCGGGTTTCGTCGACGAACTCGATACGGGAGCGACTGCCGAGGGTCTACGTCTCGTCTCGGCAGAGAAGAGGATCAGAAACGCATGCCGTGCCGTAGTCGACATGAGACTCAGCAGAGGAGAGATGACAGTCGACGAAGCCGCCGACTACCTCGTCGAAGAGGCGGGCTTCGAGCCCGAGGCTGCGTGGTCAGAGGCGGTCGCCTACAGCCGTAACCCCGGAAACGGCGTCTCCTTCACGGTCGGTAAGAGACTTCTCTCAGACCTCGCCGACGAGACCGACTTCAGCACGCGGGACTTCCACAGTCGGCTACTCGAAGCCGGCGGTATACCCGTTGAGCTACACAGACACAGTCTCGAAGCCGAAGACGTCTGAGACGACACCCAGCGCAGGTCTTTAAGTTGAAAGACTGACTAAACTATCCCAATGGAGTCCGACGAGATAGACAAGTACGACCGTTTCAAGAAGGTCGAGGAGTCGGAGTATGACAGGGTAAACGAGTTCCTGAGAGACCGTACCTACATCACGGCGCGCGAGTGGGCAATAGCGCGTCTGTGTTCCGACTTCAGGACTGAGACGGGGATCGAGATGACACTCATAGGCGAGAACCTCCCCGACCTTGTCCCTTTCATGACAGACACCTACTCGCCACAGGCGGTAAACGAGGCGAGAAACTCTTTCGAGGACAAGGTGCGTAAGTCGGGTGCTACCTTCCTCTACGGAGCTATGTCGGAGTTCTTCGAGCCCGACGAGATAGACGACATAGTCTATGAGTCGACCGAGACCGCACGTTTCCTGTTGGAAGTCGAGGGCGCGCGCGTCTCTGTCGACAGAGAGAAGGAAGCTGAGGATCGCATAACTGACGCCATGAAGGAGATTGCCGAGTCGAGCCGCGAGCTTCGGCGTGAGGAGACCGACGAGAAACATACGTGTCCCAACTGTGGACACGAGTTCTCCGACGCCGATGGGAACGCTTAGACTCATCTACCACCAGCCTTATTCTCCGAAGCCGTCTACTTAGACGCAAATGAGTACAAAATCGAAGATAGGCGGAGCTGTCGCCGTCGTGGTGATATTCGGCGTCATATTCGGCGTCGTAAACACCGCAGCGCCCCAGTCGCCGAACCCGTCTCCGTCTGCTTCTACTTCGGAGTCGCCCGAGGGAGCCGGAGCCGACACGCGACCCGGGACTCCGGTCTCAGTAAATATCACGGGAAGCCCGTCGGAAGTCTACTCGTCGGTCTACAACTCTACGATAGACTCTGTCGTCTCGATACGTGTCGGCTCTTCGGCGTCGACTAACTCGGGTCAGGGATCCGGATTCATCTACGACTCTGAGGGGCACGTAGTCACCAACCAGCACGTCGTACAGGACTCAGAGGATGTTTGGGTGAGATTCAATCAGGGCGACTGGAGAGAGGCAACGGTTATCGGAACCGACGTCTACACTGACTTAGCCGTACTCAGAGTCGACGATCCTCCCACCTACGCCGACCCACTACCAGTTGCGTCCTCCGATCCTAAGAGGGGGCAGGTCGTACTCGCCCTCGGAAACCCTCTCGGCTACGAGGCTTCTGTCACACACGGCATAGTCAGCGGACTCGACAGGTCTATGAGGACGAGAGGAGGCTTCGCAATCCCCGACGCGGTTCAGACTGATACTCCCATAAATCCGGGTAACAGCGGCGGTCCTCTCGTAAATCTCAAGGGGGAGGTCGTGGGTGTCAACCGCGCCAAACAGGGCGACAATCTCGGCTTTGCAATATCGCCCGAGATGGTGAGCCGTGTCGTCCCCGAACTCATACAAGACGGCGACTACAGCCACTCGTACCTCGGCGTATCGACTATGCCCGTGACACCTGCTGTCGCCGAAGCCAACGGTCTCGAAGACGTGAGGGGCATACTCGTAGTCGACGTAATCGACGATGGGCCCTCTGAGGGCATCCTTGAGCCGAGCAGTACCGACGGAAGGATGCCCACCGGAGGAGACGTCATAGTCGGAATCGGAGGGATGGGGGTCGACTCATCGGAGGATCTCGCTAGCCATCTCGCTACTGAGACACGTCCGGGTGAAACCGTCGAGGTAACCGTAGTACATGACGGAGACGAGAAGACCGTTGAGGTGACCTTGGGAGACAGACCCGAAAACCCCTGACACTCTTTCGACAGCTGTCGAAACTCGTTTCGTCGCCTTTCGCTACATATATATGAGAGAGACGTGACTCTCCTTTAGATGGCTGAGACGGAGGAGGCACGCGCGGCTTCGACACCTGAGACTAAGCTCTCGGAGAAGATTGCGGGAGAGGTCGTCCTGAGCGACGACCCCGGATCTACACTCCGGAAATGGAGGGAGAACTTCGGAGTCTCACAGTCGGAGCTCAGCGAGAGACTCGGGGTCTCGGTGAGTGTCGTGAGTGACTACGAGAGCGGCAGACGCGAGAGCCCTGGAGCGAACGTAGTGAGGAGGACTGTCGATGCCCTCATAGAGATTGACAGAGAGCGCGGAGGCGAGACACTCCGAAGGTACAGACGTATTCTCGGAGCCGGCTTCGAGGGTGACGCCATAAAGGATCTCAGGGACTACGAGACCCCCGTCGACGGTGACGACTTCTACGACGCCATAGACGCTGACGTGGTTCACAGAGCCGGCGAGGAGTCCGACGACGACAAGACACTCGCCGGACACACAGTCATAGACTCGGTGAAGGCGATAACTAGCCTCTCGAACGCCGAGTTCACGCGTCTCTACGGCTGGACGACACAGCGCGCACTCGTTTTCACACGTGTCTCGCGCGGTGAGAGTCCTCTCGTCGCAATACGTGTCACGAGCCTCAAGCCGCGCGCCGTCGTACTACACGGAATAGACGAAGACGAGATGTCGGATCTAGCACCCCGTCTCGCACGTATAGAAGGAATAGACCTGAGCGTTACACAGATGGATCTGAGTAAGATGATCTCACGTATAAACAGATACGAGGAGGAGTAACCGAATGGCAGGAATAGTAAGCTACGGAGCCTACGTACCCAAGTACAGGATAGAGGCCGAGGAGATAGCACGTATCTGGGGAGACGACCCAGACGTCATCAAGAACGGTCTCAACGTTGAACAGAAAAGCGTCCCCGACGAGGACGAGGATACCATAACTATCGCCACCGAGGCGGCGAAGAACGCGATGAGACGTGTCGACGTAGACGGCGAGGAGATCGGTGCTATATACACCGGAAGTGAGTCACACCCCTACGCAGTCAAGCCGACGGGAACGATAGTCGGCGCGGCGATAGGCGCGACCCCTGACATGACAGCCGCCGACTTCGAGTTCGCGTGTAAGGCAGGCACAGCGGGGATACAGTCGTGTATGGGACTCGTCGACTCGGGTATGATAGATTACGGAATGGCTATCGGTGCCGACGTCTCACAGGGCGCGCCGAGGGACGCTCTTGAGTACAGTGCCGCCGCCGGAGGCGCGGCTTTCGTTATAGGAGACGACGACGAGGCGATGGCTAAGATCGAGGACACCGCGTCCTTCACAACCGACACCCCCGACTTCTGGAGACGTGAGGGAGCGCGTTATCCTCAGCACGGAGAACGTTTCACGGGAGAGCCCGCCTACTTCAGACATATAACGAGTTCGAGTGAGAAGCTGATGGACAGACTCGGGACGACGACAGACGACTACGACTACGCCGTATTCCACCAGCCCAACGGTAAGTTCCCCGTCAAGGTCGCACAGAAGATAGGATTCGACGAGGAACAGTACGAGACGGGTCTTCTCACACCCGAGATAGGAAACACATACAGCGGCGCGTCGCTCGTCGGTCTCTCTGCTGTCTTAGACGAGGCGGAGCCCGGCGACCGCGTCTTCTTAGCATCGTTCGGATCGGGAGCGGGAAGTGACGCCTTCTCGCTCGACATAACTGAGGAGATCGAGAGACGTGACCGCGCACCTCTCGTGCGTGACATCATCGACTCCGACGACGTAGAGTATCTCGACTACGGAGAGTACGCCAAGCACAAGGGCAAGATAAAGGAGGAGTAAGAATGGAAAGAGACGTAGCAGTAATAGGGGTCGGACAGACCTCTTTCGGCGAACACTGGGACAGATCGTTCAGAGACATATTCACGACTGCGGGGGTACGTGCTCTCGAAGACGCGGGCGTCGGTGGAGACGACATAGACGCTCTCTACGGCGGAAACATGAGCGCGGGTCAGTTCATAGATCAGGAACACGTCGCCGCGCTCATCGCCGACTACGCCGGACTCGCGGTCGAACACATACCCGCGACACGTGTCGAAGCCGCCGACGCCTCGGGAGGACTCGCTTTCAGACAGGCAGTCCTCGACGTGGCGAGCGGCGCGTCAGACGTCGTCGTCGCTAGCGGAGCCGAGAAGATGACAGACCTCGGTGCCGAGGAGACGACCGACGCCCTGAGCGGGAGCGCCGACAGGGAGTGGGAGGTCTTCGAGGGTGCCAACGTCCCTTCGCTCTACGCTATGATGGCGCGTGCACACATGGACGAGTACGGCACGACGAGGTCTCAGCTCTCGGAGGTCGCAGTCAAGAACCACGCCAATGCAGAGGGCAACGAGTACGCACAGTACCAGAGCTCTGTGCCCGCCGAGGTAGTCGAGTCGACTCCGTATGTGTCGGAGCCTCTCAGGATGTTCGACTGTTCGCCCGGAAGCGACGGCGCGGCGGCGGTAGTAGTCGCCTCCGCCGACGTAGCCGAGGAGTACACCGACAATCCAGTCTACGTCGAGGCGACCGCACAGGCGAGCGACACACTCTCAGTCCACGACAGGGACGACATGACGAGTATCAAGTCGACACAGCACGCCGCCCAGACCGCATACGACTCCGCGGGTATAGATCCCGACGACGTAGACCTCGCCGAGGTTCACGACTCGTACACCGTAGGCGAAATACTCGCAGTAGAGGATCTCGGATTCGTCGAGAAAGGAAAGGGAGGCGAGGCTACCCAGAACGGCGAGACAGGACTCGACGGACGTATACCCGTAAATCCGTCGGGAGGTCTCAAGGCGTGTGGACATCCTCTCGGAGCGACGGGTGTGAGACAGATCGCCGAGGTCGTGACACAGCTCAGAGGCGAAGCCGACGGGAGACAGGTCGAAGACGCCGAGGTCGGACTCGCCCACAACGTCGGAGGAACGGGCGCGACAGCCGTAGTCAGCATACTCTCGAACTCGAACCAGAACCCGAGCTCAAGGAGGCAGTAGATAAATGACAGTACCACGTTTCTGGAGAAAGATAAACCAGCGTTACAGAACCGTAGGAACAGAGTGCAAGACGTGCGGCACAGCCTACTTCCCTCCGCGCAGTCTGTGTCCTGACTGCAGGAGGGACGGCGAGATAGTCGAGAAGGAGTTCTCGGGAGAGGGAGAGGTCGTCTCTTACACGCGTGTCCACGACCCCGGAGAGGACTACGAGGGAACCGTGCCCTACACGCTCGCTGTCGTCGAGCTAGACGAGGGAGCACGTACGACGGGTCAGGTCGTCGACGAGGACGTCGAGATAGGCGACCGCGTCGAGACTTCGTTCAGACGTATAGGACAGGACGGCGAGGAAGGCATGATACATTACGGCACTAAGTTCGAGCCTCTCGAGTAGCTTCTCTTCTTCCTACACAAATCCTTTATTCCGGAACGCTGACCATACCATAGCTATGGAAAGACGAGACTTCGTGAAGGCAGCCGCTGCTACTGTCTTCACAGCCGGCTGTCTCGGTGGCGGAACTACTCTCGACAGACGTGATACCTCGACTGTCGTGAGATCCAGTAACTCCGAGGGAGGGCTTTCTGAGACCGAGTTCGACTCTTTCGCTGACGAGACAGCCGACATCTACGGCGACAACGGTGTCTGGGGGAAACAGAGGCAGACTCCCGACCACGAACTCGAATACGTCGGCGCGTGGACTGACGGCGTCGAGTTACCCAACCGATCGGGACGTTCCGACTCCGCGGTCGCCGTCTACCGTATCCGGCGGGAGGGCACGACTTCCGACTCCTACTTCTTCTGGCTCTGGAACGCGGTTCTGTCAAACCTCTCCGAAAGCTCCGGGTCTGACGGTGGTGTCAAGAGGATCTACACAGGAGTCGAACTCGACGAGGGATACGAGATGGGAATGTACTCGCCAGCGACTGACACTCAGACTGACTACACTGTGGGCGTCGACGTCTTCAGTCTCGAACCGCCGAAAGCGACCCTCGCCGTCAGTAACGGAGAGGTCGCTCCTGTCGCCGGCAAGACACGTGTGGGTGACGCGGGTAGCTACCGTGTCGACTGGGAAGGGGACGCCGAGGTTCAGTCAGTCAACGCCGCCTTCGAGGCTGAGTCGGACTCCGAGAAAGACTACCGTTTTACCTGGGTCAACGGACACGAGGCTACTGTGCCTCTCGAATAGCTTCCTCGACGACCTCGACTACTCTTTCTAACTCGAACCCCTCGGAGTAGACACGTACGACCGGCTCTGTTCCGCTCGGACGTACGAGTGCCCAGTCTCCGCCTCCGAAGTCGAGACGGACTCCGTAAGACGTGTCTATCTCCGCCTCGGAGCCGAACTCCTCTCTTGTCCTCTCCTCGACGCCTTCGATGGCTTGTCGCTTCGCGTCGTCGGGACAGTCGACGTTGGTCTTCTCGACTGAGATCCGTATGTCGCCGAAGAGATCTTCGGTGCTTCCTGCCTCTGCGACGAGACGTACGACCTCGGCTGCACTCACGGTTCCGTCTATCCAGCCGCCGAACTTCGGAAAGACGTGTTTCCACGGCTCTGCGGCGAATACGACGTCGTCGTCGAGTGCCTCAGAGAGCCCCCCGAGACGTGTCCGTCTCACTTCTCCGTCGACGCGTTGGTCTATCTTCGACGACGCGTTCGGCGTAGTGACTACTGTGCCTCCGTCTCTATTCGTGTAGTCGTCGGCGAGGACAGCCACGACTGCGTCCTCGGGGACTACGTCGCCGTCACCGTCTACTACTACTAGTCTGTCCGCGTCGCCGTCGTGTGCGAGACCCAAGTCGAAGTCGCCGTCTCGGACGAAGTCACCGAACTCCGAGAGTGAGTCGGGTGTCGGCTTCGGCTCACGTCCCGGGAAGCTACCGTCTATCTGGGCGTTGACCCCCGTGACCTCGCATCCCATCTCTCTCAGGAGCGGGAGCGTAGTCAGGGAACCGACGCCGTTAGCGCAGTCGACCGCGACTCTGAGATCGACGTCCCCGTCTTCTCCTACGTAGTCGAGAGCGTCTCTCAGATAGGCACTCAAACAGCCGCGTTCGTCTGACTCAGTCCAGTCGCGCGGCTCGGCGACGTCGCTGTCACCGACTCTCTCCTCTAACCGTCTCTCCGTCTCGCGGCTTATCTCGCTTCCGTCGGAGCCAAATACTTTGAGTCCGTTGTCGCTCGGCGGGTTGTGGGAAGCCGTGACCATCACTCCCAGACACCCGTGTTCGCGCGCCGCCCAGGCGAGCGTGTGTGTCGGAACTACTCCGACGTCGACGACCTCGGCTCCCACACTCTCTAACCCAGCGACTAAGGAGTTCTTGAGAGATTTCCCCGTGAGACGTCCGTCTCGTCCTACGACGACTCTCGACGACAGGCTCCCGACAGCCTTTCCGAGTCTGAGACACAGACTGGGTGAGACCTCTTCGAGGCTTCCGCGTATACCCGATGTTCCGAACATACTGCCTCTTCGCGCCCACCCCACACGTCACTTTTGCTTACTGCTCAGGACGTCCAGTACGACGGCGTCAGAACTACGAGGACGGGTATGATTTCGAGCCTTCCCGCCCACATCAGAACGACCATAAACAGCTTCGTCGTGTCGGAGAAGAAGGCGTAGTTGTTCATCGGTCCTACGGCTCCGAATCCGGGTCCTACGTTTCCGAGAGTCGCGGCGACTGCCGAGGCTGCCTCTAAGAGGCTAATGTCTACTCCGGCGTTCGAGGCGTCGACTGCGACGAGGAAGACGCCGACGAAGAAGAGTACGAGGTAGGTCGTCACGAAGACGAGGACGCCACGGATCGCGCGTTCATCGAGCGGGTTACCCGAGAGACGGACGGGTCTGACAGCCTCGGGATGAACCGTCGTGAAAAGCTCGCGCTTGATCGACTTGACCACGACGACCCATCTCATTATCTTTATCGCGCCGCCCGTACTTCCCGTGCTTCCGCCCACGAAGAGAGCTATGAAGAGGAGCACCGTCGACCCGAATCCCCACGCGTTGAAATCCATGCTCGCGTATCCCGTCGTCGTGACTATCGAGGTAAACTGGAAGACTGAGTGGCGTAATGCGGGCTCTACCTCGCCGGCTATCCTGCCTATGCCGTCGACTGATTCGAGACCCGGGTCGAAGAAGATCAGAGCGGCTCCCATCAGTGACAGGACTGCGGTTACACCGATGTACGACCTGAACTCCTCGTCGCCGAAGAAGTCACCGAAGTCGAGGTTGAGGAGATACCAGAAGAGGGCGAAGTTGGTACCCGCCGCGAGCATGAACGGTACGATACTCCACTGGACTAGGGGTGAGAACGCCTCTATGCTCCTCGCCTCGGGTGAGAACCCCCCTGTCGGGAGCGTCGTGAAGCCGTGAGCCACGGCGTTGTAGAGAGTCATCTCGGGAGCGTGTCCGAGACGGTAGAAGAGATAGAGGAGACCTACCTGGAGAGCAGTGAGACCGAGGTATATCTTCCAGAGTGTCTTTGCAGTCTCTTTTATACGTGGAGTCAGCCTCTCGATACCCGGACCCGGTGCCTCGGCTTCCATTAGCTGTGCGCCCGCGACTGAGAGCCTCGGGAGTATAGCGACCGCGAGGACGACTATACCCATTCCGCCGAGCCACTGGGTCTCCTGTCTCCACATCATCAGAGCGCGCGAGTGGGACTCGAACGATATCGACTCCATCACGGTAGCTCCCGTAGTCGTGAATCCGCTCATGCTCTCGAAGACGGCGTCTACGGGGTCTCCGAGGCTCGATTCGGGGTACGGTGCCGGATAGACGGGAGGTATTCCGTGAGCCTCTACGACGTACGGGATCGCGCCGATGACTACGACAGCGATCCAGGTCAGAGGCACCATCAGAAACGCCTCGCGGTTACCCATGTCGGCGTCGGGACTCAGACGTTCGAGCGACTCCCCGAGTACGAGAGTTACGGCTATGGTAACGAAGAAGGGAACCAACGAGTCGCCGTAGATCACACCCACGACGACCGGAATCAGAAGAGGCACGGCGAGTAACTTCAGAACCGTGCCTATCATCGAAAGGCTCGCTCGGTAGTCAACCCTGAGTCTCGGTATACCCACACGCATTATTATCTCTTATTTTGTATCCCGCTGTGTCAAACTCGATCTAATACACGAATCAATCTGTCGATACCGTACTTCATCAGAGCATCGGTGCAACCTCGTCGAGATGCTCGTCCTCGACGAAGACTACTACGTGGTCGCCGGCTCGCATACGTGTACCACCGCGGGGTGTTATGAAACCTCCGTCACGTGTGATGGCTCCGAAGACGACCCCTGATCCGAGAGTCCCAGCGGCTTCCTCGACGGTGCTGTCGGCAAGTAGGCTGTCGTCGTCTATCTCAATCTCAAGTATCTCCGCCTCTCCGTCGCCTATCACGGCGAGGTTCTGGGCTCGGTAATCACGCGTGAAACGCGTGATCTTCTCGGCGGTTATCTTCCTCGGGTTGACACCGACGTCCACCCCCACTGTCTCGAAGAGGTCGACGTACGATCCCTGTTCGACGACGGCGACCGACCGTTCGGCACCCAGACGTTTCGTGAGGAGCGAAACGAGGAGGCTCTTCTCATCGGTGTCGAGAGCGGATATCACGACGTCTGCCCTGTCGACCCCCTCACGTTTCAGGAACTCGATGTCGGTGGCGTCGCTCTCCATCACTACGGTTCCGGGAAGATCCTCGGCGAGACGGCGCGCCCTCTCGGGGTCAGACTCGATGAGCTTAGGCTGGTATCCGCGTTCTTCGAGGAGACGCGCCGTGTGGTATCCCGTCTGACTCCCTCCGACGATCACAATGTCGCCGTGTTCCTCGTCGTGGCTGTCGTCTTCTATCGACCCCGACATCAGCCTGTTGCTGAACTTCTGTGTGCTCTCGACGCTCCCTATTACGATCACCGAGTCGCCCTCACGTATGACGGTGTCACCCCTTGGTAGGATGACCTCGCCGTCCCTGAGGAGAGCCGCGAAGGTCAACGAGTCGAGGACATCGGCGTTCTCTACCGTTATACCCGCGACGGGACTCCCCTCATTTATCTCGAACTCCACCATCTGGACGCGTCCCTCGGCGAAGAGGTCGACGTCCTTCGCTGCGGGTAAAGTCGTGACCCAGACCACCGCCTTCGCCGTCTGGAGATCCGAACAGACCATGTAATCGACTCCCATCGCTCCCTTCTTCTCCGACCTCTCCCACGTCCTCAGGAACTGAGTTCTCTTGACACGTGCGACAGTGAAGACGTCCGAGAGTGTCTTCGCCGTGGTACACGCGACTATGTTGGCGTGGTCCTCGTCGGTAGTGGCTATGAGCATGTCGGCTTCCGACACGCCCGCCTCGTCGAGAACGTCGGTGTCGGTACCGTCTCCGTGTATCGACATCGCGTCGACAGCGTAGGTCAGCTCATCGACCTTCTCCTTGTCGGCGTCGATCACGACGACCTCGTGTGACTTCGAGAGCTCCGCCGCGATCTTAGACCCAACCTGGCCCGCTCCTATTATTATAACCCGCATCTTGAATAGTGGCGTAAAACACGACGGTTTCGTACTTAAGAACTGTCTTCTAATAGTCTCCGTTACAGACCACTGACCAGAGCGCCAACCTCAGGTTTTATGTTCAGATCCGGTGTCTTTCGACACGGTAAGATGAAACCCTCGTTCGTCTGGACGTCGGAGACGGTTCTCCGCGACCTCGGGAACATACTCAGGGCGCTCTCGGCGGCGGTCGGAATCTCTATATTAGTACCTTTGATCTGGGGGGAGCTGTATGCAGTCCCTGGATTAGCCGTCTCATCGCTCGTGCCTTTCGGCGTCGGAACTCTCCTCGTACGCAGGTACGCCGACGCCGAGGACCCTGGAAAGCTCCACGGGATGGTGATAGCCGCTTTGGGCTGGGGAGTGGTCGCAGTCTTCGGGTCTTTCCCTTTCGTACTGATAGCGTGGACGGTCGCTCTCGACCCCGGCTTACTCGGGTCACCGGAGATGTCGCCGACAGTCGCGGCGTTCAAGTCGCCCCTCAACGCCGTCTTCGAGAGCATGAGCGGATTCACGGGGACAGGACTCACCATGACACGTCACGAGAACGTCCTGCCCCATACGCTCCAGTGGTGGAGGTCTTTCACTGAGTGGATCGGCGGCGTCGGTGTGATCGTACTCACGACGGCTATACTCGCGCGCCCGGGGAGCGGCTCTCTGACTCTTTACAGGAGCGAGGCGCGCTCGGAGAAGATACATCCGAGCATACTCTCTACTGTCCGGACGATCTGGTGGATATTCGTCCTTTACAGTTTCGTCTCGGTCTTTCTGCTGTGGCTCGCCGGGATGCCTCTCTGGGACGCCGTAAACCACGCCATGACGGGTCTCTCGACGGGAGGATTCAGCGTCACCGACAACAGTATAGCGACCTACGACAGTGCCCTGGTAGACTTCGCCGTGATTCCCGTGATGGCGGTCGGAGGCGTGGCTTTCCCCGTACATTACCTCCTTCTCCAGGGCAATCTCAGACGTGTCGTCTCCGACATACAGACTAGATGGGTCATCGGTATCTTCACACTCGGGAGCGTCGTGCTCTCGGCACTCCTCTACGTCAACGGCTCTTATTCATCGGCGTTCGAGTCGTTCAGGTACGGTACTTTCCAGTTCGTCTCGGCGGCGTCATGCGCTGGCTTCCAGACGGGCGCGGTCGGCGACTGGTCGGCGGAGTCACAGATACTCGTCTCGTTGGCTATGACGGTAGGAGCCGCCGCGGGTTCGACGGTCGGGGGAATAAAGGTCATACGTGCTATCACACTCACGAAGGGGACTGCTTACAGGATAGCGGGTGTCTTCTATCCCGACACGGCTGTGAGACATCTCGAAATCGACGGAAGGACGCTCTCCGACGCCGAGGTCGCACACGAGCTTGAGGAGGCGGCTATAATATCGTTCCTCTGGGTCGTCTTTCTACTCGCCGGCGTCTTCGTCCTCCTGTCTGTGGTTCCCGACGTCTACAGCCTCGAAAACGTGATCTTCGAGGTCGCGAGCGCACAGGGCAACGTCGGTCTCTCGGCGGGTATCACGTCACCCGAGATGTCGACCGTAGCCAAGAGCTTCTTCCTCCTCAACATGTGGATAGGACGCCTGGAGATAATACCAGTTCTCGTCGTCTTCAAGAGCATCACGGGAGGATTCGAGGTATGAGTATAAGACCGAGATGTAGATCGAGGTGGAGTGGTGAGACATGGACATAGACATAGACCGAATCCCGGTTCTCCGGACTGTCTACGAGATGGGAGCCGACGACAGGGTCTTCGACTCCCTTATACTCGTGGCTCCCGTCTTGGTTGTCGTCATAGGAGTCTTGGGCAGAAACAGCCTGACTACGTCTCTCGCAGTCTCTTACATCGGAGTCTTCCTTGTCAACCTACTACGTAAAGCTCTTAGAAAAGAGACTTAGGGAAGGAGTGAGATTAGAGTCTATGTACCTCATAGTCGTCGGCGCGGGTGACATAGGGTCACAGGTCATAGACCTCGCCACCGAAGCCGGGGTCGACACCGTCGTGATAGAGAAAGACCCCGAGAGAGCCGAGAAGATGAGCCGTGACTACGACTGCCTCGTGATCGAGGGGGACGCGAGCGACAAATCAGTTCTCGAAGACGCGGGTGCCGACGAAGCCGACGCTGTGATCTGCACTACGGAGTCCGACGCCACCAACATGATGGTACTCCTCCTCTCGGAGGAGATAGGCATACCACAAAGGGTCACTGTAGTCCAGAACCCCGAACACCTCAACCTCTTCCGACGGGTCGGCGCGAATGTCTTAGAAAACCCCCAGCATCTCATCGCCGACTACCTCTTCCGGGCGGTACAGCTTCCCTCGGTTGAGGACTTCATGCACGTCGGAGAGACAGCCGAGATATTCGAGATTCCCGTCGGCGCGGACTCAGACCTGGTCGGAATGACGATAGCCGAAGCCGACGATGAGGGATACCTCGACGAGGGAGTCCTGATAGTCGCGGTCGACAGGGACGGCGATGTGATAATCCCCAAGGGTCAGACACGTATACAGAAGGATGACTTGGTCACTGTCTTCTCACGTGAGGGGATGACTGAAGACGTACTCGACATATTCGAGTGATACTGAAGATCCAGCCTCGTCACCGACCCACCGACCGATAGTATAAAACCCGTTCCGCGTCTACGCCCGTTAATGCGAGGCATAAAGTTCCGTGCCTTTCTCAAGCTCGACGAGTACCTCCTCGACGTCGGCTCCGCGACTGCGACGACTCCCGACGAGATAGTACATATGATAGAGGAGAGACGTGATGCCGGAGAGATAGACGTAGAAGACGGCTCCGAGATCTGGGTTGTCCCCGCCGACTCAGTGATAAGACGTACGGCTGTCGGAACCGCGTCGACGTCGACTGGAACCTACGGAGACTCCGAGGGCGACGAATACGAGTACCACTACAAGTCCGACGAGGACAGGAAGTTCGGCGACGACTACTTAGCTCTGACTCAGACTGACGAGACGACCTACGAGATAGACGGTACTGTAAGGGCGGTCGAGTTCGAGACAGCCACACGGCTCGCGGCTTCTCTCAAGGACGGAAGGATGGACGCGAAGGAGGTGGTTCTGATACCCAGGAACACAGTAAACGACTACGTCATCGGCTCTGACTCTGACTGAAATCTTCGACTATCTCCTTCCCTGAGCTACTTCCTATACGTGTCGCTCCCGCCCTCACCATCTCGACGACATCGGAGTAGCTCCTTATTCCTCCGCTTGCTTTCACGCCTACTCCCTCGCCCACAGCCTCTCTGATAGTCCTCACGTCGCTCGGCGTAGCCTCACCGTCGGTAAACCCCGAACACGTCTTGACGTAGTCGGCACCCGCCTCGACACACAGCTTAGACGCCCTCTTTATCTCCGACTTCGAGAGAAGACCCGTCTCTATTATAGCCTTTACCCTGACGTCGGCGGCTTCGACGACCCTCTCGACGTCGCTCCTGAACTCGTAGTAGCTCCTCGACTTGAGATGTGAGACATTACACGCGACGTCGACCTCCGTAGCGCCGTCCTCGGATGCACGCTGTGCCTCGAATACCTTCGTCTCGGTGTCGTTGTACCCGAGGGGGAAGCCGACGACACTACATACCTCACCCATGAAGGATGCTGGTACGCGTTCGATCCTCGACGGCGGGAGACAGATATTCATGCCGTAGTCGTCCGCCGTTCTCACAGCTTCGTCAACGTCCTCCGTCGTGTGATCCTTGTCGAGGAGTGTGTGGTCTATCGCCGAGCCGAGTTTCTCTGCGTCCCGAGAACCCCCATTCTCGGGTGCACGCGAATCTGAAGATTTGGGAACGTCCATCTGGTTAGCGTATCCCTCGGAAGCTTTTTCTACTTATCGGTACCACAGAAGCCGTATGACACAAGACGGTGACACCGAGGTAAAACAGCCTCACATACTCGCCTCCGAGGGCGACATAAACCAGACGGTTCTCGTTCCCGGAGACCCCGACAGGGTCGACAGAATAGCCGAGAGACTCGAAGACGTAGAGGTAGTCTCACACAACCGAGAGTACAGGCTCGTCAACGGTGTCTACGAAGGCGAACCCGTGACAGTCTGTTCGACAGGGGTCGGAAGCCCGAGTGCCGCGGTCGCAGTCGAGGAGTTAGTCAACATCGGCGCGGAGACCTTCATACGTCCCGGTACTACGGGTGGTCTTCAGGAGGACGTGACAACTGGTGACGTCGTAATACCGACTGCTTCGGCGAAGTACGAGGGGACGACCAAGAGGTACGAGGAGGTCGAGTATCCCGCCGTACCGTCTCTCGATGTCACGAATTCTCTCGTAGACGCCGCAGACGAGGGAGGACACGAGGTTCACGTCGGGTCGGTAGTGACAGACGACGCCTTCTACGCTGAGGACGAGCCCGCGAGTGACTGGGAGGAGGCGGGAATGCTCTCGGTTGAGATGGAGGCGTCGGCTCTTTTCACTCTTGCAAGGAGACGCGGTGTGAAAGCCGGAGCCGTCCTCGCAGTCGACGGAAACCTCGTAGCAGGAGAACAGAAGGGCGAGACAGAGGACGACGAGGAGCTTCCCGAGGAGGCGCGCGCGGGCGTCGGACGTGTCATAGAGATAGCACTCGAAGCCGCGAAACGCGTGTAGCGTACTAATCAGTAAGCTTATCCTCTCTCGGCGTCTTATCTTCGTCTATGCTCAAGACCCTCTCGTACTCGAAGAGCGAGGGTATTATTGTCTATCTCTGTATGAACGGAGAGTCACGTTTCTCGGAGATAGAGGAGTACCTCGGAATCAACCCCAGTATGGTCGACAGACGTCTCAAGGAACTCATAGACGACGGCTTCGTCGAGACCGACGGCGAGAAGTACGTTATCACCTCGAAGGGAAAGGAGGCAGCCGTGACATACAACCTTCTGAGCCGTGACAAGTGTGAGGAGTTCTGTAACCCCAACACGTGCGTGGGTCCTCTCTCACAGGCGGTCTCGGCTATCTCTGACTACTCGGGGTCTGTGACACACGAGATACTCGAAACTCTTCCCGCGACTACCGACGAGATAAGTGACGAGGTCGACGCCGACGAACCTGTTGAGAACTACATAGAGAGTTACGAGAGGTGGGGACTTGTTGAGACCGACGACGACGGTACGGCAAAGCCGACCGACAAGTCGAGGAAGATACTCGGTCTCCTAGAAGCTTAATTCCGACTCTCCTCTGTCTCCCTATCCGATTCTTTCTGTCTCGGTCTTCGAGTAACCTACCAGTAAGACTAATAATACGGCTTACTAATCTGTAAGTGCCGACAGTTCCCCTTCCTGTCGGCGAGCCCAGACAGAAGAGTAGAACCCTCTCTCAGTTCTTCGGTCTTCCTATCTGGCGATCTACTCCTTTTTAGATGACATCGAATACGACGTAGTAGATGCCGTAAGCCGTTCCGAAAGACGCGAAGAGCGAGGCTATCCAGGCTCCGACGGTGTAAACCATTCTCTTCTTGTCGACTGAGCTACCATCTCCGGCGAATCCGCTTCCCATTATGCTGTTTATGATTATCTGGTTGAACGAGACTGGGACGCCTAGGACGTTAGCCACGATCTGTACGAGAGGTATCGCCGAAAAGAGTATCGAGATCGAGGTTCTGGTTCCCATGTCGGAGTACTGCCTACCGACTGCGTTGAGCATCACGGGGCTTCTGACCCACGCTCCGACTAAGAGTCCTAAGCCACCGAAGGCGAGAAGCGGAGTGATTCCGTATCCTAGATCCGTAAACGGCGCTACGAGAGGTCCGACCGCAAGTCCAACCTGACTTCCTCCTCCTATGAACGCGAAGACGATACCTGAGAAGAGGATTATCTTCTCCATCACAGAGACCGACTTGTCTGTCTTCTTGACGTACCTCCTGAGTGCGACCGTCAGAACCCAAGATATGATTATCGCGGCGAGACCCATTCCTATCCACGAGACGACTGCTGTCATCCAGTATCCCTCGTTGGGCGTCAGCCCCTGTGCTATTCCCGCTCCTGCGACGCTTCCAAATGCAGTGAACGCCGCGGGTATAGGATACTCTTTTATGAGACCGAGGGCGACGTAGAAGCCTATCACGAAGAGAGCGATAACTGTCGTCGGAAGCTGAAGCTCTCCGTTGACTATATTACTTCCTATCCCCGACGCGACCCCCGCCCCAAGTGCGACAGCACCCAAGAAGCCAAATATACCCACGAGGAACGCCGCCCTCATCACGCCCGTCGTGTTCGACCCCACCGCGGGAGCCATCGACACCGGAATGCTGACTGCTCCCGTGACTGCTGCCACGAAGAACGATATCACGAGAGCCGGCAGTAGAATTAGATCCATCTTCCTTCACCTCTTCGTCCCACACATGTCCTCCTTTCCGAGAACAGTTCACTACTGTGTCTGTCTACCATTGTCTTGATGTATCTTTGGCGTCACTCTTCGTGTATAAATTAGCTTCGTCTTGTCTCTTCAACTTCGACCATTTATAAGAAAAGCTCTAAGTGTTTTATTCTAGATTCTGTCTTATCTCGTCCTTGAGATCGGCGTCGTAGACATCGACTTCCAGAGCGAACGTCTCGGTGTCTCCTATCCTACCCGACGTGTCCTTTATGTTGGCGCTCACGAGGTCGTTGTCGAAGTAGCAGGGTGACGCCTTCCCCATGACGTTCTCGTACACCGCTTCTTCGAGGCTACAGAAGAGTTTCTTACCTGCCTTCTTTATCCCTGAGTCACTGTCAGGATCTATGCTCGCTTTCTTTGCTGTCTTTTCCACGACTTCATCTCCCATGTCGTCCTTGTTCTTGGGACGCCACTCTTCCCAGTCGTCGAAGTTACCGCCTTCGATCTCCGCGTCTGCCTCCTTCATTACCTGGGTTATCTCCTCGCCGTGTTCGACTACTTCTTCCCAGCTTCCTTCCTTACGGAATCCCGTTATGCTTTCTTGTGCCAACGTTGGAGTTCCTCCGTGCTCATTTGAGACTCAGTAATTATAGTATAAATACCTTTGGCATAAATATACACGTCTCTACATACGTCCAAAGAAAACCCGGGCACATGACTGGGGTGGGATCTTCAGCTGAGGTAAAATCGGTGTGTGAAACTGCCTCTGGCGCGCGTCAGACTTACGAAAAGCCTTATGTCCATAGCACACCACCGTAGAGATATGCCCAACTCTAAAGGACCGAGGAACAAGACACGTAACAAGCTGCGCAACGACCCGCGCGACAGGGGACAGAGCCCGCCTAGCCGTGCAGTACAGGAGTTCGATGAGGGAGAAAACGTCCACGTAGCCATAGACCCGAGTGTCCCCGACGGACGTCCCAACCCCAGGTTCCACGGTGAGACGGGAGTCGTTGTCGGAGAGCAGGGAACTGCCTTCGAGGTCGAGATACACGACGGCGACAAGAAGAAGACACTCTTCGTAAAGCCACAGCACCTCAAGCCTCAGAGTAACTGAGACATGATAGTAAAGGAGAAACTCGACGAGGAGTACGTCAGCCTCGCCGAGGTAAAGGAGGTTCTCAACCAGGTCTCGGAGGAGAGAGCCGCCCAGGATCGTGAGATGAGCTACGAGCTCAGACGCGCGATAGACCACGCCAATGAACTCGCCGAGTTAGAGGCGGAAGAGTCGCGTGAACTCATAGATGAGGTCTCGGAGTTTGAGAAGGTCGACGAACTCGTCGCACACAAGATCGCAGACCTCCTACCCGCGACACGTGATGAGATACGTTCTATATTCGCCGAGGAGAGGTACACCCTCACAGGTGACGAGCTAGACGAGATTCTCGACGTCGTAGCCAAGTACCGCTGACGCGACACGAAAGCAGCACTTAGTTATAAGTTTTTATAGGTTATATATTACTCAGAACATCAATGTCTGACACCGAAAGAGAGGAGTACGTCTACGTTCTCGACTTCCTTCCCCAGGGTCACGCAGAGGACAGGACGCACAACGAACCCATAGTACAGGGCGTCGGAAGCGATAACTTCACGCTTCTCGAACTCGCCGCGAGGGAAGACGCGCGTATCAAGATAGGCGACTTCGTCTACGTAGGTCAGGGCGAGAGGGAAAGAATAGAGAGGGTCAAGAGACGCCTCGGATACGAGGATCTGACACAGGGCGCCAAGGCAGAGCTTGAGTACGGTGTCAAGGCTATAATCGACGACGACGAGGAGAGGTACGTCGAGTTCTTCAACACCGCGGGCTCTATCACGACGCGTCTCCACCAGCTTAACCTTCTTCCCGGGATAGGCAAGAAGATACGTAACGGCATACTCGAAGAGAGACGCGAAAAGGAGTTCGAGAGCCTCGACGACATAGAGGAGAGGGTCGGCGGTCTCCATAACGTCAGGGAGATTCTCGCCGAGAGGATAGTCAACGAGATAAAGGACGAGGATCTCAAGTACAGGGTATTCGCAAGGTAGATGAATATGAAGGTGACACCGTGAAGGCTAAGGATCTCGTGAGGAAGGCCGGGATACGTCCCGACAGTTCGAGGGATCAGCATTTCCTCGTCGACGACGACCTCCTCGACCGTATAGTCGGATACGCCGACTCGGTCTCGAACCCCGACGACCACTGCTTAGAGATAGGCGGCGGCGCGGGCGTACTCACGTCACGTCTCGCCGAGAGGGTCGAGAAGGTCACAGCCGTCGAGTTAGACTCCGACCTCGCCGACTTCCTGAGACACGAGTTCAATTCGGTCGAGGTCGAGGTGATAGAGGGAGACGTGCTCGAAGTCGACCTGCCCGGGTTCGACGTCTGCGTCTCGAACCTCCCCTACTCGGCTTCGAGCCCCATACTTTTCCGTCTCCTGCCCCTCGGAAAGCCCTTAGTCGTGACCGTACAGAGGGAGTTCGCCGAGAGAGTCGTGGCTCAAGCCGGCGAGGACGACTACTCACGTCTCTCAGTGACTGCGCGCCATTACGCTCAGCCGGTTATAGAGGAGACGGTCGCGCCGTCTTCGTTCGATCCTCAGCCAGAGGTCGAGAGTGCTGTCTTACGTCTCGAACCGAGAGACCCCGACTACGACCTCGAAGTCGACGACGACGTCTTCCTCGACTTCCTCAGGGGGGTCTTCACACAGAGACGTAAGACACTCAGGAACTGTATACGTAACACGACACATATAACCGGGATAGAAGACCCCGAGGAGGTGGTCTCACGTCTCTCCGACGACACGCTCCGGAAACGTCCGGGTAAGATAACGCCCGAGGAGTACGCTGAGATAGTCAACACCGTCTACTCCTAAGGATGGAGGACGACCGCGGCAGCGACAGTAACTTCGAATCCGACGAGGTCTACCCTCCGTCGGAGGACACCCATCTTCTTCTCGAAGCCTGCTTAGACGAGATAGACGGGGGTAAGCTACTCGAAGTCGGCACGGGGTCGGGATTCGTCTCACACAAGATAGACGAGAAGACGCCCGCCGAGGTCGTCGCGACCGACATCAACCCTCACGCGGTCAGAGAGGCGAGCCATAGAGGAGTCGAAGCCGTGAGAACAAATCTCGTCGACGCCGTCTGTTGGGAGTTCGACTACGTCGTCTTCAACCCGCCTTATCTACCTGAGAGAGACGACGAGGACGAGTCGCGGTCGTGGTCTTGGATCGACGAGGCTCTCACCTCGGGAAAGACGGGACGCGGTGTCACCGTCGAGTTTCTCGAAACTGTCGGAAGGGTTCTCGCCGACGACGGCACTGTCTTACTTCTGGTCAGCAGTAAGACGGGGATACGAGAGGTCACCCAGCGCGCGCGCGACGAGGGCTTCGGTGTCGATCAAGCCGCGAGAAGTAGCCTATTCTTCGAGGAGCTCGTGGTTCTGCGTCTGACTAAAAATAACTAAGCCAGAGCGTCCTTGAACTCCGAGACTTCATCCTTTATTCCGTCGGTTGCCTCTGAGACGGCGTCGAGTGGATCGACCGAGTCGTCGGTCTTGACATAGAGTATAGGCTCGGTGTTGCCCCCGCTCTGTTCGGGATTCATGTCGTAGCTTGCCGCCTCTACGCCTTCGACATCGAGAAGCGCGTCCTTGAGTACGTTGAGAAACGTGTGTCCCTCTCCCCCTATCTCGACCTCGACCTCTGTACCGGTCTTCGAGAGGACTGTTATGTTCATGTCCCCGTCTACGTAGGTGAGATGTTTGAACTTTCTGATTAGACACGAAGCGACCGAGAACACGACGCGCCGGTAGCGTGAACAGTAGCCTAAAGACGAGCGACACGTATTTGGTGTGTGGACGAAGACATAGTATCCAACCTCGCGGTCATCGTCGCCCTCTCGGCGGCTCTCGTTGCCGTATACCTCCTCGAACGTGACTCGCTCTCCGACATCTACGAGAGGTCGAGGAGACGTCTCGTTCTTGGCCTCCCCCTTGGAACCGCCGCCGTAGTCGCCGTCAACCTCGGCTTCTACGCGTTCGCCCAGAGGGGTCTGTGGCACTCGTCGAATCCTCTCGTAATACCTTACTACTCGTGGTCTTACTCGTACCCCGTCGGTATCCTCGCAAGTCCGATATCTCACGCCAATGTCGGACACATAACCTCGAACCTCGTCGCCACTGCTGTATTCGCACCTGTTGCTGAGTACGTCGTCGGACACCGTAACACCGATTCCGACCCCCGGCACAGATCCGTCGTACGTGTCGTCGGATTCGCCGTCTCTCTCTATGTCATCGGTGTATTCACCTCAGCTTTCTCCGCGGGTCCTACCGTCGGCTTCTCAGGAGCCGTATTCGCCCTTATCGGCTTCATTACGGTCTTCTACCCCTTGGGAGCCGTCGTCCTCGTCGCTGTAACCTCGGTTCTCGACTCGGTCGTAAGCATACTCCAGTACCCCGTAATCACCCAGACACCCACGGAGGAGTTCGTGACACCGTGGTGGGCACAGATAGCCGTCGACAGTCATATACTTGGCTTCTTCGTCGGAATCCTAGTGGGGGCTCTTCTCTTGGACTCGCGCCTCGCTGACCGGGTCAGAACCGATACGAGGGCTACGAAGGTCGGCGCAGCCGTCGTCGTAGTCGGTGTCTTCGAGGGGATATATGCTCTCTGGATAGCTAACGGTTCGTCGTACGTCCTCTATCAGTCGCTCGGTCTGAGCTTCACATTACTCGCGGGTCTCGGAACGGCTCTCGCGGTCAGGTCACGTCCGCCGACAGTCTCGAACGTCGTCTCCGAGAGGATTAGCTTCGGAAGCTACGGCTACGTGGGTCTTCTCCTACCGGTTCTGGTGATCTGTTTCATCGCAGTTCCCGTAAACGTATCCTCCGTCGTCGGTGTCGACGGTGCGGCTTCCGTGTCCGACGACGCCGGAGACAAAGCTAACGCGACTTACGGTCAGGTAGAGTACGAGGGATACGAAATCTCCTACGTAGACTCGGCACGCCTCCGACGTGTCGCCCCGGTCTCCGTTCCGGGTATCAACGTCTCCTGGGACGCCTCCGGCGTCGTGGTCAGAGACCCTGACAGAGGCATCTGGCTCCGTCAGGCGTCTCCATCCGAGCTCAAGTCGGAGTCGACCCTCAGCTTCTACGCTGGCGACCTCCGGAGCGAGACACGTGTCATAGTCGAACGCGTAGGCGTATCGACACCGTCGGGTGAATCCGCCTACTCAGTCGTTGTGAGTCGGGAGAAGAAAGACTCCGATACGGTTCTCTTCGAGTCGCCACCCGCTCCGACAGGAGTACGTGTAAACGGCACCAATATATCGGTTGGCGTCTCGCGTCGTAACTACACAGCAGTGCTTGAGTCGAGTTCGATATCAAGAACAGTGTCGGTGTCTCCCAACTCGACGCCTCGCGCACTCGGTGTAGAACTTCGTGTCGAGAACTCGACCGTAGTCGCGTCAGACGTATCGGGGGAGACCCGCGCAGTAGTCGGACGTCTCAGTGACAATTGACATCTGTTCTATCCTATGCGGTAGACCTCGACGTCTATCTCGTGGCTTTCGCGTGTGTGGAACTCGAACTGACGTGGCAGCCGAAGCTTCGCCGCGAAGCCGTGTGTGATCTCTCCTCTGTCTCCCAAGAACCCCTCGACGAAGTCACGGCTTCCCTCGTTGTGTATACTGTATATGACGTCTCCAATCTCTGTTGCCTTTTCGAGGAAGGGTCTGTCAGCGCCGTGTTTCTGTGCTCCGAACGGCGGGTTCATAACCACGGTCACGTCTTCGAGGCGGAGACAGACATCGCCGACCTCGGCGTTTACCCAGTCGGTCAGGTCGGAGACTCCCACAGCGGCGGCGTTCTGTCTCGCCCTCCCGACAGCGGCGGTGTCGATGTCGACTCCAACTACATCGCCGCCCAAGAGAGCCGCGCCGACCGATAGGACACCCGTGCCACAGCCGAGGTCTACGACACGTTCGCCCTCTATGTCTCCCTGCATGTACGCGAAATGTAAGACGTGACTCGCTAAGTCGGAGGGGGTCGCGTACTGTTCGAGATTCGGGGACGGCTCCTCGAATCCCTCAATCTCCTCCAGAGCGATCTCAAGACTCCTCCTGTCTGTTACCACACAAAGATAAAAGACACCCCGGTTCTTATGCTTCGCCATGTACGACGACATACTCTTCCCCGTGAGCTTCTACCTCCTCGACCAGAGCGATGTACGACGACACGGAGAGGCGATAGCCTCGGGATTCGATGCAGACGTCCATCTCCTGTCTCTGACACTCCAGGACGAGGGCAAGTCGGACGTCGAGGAGCACAGACAGTCGTTCGAGAGCTTCGCTTCGAGCCTACGCGAGTCAGGTGTCAATGTTACGACGGAGCTGAGGGACGAGCCCGTAGAGTACGAAGACGTCGCAGGCTACATCGCAGACGAGGCGGATGACTATGACCTGATCCTGATGGGCCATACACGTGTAAGCCACAAGAGAGGTGGAGACACCGAGACAACTGCACACAAGCTCGTCGACATGTCTCCGGTTCCAGTTATAACAGTTCCTCTCGGAGCGCCGAGGTTCCGTGACGTGTAGGAAACGTAGTGACTAAGGGGGAATGTCTTATCGGGAGTTAAAGTAAACGAAGTACGCCCGAAGCGGGATTTGAACCCGCGTCACAACCGTGACAGGGTTGTATGATGGGCCACTACACCATTCGGGCTTACACATATACGTTTTACAAGACACCGTATAAGTCTTGCTTTTCCTCTCAATTCATCCCGATCTTAACTGTCAGACCGGGATCGAATCCCGCCCCTCCGATTTGAACACGGTCGCTAGTTCGCTCCCTGTTCATATCGGGGAGGGAATCCCGCCCCTCCGATTTGAACGGAGGACCAGTCGATCTACAGTCGACCGCTCTACCAGACTGAGCTAGGGCGGGTGACTACATCATTCCGTAGATGGGGTAAAGACTTAACTCTTGCTAAGAACGTCCGGCTTGTCTGTCATACTCACGAATCCGTCTGACCGACACGTGTAATAGGAACCAGAAGAAACACTGTATATGGACTGCAGAAGGTGCGGCACGTCTATCGAGAAACCCGGCGACTACTGTCTCGTCTGCCGCACCCCGAACGCCGACACCGTCTTCTTAGAGGTTGGACGCGAACGGACGCGTATTACTGTGTCATACGGCTCTGAGATCGTCGGTGAGACGACCGTTACCACGGTACCCGAGGATGACGACCCCGACGAGGAAAGGAGGGAGATACGTAACTACGCGGGTCTTGTCGTCGATGAGGTAAGACGCAAACGAGTCGACGAGGTCTACGCGCGCGGGTCGAGGGAAGTTCTCGACGAGATACGCACACGGCTCCACCATACTGTCGAACGTATACGTGGAGATGAGTCGGTCGAGTCTGTTCTCGACGAAGACACCGCGGGACTCCAGGTCG
Source organism: Halorutilales archaeon Cl-col2-1 (assembly GCA_041891055.1). Taxonomy (GTDB): domain Archaea; phylum Halobacteriota; class Halobacteria; order Halobacteriales; family Afararchaeaceae; genus Afararchaeum. The sequence continues at coordinate 1,235,653 of CP169074.1, read as the reverse complement.
TCGACAAGCCACCCAACGAGAAGATAGGCGGGAGCCACACGACTCTTATAGGCGAGTCAAAGGGTCTCGAAGCCGTGAAGGCTGTGACACGCCATCCCAATGTCAAGAAACTCGTCCCGGGTCCTATAAACGCCGCGGGGAGCAACTCTAGCGGCGGATTCGGGGCGAAGGTCACGCGGTCTGACACCAACGGCAACCTACGTCTACTGATACGTGACGGCTCTTCCGTACAGGAGAACCGGATTGTAACGACCGCGAACGACTATGAGACGGGTGAGATGGTTCGTGACGAGCTCAACACCGAGGTATCCGAGAGAGGTCTCAGCCGCGGATGACGTATGTATGACACTCGGGATAGATTTATATGTCTACTATTACTAGAATCTCGTAATGGGTCGTATCAACGTCCGTGTCGACGACGACCTCCTCGAAGAGGTCGACTCAGAGGGTGACGTCAGGAGTGAGGTCGTAAGACAGGCTCTCAAGTCACATCTCGGTATCGAGAACGACACGGATGCCGAAGCCGAGACAGTCGAGGAAGTCGTCGAACAGAAGCTCGAAGACGAGATATATCCACGTCTCGGGAATATCTACGATAAACTCGAAGACGACGAGGGTAAGGCAGCTGACGGAAAACGGATGAAGGTCGAGTTCGAGATCGACCCCAGGGTCTACGACTTCTACGAGAGGTACACAAAGGCTTTTGAGACTCCCCTCTCGGAGATAGTCTCCGATGTCTTAGAGGAGGAAGCTGTGAGGCTCTCCAATGAGATAGGCGAGATGTCACGTAAGAAACCTTCGTGGGTGTTAGACGATGAGAGACAGTAAGATAACTTTCCGTGTCAGCGACGACCTCATAGAGAGGGTCGACCGTATCGACGAGTCGCGCTCGGAAATAATGAGACGCGCTCTCCGCGACTACCTCGACTCGTGTTCACGTCCGCGTGAGACACGTAATACTTCTGAGTCGCTCGACAGTCTGATATCTCAGAGGATAGAGGAGATAATAGACGAAAAACTCAGTGAATCCGACGCATTCACCCCTCAAGCGGGATCGAATCCAGAGTCGAAGTCTCGCGCTCAGTCTGACCGACTGTCTGACATAGACGCGGTGTCGTCGTGCAGTCAGTGCGGTGAATCTCTCGACGACGACTCTGTCTACTGTCCTAACTGTGGTACGAAGGTCTCACGCGTGTTCTGTGAATGTGGTGACGAGGTGCGGAGCGACTGGAGGTTCTGCCCGTCTTGCGGTCGACGCACTTCTCCCGCTCAATCTCCCGAGAGCAAGTAAGACAAATTTTCTGAGTCCCGGGAAAACTTTATATGGGATTAGTCAATAAGGGTAATTCGTAAGACATCGTCTTACAAGTGTGTGACAGTGGATCCGGTCACACGCTTGAAACGACAGAAGGATCCTCAGAAAACCGGAAGTCTCCCAGAGACAGAGGGAGGAGGGCAAAAATGGAACGAGTTACACTAAGAATACCCGAACAGCAGATAGATGCTGTCGAAGACCTGGTTGACAAGGGGGAGTTCCCCAATAGGAGCGAGGCTATCAGAGCCGCCGTACGGAACATGGTTACGGACAGAGACACCGACTCCGACGACAGAAGACTTGCGAGAGTGTAAGACATGGAAGACATAGTACAAGAGGCTCTTGAAAACGACGAGAAGGAAAAGGAGATGAAGCAGAACGCCGAGGACTTCGGCGACCCCAACATAGTGGTCGTCGGATGTGGGGGTGCGGGCAACAACACTGTAAACCGCCTGTATAATATCGGTGCCGAGGGGGCTGAGACAATCGCCATCAACACCGATAAACAGCATCTTCAGATGATCGAAGCCGACACAAAGATACTCGTCGGCAAGTCACTCACCAACGGACTCGGTGCGGGAGGCGACCCCTCGATGGGTGAGCGCGCTACTGAGATGGCGCGTGGCACTCTCAAGGACATACTTGAGGACGCCGACCTGTGTTTCGTCACCGCGGGAATGGGTGGCGGAACAGGTACGGGTGCCGCACCCGTCGTCTCTAAGATAGCTAAGGATCAGGGCGCTATCGTCCTCGGAATGGTGAGTACGCCGTTCGACGTCGAACGCGCGAGGACGTCTAAGGCTAAGCAGGGACTCGAAAACCTGAGGAAGGAGGCGGACTCGATAATCGTCCTCGACAACAACAGGCTCCTCGACTACGTCCCCAACCTTCCGATAAGCAAGGCGTTCTCTGTGATGGATCAGATAATCGCCGAGACGGTCAAGGGGATCTCGGAGACCATCACACAGCCGAGCCTCATCAACCTCGACTACGCCGACATGACGACTATCATGAACCAGGGCGGAGTCGCGGTGATGCTCGTCGGCGAGACACAGGACAAGAACAAGATAGACGCAGTCGTCGAGGACGCTCTCAACCATCCGCTCTTAGACGTCGACTACCGCGGAGCCTCGGGCAGCCTCGTCCATATCACGGGAGGACCCGACCTCACTCTCGGAGAGGCTGAGGGGATCGCACAGAACATCACAGAGCGTCTCGGGTCGTCGGCGAACGTCATCTGGGGAGCACGTATACAGGAGGACTACGACTCGAAGGTACGTGTGATGGCTATAATGACCGGAGTCCAGAGCTCGCAGGTACTCGGATCCGAGATGACGAGCGCGAGCAAGACGACGTCGACGAGTGACGGCGGAGACGACTCGGTGAAGAAGAACTCCGCGAACGTCGACGTAATACGTTAACGTTAGAGTTTCTGCGTTCCTAATTTTCGTTACCTCTATCTCGCTTTCTAACCCAACCAGAAATGCTTAGTATCCTCTTTGTGAACCGTAGCCATGTCTGGTCGGGACATCGATATCGACTACCTTCATGGACTCTTCGACTCCGCAGAAATTCTCGACGGAATTAGACAGGGAAAAGACCAGATGGATGATCTGGAGGATCACGTCGATGGATCGAGGTCGACTCTCCACCGTAAGATGAAGTTTCTGAGAAACCGTAATCTCGTACGCAGAGATGACGATGCTTTCGGACTCACTCCGAAAGGCGAGGCTGTTCTCGATGGGCTGTCTGAGTTCACACACCATATAAAGACAGTCGAAGAACTCGAACCCTTTCTTGAACACGTGGGAGAGACTGTCGACGAACTCAGTAGACTCTCGGGATCGACTGTCTACACTCCGAAAGACGGAAGACCACATTATCCGGTAAAACGTCTCATAGAATCCGTTGAGGAAGCGTCATACGTTCGCGGCTTCTCCCCTGTCGTAACTCCAACTTATGTCACGGTCTTCCACAGACGTATAACTGAAGGCATGCAGGCGGAGATAGTCTTGGAGAATCCTTTAGTGCGAGTACTCGAAGATGAGTACCCCGATAAGCTTTCGGAGACAGTTGAGACAGGAGACTTCGAACTCCGCGCGTACGACGGAAGTATACCCCATGGTCTCGTACTCACCGACGAAAAGCTTCTCATTGGAGCCTACAGCCACAGCAGTCTGGTTGCACTCGTCGAAAATACCTCGGAAGAGGCTACTGAATGGGGACGTGAGAGATTCGAGTCATACTTCGCAGAGTCGGAGGCTAAGTACCCGTAGTCGACTGTTTCACATTTTGAGACAGCTTTCACTCAGTCAAACAGCTTCGTTGAGCGGAATCATTTCATATGGTGGAAGAGTTTCATTCTGTGAAAATACCTAATAATTTGAAACATATTCTAGACCGAAATTATAAATAAACGGAGTATTACTATTATGGTGGTATCAGACATGGCAGAGAAAGAAGACAAGGAAAAAGATAAAATCGGCTCAAACAGACGTGAGTTTCTGAAGAGCTTAGGTATTGCGACAGTCCCTTTGACAGGTCTCCCAAATAGGAAGAAGATGAGTCGGGCAAGTAGCGATGAAGGGATGGATGTTAAAAGGAAGATTTTAGTAGATAACCAATCAGTACGTATAGCCCGCGTGGGAGTAAATGATGTGTTTCATTTGTTTAAGGAATTCAAGAAAGGGCAGAGAAAAGGCAGAATAGATCATGTTAAGCTGGGATCTAAAAATGGCAATCCTAGAAGAGAGGGACAGAGTAATAAGAGAAAAGATAACAATGAACCCAATCCCGCCAGTAGCAAAAGCTGGCAAAACGATTTTACCCTCATGGATTTTAACCCCAGTCCTCATCTCCAGTTAGCCAGCTATGACTACTCAACACTGGTTAGAAGACATGAGAGTTTTTCCAAAACCATAGGATCATGTGCATATTATTCAGATTACAACCATTTCTACGCAGGAGATGCTATTGAACTAACACAGTCTATCGATACTTTATCAAAAAATACTCTCGCGGGATTGATTGGTTATTTCTTAGGTGGGGGAATAGGAACTGTAATCTCAATTATAGCTGGAACAGTACTATCCTTATACACGGATAAGGATTTTACTGTCGGAGCAAAGGACTTTGATACCCCAATAACTAACACACCTATGTACAGTACAGTAATATCGAATAAATACTTGGCTGATGCTTCGGAAACTATGCCTGTCGCATCAGTAAATGATCATGCAGGAAAGGATCCCGATTTTATTGTCTTATAGTCTCTATTGTGTGTAATGAAACTAACTGAAGAATTCACACAACGGTTGGGTCTATATGTAGGTTTAATTACACTTATAACCGGACTAATTCTGCTTTTTGTTGAAGAGGTTGGTATTTCTATTTTAGGTTTGGCTTTTGGGATTTTATATGGCTATCTTATAATATTATTATATGGGTATTTTGACTTTCATAAGTCACGTACTAGGCGTGTGATCGAATTCTTACTAATGATTTTTTCAGCTTTTATACCGAGTCAGATGGTAAATCACTCAGTTTCTATGGGAGTATCATTTATTGTTGGAGTTGGTGTTGCGGGGATTTTATCCAAACTTTCACTAGAAAATGTTTCATAGAGGGAGATACATTCACCGTTGCTACTGAAAGATCTGAGACCTTATCTATTCATTAATCTTTGGTTGATCTTTACAAATTGGAGATTTACGAGCCCTCAAAATCAGCGATTTTGGGATGAGTGTGGTTCAAGACTTACATATACTCATAAATCCGAAGAGTTTATGACTTTTCTTCAGTATGAATATCTATTTCACATTTTGAGACAGCTTTCACTCAGTCAAACAGCTTCGTTGAGCGGAATCATTTCATATAGTGAGAAGATTTCATACTGTAGAAATATCTAATAATTTGAAACATATTCTAGACCGAAATTATAAATAAACGGAGTGTTACTGTGGAACTGTATGTTCGAAGAAAACGAGAATAGTATGGGACGGAGGAGCTTTCTGAGAAAAACGGGAGTAGCGTCGGGTGCATTAGCTACGCCGATGGTAACGGTAGGTTCTGCCGAGACTTCTAGCCCTATCATTAAGCAGTAATGGTGGAAGCTACTGCTCAATGAGTGAAGACAGTAAAGCATGAATCTACGTAAACCAGACGATGAATATTAGCCGAAAGCTTCTCGGCGTTCTAAGCATAGGACTGATCGTAGCCGTCGGCGTCGGATTAAGTCTGGGTACGGGCAGTGATGAGACAGCGTCGGTATCTTCGGTCGATGTCACACAAATCGACGCCGGTTGTGAGTCGAATCTGTCTCTGTCGTATCCGAGTTACCTCTCCGGGACACCGAATCACACAGTTATGGCTAACAAGACTGATATCGTCTGGAAAAACGGTTCGGAAGCGGCATTGGTATCTGGCATATCGAAAACAGGCGACGGCGTCTACTCTGTAAACGTCAACACAACTAACATTATTGGCACTGAAAGCTGTAGGGACAACTACGGGATTAAGTACACCGTCACAGCCGAAGTAAATCCAGGAGCCGATGGAGTCCGTGTAAAGTTTTACCAGAACGGCGATCCGTCAGGATGTACAGGTGTCGTCTCGGATCCGTCGTTCGAAAGCTGTCCGAGTGATAGGATGGTACAGATATGATTTTTGTCCTTCAGTATGACAAGTGGAATAGAATCAACCTACATGACCCATCTATTTTCCTGGACACTTAGCCATGACACAGTCTAAGAACCAGTCCTGGCTACGTCGACATTTTGGACTCTGGGGGGACAGTCTTTTGATCGGGGTATTAGCCGGGGTTGGTCAGAGCCTTCTTCTCTACGTAAACCATAATCCGGTTCAGTTTAGTCTTCTCGCAGGAACTGGGCTGGGAACCTTTACCTTCTTAGGACGTCGTATAGTTCTGGGATTCAGAACAGACCAGTCGAAAGGGGATCTGATAGTATTTCTCATAGTCGTATTTGTAATTATGTTGGTCGTAGTTCCCTTGAGCTTCGTAGCCTCACGAGAATTACTTAGAATAAGCTCTCTTATAGGGGTCTATATTGGGATGATTATATCTCTATTACTGGGGTTAGTAGTCTATAAACTGACATAGTTTTCCCCACCGTAGACTCGCCTTCTCTACCAAGTAAGCTAACCAACTTCTTCTAACATAGAACACGCCCGACACAGATCTCCTGTAGTCGGCTCGCCACATCTATCACACTCCACGAGATCCTGTGATGACCAGTCGAGCCTCTCGGCTATCTTCTCGTAAGAGCTCATCAGGGAGTGGCGAGTACCCGGGTGTTTACGTTCGTACTCCATTAGGAGATCACGTATGTCGCCCCGCGTCGCGCCCTCTGCGTTGGGACACTCCTCGAGGTAGACGGGGAGATCCTTGAGCTGTGCGTAGACCGCGATCTCCTTCTCGGGCACGTCCCGAAGAGGCTTCGCGCGTCTCACGAAGTCGCCCTCCTCGTTCTTCGGCGACAGAGACGCACGGTAATGGCGTGACATCCTCTCCACGTCGCCGTCGAGGAAGTTCATCAGGGCGGTCTGTGCGACGTCGTCTAGGTTGTGTCCCATCAGGAGCTTCGTCGCGCCGAGACGTTCGGCGTGTCTGTTGAGGAGTGTGCGTCTGAAGACACCGCAGTAGGAACACGCCTGTCTCTGGGGCTTCTGGTCGACGACCTCGTCCATCGTGACGTCTATGTCTTCGTCGAACTCCACGATCTCGTGTCTAATCCCGAGTCTATCACACAGCCTTTCCGCCTCCTTGACGCTCTCGTCCCTGTATCCCTCTATCCCCTCGTCGAGTGTAAGGGCGACTATCTCGACAGAGGGGTTGTCGTCGAAGACGCGCGCGATTATGTCGAGGAGAACAGATGAGTCCTTTCCACCGCTCAGACCCACGACCCACGTCTCGTCGCCCTGTAGGATGTCGTCTTCACGTATTCTCTGTTTGACGCGTTTCTCGACCGACTCGTAGAGATGCGTCTCACACAGATGCTTGCCGCTGTACGCCTGTCTCAGAACCGCGGGCTGGCTGCAGTTAGAACACTCCATCTCTCTTTAGGCTTAGAAAAACTTTCTTTGGTATATTTATGAGTTTTTTTATATTAGACGAACGTACTACTTACTGTGACTGACTCTACGGACACCGAACAGGCGATAATAGAGGCGCTTGAGGAGAACGCACGCGCCTCGTACGGCGATATCGCCGAGAAGGTGGGGGTAAGCGAGCCCACCGTGCGTAAGTACATGGAGCGGCTCGAAGAGACGGGGGCTATAACCGGATACACGGCGGAGGTCGATCCTAAGAAGGTCAGCGGTCGGACGGTCGCTCTTGTTGGGATCGACACCGAGAGCGACAGCCTTCTGCGTGTCTCGGAGGAGATAAAGGATGTCGAAGGCGTCAGGGACGTCTACATAACCAGCGGTGATCACGACATACTCGCGAAGGTCGTCGCGCGCGACAACCGTAGCCTCCACGGCATAATCTCCGATGGCATCGAGGGAATAGAAGGAGTCACGGCGTCACATCCCTCGGTTCTTCAGGAGAGAGTCAAGTAGTCGACCGAAGCTTCCCGTCTTCACGGCTCTCAGGAGACGGTACTCCACTTCGAGTCTGTCCGACAGTATAAGTATCTAGATCTCCTGTCTAACCACATGGAGTTCGACTTAACTAAGACAGCTGGCTTGTTCGTACTGATAGTGGCACTCGGAGTTGGAGGACTCGTAGCCGCACCTATGATGAGACCGAGCACGGTTCTGATGATGGTTCTTCCCTCTATGGTGATCTACGGTCTCATAACGCTCGCCATAGGCGTCAAACACGGCGAGTACAGAGCCAAGAGGTAATCTAACTCTTTTTGTCCGATAGTATTATATCCCACGCAGCACACTGTCAACATATGTCACTGTCAAATGGTGCACGTGTGCGGGTTGACGATCCCGACAGCCGTTACAACGGCAGCATGGGGATAATAACGCAGAACGAGTACGGCGACTACTTCAAGGTATACGTATACGAGAGCGGTGAGACTGTACGTCTCAAACAGAAGAATCTCACGACTGCGGCTCCCAACAACGCCAAGATCAAACACGGCGAGATGGAAGGCGTCTAGCTAGAAGGCTCCGTGGAAGGTGTCGAACCTCAGGTCGTCCCAGTCTCTTTCTCCGACAGCGATCTCGAACTCGATAGGCGTGAGAACCGGCTCGTCGTACCTCGGACCGTCGTCAGTAGTTATACGTGGACACGCCGTGTTGACGTAGGCGTCTGCGTCGAAATGTAGAAGTCTGTCGGGGGTAACCTCGTTCATCGTGATGAGGAACGCCTCGTCGTGGTTCTCGACTATCTCCTCGGCTATCCTCTCCCTCTTCTGTCCTATCTTAGTCGAGAGTATGACACCCCATGACTCGGCGTCCTCGGCACGTGCGATGGCGGCGTACCTCTGACGTATGAACTTCTCCCCGTCAACCTCTCTGACCTCCTTGTTGACGGGATCTGCGACGACGAGAAGCTTGTCGGGGTGATCCATAGCGAGACCCACGGGATGGAAGTCGCCTCCGCCGAGGTAGAGTACCTGAGGAGCGTCGGAGTCTACAGTAGTGTAGTTACAGCCGAGAACCTGTCCCTCGTTTTCGAGCCTGTCGTCGCCCTCCTGTGTCACGACGTCGTAGCCTCTCTCCTCTATTATCTCGCGCGCCTCCCCGAAGACGTGTGAGTGCTGTGCGGTCGTCACGAGACAGACGGGCTTGTCGTCGTCTATCTTCTCCAAGCTCTCTTCTATTATCGGCTCTATCTCGGCGTGTGAACGCGACTCGACATAGATCACGCTGTCTGTGTTACGTATGGGCGAATGTCCAAAATGAACGAGGACGTCGGTGCGTTTGAGGAGGTACTCGTCGAGGTCACACGCGCCGTAACACGGGTCTCCCGATATAAGAAACTGAGTCCCGGGTGCTCTCTGCCTTAGCTCTCTCACGACCTCTGTCGCGCGTCTCTTGAGCCCCTGTGGGAACTGGAGACCCACTCTGTCGTATCCCTCTTCTTCTATCTCATTTACGACCCTGTCGAGTTCAAAGTCGAATGCTGACTCCTTGAGCTTCATATATACCGAAAGTCGCGGAGTTATTAAACGCCTTTTATTCTCGGTTTCGGTTACAGAAGTCGGTATGTGACCGAATTTCCACCAGATTCATACCCCTGTCGGTAGTAGGAGTAAGTAAGTATGACAGAGATAGACGTGGAAAGTCTTCCCGAGATAGACTCTCCCATAGCCCGCGACACCGTAGGAGACGACCTCGTAGGACTCTATTCGACAGACGAGGATGGCGTCTGGCTCCTCCAGATACGTGACTGGTCGAACAGGGTCATCGAGTCGACTGTCTTCGAGTCCGACAGGGATGCCGTCGAGGTCACAGACGGCAACGAGTACCAGCCCGTCGAGACTCCCGACGACATGGATGACGTAGCCTACCTCAGGGAGCTACACAACAAACGCGTCGAGAGGCTCAAGGACGAGAAGAACCCAGAGGCAGAGGCAGGGGCTCAGCCCTAAAGAAACTACTATAACGGATAAAAGAGTCATATCTAACAATGAGTCTTGACAGAGGACGCATAGAGGACTTCAGCCGCTGGAGGGACTTCGCGCCCGGAACCTGGGCTTTTTATCTACATAGGATCACGGGCTTGGTTCTGACACTCTACCTCGTGATGCATCTCATGGTTCTCGGGACAGCCTACTGGATAGGACCCGAGACGTTCAACTCGATCATACACGGATTCGAGAGCCTCACGATCGTAAAGGTTCTCGAACTCGGTCTCTTCGCGGCTTTCGTGTTCCATGCACTCAACGGAACACGCGTAGTCCTCTTCGACATGACGGTAGGTCTCGACATACAGGAACAGCTCTTCTACCTCAGTGTCGCGGTTAGCGCGGCTGTGGTAGCAGTAGGCGTCCCGTTCTTCATGGGATGGGAGTGGTTAATATGATGGAAGAAGGCAAAGAACCGAGCGGAAGGGCGTACAGAGGATGGCTATTACAGAGAGTCACGGGAGTCGGTCTGATCGTCCTACTCGGCTTCCATTTCGCAGTCGAACATTTCATAGTCGGAGCCGCTGAGGTCACATTCGACAACACCGTCGAGAGGATGACACAGGGAGTAATCTCGGGTCAGTTCGGAACTGTCGAGATCTCCGCACTCCTCTACCAGACGATCGCTATACTCCTCTTAGGCTTCTCTATATACCACGGCTTCAACGGCGTATACACGATAGCCACCGAACAGGGATGGAGCCGTAAGGCTGAGAAGACGGTACGTGCCGTCCTCGTAGTCGCCGGCATAGCCCTCTTCGTACAGGGAATACTCATATTCCAGGCGTTCACCGCAACATCGATGTGATAAAAGATGTCAACTAAAACAGCAGACGACACCCACAGAGGAACTGTAAACCTCAAGGTCTTCAGGTACGTGCCTGAGGAAGACGAAGAGTCGTACTTCAAGGAGTACACCGTCGAGAGGCAGGAAGGAATGACGGTACTCGACGCCCTAATACGTATACGTGACCACCAGGATCCTACCCTCACCTTCCGACACTCGTGCAGGATGGCGAGATGCGGAAGCGATGCGATGTACATAGACGGAAGACAGAGGCTCGCGTGTAACACACAGATAGAGGATCTCGACCTGTCGACGCCGGTTCAGATAGAGCCTCTTCCGAACGAGGATGTCGAACGTGATCTCGTCGTCGATATGGACGGCTTCTACGACAGGATGGAGAGCGTGGAGCCGTGGTTCCAGCCCGACCACGAGCCTGAGACCGGGGAGGAGTACCTTCAGTCACACGAGAACAGGCAGAACATAGACACCGTACTCGACTGTATCTGGTGTGGCTGTTGCTCGTCTTCGTGTAACCCCGCCGGAAATGACGACGACTTCACAGGTCCCGCCGCGCTCGCGAAGGCGTACAGGTTCTTCAAGGACGAGCGCGAGGGTGACGAGACGAGACAGAGACGTCTCGAGATGCTCAACGAGTCACACGGACTCTGGAGATGCCACACACAGTTCAACTGTACAGACGTCTGTCCGAAGGGAATCTCACCCACGGAAGCTATAATGGAGATGAGCAAGGAAGCAGTCAAACAGAAACTCAGATTCTGGAGGTGAAATAGATGCACAAACACGACGTACTCATAGTCGGCGCGGGCGGAGCGGGTCTCAGAGCCGCCGTCGCCGCACACGAGGCGGGTGCTGACGTAGCGATAGTCTCGAAGCTACATCCCGTTAGGTCACACACGGGAGCCGCCGAGGGAGGAATAAATGCCGCACTCAAGGACGAGGACGACTGGCACGACCACGCCTATGACACCGTAAAGGGGAGCGACTACATAGGCGACCAGGAGCCTATCAACATAATGACGCGCGAGGCTCCCAACGAGGTCATCAACCTCGAGAACATGGGAATGGCTTTCTCGCGCGAGGAGAACGAGAGGGTCGCCCAGAGGGCGTTCGGAGGACTCTCGTTCCCGCGTACGACGTATGCGAGTGACAAGACGGGACATATGCTCCTCCACACTATGTACGAACAGGTTCTCAAGAGGGGCATAACTGTCTACGACGAGTGGTACGTCACCGACCTCGTCGTCGAGAACGGACGCGCCCACGGTGTCACGGCGATCGATCTCCAGACGGGACGTGTCGATTCCTTCGCCGCGAACGCGACTATATTCGCCACGGGAGGAATGGGACAGGTCTATGAACACACCACGAACGCAGTCGCCAACACCGGAGACGGTCTCTCTATCGCGTACAGGGCGGGAGTCCCGATGGAGGACATGGAGTTCATACAGTTCCATCCCACGACCCTCCCGAGTACGGGAATCCTGATCACAGAGGGATGCCGTGGAGAGGGTGGAATCCTCTATAACAACGAGGGTGAGCGGTTCATGTACGAGCGCGGCTACGCCCCCAACGCCGGAGAGCTCGCGTCACGTGACGTCGTCTCACGTGCCGAGCTCATAGAGGTTCAGGAGGGACGTGGCTTCGAACAGGGAACCGTACATCTCGACCTAACCCATTTCGGAGAGGAGAAGATAGAGGAACGTCTCGCACAGATCCTCGAACTTGCGCGCGACTTCGAGGGGGTCGACCCCGTCGAGGAGCCCATACCCGTGAAGCCGGGTCAGCATTACACGATGGGGGGAATCGCGTGTGACGCCGACGGAAAGACAAACGTCGAAGGATTCTACGCCGTCGGGGAGGCGGCGTGTGTCTCAGTCCACGGCGCGAACCGTCTCGGAGGAAACGCACTCCTAGAGCTCGTCGTCTTCGGAAAGAGAGCGGGTGAACACGCCGCGAAGGCGTCAGCCGGATCGTCTTCGGTCTCACCGAGCGAGGTCGAGGCGAGAGCCGAGGAGGAGAGGGAACGTATCGAGGAGCTTATGTCGGGTACGGGAGTTCACCAGTCCGAGATACGTGAGGAAGTCCAGGAGATAATGACCGAGAAGGTAGGAGTCTTCAGAACTGAGGAAGGTCTCAAGGAGGCACGCGAGGCTATACAGGAGGCGAAGAGACGGTACGAGGACGTCACAGTCAAGGACTCAAGCTCGACATTCAACACCGACCTCACACAGACTCTCGAACTCAGGAGTATACTCGACGTCGCCGAGGTCATCACTGAGAGCGCCCTTGCGAGAACCGAGTCGAGGGGCGCACACTCGCGCGACGACTACACCGAGAGGAACGACGACGAGTGGCTCAAACACACGATGGCATACTACGCGGGCGAGAACGAGTACCCGCGTCTTGAGTACGACGACGTTGTCATAAAGGAGTACGAGCCGAAGGAGAGGTCGTACTAACTCTAACCACTTCTACCTATTCCACAGCAGTCTCCTTATCAGAGCCATCAGAAATACCGACGCCAGAGCCGATACGCTGAATCCCGGCTGAGGCTGTGACTCTGTTTCTGACTCTGATTCGGGTTTCGACGCTGACCCCGACTCCGTGCGGTTACTGTTCTTCTCTGTCTTAGAGCCTGAGTAGCCTGAGAAGCTCTGAGCCTCGTTTCCCTGATCCACGAACTCGACGTCGCCGGATTCGAGGTCGACTACTGCCGCCCTTCCGCCGTATCCGTGGGTCTCGTCGTGTCCACGTACGACGACGTACCTCGTTCCCATCGGTACCTCGACAGTCTCCGACCGGGTGAACTCCCTCGTTCCGTGGGCGTGGAGGAGGTCACGTCTGCCCAACCTTTCGCCGCCGGTCGTCTCGACCTGCCACCAGTTGGCGTAGGCTTCCTCTCCCGAGTCGTCGTGGTAGAGAGTAACGTCGAAGCCGTAGGCTCCCGAACCCGAAGCCGAGTACTCGACCTCCATCACGTTTGCCTCGGCGAGGTCGAGGCTCTCGTTACTGTTACTGTCTCCCCCACTGTCTTCCTGAGCCGAGACGGTACCCACCGACGCCGCCACCGAGACAGACGCCAGCACGAACAGAGCCATAGCTACAGCTACTCCTACGACTACGGAGTTTTTCATGTCCACAAAGAAGAGACGCCTTCTTATCTATCTTCTTCCGGTCAGTCGTCTGCGACTACGCTCTCCTCGGTCGCTGCGCACCGGTTAGGTCCGAGTTCGAGGTTGGTCGCCTCCTCCTCGCCTTCAAGCTCCTGCTTGCCCTCGTTTATAGAGATGACGTCCTCGTAGTTGGGAGGCTTCGACGGCATGTTCTCGAAGGCAGCCTCGACGTACTCGTCCTTGTCCATCTGTATCATCTCGTTGCTCGTCCTTATCTTGCCCACAGTCGACACCATCGGTGTTCCGGGTGTGACATCGATGAACTCTCCGCAGTCTGTGACCGAGAAGTGTGCGGGGAGTATCTTGACTGTGTCGGGCTGTGACATCATGTTCTGGAGAGTGTCGTAGAGTACTGTCGAGGCGTCCTCGGCGTCCTCCCCCGAGAACTGGAGCTCAGTACGTCCGACCGACTCGACGAAGAGAGTGTCTCCAGTCATCAGAGCCTCGTCCTCGACTAGCCAAGACGTCGAACCTGTGGTGTGTCCCGGAGTGTGTACCGCCTTTATGCTCACGTTACCGACCTCAACTGTGTCGTTCGGATTGACGGGATCGTAGTCGAATCCCGGATTACGAGTCTCAGCGGGAGATCCGAGATGGTACGGAACGTCGAGTTCGTCGGCGAGTCTGCTTCCTCCCGAGATATGGTCTGCGTGGATATGTGTGTCGAAGACCTTGGTTATCTCGAAGCCACGTTCGGCGGCGGCGTCCTTGTACTCGTTCGTGTGACGTGTGACGTCTATCGCCGCAGCCTCTCCCGTCGCCTTGTCACCGACTATGTATCCGAGACAGCCCTTCGATCTCCTCTGTAGCTGTACTATCTCGAGGTCGTCGTCCTGTGTCGACACGGGAGTCACGTCATAGACCGCACTCCACGCCTTCATTCCTCCCTCGACGTTGTGGACGTTGTCGTAGCCTCTCTCTTCGAGCATCTCGGCGGCGTACTCCGACGATCCTCCCTCTGCACAAAGTAGATACACGGGCTCGTCCTCGGGTATCTCGTCGAGGTAAGAGTCGGGATCTTCCTCGAACTCCATGAAGGGTATGTTCTTAGCCCCCTGTATGTGCCAGTCGTCGAACTGATCCTCGAAACGCATGTCTATAAGTTCATACTCCTCGTCAGAGTCCTGCAGGTCTCTGAGTTCTTCTGCCGTTACTGTCCCCACCATACAATACTGTGTAGTCGGCGGTGACACTAATATAAACAGCCCTTATTTTCGGGGGGTTTAAACGTCACCTCAGTCGTCGAGGAGAGCCCCGAGTATCTTGTTCTGTGCCGCCGAGAGATGTTCCGAGAAGGTCGAGGCGGAGATACCGAGTTCGTCGGCAACCTCCTTCGCGTTCGCCCCCTTCGGGTACTCGAAGTAGCCCATCTCGTGTGCCTTTCTGAGAACCTCTGTCTGTCTTTGGGTCAGAGCCGATCTGTCGACGAAGGCGAGGTCGGACTTCGATCCCTCGTCCTCTGTTCTCACAAGACGCTGGAGACTGATGTCCGAGAACTCGTTACGTAGCTCCGTGGTTATATCTTTGAGGGTATCGACGTCGGGAGCGTGGAACGAGATTAGGAGAGAGCCGTTGTCCCCTTTGACGTCGGAGACGGGACATCCTGCCTCCTCTATGACCTCGCACACACATCCTATTCCCGTGTCTCTCTCGAACCTGTATACGTTCTCGGAGCCGTAAGAGAATACCTCGTCGACCTCCTTCTCCGATTTTCCGACTGAGTTCTCCGTGTACGTGAACTCCTCTACTGCCTTTCCGTCGGGTGTCACAGCCTTAGAGACAGCACCCGACTCGCCGCCCTCGGACGACACCTCGGCGACGGGACAGTCCTGAGGCTTGCCAACTGTTAGCTCTACCCTTACCCCTGATACCATGTCCTACAATTAGTACACAAAAGTATATAACAATAACGGACGTCTCGCCTTGACACCCGGAGCCAAGAGAAAGTAGAATATGCATGGAGCCACCACACGGTCTATGATCGCTCTCGTCCCCTTCGACGCCTCCGACCTCTCGAAAGCCGCCCTGAGACGCGCTAAGGAGTACGCTGACGCTCTCGGAGACTGGGTAATAGTCGCCGCTTCCGTAGTCCCCGACGACGAGAGGTACGTGAGGTCGAGAGGCTGGATCGATGAAGGCGACGGCTTCAGCTTGGAGAGGGCTGCTGAGTACCTCGAGGACGAGGTCGCAGAGATAGCCCCGAACGCTGCGTTCGAACACAGCGTAATAGGCGGCTACTCGACCAAGGGATCAATAGCCACAGAGCTCGGATCAGTCATACGAGAGTACGACCCGAGTATAATCTTCATAGGGAGTGACAACGTCGGACGTATAGCGACACCCGTCACGAGTGTCGGGGGTCGCGCAGCGAGCGCGGGCGACTACGACGTCTACGTCGTGCGTAAGCAGAAGCCCTCCGAGATTGAGGGTCTCTGATCTACCCTACGACACCAATACTTTAGAGACCCGAAGCCGTTCTTGGGGTATGGTGGGGAGTAACTCCGTGACTCTGAAAGACTGTGACGCCGTCATAGACGTAGAGGACGAAGTCTGTTTCATGCCTATAATGAACGCGAAGAAGGAACTCGACTCGTCGGAGCCGGGCGATCTGATAGCCATAAAGACAGGAAAGCCGTCGGAAGACTGTGACGAGGTCGAGTCGTGGGTCTCTAAGCTCGACGGCGGCGAGCTCGTGGAGATACGTAACTCCGAGTCAGGCGTAGTCGCGTATATAGAGCGTTTATGAACTAGACCAAACGGTCACTTCGTTCACTGTCCCTCGATTCTCACTTAGTTCGAATGCGAGGGAAGGGATTCGAACCTCGGTCACTCTGTTCCCTGGTTCAAACCTTCCTTCTCGTTCACTCACTCTAAGAATCGTTCGTTCACTGCGAGGGAAGGGATTCGAACCCTTGGACCTCTTCAGGAGCGGATCTTGAGTCCGCCGCCGTTTCCAGGCTTGGCTACCCTCGCGCATTTACCGCTTCGCCTCTGACTTAAATAATGTTTTTCATAGAAAGAGAAACGTATGTCTCGTCTCGAAGACGCCGATGCCTTTAACCCTGGTACGCAGCGTAGAGCGAGCACCATCCCTGGGGATGGATGTAGCCCTCTACGAGCGAACACGCGCCGTAGCCGTCGTCGTTCTGGTCGGGTACGTACTGGACACAGCCGTCACACCGGTCACCCGAACTCGGCTCTGCCTGGTAGCTGACGCCGCTCTTTGCCTGGAGGACGTCGGGGTTTCTGGCGGTACCACCCTGTGAGGTTGCGGTCGAGTAGGCGTCGGGGACGGGACCAGTGTCGAACTGTTCCTGAGAGACACCTTCGGGGAGTCCCGTGGTTCCGCCTCCGCCGTTTCCGCCGGAGTCTCCACCAGTGTCGCCGCCGGTGTCGCCTCCACCGTCACCGCCGGTATCTCCGCCGGATTCGTTACCTCCCATGTCACCACCGCCGTCACCGCCGGTGTCTCCGCCGTTTCCTCCGCCCCCGCCGCCTGTACAGCCGGCGAGTCCAGCTATCGATGTCGCTCCCGCAGCCTTCAGGAAGTCTCTTCTGTCCATATCTATGCAATTGTCTGATGTTGTACTAACTGTTCTGGTACATACTTCGAATTCGTTCTAGGAACCTACTAGTCTTACATCAAAAAAGCATATACTACTCTAAGCCCAACTCTGTGTATGCTCGGAAGCCTGGAGGCAAAGGTACTGGGGGTATTAGAGGACGAGGGGGAAGCGAGTGTGAGAGAGGTCGTCGATGGTCTCGAAGAGAGGGGTGAGGACAAGGCGTACACCACGGTGGGGACTATACTCGACAGGCTCTACGAGAAGGACATAATCGAGAGACGTGAGGAGCCCTACAAGGGCGGATCTAGGTACGTCTACGAGTACGTCGACTTCGAGGAGGACTACCTCAACGAAATTCTACGTGACGTAGTCGACCTCTTCGGCTGTGAGGGAATAGACAGTCTCCATGAGAAGATCTCCAAGAAGAGGGATGATGAGCTGTGTAACGGTGAGGATTTGGAGTCCGAAGAGGAGTCTGAGTCAGAACTAACGACAGCTAAGGAGGATGTGTCTGACTGATGGTGGATCTGCAAGCGTTGGTGAGTAGTCCCGAGGATGTTCTCCTATATCTCTCGGTAGCGGGGGCCGGCTGGTTCGGAATCCTTACGGTCTACTACGCCGCGCTCTCGAAGAGGAGAGCCGTAGTGTCGATGTTCGCTAGCTTCGGGGTCGCAGGAATAATGACTCTATGGCTGACGAGCGGTATGCTCGTCGCCATAAGTGGATTCTGGTTAACCACTGGAAAACCTCCGTTGTCGTGGGAACTCCTCGTCTCTGTCGTCGAACTCGCACACATCCTCTCGGTAGCTCTACTGTCAGCACTCTTCGTCTTCAACCAGTGGAGCATGAGACGGATGTTCGATAGGTACGACGACCTCGCCAACGCAGAAGTGACGCGTGATTTAAACCAGATGGTAGACTTGGACAGCCTGATAGATGAGTTCGAGGTGGGGAGTCTACGTCTTTTAGCCGTCGACGACATAGAGGCGGGGGCACATACGATGGTGATAGCCAGCCCGTCCCTTGTCTCGCCAGCGCTCGGCGAGGACATCGTCGTAGTCAAGAGTCCTCTCGTTAGAATGCTCGAACCCGAGGAACTTGAGACAGTTCTCGCACACGAACTCGCACACATAGAGGAGCTAGACGGCAGATTCCGTCCCTACTTCGAGATACTCGGACGTCTCCTATTCTTCGATCCCCTCGTACAGAGGGTAAAGTACTCGATACGCAGAAGACAGGAGTACGGTGCCGACGACAGAGCCGTCGAGGTCACGGGAAATCCAAGATGTCTCGCGCGTGCGCTCGTCAAGGCGTCGGAGTACGAGTCGGAGATAGGTGGCTTAGGTCTAGACGTCAAGCAACGTGCCGAACGTCTCGTGAGTATGGGCAAAAAACAGAAAGATAAAGGAAAAGAGAGTCAGAAACCCAAAACCGCTTAGTTCAGCTCCACTCTTCTTCCCACGTCTCGAGAAGCTCTTCCTTCGTCTCAAGACCGTCCTCAGGGAGAGCGTGGTTTATGACGTACGAGCCTTCCTCGTGGACGTTGTCCCACATCTCCTGGTGAGCGACGGGAGCCTCGTCCCAAGGCGTGAGATGTGTCTCGGGTATGTCGAAGATGCCCTGCTCTATTGCGGAGTTCATCTGCTTGACCTCGTAGTGGTTCTTCATGTGCGTACCGAATATCTCGGTCGACGGCATGTAGATACGTCTCTGACGCATCCAGACCTGAGGCGCGTAGAACGAGTAACGGTCTCCTTCCATGTCCTCGGAGAAGACGACCTTACCCATGTACGACGAACACATCATAGTCGAGGCGGAGAGTGTGTTCTGTCCCGCTCTCTCGAATATGACCTCGGGGTTTCCACGCGGGTTGTCGGGTGTTTCGAGTATCTGACCCACCGCGATACCTATCGGCTTGAACATCTTGTTCATGTAGTCGCCGATAGCCGCCGAAAGCTCGTCGGGGTTGCTCGGACCCGGAAGCTGGGGCATCGTGTCGAGCCACTCAAACCTGTCACTCTGTTCGTCTATCTCGTCGAGTGATACGACGCCCTCGACATCGTAGCTGTCCTCGACGTACTCCTTCTGTTCGTCGGTCTCTGTGACGACAGCCACACGTGCGTCGTTGTCTATAGCCGCCTCTATGGCTTCCTCTCCGACTTCGTCCTCTACGCCCTCGACGTCCTCGGGCGTACCGTACCAGACCATGACGCCCTCTCCGGCGCGGAGGTCGGCACGTCTGTACATCTCCTCGGGCGTCGCCTCGCCGCCCTTTCCGATGAACGCCATCTCGTATCCCGTCGAGGCTCCGTAGAAGGCGAGACGTCCGCCGTCGTCGAGGAGCTGGTACGAGCGCGAGAAGGCGTGCGCTCCGGCGTGTGATATGACGTAGTCGGCGAGGTCGCCGTCGTTCTTCTCACGGTACTCGTCGAGGAGAGGCTGACCCGCTTCGACCCAGTCGTCCCACTCGTCGGGGTCGTTCGGAACCATATGCATCGCGTCTTCGAGAGCCTCCTGCTTCCTGTTGATCGCGGCGTGAGCGCCAGCGTCCTTGGCTCTCTCGGCACGATCGTCGCTCGAGACAAGTCCCGTGACGTTGAGTCCACGTGACGAAGCCATCATGACTGCGTCTCTTCCCGTACCCGTCGACGACCCCTCTATGAATATGTTCTTGTCGGGCTCGACGTCGAGGTTGGTGAAGAGGGCACGGTAGATCGTACCCATCGTGAGTATGTAGCTTCCCGCCTCGGTGAGGTCGAGGTTCTGAGGAGGCTTGAAGAGCTGGGGACCCTGTGCGACCATGAACTGCTGGTGCGACCCGTCAGGGGTCTGGTATCCCTGTATCTCGTAGCTCGCGTCCATCGGGTCGCGTCCGACGTTGGGCGAGAGGACGTCGAACTGTCCCGCATAGACGTGGACGAGGTCGCCTACCTCTATACGTCCCTCTTCCTTGAGAGCCTGTCCCGTCTCGGCGACGAGAGCGAGACCTCCCGATCCGGTTATGTGGTAGTCCTTGTCGTAGTTCTTGTAGGTCGAGACGGGTATTCCCGTTATAGCCCAGACGTCGTTGTAATTGACCTCAGACGTCAGCATGTAGAGAAGGGCGTCGTTGGGACCCGGATCCTCGACAGGCACGACGATCTCCTTCTCGGCTCCGTCTTCGACGGGCTCACCGTGGTCGGGCTCTCCTGTCTCTTCGTCTCCCGTGAGTGCCCACGCGAGCTGGTAGTCGGGGACGGGGGTCGCTCCGGGGTAGAAGGGCGAGTCGGGCGGAAGTACGACGCCGTCCTCTATTAGCTCCTCCTTCGTCTCCTCGTCAGGGACGAGCGGCGGGTCGTGGGGCTTGAGGGGAAGCGGGTTCGAACTCCCGTCGAGGAAGTCCTGTATACCCGTCTTACCGAGGTCATCGTCGACGACGACCTCTCCGAAGAGCTCACCCTCTGCTTCTAGTCCGTCGGATATTCCGTTCTCGAATCCCTCTTCGATAGCCTCGACTGCGGCTTCGACTGCGGGGGCGCGTCCGACGTCCTCCGACTGTGTGAGTATACGGCTGTACTCGGCGTCGTCGGAGAGGTCGGGATAGTCGTCTCCCGACTCCCACCGCTCACGGTCGGACTGTCTCTGGGAGTGTGCGTCTTCGAGAGTGTCGTCTTCTCCCGTGATGTAGCCGTAGGCGAGGTCGTGTGCCCTGTTGACGGCGGCTTCCTTGTCGACTACCTCGTCGACGAATCCCATCTCGAGAGCCTCATCGGCGGAGTAGTTCCTGCCGTTGAGGATCATGTAGGCAGCCTGCTTGTATCCCTCGTCGCCGTTCTCGTCGTAGGCGAGTCTCGGGAGACGCTGTGTGCCTCCGTATCCGGGTATTATATACAGGTTGATTTCGGGCTGTCCGAACTCGGCGTCTCCGTCGACGACCGTGTAATGGGTCGACATCTGGAGCTCGTTTCCTCCTCCGAGCGCGACTCCGTTGACAGCCGAGACTACGGGGATGTCGAGGCTCTCTATCTTGTCGAATGCTGTGTGTGCGGTCTCGCACATCGCCTCGACGTCGTCGGCTTCGTCCTGTTCGAGGAACTCCTCTATGTCAGCCCCCGCGACGAAAGCCGTGGTTCCTTCACCCGTGATGACCGCTGCGTCGGCTTCCTCCTCTATCTCGTCGACTATCCCGTTAAGCTCGTTGAGAGCCGTCGAGTTGAGGGCGTTGACGGGCGGGTTTGAAACTGTTATCTCTGCGACTGTTCCGTCGTCGTGGGCGAAGTACTCGACCACGAAGTTCTCGTACTCCTCGTTAGCTTGTCTTATTGTTGACATTCAATTACCACCGAATCTGTCATTATTGACGTATTGGTTCCCGAGTATTAAGGTATCGATTAACACCGAAAGGACAAAACGCGTCTCGGACGTATGACACGTATGGACAGTCTCGAAATAGAGCTCGTAGCCGAGGAACCCGTCGACGAACTCGTCGAACTCTCCGAGGTCGCAGAGGAGGAGGGCTTCGAGGGAATCTGGATCACCGACCATTACAACAACAGGAACCCCATCGTGGCTCTCACGGCTATAGCGCGTGCGACAGACGAGATTGGAATAGGAACGGGGATCACCAACCCCTACTACGCACATCCAGCGTGGACTGCGAGCGCGATGGCGACACTCGACGAGATGAGCGACGGAAGGGTGCGTTTCGGCTTAGGACCTGGAGACCCAAACACTCTCAAGGCGCTCGACGTCGAGAGGGAGTCTCCCTTATACGAAGTACTCGACGCCGTGAAGCTCTCGCGGGGTCTCTTCCGTGGCGAGAGTATGGACGTAGACGGTCTCGCAAACGGAGCGAAGCTCAACTACGACTCACGTGATATCCCCGTCTACATAGGTGCTCAGGGTCCCAACATGCTCAGGATGGCGGCGGATCACGGCGACGGAATACTCATAAACGCGTCACACCCCGACGACTTCGAGTGGTCTCTCGAACAGATAGGCGAGACCGATGCTGAGATAGTCGCCTACACCTCGTTCTCCGTAGACGAAGACCCAGAGAAGGCAGCGGAGGCAGCACGTCAGCCCGTCTCTTTCGTTGCGTCGGCGTCGCCCCCGCCTGTACTCGACAGACACGACATAGACAAGGAGATCGCCGACGAGATAGGCGAGAAGATAGAGGAGGGCGAGTTCTCGGAGGCGTTCTCTCTCGTGACACCTAACATGCTCGACTCGTTCTCAGTCCATGGCACACCTGACGACTGCCGAAAGCAGGTCGACGAACTCTTCGAGGTCGGCGTAGACACCGTAGTCGTGGGATCGCCCCTCGGTTCCGACCCCGAGTCTGCGATACGTCTAGCCGCCGACGCTCTCGACTGAAACTTATAGCCATTACATCTATTACACGGGGTTGCGTACGAGTAGTATGCCCATCGACATAGAGAGCTTCGAGGAGGACTCGGAGACTGAGCTACGTTCCGAGGGGAAGACTAACTCCGAGGAGATACTTTCTTTCTTAGCCTCGAACCCCGATAAGGCATACACTCCGAAGGAGATACACGAAGAAACCGGTGTCGCAAGGGGAAGTGTCGGCGTCGTCCTGTCGCGTCTGGAGGAGAGGGATCTCGTCCGTCACCGCGGAGAGTACTGGGCAGTAGGTGATGTCGAGGATCTCGACAAGACACTGACTTCGATGTCGGTGTCACGTGCTGTGACACAGCGTCTCGGAGCCGAAGACCCCGAGGAATGGGGTCGCGGCGTCGAGTCTGAGACGGAGAACCCATAGATGTCTAACGACTACGGATATGGTGAAGTCTGGTGGGGTCCTGCACCACATAAGTCGTCTCCTGCCTACCGACCCTGGCTGATAATAAGCGATGAAAGACATCCTTTCTCGAAGGACGAATGTATCGTGCTCGCTATGACTTCCCAGACACATTCCGAAGGAATCGAAGTACAGGACACTGACTGGGTTCGAGGAGGCTCCGACAAGGACTCGTATATCTCACCCTGGTACGTGACTACGGTCAAGAAACGTGACCTCGACAGCCAACAGGGCGAACTTAGGGCGGCTACTGTCGAGAAAGCAGTCGGTAAGCTGAGTAGATACATAGAGGTCTGACACGTGCCTACCGTGAAGACTTAGTAGGCAGTCTGTCATCTCATACCATGGAAAGGCTCAGAGAGTCGCTTCTCAACGCTCCCGTGGTCTCGAAGGGAGACTACGACTACTTCGTCCATCCGATCACCGACGGCATACCTCTTCTCGAACCGTCCCTTCTCCGCGAGATCGTGACGGGGATTCTGCGTAAGTCGGAGGTCGAGAAGGCGGACAAGATAGTTGCCCCCGAAGCGATGGGTATACATATCTCGACTGCTGTCTCGCTCGCGACCGACGTCCCTGTGGTCGTTGTGAGGAAGAGGGGATACGGCTTAGAGGGTGAGACACAGGTGCGCCAGACGACGGGCTACTCCGAGAACGAGATGTACATAAACAACGTCAACGAGGGCGACACCGTCGTACTCCTCGACGACGTCGTCTCGACGGGCGGGACACTTTCGTCTATCGTCGGAGCACTCGAAGACATAGGTGCCGAGGTCGCTGATGTCGTCACTGTCATACAGAAGAGATCGGACGAGAGAGAAATAGAGACGGAGTTCAAGAGCCTCATAGAGGTCGATGTAGTCGACGGAGAGGTCGAGATACTCAGCGATACTGACACTGACACCGATTCCTAAGCATGATACACGGAACCGAGATGAAGAGCCTGTGTGAGGAAGTCGGCGATGCCGTCGAGTCGAGCGTCTCGAAGATAGACGGTGCGAGAGCCGACGAGGTCGTCGGAACCGGAGCCGACGGAACCCCGACGAAGTACATAGACAGGACTGCGGAGGACGCCGCACTCGATGTCTTAGAGGAGTACGGCGACCTCAGGGTCATAAGCGAGGAGGTCGGCGAGGTCGTCTACGGCGACCCCGAGTTCACTGTCGTACTCGATCCCGTCGACGGAACCTACAACGCATCAGTCGGAATACCTCTCTATACCGTCTCGGTCTGTATCGCCGACGGCAGGACGACAGAAGACGCCGAGTACGGCTATGTGAGGGAACTCAAGTGCGACGAATGTTTCACTGCCCGTAGAGGAGAAGGAGCCTACTTGAACGGCGAGAGGATAGAGATGTCAGACGACACGGATCTACACAGAATGAGCGTTGGGATATACAACACGAGTAGGATCGATGTATCGAGCTTCAAACGTCTGAGAGTACTGGGATCGGCGAGCCTGGAGATGTCGTACGCCGCCGCAGACCGTCTCGATGCCTTCATGGATCTACGTTCGAAGCTACGTGTCGTCGACTTCGCCGCCTCGAAGCTCATAGTCGAGGAGGCGGGGGGTGTGGTCACAGACTCCGACGGAGACGAGATAGAGATGCGTCTACGTCCCGACGAGTGCTCTGACCTAGTTGCCGCGACGCCGGGTGTACATTCTGAGATAGTAGACGAGGTGACCGACGGATGAGGATAGGCATTGTCTCACACTACGTACGTGACTCCGACGGCGACACAGCGAAGGAACGTGTCGATCTCTCGGAGGAGGTCGTGACCGACATAGCCGAGTTCCTCGAAGATGAGGGCGTCGAGTACACCTTTAACAAGGGAACAGGGCGTGCGCTCGGATCGGAAGACGCCGTCGCGATAGACCAGATGGACGCCGATGTTGTGGTCACTGTCGGAGGAGACGGAACTATACTCAGAACCATACGACAGATGCGTGACCCTGTCCCAGTACTCGGAATAAACACGGGACGTGTCGGCTTCCTCGCCCACGTCGACCCCACCGACGCAGTCGAAGCAGTCGCCGAGGTTCTCGAAGGCTTCGAGACAGAGAGACGTGAGCGTCTCGGGATAGAGCTAAATGGGACTAAGCTACCTCCGGGACTCAACGAGACCGTGATAGTCACGTCACGTCCCGCTAAGATAATGGAGTTCGATGTCTACCACGCGGGCGAACACGTCGAGTCGGTGAGATCCGATGGCATAGTCACGGCGACGCCGACGGGGTCGACCGCCTACTCGATGAGCGCGGGGGGGCCCCTCGTCAATCCGAGCGTCGAGGCTTTCCTCGTCGTACCTCTCGCCCCGTTCCGTATGAACACCGTGCCTTGGGTTCTCGACTCGGAGGACGAGACAGTCATAGAGCCGAAGAGATCCGAGAGGGAGGCGGCGGTAGTCATAGACGGATCACATATCACGAACATAGAGCCGGGAGACGAGATACGGTTTACACGAGCCGAGAAGGACGCTCTCTTCGTCAAGACTGAGAAGACCTTCTTCGACAACGTGAGGGAGAAGCTACTCTGAGCTTTTCGTGGTTAGTAGCTTATAACAACCGCAAGACTGTTACTACAAGCCGAGTTATCTACCGACATGGTAGGAAGCTACATCGACCACACGATGATAAGGGTCGAGGACAGGGAGGAGTCGGTCGAGTGGTACCGTGAGATGCTCGACTGGGTTGTACACAGGGAGGTCAACGCCGACGGCTTCGACCTCATATTCATGGGTCCCGAGGACGCTGAGGACGACCACCATCTCATAGAGATGACCTACAACCATCCCGACCCCGAGACGGGCGAGAAACAGACTTACGACTTCGGAGACGCATGGGGACATTTCGCCATAGCGGTCGATGATGTCTACGAGGCTTACGACGAACTTATGGAACGCGGTGTCGACGACTACCGTGACCCCGACTCGTGTGGCGGCTCCTACGCCTTCGTCAAGGATCCAGACGGACACGAGATAGAGCTAGTCGAGAGGGACGTCGAAGACCCGTTTTAATCCAAGATGAAGATGTCCGACGAAGAACTCAGCGCCGACGAGAGGAAGGCGTTACGACACATAGAAGACGAGGGCGAAGCCTATCAGAGTCAGATCTGGAAGGAGCTCGACATCAGTAGCAAGAAGGCAAGCCGTATAGTCTCGAAGCTCGCCGACGCGGGTCTCGTTGAGCGCGAGGAGGCGGTCTACGAGGGCAACAGGACTTACGTCGTGAGACCCGTGCGTCAGAGCCTCGACTACTCGCTCCTGATGGCGGGAGACATGATATCGCCCTTCATAGGAACCGAGGAGGAGGTAGACCCGGTGAGCTCGGACGCCTTCACGCAGTGGATACTCGAGCTCAGTCACGAGGAGGCATAGTATGTTCGGCATCGAACAGCTATCCGGGACGACGTCACCCTACGCTATACTAGTCTTCAGCACAGCCGTCTTCGTGGGTCTCGCACTCCTACAGATTCTGAGAGGCTGGCTGACACGCCGCCGTGCGGAGGATGAGGTGGTCGAGACCGAGTGGGGTAGTATGGTTCCGTGTCCCGAGTGTGATGAGATGACTGAGGCACAGTACAGGTACTGCAGAAACTGTGCGTCCGACACCGGAACTGAGTACACCGATGACCCCGGGGTAGACGGCTCCGACAGCAGCAGTATGCTTTAGATTAGGAGTAGCGTAAGGTGTGGCTTCCTTTCTACTCTACAGGTTGAACAGGGCGAGTGCCTCGGGGTCTTCAAAAAGCAGAGCTTTTTGGGATACGGAAAATCAAAGATTTTCCTTGACTTGACCCCGAGGGTGAAGCCCGTCGAAAGGTAAAGGTTAATCAACACACATTTCCAATACGTTGGTACAGTCAGAGACCCAAAAGACGGATTAAAGACCTTAATCCAATGCTGACTGCGGAGGCTTGGAAATGCGACTCCTCTCAAAACCTGCCACTGGCAGTGAGACGGGAGTTGTCGGGTCGTGGTGGAGCGACCGACCCTCACGGACATAGCGAGTGTTCGGGTGTTAATTCCAGCCGACCCATCTCGGGAAGGACGAGGGGAATTAAATTCGCATGCGTCCATCCGTCCGTTTCTGGACGACATGGACAAAACGGTGAAGCCTCGTTCGCAAATCTTCGATTTGCGAGCACACGAGATCGAAGATCTCGGGACGTTCGTCAAACTTTGTTTGACGTGCCAACAAGATCGGAGATCTTGTGACGGGGCTTGTCCCCGAGGTACTTCACGTTACTCTCGTTTGGATCTTCTCTTTCTTCTCATCTCGTCTTCCTTGACGCGTTTGAGGACGACGACTCCCCAGATCACTAGGACTACACCGACGACAGGAAGCAAACTCGCTGTCTTAGTAGTCACTGAAAGGGGTGTCGAGGGGGTGCTGAGTAGTCCCCCTATGACCACGAGAACGATCCCGCCGACCACGAGATACAGTCCCTTTTTTCTCTCTGACTCTATGTCCTCCATGAAAGTAGAGTTGGTCTCGGCGTAACAAAAAGGGTTCCCACTCGGGCGTCAGTAGTTTTTTTAAACTTTCAGCCATTTTTACTAGGTGGGCGATAAAATGGGGATGGGCTCCTATGACGAGAGCGAACAGCAGAAACACGAGGGTAACATCGAAGACGACGTCGCCGACACAGATCAGATAACTACTGAGTCTTACGATGGGGACGTCTCGTACGAGACTCCCGAGGCGGACGAGCTTCTGGAGAGGTTCAAGAACGACGTACAGGACGAAGAGTAGAATAGACGTATCTTCTCTTTACAGCTTAATTCAGCAGGCTTAATCCTGCGAGCGACGTATCTCGTGTAGATGCCTCTTGCTATAGAGACTGAAGGTCTGGAGAAGGAGTACGGCGACCTCAAGGCACTTGAGGGCGTCGACATAGAGGTCGAGGACGGCGAGTTCTTCGGTCTTCTGGGACCCAACGGCGCGGGGAAGACCACTTTCATCAACATACTCGTCGGACTCGTCAAGAAGAGCCGCGGTGAGGCGAGAGTCTTCGGCTACGACGTCGAGGACGACTACCAGAAGGTGCGTGACATAGTGGGTATCGCGCCTCAGGAGTTCAACGTCGACCGTTTCTTCTCTATACAGGAAGTTCTCGAACACAAGGCGGGGTACCACGGTGTCGCGAGCGACGAGGCGACGAGGAGGGCGGAGGAGGCTCTCCGAACCGTCGGGATATACGACAAACGTGACACGAGATTCGACTGGCTCTCGGGGGGGATGAAGAGGAGGTTCATGCTCGCACGCGCGATGGTCACCGACCCCGACCTCCTCATACTCGACGAGCCCACCGCGGGAGTCGACGTACAGCTAAGACACGACCTCTGGGACATAATACGTGAGATGAACCAGGACGGTACGACTATACTCCTCACGACGCATTACATAGAGGAGGCGGAACGCCTCTGTGAGCGCGTCGCGATACTCGACGAGGGCGAGAAGATAGAGGTCGCGAGCCCCGACGACCTCACCGACAGAGGGGTCGACAGGCTGAGGTTCAGACTCAGGGAGACGCCCGACGAGGCCCCGTCGGTCTGCCGTGACAATCCCCAAGTCGTCGGAACAGAGGTACGTGACGGCGAGGTCGTCGTCGAGTCGGACTGCTGTGGCGAGGTAGCCCCCGAGGTCATAAAGGAGCTTGAAGCCGAGGGACACGAGATACTCGACATGGAGATGTCACGGACTTCTCTCGAAGAGATATTCGTCGACATGACTAGGGAGGAGACAGACTCCGAAGCAGAAGCCGAGGGGAGGTGTTAGAGTGTCTGTAGTATCTAGGGGGTTCGTGACACTTCTGAGGCGCGAGACGATGAGATATCTCAGGAGACCTCGGAACACGTTCGTGCCGCCTCTCATCACCAACATACTCTACTTCTCAGTCTTCGGAGTCATACTCGGAGGACGCATAGACGAGATACAGGGCTTCTCGTACATACTCTTCATTCTCCCGGGTCTGATAGTCCTCGGCATGATCTCGAACTCGTTCGAGAACTCGTCTTTCTCGATCTTCCACGGCAGATGGAACGAGTACATACACGAGGTCATAACCTCGCCTCTGTCGTACACTGAGATGGTTCTCGCCTACATACTTTCGAGCGCGTTGAGGGGAGTCCTGATAGGAATCCTGATCGGTATCGTCGGAGCCTTCTTCACACCCGTGAGCTTCGCGCATCCCGTCTACATTATCGGCTTCATCTCAGTGATATCACTCCTCTTCGCGTCGCTCGGCGTGATAGGAGGACTCTGGGCGGAGGACTTCGACTACCTCACCGTGATGAACCAGTTCATAGTCCGTCCCCTCGTCTTCTTCGGCGGAGTCTTCTACTCGTTAGAGATACTCCCGTCGCCGTGGGAGACAGTCTCTCTCCTCAACCCGATGGTCTACATGGTCAACGGTCTGCGTTACGGAATGATAGGCTACTCCGACGTCGATCCCAACGCCGCCTTCGTCGTACTCTCGGTACTCACCGCTGTCGTAATAGGCGTCGACGTCTACCTCTTCAGAAGAGGCTACGGATTCACGGAGTGAGGGTAAAGAGTAGAGTAGAATTCCTCACTCTTACTTACTCAACCAGATTATTTACTTAACCAGACTCTCGCCGTCGATCTCATCGGGCGCGTCTATATCCATCAGGTCGAGGACAGTCGGAGCCACATCGATAATCGAGGCGTCGTCGGCGTCTATCTCGACTTCGTCGCCGGTATCCCGAGAACTTTCGTTCTCGTGTGCACGCGAATCCTCAGATTCGCGAATATCGACTATCAGAGTAGCGTCGTCGAATGTGTGCATTCCGTTCCTCTCGCCCTTCTTGTAGACGGGCTTGTCAGGACCGAAAGACGCCTTGAGGTCGTATCCTCGGTTGGGGACACAGACGACATCGGGTGTTATACCGAACTCGTCGCCTTCATAGACCTCCTCGCGGACATAGACTTCCTCCATAACCTCGTTGCCATCGGGGTCTTCGAGGTCTTCGAGCATCCCGACGAGTTGGTCGCGCACCTCGTCGTAGTCGTCTTCTGAGACGCTTCCTCGTGGCTCGCGTCCTTCGAGGTTTATGTAGAAACGTCCGGGTATCAGGCTGTATGCCTTCGTGTCGTCGGTGATGTTTTCGAGGCTCGTCTCGACTTCGCAGTCACCCTCCTCGGCTTCGACGTCGAGTGACTGCCATCCCTCGTCACGTAGCCACGCGTTCATGTCTATCTCGTGTTCGAGTCGGCAGAAGCCGTGGTCGGCGGCGACTATCATCGACGTGTCGTCGTCGAGCCTCTCACGGATCTCGCCTATGATCTCATCGACTCTCTCGTAGAACTCCACGAACTCGTCGCCGAGTTGGTCACCCTCCTCGTAGTTCTCCCAGAGGAAATGGTTGACCCTGTCGGTCGCCATGAAGACGTGCCAGAGGAGCGACCAGTCCTCGTTCTCTATGAAATGGTAGAGAGCCTCGGCACGTGCGTCGAGTGTCTCCCTCGCGTTACGTATGAACTCCTCCTTGTCGTCGTGTCCTAAGCTGGCGTCGACGTCTACGCGGTAGTCTATCGACTTGAGGTACTCGACGACCTCGGGGTCGTTCGATACCGACTCTATCTCGGGCGTGAGGAAGCCCGACACCATAGTACCGTCTATCTCCTCGGGCGGGAATGTCACGGGAACGTTCGAGACGACGCTTCTCCTTCCCGAGTCCCCGACTACGTCCCAGACGCGTTTCGACTTGACGTGTTTTCCAAGGGGTATATAGGTGTCGTAGGAGCCTCTCTCACGTTCCTGAAAGCCGAGAACCCCCGTCTTCCCGGGGTTCGTACCCGTCGTCATCGCAGGCCAGCACGCGCTTGACTCTGGGGGAACGACTGCGTTCATGCTATCGATATCGCCGCCCGAGATACGTTCTATGTTGGGGAGCCTGCCGTCTTCGATGAGATCCGTGAGGAGAGACTTCGGCACACCGTCTATTCCTATGAAAGCGACCTTCTGACTCTGATCCTCGTCAGACCTGAATCTGTCTAGAAGTCCCATAAGCCAACTTCGTACCCCGACATATATCCTTTAACTTTTATTCGGCGACTACGACCTCGTAGTATGCCGAGGAAGTCTTCTATAGACGTCAGATGGGGTGACACCGACGCGGGAGGTCTGATCTACTACCCACAGATCTTCTCGTTCTTCGTCAAGGCGTTCAACGCATACTTCGAGCCGATCTCCGACCATCTCATGGAAGAGATGAGACACGAGGGGATCAAGATACCCACCGTGACCGCCGACTGTGACTTCTACACACCTCTCAAGGCGGGAGACATCGCCGTAGTCGAGGCGGAGGTCGTCGAGATGGGTGAGACGTCTCTGAGCTTCGAGTTCGAGGTCACGAGGGACGGCGACGACGTCGCAGACGGCTACGTCAAACACGTCTTCACCGACGACGACTTTAACTCCGTGAGGATACCCGACGAGGTGAGGGAGTTCGTCGCCGAGACAGAGGATCTGTGACTGTATGTATGAGTAGAACGACAGTCCCAAGCCTTTCGAGTCAGTATATTATGTAGATGTCGACCAATAAAGACAGCACTAGCAAGACCGAGATACTCCATCTTGGGGTAGCGTGGCTAGCTCTCAGTCTCGCAGTCACGCTTCTATTCGCCGATCCCTTCTCGTCCCCGTCGATGCTCGTAGATCCCCTAGAGCTCGGAGTCGTCTTCGGAATCTCTTTCGTCACGGCGGGTGCGGGCTTTCTCCTTCACGAGCTCGCACACAAGGTCGTCGCACAGCGTTACGGCTACTGGGCTGAGTTCCGTGCCGACCCCGAGATGCTTGTGATAGCTATCGTGAGCGCGGCTGTGGGCTTCCTATTCGCCGCTCCCGGCGCTGTTCAGATATACTCGTACGGGAAGAGAAGTATAACCGACCGTGAGAACGGAGTCATCTCGGTCGCAGGTCCCGCCACCAACCTGGGTCTCTTCGCCGTCTTCGGCCTCACAACCGCAGTTGCGGGAACCATGGATATAGGGATTGTCGAGCGCGCGGGACGGTTCGGGATGTTCGTAAACGCCTTCCTCGCGGCTTTCAACATGATACCTTTCGGTCCTCTTGACGGCAGAAAGGTTCTGTCGTGGAGCAAGGGCGTCTTCGCGGGAGTCCTCGGACTGAGTGTAGTTCTCGTTGTCTACTCGTCGGGATTCCTGTCTCTGTAGAGCGTAACCATAACCGATTTTAGAACTCCTGTCTCAGATGGAACATGGACTACGCTGAAGCGGGTGTGGACATAGAAGCGAGCGAGCGTGCGGTGTCGGCGCTCGCCGACGAGATAGAGATGGAACACGGCGACTACGCGGGTCTTCTCGAACTTGGTGACTACGTCCTCGGACTCACTACCGACGGAGTGGGTACGAAGATACTCGTCGCCGAGGCGGTCGACGACTACTCGACTATAGGAATCGACTGCATGGCGATGAACGCCAACGACCTCATAGCCATGAATCTCACACCCGCTGCCTTCGTCGACTACCTCGTCGTCGACGAGCCGAGCGAGGACGTATCACGTGAGATAGGCGAGGGGATAAAAGAAGGTGCCGAGAGGGCAGGAGCCAAGATCGTGGGCGGAGAGACCGCCGTGATGCCCGAGGTCGTCGACGGCGTAGACCTCGCCGGAACCTGTCTCGGAATCGGAGAGCCCGACGAGGTAGTAGACGGCTCCGAGGTCGAGGCGGGAGACGTAGTCGTCGGACTTCCTTCGAGCGGCGTCCACTCGAACGGTCTGACTCTCGCGAGGAAGGCGGTGACACGGGAGTACTCGTACGACGACCAACTCCCGTACGACGGAAGGACGGTCGGAGAGGAACTCTTAGAGCCGACACGTATCTACACAGAGGCTCTCGGGATAGCCGACGAGTACGACGTCCACGGGATGGCACATATCACGGGAGGAGGCTTCAGTAACCTGGGACGTATCTCCGACCACAGGTACGTCGTCGACGACCCCCTTCCGATACCCCCTGTCTTCGACTTCATAAAGGATCTCGGCGATGTCTCCGAGAAGGAGATGCACACGACATTCAACATGGGAATGGGCTTCGCCTTAGTCGTCCCCGAGGAAGACGCCGACGAGATCGTTGAGGACGACGACGAGTACGAGGCGAAGGTCGTCGGACGTGTCGAGGACGGCGAGGGAGTCGAGGTCAGAGGGATCGAGCTATAGTAGAATGAAGGTATGTGTCTACGTCGAGTGGGAGTCCCAGGTCTCTAAGAGCGGCATAGGAACCTCGGCTCGTCAACAGAGGAAGGCTCTTAGGAAGAACTGTATCGAGGTCACCGACGACCCCTCCGACGACTACGACGTGATCGATATCAATACGGTGGGTCCAAAGAGCCTCTACCATCTCAAGAAGGCACAGACGAACGGAAAGCCGGCTGTCGTCCACGCCCACACGACCGCGAAGGACTTCCGTGACTCTTTCCGTGGGAGTAACTTACTCGCTCCCGCTCTCCGACGTTATCTCAGCTTCTTCTACTCCCGGGCTGACGCAGTGATCGTCCCGAGCGACTACACGAAAGGTGTCGTAGAAGGCTACGGCATTGAGCCTCCTGTACGGGCGGTCTCTAACGGCGTCGACATCGAGTCGCTTGAGGGACACGAGGAACTCAGGGAAGAGTACCGTGAGAAGTACGACCTCGACGGAACAGTCGTATTCGCAGTCGGACACGTCTTCGAGAGGAAGGGGCTCTCGACCTTCTGTAAGCTCGCACAACGTATGCCCGAGACAGACTTCATCTGGTTCGGTCCCGTAATGGACAACCCACTCGGCTCGAAGCAGACTAAGAGATGGATAGAGAACCCACCCGATAACGTCGAGTTCACCGGATTTATCGAGGACATACGCGGCGGCTTCGGAGCGGGCGACGTCTTCCTCTTCCCGACTAAGGAGGAGAACCAGGGAATCGCAGTCTTAGAAGCCATGGCGTGTGAGAAGGGCGTAGTCGTGAGCGACCTCCCCGTATTCGACGAGTTCCTAACCGACGGCGAGAACTGCTTCAAGGGCGAGAATATAGACGAGTACGAGGAGGCGATAGAACGCATGAGAGACGACGAACTCAGGAACGGGATGGGGAAGAACGCGAGACGCGAAGCCGAGAAGCACTCGCTCGAAAACGTGGGTGAGAGTCTGATAGATGTCTACGACTCCCTACTCTGAGCTAAGTCTCTATCCTACGCAGGTCGACGCTTAGGTACATCGAGCTTATGCCTCCCACGAGTATGGTAAACCAGTAGACACACAGGCGGTAGAGTAGTGCCGCCGCCGATGCCGCGGGTAGGCTGAGACCCGTGAGGCTGAATATCGTGACGGCGATCGCAATCTCGACACCCCCGAGTCCACCGGGGAGTGGAATGAAGCCCGCGAGTCCGCTCACCGGTATTATGAGGAGAGTCGTCCCGAGAGGTACATCGTAGCCGAGCGACAGAAAGCTCGTGTAGAGAGGGAGTATGAAGAAGAACCAGCCTATGTGCGAGAAGACGACTGCGGTCGCCATCTCACGTCTGTTCTCAGAGAAGAGGTCGAGTGTCTCGAAGAAGCCGTCTATCCGCTCCTTTACGTCCTCTTCTCTGAGAGCGGTTCGGAGGTTCGACGACAGTTTCCCGACAGTCTTACGCAGAAATCCTGCGACTCTCAGAACAAACGACTCGACTAAGTCGCGTCTGTGCCATATGAAGAGGGCGGCGGAGACGGCGACGGCGGCTACTACGACGAAGACCGCGGCGTAGTTCCGGACGTCGGAGTTGAACGATCTCCTCGTGACGAAGTAGGAGAAGCCGACGACTGCGTACGAGAAGAAGGGAATCAGGTTGAGGAAGTCAGATGTCATGACCGCGGCTAAGCTGTGCTCGTAGTCTATGTCGGACGACTTCGAGAGGACGTAGGCGATGAAGGGCTCGCCGCCGACCTGTCCGAGCGGAGTGACGTAGTTGGCGAACATCGCACTCAGGAAGATTAGAGTGATACGTCCGCGGGACAGGGCGTGGTCTATGACAGAGAGGACGCGGTTCCAGACCGCACTCCACGCCACGAGACAGACGAATGACGAGACCAAGCCGAGCGAGAACACACCCAGGTCGGTCTTCGAGAGGGTTGAGACTACCTCGTCCCAGCCTATCGCGTAGACGAAGAGGAAAATTATTACTGCGGCGACACCGAAGCCGACCAGAAAACGCAGACGTGTCTGTCTTGCCATGCAGTCTGTGTCCTGTCTTTTCCTTCGTCGTCTACTCCGACGCCTCTGTGTCGGCGTGACTTCTCTGTTTCTCCTTGCTCATCTCTATGAGGATCTCG
The DNA here is from genome assembly GCA_041891055.1 of Halorutilales archaeon Cl-col2-1. Lineage (GTDB taxonomy): Archaea > Halobacteriota > Halobacteria > Halobacteriales > Afararchaeaceae > Afararchaeum. The sequence continues at coordinate 1,200,051 of CP169074.1, read as the reverse complement.
AATATCTCACACGTCCTCTCGGGGTCGATTCCGAGTGCCTCCGCCTTCTCGGCGACCCTGTCGTAGACGACCTCCTCACGCTCGGGGTCGTTTATCTCCCTCCCCTCCTGCATCTTGACCTCGGCAATGCTCTCGGCGATGTAGGTTCTGCGCGCTACAGTCTCGACTATCTCCTCGTCGACTGCCTCTATCTCCTCACGGAGACTGTCGAGGTCTAGACTACCCTCGCTCCGTCGTTGTCGGTCTCGACTTCCAGAACCGTTCCCGGGTGTTTCTCCCACTCTTTAACTACCTCCTTTATGTCTTGTCTGTCTCCTATCGCAGCGTACGATGGACCTGTGCCGCTCAGACCCGCGCCGTCGACGTGTTCGAGGGCGTCGACAGCAACCGAAGGATCGAATCCGAGAGCCGCCGAGTAGGCGAGTCCGTTTATCGTCATCGCATCGGCGTACTCTCCGTCCCTCGCTACCTCGAAAGCTCTGTCGACGACCGACCCCACGAGACGTGACCTCTCGACGTCTGTGTCGGCACTCTTCGCGGTCTCGTCGGGGACATAGACTGCGACGTCCCAGTTTGCCTCCTCACGCCTGATTATCTCGTCCTCTGAGTTGTCAGTGAGGACGACTCCTCCGAGCATAGAGGCGGCGGCGTCGTCTATCGCCCCTGTGATCGTGACTCCGGCGTCCCTCGCCGCCTCGACCCCTATACGTGTCGCCTCCCTCCTGTCGAATCCCTCCGACTCTCCGATGGCGTCGAGTGTCGCTAAGACTGTCGCGTTCGCCGCCGCGCTACTCGACTTGAGACCGCTCGCCATAGGCACATCGCTCGAAGTCGTGACGTGTGCTCCGTCGTCGACGTCGAACCGTTCGAGCACGAGTTCGGCGCATCTCTCTATCAGGGACGTATCGGCGTCAGGTTTGTCTTCTATCTCCCCCGTGACACCTCCGTCTCCGCCGACTACGACTTCCGCCGACGTGTAGAGGTCGACGGCGAAGGCACTACCCTTGAGAGTAGCTATCGCATTTATAACCGTCGCAGCGCCGGGTGCCTCTGCCTCGCCTCTTCTCATTCTTTCTTCTTACTGCGCTTCGGTGCCACTTAACTCTTCCATTAAGACTTTCTGAGGGCTATGTTGAAAGCCCCATTCACATCCGCGTTGACACTGTATCCGCAGTCGTGACACGCGAAATGTATGCCGTCTCGCCGTGTGTCATGACTGCCACATTCATTACATGTCTGAGATGTTAGACTGGGCTCGACATCTTCGGTAGGAATCCCCTCTTCCTCAGCCTTGTACTCAATCATAGACCGGAGCTTACGGAAAGTCCAGCTGTAGAGAGAGCGTTTCATCTTTCGACACAGGACTTATACATGACCTACTCGTATAGTCCTCTAAGATGAGTACAGTTAATCAGGAAGACGAGTCCTTCATAGAGAAAATGAGGCGAGACAGGGAGGAGAATGCCGAACTCTATCAGGCACTTGCGGGTAATACAGACGAGGAGTTAGATCACGACGAGTACGATTATCTTCCTGACGGATATAACACGTCGTCAAAGTAACGACGCCATACCTCGTACAAGTCGTCTTTTTCATAGTAGTTACCCATATCGATATTCAGGTTTCTACGGACTTTCTTTGACGCATCAAGGGCAGTGTAAGTCCTCCTCTCAAAATCACCGAACGGCTTGAACGGCTCAGTTCCATTATCGTCCATCATAGCTCTCAATGTCTTCATCGCTGTACGGTGGTTCGCGTCGGGGAAGAAATGGACGCCAGCTATTGCGTGCATCCATAGGGCTGACTGGACGACGAGTGGCTCGTCAGTAGGGAAGTCATCGATGATTCTGCTGAGGTCTTCTCTGTCTCCTCTTCCGAGTTTGATCTTTCTCCGAGTGCCAAGATGGGTGTACGAATGTGGGTCTTCGTAGTCGACGTCTGAATCCGGCTCAGTCGACATCTTGAACTCGTCCATGTTCGCTACTACTACTCCGTCGACATCGACGGTGACTTCAGTTATTCTGTCATCACCACCGTCGCTAGTAAACTCATCGGTCGGATCGTAGGGATCAAACATTCTTCTGTTTCCTGTATTCGACACTCTCAGTACCCAAATCCTTCGGTCAGGACATAGGTATCTAACGACGGCGAAAGTCTGACTCGTCTCCCTCCAGAGACTTCGTCGGAACCACTCTCGGGGAAACGTTCACCGACGTCCAGGATCTGTACCACGCCATCCCGCCCCTCCGATATCGACTCTTGTTACTGTCCAACAGTATAAGGCTATTGTGCGTATCTCCAACACCTCTGGAGAAGTATAATCCAGCACACTGACCCAACCACCAAGTATAATCCCGTCGAGGGACAACCTACTACAAATGAGTACCGACGCTGACTCCGACGCCTTCGAGAGGGTCAAGAGAGAGCTCGCCGACCTCGTAGTCTCGGGGGAGGTCGACCGTGACGAGCTCGAATCCGTCAAGAACTCCGTCTGCGGAAAACACGGTGCAGAGAAGGTTCCGAAGAACTCCGACATACTCGAAGCAGTCCCCGACGAAGAACGCGACGAAGCCGAGTCTGTTCTCCAGACGACCCCTGTGAGGACTGCGAGCGGTGTCACACCCGTGGCGGTGATGACCTCGCCGGCTCCGTGCCCTCACGGGAAATGTGTCTACTGCCCCGGAGGACCAGACTCGGAGTTCGAGTCGCCTATGTCGTACACGGGGGAGGAGCCCGCGGCGATGAGGGGCAAACACAACGACTACGATCCCTACGACCAGGTCACACAACGTCTGAGCGACCTGAGGGAGACGGGACATCTCGTCGACAAGGTCGAACTCATACTTATGGGCGGGACTCTCACGTCGCGGTCACTTGACTACCAGGAGTGGTTCGTGAGAAGATGTCTCGAAGCCATGAATACCTTCGGCACATCGGAGGGCGAGGACAACGACTGGAAGCCTTTCGAGGAGGTCGAGACGAGAAACGAGACCGCCGACGTACGTAACATAGGCACGACCTTCGAGACAAAACCCGACTGGTGCGGCAAGGAACAGATCGACCACATGTTACGTCTCGGAGGGACAAAAGTCGAGATGGGAGTCCAGACCACAGACGACGAGACACTGCGTCTCACACACAGGGGGCACGACGACGCCGAGACGCGCGAGGCGAACAGACGTCTACACGACGCCGGCTTCAAGGTCGGCTTCCACATGATGCCCGGGCTCCCGGGACGTGACCCCGAGGACGACATAGAAGACTTCCGCGAGATATTCGACAACCCCGAGTACCGCCCCGACTACCTCAAGATATACCCCACTCTCGTCGTCGAGGACACGGGTCTCTACAAGATGTGGCAGCAGGACGAGTTCGAGCCTCTCGGAAACGAGGAGGCGGCGGACGTAGTCGCCCGAGCGAAGAGGATGATTCCCGAGTACACGCGTCTCTCACGCGTACAGAGAGACATACCCGCCGACAACATAGAGGCGGGCGTCTGGAAGTCCAACCTCCGCCAGTTAGCGCGCCACCGTCTCGAAGAGATCGGAGGCGACTGTGACTGCATAAGATGTAGAGAGGTCGGGATGAACGACGAGACTCCCGACGACCTCGACTTCGGCTTCGACATGACCGAGTACGGCTGTGCGGGAGGCGACGAGAAGTTCCTCCAGTACAAGTCGGAGTCGGGACTCTTAGCGGGATTCCTGCGTCTGCGTTTCCCCGGACAGACAGTCCGTTCCGAACTCGAAGACTCCGCGATAGTCAGGGAGGTACACGTCTACGGAGACGAGGTCGGCGTCGGAAGACAGGGCGACGGATTCCAGCACTCGGGTCTCGGAACCGACTTGGTCGAGAGGGCGGAGGAGATGTCGCGCGAGGCGGGCTACTCACGTCTCTCGGTCATAAGCGGAATAGGCGTACGCGAGTACTACAGGTCTCTCGACTACGAGAAGGACGGTCCTTACATGGTGAAGGACTTCGAGTAATAGCCATGAACGACCGCACCCAGTCGTACGTGAGGGGACGTTTCGGCGACTACTACCGTCGTGCGTCTATCGATCTTCCACGTAGCCCCGACGACCGTGAGTGGGCATTCATACCCTTCTCGGGAGGCATGGTGAGACACAGGTCTCTCCTCGACCTGGGTGACCTCGAGACGTGGCTCGCCGACCAGAAGCCTCGACACGTCTACTTCTCGAGCGCGAGGTACGAGAGTCCCGAGGCGTCGTCGATGAACGCGAAGGGATGGAAGGGAGCCCAGTTAGTCTTCGACCTCGACGCCGACCATCTACGTGAGACATCGCCCGACGACTCGTACTCCGAGATGCTCTCGAACTGTAAGACGGCACTCGTGAGACTCGTAGACTTCCTAGTAGACGACTTCGGCTTCGACGACGTCGAGACGGTCTTCTCGGGAGGGCGTGGCTACCACGTCCACGTCTACGACGACGAGGTTCAGAGACTCGGAAGCGAGGCGAGGCGCGAGATAGTCGACTATGTACAGGGGATGGGATTCGACCCCGAACTCGCCTTCTCCGACGAGACTGCGGCGGGCGACTTCGGGAGGACGCCCACAGGGGTCAAGAAGCTTGAGTCGGGAGGATGGGGAAGACGTATACGTGACTACGTCCTCGACTTCGCCGACGAAGTCGCCGAGACCGAGGACGGTACTGCCGTCGAACGTCTCCGTGAGTTCGAGGGTGTGGGACAGAAGAAGGCGGAGAAGCTACTCTCGGTCTTCAGAGATCCCGACAGAAGGGAGGAACTGGCGCGGGGTAACCTCGATGTAGTCGGCGGAACACAGGGCTTCTGGGAGAAACTGATGCGTGAGGCGGTCTCCGAGAGACGTGCCGAGGCTGACGAGCCCGTCACGACCGACACCAAACGTCTGATACGTCTCCCGGGGTCGCTCCACGGAGGCACGGGTCTCAGGGTCACACGCGTCCCAGTCGACGAGATAGAGTCTTTCGATCCCCTCACCGACGCCGTAGTCTTCAGCGACAGCCAGATACAGGTCGAGGCTTCCGAGCCGACGACCGTCGAGGTCGGAGGAAGAAGCTTTAATATAGAAGAGGGAGTCAGTAAAGTCCCAGAGTACGCTGGAGTCTTCGCGGTACTTCGCAGGGACGTAGAACTCGCGTAGTATAGCATGACATAACCATGGATCTCAACGACCTCAGACACACACAGTCGAAGGAGAGGGAAACCGACTCGTTACGTGACCTCCACGACTCGTTCTACTCCGACGCCGCAGAGTACATCGATGGTCTCAGGGAGGAGCGTGACAGTCTCGACAGCCCTTACTCCGACGAGGCTCAGAAGATCAACGACGCCGTACAGACCTCGCGTCAGGTTGTCGAGTCGATATACAGGAGACGTGTCGGAAAGATAGTCAAGCTTGCATCTCTGTCGGCGAACGGCACGTCGGTCGATGAGTCGGGAATGACCGACGAGGAGCGTGAGCTCTACGACTCTATAGTCGGTCTCATACGTGACAACCACTCGAAGGTCGTCGAACGTCTCGAAGAGGGCCCGCCTCTCGATGTCGAAGACGAAGAAGACGTTGACCGTGACGGAGATAACAGGTATCAACCCGAACACGAGGCTGAGACCGAGACGTCTCAGACCGATGAACTGACGCAACACACCGACGACTCTGTTTCCGAAGCCGATCTCGAGACTGACCATGACGACTACAAGACTGTCCGTCTCCTCGACGACCTCCCCGAGTTCGTTGCAACTGACGGCAGATCCTACTCCCTCTCGGAGGAAGACGTAGTCGTACTCCCCGAGCCTAACGCCGACGTCCTCGTCGAAAATGAGGTCGCAGTCGAAGTTGAATAATCAAAGAAAAGACATTAGACGGTTCGAGTGTTAGGTCGGGTAAGATGTTCGACGAGGATGATCTAGAGGAAATAAGAGAGTCTAGACAGGAGTGGGAGGAAGAGACATTGGGTCCCACGCTCGACAGGTTCGGGGAGCGTGAGGACGAGTTCACGACCGACTCGGGAATAGAGGTCGACCAGCTATACACCCCCGACGATGTCTCGGATCTCGACTACGACGAGGATCTCGGCTTCCCGGGTGAGGAGCCCTACACCCGCGGCATATACTCGACGATGCACCGCGGACGTCTCTGGACTATGCGTCAGTACTCGGGATTCGCTACCGCCGAGGAGACCAACGAGAGGTTCCATTACCTCTTAGATCAGGGTCAGACGGGTCTCTCGGTCGCCTTCGACCTCCCGAGCCAGATGGGACGTGACTCCGACCATCCCCTGTCACAGGGAGAGGTCGGAAAGGCGGGAGTCGCGATAGACTCTCTCGCCGACTTCGAGACTCTCTTTGACGGGATTCCCTTAGACGAGGTCTCGACGAGCATGACCATAAATGCCCCCGCGTCGATAATGCTCGCTATGTACATCGCGGTCGGGGACAAACAGGGGGTCGACCGCGAGGAGCTCAGAGGCACTATACAGAACGACATACTCAAGGAGTATATCGCACGTAACCTCTACGTCTATCCCCCCGAGCCCTCGATGAGGATCGTCACCGACATATTCGAGTTCTGTTCTGACGAGGTTCCCAACTTCAACACTATATCTATCTCGGGATACCACATACGTGAGGCGGGCGCGACCGCCGTACAGGAGCTCGCCTTCACTCTCGCAGACGGTAAGAAGTACGTCGAGGAAGCCGTCGAGGCAGGACTTGACGTCGACGAGTTCGCTCCGCGTCTCTCTTTCTTCTTCAACGCTCACAACGAGATATTCGAGGAGGTCGCCAAGTTCCGCGCGGCGAGACGTATCTGGGCTGATGTCATGGAGGAGGAGTTCGGAGCCGAGAACCCGAAGAGCAAGATGCTGCGTTTCCACACACAGACTGCGGGTTCGACACTCACGGCACAGCAGATAGAGAACAACATCGTCCGTGTCGGGTACCAGGCTCTCGCCGCAGTCTTAGGAGGCACGCAGTCTCTACACACGAACGGAAAGGACGAAGCTCTCTCGCTCCCGACAGAGGAGTCGGTACGTACCGCACTGAGGACACAGCAGATACTCGGACACGAGAGCGGTGTAGCCGACACGATAGACCCCCTCGCGGGATCGTACTACGTGGAGAGTCTCACTGACGAGATAGAGGAACGCGTCTACGACTACTTCGACGAGATAGACGAACGCGGAGGTGTCCTCTCGTGCATAGAGGAAGGCTGGATACAGGACGAGATACAGGACGCCGCCTACGAGCGTCAGCAGGAGATAGAGGAGAACGAACGTATAATCGTCGGAGTCAACGAGTTCACAGTCGACGAGGAGCCCGAGGAAGACATACATGAAGTCGACGAGAAACAGCAGGAGAGACAGATACAGAAGGTTGAAGAGCTCCGCGACGACAGGGACGACGACGCAGTAGACGAGGCACTCGAAGCACTCAAGGACGCCGCCGAGGGAGACGACAACCTGATGCCTTACATAATAGACGCGGTTAAGGCGTACGCCACGGTCGGGGAGATAGCCGACGCACTCAGAGACGTATTCGGGGAGTACAGAGTGGGGGCTGATTACTGATGTCGGTCGAGTTCGACCACGTAGGGATCGCGGTCGAGGACGCCGACGAGGCACTCAAGACCTACCGCGATGTCATCGGCATGGAGTTCGACTACGAGGAGGAGTTCGGAGGCATGCGTGTCATCTTCCTCGAAGCCGGCGAGGGCGAGTTCGAGCTACTCGAACCCCTCGACGACGACGGTGCGGTCGCACGACACTTAGAGAAGAGAGGCGAGGGAATACAGCACGTCGCAGTAAAGGTCGACTCGATAGAAGACGAGTTAGAACGTCTCGAAGACCTCGGGATACGTCTCATAGACGACGAGCCGCGTCCCGGTGCTGGCGGTAAACAGGTAGCTTTCCTCCATCCCGGGGACACCCACGGAGTCCTCTTAGAGCTCTGTGAGTACTAGGATAGCAAAGACACGGCGACGTACTCGTACACTCTTCTTCATTCTCTTCTCGAAGTATAAATCAGTACATTTATACTACTATGAGAGTAAAAACACGCGTTAAGCCGTGCATATGAGACCGAATAACACACCTTGGGAGAGGGTGATACGATGGGAGTAAAGAGACGTGACTTCATGACGATGGCTGCGGCTACCGCTGCGGGTGCAGGTGCCACGGCGGCGGGTGTATCGCGCGAGGCGTCGGCACAGGACGGCGCGACACAGGTCGGAATGTACACCGAAGGAACGACCTACTACTTCGATCCGATAGGACTCCACGTAGAAGAGGGAGACACCGTCGAGTTCGTGATAGAGAGCGGTGCCCACTCGTCGACTGCGTACGAAGATAGGATTCCTGAGGGGGCGAGCGCATGGGACTCAGGGACTATAAGCGGACAGGGCGAGTCGTTCTCACACACATTCGAGACGCCGGGTACGTACGACTACTTCTGCATACCACACAAGTCGCTAGGGATGGTCGGAAGGATAGTCGTCGGCGAGCCCGGAGGTCCCGCTGACGGAAGCATGCCAGCTGACGGCGACGTCCCAGAGAGTCAGACGATCGTCGACGAGGGCTCCGTCTCGTTCTCTCAGTTCTCAGGAGGCGGTGACGGAGGCGGTGGCGGCGGAGGCGGTGGAGGCGGCGGCGAAGCAGGAGGCGGTGAAGGCGGCGAGGGCGGAGTAGCCTTACACGAACTCGGTGTGCCGTACCAGGCTCATTTCGTGGGGATCGGAGCCATCTTCGCCGTCCTGACTTCTGTCGTCTACTCGTTCTTCTTCCTCAAGTACGCCGACAGCCCCGAACACACGGATCAGAGAGACAGGTGATAAAAGATGGGAAAGTACGGAGATATACAACGTTACGAACCTCCCAGGGAAAGCCTCGTAGGGATGATCGCGATATCGGTTCTGACGCTGATCGAGTTCGTCCTCGTGGGCTTCTTCATCTGGGGAATAAGTTCAGGCGCAACGTCGGAGGCTGCAAACATGTTCCTCGGAGGAATACTCGCCTTCATCTTCATAGACCTCGCGTTCATACTCATGGTCTACAAGATCGAGTTCCTCCCTGATGTCCTCGTCCTCAAGAAGAGGAGAAAGAAGTACGAGGACATCTGGGTCGCCGAGGACGACGCCGATGGGCACAGCCTCCGTGACCGACTCGAAGAAGAGTTCAAGAAGTCGAGCTCACCCTTTGAGAGGAAGACATGAAACGAGAGGATCTACCCGACCACTCCGACTGGATACGTGACAAGGAGAAGGAGCTGTCGACGTTCGAGAGCGGCTACCTGAGGAGCCTCGCGTACCTCGACAAACGCCTCGGGCTCGTTGACTACATGGAGACGATGGAGAACCTCTACTACAAGACGTACCTCCAGCTTCCGACTTCACACACACAGCAGTACGAGCTCGACAACAAGTTCTGGTACTGGTACCCGCTCTACGCGCTCGGTAGCTTCTCGATACTCGCGTACCTATTTGCCGCCGTAACCGGAGCGATACTCGGACTCTACTACGCACCGGGTGCCGAGGGTGCGACGGGCGCGGTCACGCAGGCGTACAGCTCTATAAGCTTCATAATGACCGAGCTCAACTTCGGTCTCTTCCTCCGGTCGTTACACCGGTGGAGTGCCCAGATTATGGTCGCAGCGGTCTTCCTCCATATGCTCCGTGTCTACTTCACGGGTGCCTACAAGGAGCCGCGTGAGATCAACTGGCTCATCGGAATAATCTTGATATCGCTCACGATGGTCTTCGGATACTCGGGATACCTTCTCCCGTGGGATCAGCTTTCTGTCTGGGCTTCACAGATCGGAGTCGAGATGGCGCTCTCGATACCCGTGATAGGTGAGTGGACCGCACAGCTTCTCTTCGGCGGATTCACGCCGTCGGGAAGCACACTCATGAGGATGTACATACTCCATGTCTTCCTCCTCCCACTCGCCGTCACGGGTCTTATAGCCGTCCACGTCTGGATCGTCTGGGTACAGGGAATAGCTGAGCCACACTGAGAGGTGAAACATAACATGGACAAAGACAAACAAGAAAACCAAACACAAGCCGACGACTTTGAAGATGAGGAACTCTTGAGGGTTCCCGACGGCGGTGAGGAACAAGAAGGCGAGGAAGGTATACTCGCCGAGATGTCGGAGGACGAGATAGAGGATAAGCTTGACGAGCTAGAGGATCTACAGGACAGACTCGCCGCACTTGAGGAGACCGACTACGCCGAGGATGTCCCGACCTTCGAGGACAGGAAAGAAAATACGTCGGGTCTCGCGAAGCTGACCTACGAGTTCTTCGAGAGGTCGAAACGCGAGAAGAACAGGGTCATGGATCAGAAGAGGTACCGAGAGGTATCCCTTCAGCCCTTCTGGCCCCACGAGATGGTGCGTAACCTATCGCTTGCGTCGTTCTTCTCGGGAGTAATGATACTCCTCGCGGCGATGCTTCCGCCACACATAGCAGAGCCCGCTAACCTGAGTCAGACGCCCTTCATAATACTCCCTGACTGGTACCTCTACTGGTCGTTCGGACTCCTCAAGCTGGGTCCGATCAACCCACCGCTCGCGATACTTGGCGGTAAGCCCATAATGCCAGACAGAACCTACGGAGTCCTGGCAAACATAGTCGTCGTGGGTATCATAGCCGTCCTGCCGTTCCTCAACCCGGGAACCGCACGTAGACCCGTCGAGGAGCCGTTCTGGGCGTCGCTCGGGGTAGGAGGCGTAGTCTTCGCCTTCACCATAAGCGTTCTCGCCGTGAAGAACCTCGTTGTGAGCTACCCCATATTCGGCTTCACGATGAGTACGTCGTTACTCTTCGACCTCACGTTCCTCCTTCCCGTCGCGGCGGCGCTCGTGACGTATCCGATACTCAAGAGCTTCCAGAAGGGGTACATGTACGACCTCAACAGGAGATACTACCGTCTCAGGTAGTCCGTGGAGCACAGACCGAAAACACACCAACATTAAAAATAAACTCGAAAGAGAAGACGTATGCGAACACAGACGAAGACACAGACCGACGACTCAAGTCCCGACACCAGTTCCGAGACCCGGGAGGTCGTAGTGACCGAGCGCGCCTACAAGGCTACAACGGTCTTCACTACCCTCGTCTCGGTCTCGATGATATTCGCGGGCTTCTACCTCATAGACCGTTCGATAGGCTGGCCTGCGCGTGGCGACCCGAACGTAGTAACCGGAGTAGGGGTTCTACTCATACTCGCGGCGGGAGGACTCTACGTCTTCTCTACGAGATTCAAGACAATCGAGGAGATAAAGAATGGCAGATGAATTCATAATAGGCGGTGGACTGTTCACGGGCGGAGGACTGCTCTGGCTGATATTCGGGGGTCTCTTCAAGACTTCCAATTTCCAGAACCAGCTTGGTTTCCCGGAGGAGGCGGCTCCTCCTACTATAGGCATACCCCACGACATCGGCGTATTTCTCGCCGACGTCTCGATGGCGGTTATGCTTCTTGGACCCCTCGTGTTCTGGGTAGTAGTCCCTCTCGTGAAGTCAGTCGTACTCGCCGCAGGCGAATCCTCGGAGGAGTAGGAGTAGCGACGTCTGAGTAGACGCACAGTTAAAAAGACAGTTTCTTTTAAACGCGATACTTACGTCCATTAGTGAATATAATAGTCCCTGTTCGTTACCCTCTTGAGGACAACAGCATAAGTACCCTGAAGAGAGCCGTTGAGATAGCCGACGAGAGGGACGCGAACCTCACGGTTCTCCACATAGATCTGTTCCAGGACTCTAAGGACGTCGACACCGTCGACCTCAGACGTGAGGTCGAGTCGAAGGTGGGTAGTATAGACGCCGACTACTCGGTCAGAGAGGGATTCCTCGTCGAGGAGTCGATACTTCAGGAAGCCGCATCACGTGACACTGACATGATAGTTATAGGAAGGACACAGACGGGTAGATGGAGACGTGCTCTCAGACGTATGATAGGAAACAACCCCGACATAGAGAGGTTCTTGCGTGAACGTCTCGACGCCGAGGTTCACGTCGTCTCTTGACCCTGCTTCGACACTGGCTTTCACTCGATCTGACCCGCTCTCAGCTCTCACTCGGCTATGTCTGTCGCTCCCGTGTCCTCGTCTCCCTCGTCCTCTCTTCTGACACTGACTGAGTTCCTCTCGTCATCTATGACGAGATGTGAGTGTGGGTATGGTATATCCACACCTTCCCTCTCGAACTTCCTCCTTACCTTCTGGTTTATCTCCGACTTCACACTCGCTATGTAGTAGGGCTCACGTAGCCAGTATCTCAGTGTGAGCCTTATACCGTGATCCCCGAACTCGGAGATGAGACACCGCGGGGATAAGGGGTACTCGGCATGTCCTATACGTATGTTTCCGTGGGTACTTATGACCTCAGGCATCTCACGCGCTGACTCCCTCATTATCTCTCTCGCCTTGTCGGCGTCGCTCTCGTAGCTCACCGTGACGTCTATCTCGTCCCTCGTACGTAGGTCACCCGCGCTGTAGTTGTTGACATCCCTCTTCCTGATCTCCGAGTTGGGTATCACCAGAAAGCTGTTGTCCATCGTGAATATCTTCGTGTAACGTATCGTGACGTCGTCGACGAATCCCTTCTCCCCTGTGTCGACGAGCTCTATCATGTCCCCTATCTCATAGGGCTGGTCTCCTAGAACGAAGACGCCGTTAATTATGTCTCCGACAAGAGGAGCGAGTATTATACCTAGGACAGCCGAGAAGACTGTCGCCGTGAGGAAGACAGACGTGAGTGAGATTCCAAAGGCTATCCTCGCCGCAGTTAGAACCGAGAGGGCGACTACCGAGTACCTCACGAGGCGCAGAGTCGTCTTGGCTATACTCTCGCGCTGAACCCACGAATAGACGGGACGTCCAAGGAAGCTCACTGCGGTCTTCGAGAGTCTGTATCCTATGAGGATGATTACGACTCCCGCGACTATCTCAGGAACCCTGTTGACGACCCAGTCGAGGAACTCGGTCATCTGTGCTTCGACGTAGGACTCTACCTCCTCCCTCAGACTCGCCATGTACTAAGATCGACCGTCAGTGGATTAGTGCTTTCGGTGATCTTTTGTCTCTCTGTTTCCAAGACGGTCTGATGGACTGTGTTACTTTTAAGAAAGTCCTCGAAGATCTCGGCGACAAGTACGACCCGACCGTTGAGAAGAGGGAGCCGTGGAACGTGATACTCCGGACGATTCTGTCTCAGAACACGACCGACGATAACTCGCGTGAGGCGTACGAACGTCTCGTTGAGGAACACGAGACACCCGACGAGATACTCGAAGCCGACGCCGAGGAGGTCGAGAGGCTGATACGTCCCGCGGGTCTCGCACCGTCGAAGTCGGAGTACATACGTAACGCCGCGCGGTACATAGTCGAGGAGAGAAACCGAAGTACCGACTGGATAGAAGCCGACAGCTCCGACTTCGAAGACGCATACGACGAACTAACGAGTATCAAGGGGATAGGACACAAGACTGCGGATGTCGTTCTCCTCTTCTCGTCGGACGCCAACATCTGTCCGGTCGACACACACGTCCAGAGAGTTACGAGCCGTCTCGGGGTCGCCGACGGTCTTTCGAGACGTAAGACACGTGACCTCCTCCTCGACCTACGTGACGACTGTGGTCTCGACCTCAGAGACGCACATCTGTCTCTTATACGCCACGGACGTGAGGTCTGTACTCCGAGATCACCCTCGTGCGATGACTGTATCGTGTCCCAAAAATGCGAGAGAGTCGGCGTAGAGGACTAGAGTCTAAGACTATATCTCAGTTCCGAACCTTCTGAGGAGCATCTCAGCCTGCTGCTGGTCGCTCTGCAACTCCTTAGTGTCGAGGACGTTCCTTTCCAGCTTGTTACGCGCGAGATGGATGGCGTGTTCGGCACCGTATCCCTCACCTGTACCCGCGAACTGTCCCTTGTCGGTGAAGAGGCGGAGACGTGCGAGTATCAGAGGACTCCCTCTGAGCTGTTCCTTGTGCTTGTGAAGGTCGACGTGGGCTTCGAGAACCTGCATCTCGGAGTACTTGTCAGAGACGTTCTCTATCACGTTCACGACGTCGCCCCTCGTCATGTCGTCGAGGAGGTCGATGTTGGCTATCCTGACCTGCATCTGCGTCTCCTCTTCGAGCGACAGCGCCCGGAGTACATCGGTCTTCGTGAGAATTCCGTCTGTCTCTCCGTCGTCTGTCACGACGAGAGACGAGTATCCCATCTCTAGCATCTCGTCAACAGCCTCGTTGACGTCGGTGTCTGGTGTCGTGGTCGCCACGGGGGAGCTCATCACGTCGTATGCGGGGAGGTCGAGCATCCTGTCCTCTCCGCCCTCACGTGAACCGAAGCCGCCGTGAGACTCCTGTGACCTTCCGTCTGCGAAGCTTCCGGGCGAGCCACCCTGGCTCTTAGACATCTCACGTACCGAGAAGTTTATAACGTCGTGTATAGTGACTATTCCCTCTAAGCTTCCGTCCTCGATCACGGGCATGCGTGAGATTCCGTTCTCGCGGAAGTCGTTTATTATCTCTCCTAGGGTCGTTCCGGGTGTTACGGTCACGAGGTTCTGGCTGTATATCTGACCTACTGTGAGCACATCGAGGTGTGAGTTGACCTCGCCGAGGAGAGTGTCAGCGGTCACGATTCCGTAGAGGCTTCCACCCTCAAATACGGGGAGAACCTTCGAGTTGCTCTCGACCATCAGACGTGCCGTCTCCCTCACGTCCTCGGTTCTCTCCACCTTCGAAGGATGTGTCATCACAGTCTTCGCCTTCTGTTTCGGCTTTATGTGTGACGAGATAAGCTGTCTCTCGGTCACGATACCTTTGTAGTCGGATCCGTCGGTCAGGACGACAGCCTTGAGGTTGTCATTCTCGAATGCGCTTGAGATCTTGGATAGACGCGCGTCGGTGTCGAACTCGTCGAACTCCGTAGAAGCCATCTCTGCTATGTCCATACTCGAAAACTAACGCGCCTCGACTTGAAATTTGTTACTGTTACGTTACGTTAGTCGAATCAGAATAGTGAGACTGCCATCTCGATGTTACGTGTGCTCGCGACGTACATCCCGAGGAAGAGGAGAGCGTTATAGGCTCCGTGTATCAGGGCGGGGACGACGAGGTTCGAGGTTCTCTCGTAGAGACCTCCGAGTATGAGTGACAGTACGAAGACAACGCCTAGGTAGACGATCTTCCCCTCCAAGCCACCCTGTATAGACGACGCGTGTCCGACCGAGAATATCAGGCTGGCTATCCCTATCGCGGGAGCCGTGTCAAAGCTCCTCCTCAGGACTCCCTGTACGACTCCGCGGAATAGTAGCTCCTCTCCGGGTCCTATCAGTAGGAATGAGAGGGGAACGAGGAGTAGGAAGACCTCAGGACTTTCTTCGCCGACTGACTGTATCCGGTTTGTAGCCGACTCTATACCGAGGCTGTTGAGGATTATGCTGATCGCCATCACGGAGGCGAGGAAGCCGAGGAATCCCGCGACCACCCATCCTATGTCTCTCAGACTCGGCAGACGTGCTTGTATGAATCCGAGACCGAGACCTCTGAGGCGGAGGTAGATATACGCGACACCGCCGAAAGAGACGCCCTGTAAGAGAACAACCGAGAGACCCAGACGAACCGCCGTACTTTCGAGACCCACTCCGACTGATCGGAGAAAGAGACCCGTGAACGCAGTCACCGCAGTCCCTATCAGAAATGCCGACACAGCCACCATGACCACCGAGAGAGTCTCGGATGCCTTCAGCCTGTAGTTCTCATTCATCAAGGATACTTAGCCGCAGAGGTCAAAAAGGGTTTTTCTTGTTTCACTTCACCACTTTCGAGGTGGGGCCTCCCGCCTCAAGGAGCGAACGGAGTGGGCGAGTAGGGTGGGGTAAGGTAACATCAGACCTCAAAGAGGGTCTCGTCGATGTTACGGACGTAGCCGTCGTATCCGTCGTAGCCGTCTCTGTCGAGGAGTGAGTAGGTCGCTTTCTTGCCTAACTCAACCCCGGGCTGATCAAAGGCGTCGACTCCGTAGAGCTCCGCCGCGGCTACGACTGCTGTCTCGTAGGTGTAGAGTAGCTCACCCATGCAGAACTCGTTTACTGAGTCGAGTTCGACACTCAGGTTGGGACGGTTCGACTCGACGAGAGCTGCCTCTATCGCACTGAGCTCTACGTCCATCAGATCCGAGAGGCTATGTCCCGAGAGGTACGAATAGTCGTCGAGGTAGTCGTCGCCCTCGGAACTGCCGTCGACCCCGGGGATCTCGAATTCGTAGTCACTCTCCTTCACCCTCACGAGGTTTATGAGCTTGTTGTTGGGGCCGTCAACGAAGAGCTGAAGCTGTGAGTGCTGGTCGGTGATCCCCATCGACTTCACGGGACTCTGTCCGACGTTGACCTCCGAGCCGTCTTCACGTCTCTTGCCGAGTGACTCCGCCCAGAGCTGTGCGTACCACTCGACGAACGAGAAAAGACGCTCGGAGTACGGCATCATAACGCTCATCGTCTTGTCTCCCCGGGTGTCGAGGAGATAGCTCACACCTCCTAGTGCGTATCCGGGGTTATCGTAGACCGACTCCTCCGAACATCTCTCGCGCGCTCCGAGTGCGCCCTCGACTATCCTCTCAATATCTGCGCCCGCGAAGGCGGCTGAGAATAGTCCGACAGGAGAGAGAGCCGAGAAACGTCCCGGGACGTCTTCGGGAACCTCGAACGACCTCAGATCCTCTCTCTCGACGAGGTCCCTCAGAATACCATCCGTACCTGTCGTCACGACGACGTGGTCTCTCCAGTCGAGACCCTCTTTTTCGAGTTCGTCCCTCATAACTAGGAAGTTCGCCGCGGTCTCTGCGGTCGATCCGCTCTTTGAGACGACGTTGAATACTGTGTTTTCGAGGCTCACTGAGTTGAGAACCTCGCCAATCAGGTCAGGGTCGAGGTTGTCGGGGAAGTAGACGTTAGAGTCAGGTCTCAGTGAGTTGGTGAGCGCGGCGCCACCGAGAGCACTACCTCCGACGCCTATGTTGACGAGGAAACCGAAGTCGTCTCTGAGGTCGTCGGCGACCCTCTGTATCTCCTCTATGTCTACGTGTCTCGGGAGATCCGCAAAGGCGTAGCCGAACTTTCCTTCCTCTCTTCCTCTCTGTAATGTCTCGTGTACCTCCGAGAGACTCTCGTCCAACTCGTCGAGGTCATCGTCGGATAGACCGTGGTCTCCGACTCTCTCCTCCAACGTGTTCGAGAGGTCTACACGCACCCCTACTCACCGCCTGTATCGCTGTCGCCGTCGAAGCCGTGTTTCCTCGCTATCGCCGTCAAGTCGCTCACGAGAGCACTCGCCGTCTCCTCGTCTCCCGCCCCCTTTCCGGAGACGGTTATCTCGCCCGCGAACTCGGTCTCGAATGAGACGACATTTAGTGTGCCGCCGACGTCGAGCGAGTGCTCCTTGGGTATGAGCCGTGGCTCGACCTTGAGTTCGTCACGTGTGACCTCTCCTATGAGCTTTACTACGTGTCCCGACTCGTCGGCGAGCCTGAGTGCGTCGGGTGTTATCTCGGTGATTCCGGTGACGTCGACGTCGTCGAGTGTCCTCTCGCCCTCGAAGAGGACGTTCGAGAGTATCACGCATTTGAGCGCGGTGTCGATACCCTCGACGTCGAATGTCGGATCTGTCTCTGCTATTCCCATGTCCTGTGCCTCTCCGAGGACGTGTTCGTACGACAGACCCTCCTCTAGCATCCGTGAGAGTATGAAGTTACACGTACCGTTGAGTATGCCTCTCGCGGCGTAGACGTCGTCGCCAGCGAGCGACTCCCTCACCGTGTTTATGACGGGCATCGCACCTCCGACCGCACCCTCCATACGTACCTCGACGCCCTCTTCTTCTGCGGCTTCCATCAGCTCGGAGTACCTCATCGCTATGGGACCCTTGTTCGAGGTCACGACGTGTGCGCCGTTCTGTATCGCGGCTGTTATGTGTGAGAATGCGGGCTCTGCGTCGCCGAGTGTCGTCGGCGTCGCCTCGACCAAGACATCGTAATCCGTCTCGCGTAGCGCCGCCATCAGGGGCTTCCCGTCTCCGACGTCGCCCGTCTCCTTCTTCGTCTCCTTCACCTCTTCGAGGTCGAGACCCTCCTTGTCGACAGTTACGGTGTCGGAGTCGGCGACTAAGACGACGTCGACGTCCACGGGTGTGTCTTCGAGAACTACGTCTGCGAATCCACGTCCGACTGCCCCGAATCCGACTAGTGCTACCTTCATTGTCATACCCCTATCGGCTCCATCTTTAAGAGATCCTTCGTCTCACAGACGTCCTCGACGAGATCCATCGCTTCGTCTATCTTCTCGTCGGACGTCGCGTTTATCGTGAGACGCGCGCTCGAAGTCTCCTCAGACTCCTCGGGTATAGCGAGCGAGAAGTCGACGACCTTGACGCCGTCTATCTCTATGCTCTCTATCGTGTCGGTTATGTCACCTCTTATTATGTGTCCTACGAGAACGAGAGTTACCGACTCGTGGAACTTCTCCTCACCGAACTGGGCTATACGGACGCCCTTGCTCCGGAGGTCCTCGATCAGATCCTCGTGTCTCCCCTCAACGATCTCGAAGGTGATCTCGACGGGAAGAGTCCCGCGGGGAGTCACGTTTCCCCTCTGATGTGTGACGCTGACTATATTCCCTCCGTGTTCGGAGATAGGTGTCAGAGCCTTGAGGAGTTCCCCCGGCTCGTCGCTCAGCTCCAGAGTCATAGTGACTATCATATATGCTTGGTACGGGATGTCTCCGAGACCATAAATTGTTTTCTCATTCTACGCCGTCGGAGGTGATCGAGAAGGTAGCTGACTCTCCTGTCTCGCGCGAGAGGTGTTTTTCGAGTACAGCCTCACGTCTACCGCCGTGGTTGGTGAGGCGCACGATGGTCTTTGTCCAGTGCTCTATGCTCTTTCCCCCGAGAGGGCTGTACTCATCTTCGTCTTCTTTCCCGTCTATGTTGGTGTATATCTGGTTCGTGACGACGACCGCGACTCCGTGTTTCCGCGCGAGAGAGGTGAGATGGGCGACCTGTCGCGTGAGACGTTTGAGAGGGGATCTGTCGCCCTTGTCACCGCCTCCGTCGAGATCCTGTATCCTGTATAGTCCTGTTGCCGAGTCGAGCACGACTAGGTCGACCTCCGACGCCACGTTCTCGACGTCCTTCACTGCGGCGTCCTGATCCTCGAAGTCGTAGACCTCGTTTATTATGAAGTCGCGTGCAGTCTCCTCGTATGACTCGCCCGCGATCTGTCTGAACCTCTCTATGCTTATACCCTCGGTGTCGATGTAGACGACGCTCCCGCCCGAACGTATAGTCTCGACCGCGGTCTGGAGACAGATGTTGGTCTTGCCTGTCCCCGGTGAGCCGTATACCTGTGCGACGGAGCCCCGTCTGAACCCTCCCCCCAAGAGAGAGTCGAGCGAGTCGCTTCCCGTAGTAAGACGCCTGTCGTGAGCTACGTCCGACATTCGTTTTAGTCTCTACTCGACGGGGACAACCTGTATCAGCGAGTTTATCCTGACGCCGTCTATGACTGTCTCGTTAGACTTGTTGGCGAGGACTGCGGCACTTATCGGGTCGCCGTTCTTCTCCTCGACGAAACGTATTGCCTCAGTCATTGTCGTGCCGCTCGTGACGACGTCGTCGACTATGACGCATTTCTTCCCCCCGACGTCGGCGAAGTTACGGCTGAACGAACCTCTGAGACTGTCGTACTCCTCACCCGTCCATTTCTGTTTCCTTGGCGTGTAGTCGGCGAGCTCACAGCCGAGCTCCTCAGCCACGAGACTCGCTACGGGAGTGCCGGCTTTCGCTATACCGACGACGACCTCTACCTCATCTCCGACGTCCTCACGTATGAGGTCGACGAGAGCCTGAGAGACTAAGCTGAGACGTTTCGAGCTTCCGCCTATCGCCGACCAGTCGACGTGTATGTCCGACGGAACTTCTTCTTCCTCGCCGCTGTCCTGCGACAGGAGCCAGTTGACTGTCTCCCGCGAGACGTTGAGCTCGTCGGCAATCTCACCCGTCTTGAGCCCCCTGTCCTGGAGCTCCCGAGCGCTCTCCATGAGGTCGTCGATGTTCTTCATGCGAGACTCTAAACGTGTCTGACGTTAGTAGTTTGTGCTTAGTCTGAGTCAACAGAGAACTGTTTTATAATCTTGTTCTCATATAACAAACAAGAATGGAGATAGACGAGTCTGAGATAGGTGATACCCCTCTCGTCAAGATAGAGGGGGTGGGAGAGCCCGCAGGAGCAAATATATACGCGAAGCTCGAATGGTTCAATCTCCACTCGACTCCCTACGGCGGCGGGTCGGTGAAGTCACGTCCCGCTCTCTATATGGTGGATGGAGCCGAGGAGTCGGGCGATCTCACGCAAGGAAAGACTGTAATAGAGCCCACGAGCGGGAACACGGGGAGCGAGGTCGCTAAGATCGCACGGAACAGGGGATACGACGTTCTGATAGTGATGCCCGACAACGCCGGCGAGGGCAAGATAAAGACGGTCGAGGAGACGGGTGCCGAGATAGAGTTCACAGACGCGATGGAGGGATACGACGCCGTGATAGACAGGGCACACGAAATTCTGGAGGAAAACCCCGATACCTACTACATGCCCAACCAGTACGAGAACCCCAACAATCCTCTCGCCCACGAGGAGACTACTGCGCCCGAGATACTCGACCAGACCGACGGCTGTGTCACACATTTCGTCGCAGGGGTCGGAACAGGAGGGACTATAACCGGAACATCGAGAGGTCTCAAGAACGCCGACCCCTCTGTGACGTCCGTCGCTGTCGAGCCCGACGATTCGCTCCACGCCATAGACGGTCTCAAGTACGTGAAGGGCGAGGGACATTACGTCCCTGACATCTACGACGAGAGTCTTCCAGACAGGAAGCTCTACATATCCACCGACAAGGCGTACGAGAACGCGCGCGACCTGCGTGAGAGGTACGACGACTACGACCCAGAGATAGTCGATCCCGGGCAGTTCTCGGAGGAGACTGTGCGTGATGTCATGAGGGTCGACGACGAGTTCCTCGTCGGGACGTCTTCGGGAGCCAACTTAGAGGCGTGTATCAACATAGCCGAGGAGATGGAGAACCCTGACGAGGCGTGTATAGTCACTCCGTTCTGTGACCGCGGAGACAAGTACAAGAACAGTCTCTGGCGCGAACTCTTCTGATCGATGCTCTTCTACATCCCGTTCAAGCCCGAGAGCCCGAAGACACGTCTCTCACGCCTCCTGTCTCCCGACGAGAGGGTCGAGTTTAGCTTCTGTATGCTCGACGACGTCTACTCGGCTGTCGAAGAGTCGGGACACGACCCCGTCGTACTCACGACTCACCGACTCGACGGATACGACCCCGGCTTCGACCTCGGCTACGAGACACGTATCTGTCCCGAACCGTTGACCCCCGCAGTAAACTCCGTCCTCGACGAGGCTCCCGTCGGTGTCGTGATGTCGGACGTCTGTATAGCTACACCTGACTCTGTGCGGCGTCTCGTGGAGAGGGGAGGCGACACGGATCTGTCTTTAGCCCCCGGGAGAAACGGAGGGACGAACGCATTCGTCTCGTGGACGTCTGAGTTCGAGGTCGACTACCACGGGACTAGCTACACCGACCATCTCGAAACCGCGAGGTCACGTGGAATCGATACATCTACCGTAGACTCGTTCCGTCTCTCGACCGACGTAGACGAACCCGACGACCTCATAGAGGTTCTCCTCCACGGCGAAGCGATGTCGCACGACTACATCGCCGAGAGGTTCGAAGTCGTCGAGAACGACGAGAGACGCGTCGACCTCAGGAGGCTCGACGATGGAGGCTGACGATCTCTTAGAAGTCGACCCCGAAGACGTCGACAAGCCCGACGAGGTCTCTTTCGCGCGTAACGTCTTCCTTCCCCTAACGACGGCGTGTAAGAACGCGTGTGACTACTGTGCCTTCTACGATGAAGCCGGGAACGCCGAGATTATGTCGTGGGAAGAGGTCGAGGAGACTCTCGAAACTGCTGAGGAGACGGGATGTACGGAGGCTCTCTTCTCGTTCGGGACACGTCCCGAGGTCTATCCGGATATAGACGAGAGACTCGACGCGATGGGACACGACACAGTCTTAGACTACCTCTACGAGACGTGTGAGACGGCACTCGAGATGGGTGTTCTGCCTCACTCGAACCCGGGTGTACTCGAACTAGACGAGATTCGGCGTCTGAGCGAGGTAAACGCGTCTATGGGACTGATGCTCGAAACCACGGCTGAGGTCGACGCCCACGCTGGATTCGAGACGAAGAAGCCCGAGAGACGTATACAGGCGATAGACGACGCCGGTAAGGCGGGAGTTCCGTTCACGACCGGGATACTCGTCGGAATAGGAGAGACTTGGCGTGACAGGGCGGAGTCGATACTTGAGATACGACGGCTCCACGAGAGACACCGACATATACAGGAGGTCATAGTCCAGAACGTCGTCCCCAACGAGAGGTCGGAGTACGCGAGACCCTCTCTCGAAGAGATGAGACGTGTCGTCGCTATGGCGCGGTACGGACTCCCCGACGACGTCGAGGTTCAGGTTCCTCCTAACTTATCGGGAACCCAGAGACTCGCCTCACTCGTCGAGGCGGGTGCGGGCGACTTAGGAGGAGTCTCTCCTGTGACGGACGACTACATAAATCCCGACTACGACTGGCCTGCGGTAAGAGAACTAGAAGAAGTCGCCGACGAGGCTGGTGTCGAACTCGTAGAGAGACTCCCCGTCTACGACAGGTACGTCGAGGAGGGATGGCTCTCGGAGACCGTCGAGGGAGTCGTAGAAGAGACGCGAGTCAGCCCCAGATAGAGACGTCCTGTATCATCTTTATCTCCATGGGTCGGTTCTCCATGATCTCATCAGCGTGAGTCCCACAGAGAAGCTTCTCGGTGCCGCCGTCGAGTATGACCCTGTTTTCGGCTTTGAGGTCACACTCTTCACAGTCTTCGGGTTCTGAGATTATCTTGCTCAACATATCTTGTCTGTATCTGGGGTATCTGTCTGACTGTTCGACTTACGTATGAGTAACTCCTACGCGTTCTAACCTTGCACCTCTACCTACATAAAGTTTCTGCACGTTCAGATCCATGCATCAGAATAGCACGCAGACTAAATTTACTTTTATTATATTTATGTCTAAGGTAGTTTAGGGAGTTTAACTGGGTATATGACCAGTTTATGCTGGCTACGTGAAGGATGCGTGACTGACCTTACGCGTAGTACTCGTTCTCCTTCCTCTGTGTCTTGTCCTTCTGGCTCTCGGGCTTGTTCGCTCGGGGTCTTCCGGTGTCGGGGTCTTTCCGGAAGGTGATGTCGACCTGCTTGAGGAAACGGTTGAAGCCATCCTTGACCTTCTCGGGCTGTCTTCCGTGTCCCTCGACCCCTGACTCGCCCTCGAAGACCATCACGCGGTCGCTGATGTAGTCGAGGAAGACGAGGTCGTGGTCTATCACGACGACCGGACGCTCGGTGTCACGTGCGAAACGTCTGAGGCTCTTCGCGAGGCTGACACGTGTCTCGACGTCGAGATACGCGGAGGGCTCATCTAAGAGATGTAGGCTCGCGTCCCTTCCGAGACACGCCGCGATTCCGACCCTCTGTAACTCTCCACCCGAGAGGTCTTCGGGGTCTCTGTCATAAAGCTCCTTGAGGTCGAGAGGCTTCTCGACACGTGTCTGGAACGACGTCGAGCTTATGTCGGCGACCTGTGACAGAGCGAACCTGACTGTCCCCTTTGGCGCGGATATATGCTGGGGCTTGTACGAGATCGGAACCGGAGACTCGAAGTCGGTGTTGTCGGGTTCGAGTTCGCCCGCGAGCATCTTCGCGAAGGTCGTCTTACCCATGGCGTTCTGTCCGACTATACCCAGAACCTCTGACTCGTGTACCTCGCCCGCGTCTACGTCGAGAGAGAAAGAGTCGAACGACTTCTCGAACCCGGGATACTCCATCAGGACGTCGCCCCTCATCTTGCTCCCCGTACCTCCCGCGAAGTTTATCGAGTCGCTCCTTATACGCAGGTTGTGGCTCTTGAGGTAGCCTTCGAGGTACTGGTTGATACCTACTCGCGAGGTCATAGCGTTCGAGACCATACCGTATGCCCCGGGCTCTCCGTGGACGACGTGGACGATATCGGCGAGTAGGTCGAGTGTCGCGAGGTCGTGTTCTACGACCACACAGTACCTGTCGTCTGTCTCGTCACGTATCGCACGTGCGACGTTGAGACGCTGTTCGACGTCGAGGAACGACGACGGCTCGTCTATCAGGTATACGTCGGCGTCACGTACGAGACAGCCCGCGACTGCGACCCTCTGTAGCTCTCCGCCCGAGAGGTCGCTCACCCGGTTTCCGACGAACGACTCCATGTCGAGAGCGTCCACGAGACTGTCGACGTTTCCCCCCTCGTCGAGTTGGTCGAGGAGTTCACCCACTTCTCCGGTGAAAGACTTCTTTATGTCGTCTACCCTCTGTATCTTGAACGACGCGGTTATGTCGTCTTCTGCGAGTCTCTCGAAGTAGGTCTGTAAAGACGTGCCCCGGTGCTCTGTAGTGATCTCGTCCCAGTCCACATCCTCGTCGTATCTTCCGAGGTTGGGCTTGAGATCACCCGAGAGTATCCTTAGGGCGGTCGACTTACCTATGCCGTTCCTACCGAGGAGACCCACGACCTCGCCCTCCTGTGGCGCGGGAAGACCGTAGAGACGGAACTGGTTCTCGCCGTACTGGTGGAGCTTCTCGCCTGTTTCTTTCTTGAGGTTGACAAGCTGTATCGCGTCGAAGGGGCATTTCTTCGCCGAGATCGTGTGTCCCTCCATGACCGCCTGCTCGGAGATACGTGCCTTTCCGACCTCCTCGTCTATGTGGAAACCCTCGGGTCCCGTCGGAGACCTGTTGAGGGGATCGAAGTTGACACACTCGTGGTCGCATTTGTCGGGGTTGCATTTCTCGTCGTCGACCACGGCAATAAGATCGCTGTCGCTCATTAGTCGTAAGGCGTGTCGAGAGCCGAAAGCAGTTGTGGTTACGTTCGGCGATCGACGTACTCGACCTCCATCCCGCCGCCTTCTCCGTTTCCGTCTCCTTCGCCCGAGTCGTCTATCAGAAGCGCGTAGTCACACGAGTCGCAGACTCGGTACTCGTAGCCGTCGGGAGTCTCGTGTATCTCAACTTGACCTCCACACGCGTGTGACTCGTGTCTCTCGGGTTCGTCGCGGTACGGACTGTCACGTTCGACCTCGTCGTAGTCGGAGTCGAACTCCGACTCTAAGCTTTCTCCGTGGCTCGGACAGACCTCT
Source organism: Halorutilales archaeon Cl-col2-1 (assembly GCA_041891055.1). GTDB lineage: Archaea > Halobacteriota > Halobacteria > Halobacteriales > Afararchaeaceae > Afararchaeum. The sequence continues at coordinate 1,174,683 of CP169074.1, read as the reverse complement.
ATGTATATCTCGCCGTCGGAGTCGACGTACGCACGCGTGGCTAAGCTGTCGCAGTCACCGAGGTCACATCTTCCCTCGACGTGTCTCGGCGCTGAGTCGTCTGACTCCATCACACGCCGTAGGTTCCCGAGGTATATCTGCGTTCCTCTCTGAGTCGACCTCTCGGCATCTCCGACAGCCGACAGCGACAGATTCAAAGACGTATCCCACGAAGTCGGGGTATGAAGATCAGAGTCTCTCCCTCAGAAGTCTCGGGACGTGTCTCAGCACCTCCGAGCAAGAGCTACTCCCACCGTGCCGTGCTCGCAGGATCTCTCTCCGACGAAGCGCGTGTACTCGACCCCCTGATGAGTGCCGACGTAAGGGCTAGCATACGGTGTGCCGAGGGCTTCGGAGCCAAGGTCGAAGACGAGGACGACGGTAGCCTCTCCGTCGACGGGGTGTCGTGTTCGCCTGAGACTCCCGACGACGTCCTCGACTGTGGAAACTCGGGGACTACGCTCCGTCTCTTCACGGGAACCGCCGCAGTCACCGACGACACGACGGTTCTCACGGGAGACCGCAGCCTGAGGTCACGTCCCAACGACCCTCTTCTCAAGTCGGTCTCAGAGCTCGGTCCAGACGCCTTCTCTACGAGACGGAACGGCTGTGCACCCCTCGTCGTCGACGGGAGCATAGACCGACGTGAAACGTCGATAGACGGCACTGTCTCGTCCCAGTTCATATCGTCACTCCTCTTCGCCGCGCCCTTGACTCCCGACGGCGTAGATATCGAGATAGAGAACGAACTCAGGAGTAGACCCTACGTCGACATAACACTCGAAGTCCTCGACGAAGCCGGAATAGATTACGAAGAGACTCAAGCCGGCTTCGACGTCGAGGGAGACCAGACCTACGACCTGGGCGAGTTCCGAGTCCCGGGTGACTTCTCGAGCGCGTCGTATCCCCTCGCGGCGGGAGCCATAGCGGGCGGTGAGGTCGAAGTCGAGAACCTCTTCCCGGGACCACAGGGCGACTCGGTGATACTCGACGTCCTTGACAGAATGGGAGCCGACGTCGACTGGGACACCGAGGAGGGAGTCGTGAGGGTCGCGTCAGGCGATCTTTCGGGCACTGAGTTCGACGCCTCTGACTCGCCCGACCTCGTCCCTACTGTGGCTGTACTCGGAGCCGTAGCTCAGGGAGAGACACGTATCTACGACGCCGAACACCTGAGATACAAGGAGACCGACAGACTCGCCGTAATCACCGAGGAGCTCCGAAAGCTCGGCGCTGAGATAGAGGAGGGTCAAGACTACCTCGTCGTAGACGGCGACGCGACGGATCTGAGAGGAGCCGACGTCTCGGGACACCACGACCACCGTATAGTCATGGCACTCAGCCTCGCGGGACTCGTCGCTGACGGAGAGACAGTAGTCGACACCGCCGAGAGCGTCTCTGTCTCGTACCCCGACTTCGTCGAAGCCATGGGGTCGCTCGGCGCTGAGGTCGAGTCAGGAGAGTAAGTATGTAGCTACTCCTCGGACTCGAAGTCGAGAGCCACCGAGTTTATGCAGTACCTCTTACCCGTCGGGTCTGGACCGTCGTCGAAGACGTGTCCGAGATGCCCCCCACATCTCGCGCAGACGACCTCCGTCCTCGTCCTTCCGAGGCTGTGGTCGGGCTGTAACTCTATGTTGTCGTCGACAGCGTCCCAGAAGCTGGGCCAGCCGGTGCCCGACTCGAACTTCTCGTCGGACGAGAATAGCTCCGCGCCGCAGCCAGCACATACGTAGGTGCCGTCCCTCTTCTCGTCGACGTACTCGCCGCTGAAACTCGGCTCGGTACCCGACTCACGGAGTATCCTGTACTCCTCCTCCGTGAGACGGTCGCGCCACTCGTCTTCTGTCTCTGGCAGGTCTTCGGTCTGTGGGTCTGAGTCTGTGTCTGAGGACATACATCCCCTACGCAGTCGAGGCGTAAAAGATGGGGGTCAGTATCTAAAGCCAGTTGCCAGGAACGAATAGAAGAGTCTGTGTGAGGTCGTCGGTCACTGAGTCGATCACGCCTTAGTCTCCGATCCCGTCTCGGCTTCGAAATCCTCGGGATGAACAACGTCTAAGTCCTCAGGTACTGACCTACGGTCTTCCTGAACCTCGCGCATCTCGGTCGGGTTGTCGTAGTAGTAGACGAGAGCCCGGTGGACGTCAGCGACAGCGAGGTCGTAGTCGGCGGCGACCTGTTCGGGAGACTCGCCGGCGTCGATCACACGTCTGGCGATATGGTGGACTCCGATACGTCTCCCCTCGATACGCGGCGCACCTCCCAGAACGTCCTCTGTCGAGACTATCTCTGCCATTAGATCTGTCTACGGAGTGTTACGTCATAAGGATGGGTGTTGACTCGTGTCGAACTCAGAGAATCAGTCTATTCTCTCTCAAACACGGGCTCGATGTCCTCGACTATCGTGTCCCTCTTCGTGGGATCGTACTGGACTGATCCGACGTTGTAGGTCACGACGACTTTCGACTGGAAGGTGAGTGTCGAGTAGTTGTAGACCTCGCCGTGTTCGTCCTCGAGCTTGACGTCCCTGCCGAGGAGTCTCTCGGCTGTGAGCTTCCCGAGTGCGACTATGTAGTCGGGGTCGACTATCTCAAGCTCCTGGTTGAAGTACTCGGCGCAGTGGTCGAGTTCCTCCTTCGTCGGGTTACGGCTCTCGGGCGGATAACACCGCGTGAGGTTGGTGAGAAAGACGTCTTCGCGCGTCGTGTCGTAGGCATCGAGAACGTAGTCGACAGTCTTTCCCGCCTCGCCCTGGTAGGGCAGTCCCTTCTCGTCGTCCCTGTACCCCACCATCTTGCCCACGATCAGGATGTCTGCGTCGGGATCGCCCTGGTTCGGAACTGGGCGTGTCCTGTTGTCAACGAGGTCGTCACATCTCGTACAGCTCCTTATCTCGTCGTTGAGGTCGTCTATTGTCATATGTGTTAATCAGTCTCCGTGCTGATAACCTCTCTTTTCGAGTCTCTCGGCGTCGATACTCACGCCCTCGGTCTCGTCGACGCAGTCACCTATCACCGTGAACTCCGCGCTTATCTCGTCGAGCCTGTCGCGCGGAGCCGTAAACAGAAGCTCGAAGTCCTCGCCTGTGAAGACGGCTTCCTCCAGATCTACCCCGTCGACTCGTGGTATCCTCTCTGACTCGACCACGAATCCCACGTCGCTCGACTCCGCGGTCTGGTGGAGAGAGACAGAGAGACCGTCGCTTATGTCCATCATCGAGGTCGCGTACTCGGAGATCTCGATACCTTCCGCGACACGTGGCTCGAACCTGAAGAGGTCGTTCGCCGTCTCGTTTTCTCCTTCCTCGAAGAGGCGCAGACCCAGAGCGGTCGCACCGAGTTTTCCTGTCACACAGACGGCGTCTCCGACCTCCGCGCCCGACCGTCTCACGGGCGACTCAGCTCTACCGAGAACTGTCGACGTGACTGTGAGCTCGTCGTGTGAGTCGAGGTCGCCTCCGACGTACTCCGCTGAGACCGATTCACAGACGTCTCTCGCGCCCCTTATGATCGCCTCGACCGTCTCCTCTTCGAGTCCCGGGACGCCGACTGCGAGAACCGACGCGACTGGATCGCCTCCCATTCCTGCCACGTCACTCAGACTCGCGCCGACCCCGCGCCAGCCCATAACTTCAGCTTCGAGTCCCTCGGGGAAGTCGGTCTTACGGTGGAGCATGTCGGTGGTGAGGAGTGCGTTAGCCTCGTCACCGCCGAACTCTAAGACTGCGCAGTCGTCTCCTACGCCGAGTTCGCGCGAGAGACGGTCGAGAAGCTTCCGTTCTTCCATGGTTCGTCTCCGACGTCTCTAACAAAAAAGGTTAAACCTCTCCTCGACGAACTCAGGACAAGAATGGTCACTCTATACGACGTTCCCGGGGACAAGATGGTATCCCGAGTCGCCGAGGAACTCAAGGACGTCGACGAGGTAGAGCCCCCCGAGTGGGCGGAGTTCGCTAAGACTGGAGAGCACAAGGAGCTTCCTCCCGAGGAGAGCGACTGGTGGTACACGCGCACAGCCTCGATCATACGTAAGGTCTACACAGAAGGCCCCATAGGCGTCTCGCGTCTCAGCAAGGAGTACGGAGGGAGCAAGAACAACGGCTCCGCACCCGCTCACCACGAGAGGGGAAGCCGTAATATAATCAGGACGGCTCTCCAGCAGCTTGAGGACGCCGGCTACGTCGAGACAGTCGAGGCAGAGGGGAGACGTGTCTCTGGCGAGGGAAGGAGCTTCCTCGACGGAGTCGCCGAGGACGTCGCCTCGGAGATCCCCGAGCTCGAACAGTATCAGTAATAGACAGCTCTGACCCACGGTTACGACAGTATTTTAGAGAAGATAATTCCGATCACAGTCGTAAAATATCCGATGTTCATTCATAAATCCGAACTATAGTCTGAACGTGTATATTCACCAGTAGTGACGGATAGTTTTTGATTCATCCTTTTTCATCACACAAACTGATACTGAAAGGACAAAAATAAACAAACTTTGAATACAGTCTTTTCGAAGAAAATCGGATATATATCCGTGCCATTCTCTGTATCCTGGATCATAGAGAAGGTTCGTATTCACATTCGTTTTGTCGTTCAGTATGATTACAATATATATTTGAACTACAAATTTCTTAGACAGATCTAGCGATACTTGAATACTGTTTATTGTGCTAAAATTGTCTGTAAACCACAAAAAGAATTAACTCCTTACAGTTTTAAGTATGAAATATGTCGAATATAAAAACAGGTAATATTTTAAATTTAGATGAGCCGGCTACAAAAAGAAAATTCCTGAAATACCTAAGCGTTGGTATAGGGGGAGTAATAGGACTACGAGGACTCATTGGGATGTGGGTTCAGTTGGAACAGAACTCCTTAACGGATTGAATGTTAGTCTAACTCTTCCATAAACTGTGTTAAAAAACAGAACTCATCTATTAATAGTAATAATAACAGTTATTATATCTATCTGGTTTTTTATAGGCTCATCTGGAAGTCACTATACTATCGAGGATCTCCAAGTAAGTCAAAACCCCGAATCTAACTTAAAAATAGACGCGGATATGGTTGATTCCAATATATCTCCAAATGACCCTGCTGTCATCAAACTTTCCATGAAAAACAGGGGTGACAGGGAGATGAACGTAAAAGCCGGTCCGGTTCCTCCATTTGGAGTGGTATATGCGTCTCCAGAATCACCGCGTATCTTTGGAATTCCTGCATGGTTCGATAATCTCGTTTCGAAAAGAGGGCTTGATGGAAAACTCCTGCTATGGAACTCGAAATATGTGCACTCGTCAAATGTTGATCTCGTGAACAATAGTGCTACAACTATTCAAACAGTGACTTCAATAGATCCAAACGAGACAGTGTCGAGAAAATACAAAATAAAATCGGATACGTCAGGATTAGTTCCTGGGAAGTATACTTTTCGTAGAGACCAGAGCTACTACTTAAACAGATCCGCTTCGACGCTGTATACGTCCCAATACAAGGTAAATTTTCATATCGAGTGGGGTTGAAAATTATGGCAGGATATAACACGTCCAGGACAGTCTGAAGAGTTTTAAGCTCTCAGGAACTACATTTTAACATGACTGACGACATCGACGACCTACGTGAGGAGAAGCTAAAGAATCTCAAGGAACAGCAGGGAGAGGGACAGTCACAGGAACGTGAGGAGGCACGTAAGAAGGCAGAGGCTCAGAAGAAGGCTCTCCTGAAACAGACCCTGACAGCCGAGGCGCGCGAGAGGCTCAACACGCTCCGTATGTCGAAGCCGGAGTTCGCGGAGTCGGTCGAACAGCAGATAGTCGCACTCGCAAAGAGCGGAAGGATACAGGACACCATAGACGACGACCAGATGAAGGATCTCCTGCGTGAGCTTCAGCCCTCGGGCAACGACTACAACATAAAGAGAAGGTAAGTACTCTTTAGTTTAATTTAAACCTCTCCTTCCTCTACTCGTCACATGGACAGAGACCTTGAGAGCCTCAAGGGGTTCAGGGACTTCTATCCCGACGAGATGGCGGCACGTCGTGAGGTATTCGACACGGTGGAGGAGACGGCACGGTCCTACGGATTCCGTGAGATCGCGACGCCGTCGCTCGAACCTCTCGAACTCTACGAGATAAAGAGCGGCGAGGAGATAGTCGACGAGACCTACTCTTTCGAGGACAAGGGCGGACGACAGGTCACTATGGCCCCCGAGCTAACACCGAGTGTCGTCCGTATCTTTGTCGCGAAACAGCAGGAGTTCTCGAAGCCTCTCAAGTGGTACTCGGTGCCCAAGCTCTGGAGGTACGAACAGCCACAGTCGGGACGTCTACGTGAGTTCTACCAGCCCAACTTCGACATATTCGGCGGCGAGACTCCCGAGGCTGACGCCGAGATAGTCTCACTCGCCGACGACATGCTGAGGTCGTTGGGTCTCGACGACGACTTCGTCCTGCGTATGAGCCACAGGAAGATACTCCAGGGGATAGTCGAGGGATTCGACCTCCCCTCGGAGGACGCCCAGCACGTCTACAGGACTGTCGACAAGACAGAGAAGCTCGAAGCCGACGAACTCAGGGCACGTCTGCGGGAGGTACTCGACGACGAACAGACCTCGACCGTAGTCTCGCTAACCCAGATACGTGGCTTCGACAGTCTCGAAGAGGTTCTTGATATATCTGAGAGGCAGAAGACACGTGAGGGGATCGAGAATCTCAGGGCTATACACGACCGTCTCGCGGACTACGGAGTCGACGTCGAGTTCGACCCACGTATAGTCAGGGGACTCGACTACTACACGGGAGCCGTCTTCGAGTGTTTCGACACAGAGGGCGACCTGCGTTCGATATTCGGCGGTGGACGTTACGACGACCTCGTTGAGACCTTCGGAGGACAGCCGACCCCGGCGGTCGGATTCGCACCGGGCGACGCCACACTCGAACTCCTCATGAAGAGAGCGGGAGTCTGGCCCGACGAGAGGATACATACTGACTACTACGTCGCCGTGATAGGAGACGTCAGGCAGACTGCGGTCGAGGTCGCACAGTCTCTAAGAGCCGAGGACAACGTCGTCGAGATCGATCTCTCGAACCGCGGCTTCTCGGGACAGCTTGAGTACGCCGACTCTATAAACGCAGAGAAGACAGTCATCGTCGGAGAACGCGACCTCTCCGAAGGCGTTGTGACCGTCAAGGAGATGGAGACGGGTGACCAGAAGCAGGTTCCTCTGGAGGAGTTCGCGTGAACTTCTTCGACAGACTCGCCGACGGCATCGAGGAGAAAGACAGCGTCGTCTGTGTCGGACTCGACCCCGTGAGGGATAGGATACCCGGCGACCTCTCGGTCTTAGAGTTCAACAGACGTATAATCGACGCCACGAGCGACGTCGCTGTCGCCTACAAGCCCAACTCCGCCTTCTACGAGGCTACCGACGACTGGGACGTGCTCAGACAGACAGCCGAGTACGTCCACGAGGAGACTGACGCAGAAGTCGTGCTTGACGCCAAGAGAGGTGACATAGGTAACTCCTCCAGCAGGTACGCCGATCTACTCGACTTCGCCGACGCTATAACAGTGAGTCCGTACATGGGACACGACTCCATAGAGCCCTTCATCGAACGTCCCGAGAAGGGCGTCTTCGTCCTGTGTAAGACGACAAACGACGGAAGCAGTGACTTCCAGGACATCGACTGTGGCGGAAAGCCCCTCTACGCCGAGGTCGCAGAGAGATGCGCCGACTGGGATCTAAACTCGAATATTGGACTCGTCGTCGGAGCGACCTATCCCGAGACTATGGAGGAAGTCAGGCGACACGCCGACGATCTTCCTTTCCTCGTGCCGGGGGTCGGAGCACAGGGCGGGAGCGTTAGAGCGGCAGTAGAACACGGTCTCAGCCCCGAAGGCGTTGGAGTCGTCAACTCGACGCGTTCGATCATCTACGCGGGTGAGGAAGACGAGGAGAGATTCGACGACGAGGCTCGGAAAGCCGCGCGTGACCTGCGTGACTCGCTCAACGAGTACCGCTAGAGTAGCTCGTCTATCGGATGTACGGTGTAGTTGACATCGATTACGTCGGAGGTTGACCTGACCTGTCCCACGAATCCCTTTATCTCGTCTAAGTCGCCTTCGAGGACAAAGACCTCCATGCAGTAGCTCTCGCCGACGTGTGAGTGTACGTTGCTCTTGACGACGTCCTCGAAGTCATGTCTGAGCTCTATCATCTTGTTCTCGACTTCGGAGTTGTCGAAGTCGAAGACTACGGTTATCGTACCTATGAGATGACGTCCCTCTAAGCTCGCGTCCTCGAACTCGCCTATGAGTTCACGTGAGGCGTTCCGGATGAACTCGCTTCTCCCCGAGTAGCCGTGTTCGTCGACGAAGCTGTCTATCCGGTCGAGGAGCTTGTCGGGAACCGAGATGCTGACGACGGGCATGTTATTAATTAAGGACTTTTCACATAAAAAGAGTTATTAATCGCTTCGGGCGAGAGACAAGACGACTTCGAGAGTCTCGTCTATGTCTTCTTCCTTTGACGAGTCGTAGAGCATAGCCGCTGGATGGTAACACGGCACGAGCGTGTAGGTCTCGCCGCCGATCTCTGTCTCCATGGACGATCCTATCACGTCTCTCATAGTCACGTTCTCGCCGACGAGTCTCGAAGTAGGGACACGTCCGAGGCTACAGATCACGTCGGGGTCGTAGAACCGTATCTCGTCGTCGAGGTACTCCGAACAGTTCTCGATCTCCGAGACGTATGGGTCACGGTTGTCGGGTGGTCTGCATCTCACGGTGTTGGTTATACGTACCTCGTCGCGTTCGACCCCCAGATCTTCGAGCTTCCGGGTGAGTATCTCGCCGCTCCTGCCTACGAAGGGCTCGCCCTCCTCGTCCTCCTGCTTACCTGGAGCCTCACCCACGAAGACGACTCCAGACTCTCCGGCTCCGACGCCGTCGACTATACGTGAACGTGACTCGACGAGTGCGTCACATCTCTCACAGTTCTCGACAGTGTACTCGTGGCTCATGTCATCCCTCCTCCGTCTCCCTGTCTCCGTCCGTTCCTTCCCAGGCATCGGCTGCGCGCGCCACGAGACGTCCTATCCTGACGGGCTCGGGTCTCTTCCCGTGTGTCGTCAACATCCTTACTACCGAGTCTGCTTTCTCCTCGTCTATACCTACCGATCTCACGAAGACGTCTGTCGTCGCGTTCTCCGTATCGACCTCTACCCGCCGTCTATCAGGCTGTCTCTCGTAGACCTCGATCCTCTCGTCGGCTTCCTCGCCCTCGAACTCGTCACGGATGGAGTCGGTGAGGTCGCCGCCCTCCTCGAAGCTCACGCTCAGAGCTGGAACTCCCGTCTCGTCCTCTATACGTCTCAGGTCGACGACGTTGTACCACGAGACGGCGATTCCGCCCACCATCACGGCGTGTATGTCGTCCCTGTCGAGTCTGTCGTACATCCCTATCACAGAGTCGGTGACATCTGTTCCCCCCACTGTAGAAGAGCCAAAGACAAAGCCGTCGAGACGTCCGTCGCCCCTCATTACGACGCCTCCGAGAACCGACTCGTCCGACCCCGAGGTATAGCTCTCTGCGACCCCGAGGACACGTATCCCCTCTTTCATCACTCCCCGTTTCCGTTCGAGTTCGACGCAGACAGGTTCATAGCCTCGAAGAAACGTCTCTCGATTATCTCCGACGCGAGGTCGACGTACTCGTCCGAGTCTGCGAGACCCGAGAAGATTCCGAGGGGTATCTGCGCGCCAGCCATGTCGTGGTGTCCTCCCGCGCTTCCGACGTCACCGAAAGCCTCCCTCATCACGTCGTCGAGATTTATGCGTGAGTCGTTCGACCTCGCACTTATATGTATGTCGTCGTTGACGATTCCGAAGACGACGACAGTGGCGACGCCTTCGAGATTCATGAGGTAGTCGGCACACTGAGGAAGAGCGTCCCTCTCGGTCGTACGTCCGACCCCCGAGATTAGAGCCGATGCCCGAACCTCGCGGTTACGTATCGCCTCGCCTATCGTGTCGAGGGTCGCGGGCGTGAAAGCGGGCTGTACCATCTCTCTCAGCATACTCTTGTCGGCGAGGGGATGGAGATAACGCGCGGCGTTATACTCGTTCGGGGTCGTGTCGCGCAGGAAGTCGAGTGTCTCTCTCCTTATCGCAAAGAGAAGAGCCGTCGCGAGATCGGTGTCAGGCTCTATCCCGAGCTCACGGAGGTACTCGACTAGTATAGTCGTCGTCGCGCCATACTCGGTTCTCCTGTCTACGAACCTCGCTTCGACCTCGTCGTCGAGGGGATGGTGGTCTATGACTACGTCGACCTCGATCTCATCAGAGACCGAGTTGTTGGCTCCCGGAACTGAGTGATCGACGAAGGCGACGAGGTCGTATGCGTCGACGTCCGACTCCGAGAGATGCTGCATCTCTATCTCTAGGAGGTTGACGAAGGCGCGGTTCTGCTGGTGAGAGATGTCACCGCCGTAGAGTATCTCGACGACATCGAGGTCTTCCTCCTCGGCTATCCTCCGAAGACTGAGGGCGCTCGCTATGCAGTCGGGATCAGGATTGTCGTGACAGACGACAGCGAGAGAGCTACCCGTCCTGAGGACGTCGAGGAGTTGTGTTACGTCGATCTCAGGGCTGTCTTCGGTCTCGGTATCGACGTCCACCTCCGCCTCGTCGGTGTCGTCTTCGACTTCGGTCTCTGAGGTGCTCACGTTTTGATCGGTCTGGTCTCGTCTGAGCTGTCCGTCTGTTCTGTGTCTATGTCTTTACGTCGATATACACGTCGTCGTGTCCTCAACTCCCGGAAGCTCGTGTATGCGTCCCGCGACAGTCTTGAGTATCTGATCGACCTGATCGACCTCTAGCTCCGTAATTATGTCGTACTCACCCGTGACTGCGGTCGAGTCAGTCACTGCGTCTATTCCACGTATGTCGTCGACTATCGACTGTATCGATCCCGTCTCACACTCTATCAGAACGTATGCTTTTACCATATCCGGTTATTGAGTCGATGGATTATCAAAGTTTGCTACTCGACCCGTGAGATTTCCCAGGACGCGTTTCGCGGTTCGTCTGTTGAAGAGAGACGTCGGACGGTCCATGTCGACGTATATCTCGCCCTCGAAGACACCCAGAACCGTCTTCTGCACGGAGGGAGGAAGCTCGTAGAACCTCCTTATGAGTCTGCCGAGAAGAATCTCGCGCCCGAGTGTGTCCCTCCACTGTGTCTCATACTCGGCGAGAGTCCCGGGTTTTCGGGGATCGATCACCTCGGCGGCTATGTCGGCGGCGGTCATACCGTAGATTATACCGCCCCCCGTGAAGGGCTTGACCTGTGCGGCGGCGTCACCTACCAGAAAGGCGCGTCTCTCGGAATCTGCAGTCTCAGACGGCGGGACGAGTGGTATTCCTCCGCCACACACGTCTCTGAGATCGGCGTTGGGAGAAACGTACGTCTCGAACTTCTCACGCACGTGGGAGCGCGACGCCGCGCCGTACTCGACCGAGTCACCTCTGGGTATTCGCCATCCGAAGAAACCCGGGACATCGAGGTAGACGTCGACGAAGTCGCCAGTGCCGTCCTCGTCGGAGAAGCCGAGAAAGCCATGGAGTATCTCGCCGGGGTCGTCGAATCCAAGCGACTCCCTGACTGTCGAGAAGGGTCCGTCACATCCTGCGACGAGACGTGACTCGAAGACGTCGTCGTGGGTAGAGACCTCGACTGTCGAGGTGTCAACGCTCAGACTCGTAGCCTCGTGTCTCTCCAGAACTGTCGCGCCCGCTTTCTCCGCCTCGCGTGCTAGTATCCTGTCCATTTCGACCCTGTCTAAGGCGTAAGAGACTGTCGAGTCGGAGTAGAAGGTGTAGGTTGAGTCGCCGACGTGGAACCGAGCGCCACGTATCTCGTTCTCGACGAGCGACCGCGCCGACTCGGGGAGAAAGTCCCAGATCTCGCCGGAGAGATGACCCGAACAAGCGAGAGGCAGACCCACCTCTCCCTTTTCGAGAAGTACGACGTCTAGATCCCTCTCGGCGGTCTTACGAGCGAGCCTTGAACCCGCGGGTCCTCCTCCGACTACGACGAGGTCGTACATTGCCGAAGAGTTGGATTTCTAACGTATTCAACTGTGCGGTAGCGCGGAGTCCCCATCCTCAAGGAACGAGCGGAGGAGCGCGTCACTCACACACCAGTCAGACACCAACTATTAAGTAACCACAGACATTCTTTGAACATGTGTCGGACGACGACTACCTGAGACGCACCGCTATAACGCGCCTCTCCGTGTCCCCTGAGCAGACCGACCTGCTCGAAGACACGATAGACGAGTGGCGCACAGGTGCGAACATTGCCACGGACATCGGCTGGGAACACTACGAAACCCGTAAGCGGAAACTCCAGTCACTCGCATACGACGATGTTCGTGACCAAACTCGTCTCGGGAGTCAACACGCCATCCTCGCGTGCTTCCAAGCCGCACAAGCCCTGAAAGGTGTCGATGAACGCAAACAACAGGGTCGCAACTACTCGAAACCCGAGTTCACCACGCCTACGGTGAAGTACGACGCCAACACGATGACCCTGTTCGATGACAACACCGTCTCCCTCGCCACCACCGACAGTCGAGTGCGGTGCGAATTGGTACTGCCCGACGACGAAGACGGCTACCAGTACCAATACCTCGACAGCGACGAGTGGGAAGTGACGGAATCGACGCTGACAGCGCGTGACGGCAACTACTATTTACATCTCGGCTTCCGTAAGCCGAAACCCGATGCCGACGAGTCGCCCGCCGAGGACAGGACAGTTCTCGGGGTTGACCTCGGCATCGAAAACATCGCTGTCACCAGCACCGCCCACTTCGAATCCGGGAAAGAACTCTTGCACGAACACCGCGAGTTCGAGCGCGTTCGTGGTGGTCTCCAAGAAACGGGCACCGAGTCCGCGCATCGCACACTCGTCCAGCGGGATAACCGCGAAGAACGGTACAACCGTGACTACCTGCACAGGGTGTCGAATCGGTTGCTCGCGGAGGCAGTCGCCTACGACTGTACGCACATCGCGTTCGAGGACTTGACGCACATCCGCGACTCGATGCCGAGCAAGCGTAAGTTCCACCAGTGGGCGCACGCCCAACTCGTCAAGTACGTCGAGTACAAGGCTGAGGAACTGGGTATCGAGGTCGTGTACGTTGACCCTGAGAATACGTCGAAGCGGTGTTGCGAGTGCGGTCATACGAGCGATGGTAACCGAACGGAACGAGATTTCTTCGAGTGTGAGAAGTGTGGTGCGACGGCGAATGCGGATTATAACGCGGCGAAGAATGTTGGATGGCGGTTTGTCCGTCGTGGGCTACATGACTCACGGCGGACGGGCGACAGTCAACTCGCCCTGAAGTCGGGGACTGTGAAGCCGAATCGAGGATTTGTCTCGTACTCTGTTATGGAGTCAGAGGCGGAGTCCACCGACAAGCCCCATCGTGAACGAAAGTTCACGAGCCTCTGAGGTCCCCTCAGAGACATCACAAATCGTAGATTTGCGAGCAGTCAGAAGCTCCGCTTCTGACGACACCCTCAACGAGTGTTCGGAAATCTCCGATTTCCGAGCCAACAAGATCGGAGATCTTGTGACGAACCCGTCAGGGTGAGCGAAGTAGGGTGGGGTAGTTGACTCTTGTTAGGTCTGCGTCGGCGTCTGACAAAGGCTTATACGCGACGACGTAAAGATAAGAGATATGCAGACACCTCTCCGTGTTGCGACGTTTCTCGACAAAGGGGGAACGGGGAAGACGACAGTCTCGGCTCACTTGGGAGTCGGTCTCGCCGAGAAGGGTCACGACGTCCTCCTGATCGACCTCGCGGGAAAGCAGGGCGACCTCGTCAAGCATTTCGGTCTCTGGGACAGGGTCGAGGAGAGTATCGAAAACGAGGACGACTGGCCCAACATAAGCACAGTCTTCCAGGACGAGTGGGAGATAATCGCGAGAAAGCTGGGTGACGAAGCTGTCGAGGGTCTGATATATGAGACCGAGGAAGGTCCCGACATAATCCCCGCACATCCCGGACTCGACTCGCTCGACACAGAGCTCGGAAGCATAGACGATCCAGTCGACAGGTACTCGCGTTTCGACTCGTTTCTGTCGTCGTACATCGACCCGCGAGGATACGACTTCGTCCTGATAGACCTTCCGGGAATAACGAATAATGTCTCTTACAACGGTCTCTGGGCGGCGAAGAACGTCGTGGCTCCCGTCGAGATGGGGGTCTTCGAGGCTAGCCAGGCGGCGGCTCTACGTAACGACCTCGCAAAGATAGACGACAGCTTCGAGGTCGGTGTCGATCTCAAGATGGTCGTTCCTAATAAGGTCAACCGCCAGACACGACTCGCAGACGAGTATCTCGAAGCGTTCGAGGACGAGTACCCCGACAGGATAGCGCCGTCTTACATACCCAAGAGCCAGGACATAAGGAACGCCGCCAACGACGGCTCGACGGTCTTCAGTCTCGAAGAGCCTTCACGTACCGCGAAGAGGGCTAGGAGAGCCTTCCTCGAAAACGCCGAGGAGCTCGCGAGACGGCTGAGAGACGAGGGATTAGACGACGCCGATGTCTCAGAGACTGTCGATGCTGAGGAGGTGACAGAGCCACGATGACCGACGACCCCGACGAGATAGACGTAGACGAACTCAGGGAGAAGACACGGAAGTCGGACCGCATAGACGAGGGTGCCGAAGACGACGACGAGGACGGTGACTCCGAAGACCTCGGTGAGATAGAGTACGCCGGACTCGACGAGGTTCTCGTGAGAGACATAGACTCGATAGAGGAGTTACGTGAACACACGGTCAGGAAGGATCGGATCGAGAAGTCGGACGACGGCGACGAGGTCGAACTCGTCAGCTTCGACGAAACCGGACTCGAAGGCGAGGCGTACGACTCGGTGGGACAGCATTACTGTGGCAACTGCGCCCATGTCGACTTCCGGAAACGCCACGGCGAGACACAGGTCTACTGCGAAAAACACGAAGCCGAGACGAGGGTCGAGAAGGAGATGGTCTGTCCCGACTACGTTCCACAGGGTTTCTTGGAGACCGACTCGTAGAGAGTCCATGAAACAGTCTATAGTTGTCAGGACTGACCTCGGAATGGGAGACGGCAAGACGGCGTCACAGGTCGCCCATGCCTCACTTCAGGCGTACGAGAAGGCGTCGGAAGACGCACAGACCGACTGGAAGTCGACGGGGATGAAGAAGGTCGTCTTAGAAGCCGACTCGGAGTCTGATCTTCTCGAACTCAAACGTGAGGCGGAGTCGATGGGGCTTCCGACTTCTCTCATACGCGACGCGGGACACACTCAGATAGAGCCCGGAACTCTGACGGCACTCGGAGTCGGACCCGCAGCCGACGACGAAGTCGACAGGGTGACAGGGGGTCTGAGGCTTCTTTAGGTTGAGGGAGTTTATATACTCGGGATCTGTAGCTAAGCAGTATGGACATGACACGTTTTATCCGACTGTTTTCTGTCCTTATTATCTTAGCTGGGATTGGAGTTTCGGGTTCGCCGTTTGAACTCATAAGTGCAGAAGCAGATAATGGAGTGAGTCTGGGGAACCAAGGCTCCGTATCTGTGAAGCAAGTTAGTCTCTCGTCCAAGGTATTTAAGCTTGAACCGGGTATGTATGGCTCGGAGACTTACTACCTGCACACGCCGTCTGCGACAGTGGAAATACGGGAGATCACCGGTAGCCCGATCTTAGTGTATAAGATGGAGATACCAGAGCTGGGTTACACGGGAACATCATTACGTTTCATGGAGGAAAAGCGCGACTCTCTCAAACTATCTCTGAGAAGGAATGGTTTTTCGCCTGACGAGATACAGAATAACTCCTACAACGGAACTGTCTCGGTTCTCGTGCGTAATGGAAACAGTACCAGAAGCTTGTACAGTGACAACGTCAGTATAGAGGTGAATGAATGAGTTCTTCTCCGGCGAGACTAGTTGACAGATACGAGGAGATGTCTAGGAGTTTCAGGAAGTTATCACTGTATGTATTCGGCGACACGACTGGGATCTTCCTGTTTCTGTCTTCAGTCTTTTTCTTCATGTCGGTCTGGCGTGTGGGGTTCTTTATAACTGACAACTACACCGTTGCTAACGCAGTCGTGGGCGTATCGGAGGGACATCTCCATGTAACTGATGTCGTGTACGGTCCCGAGTCGGGAAACACACCCGGTGCTTTCCGTATCGATGGAAAGCTCTACGGACGTAACTACGGTCACGTCTTCTTCGCTCTTCCCTTTGTCTTAATTCTCAAGTCTCTGGAACTGATAGCCGACATGCGTATCTTTCTGAGTGGTCTGTGGAGTCTGGTTCTCTTACAGACAGGGGTGGAGTTGGGAAGGATTCTGAAAAGAGAGAAGACGGTTACAGGATTCAGTAGCATAGTATCTGTGGCTCTCTTCGTGGTCAACGTGCATCTCGCAACCCCCATAAATCCGAAATGGATTCCGTTCATCGGACTCCAGCTAAGCAGTATGGTTGGCGCGGGTCTCGTAGGGGTCACAGTATACCGACTACTCTCGGAGATACACAGCCAGAGAGTCGGGGTATATGCGGGAGTGGGTGTCTTGTTTGGGAGTCCGGTAGCCTTCTGGGCGACTATACCCAAGAGACACGTCATCACGGCTCTTCTCTCGGTCTTGACTGTCTACTTCTTCTATAGAGGGAGTGACTCTAAACTCCCTAACGACGAACTCCGTTACCGCTCCCTGTCGTATGTCTCGGTCGGGCTACTCGCGTGGGTTCACGCCCCCGAAGCCTTACTCCTTCTCTCGGTCTTACTACCCTTCGATTTCCTGAGTTCGGACTCTAACAGCCCCAAGCACCTCACTGTGGTAGGTACGGCGTTTCTGGTCTCTCTCATACCCTTCTTCCTGACGAACTTCCTGATCTCCGGGAGTCCGCTTAAGCCTCCACGTCTACTCGGCAGAGCCGGAACCGGGTTAGGAGAGGCGTCCGGGGCATCCTCGGGAGGGTCATCAGGATTCGGAGCTATAACTCAGCTACCGCCACTGAGCTACGTCTTCTCGGCTTTCGACAAGCTTCTCATACTCAGTAACCTCTTCGTCGAGGGGTTTCATGCGGTCACACAACAGCCGCGGCGTCTGTACCACACCTTCATAAGAAGCGGTCGGATCGAGAGCATAGACTACTCGCTCCAGTCCCAGTGGGTTATCGATCTGACTATACTCGAATCGACTCCGGTCCTCGGATCACTAATCTCAGTACCCGTGATAGCCATAATCAAACTCCGTGAATCCGGACTCGGACGGTTCGACTTATCGAACCCTGCGAGACAGACGGATCTCTTCGTACTCGTGTACTCGTCTCTCTTCACGCTGATGTACATGTCACGTCTCCCTGTCCATGCACAGATAACCATGAGATACGTGGTTCCGGTAGTACCGCTTCTGATATACGGCGTCTTCCGCATACCCTCAGTCTCGCGCGCGGTAGAAGAGAGCCGAAGTATGGCTTCGAGTACCTTCACGTGGACGTATGCCGTGACCGTCCTGATAGGCGGTCAGCTACTCTTCGGCGTTCTCGTGGGATACGTACGTCCGGCACTCTCCGAGGCTGTACAGCTACACGCGATCCTAAACTTACTCGGGGCGTCGACTCTCGGAGTCTGGAGCCTCGTCTCCACCTTCTCTAACAGGGACTACCCACGGATAGGAAACGCACTGATAGGCTTCGTCTACGGTCTCACGACAGTCTTTCTGGTTCTCTTCTGGTGGAGCTACTCCGACTTAATGATAAACTACGAACCCGCTATGCCGGTTGTTCGGATTATCTCAGAGTATTTGGGATTATAATCACGGAATCCTGGATATCTGTGTTCCAAAAGATCCAAAAATAAAACGGACGGTCTGAGACGTCGACGAAATTACTTGATTTCGTATGTCGTGATGACGTTGGAGCTGCCCTGATAGTTACCGACTATCCTTAGTGTTCCTCCGGAGGTGCAGGATTCCATAGTAACTGTAGTACCTACCTGAGTGGATGGGTCATTTAAAGTATCACAATCACCTTTAGCAGTAAATGAATCTGCTCTCTGCACTGATGTTGTAGTTACTGTTACATCCGTCCCATCCTGATCGAAAGTAAACCCTGCCTGAGCGTTCTGTTGCACCTGTCCACCGAGTCCAAGCACGAAGGTACCGATCACAGCGGCGAGTATCACGGTTATGGCGACCATGAGTATCACGCCTATAACGGGTGACACAGCGTCGTCACTGAGTTTCTCCTTGGCTTTTCTTACCATACCCAGACTATACACTTACATACCTTATAAATATACTGCCTATCCGAGAAAACAAAGAACCGAGACGAATGGAGGTTTCTACTTGACTTCGTACGTCGTTATGACGTTCTCGCTACCTTGGTATGTTCCTACAATTGTAACTGTTTCCCCAGACGAACAGTCTATTGTGTTTGTGTCACCAACAGTGGTAGTTCCAGTGTCTATTGTTCCGTCCTCATCACCACTACATGTAGCACTCCAACTGTCTAGTCTTTGCTTTGAAGATAGTGTAACAGTTACAGTTGGCGGACTACTACCACTTTGATCGAAAGTAAACCCTGCCTGAGCGTTCTGTTGCACCTGACCACCGAGTCCAAGCACGAAGGTACCGATGACGGCGGCGAGTATCACGGTTATGGCGACCATGAGTATCACGCCGATAACCGGCGACACAGCGTCGTCCGTCCTCTTCCTGTTCTTTTGTGCCATATCTGTGTCATACGAACCGAATCCTATATAAAAGTTAGTGTGAGTCCACCTCTGTTCACACCGATATGTTCCTCGCAAAGCTTGATATGTACTCCGAGCCTATGCTGAGACAGAGATGCGATCCGATAGCCGGAGAGACGCCGAGCCTCTCGTCACCGAGGAGGATCTCGCCGAGACCTACTCGTCGCCGTACGACTTCGTAGACCAGTACAGGAAGGCGATCGACATTCACAGGAAGACGGGTCTCAAGTCGAGTGCGGTATCCTCGCGTATGGAGGGGGTTCCACGTAGCCGTATACGTACGTGGATCGAGGGCGGCAAGCCCGACGTTCTCAGGGGAATAGAGACGGCGCGCGAGCACGGCTGGCTCGACCTCGACTACGACGACTCGAACTTCCGCTGTCTCAACAGACTGACTGCGTGGATCTTCAGCGGCGGCAGTATAACTAAGTCGCAGTACAAAGCCACCTTCTCAGTCGAGGGCTCCGAAGAGAGAAAGGTGATCGAGTCGGTATTCGAGAGTCTGGGACTCGGATTCGATATCGTAAAACGCGAGGCGAAAGCCGACGAGGCAGTACCCGACGACGCGACTCTCCTCGGACGCGTTCTGAGCTGTCTGGGCGCGCCGGTCGGCACGAAAGCCCACGGCTCCATCACACTCCCGGAGTATCTCGACACCGACCGAACCCAAGTCAAACGCGACTTCGTACGTATCTACCTCTTCAACAGAGCCCATTCGAGGGGCGAAGCACGGGGCAGAGGAGTAGGAATACGTGAAGAACGTCCGAGAGAGTACCTGAACGAGCTTGCGGGTCTTCTCAGGGAGTTCGTCGATGACGGTGAGGTCAGTGTTAATAACAAGAACGTCTACGTCTCCAAGAAAGGCACACTGGAGCTACGTGAGTCAGGTCTTCTTGGCGGGGACGCCACAGAAACTCTATCCTAACTGATTACGAAGGCTTACGTCGAAATAGTACGCAGTACGGAGTAGATAACTATGTCTTCTGATACTAATACTGACACTGACGATACTAACACTGATACCGACCTAGGACTTGACTGGTACGTCTCGTCTACACCGGGTGTCGGCGGCGAGATAAAGACCCAGCCCGAGGACTTCGTCGTAGACGAGGTCTCGGGGTTCGACTACTCCGACAACAGTGAGGGGGAGTACGCAGTCGTCGAGGTGCGTCTCACGGGATACGAGACACACGGCTTCGCACGTGACCTCTCGAACGCGCTCGGAATAAGCAGGGAACGTGTCTCTTGGGCGGGGACTAAGGACAAGAACGCCGTCACGACTCAGTTTATGACTGTGAAGGACGTCTCGCGCGACGAGATCGAGGATGTCTCAGTCGACGGAGCCGAGATCGAGTACCTCGGACGGTCGAACCGTTATATCTCGCTCGGCGACCTCAAGGGCAACCGTTTCGAGATCAGGCTACGCAACCCCGAGAATCCCGAGAACCTCGATGCCATAGACGGAGAGATCGACGACTTCGGCGGCGTACCCAACCTCTTCGGAGTCCAGAGGTTCGGCTCGAAACGTCCCGTGACACACAAGGTCGGCGAACACATACTCCGTGACGACTACGAGTCGGCTGTGCTCGAGTACGTCGCCGAGCCGTACCCCGACGAGCCCGAGAGGACGAGGGAAGCACGTCGGCGTCTCAAGGAGAACCTCGACTTCAAAGAGGCTCTCGACTACTTCCCGAACTACCTCGGCTACGAGAGGGCGATGATCCACGCAGTCGTCGAGGGCGACTCGTACGAGGAAGCACTCGAATCGCTACCGAGTAACCTCCGGCGTCTCTTCGTCAACGCCGTCCAGTCACGTCTATTCAACGTAATACTGAGGGAGAGATACGACGAGGGCATGGGATTCGACGAGGCGTACGTCGGTGACGTCGTCTGTTTCGCGGGCGATAAGATAGATGGCGTCCGAGTCCCCGATACAGACAGCCTCCAAAAAGTCACCGAGTCTAACGTCGAGACCGTAAACCGACACGTTGAGAGGGGGCGCGCCTTCGTGACCGCGCCTCTCGTCGGCTCCGAGACGGATCTCAGCGGCGGCAGACTCGGCGAGATAGAGAGACGCGTCCTCGAAGAGTATAGTCTCGAAAAGGAGGACTTCGACAGGGACGACGGCTACGGTTCGGAGGGAACGAGACGTGCGGTTCTCGTCTCGACCGATATCGAATACGAGACTTTCGAAGACTGCGTCGAGTTCGAGTTCGCGCTTCCTAAGGGTAGCTACGCTACAGTGGTTCTGAGGGAGTACATCGACACGGAGAAATGACATGGGTTTCGTCAGCTACTGATCGTCTGAGCCAGCCGGGCGAACTGTTTTAAGATCAAACCCCGAATAGTCGGTAGAATGAGCAAAACCTCTGATAAGACTGAGTTCTTGGGCGAACAGCTACTCAACAAATCAAAGACAATGGGATTGAGGAACAGCATGAGGGAGTTCGTCGAGGAACACAGAACTGAATCCGAGACAGAGGAGCTAAGGAAAGGGATTGAAGGAAAGAGCCTCTCAGAGATAGTCGACGAAGGTCGTGAGGAGAGACTGTAGTTTCAGGCATGAGATATCTTTTCTTCGATACATCCGCTCTAGTCAAGAGGTATTACGAGGAGGACGGCTCCGAAAAAGTCGATGAGATGATCGACGACAAAGAGTCACAGGTTATAATCACTTCACTCTCAGTAATAGAGACCACATCCGCTTTCCGTAGAAAGTACAACCGTGGGGGTATCGAGGAAGACAGAATGAATCAACTACTCTCTGCCTTTTTCGAGGAAGCTCTCGAAAACTTCCTCATATTACCTCTCGAAGAGTCTCTTACAGAGTATTCATTCAGTCTAATACTTACAGAGGATCTCAGAACACTCGATAGTCTACAGCTCTCTGCAGCACTGACAGTGAATCGAGAAGACCTATGGTTCGTATCCGCGGACAGAAAGCTGAACAGAGTAGCCGAGGCTCAGGGTATCAGTACCCAGAACCCACAGGAGTAGTATTCGACTTCACAAAGCAAAGGGCCGGGACCGAGAATTGAACCCGGGTCTTGGCCTCCACAGGGCCAAAGGATAACCACTACCCCATCCCGGCCACTTACGTTAACAGATAGAGTCGTATGGGATAAAAGAATACCGATAAGCCGCGTACTACAGTACCCTACCGGAAGCCGATCTGGGACTCACGTCTTCCCGTCACTGGCTCCTTTCCGCCCTCGAACTCCTCCTTCATCTGTTCGTAGTACTCACGTATGTCGTCGGTGATCGTCGGACGTACCTTGTTGAGTGCCTCGCGGAAGTGCTCCATCTTTATCTCCTCGGCTTCCTCGTCCTCACGTAGTGCTATGAGTGCCGCTTCCCTCGCTATCGCTTCTATGTCACTACCCACGTATCCGTCGGTGAGTCCCGCGAGATCTTCGAGGTCGACGTCTTCGGAGAGCGGAGAGTCGCGAGTGTGTATGTTGAAGATCTCCTTCCTCCCGTCGGCGTCGGGCGATCCGAGGAGTACGAGCCTGTCGAACCTCCCCGACCGCAGTAGCGCGGGGTCGATCATGTCGGGGCGGTTCGTAGCCGCGATTACCATGACGTCCTCTAACTCTTCGAGTCCGTCCATCTCTGTCAGAAGCTGGTTGACGACGCGTTCGCTGACCTTCGTGCCCGTGTCTGTCTGGCGCGACGGCGCGAGCGAGTCGAGTTCGTCGAAGAAGATGACACACGGAGCGACCTGGCGTGCCTTCCTGAATGTCTGACGTATAGCCTTCTCCGACTCTCCGACCCATTTCGAGAGTAGCTGGGGTCCACGTACCGAGATGAAGTTTGCCCCCGTCTCGTTTGCGACAGCCTTCGCTATGAGTGTCTTACCCGTGCCGGGCGGTCCGTAGAGGAGAATCCCCTTCGGCGGGTTGATACCCATCCTCTCGAACTTCTCGGGCGAGTTGAGGGGCCACTCTATCGCCTCCTTGACCTCCCTTCTCGGACCCTGGAGTCCTCCGACCTGATCCCACGTCACCTCGGGAAGCTCGACCATCACCTCCCTCATCGCACTCGGCTCTATCTCCTTGAGTGCGCTCTTGAAGTCGTCGGGCTTGACGACCATCCTGTCTATGAGCTCGGGAGGTAGCTCCTCGGCTTCGAGGTCTATCTCGGGGAGGTAACGCCGGAGCGACTTCATCGCGCCCTCCTTCGCGAGAGACTCTATGTCCGCCCCTACAAAGCCGTGTGTGTCGTCGGCGAACTCGTCGAGGTCGAAGTCGTCGGAGAGAGGCATTCCCCGGGTATGTATCTGGAGTATCTCCTTCCTGTCCTCGTGTCCCGGGACACCGATCTCTATCTCACGGTCGAACCTTCCGGGACGTCGGAGAGCGGGGTCTATCGAGTCGACACGGTTGGTCGCTCCTATCACGACTACCTGTCCCCTCTCCTCTAAGCCGTCCATCATCGTGAGAAGCTGTGCGACAACACGTCTCTCGACTTCTCCCGTGACTTCCTCCCTCTTCGGGGCTATCGAGTCGAGTTCGTCTATGAAGATTATCGAGGGCGCCTCCTCGCGCGCCTCCTCGAATATCTCCCTTAGCTGCTGCTCCGACTCTCCGTAGTACTTCGAGATTATCTCGGGTCCTGCTATCGAGAAGAACTCCGCTCCTGTCTCGTTTGCGACAGCCTTCGCCATCAGTGTCTTTCCGGTACCCGGCGGACCGTGTAGTAAAACACCCTTCGGCGGCTCGACCCCGAGCTTCTGGAATATCTGAGGATGTTTCATCGGGAGCTCTATCATCTCCCTCACGCGCTGTATCTCCTCGCTCAGACCTCCTATGTCCTCGTAGGTGATACCGCTCGCGCGCGACTCGACGCCGTGGACGGGCTTTTCCCTCAGCTCTATCTCGGTGTCCTCTGTGACCATCACGATACCTTCGGGCTCCGTCTCGACGGCTATGAGAGGAACAGCCTGTCCGGGCGAGCTCATGAAGGGATGGTTCGTCGAGCTCATAACCGGAACTACGTCGTCCTCGACGACGGGACGTTTGAGTATCTGTCTCTTCACCATCCCCGAGGCGTCGCTTCCGAACTGGACACTCGCTTCCTCGGGCGGCGCGAGAACCACCTTGTCGGCGTCCTCCGTCTCAGCCTTACGTATAGTGACACGCTCACCTATGCCGACGTCGGCGTTCTGACGCGTGAATCCGTCTATACGTACCGAGTCGGTGTTCCAGTCCTGACGGTCGGCACGCCAGACCTTCGCCGCTGTGGTGTCGTTGCCCTCTATCTCGATTATGTCTCCCGGGCTTAGCTTGAGATGTAGCAGAGTATCCGGATCGAGACGAGCAATTCCTCTCCCCGAGTCGTTAGGGTATGCCTTCTCGACTTCTAGACGTACTTCGTTCATAATAACGTGGGTATGTTTGACATAGTCGCGCGAGGGTCAAATGTCTTCGGTTTTGGTTTATAGGCAGATCTTAGTTCGAAGTCTCGAAATAAAGAAAAGATGACCTACACGACGGTAGGAGACGACACGGTCGCCTCGTCTTTCGAGGTAGACGGATCGGAGTTCATAGGACACGTCTCGCGTGCCGAGACTGTCGACTCCGCCGAGGAGTTCGTCGAGACGGTCGAGGAGAGACATCCCGACGCGACACACAACGTCTCAGCGTACCGTGTCGGTCCGAACGATCCCGTCCGTGAGAAGTACGACGACGACGGCGAGCCCTCGGGTTCTGCGGGAAAACCCGTCCTCAACGTCCTCCAAAAAGAGGAGCTACGTAACGTCGTCGCTGTGGTCACGAGGTACTACGGAGGAACCAAGTTAGGATACGGCGGCCTCGTGAGGGCGTACACCAAGGCAGTCAAGGACAGTCTCGAAAAAGCCGACACAGTCGACGAAAAGCCGCGTCAGACAGCCGTCGTTGAGGTCGGATACGACGACTTGGGAGACGTCAAGTCTGTTCTCGACTCGTCGAGGTTCGACTGCGACTACGAAGCCGAGTACGCCGAGACGGTGACCTTCGAGGTTCGCGTCCCTGTTGAGTCGACCGACCAACTCTACGACCGTCTGAGGTCAGCCACGAGCGGGCGCGTCGATATCTCGACCTCTTAGACTCGACTCCCGAACCAGTCTCACCACTTCGTCCTGGGTGATCGGACGTTCTCCGTCGACCCCGAGTTCACGCGCGAGTCTCACAGCCGACGGGGGTCTGAGGTTGGCGGAGTCGAGGAGTTCGTAGTCGTAGAAGACCTCACGAGGCTTGCCCTCGGCGACCGTGTTGCCGTCGTTCATCACGAAGACCCTGTCAGCCATCCTCGCCGCCGAGTCTATGTCGTGTGTCGAGACTACGACGCTTATTCCGTCTTCCCTCAGAACCCCGATGCGTTCTATCAGACGTTCGGTTCTCGTCGGGTCGAGTCCCGCGAAGGGCTCGTCCATCACTACGACCGAGGGGTTCATCGCGAGAACCCCGGCGAGTGCGACTATACGTTTCTCACCTCCGCTGAGGTAATGGGGCGATCTGTCCCTCAGACCCAGAGCGTCGAGTGAGTCGAGAGCCTCCTCGGCGCGTCTCTCCGCCTCTTCGTCGGTAGCGCCGTAGTTCTTCGGACCGAACGAGACGTCGTCGATCACCGTCGGAGCTATTATCTGTGAGTCGGAGTCCTGGAAGACGAGACCGACCTCGCGCCTCGCTTGCCTGAGGTTCGAGTCGTCTATCTCCTCGCCCTTGACACGTAGCTCCCCGTCGTCGGGTGTGAGTATTCCGTTGAGATGTTCGAGGAGGGTCGACTTACCCGCTCCGTTTCCGCCGCAGACGAAGACCGTCTCGTCCTCGAAAACCTCGAACTCGACTTCGTGTATACCCGTCGTTCCGTCTGGGTATGTGTGTGACTTACACCGGAGACTCAGAACCTCGTCTTGTCTGTCTGTCATCACACCACCCCGTAGGTGAACCTGAGGCTGTATGTCAGCACACCCACGCCTAATCCGGCAAGTAAGACGGTTTCTCTCATGGGAGGCTTCTCGACAGTCGTATAGACTGTTAGGTCTCCGTCGTACCCACGTGACTCCATCGACTTGACTATTCTCTCGGATCTCTCGACCGAGTCTATGAACGCGGCTCCGACTATGCTACCGTAGAGGGCTCTGTTACTCCAGAACTCGGTCAGGAAGTCGGAGCCTCGTGACCTGAGTGCTTTGACGAGATCCTCGACGACCTCGACCATCACGAAGCTAAAACGGTACGCGAGGAGTAGTATCTGGTCGAGAGGCTCGGGAAGACTCCTTCCGAGTACGTATGCGACCTCGTTGTACCTCGTCGTCATCCATACGCCTAACGAGTAGGTCACGACGGTGAGCCCCCTTCCGAGCATTTCGAGATACGCCGTGACGCCTTCGACTGTCAGAGTTATGCCTCCGACTCCGACTCCGACGAGACGTGTACCCTCGACGCCGAAAGCCACGGGAACTCCTACAGCCGACACGAAGACGAAGGGAAGGCTGTACCATCCCACGAGACGTCTCACCGGAAGCCCCGAGACCGCATAAAGACCAAGGACTGCGGCGTATAAGACCCCGACAGCGACGAGTCCCCGGGCTACAGTCACAGCCACGACTAAGAGGGGAAGTACCGCCGCCTTCGTCCACGGGTTCAGACGGTGGAGACGGCTGTCGTGGCTCTCCGCGTAATGCGTGAGATAACGCGGGTCGGGGACGTGGCTGTGGTTCGAGGACTGTGACACTGACATATTCACCTCTCAGCCGTCGGTGTCTCGTCCTCCGATCTCGTGGCATAGACGTAGAAACCGACGCCTACGGCGAGGAGAACGGCTGTTATGCCTATGTACGTCGTCGTGAGACCCGACTTACGTATGGGTCCTGCGACGAGAACGCCGCGTGCCAGGTCGACTAGATCCCCGTCACCCGATCTCACCGTGCCGTCGACGACGGTCTTGAACCTCTTTGCGTACGGAACACTGCCTCCGGTGGATCTGAAGCCTAAGTATCCCAGGGCACCGAAGACAGCCAGAGACAGTACGTAAGCCACGTACTGTCTTAGACTCTTCACGCTGACACCTCCGCGTTCTCGTTCTGACTCCCCGCAGCCGACTCAGACGGAAGCAGTCCTCCTGAGACGAGGTCGGGACGTAGCTTGACTATGTAAGTGACTATGAATCCCGTGACGAGGCTCTCGACTACTGCGACACCGAGGTTGAGTGCGACGAGTGCTCCCATGTAGACGGCGAGGTCGGAGCCGCCTAACTCGACGCCGTTGAGACCGCTCACTAGAGGTATTCCTCCCATCAGCAGGGAGCCGACTCCTAGACCCGCCATCGCTGACAGGCTCGACGACACGAAGGCGTTCCAGTTCATCCTCCTCAGACTCACGAAGACGTAGTATGCGACTGTCACCTCGGTGGCGTTGACTAACGTGTTAGCACCGAGGAAGCCCCACGCTCCGTGTCCGAGCATCGCTGACAGGACGTTGACGACGAGAGCTATTAGGCTTCCGAGAGCCGGACCCGCGAGTACGCCGACGAGAGGAGTCAGATTGAGATGGACACCTCCTAAGACGGGTAGGTTGAGCTGGAAGACGGCGAAGCTCGCTGCCGCCGCCATTCCTCCCAATGCTATCTTACGTGTCTCGGTCTCTCCCGAACGTAGCTTCCAGACGGCTCCTGCTACGACTACTCCTCCTACTAAGTACCAGAGAGCTACCGCCCAGACGGGTATCACACCGTCGGGGAGATGTATGTGCGCCATGTCTAATAACAATAGCTACTGACTTATTAATATCTAGCATCTTAGGGCGAGTAGTATTAACCCATGCCTAAGACGAGACGTGCGAGTAGGACGACGACCCCTCCTATAACTGTGCTTATCAGGGCGTGGTCACGTAGCTTGTCGAGGTACTCGTGTCCCTTTCCGCGTGCTGCGGCGACCTCGTATATCTCGCCCTCCGTCTCACACGGTGGGAGGAAGTCCATCGCGGCGTGTAGGAATATCCCCGAGGCGAAGCCGAAGACGAGGCCGTTTACCTCGGGTATGTTAGGCAGACTGAGAAAGCCCGATATTATTCCGGCTATTCCGACTCCCGACGCCGGAAGCATCAGAGCCGAGATTGGGAGATCCGCCTCCCTCAGACGGTGGGCGACCGCATACCCCGCGGGTCCCTTGTGTGAGACTATCGAGAGACCCAGGAGAGGTCCGAGGGACGGCATGTTTCCGTAGACTATGCCTATTATGACGCCCGCCGAGACCGAATGCACCGAGATCTCTGCTGTAGTGCGTTCGACGGGTAGGTCGACGTGGGCGAGCCTGTGTCTTATGTTGTGCCCCGCGTATCCGCCGATTATTCCGGAGGCGATTCCGATACCTCCGTAGACGGGATCGTGGTTTATAGCCGACGAGACGAGGAATATCGACGCACTCGTGACCATCGCTCCTCCTGAGAGCCCGTACCCCCAGACTAAGTTCATGGGATGCGTAGTGTCGCTCCTCTCGGATATGAAGCCGCCGACCACCATTATTCCGAAGGCGACCCACGAAATTCCTATCAGCTTCCACATCCCGCTCGCGGCTCCGAGAGCCGACAGAGCCACGAGGCTTACGAGTCCTATGTATCCGAGTCTCGATCTCATTTTATATTAAATTACTCCACAGATATAATAAGGACTACGGTACGGCGTCTGAGACCTATTAATCCGAGTAGGATCTGTCCGCCCACTCGACCATGCGTGAGTAGAGACCGTCGTCACGCAGAGCCGACTCGTCGCCGACTAGGACGAGCGACTTCTTCGCACGTGTCAGAGCTACGTTGAGACGTCTGTAGTCATCGAAGACGGGGCTTTCGAGGCTCCCCGTCGCGACGAAAGAGACTACGACTATCTCCTTGCTTGAACCCTGGAACCTGTCGACTGTGTCGACTGCTACCGAGTCGTCTATCCTGGGTTTTATCGCGGCGACCTGTGCCCTGAAAGGAGCTATGACTCCCACGTCGGAACCGTCGACGCCGGCGTCTAAGAGACCGTCGACGATACGCGCTACTTCGTCCGCCTCTTCCGTGTTCGTGTTTCCTTCCTGTTCGCCTTCGACGTTCACGAACGAGACGGGACTCTGTATCTCGTCGGGGAGACTCCCGGAGTCGACACCGTCTATATCTTCGGGCGACTGTGCCGCCACCTCGCGGTGAGCGGGATACAGACCTCCGTCGTAGAACTCACGTGACGAGTACGCCTGTATCCTCTGTGACATCCTGTACTGGCGGTCGAGCATCACTGTCGCCTCGGGGTACGTCTCGGTTAGACGTTCGAAAGCCGAGGGTGCTCCGTCGGCTGTCACGGGCGGTAGCTGGTGGTGGTCGCCTACGAGGACGAACTTCTCGGCTAAGCTCACGGCTGCGAGCGTCTCGGGTTCGGTAAGCTGAGACGCCTCGTCGACGACTGCGACGTCGAACTCCTGTTCCCTCATAACGCGCGAAGAACACGACGACGTGGTCGCCCCCACGACGTCGGCACGTAGAAGCTCCTCCGCCCTCTCGTCGGGGTCTCCTCTGTGTTCTACCCTGTACTCCGTCATCGAGTCTGTGACTCCCGACTCGGTGCCGAAACGCACGAAGCCGTCGTAGCCCTGTTCCTCGACTGCTTCGAGTACGTTGTCGACGGCGCGGTTGGTGAGTGCCGAGACGAGTACCCTTTGACCGTCTCTCACGAGAGCGCGCACGAGATGTGCTATCGTGTAGGTCTTTCCCGTCCCCGGAGGACCGTGTATTACGGCGAGGTCACGCGCGTTGACGCCCAGGTTGACAGCCTCGTTCTGTCTCTCGTTGTTCGGGACGTACTCCTCCCACGAGTCGTCGAACTCGGGATCTGCGTCTCCGAGGAAGACCTTCTTCTCCCTCGGCTCCGACTTGAGGACGAAGTCGTGGAGTGAGTTGAGGAGACGGTCGACGTTTATCTCCGAGGGATAGACGTCTATCCGTCTGAGTTCGAGAGGTTCGTCTGTGGTTACGACGACCTGATCGTCGAGCCTCTCGACACGTCCGATCTCGGCGTCTCCACGTATAGGGTCGCCGTCGCTCGCTAATACGGTGTCACCCTCACGTATCTTCGAGACGCCGTCCGAGAGCCTCTCGGCTCTTAGCTCCCACTTACCCCCTACCTCCGACTTTCCCACGGGTTCGAGGTCGACGAGCGCGCGGTCGTCTTCCGCCCTCTCCTCGGGAGACTGTCTCCAGAGCTTAGCGAACTCGTCGTGGACGGCTTGTCTCTCGTTCTCTATGAAGGAGTAGACGTCGTCGAAGTAGTCCCTCTCTTTCTCGGGAATCGGAGAACCTATCTTACCCGCCTTCGACTCCTGGTCGAGCTTTCCCGAGACTACCATACACGTGTCCTGCTCGAAACACGAGCTACACGGCAGGTTCGACGTCTCTCCCGTCGGAGACTCGTTACGTGTCTCCGCCGCTGCGATCTCATTCCTCGTCCTCACCACAAAGTCGAGGAGTCCCTTCGTGACACGGAAGTCTCTTGCGACGGGCTCGTTGCGTGCGGCGTTTCGCGTGTAGAGGACTGTCGCCGAGTCGACTTCTCTGCCCTTCTCCCTCAGAAGAAGACAGTAAGAAGCCGCCTGTACCTTGTCCTTGAACCTAGCGTCTCCCGACGTGTTCTTCCCCGTCTTTAGCTCGACAGGGGTTCCGCGTCTCACGGCGTCGGATCTCCCCTTGATGCCGAACTTCTCGCTCAGAAGTGTCTTCTCGCTCCTCCACGAGTCGTCGACGAGTGCTGTCTGTTCAAGCCACGACTCTATGCCGCGAGCGTGCTCCTCGACCTCCCGTCTCACCTCTCCCGCGTCACGTCCGAGGAGACCGAGTTCGAGCCCGACTTCCTCGACCCTGTCTTCGACTGCGTCTTCGAGGTCGATGTTCCTAAGAAGGTCTCCGAAGACTCTGTGTACGACTGTGCCACGTATCACCTCGTACTTAAGCGGTATTCCTGTGAGCTTGTTGAGGTAGTAGAGACGCGGACATTCCACCCACGAACGGATATCCGTGACATTGACGAGGTAGTCGGGCTCGACGATGACGTACGAGTCGGTGGTCGTCGTGTACTCTCGGCTTCCTCGCTCCTCGACATCGGTGACGAGTATCTCGTCGCCCTCCTCGGCTACGCTGAGAGTCTCGACCCAGTCTCCCCAGAGGGTCACCGAGACCGACTCCGACTCAGAGACTTCGCCGGTCTCTATACTTATCTCGGCTATACGGCTCCCGTCGTACTTATTCGTCTCACCGAGATGGGTGACAACGCCGCGTATCTTCGTCTTGTCTTCCACGGCAGGCGTAGTATGCCTTCGGAGAAATAGGTTTAGGTTTAGTGTTTGAGAAGAAAACCCTCCGTATGGAGAAGGTAGTCATCACATCCGACACCCATCTCAGGGAGTACGACCACTCCGTCCCGGTCGACGACGCCGACTACGTCGTCCACGCGGGCGACTTCGTCTCCGAGGAGGTCTACGACGGCTTCGTCTCCGACTCCGACAGCTTAGTGGCTGTACACGGAAACGCCGACGACGACGCCTTAAAGACGAACCTTCCGAGGAGACGTGTCTTCGAGGTCGAGGGACTCCGCGTTGGAGTACTCCACGGACACCGTATCTCGTCGTCACACGAGCTCGAGTACGCGGCGATGGAGACCGACGCCGACCTCGTGGTCTACGGACACTCCCACACCCCGTCTTTCTCGTCTCGCGGTGTGGATCTTCTCAACCCCGGAAGTCCGACGCGTCCCCGGGGATCGCCTCCCACCTACGCCGAGATAGAGGTAGAAGACGGCGACTACGAGGGCGGGGTCGTGAGTCTCGAAAGCCGAAGCCGTGAGACACTCATAGAGCTCTCGGGCTAAGACCCAACAGAGTTATCTTCCGCCGAGACGTCTACGGAGTATGAACATCATCGACTACGTCGTGATAGGAACAGTCGTCGTAGTCGTTCTCATACTCGGGCTTCTGATACGCCGCGTAGTCGTCGACTTCAAGAGGGGACTCAAGGACTGACCGACCCTAACCCTATGTATCTGTAGCTCGTCTTGGGAGTATGGCAGACTCACCGCCTCAAGAAGGAGACACAGCACCGACGTTCAGAGTACCCATGGCTGACGGAGATGTCGGCGAGTTCGACCTCGAAGACACCGACGGAACTGTCGTCCTCGCCTTCTTCCCCGGTGCTTTCACACCCGTCTGTACCGACGAGATGTGTGAGATGAGGGACTCACTCTCGGAGTTCGAGGATCTCGGAGCCGAAGTCTACGGCGTAAGCGTCGACACGCCCTTCGCTCTCAACGCCTTCCGTGACGAGAATGACCTCAACTTTCCTCTACTCAGTGACTTCGACAAGGAGGTCATAGACGAATACGGCGTCAGGATGGAGGAACTCGCGGGACTTCACGGCTTAGCTAAGAGGAGCGTCTTCGTTATCGACGACCGAGAGGTAGTATACAGATGGGTCTCGGACGATCCGAGCGTACTACCCGACTTCGACGAGATAAAAGACGCAGTCGAAGAAGCAGGTTAGACCGAGATGGACGAGGTCGAGAGCCTCACGAGACGTCTCGTTACCGTCGGTGTTGGAGACGACTGCGGCGAGGAAGAGACGGGCGACTTAGTCGAGTCGTGGCTCAGACGTGAGACAGACGCCGAAGTAGAACGTGACGCCGTCGGAAACGTCATAGCTCGGAAGGGAGAGGGCAGTCCGTCCCTCGGACTCGTCGGACACCACGACGTCGTGCCCCCCGACGAGAGTCAGATCGAGGACGGAAGCTTCGTCGTCGATAAGAGAGACGGAAGACTCTACGGCAGGGGAACTGCCGACATGAAGGGATCGCTCGCCGCCGCGATGCTCGGATTCGGTGACGCCGATCCGTCCTCCGAGGTTCTCCTGTGTAGCTTCGTCGGAGAGGAGAAAGGCGGCATAGGCGCGAGACACGCAGTAGAGAACGGAGTCTCACCCGACCGCGCGGTCGTCGTCGAGGGCTCGACGGGATACTCGTCGCCACGAACCGTCGACGTCGGAGTCGCCCACAGGGGAAGACGTGAGTGGGAGTTGACTGCGAGAGGAGAGTCGGGACACGCTAGCCAGCCCGACGAGGCTGTCAACGCCGTCTACGAGGCTCTCGCCGGCGTCGAGGAGGTAAGGAACTACGGCTTCGAGACTGTCGAGGTCGCGGGTGAGGAGATATCCGGAACCGCCGCAGTGACGCGTATCGAGTCGAACGTCGACGGCGCGTCGAACGTCATACCTGAGACGTGTAGATTCACCGTCGACGAGAGAACCGTCCCACGTACTCAGGGTCTGGAACCCGTCTCAGGGCTGGAGTCGGACGTCGTCTCGGAGGTTCCAGCGATGGAGTGTGACGACGACGACTTCGTCTCGTCGGTTCTCGCAGCCTCCTCCGACTCAGATGAGACCGATCGAGATCCAGACGCAGTCGTCAAGCCTCACGCCACCGACGCAGGCTGGCTATCACGCGCTGGTACCGACTGTGTAGTCTGTGGCGCGGCGGAGAGGGGCGAGGCACACACCGCAGACGAGAGCGTGAGTCTCAGTGTTCTGAGAAGATGCCGAAGAATCTACAGTCGACTCATTGGTACTTAGGCTCACGTCGCTCGGCTCTTTCGAGTGCCCTCTCGACTACCTCACTTATTTCGCCGTGGAACTCGTCGCCGTGTCCCGGATAGAGGCTTTCGGCGGTCTCGGGAAGACGGTCGATCACACGGCGCAGACTCTCGATGAGTGTCTCACGTGACTGACCCGCCATGTCGGTTCTGCCGAAGCTTCCGTCGTCGTACGCGCCGTCGTTGTAGACGAATACGTCGCCGCTGAAGACAGTCTCCTCACCCACGAAAGTCACGTGGTCGTCGGCGTGCCCCGGCGTGTAGACGACCTCGAAGCTCTCGTCGCCTATCTCGACCTCGTCACAGTCTCTGACTTCCTCGGCTCCCGAGTAGTCGTAGGCGTAGACGTCGGCGTCGAACCCGTCTATTACCTCGTCGAGGTTACCGACGTGGTCGGAGTGTCCGTGTGTGAGGTAGACGGAGTCAATGTCGTCAGCGTACTCGCGTATCTCCTCCTCTACGCCGGGGAACGAGCCCACGTCTACGAGGTCGGTACTACTGTCACCGAGCACGAGGTAGGCGTTCGAGGTGAAGACTTCGACGTCTTCAGCGAGGTTTATGACGCGCATACTCATACTTTATCTACTGAGTAGTTCTTCTTGGTCTTTGATCTTCTCTTCTACTTCCTCGGCGACATCGACTGCCGTCTCGGCTAACTCTTCCGGGACGTGTCCCTCCTCGACCGACTCGCGCAGAAGAGGCTCGTCGACGGTTTCGACCTTTCCGTCGTTACGTCTCACGACGTCGACGTGGAGATCGACGTATCTAACCCTGTCGGGAAAGACCTCGACCTCCGTGGAGATATTGATGTAGGCACCCTTCTCCTCGCCGTCTTCGTCTGTGTAGACGGTCGTATAGTAGGGACTTCCCTCGGTGAACCGTGTGACTGCGACGTCCCCCTTCTCTTTCTCGACGTCAAGCTCGTCGTAGTCTCCCCTTGCCGACATCCGTCTCTCGACTACGATGGACTCCTCCTCGTATTCGACGGATACCACCTCGGCGTCTCCGAGCTCTATCCGTCTTCCGTCGGGCTTTCCGTGTACGATGTTGACCTCGTCGCCCTCGCTGGGTCCGAACGCCTCGACGACCCCCTCGAACGGAAACTCGCCGTGTCTCCCGTGTACCGCCTCGAAGAAGTCGACTGCTGCCGACGCGTCTCCCGACCCTGCCTTTATTCTGTGGTGTCCTTCGGTGGTCGTCGTGACCTCGTGTCTAATCTCGTCGAGTTCGGAACGTGCGTCACGTCCAAACCAGATCCAGACCGTCTTGGAGTCGGACGTGTGTACTTCGAGGGGGGAACCGTTCTCGGGTTTCGGAGCGTCGGAGACCGCCGACTCGATACTCTTGGCACGTTCGATGAGTTCCTCGGCTTCAGCCCCTATCTCCGACATCTCCGCATCCGCTGACCTCGACTTCCAGATGGTTCCCCAGCCGTCGGGAGGTGAGAGTCCTAGCATGTCTGCGATCCTCGAAACCTCGTTTCGTTCACGCCTGCGGAGTCCCTCGAACTCGGTCTTCGACTCTGCGTCTCTCGACATGTCGAGGAGTTCACCCTCGACACGTATCCCAGTCGAGACTCCGGGCTTTCTTGAGGACCACGGGGGTTCGGGGTTCACTACCGTAACCCTGAGCCTGTCGCCCTCGTCTATGTGTTCGTCGGAGTTCGAGTAGGGGAGGAATCCGTCGGAGTCGGCGTCGGGAACTGAGACGACTGCGCCGCTCCTGATCGTCTCGGTAACCTCGGTATTGTAGACCGCCCCTTTTGGATGGTCGGAGTCCCAGACGAAGACGTCACGTCCGATGCCGGCGATCAGATCTGAGACCCCGTCGACATAGGTGGCGTCACCCGACAGTCTCAGACCCTGTGAGTCGTAGGTGGTCTCGACCGTCACGTCGGGTCGCGCGTCGTCGAAGTCGGCGTTGAACCTCCTGTCTATCGCCTCTGAGACGTCGACCACATTGTAGCCCTCATCGAGAAACATCTTTGTGAGTGCTGTGGTATAGATACCTCTTACTCGGAGTCTCGTCATCTCATTCATATACGACGTCTCACGACTTATGTAGGTCGGTTCTTTCTTGTGGTACATGCGTTGAAAGTCAGTCACCGACCGTTCGACTCATTACCCTGTGTAACGTACCTTTAGCCGAATGCCTAACACGACACAGACAGGCGTTCAGGAAGTTCTGGATGCTCTTACTGACCCCGACTGCCGTGAGATACTCTCGGTCATACGTGAGACGACTGAAGGAGTTGACACGCCGTCGAGTCTCACAGCGGGTGAGATATCCGACGAGTCGGGAATACCTCTTTCAACGACGTACAGAAAGCTCGACTGTCTAGTCGAAGCATCTGTCGTTGAGGTCGAGATAGACGTCAGGTCTGACGCCAGAAATACACGTGAGTACCACACCAACTTCGAGGGTATCTGTGTCGAGATAGACGCCGACTCCGACTACGTCTTCGAGACGCGTCTGGTTCACAGCCGCGACTGACACGGCTGACTCAGTCCATCGAACGTGATGAGTTTACCACGACTATTATAGAGCTCGCAGCCATAGCGAGCGCGGCGAACAGCGGATTTATGTAGCCGAGCGCGGCGACGGGTATGGCTATGATGTTGTAGAGGAAAGCCCACCCCAGGTTCTGTCTTATCCTCGACCGTGTCGAACGTGTTATCCTGAAGATGCTCGTGAGGTCTTCGAGACTGTCAGTCGTCACGACGGCGTCGGCTGCGTCTGTCGCCGCGGCGGTTCCGCCTCCCATTCCTATTCCTAAGTCGGCGGTAGCGAGAGCGGGAGCGTCGTTGGTTCCGTCTCCCACCATCACGCTCGTTCCGTCGAGCCTCTCGACAGTCTCGACCTTAGCCTCCGGCGGTACCCCCGCGAAGACCTCGTCTATGAAGCCGTGTCTCCTCAGACGGTCGCCCGACGAGTCGCCGGTTATGACGACTACCTCGTGGCTCTCCGACAGATCTGAGAGGACGTCCTTCCAGCCGTCTCTGAGGCTGTCGCCGATCTCTATGACGCCCTTCGACTCGCCGTCCCATCCCACGAATACGGCGACGTTACCGTTACTCTCGACCTCGTCGGCGCGGCTGTTATCCTCGTTCCTTATCTCCCAGCCGAGGCTTCCGAAGAGGTCTTGGCTTCCCGCCGCGACCCTGTCCGTATCGACGACGCCGCTGACCCCCTCGCCCGGGTGACGCTCGAAGGAGTCCGCCTCGACGTCTCTCTTCGGCTTACTGTGTTCGGTGACCGCCTCGGCTATCGGATGTTCGGAGAACTGTTCGACTCCCGATGCCCTCTCGGCTACCTCGTCGGGGCTGTCGGCGTGGACGTCGGCGACAGTCATCTCTCCCGTCGTGAGAGTACCCGTCTTGTCGAAGGCTACGACATCCGCCTCGTCCGCGTCCTCGAAGACGGAGCCGTCTGCTATCACTATTCCCTTGTCGAGTGACTCACGCATCCCCGATGCAACCGCGAGCGGTGTGGCGAGACCGAGTGCACACGGACACGAGACGACGAGTACTGCGAGAGAAGTCAGGAAGGCGGAGGTCGGAGCCGATCCCATCACGATGTTGGCTACGAAGACGACGACGGCTACCGTCACGACGAGAGGCACGAAGACGGCGGCTATCTTGTCGGCAAGCCTCTGGACGCCTGTGCGCGACGACTGTATGTCCCAGAGTAGGTTGACGAGTCTGTCGAGTGTGCTCGTGACATCGTCCCCGACCTCGACGACGAGGCTTGCGTCTGTCACTACAGCACCTCCGACGACCTCGTCACCCACCGACTTCGTGACGGGAACCGACTCACCCGTGATGAGCGACTCGTCTACCGCCGCGACCCCCTCGGAGACGATCCCGTCGACAGGTATTCTCTCTCCCGGCTTGACGACGACTTCGTCGCCGGGTTCGAGTTCGTCGACGTTTACTTTCTCCTGGTCGCCGTCTCTCCTCAGAGTCGCCTCGTTGACCTGTATCGAGGTGAGATCCGAGAGACCCTCGACCGCCCTCTTCTTCACAGTGTCCTCGTAGTAGTTGCCTACCATGACAGCCATGACTATGGTTACCGAGATGTCGAAGTAGAGGTCTGTGCCGCCTAAGAGGAGACGGATACTGCTGAAGACGTAAGCGTTCACGGCTGCGAGAGCGACTAAGAGATCCATGTTGGGCTGTCCCGCCTTGAGGCTGACGTATGCTCCTCTGAGTATCGGGAATCCCGTGTAGAAGAGGACGACCGAGGTCATCACCCAGAGGTTTCCGAGTAAGTAGGTTCCCGCGCTCGTGTCTAAGCTCTCCAAGAGGAGAGAGTCGAGACCGAGGTACTTGGGGTAGAGGAAGAGGACATAGCTCATCATCACGAGCATTCCGAAGAAGCCTCCGACCAAGAGACGTCCTAGGAGTGTCGTCCTCTCGTCCTCCCTGACCTCCTCGTCCTGTCTCCGAGCCGTGTACCCCATCCCGGTTATGGCTCCGGGGAGATCGTCGGGCGTGACCTCGTCGGGGTCGTAGCTCATCTTCACCATGTCGGTGGCGTAGCTCGCCTCGGCTGTCTTGACCCCCTCCTTCTCGACCGCGTTCGACTCTATGAACGCCTCACACGCCGAACAGTGCATGCCCTCGACAGAGAGGAACTCGGTCTCGGCTCCTTCGATATCGTCAGGCTCGTCGTCGACTAGCTCTTCGCTCGCCTCGTCGGGGTCGACGTCTCCGAGCGCCTTGTAGACTTCGAGACAGCCGCGGCAGCAGAACTCGCCCTCCGTCTCGTCGTCGGTCACCGGAGGCTCGGGTGTGGGGAGGTCACAGAGTGTACACGAGTTGGAGTCTTCTTCTGTCTCTGTCTTTACTTTCGAGATATTACCACCCTCTTAGCTTAGTTTAGAATCGGCTCACACAGCTGTCTGAACCTCTCAAGCGGCTGGTAGAACGGCGGCATCACGCTCGGGAGGCTGATACCTATCGCGCTCAGACCCATCGAGAAGGTCATGTATCCGAGTACTATGAAGACGACGCCGAGAACCCTGTGGAGGCTTGCGCGTCTTTCGGCACCGAGCGACTGGAAGAAGGTTCCGTAGACGAAGAGTGTCGGGAATGTTCCGAGCCCAAGGACAGCGAGGTAGACGAATCCCTCGACGGGTGATCCCGTCCCGAATGCGTAGAAGTAGGCGGGATAGATTATGGGACACGGAAGCAGACCGTGTAACATACCTAAGACGAGTATGCCGGGTCCCTGTACCCTCTCGTCTATACGTTCCTTGAGAGCCCCGAGTGCGCGTCCTATGACGCCTCCGGTAGTCGATGTCACGTCGAAGCTTCCTCCCGACCCTCCTACGACGTAGCTCACACCTGAGACTGCGATCAGAACTCCTATTCCGACCCCCGTCGCTGCCTGAAACCACTCGCCTATGTCGGCTATCTCGCCGAACGAGAAGAAAACGGTGCCGAGCACACCCATCGCCGCGCCTATAGCCGCGTAGCTAACCGTACGTCCGAGGTTAAACAGAGCGTGCTGACGTATCTCGTAGAAGGTCAGAGCGTCGTGGCTCTTCTTCTCGTCTATCCTCGACGAGTACAGCATCACGAGGGGTCCACACATACCTAGACAGTGTGCACCACCCAGGAGTCCTATGAGAAAGAAGAGCGCTAAGCCGACGCCGTCAGACCCTATTGTGAGTCCTAGCATCAGGCTTTCTCGGTAGGATGGCTATGAAGAAAGCGCACTTCTCGTCTTATCTTAGTGCGTCGAGAGACCCTTCTTCTCCGCCTCTGTGGGACCGAACATAAGGTAGAGGCTGAGTCCCGTGAGAAGTACGCTGACTGTCGAGAGGTATGTAGCGGGGCTCGACGTGGTTGTCGCGTATGCTATGCCAAACAGAGCGGCAGCTACCGCCGCCATCACAGCTACTATGCGTGAACTTACCATGTTTACTAGTTAGGGTCGGGTGTCATATACTTAAGCATTTTTCCCAGCCTCTGAAAACAGACTGGAGGATTTAAGTATCAGT
This sequence comes from Halorutilales archaeon Cl-col2-1, assembly GCA_041891055.1. GTDB lineage: Archaea > Halobacteriota > Halobacteria > Halobacteriales > Afararchaeaceae > Afararchaeum. Next base: position 1,135,176 of record CP169074.1, on the reverse strand, counting down.
TGGTCAAAGACTAGAATATGCGGCTGCACAGACGCAAGTACAGTTTGGGGGTGGTATCGTGAGCTCGGAGGAGATCGAACGCGAGCTGGGACACGACGACTTCACGCCATCAGGCACAGCAACGCTCGTAGCAATATACTTCTTAATACTGGTCTTCCTCTGGATCTGGGTGTACTTCCTAGAGTTCCTCGGAAGACCCTCAGTAATAGGAGCGTGATAACTCATGGATATACACAAGTACGAGAAGATATGGCTCGCGGTCGCACTCGTCTTCATAGTCGGTCTCGTAGCCACCGTTACGTACGGCGCGCTCGGTCCGGGTATCAAGATGGTAAGTGACAGCGGAGGAACCATCAGTCCCGCGAACGTCACACAGAGTGAGAGATTCTCGGCACAGAACCGTGGTGTACATAAGGTGGGTCCCAACGAGTACGAGGTTAACGTCCTTGTACGTCAGTTCCTCTACATGCCCGGAACGACACAGCCCATAACAGTTCCGACCGACTCGGAGGTCACCTTCTACTACACGAGCCCCGACGTCATACACGGCTTCGAGATAGTCGACACCAACGTCAACTCGATGGCTATACCCGGACAGGTCGGGCAGATGACGACGACTTTCGACGAGCCCGGAGAGTACGGCATAGTATGTAACGAGTACTGCGGCTCGGGACACCACACGATGGAGGGTAAGCTAAACGTGGTTCCCAAGTCGGAGTTCAACGCATCGGAGGTATAAAGAATGGCAACAGGACAGAACGAGCTCTTCAAGGACAAGTTCCCTACGGAGGCTAAGGCAGTCCGTCGAATCTTCGTGGTCGGAGTAATCACCCTGGGGATAGGAGCCATAATGGGTCTTCTCCAGGTGCTGCACAGGACAGATAAGCTAAGAATAATATCGTCGGGAGACTACTACACCTACCTGACGCTCCACGGCGTCAACATGGTGATCTTCTGGGCGATACTCGCTATACTCGGCACATTCACGTGGGCGGTTCCGAGGAGCCTAGACAGGTCACTCGGTAATCCCAAGTTCACGTGTGGCTGGGTCAGACTCGGTCTGATCGGCATAATACTCGCCGAGATAGCGATGTTCGCGGGATTCATCAAGGGTGACGTCCCGATACTCGGCAATATGCAGGCGGACGTCCTCTACACCTTCTACGCCCCGCTCAAGGCACATCCCATATTCTACGTCGGTCTCGTGCTTTACGTCGTAGCGAGCTGGCTAGCCGGATTCGACTACTTCACGGCACTCTGGGACTGGAAGAAGGACAACCCCGACGAGCGCATACCTCTCCAGACGTTTATCGCTGTCACGACGATGATGTTCTGGCAGCTCGCGTCTCTCGGTATCGCGATATCGGTTATCTTCTTCCTCCTCCCGTGGTCGCTAGGCATCATAGGACAGGTTGACCCGCTTCTGACACGTACCCTGTTCTGGATAACCGGGCATCCTATCGTCTACTTCTGGCTGATGCCCGCGTACCTCGCGTGGTACACCGTACTTCCGAAGCTGTCGGGAGGACGTCTCTTCAGCGATCCGCTCGCAAGGGTCGTCTTCATACTCTTCCTCCTGCTCTCGGCACCCGTCGGATTCCACCATCAGTACATGGATCCGGGTGTTCCGAACGGCTTCAAGTACGTCGTGATGTCTAACACGATGTTCCTCCTCCTCCCGAGCCTCCTCACCGCCTTCACCGCGGTGGCGAGCATGGAGCACGGAGCGAGACAGCGTGGCGGAACCGGAAGACTCGGCTGGCTCAAGGCACTTCCGTGGGAGAAGCCTCAGTTCTCCGCGATGGCACTCGCCGGACTCTTCTTCGCGGCGGGTGGATTCAGCGGAATGGTCAACGCAGCACTCAACCTCAACTACCTCGTCCACAACACGCTCTGGGTACCCGGACATTTCCATCTCACAGTCGGTAGTGCGGTCACGCTCACGATGATGGGACTCATCTACTGGCTCTACCCACAGCTCACGGGCAAGGATCTCAGCCTCAAGGGTCTCGCCATGGTTCAGCCCTACCTGTGGTTCATAGGAATGACCTTCATGTCGAACGCGATGCACCGTGCCGGACTCGCCGGATCGCCGAGGAGAACCGCCGAGCCGACTTACAGGCTCTTCGAGTTCACGGCTCCTCTCGGAAGCATGTCGGAGATCAGATGGCAGCTAGCGATAGGAGGAGTATTCCTCTTCATATCGTCGCTCGCGTTCATAGCTGTCCTTGTCGCTTCGGTCTTCGCTGGAAGTAGGATAGACGCCGCTCAGCACGACTTCACGATTCCCGAGCCCCTGTCGGGTCCCGAGGACGGTCCTCTCATACTCGACAACCTCAAGCTCTGGGGAGCAATAGCAGTCGTGCTCCTCCTACTCGCCTTCGGAGTACCCGTGATGAGCTGGGTAGCAGACGGTCCTCTCACGCCGGGAGCAGTTCCGGTCAGACCGTAGCTTAACCGGTCTTATCCGTACTTTACTTTTTTCGACGCATACCACAGAAGCGAAGTCGAGTCACAGAACTATACAGCCGTTTGCGTTGTGACAATGCTTAATAATAAAGCGAGCAAAGTGTTACTATGAACGTAGTAGGCTCAACGGAAAGAATCAACCAGGTCTTCCGTCAACAGGAGCTGAGGTATCTATGAAGAGACGAACCCTGATACGTCTCATGATAGGGCTCGGTATAGGTATCCCGATACTCACCGAGATACTCACATTCTCGGGTCTGATAGGACAGCATTTCTTCGACATACCATGGCTAGAGGAGGAGGAAGAGGAACAACGCCTAGTCGGAATAGGAGACGAGGTTCTGACCGAGACACCACAGACAGAGACTCTGGAGTCGGGAGTTATCGAGAGGGGTGAGGATACGTGGAGCCTCACCATTACTGTCGCCGTCGACAACCCGACACAGGACGACTACGAACTCATCCTGGGAAACGTGGTCGCAGACGGACAGGAGTCTCAGGGTGGCGACTCGGTGACTGTGCCTCCTGGTGAGTCGCGAGAGGTAACCTCGACGTGGGAGATACCGAGAGGTTCGACCCCCGCCGAGATGGACGTCACGGCTCGCGCCGACGGTGAGACAGTTGAGAGGACTGTGCAGCTCGGGAAGATCCCTGTAAGGGGATAGGAAAACTCGTCGTATTCGACAGCCATATGCGTCAGTCTCACGTATAGATGAGTATGTCGACGATGGATCAGTCCTCGAAGAACGCGCTCGTAGTACTTCTCCAGGGAGTCGTCATCTTCTTTAGTCTCGGGATACTCCTCGATATCCTCAACCTCATGTCGGCGAACTTCGTCGCTCTTTCCGCCGTCATCGTGGCTGCTTACTACGTCTACGAGGGCAGAAAGAGAGATAGCAGTCTTCTTCTCGGAGCCGGGGTTGTCCTCGTAGTCATCAACGCCGTGTCGGTAGTCTTCTTCTGACCTTGACCTCTATCTCGTGTTCCCGTCCCCGTCTCTGACCCCGAGTATCAGGCGTCTCATGCCAGTCAGATAGTCCTCTTCTTTTTCTCCGTCTCTAGCGCGCTCAGCCACCCAGAGATATAGGACTAAGCCGAAGACGACGAGGCTGTTAGTCACTCCGAAGAACACCATCTCCTCCAAGGGTAGACCTAGAAGTCCTATTCCGGTCGAGTGTTCCTCCGAGATGGTCCAGAGACCCCTCTGTATAGCGGCTCTGTCGACTCCCCAGAGGTATACGGTCGGAACAGCCACTCCGGCTACGACGAGACGTATGTTTTCACGGAGTATCTCACTGCCGACGTACCAGAGGAAGAACACCATCGGGGCTCCCCAGACGAGTATCTGACCCAGGTAGTAGTACCTCTGGGGAGCCACGAAGACGAGAAGGAGACCTGATACGCCTCCTAGAACGACAGTAACGAGAGCCGGGTCGAGCCCGAATCCGTCGCGGTGTCTATCGGGCTCGGTCTCTCCGAGACTCCTGCCGAAGTCGGGCTTGAGACTGTACAGCCAGAACGATGTCAGCGAAGTCTGGGCTACGAAGAAGAGTATCTCCCCTGCGGGGACTCCTACGATGCGGAAGCTTACGACACCGTCGCCGTACCACCATACATCCCTGTATATGAGATACGCGTCCCATCCGAATGTGTAACCCACGGCTATCAGGCTCAGGACACCTACACCGAGGACGTCGGACAGCCTTCTCAGTCCCCGTCTGTGCCACGCTACGATAGCCACCACACCTGAGACCCCCACTACTGACACAGTCACATAGGCGAGGTAAGACATAATCTACCACCCTCTTGGGTTTGCTTCAGAGGCTCCCGACATATCAGCCGTTTAGGAAAGCCTCTATGAGCTTTCTCTCCGCGGTACGTAGATGCTGGTGGTAGGTCGACGGAACTATGTCCATCGACTCGGCGAGCCTCTCGCCCTCGACACGCCTGGGCCAGTCGAAGAAGCCTCCCGTATACGCCTTCTGGAGGGCTGTCATCTGACGCTGTGTCAGACGGTCTCTTACCTCGTTTCTGAAGCCTTGTGTCGTCTGTGATGCTTCCTCTACTGTTCTGTAGGTTGCGAGACTGACGTCAGCTTCCGACCCTGAGTAGGTCTGTTTCAGACGGTCGAGGAGACGGCGTGCTTCTCTCTCGTTTCCGACGTCCAGCTCCGCCTCGACGCCGTTGGGTGTCACCTCCATCGACCTCAGACGGCCACCGTGCTCGGAGACCTCACTCACGAGACCGATTCGATCGACACGTATCTGTACAACAGTTCCTTCTTCGTCTGAGACGAGTACCTCGGCGTCTACAACGCCGCTGTTCTGTCCCGCAGCTTCGACGGCTTCCCCTGGGTCGGCTGACGTACTCACGAGTATAGCTATACCGCCGCCCTGTGTCACGGCACCCTCGTATTCGAGACTCCCTCCAACCTCGTCGGCGACTTCCACGAGAGGCGATCCGTCGTTCTCTATCCGAATACCCAGGCGCACCACCGAGTCGGTCGACATAGTCCTCTTAGTCAAGACGTCGTTGATCGATGCCCCAACGCTTCTGGCGACCGACGCGAGAAGCCCAGGCTCCCTGGTGTCGAGTCTCTCACCGTCTCCCCAGACACCAATCACACCGTATGTCGTCGACTGGTAGGTCACGGGGACGGTGACACAGAAAGAAGACCCCGACTTGGAGTCGTCGACTGACCCGTCCAGTATACGACGACGGAGGGACTCGGCTTCGTCGCCCTCGACGACACTTGTCTCGTGTCTCTCGACTACGTCACTCACTACTCGCTCGGAGTCTTCCTCTCCGACGCTGATTCTATTCTGTCGTTCCTCTCTGTCTCGTATCGAGGTCTCGTCTACAGTCACCTCGCCGTCCGTGGGGCTGTACCTTCCGATCCAAGCCTGATCGTACTCCTCGCCGAGCTTTTCGACGACTGACTCCTCGACCTCCTCGCGGCTCTCGGCACGTACAAGACATCTCGTGATGTCGTTGATGAGACTGTTCATCCGGTCTATGAGACGGTCGAAAGCCTCGCGCTCCTCCTCAAGCTCGTGTCTGAATCTCTCGCGCTCGGTGACGTCCATCTGGAACCCCACGTAATAAGACGTCTCGTTCTCTGAGTCGGATATAGGGCTTACGTCTACCTGGTTCCAGAAGAGGTCACCGTCCCGGGTGTAGTTACGCAGTGTAACCCGTGTGTCACGCCCCTCTGAGACACCTCTTCCGAGCTCCTCGACCTTCTCGGTGTCGGTCTCGCTTCCCTGTAGAAACCTGTGGTTCGCACCCACTACCTCCTCGGCCGAGTACCCAGTCAGACTCTCGAACGACTTGTTGAGGTAGATTATGGGGTTATCGGGGTCGTCGGCGTTCGAGACCGTGATTCCTATGGGTGCCTCGTCAAGGACACGTTCCTTGAGACGTCTCTCGTCCTCGAAGGGCAGGTCGGATATTGGCATACGTCTGTCTTCTTCACGTCTACGTCCATCCTCGGTGCTCATGTTTCTCTCGATCGCGTCAGCTAAGGCTTCGAGAGCGTCGTCATCGCCTGCTGGCACCAAAGCCGTGGCGTCGGCTTCGACTGCTCTGCGTGCCACTTCGCCTGCCTCCTCCTCCCGAACTACCACGGCTACGGGGATTCCCAGCCCCTCCTGACGCATCGACTCAAGTAGGTCGACGCCTCTGAAGCCGTTAGTCCGGTGGGAGGCGATCACGCCTCTGACGTCGGTTTCCCTGGCGGATTCGAGAGCCGTGACGAAGTCGGATTCGTGTACGACCTCGAGCCGGTCGAGACTCTCGTCTACCGACTCAGGGCTGATACCGTCTATCTCACCGCCTGCGTAGAGTATCCTTCCTTGATCCGTCATCTTATCTTGACCTGTCTAGTCTTGTTTCTTTCGTGGTTATTTCTCGATTTCTCTCCGGGTGACTGTCGTTTTTGGTCATGGGACGTACCATATCCCCCTCGACCTGTCTATAAGCCCTCCAATGACTACGTGGGGAAGTGCTATTATGCTCACGAATACCGTCCAGAAAGCCACGAGTCCTGGTAGGATTCTCGCACCACCGAGGGGCTGTGGCGAGACTGACCACACGAGACCACCTAACACGACGCTCGCCACGACGAGTGAGACTACTACAGCCGGGGCGTCAAAGCCGTCCCGTTCCGTCTCGGAGTCGTCGACCGCCCTCATACGGGCGACCTGTCTCGCCGAGTACCACAGGGGGAAGTAGAGACCAACGGCTACCACGACGGGAGTCACTGCGAAGTAGGCGACTAGGAGGAAGATTTCGCCCGCGTCAGACCTGAACGACCCCGTCGCGTCTGACCGTATGTACCCCAGAACCAGGTAAACCCCAGTTATGGCACAGAGAACAGCCCCGAGGACACGGCTCGCGGTCTCGAAGCTCCCGTATCCGAGTCTCGTGAGACCACCGGGATCGAATATATTCACCATCACGGAGCTCAGACCGTAGAAAGCTTCGGGATGGAAAGCCATCGGAACTACCATCACGACACCACCTCTGACCGCCGCAGCTAGCCATCTCTGGATATCTGTCTTTATGTGGTCGCCGTAGATGGTCTCCAAGACGCTGAGGTCTCCGAAGCCTCCCTTAGCCATCGCGACAAAGACGCCGAGACCCAGTCCCACGACGGGGTCGAAGAAGAAGACGGCTGTGAAAGCCGCTATGGTGAGTACGTAGGAGGCTATGTATCCCATCTGGAACCTCGTGCCACGTCCGTCGAGGTTATGTAAGTTCTCGTAGCCACCCTGGGGGAGGTTCATCGCCACCATCCCTATCAGGTAGACGGCAGACTGGAGACGCAGTGAGACTCCTATGCCCGCGAGACCCAAGATACCGAAGCCGACCGTCAGTGAAAGTAAACCGAGCCTCGACCTCGTGAGGTACGAACTCGACCGTCCGCGTCTCCGTAGTCTTCGGAGACCAAAACTCGTCATACTTAGAATAGGCTCCGTCACACTATTAAAACGAGGCCTAACTGTTGGGGTGTACAACAAGGAGTAGGCTTAAGCACTTGTCTACCATCGTCTCCCAACGATGCCTGTTCGGGATATACGGTGTCCCATATGCGGTGTCAATGTCAAGATGGGTCTCCCGTGGGACGCGACGGTAAAAGGGGTCTTCGAGACTGACTACGAGAACGAGGAAAGCCGGGGACGGCGAAGCCAAGGAGGAAAGCTAAGACGTCTCTCGTGTCCTAACGACCACGTCTTCGGTGTTATCTTTGAGGTAGAAGGGAACTGAGACTGATCACGTCTCGGCTACGTCCGCCGTCGAGGGGGTACGTATCGACGACAGGACGTCGTGGCTGTTGACGAGTATGAAACCGAACCCGACCTTGGTTATGAGGTCGAGATAGAGTATTATGATAGTCTCGGTAGCGGGCTCTAAGAGACCCGTTCCGTAGGGTCCGACCAGCCAGACTACGGGATAGACCGACCACAGGACTACTGTCAGGTTCCTTAGCTTCTGGAACAGAGACGCGACTCCTCTGCCCCTCGCGGCGTCCGAGAGGGTTCTCATGAGTAGGTAGAGGAGAACCACGTAAGCCACCGATCCCACGCCGAAGTAGACGTACTTGACCCAGGAGGTCGAGAGCGACGCCGCGACTCCCGATCCTATCATCGCGACGTCTGAGCCTATCAGAGCCGCGTACGTCTTCTTATTGACACCCGCGAGGAGACCCAGGTCAAGTATGAGTAGGGGTGTCGTTATCAGCCAGTCTGCGTACCTCGGGAGGTATACGGTCACTCCGTCGGACTCGAGCGAGCCTATACCGAGAGCCATCGCAGCGTAGGCTGCGGACGCTATGAAGGCGACCGCGGCTATGACACCGTAGTACTTCCTCGTCTCGTCGTCGCTCCTGACACCTGAGGCTACGAAGACTACCATTCCCGCGAACATACCTACCGCGCCTATCCAGAACCATGTCGTCGTGTCGGTTATCTCAACCATCTACCTCTCACCTCCCTTTCCGTCTGCGTGTGCTAAATCCGACCTCTCTACTCCTCGCGCCGTTACATTGCCGTTGACGTCAGACTTAGATTTGACATCGAAGCCCTCAAGGAGTTCGTTGAGGTCGTCGGCTCCATCGGCGAGTCTCTCGGCTCTCTCCGAGACTGACTTGACTATCTCGGTCTGGCTCTCGGCTTCGTCGGTGACTTTCTTCGCCTCGTCGGCTGTGTTTCTGCTGAGCTCGGAGACCTCGTCGGTGACCGACACGACCTCCTGTGTTGAGTTAGCCTGGCTCTCGGTCACGTCACGGATCTCCTGGACTCCCGAGTTGGTCTCCTCGACGTATCCGACTATCTCTTCGAGGGATTCGACGGTGTCCTCGACTGTCTCGACACCCTTGGTTATCCTGTCGCTCGTCTCACGTATGTCGTCCACTGTGCTCTCGGTCTGATCCTGTACGTCGGATATGACCTCTTCTATCTCGGACGCCGACTTCTTTGTCTCCTCGGCGAGCTCCTTTATCTGATCGGCGACGACAGCGAAGCCGTCTCCTTCCTCTCCCGCCCTCGCCGCCTCTATGCTCGCGTTGAGAGCGAGTAGATTGGTCTCCTCAGCTATGTCGGTGATGACATCGACTATCTCCTCTATCTCCTTCATCTGTTCGTCGAGCTTGACTATCTCCTCGACCGTCTTCTCGGTCTCAGACTCGACCTGGTTGATCTCGTCTATGGCTATCTCGGCTGCGTCTCTTCCCTCCTGACCCAGATCAGCCATCCTCTGTGAAGTCCCCGCTAGCTCGTCAGCCGACGACGCGACCTCCTCTATAGTCGCCGACAGGTCGCTCATCTCGGTCGATATGTTCTGTAGCTTGTCGTCCTGTTCGTCGGTGTCGCGTGATATCTCACGTATGTAACTGTTTATCTGCTCGCTCGACTCACGTATCTCGTTCGCGCCTCTCTCGACCTCACGTGTCGAGTCGGAGACCTCGTCCGAGAATCCCTTTACTTTAGCCACAGTTTCCTCTAAGCCGTCCATCATGCTGTTGAAAGCCTCTCCTATCTCCCTCATCGCGTCGTTACGTGTCTCGGCGTCGACACGTCTCGTGAGGTCTCCGTCTGCGGCGTCCCTCATGACGTCCTTGTACCTCTCAGCCTGTTCCGCGAGACGTCTGTTGAGTTCCTCGGCTTCCTCCTGTCTCTCCTCGGCTATCCTCTTCTGTTTCTCTGCCCTCTCCCTTTCGCGCTCCGCCTCGTCTATCTTCTGTCTCAGCGAGTCCCTCATCTTGGAGAACGAGTCATACAGGTCTCCCATCTCGTCCTGTCTGTCGGTTTCGAGGTCGACGTCGAGGTCTCCCCGACCCATTCTCGACGACTTCCTCTGGAGAACTTCGAGTGATATAGCCGTGTTACTCCCTATTGTCGATCCTATGAGACCCAGGTTGACGACGTTTAGGAGTATCAGACCCACGACACCCGAAGTAGTGTCTGAGACTCCCTCTTCGACCTGTCTGAGGAGGACTACACCGAAGACCACCGTGGTCACTACGGCTGTGAAGAGAACCGCGGTTAGCTTCGCGGTGTAGCTCTCCCGTAGCCTACTCGGAAGAACAGACTCAGACCCTCGCATTACCTCGTGTCCCCCCTTGAATCCCTTCTCGGCTCAGAACTCTGTCTCGAACCTGGTGCTGGCATCGGCTTATATACGTCACAGATATATATCAAGACACAGCCAAACCAGTTGGGTACGAAGACACGAAAAATACGAAGCTGAAACAGAAAGGTAGTTAGCCGTCTACTCGTCCTCCGACTCGTTTATGTAGTCCTCTATCGACTTGACCGACATCTCCTCGTCCCTCGCTGCCTTTATGGCGTCGGCTGCGGCGTCGGCGGCTCTCACTGTCGTGATATAGGTGACGTCCCTGTCGACTGCGGCGCGTCGTATGTCGGCTCCGTCGTCCCTCGCCGTCTTCTCGTCGGGTGTGTTTATTATGAGGTCGATCTCGTCACGTTTCATGAGGTCGACGACGTTGGGAGATGCCTCGTGTACCTTCTCTATGAACTCCGCCTCTATTCCGTTCTGCTTGAGATGTGCCTGTGTTCCCTCGGTAGCCACTAAGTCGAAGCCGAGGTCGTCGAGCTTTCTCGCCACAGGTACTATCTCGTCCTTGTCCTTGTCCCTCACGCTTATGAATATCTTCCCGGTGTCGGGGAGTGCGTTGCCCGCGGCGAGTTCAGCCTTGTAGAAGGCACGTCCGAAGTCGTAGTCGACCCCCATGACCTCTCCCGTCGACTTCATCTCGGGCGAGAGTGTCGGAGAGACACCCGGAAGGCGGTCGAACGGCAGGTCGACCTCCTTGACAGTGACGTGTTCGCCGTATGGCTCGTCCTCGTAGTCGAAGTCGTCTATCGAGGCTCCCATCATGACCCCGGCGGCGATCTTCGCGATCGGGACTCCGACCGACTTGCTCACGAAGGGGATAGTACGTGACGACCTCGGGTTGGCTTCTAATACGTAGACCTCGTCGTCCTGTACAGCCATCTGGACGTTGAGAAGACCCTCGACGTCGAGAGCGCGTGCTATCCTGCGGACGTAGTCGCGCGCCTTGTCGAGGACGTCCTCGCCTATGTTCTGTGGCGGTATGACACACGCCGAGTCACCTGAGTGGACTCCTGCCTCCTCTATGTGCTCCATTATCGCGCCTATGAGGACGTCCTCTCCGTCACTCACGGCGTCGACATCGAGCTCTACGGAGTCGGCGAGGAAGTCGTCTATGAGTATGGGATGGTCGGGAGAGACACGGACGGCTTCCTCCATGTACTCTCTGAGCTCGAGTTCGTCCCAGACTATCTCCATCGCACGTCCTCCTAGGACGTACGACGGACGCACGAGGACGGGATAGCCGATCTCGTCGGCTATCTCGAGAGCCTCCTCCTCGGAGTATCCCGTTCCGCCCTCGGGCTGGGGAACACCTATCTCGTCCATCAGCGAGTTGAAACGGTCACGATCCTCGGCGAGATCCATCGAGTCGGGTGAAGTTCCGACGACCTCCGAGTCGAGACCCTTGCGTTCTATCTCCTCCGACAGAGGGACGGCGAGGTTGACACTCGTCTGTCCTCCGAACTGTGTCATCACCGAGTCTATCTCCTCTGTCTCGACTATGTTGGCGACGTCTTCGAGTGTGAGGGGATCGAAGAAGAGCTTGTCGGAGGTGTCGTAGTCTGTCGATACCGTCTCGGGGTTGTTGTTGACTATCTGAGCCTCTATGTCCCTCTCACGGAGTGCCTGTATCGCGTGGACGGTACAGTAGTCGAACTCGACCCCCTGTCCTATACGTATCGGACCCGCTCCGACTATGAGAGCCTTGTCGCCCTCTGTCTCCTTGATCTCGTTCTTCGACTCCCACGACGAGTAGTAGTAGGGCGTCTCAGCCTCGAACTCGGCGGCGCACGTGTCGACCATCTTGTAGGTCGCGTCGCCCTTGAGTTCGTCGACATCGCCTCTCGTCAGACCGTCCCCGGCGTTCTCGGCGATCTCGTCGTCGGTGAATCCCATCTGCTTCGCCTCCTCCACGGTCTCTTCGGTGAGTTGGTCGCCTTCTTCGGCTATCTCCCTCTCCTTCTCGACTATCTTCTTCGCGCGTGCGACGTACCACTCGTCGAATCCGGTGAGTTCGGCGACCTCCTCGACGTCTATGTCGTGCCTGAACGCCTCTAAGACGGCGAAGTTACGTATGTCTGTGGGTGTTTCGAGGTATCTCCTGACTTCTTCCTCCGACTCGAACTCGGGCTCTACTATGTCGAGCGAACGCAGAGCCTTCTTGTACGACTCCTCGAATGTGCGTCCTATCGACATCACCTCCCCGGTCGACTTCATCGCGCTTCCTATAGTGCGGTCGACCTCGGGGAACTTGTCGAAGGGCCAACGGGGTATCTTAGTGACGACGTAGTCTATAGTCGGCTCGAAGGCGGCAGGAGTCTCCTTAGTGACGTCGTTCTCTATCTCGTCGAGACTCTTACCGACCGATATCTTCGCAGTCACACGTGCTATGGGGTATCCCGTCGCCTTCGACGCGAGAGCCGACGACCTCGAGACACGCGGGTTGACCTCGACTATGGTGTAGTCGTCCTTCTCGTCGCTCCACGCGAACTGTATGTTACATCCGCCCACTATTCCGAGTTCGCGTATGACCTTTATAGCGGTCGAGCGCATCCTCTGGTGTGCGTCGTCGCTTATCGTCTGTGACGGAGTGACGACGGTCGACTCCCCGGTGTGTATACCCATCGGGTCGATGTTCTCCATGTTACAGATGGTTATACACGTGTCAGTCGAGTCACGTATGACCTCGTACTCGAACTCCTTCCAGCCCTCGACCGACTCGTCAATAGTTACCTCGTTGTTCATCGAGAGCTTGAGACCGCGTCTGACCTTCTCCTCTAACTCCTCGCGTGTATCGACGACTCCGCTTCCGCTTCCTCCGAGAGTGTAGGTCGTACGGACGATAACCGGAAGACCGAACTCGTCTATGACGTCGTCGACCTCGTCGAGGCTCGTCACAGTCATAGACCGCGGCGTCTTCTCGCCTATATCTTGTATGAAGTCGTAGAACTTCTGTCTGTCCTCGGCGAGATGTATAGTTTCGAGGTCAGTTCCGAGGAGCTCGACGTCGTTCTCCTCCAAAACGTCCATATCGGCGAGCTGTGCGGCGACGTTGAGTCCCGTCTGCCCTCCGAGTCCGGCTATCAGACCGTCGGGGTCTTCCTTCTCTATTATCCTAGCGACGTACTCGGGCTCGAGAGGTTCGAGGTAGACCTCGTCGGCTATGTCTGGGTCAGTCATTATCGTCGCGGGGTTCGAGTTGACGAGGACTACTTCGATCCCCTCCTCCTGTATCGCGCGACATGCCTGTGATCCCGAGTAGTCGAACTCTGCCGCCTGTCCAATCACAATGGGTCCTGAGCCGATGAGAAGGACCTTGTCGAGGTCAGTTCGCGTGGGCATACTTAGTCGTGGGAAGTAGAGTATGCCCGCCTAATAGACTCACGGTTTTAGTTTTTCAGAAGAGATCTCGTCGAGAGCGGCTTCGAGTGTTTCTTCGACCCCCTCACCGTCCTCTAGACTCATCCATATGTCGATGCTGACGTCGAGTTCGACGGAGTCAGTGTCGTAGAGGTCGGTCTTGTTAGCCACGGTGACGACGGGAACGTCGAAGCCACCACGTATCTCGTCGAGGAGATCGACCTGTGACTCTATCTCGTATCCACAGTACTCGCTCGGGTCGAGGACGAAGACTACGACGTCGGCGAGCTTTTCGAGGGCTGTGACCGCTTGTTTCTCCATCGAGTTTCTGTCGTCTATCGGACGGTCGAGGAGTCCGGGGGTGTCGACTATCTGGTACCGTATGTAGTCGCGCTCGAAATGTCCTATACCGACGCCCTTCGTCGTGAACGGGTACTCGGCTATCTTCGGCTTCGCGTTCGTGACGTCTTCGAGGAATGTCGACTTGCCGACGTTGGGGTAGCCCGCGAGTACGACCGTAGGGTGATCCTCTACCTCGGGAACCTGTGTAAGTATCGACCTCGCCTCCCCGAGACGGTCTAGGTCGTCGGATATATTCGAGAGTACCGAGTCCATACGTGCGAAGGCACGTTTCCTCGCCTCTATCGCTTCCTCGTAGTCGCCCCCCGACATCTCTCTCTGTGTCTCGTTCGCAATCTCCTTCACCTTCGTCGACGCCCAGTCTACTGCGCCGAGCGACTGCTTTATCTCGTCGAGACCAACGGCTGCGTCGGCTATCTCGCGGTAGAAGTCGTCCACCCTGTCGAAAGACGGGAAGCTCGTGACTATGTACTCAAGGTTGTCGTGGAGTATGTTCGACGACGTCATCAACATACTCCTCTGTGCGTCCACACCCGAGTTAGAGCCCGCCGCCCTCTTCGCCTTAGAGAAAGACTTGTCGAGGAGTTCGTCCTTGTCTGGGACGTACGGAATGTCTTCGAACGGAGTCGCCATAAATAGGATACTCTCCGACCGCCTTTCCGTGTTTCGGCTCCCGACCTACTCTATCTCGATACTCTCGCCCGTCTCGACCTCCTTCTTAGGCAGACGGAGTTCGAGGACGCCGTTGTCGTACGTCGCCTCTGCGTCGTCGGCTTCGACCGCCGCGGGAAGACGGACTGTCCTCTTGAGGTTCTCGTCTCTCCTCTCCTTTCGGTGGAAGTCTTCCTCGTCTATCTCCGACATCTGTGTTGACTCCGCCGAGATAGTCACAGTGTCGTCGTTCGCCTGTACCGAGATCTCGTCCTTCTCGAAACCCGGCAGGTCGGCTCTCACGAGAACCTCGCCGCCGAGGTCTGCTATGTCTACCGAGACACGGCTCACCAGATTCTCAGGACTCGGAAGCTCTCCGACGTCCCTCTCTATGTCACGCGTGACCTCGTCGAGCCTCTCGGCTATCTCATCGAGTCTCTTGAACGGCTTGAGTTTGCGCCTCATACTCGACTACATACTGAGTCTCGTGTATAAATAGGTTGTCCCGGCTGTCCTCGGTTCTAATCCCCATGGTTATACGCTCCGAGGACGAAGTCCCTGGAAAACGACATGGATATTCGCCTCAATGCCTCGGGATCACGGTCACGGATCGAGAGAATAGAGGCTGTCGTCCTCATCGCAGGTACTGTCTCTATGGGTCTCGAAATCCTCGCGGGCAGAATAGTCGCGCCCGAGTACGGAAGCAGTATCTACACGTGGGGAAGCATAATCGGTGTCTTCCTCACGGGTCTCAGCCTCGGATACTACCGCGGAGGCAGGAGATCCGAGGCGTCGTACTACGGTATATTCCGTCTACTCCTCTTTGCGACCGTCTACGTCTCCGTAGTCATAGCGACGGGAGAGTCGACCCTGTCAGTCTTCGAACTTCTTCCGCTACCCCCGAGGTTCGAGTCGCTCCCCGCGATAGCCGTCCTCTTCGGTCCTCCGTCGTACCTCTTAGGAAGCATAGTCCCGATAGCGACCGAGATAACCGCGAAGGAGGAGACGCGCGAGGCATCGGGAGACATCTTCGCCGTCAGCACCGTCGGGAGTATACTCGGGGCGTTTCTCACGACCTTCGTACTCATTCCGAGCCTCTCGATAAGGGCGATAGGAGTCCTCTTCGGTCTGATGCTCGTGGCGGCAGCAGTAATCTCGGTCTATCCCCCTGACAGAGGCAGTCTTCTCCCCGTAGCATTCGTACTCCTCATAGTCGTCGCGGGACTACCTCTCGGGAACGCAGTCGACGAGACGCGTTTCTCGGGAGATACCGTCTACTCGACACAGACCGAGTACCAGAGACTCACCGTAGTCGACGAAGACGGTGTACGTACTCTCTACCTCGACGGACATCCCCAGAGCGCGACCTACCTTAACGACAGCCGCCGACACCACGTCTGGAGCTACACGAAGTACTTCCATCTCCCTCTTCTTATCCAGAACGACACCAAGCGCGTGCTTTTCATAGGCGGGGGTGGGTTCACGGGTCCGAAGGCGTTCGTCTCGACCTATGACGACGTAGAGGTCGACGTCGTTGAGATAGATCCCGCTGTGATAGAGACAGCCAAGACCTACTTCGGCGTGAACGAGTCCGACCGTCTAAACATCTATAACCAGCCCGGGCGCGACTACCTCTCCGAGACTCAGAAGGAGTACGACCTGATCGTCGTTGACGCTTACAGGAAGGATAAGGTGCCTTTCCAGATGACGACACGTGAGTTCTCATCTCTCGTCAGGTCGAAGCTCACAGACGACGGAGTGATGCTCGCCAACGTCATAGCAGCGCCCGAGGGTGAGGCGTCGAGGTTTTACAGGTCGGAGTACAGGACATTCGACACTGTCTTTCCACAGACGTACGCATTCAGAACCTCGGAGACTGACAGGGTTCAGAACATCGAGATAGTAGCGACGAAGAGATCCGACCGTCTCTCGGAGTCGGAGCTACGTAGTCTGAGCCGAAACAGAGACGTCGGAGTAAATCTGAGCCACGAGATAAGAGGCTACATCCACGACGTCGACGCCAACACCTCAGAGACACCTGTACTCTACGACGACCGCGCCCCTGTGAGCCGTCTACTCGATCCCGCTATAAGCGAGAAGTACGTCGTCGAACCGTCGTCGGCGTCTTAGTCTTAGACCCTCTCGACGAGGGCTTCTTCCCTGTTCCTGATCCTGAAAGCCTCCGACTCAGACGTCTCTTCGAGATGCTTTGCGTGTTCGAGCTTCTCGTCCTTCTCGGCGTATATAGTAAACAGCCTGTCACCCTCGTCGACCCTCGCGCCGACCTTCTTGTCGAGATAGATCCCGGCTCTCTTGTCTTTCGGTGCGCCCGCACGTCTGCCTATCTGACTTATGAGACTGTTGTCGATGTGTTTGACTATCCCCGACCTGTCTGCGCTCACGACAGCTTTACGTGACGCGGGTCTCAGGTCGTCGACAGTGACCTCGGGGTCGCCGTTTTGAGCCTCGACTATCTCACGGAACTTCTCAAGTGCTCTTCCCGAGTCGAGTATCTCGCGCGCGTCGGCGTCGGTGTCTGACATCTCGAAGAGTATGTCGGCGATACGTAGGCTCTTTATTCTGAGATCCTCAGGACCCTTTCCTTCGAGAACCTTGAGGACGTCGCGTGCCTCTAACACGGGACCAATCCCGCGTCCTATGGGCTGTGAGCCTCCCGTAATCGTACAGTCGAGCTTTATGTTGAGATGCTTACCAACCCTCTTGAAGTCGTCGGCAAGCTCCCTTGCTCCTTCGAGACTCTCGACCTTCGCCCCCTCGCCATAGGGTATGTCTATAACGACGTGGTTCGACCCCGAACTCTCCTTCTTCGAGAGAACCGAGGCTATGACCTGTCCCGGCGGATCTATCGAGAGAGGATTCTCGACACGTATGATCTTGTCGTCGACGGGCGAGAGGTTGACTGATCCTCCCCAGACCATACAGCCGTTGGTCTCCTTGACTATCTCCTTTATCTCTTCGAGACCGAACTCGACGTCACACAGAACCTCGACTGTGTCCGCGGTTCCCGAGGGCGAGGTAATCGCGCGCGATGAGTTCTTCGGGATCTTGACCCCTGCGGCGGCGACTACGGGTACAATTATGGGAGTCACGCGGTTTCCTGAGACACCCCCTATCGAATGTTTGTCGGCGATGACGTCGTCGTCCCAGTCTATCTTCTTGCCGGTCTGAGTCATAGCCTCGGTGAGATGTATGGTTTCCTCTATCGACATCCCGTTTGTGAAGGTTCCACAGACATACGCCGCGAGCTCGACATCGTTGAGTCGGTTCTCGTCTATGTCACGTATCACAGATGTGATCTCCGCCGAGTCGAGCTCTATGTCTTCGAGCTTTTTCTTTATGTACTTGACAGAGCTAGGCTTCGGTGAGAGTGTGACTTCGACCGTCTCATTCCCCGACAGGTAGCTGAGACGTCTGCTTACTCCCAGAGTTCCCTTCTCTACGAGACCGCTCGTGACCTCGACTATACCCGTAGTCTGGTGTCCTCCCTCGTACTGACGTATCTGGAGACGATCCATCGCGTGAACCCCGAGCTCCTCGGCGTCCGCCTCGTTGAGTATGACCGTGGGTGACCGCGTTCCGAGGTCGACCTCCTTTACTTCGAACTCCATCTTGGTTCCTCAGAGTAGACCCGCCTTTTCCTTACGTCTTCTGCTTCCCCCATTTCCCGAGCGCCTCGGCAAGTTCGGGACTCTCCTCCGCCTTATCGTCGAGCGTGACCCCCTCGGCTACGGCGTCGACTGCGTCCCTAAGAGCCCTCGCTCCGGATCTCGTGCCGCCGGGATGTGCGTGGACGCCGCCTCCCGCCTGTACTACGGTGTCGGTACCTAACTCTTCGACGACACCGGGGACGACTCCGGGATGGAGACCTCCCGACGCGACGGGTATGACGTTCTCAGTACCGTACCAGTCGTTTCTGAGAAAGTCGTAAATTCTTCTTATCTCGTCGGCGTCCGCCTCCATCTTCCCGAGGACGGCTCCTGCGTGGAGGTTGTCGACCCCCGCGAGACGTGCGAACTTGGCTACCGAGAGCATCGAGATACCGTGGTACGGCAGACGTGTGTAAGCGGCGTGCTGGGCGCGGTGGGCGTGTATTCCGATACCGTCGTCGAGGTACTCCCTCATTTCCTGGAGAGCCGACCAGCCCGCTGTGAGTATGTCGATCATGACGTAGCTTCCGCCGTTTTCGACGACTGCGTCGGCACGTCTCTTCATCTCCGAGACGGGTGCGGTTATGTTGGGGAAGTAAAGCTTCGAGTCGCCCGTCTCGGTCTCGGCTTCGCGTTTACGTTCGAGTGTCTCCTCGACCCTTTCGTAGAACGGGTTGAACTCCATGTCGGTGAGGTTCTCGTCGTCCTTCACGAGGTCGAGACCTCCAACCCAGGCTTCGTAGGCGACATCGGCGTGTTCGTCTGACCGGAGACCGAGCTTCGGCTTGACTATCGTACCACACAGGGGTCTGTCGTCGGCACCGACTCTCGACTTGATCTCTTCTACACCGAGTTCGGGACCCTCGAAGCTCTCGACGAAACTCTCGGAGAAGTCGACGTCTTCGAGTCTGAGATGTCGTATCTCCTCGAGACCGAATATGTTTCCGGTTATCGACGAGAGTAGCTGAGGCAGGCTCGACGGTTCGAAGACCTCTGTCGTGTAGGCGACGCCTATCTCGTTCGCGTCGGCGTCGAGTTCGAAGACCGTCGCCGCGAGGTCCTCGATTCCTTCTGTCATAGTCTTGAGGTCGGGATCCCACGTACCCACAGACGACTCCGCCGCTACCCCACCCGCGACGCGTCTGAACTCCACACCTTCGTGTGGCTCGACGTGATAACGGCAGACGAGTTCGGAGTCGTCGGGGCTATAACCCTCGTCGACGTAGTCGGTGTACTCCATGGCGACGTCTTCGTGCCCCTCTCACTTATACTCAGGGACACGAAATCTCAGATTAGCTCGCGCACCTCGGAGTACCACATGTCGTGTTCGTCGACCTCGTCGAGTGCCTCGGCTATCTCGACGGCGATGATATGCCAGCACTTCTCTCCCTCGTCGACGTCGAGGTTGTACTCGTAGTCCTTACACATACACGACTCGTCCTCGACTATGTACTCGTCTCCCTTGCCGACGACGACTGTGAAGTCGCGGTACTCCTTCACGCGTCCCTCGGAGACCGCCTCGACTGCGTGTCTTCCCCTGTCGCCGTGTTCACGTACTATCTCGTCGAGTATCTCGGAAGTGATCTCGCCCTCTTCCTCAAGCTTCTGAATCCAGTCCATCTCCTCGACGGTACTATGGTGTAGCCGGGGTTTAAGCCTTCGATGGCTATGCTATGCGATGGATAGTCTCAGTCGTCTCATGGCTTGGGGAGATTTATGACTACGGAGCTGCCGCCCATGCTACTCTCACCGAACTCCAGGACACCGTCTGACTCCCTGACTATCAGGCTGACTAGCCAGAGTCCGAGACCGCTCCCGTGGTATAGGGGATCTGTCTCCATCTCCCTAACGACGTCTTTCTCCATCTCGGGAATCTCCGAACCGTCGTCCGAAACCGAGAGGCTTACCGTCGCCTCTCCTTCCTCCACTTCTATCCTAACCGAAGTAGACTCTGTCCCGGAGTGGACTACGGCGTTCTCGACTAGCTCCCAGACTGCTTCGTATATATGGGGTGTCGCACGTACCTCACAGTCCTCGGGTGCGTCAACTGAGACGTCGGCGTCGGGATATCTCTCCCTTGCCTCCTCGGCTGCTGACTCGGCTGTCTCAGAGATATCCACCGTTTCGACCGGGGGCGACTCCGACAGAAACCGAGTTATCTCGTGTTCCTTCGAGACGGTTTCGAGGAGCTTCTCGCCCGTGCTTACGATCTTGTCGGCGTCGTCGGTGACGTCCCCGTCTCCCTTCTCACGTATGAGCTCTGCGTGTCCACGTATCACGTTCATGTCGTTCCTGAGGTTGTGGCGTAGAACCCGGTCGAGTACACGTATCTGATGGATACGGTTCTCACGGTCGGAGACGTCAGTTATCAGACTGATGAGACCCGCAACTTCGCCGTCGGCGTTCTCGATCTCGAAGACTGTGGTCTCACCCGGGAAGCTCTGCCCCGACTTCTTTCGGTACTCCACGGTTCGTGTCAGACGGCCCGAATCTTCGTTGCGTATCGCCTCGCCTACCTGATCGAACTCGTCGTCGTTTTCGTATATGAGACGTGACGACTCTCCCTCTATCTCTTCGAGGTCGTACCCGAAGAGATCCGTGAAAGCCGGGTTGGCGTTCACCACGTGTCTCTGGGTGTCTGAGACGAGTATTGCGTCACCTATGCTGTTGAAGAGAGCCTCGTACCTGTTGAGAACTTCCTGTTCCTGTCTCTTGATCTCCGAGATGTCCTTAGTGACCTCGACGAAGCTGCGTATCTCGCCGTCGTAAGTAATCGGAGCGATAGTCTGGCTAGCGACGTACTTCTCTCCGTTCTTTCTCGTGTTGGTAATCTGGTTCTCCCAGACTTCACCCGACCGTATCGTCTCCCACATCCTCTCGTAGAACTCGTCGTCGTGTTCTTCTGACCTGAGGAGACGAGGCGTCCTGCCGACGACTTCGTCCTCGTCGTACCCCGTGAGTCTCTCGAAGGCGGGGTTGACGTACTCTATCTCGCCGTCGTCGTCGGCTATCAGAACCGAGTGCCCCGAGTGTTCGACAGCCTTCTTGAACTTACGTGCCTCTTCTTCTCTCCGTGCGAGTCTCCTGTAAACTGTCCTCTGAGGATCGGTGAGACCGTTCTTGACCACGGCGAGGTAGACGAGGTAGAAAGACCCGAACTTGAGGAAATGTCCGACTGCGTTCGAGATGTCGTAGACACCAACGTAGAGTGTGAACGCCATCTCGGAGCCGATACTGAGTACGATTCCCGCTACGAGTAGTCTGAACAGGGTCTCGTCGTGTCTCTCCCTTCCCGAATGGAGGAGTACGACTGCGACTACCAGAAGCCCTATGATGACGTACTCACTGAGTATCTTGAACCGTGTCAGACCCTCTCCCTCGATATACGCCGCCGGGAAGATGTCGGAGCCAAGTACTGAGAAGAGACCTAAACCTACGACTACGGCGTAGACAGCCACGAGACGTCTGAGAGACGGGTCATACGGCTCGGATCTGAGTCTGAGGAAAGGCGCAGAACCTACCAGACTTGCTCCCACGAGAGAGACGGATTCGAGATACCGCCCGAGTATCCAGAGCTGTGTCGGGAGATCGGCACCCGCCTCGGGGAAGACTCCCATTCCCTTGTAGGCGAGCGTGTGTAACAGGTCGACTCCGCCCACGAAGAGATAACCCACACCGATCACGCCTAAGAAGGGGTTTTCGAGGTTCTCGCGCGTGTTCCACGCGATTACGAAGACGGCGAACGCCACGAGTATGCTGAATACCTCGACGAGGCTGTGGAAAAGAAGGTAGTTGCGTGCCTCAATAAGGTAGAGACCTACGGTTCCTACGACTCCCGCAGCTAGATGTGTAGAGTAGCTCCTCGAAGCACCCTCGCCATCCATTACACAAGATACGTCAGAAGTCTCAAGTAAACTCTTTGATGGGTCGCTCACAGCGTCAGCGTAGAAGACTCAAATTACGGTGAGGAGGGGATTTGAACCACGGTCAGTTCCTTCCCTGGTTCAAACCTCACGGATCAGTAATACGGTGAGGAGGGGATTTGAACCCCTGAGGCGTTGCGCCTACCGGTTTTCAAGACCGGCACGATCGGCCAGGCTCTGTCACCTCACCTTACCCGAAGTACCGGATTCGTCTTATTAGGAGTTACGTTTGTCCTCCAGCCAGTCGACAGCCTCATCGACCTCGGAGAGAGGACGTGAACACGTGAATCCTCTGCAAGCGTACAGCCTCGCGTCTCCGTCTTCGGTTCCTCTCCCCTTCCAGACGGGAGGCACGTCTTCGAGCCCGAGTCTATCCGCCGCATACTCGGCATCGTTGGGGCGTCTCGTGACTAGGAGGTGGGGTATGTAGATGTCACCTATCTCGTCGATCCAGTCGGCGACAGTCTCTTCGTCTCCCGCGAGGGTGATCTCCGACGAGCCTCTCGTGTAATGGTCGGCGGCGAGAGCGAGCGATGGATAGCCGAGAGGGTTCGACTTCACCGTCTCGGCGTGTGTCGTGAGCACCGCCTCGGCTATCTCCTCGAAGTCGGGGTCGAATCCCGAGAGAGAGAGAAGGAGATCGACTGTCACCCCGAGACTCGAAGGCGTCGACGAGTCGTTTATCTCCTGTGGACGCGCTACGAGGCTCTCACCCGTCTCGGAGGTGAAGTAGACAGTCGAGTCGTCGGCGTCCCAGAACTCGTTTCTTATGCGGCGCGCGAGTTCGAGCGAGAATACGAGGTGGTCGAGGTCGCCTGTGGCTTCGTAGAGGTCGAGTGCCCCCCTCGCGACGAAGGCGTAGTCCTCCAGGTAGCCCTCGACGGCGACGTCGCCGTCCTTGTATCTTCTGTAAAGTGTCTCGCTGTCCCAGAGGTTCTCGCGCACGAATCCGAGGGCGTCGTCGGCTATCCGTATATAATCCTCCGAGCCGTCGAGACACGTCGAGTTCGCGAGTGCCGAGACCATCAGACCGTTCCATCCCGCGAGTATCTTGTCGTCCCTGTCGGGTCTCACCCTCTCCTCGCGCGCCTCGAAGACCTTCGCCTTCGCGTCTTCGAGTAGCCTCTCTACCTCTTCGACTCCCATGCCGACTTCGTCGGCGATCTCGTCGAAGGAGTTCGAGACAGTCAGGACGTTACTCCCCTCGAAGTTGCCGCTCTCGGTCACCCCGTACCTCTCACGGAAGAGTTTGGCTTCGTCTTCCGAGAGTACGTCGTCGACCTCGTCGGCTGTCCAAGTATAGAACTTGCCCTCCTCGCCCTCGCTCCTTGCGTCGAGTGTCGAGTAGAAGCCCCCCTCGGGCGATGTCATCTCCCTCTCGACGAAGTCGAATGTCTCCTCGACTACATCGGCGTACCTCTCCTTTCCCGTAACCCTGTAGGCGTCGAGGAAGAGACGTGGAATCTCGGCGTTGTCATAGAGCATCTTCTCGAAATGGGGAACCACCCACTCCCTGTCGGTGACGTATCTGTGGAAGCCGCCGCCTACGTGGTCGTAGAGACCCCCGTTCGCCATCGCGTCGAGGCTCTCGACTGCGACCTTGAGAGCCGATCTTCCTGTTTGGTCGTACGCCGACACGAGGAGACGGTAACGTGGAGGTGTGGGGAACTTGGGTCCCGAGTCTCCGAAGCCGCCGTACTTTCTGTCCGCGCTTCTCACGGCTTGTTGGACTCCGTCTTCGAGAACCCCGTCGAAGTCGGCTTCTCCGGATTCGGTTTCCTCCGACTCCGAAAGCTCTAGCTCGCCCTTAACGGCACGCGTCCATTTGTCGGCGCGTTCCTCGATCTTCTGCCTGTCGTTCTCCCAGTCGTCCGCGAGCTTTCCGAGTAGGTTCAGAAAGCCGTTCTGTCCCCTCTTCGGATTCTTCGGGAAGTAGGTGCCTATGTAAAAAGGGCGCTGGTCAGGCGTGAGCCAGACCGAGAGGGGCCAGCCGCCGCCACCCGCGACTATCTGGCACGTCGTCTGGTAGATACGGTCGATGTCGGGACGCTCCTCCCTGTCGACCTTGATCGGCACGAAGTTCTCGTTGAGAGCCTCGGCGACCTCGTCGTCCTCGAAAGACTCCTCCTCCATCACGTGACACCAGTGGCACGAGCTGTAACCTATCGAGACGAAGATCGGGACATCGCGTTCTCTCGCCTCTTCGAGTGCCTCGTCGTCCCATGGCTGCCAGTTCACGGGGTTGTCGGCGTGCTGCTGGAGATACGGGCTCTTCTCGTCACCGAGACGGTTGGTGTCGGTGTACGAGTCGGAGTTCGAGTTTGGGTTTGGGTCTGAGTTGGACATACCACGTCTATGAGTCGACGGCATATCAAACCCAGACTCCGACCAGTCCTATGTCACGCTGACGTACTCCTCGACAAACCCCTCGACGACGTCTTCGAGGTTCGGATTTCCGACAGTTTCGAGGTCGTATCTCGTCGTGTGGACACGCGAGTCTATATCTATGAGACTTCCGAGGTCAATAGGAGCCCCGAGAACCACGCCGTCGATGTCCGAAGTCGCACGCCTGATGGTCTCTTCGAGATCCTCAAGCTGTGACTCGGAGTAACCCATAGCAGGGACGACATCTCTCAGGTCGTACTCTTCGAGGACATCGGCTAAGCTTCCGACGGCGTACTCCGAGGGGTCGACGGGCTCGGCACCGTACTTACGTGCTCCGACGTACCCGGCGCCGTACCTCATTCCGCCGTGTGTGACCGTCGGGCCGTCCTCGACGACGAGAACTCTCTTACCTCTCAGATCCTCGTAATCCTCGACAGAAATGGGTGATGCTGCTTCAAAGAGACGCGCATCGGGGTTGGTCTCGTAGATATTCTGCCTCAGGCTCCTCACGGCGTCGCCGCTCGCTGTGTCTATCTTGTTCACGAGAACGTAGTCTGCCATACGCAGGTTGGTCTCACCCGGATGGTACCGAGTCTCGTCGCCGAGACGTAACGGATCGGTGAGAACCACGTGTAGATCGGTCTCGAAGAATGGAATGTCGTTGTTGCCACCGTCCCAGACGATAAGATCCGAGTCTTCCTCAGCGCGTTCGAGTATAGCCTCGTAGTCGACGCCGGCGTAGACGACGTTGCCGTCTTCTATGTGGTGTTCGTACTCCTCTCTCTCCTCGAGGGTAGTCTCGTACTCCTCGAGGTCGGAGTAATCCGCGAACTTCTGCACCCTCTGTTTGGAGAGATCGCCGTAGGGCATCGGATGTCTCACGACACCGACGTCGTAGCCAAGGTCTCTGAGAAGACGCGTTATCTCACGTGTAGTCTGTGACTTTCCGCATCCCGTCCTGACCGCACAGACAGAGAGAACCGGTATGTCGGTCTCGATCTGTACGTCGTCGGGTCCCAAGATACTGAAAGATGCACCCGACGCGAGAGACCGCGAAGCCTGATGCATCACGTACTCGTGTGAGAGGTCTGAGTACGACAGGAAGACGTCGTCGACGTCCCTCTCCTGAATTATCTCTTCGAGGTCGTCGGCGGGCTCTATAGGAATAGGCTCGTCGTAGAGGTCACCCGCGAGATCTTCGGGATACTCCCGACCCTCTATATCGGGTATCTGTTCGGCTGTGAACGCGACTACCTCGTACTCGTCGTTTCCGCGGAAGAAGACGTTGAAGTCGTGGAAGTCACGTCCCGCCGCTCCCATTATCACGGCGCGTCTGGGTCTCTGAGGCATGAGTGTAAGAGGCAGTTCAGACAGATAGAGTTAGGGGTTGGGTCAGAGAATCACTACGCGGTCACCGTTCTCGCGGCAGTCTTCGAGCCCAATCTTGGCGTCCATGCTCGCCTCCTCGGGAGTCTCAGAGCGTCCCGCACCGACCTTTAACTCGACCTCCGCCTCGTTCTCGACGTGTTCTATCGCTCCTAAGAGTGCGTTCTCACCTATCTCGGGAGTCACGCTTATGACGTTGTCTCCGCCGACGAAGAACGACGCCGACGACTCCCCGTTCCACATATACTCCATCAGCGACGCGTAGCCTCTCTCTATATGTATGAAGGTGTCGAATGCGTTGAGCTCGTCGGTGTACTTCTCGGTGGCGTCGTTGACGTCGAAATGTGCGATCTGTGCGGTGTCGCCTATCTCACAAGCCTCTCCTCCGAGTAGCTCCTCCTGTCTCTTCTCGTCCTGGGCACTTCCAGCAGTCTGAAGACCCTCTGTCGCGTCTAAGAGAGCATCTCTCGGCGTGTCGCGACAGCCAATGCTCATCGAGACCGTGACTGGGTACCGGTTTGAGATCGAATCCTGCACCCTGAGATGGTCGTCGACGTCCATCCCGTTGGTGACGGCTATCATGTTGTCGAAACGCGTGAAAAAGACGAGACAGCCATAGCTTCCGAAGGTCTGTGAGAGATCGGCGAAGAGACGTGACTGGAGTGTCTGGAGATCCGTCTCTCTCCTCGGCTCCGGGGTGACAGTCCAGGGTCCGTAGTTGTCTATCTGTATGAGTGTTATCTGTACCATAGTTGAGAGTCAGATGGGGGCATTTTGCGTCTCAGTACTGAAACACGTCTCATATCTGAATAGGTGGACGAGATTGGTTATAAGCCTGATGTTTCTGGCTCTGACATCTCTAAAGCTTCAAGTGTCCATGAGGCTACTCTAAGCCATGGGTCTGTTTGGAACGAGCGGCGTCAGGGGAGTAGTCGGAGACGAGATAACTCCCGAGCTAGGCTTGGAGATAGGCGCGGCAGTCGGCAGGGACGCCGACGAGGTCACTGTGGGACGTGACACGCGCGTCACGGGAAAGGCTCTCGAAGACGCGGTCGTCGCGGGTGTGCTGTCACAGGGTGCCGACGTCCGTCGCCTCGGAGTCGCCACGACGCCCACGACTGCGCGTCTCACACGTGACAGCGGAATCGTGATAACCGCTAGCCACAATCCGCCCGAGTATAATGGATTCAAGCCGTGGAACTCCGACGGAACAGCTTACGACGTCGATCAGAGACAGAGGGTTGAGGAACTCGTTGAGTCGGATCTTTCGCCTGTTGACCCGACGGAGTTCGGAGACTCCGAGGAGATAGACGGCGCACTCGAAAGACACGCCGACGAAGTCCTCGAATCTGTCGGCGAATCGGGTCTCAAGGTCGTCGTCGACGGGGGATGTGGCGCGGCGTCGTGGATAACACCCCACGTCCTGAGACGGATGGGATGTGAGGTCGTCACACTCAACTGCCAGTACGACGGCAACTTCCCCGCGCGTCTCCCCGAGCCCACAGCCGAGAACCTCGAAGACCTCCAGACTGCTGTCGAGTCTACCGACGCCGACGTAGGTGTCGCACACGACGGAGACGGCGACAGGATGGCTGCTGTCGACGAGAACGGGGAGTACGTCGAGCCCGACCGTCTGATGGCACTCTTCGCGCGGAACGAGGACGCCGACACAGTTGTAGCTCCCCTCAACACGAGTCTCGTAGTAGACGAGGTCGCAGACGTCGTGAGGACACAGGTCGGAGACGTCCACGTCGCACAGAAGCTAAAGGAGACCGGCGGCGACTTCGGGGGCGAGCCGTCGTGCTCTTGGATCTTCCCCGACGAGACCTACTGCCCCGACGGCGTTCTTGCCGCCGCGAAGCTCGTCGATCTCGTGTCTGACTCAGGAGAGTCGCTCTCCGAGCTTTCCGACTCTCTTCCGACATATACCGTCCGCAGGACTAACTACGACTGCCCCGACGACTCGAAGGACGATGTAATGTCGAGGGTCTCTGAGATCGCCGAGGCGGAGTACGGCGACTACACCGACATAGACGGCGTGCGTGTCGAGACCGACAAGGGCTGGTTCCTTATACGCCCGAGCGGTACCGAGCCTCTGATACGTCTCAACGCCGAGTCAGGTGACGAGGACGACGCCGAAGAACTCTTCGGGTCGGCGAAGGAGATACTCAGAGACGCTCTCGAAGCCGAATCCGAATCCGAGACAGAAAGATGACAGACACAGACAAAGAAGGATACTGGTGCGAAAACAGTAAAGACGTCGGCGAGATAGCTGAGAGGGTCGAGAGTCTCACAGCCGAGACGCCGAGAGAGCTCAGCCGCGTCTGTGTCGAGTCGGGGTTTGTCGACGACGAGGACGAGTACTACGACCTCCTACACGACGTCTGTCTCGAACTCGCCGAACGTAGGATAGAGTCGAAGCTCGGAACCGTCGACGCCGACCTCGTCAATGCGGTTCGGTCTCTCGAGACTGCCGAGGAGTCTCTCAACGAGATAGACGAGAGGATACGTGACTGGGAGTCGGGGTCGACGGGCGACGATCCTGAGATACTCGGCCGACTCCGGGAGACTGCCGACGAACTGCGTGATACTACTGACGAACTCCGGGAGTTTATAGAAACAGAGGCGTGGGAGGTCGCACCCAACCTCTCGAACCTCGCGGGACCTTTCCTCGCCGCACGCCTCATCTCGCTCGCTGGAGGACTTGAAGACCTCGCGAGGAAGCCGAGTAGCACCCTCCAGGTACTCGGGGCGGAGGACGCTCTCTTCCGACATCTCCAGTCGGGGACACCGCCCCCCAAACACGGGATCATCTTCACACATCCCTACGTCAGGAACACGTCGCCCGACGAGAGGGGTAGCGCGTCACGTGCTCTCGCGGGGAAGCTCACGATAGCCGCGAGGGTCGACTACTACTCGGACTCGGGCGACCTGCGTGAGGAACTCGCCGAGGAGCTAGATGAGAAGATAGAGAGGATAAGGCAAAGATGAGACGAAACAACATCAGATGGGTCGAGAAAGGAGACGACGAGTATCCCGCGACCGAGGGTGACCGCGTGAGCGACGAGGAGATGGTCGAGAGCCTGCGCGTCTGGAATCCCCACGACAGCAAGCTCGCCGCACTTCTCGTAAAGGGCTACGACGATGAAGTCCCTCTGAGCCCGGAGACGAAGGTACTCTATCTCGGAGCGGCGGCAGGTACGACTCCGTCTTACGTTGCCGACGTCACGAAGGTCGTCTACGGCGTCGAGATAGCTCCGAGTCCGTCACAGAGACTCGTCGAGGTCGCCGAGTCGCGTCAGAACCTAATGCCTGTGGTAGCCGACGCACGTAAGTCCGAGGAGTACACGCCCTTAGTTGAAAAGGTCGACCTGCTCTACCAGGACGTCGCTACGAGGGATCAGGCGGAGGTTGCAGTCGAGAACTCGAAGTTCCTCGAAGACGGCGGAAGGCTGTGTATGATGGTCAAAGCGAGGAGCGAGGACGTCACAGCAGACCCCGAGGAGGTCTACGACGAGGTCGCCGAGAGTCTCGAAGACGCGTACGAAGTCGAGGAGATAGTCGACCTCGAACCTTTCTACTCCGACCACGCGTGTATACTCGGGCGGCTCCGGAATACACGAGACGGAGACGACAACGAGACGGAGACATAGTATATATGTCGCGCGTCGAGGTAGAGACGACTGCGAGGCTCCATTTTGGATTTCTCAACCTGTCTCTCGCACGCAGACGTATCTACGGTGGCATTGGGGTCGCAGTAGACCGTCCACACACTGTCTTAAGAGTCGAGGCCGCGGAGTCGGTCTCGGTCGAAGCCCACGGCGACCTGTCTTCTGTCGAAGAGACACAGAGATACGCCGAGAGGGCAGTATCCGTCTTAGGAGTCGACGGCGCGACCGTAGAGGTCGAGAGCGAGTTACCCCGCCATGTCGGTCTCGGAAGCGGGACACAGCTAGCCCTCGGGGTTCTGAGAGGAGTCGCCGAGGCACACGGCGTCGAGTCTGACCTCAGAAGTCTCGCTCCAGAGATGGGACGCGGCGGAAGGTCGGGTGTCGGAGTCGCGTGTTTCGAGTCGGGTGGTTTCGTCCTCGACGCAGGACATCCCTCTGAGAGATTTACCTCGGAGAGTCCTGAGAGAGGTGACTGGGACGTCCCAGCCGTAGTCTCGCGCCACGACGTCCCCGAGGACTGGAGGTTCGTCGTCGTGATCCCCGACGCCGAGGAGGGGAAACACGGCGGAGACGAGGAAGAGAGCATAAGACGCGTCATAGAGAGTGCCGACCCGTCGGTAGCGGACGAGATCAGTAACGTCGTCCTCGACCGTGTCCTACCCGGGGTCACGTCGGGAGACATAGACGATTTCGGAGCGGGTGTCGAGGAGATAGGTAGACTCAACGGCGCGTGGTACACGAGATTTCAGGGAGGTGTCTACCGCGAGGAGTCGAAGCCTGTCGTCGAAGAGCTAAGGAGCCTGCCCGGGGTCGAAGGTGTCGGACAGTCGTCGTGGGGTCCTTCTGTCTACGGAGTCACGACGGAAGAACGCGCCGAGGAAGTCGCCGGCGCAGTCGACGTCGAAGAAAGAGAGGTCTACGTCGCCGAGCCCGATAACACGGGACACGAACTCGTGTAAAGTATAGACTAATCGCCGTCCGACTCGCCGAGTATCTCCGAGATACGTCTTCTGAGTGACCTGTCGTTTTGGGTCTCGACCTTCTTCGTGAGGTAGTAGGCTGACTCG
The DNA here is from genome assembly GCA_041891055.1 of Halorutilales archaeon Cl-col2-1. Lineage (GTDB taxonomy): Archaea > Halobacteriota > Halobacteria > Halobacteriales > Afararchaeaceae > Afararchaeum. The sequence goes on along the minus strand of CP169074.1, from coordinate 1,104,601 downwards.
CCGTCACGGTAGTAAGAGTCAATCTGTTTCTGTATCTCGAATCCGAGGTGTTGGTAGAAGCCGACCGCGCTCTCGTTCGTCGTCCGAGTGTGGCACGAGACACGTCCGTGGCTCTCCTCGGCGTGTCTGACGAGCCTCTCTCCGAGTCCCTTTCCCCTGTACCTCGGGTCGACCCCTAAGAAGAGTATGTAGCCGTCGCCTCTCATGGTTATGAAGCCCGCGATCGTCTCGGTTCTGCCGCTTTCTCCGTTTCCCTCAGTCGGGCTGTCGATGTAGAGATGGCAGTCGTTCTTCGTATACGCACGCGAGAAGAAGTCCCACGTCTGGCGGAGGTAGCCGTCACGGCGTCTTATCCTCTCTTTGAGGCTCCAGACATCGTCTAGGTACTCGGACTCCCCACCGTTTTCCTTTACGTGCTTCACGTCACTTCACGTCTACACATGGTCTATAATCTAACATAACTCCACCGCCTCGTGTCTTCTCAGACGTGAATCTTGACCTCACCCTCACGAGTGATACCGACCTCGACATCCGAGACGAGGCTCCTGCCGTCGACTACGTTCTCGCGTCTGAGATGTTCGTAGAGATGACTGTATAGCTCGGGCTCACAGTACTCTATCTTTACTCCTGTTTCGTCGCCTTTCTCGTATACCTCGTCGACGAGGTCACGTATGTCGGTTCCCTCCTCGGCTGTCACGCTCGCGGGCGACCTGAGGAGACGTGCGACTTCTAGCGTCCGACGAGCCTTCTCTATGTTGTCACGCGCCGCGGACTCGACCGCGCTCACGTTCGCCGCCGTAGTCCCGAGCTCTTCGGCGACCTCCTCCTGTGTCAGTCCCTCCTCACGTAGTCGCAGAACCTCTATCTGTCTCTGGGTGAGTACCGTCGAGTCGGCGTCCATGGTGTATAAACAGTTTTGTTTAAAATAAGCTTTAAGGTTAATCACGTGTGTTTGTGTAGCATGGACAGAAGGAGTTTCCTCAAAACTGCTGGAGCCACGGCGGCTACGGGTCTCGCGGGATGTACGACGGGTGCGGGAGGTGGGTCGAGTTCGGCGGGAGACGTCTATCTTCTCTCGGCAGGCAGCCTCTCGGTGATACTCGGTGAAAATATAGGCGAGTCTTTCGAGAAGGAGACGGGTATAGAGTTCCAGAGCGAGTTCCACGGATCGAACGCTGTGATGCGTTTCATAACCTCGGGACAGAAGTCACCCGACGTCGCCGCGAGTGCCGACGCATATCTCCTGCGTGACGAACTCAAGCCCGACTACGCGACGTGGGATGTCGTCTTCGCGTCTAACTCGGTCGGTATCACGTACAACCCCGAGACTGAGGTCGGCAAGAGGCTCGAAGACGGCGATCCGTGGTACGAGGCACTCGCCGAAGCTGACTCTGAGATTGCGAGGAGTGACCCCGACCTCGATCCCCTCGGGTACAGGACTGTCCAGATGTTCAAGCTAGCCGAGGATTACTACGGAGTCGACGGTCTCACTGAGGACCTCACAGACCGTCTCGTAGTCGACCCCCAGGAGGCACATCTCTTGGCGAGCATAGAGACAGGCGACAGAGCCGCCGCAGTCTGTTATAAGAACATGGCGGTCGACCACGGTCTGCCCTTCGTCTCTCTCCCCGACGAGTTAAACTTCTCGAACCCCGAGTACGCCGACCATTACGCGAGCGCCGAGTACACCACAGACAAGGGCAAGACTATCCAGGGAACACCCGTTCTCTACAACGCCACCGTGCTCGAAGACGCCGACAGTCCCGACAACGGAAGACGTTTCATAAAGTATCTTCTCCAGAACTCGGACGTCCTCAGGGAGAACGGACTCATAGTCGACGACAGATTCCCGATAGAGAAGGGCGAGGTTCCCGAAGAGGTGATTCCGTGAGTCAGAGACAAGAGAGAGAAAGAGATGGGTCTCTGGTAGGAGTATCAGTCTTCGACGGTGACTACGCCCTCTTCGGTCTACTCGGCGGTATCTTAGCAGTCTATATACTCTATCCCTTCGTGACCTTCTTCGCTGGGGCACACGGAGTCTCGCTCGCCGACTTCACGCGTTCCGATGTCGTCTCCTCGGTGAGGTACTCTCTCACGACTGCGCCCGTCTCGACCGCACTCGCCACCTTCTTCGGTGTGCCTCTCGCCTACTTCCTCTCACGGTCGGAGTTCAAGGGTAAGCTACTCGTCGAGTCGGTCGTCGTTCTTCCGCTGGTTCTCCCGCCCGTCGTTGGAGGTGTGATGCTCCTCACGGGCTTCGGTAGCTTCACTCCCATCGGAAGCATAGCGAACGCATTCGGCGTTAGCCTCACGAACTCGTACGTCGGAATAGTAGTCGCACAGACCTTCGTGGCGTCGCCCTTTGTCGTCATAACATCGCGTGCGGGCTTCGACTCCGTAGAGGAGTACGAGAGGGCTTCGAGGAGTCTCGGTAAGGGGCCCGTCGAGACATTCTTCCGGGTCTCGCTTCCGCTGGCGAGCGGAAACATACTCGCGGGTGTCGTCCTGACCTTCGCGCGGTCACTCGGCGAGTTCGGCGCCACTATGATGACGGCTTACAACCCCCACACTATGCCGACACAGATCTGGGTCACATTCATGTCGAGAGGTGTCTTCGCGACACTTCCTATCGTAGTGATACTCGCGTCTGTGGGGCTCACGGCTGTCGTGGGTATAAGATACTTCGGAAAGACTCTAGGGATGAGCCGATGATAAGCCTCGAAGACGTAACCAAGGAGTACGATGGCTTCAGTCTGGGTGCCGACCTCGACCTCACCGACGGCGTCACAGCCGTCATAGGACCAAGCGGGAGCGGGAAGTCGACACTTCTGGAGATAATCGCGGGGTTCGAGACCCCCGACTCGGGGTCGGTAACCCTCGGTGGCAGACGTCTCGACGGACTCGCGCCCGAGGATCGGAACGTCGGAACTGTCTTCCAGAGACCCACTCTCTTCCCTCATCTCTCCGTAAGGCAGAACATAGAGTACGGAGCCGAGTTCGAGACCGAGGAGATACGTCAGCTGTGTGACCTGCTTGAGATAGAGTCTCTATTCGAGTCGGAAAGGTCTCCGGAGACCCTCTCAGGAGGCGAGAAGAGACGTGTCTCAGTCGTCAGAGCGATTGTGGCTGATCCCGACGCACTCCTCCTCGACGAGCCGACTACGGGTCTCGACGAGCCGATACGCCGACGCCTCAGGTACGAGCTCAGACGCGTCCTCACCGACCTCGAAATACCGTGTGTCTACGTCACACACGACCAGAATGAGGCGTCCGTAGTCGCCGACTCGGTAGTCGTGATGAGGGACGGCGACGTTGTTCAGCAGGGGAGTTACGATGAGATACTTGACTCTCCGCGTAACGAGTTCGTCGCTGACTTCGTTGGAATAGATAACCTGATAGACGGAGAGATCACAGCGACTTATGACGACCGGGCAGTCGTCGACATAGACGTGGCGGAGGTTGAGGTCGACACTACCCAGACGCCGAACCCCGGATCGGATGTCTCCGTCGGTGTCCCCTCCGAGTCACTCAGGGTCGCTGAAACAACGAGCGACGGCGGACGCCGGTCGGTAAATCCCGTCGGCTGCGTCGTCGAACGTATCGTACCAGAGAGGGGATCGAAGACAGTCTTCCTCGACTGTGGCGACTCCGAACGTCTCAGCCTCAGAGCGAAGACCGACCTCCCGAGCGGGATAGACGAGGGAGACGAGGTCACAGTCGAGTTCGATCCCTCCGACGCCGTGGTTGTGTAGAACAGAAAGAAAGAAAAGCAGGCGTAGTCTATAATTCAATGTGGATATGGGCCGGTAGCTTAGCCTGGCTTAAAGCATCGGGCTTTTAACCCGAGGACCACGGGTTCAAATCCCGTCCGGCCCGTAACGCAACTAACTCAAACAGCAGAGAACAACCCTTTTGGTGGACTGAGGAGTATTCCGCATATGGATAACTCGTCTTCTGATACTTCTTCTGGATCTGACGACGGAGACCCAGGTGAGTCGGTGCGTAAGGCTGTCGAAAGGTCACAGTCGGGAGCCCCTGCTGCGGGAGCCGTAGTGCGCGACAGGTTCGAGACCGACGAGGTCTTCCAGCGTATACTCGCTGACGCAGACCATGAGATAGACACGGGCTTACGTGAGCTCTTCTTCAGCGGTCTCGCGGCGGGCTTCTCTATCACACTCACCTTCATGCTCTACTCGTCGATGTACGACAGCACCGGGGGTCATCCCGTGGCAAGCGTCATCCTATACCCTCTCGGATTCGTCTTCATAATCCTCGGAAGGTACCAGCTTTTCACCGAGAACACGCTTCCTCCCGTCGCACTTGTCCTCGAACGTCTGGCTAGCATACCCGCCCTCCTCCGTGTCTGGGTCGTGGTTCTCGTAGCCAATTTCATAGGCGGAGCCGCGGGTGCGGTTCTACTTTCGCAGACGGGAGTCTTCGACCCGTCGACGGCTTCGGCGGCTGTCGACATAGCGATGAAGGGGATAGAGACGCCCTTCTGGGATCTCTTCTACAAGGCGGTCTTCGCGGGATTCATAGTCGCGGGTGTCGTCTGGATCGACTTCGCGGCACGTGACACTGTCTCACGTCTCGTGATAATCTACATGGGCTTCCTAGCGATACCCTCGGGCAACCTGTTCCACGTCGTCGTCTCGTTTACCGAGATGGTCTTCTTAGTCCTCGAAGGACACATACAGTTCGTAACCGGCTTCTCGGGATTTGTGCTTCCCGTTCTCATGGGTAACACACTCGGCGGTGTCCTCCTCGTCACTGCTGTCAACTACTTCCAGGCTACACAGAGACGTGTCGAGGTAGCACGGGGAGACGCCGACGACCAGCTCTGTCTCAAGGAGGTACTCCTCGGAGGAATAGTCGGACGGTCTTACATACATCCCAACGACGAAGGTAGCTAAAGGCTGATCCCGAGGAGTACGAGAACCGCCGTGAGAACCGCGATGGCTATCAGTGTTGCGTCTCCTATGCCCGCTCTCAGAAGACGTCTGACCCCTCCGTCGTCGAACTCCTCGGCTGCCTCGGAGTAGTTCACCCATGGAACTATCCTGGCGATGATCCGCGACGGATCACTCCGTTTTTTCACGCCGGTTTCCACTACTTCGACGACCACCGAGTCAACCCACGCGTACACCCCTGTCAGAGCCACCACAGCGCTACGTGTTCCGTAGAAGATGGCGCGGTTGTAGACTGCGTCGATGTCGCTAACCCTACCTACCTTCGACAGCGGCTTCTTGACGACGACGAATCCCACGAGACCCGCTCCGGCGAGCCCTAAGCCTTCGAGTATGTGGCTCGTGGTGAATGGATGTGCCTCTGAGGCTCCGGTTCCCGGGAGTATACCGAAGAGTGCGTCGGGGTAGACTCCGTATATGACACAGAGTGCGGCGACCGAACCCATCGCAGTCTTCTGTCCGAGGCTTAGCTCCCTGACCTCGACTGTCGGAGAGCCGTCGTCTCCGTGGAAGAAGGCGTAGTAGCCGAACTTGATGAACGACATGAATGTACCCACACCGCCTAAGAGGAGGAGGTACCAGAGTACGTTGAGATGTTCGTGGTGGGCTGCTGTCATAACCATGCCCTTACTCACGAAGCCGTTGAATCCGGGGAAGCCGGCTATAGAGAGCGCGGCTACGCCGAATATGACTCCTGTGAGTGGCATCTCGCTCCTCAGACCTCCGAGCTTCTTGAGTCTCCCCTCTCCAGTCTTGTAGATTATGGCTCCGGCGCACATGAAGAGGAGTGCCTTGTAGAGTATGTGGTTGAAGACGTGTGCGAACGCCCCCGCGGTCGAGAGTGCGGTTCCGACACCGACCCCTGCGACCATGTATCCGACCTGTGACTCTATGTGGTACGACAGGAGACGTCTCATGTCGTCCTGGAGGAGCGCCGAGAAGGCTCCGTAGACAGCCATCGCACCTCCCATGTAGGCTATCCAGAGATGTCCGTCGGGGAATCCCCGCGCGAGACCGTAGACTCCCGTCTTCGTGGTGTAGACACACAGGAAGACGCTCGCGGCTATGTGGGGACGCGGATAGGTGTCGGGGAGCCAGACGTGGAGACCGACGTACCCGACATTGACTCCGAATCCTATCGCGTAGAGTGCGGCGGGTATTCCAGGATAGATGCCTTCGTAGGCACCGAAGACAAACGAACCCACCTCGACGTAGTGCCAGACTATCCCCGCGAGTATGAGGCTTCCGCCGAGACCGTGCCAGAGGGCGTATCTAAAGCCCGCCCTGACTGCTTTACCGCCGTAGTGCCAGACCAGGAGGGTCGAGGCGACCCCCATTAGCTCGACGAAGAAGACGAATGTGAGCCAGTCGCCCGCGAACACGGCACCCAGGCTCGTGCCGACGTACGACAGCGCGAAGGCGGTCTGTCTGTTGTCGGCATCGGTCGAGTAAGAGTAGATCACTCCGACCCCGCCTATGAAGGCGAAGATCAGACCCATCAGACGTGAGAAGCCGTCGACGTTGAAGAGCACAGCGTCGAAGCCGAGGAAGGTCACATCCAAGAATCTTCCCGACGGAAGACTGGCTATCCACGCCACCGAGCCGAGGGTCGCCGCCGCGCCTATTCCGTGTCCGAGACGTCTGTCGAGACGTGGGAGTGCGACTACCACAGCCGCGAGTAGTACGACGATTCCGGGGGGTACGGCTGTCAGACTCATCCCATCACCCCCACGTCCGCGGCGACCTTACTCACGAGACGCAGGAAGACGAACGCCGCGGGAGCGACCCCGAGACCGACCGCTCCGACTGCCGCAGTCACGACCGGACCCAGCATGAACCACGTCGACTCGTCGCCGCGCCAGCCTCGTTTCTCCCAGCCGCCTGTGTGACTCTGACCGTGATCGTAGTCGCGGTCGTCGTCGTGATCCGTCTGTCCTCCGTCGGTGGCTTGTTCTCTGCCTCCGTAGCTGCCCTCTATCAGGGGCTTTTCGTCGTGGTCGTCACGAGTCTCGAAGAAAGCCTGGTAGACTATGGGCCAGAAGTAGGCGATGTTTAACATTCCGGAGACGAGAAGCGCGAGAGCGAAGACCGTCTGTCCCGCGTTGAGGCTTCCTATCAGTAGGTACCACTTGCTCACGAATCCCGCCACGAGCGGAATCCCTGCCATCCCCGCCGAAGCGACCGCGAACGCAGTCATCGTCACGGGCATACGTCTACCGATCCCTGCCATGTCGGATATGTCGTCCGTGTGTGTCTCGACGTGTATCACCCCCGCGCAGAAGAAGAGTGTGAGCTTCATGAATGCGTGTGCGGGGATATGGAGAAGCCCGCCGACGACAGAGCTACCCGACATCACGCCGAGACCCAGGACTATGTACGAGAGCTGGCTGATCGTCGAGTACGCGAGACGCCGCTTGAGGTTGTCCTGGCGGAGTGCTATCAGGCTCGCGGCTATGATCGTGAACGCCGCGACCGCCGCGAGTGGCAGACCCACTCCGAGCTCCCTCACTGCACCGGGACCGTAGACGTCGAGTGTGACGCGTGCTATTCCGAAGACGCCGCTCTTGACGACTGCGACGGCGTGGAGGAGCCCCGAGACGGGGGTCGGAGCCACCATCGCGTCGGGGAGCCACGAGTGGAGAGGCATCAGGGCTGCCTTGACACCGAAGCCACCCGCGAGGAGACCGAAGCCGAGACGCGCTAAAGCGGGATCTGCTGTCGCGAGTCCCTCTATCCCTCCCGGACTGAACGCCGTCGTCCCCGCGATCGACTGTACGAGGACGGTTCCGGCTAAGACAGCGATACCCCCTGAGAAGGTGTACGCGAGGTACTTCCTTCCGGCTCTGCGCGCCTCGGCGTCCTCGTCGTGTGTGACAAGTGGGTAAGTCGAGACCGTCAGAACCTCGTAGAAGACGAAGAGGGTCACGAGGTTGGCGGAGAACGCCACACCTATCGCGCTGCTGAGGCTCGCGGCGAAGAAGGCGAAGTAACGTGTCTGTGACCCCTCGTCGAGTCCACGCATGTATCCGATGCTGTAGAAGCTCGTGACCACCCACAGGAAGCTCGCGAGTAGACCGAAGACGAGTCCGAGTGCGTCGACACGCAGGACGAATCCGATCCCTGTGGCTAACTCTCCGAGGTCGGTCGTGTAAACCGAGCCTCCGAGTACACCGGGTACCATGCTTCCGACTACACTCACCTTCGCGACTGCGACGACCACAGTGGCTGCCTCACGCAGGTTAGGTCTGTCGCTCAGTGCGAGTATGACCGGAATAGCTAACCCCGATACGAGAACTGCTGCTATCGGACGTAGGGACTCTACCTCTGACATTATCCGAACACCTCCGTAAGTACGGGATCCGCGAAGCTCTCGACTACGGTTCCCATAGGTCCGAGAGCCATGCCGACGACTGCCGCGGTGACGACGACGGCTACCATTCCTGTCGACGCTCCTCCGGGAGACCCGCCGTCTGCCGCGGCTCCGGTTGGTGCGTCAGTTGTATCTCTGCCCGCGAAGAAGACACGTTCGACTATGCGTGCGAGGTAAGCGAGCGAGAGGACTGTACTCACGAGTATCACTCCCGCGACCACCCACGACCCCGTCTCGACTGCCCCCACGACTATGTACCACTTTCCGACGAAGCCGGGTCCTGGCGGGACTCCTATCAGACCCATAGCTATAACCCCAAGTCCCACGGCTGTGACACGAGACCGCCCGAAGAGACCCGCGTACTCGTCGACCTTTCTGTCCCCGGTCTCGGCGGCTACGGCACCAGCGGCGGCGAAGGCACCGCCCTTGAGGACGGCGTGTCCCAGAAGGTAGATGAGACCTCCTACTGCGGCTTGTTTGGTTCCCATCACGAATCCAGCGACTATGAGTCCGTACTGGGAGACCGACGAGTATGCGAGCATACGTTTGATATCCGTCTGGAGAACCGCCAGGACGCTGCCGGCGACGATACTCACCGAGGCTAAGTAGAGTACCACGTCACGTGCGACGGGTACAGCCTCGAAGAAATCTACCGTGAAGACCGTATAGATAACCCGGGCGAGTCCATAGACCGCCGCGGTCGAGACAAGTGCCGAGATGAGAGCCGAGACGCTGTCGGGCGACTCGGCGTAGGCGTCGGGCTGCCACGTGTGGAGAGGGAAGATTGCTGCCTTGACTAAGAGACCCGTGAGTATCAGACCGAATCCGGATACCACGAGACGTGACGAGTATCCGAAATCCGCAATCCTCTCCGAGAGGTCGACCATGTTGAGTGTCCCCGTAGCGATATAGAGATACCCCACGCCTAAGAGGAAGAGTGAGGCTCCTACCGTTCCGACTACGAGGTACTTGAGACTCGCTACCGCGCTTCTCGGCGAGTCACCGCTTGCTACGAGTGCGTAGGCTGTGAGACCCGTTATCTCTAAGAAGACGTACATGTTGAAGAGGTCGCCCGTCAGGACGAATCCCGAAAGCCCCCCCACGAGAACCAGGAAGGCTGTGTAGAAGGCGTTACCGCGGTCGGACTCACGTGAGTAGGCTAAGAAGCCGAGTGCTACGGCTGATACGAGAGCCACGACCGATGCTGAGAAGCCGTCGGCGACCAGCTCTATCCCCGCGGGGGGAGCGAAGCCACCGACGTGGTAGGTCACACGTCTCCCGGACGCCGAAGCCACCGAGGTGAGTATGTCGACGACTAGGACAGCCTCGGCTAAGACGGTGACTACACTCACCGCCCATCCCGACTTCTCGCGCCGGAGTCCCACGAGGAGCGAGACTACCCCACCGATTATGGGCACTACTACCGCGAGAGGTATTGAGTCAGTCATGTGCTTCTATCTCCCTCATGCTGTCCTCGTTCAGAGTGCCGTACTCGGTGTAGATACGTACCACGAGTGCGAGACCCACGGCTGTCAGACTCAGCCCCACTACTATCGCGGTGAGTATGAGTACGTGGGGGAGCGGACTCACGTGTAATGCCGTCTCGCCTTCTGTTATCACGGGTGCCGACCCTCCCTCGACGAAAGCCGTCGATATGAAGAAGAGGAATATTCCCGTCTGGAAGATATTCATGCCTATTATCTTCTTCACTAAGTTGGGGTTGGTCGCGACGAGGTAGAGTCCACTGGCTATCAGAAAGACTCCTCCGATGTAGCTGTACCGTGTGAGTAGTATATCTATCATTTTTCTGCCTCCGTGTCGGTTCGGCTGTTCCCGTTGTCGTTCTCGGTGAAGCCACGTGCTACGGCGAAGAAGAGTCCCGATATGACTCCCGCGACCACGCCTCCTATGCCGAGTTCGACAGCCTCTATGCCGTACTTCGACGAGTGACCTATCGGATACGCCGCGTACTCTAAGAAGCTTCCTCCCGAGACGATAGCTCCGAGTCCTATCGCGACGAAGCCGAGAGCACCTCCCGTCGCTAAGACTACGACGGCTGTGTTCGTGAACCACTTCATCGTCGGAAAGATGCCGTACGCGAATCCGATGAGTATCACCATCGAGGCGACTATCGCTCCTCCCTGGAAGCCTCCTCCCGACGAGTCGGCTCCGTGGAACATCACGAAGAGTCCGTAGGTTATCACGAAGGGTGCTAGGACACGGACAGTCGTCATTATGACGCTACTCTCAGTATAGGGTCTTCTCGAACCGTCTTCGGAAGTAGACGTAGACGTTGACGCCGACTCCGACGAAGTATCACTCATCTATGTGAACACCTCCCTCTTGACGGCTAACAGAACCGCGATCCCTGAACTGAAGACGACGACAGCCTCGCCGAATGTGTCGAAGCCACGGTAAGCCGCGAGAACCGCCGTCACGACGTTCCTAACCTCTGTCTCCTCGTAGGCGTTCTCTAAGTAGTACTGGGTCACGTCGGGGTTCTGGTAAGCCGGCGCATTCGGGTCGCCGACCTCGGGTATAGCCGGAACCGTAGACAGGAGTGCCACGCCTAAGAGCCCCACGACGATGACTCCGCGCCATCTCACGGTGTCGAAGGTACTCCCGTCTGTCGACGGACGGGCTGTCTTAGCGAGTGTAAGGAGAAGCAATGCAGTCATTACACCCGCTCCTATCGCCGCCTCCGTGAGCGCGACGTCGGGGGCACGTAGGCTGAGCCAGAGAAGTGCGAGACCTAAGCTGTACGCCGAGAACGCGACTATCGAGGCGAGGAGGTCACGCAGGAAGACGGTACTCAGAGCCGCGACTATGACGAAGACGAGGAGTACCTCCCCGACTACTCCCATCATGTCCTCTCACCTCCCGTACTCGCGTCGTCGTCTTCAGAACTGGTCTTAGTCCAGACTTCGACTCCTTGGTCGTACGCCGCTCTCGTGATCGCGTGTGCAGCTGTCGGACTCGTGATCAGCATGAATCCGGCTAAGACGACTAGCTTCGCACGTGGAACCGACGACTCGAAGGCGAGAGCCGCGCCCCCGAGTGTCAGGACGGTTCCGAGGGTGTCCGCCTTCGATGTCGCGTGGGCGCGCGTGTAGAGGTCGGGAAGACGCACGAGACCCACGACGGCGACCAAGCTGAAGAAGAATCCGACCGCGACTAGAAGAACACTCGCCCATTCGAGAGGAGTCACAGGACATCACCCCACTCGACACCGAACTTCGAGACTGCGATGCTCATCACGAAGTTGAGAAGACCGTAGACGACTGCGACATCGAGGAACATCGGCTCGTCGAGACTCACAGAGAAGACGACTATTATCAGAACAGTCGTCGTTCCGACTGCGTTGACCCCTATGACGCGGTCGTAGGTCGTAGGTCCCCGTATCACCCTGTACATAGCTCCTATACCCAGAGCCACGAAAGCCACCGCGAAGACTGTGAAGACCTCCTCGATAGACATGGTCATCCTCCGTCGTCCTCCTGTGTCTGCCGTGTCTCTACTACGCCTCGTTCCCTCGGTGAGGGCAGATCCATCGCTGCGCGTCCGAAGAAGACGAACCTCACCAGACGCTCTATCTCGCCAGCGTAGAGTCCCTCACGCGCCGAGTCGGTGAGTGCGTGAACCTTGAACTCACGTCCACGGACGTCGACTGTCACAGTCCCGGGTGTCAGCGTGATACTGTTGGCGAGGGTGGTCGACGGAAGCCCCGACGGAACAGCCGGCTTTACCGACTCGATGCTCGGGTCTATCGGCAGGGACGGATGTAGGACTATGTATGCGACCTCTATGTTCGCCACGGCGATCTTCCAGAGAAGCTGTGGCACGTATCCCAGCCACCGAACAGTCGTGGCGACTGCCGAGGAGGGATCGAGACGTGTCTCGAATGTGATGCCCGAGACGACGCTTGCGACTACCAAAGCGGTTATGCCGCCGGTTATGTAATCGAAGCTCCCCGAGAAGCCGCCTAAGACCTGGTAGAACACAAAAGACAGAAGAAACGTGGCTCCGAACGCCGTCGGCTCGGCGACCCTGCCGAGGAACTCCCTTCCGCGCACCTCGCGTTCCACGGGTGCCTTTTCGTAGGTAATTCCCTCAGCCAAGTCTATCTCCGTCTCTAGGGGAGTCAGAAGACCGCCGCGCCCCCTCGGATGGTACTCGGGATCGAGTACGACGTGGTCGAGTCGGTGTCTCCGGGCGTATCTCACGACCGTGTCGGCGTAGTCCTTGAGGCTGAAGAGGTACTCGTCGGTCTCTACGACCTCGGTGTTGATCTCGATATCCGTCTCCTCCTCCCCCTCGATGCCGAGGTCGTCGTATACCCACGTCCGCACGCGGTCGAGTGTCTCCTCCGACTCCTTCACCGCCTCGGCTCTCAGACTCTCACGTTTCCAGCTCACGGGCTGTATGAAGTCGACACGTGGTCGTGAACTCGGAACGTCCTCCCCCTTTCCCTCGTCTCCGTTTTCCTCGAACGATCCGACGGCGAGGCGTACGGCGTAAGCCACCGTGTCACGCATCGTGACCGAGTCGGCGACGGGGACTACTATCCGCCGGACGTTCGACTCACTCATTATCACGAATATCGTCAGTTACTGTGTTAACATTAACTATTTGGCGGGGTTTCGGCTACTCAGACACGATGGGAGTCGACGTTCAGGTCTTTGGAGCCGGAAGCCTCGGAAGTCTGATAGGCGGTCTACTCTCTCACGCGGGTCTCGATGTCAGGCTCGTGGGAAGACAGAGCCACGTCTCTGAGATACGTCGTAATGGTCTCAGGATCGAGGGCAAAGAGAACCTCACTGTCTACCCCGAGGCTTCGACGTCCCCCGGCGACGCCGAGGTCACCCTCGTTACGGTCAAGAGCTACGACACCCGCGAAGCCGCCGAGTCTCTGAGAGGTCGCCAGAACGTCGTCGTGAGCCTCCAGAACGGGATGGGGAACGAGGAGACTCTGTCTTCTGTGACTGACTGCCGCGTCCTCGCTGGGACGACGACCTACGGCGCGAGCCTGCGCCAACCGGGTGTCGTGGGCTACACCGGAGCCGGAACAGTCGAGGTCGGCGACCCCGACGGAGGCGTCTCGGAGACTGCCGACGATGTGGTAGCCCTCCTCTCGAAGGGTATCGACGTCCAGGTGCGCGACGACATGCCCCGGAGACTCTGGTCGAAGACCGCCGTCAACGCGGGTATAAATCCCGTGACAGCGATCACACGTCTCACCAACGGCGAGGTAATCGAGGACGACGGTCTCAGACACATCGTAGAGAAAGCCGCGCGTGAGGTCGAGGAGGTCGCGTCATCAGAAGGCGTCGATATAGACGGCTCGGGAGACAGAGCCGTCGAGGTCGCGAGGGCTACCGCTCCGAACTACTCAAGCATGTTACAGGATCTAAGAAGCCGGAGACGAACCGAGATCGATGCGATAAACGGCTACGTCGTCGAGATCGCGAACAGCCGCGGCGTCGACGTCAGCCTCAACCAGACACTCACCGCGCTCGTGAGAGGGGCTCAGAAGTCGTATCTTAATGGCTGAGACCCACACCGTCTGCGAGAGACTCGAATGTCTCCTCTTCGGGGACGTAGTCGACGTCTATGCCGACTGACTCCGCAGTCTCGCGTGTCGGCTCTCCTATCGCGCCAACGAAGACGCCGTCGTTGAGCTTTTCGATGAAACTCTCCGACTTGTCTCCCGATGCCTCGACGAGATGCTCGACCGTCAGAGAAGACGTGAAGAGGACTGCGTCGACCTCGCCGTCTAAGACGCCTTCGACAGTCTCGTCTCCGCCTCCCTCGGGTCTCACTAACTTGTAGAGTACCGTCTCGTGGACGAAAGCACCTTTGTCGTTGAGTCCGTCGATGAGTTTCTGTGATCCGTGGTCACTCCTCGCGACCTCGACCTTCTTCTCCTCGACTTCGTCGCCGAGGCACTCGACGAGCCCCGTGCTCGTGTACTCGTCGGGGACTACCGAGACTTCGACTCCTCTTTCTTCGAGGGCGTCACACGTCTTGGGACCTATCGCACAGACGTGTGTAGACTCCAGATCCTCGGGATCGAGCGACGACAGAGCGAGGTCGACACCTGTGACGCTCGTGAACACGGTGAAATCCGCTGAGGCGAGAGGCGCCTCCGACGTCGCTCGGGGTTCGAGGAGAGGGTCGCTCAAGACCTCGTGCCCCATGCCTTCGAGGAGTTCGACGCTCTCGTCCTCACGTCTTCCCGACGGACGGAATATAGCTACTCTCAGCCTGTCTGCCCCGGTATCCGTGTCAGTCTCAGCCTCAGTATCAGTTTCTGTCTTAGTCGTCATCTTAGAGTATGAGGTCATCTATCTCGTCGCGCACCTTAACTACGTCGCCTATAACCGTTATAGCCGGCGACTCTATCCCCTCGTCCCTCGTCCTCTCGACTATGTTTTCGAGACTCCCTGTCACGTACTTCTCGCCGTCACGTGTCGCTTTCTCGACCATCGCGGCTGGCGTACTTGCGTCGACCCCGTGTCGCGTGAGTGCTTCGACGTTGTCGGGGAGACGTCTGACCCCCATCAGGATTACGAGTGTTCCTCCTGCTTCTATGTTACGTGCGAGGGCTTCCCAGTCGATCGCACTCTCTTCCTTCGTGGGGTCTTCGTGTCCCGTAATTACGGTAAAGCTCGAAGAGTGGTTTCTGTGTGTCAGAGGTATCCCCGAGACGCCCGAGGCGGCGACGACGCTCGTGACTCCCGGAACTATCTCGAACTCGACGTCCTCGGAGGCGAGATGTTCCGCCTCCTCTCCGCCTCTCCCGAATACGTCGGGGTCTCCACCCTTGAGACGCACTACTGTCTTCCCCTCGCGCGCCTCTTCGACCATCAGCGAGTTGATCTCTTCCTGTGGAGTCGTCTTTCCGTCGGGTCTCTTTCCGACGTTAACCACGTCGGTCGAGTCGGGTATCAGGTCGAGAACACCGTCGCCGACTAGCGAGTCGTGGAGAACCGAGTCCGCCTCTTTGAGGAGACGTCCCGCCTTAAGTGTCAGAAGCTCGGGATCTCCGGGTCCTGCGCCGACTAAGTAGACCGTTCCGTTCTCGGATCTTGTTGTCTCCGCCTCCGTGCTCTCCGCGCCTCCGTTCTTCCTCGCGTTCACATCTACGTCCCCGAGACCGCCGGAGTCATCGTGGTTACCCTTACTTCGTGCCTCGGTGTCTCGTTCTCCCTCGGCGTCGTGGTCGTACTCGACACGTGCTCCGTCTCCCACGACGGTCTCGTTTCTCGTCTCGTCCATCAACTCTACAAATAGATTTGTATTACTTCAAGTTTACTTGTTTTCGTCCCGGGTTGCCTCCTCGACGAGCTCTACCGCGCCCCTGTCGACCATCTCGTCGGCGACCTCCTGCGCGCCCTCGTAGTACGACTCGACGGGTATCTTGTCCTCGACCCTGACCTGTTCCTCTCCGTCGAGAGACAGTACCTCGGCGGTAATCTCTATGTGTTCGCCCTTTATACGCGCGTAGACGCCCATGGGAGCCACACATCCCGCGCCTATCTCGGCGAGGACGACCCTCTCGGCTGTCGTCTCAACACGTGTCTTCGGGTGGTCTATCCCACGTATCTCCTCGAACTCGTCTGTCTCCTCGCGCGCTGTGACAGCGATCACGCCCTGGTTCGCACTCGGCACGAACTCCGAGAGGCTGAGTTTCACGCTCGGAATATCGATGTCCATACGTTCGAGTCCCGCGCCCGAGAGGACGACTGCGTCGTAGTCTCCCCTTCTGAGTTTGTCTATACGTGTGTCGACGTTTCCCCTGAGACCCTGTACGTTGAGGTCGTCCCTGTACCTCTTTATCTGTGCGCGTCTCCTCTGGCTCGAAGTCCCTATCACAGCGCCGTGTCCGAGGTCGTCTATCTCCTTTTCGTCTGTCGAGACCAGAACGTCGTTGGGAGTGTCGCGTTCGAGCACAGCCGCGATCTCGACACCCTCGGGGCGTTCGACGGGCATGTCCTTCATCGAGTGTACCGCGGCGTCGAAGTCGCCGTCGGAGACACGTGCGTCTATCTCCCTCACGAAGACCCCCTGTCCGCCTATCTCGGTGACCTTCGAGTCAAACCTGTCCTGGCTCCTGTCTCCCGACGTCTCGACGACCTCGTACTCCGACTCTGACCTGAGAAACGACTGAACCTTACGTGTCTGGTATAGAGCGAGGTCGCTTCCACGTGTTCCTATCCTTATCATAGGGCTTCCTTGTAAGCCTCTAGAGTCTCCTCGATCTCCTCCTCGGTGTGGGCGTACGAGACGAACTGGCTCTCGTACTGTGACGGCGGCAGGAAGACGCCCTCATCGACCATCTCGTCCCAGAATATGCGCGACCATCTGTCGGTGTCACACGCGTTGACCTCGTCGTAGTCGGTCGGCTTCTCGCCGTCGTTTCCGAAGAAGACCTTGAACAGACTTCCGACACCGCCGACCGAGTACTCGGGTCTCTCGTCTTCGACTATGTCTTCGAGCCCCGAACGCATCTTCTCGCCCAGGCGGTTGACGTAGTCGTGGACGTTCTCGCGCTCGGCGTACCTCAGTGCGGAGTATCCCGCCGCCATCGTCACGGGGTTTCCGCTGAAGGTACCCGCCTGGTAGACGTCTCCCGAAGGAGCGACGTTCTCCATTATCTCTGACTTGCCACCGAAGATACCTATGGGGAAGCCCGCTCCCGTGACTTTTCCGAGTGTCGTCATGTCGGGTGTGACGCCGTACTTCTCCTGCGCGCCTCCGGTTCCGAGACGGAAGCCCGTGATGACCTCGTCGAATATCAGAACGACGTCGTGCTCCTCTGTGATCTTCCTGACTTCTTCGAGGTAGCCGTCTTCGGGCGTAATTATCCCGGAGTTCCCCATTATGGGCTCCATTATGACCGCGGCGAGGTCGTCGGAGTGTTCCTCGACGGCTTTCGTCATAGCCTCTATGTCGTTGTACGGAACCTGTAGGGTGTGCTGTGTGAAAGAACGCGGAACTCCGGCGGAGTCGGGCTTTCCGAGTGTCGAGGGTCCGCTTCCCGCCTTTACGAGCGCGCCCTCGTGGGCTCCGTGGAAACCGCCCTCGACCTTGATGAACTTGTTCTTACCCGTGTAACCCCTCGCGGCACGTATCGCCGACATAGTCGCCTCAGTACCCGTGTTGACGAACCGTAACATCTCTACCGAGGGTACCCTCTCGGCTATGAACTCGGCGAACTCGACTTCGAGACGTGTCGGAGCACCGTAGAGGTTGCCGTTGGCTATCTGACTCTGGACGTCCGACTCGACCCTGTCGGGGAGTCCATGACCCAGAAGAAGCGGACCGTACCCCATGCAGTAGTCGATGTACTCGTTGCCCTCCTCGTCCCAGACGCGTGACCCGTCTCCCTTCTGTACGAAGAATGGGTAGGGTTCGACGTTTCTCACGGGCGACGAGACGCCTCCGGGCATTACCTGCATCGCTCTGTCGAAGAGATCCTTGGAGTCAGGACGTCGTTTCATGTCTACTAACTAAGACGCAGTTTCGACATATGCGTCTTTCCATACCTCACAGCCCCGTATACTGTGGGATGGGAACGCGTGACAACCTTTAAATAAGACTCGACCGACTCTTTGTTTTATGAGTAAGACGAAGGACGGCGAGACGGGCGACGATCTTGCTTCGCAGGTCTCGGGTGAGGAGCTAGCCGACGAGATAGGTCTCGACGACGACGAGATCCGCCACAGAAAGGAGTTCGTCGAGTTCGACGACTCCGACGTCGAGACACTCCAGGGTATGAGCCGTATATTCGCCGACGTGAGAGACGAAGTCGCCGAGAAGTTCTACGATCACACCTCGTCCTTCGACGAGACGCGTGAGGTTCTCCACAGGTCGACACGTGAGACCGACCCTCTCAAGACGGTACACGGGACATACCTCATACCCCTCGGACGCGGTGAGTACGGAAGGGGATACTTCGAGAACCGTGCGAGGATAGGCAAGCTACACGAGATGGTAGACCTCCCCGTCAAGCATTACATAGGCATGTACATGGTCTACAACGACCTAATACTCTCGGAGGTCTTCGACCGTCTCCGTGACGAGGTCGACAACGTTGAGGCGGTCGACGAGGCTCTCGACCGCACACTCTCGTACCTCCGTATAACCAACCTCGACATGCAGGTAGCGATGGACACCTACATACAGGCTTACAAGGACGAGATGGAAGGCGAACTCGAAAAACGCCGCGAGGTCTCGGAGAGGATACAGGAGTCGGTGACCGAACTCAGGGACTCCTCCGACGAGGTCGCCAAGAGTTCGCAGGAGATAACCGATCTCGCACGTGAACAGTCGGAGTCGATGGACGAGGTCTCGTCTGAGGTCTCGAACCTGAGTGCAACTGTCGAGGAGATCGCTTCGAGTGCCGACGAGGTCAACACCAAGAGCCAGAGGGCTGAGGAACTCGCCGAGGAAGGACGCGACTCCGCCGAGAGGACACGTGAGGTCATGAGAAACGTCGGTGAGGCGGGCGAGGAGGTCGCCGACGACGTTACGTCCCTCAGGAATAGGGTCGAGGACATAGACGAGGTCGTCGATGTCATAAACGACATAGCAGACCAGACTAACCTCCTCGCACTCAACGCGAGCATAGAGGCGGCGCGAGCGGGTGAAGCAGGAGAGGGATTCGCAGTCGTGGCTGACGAGGTCAAGAGCCTCGCCGAGGAATCACAGGAACGTGCCGACGAGATCGGTGACCTCATAGAGGAGATACAGGACGACACCGAGGAGACCGTCGAGAGTCTTGAGGAGGCGAACGACCAGATAGACGAGGGCGTCGAGAAGGTCGAGGAGTCGATGCAGAACTTACAGAGGATCGCAGAGGCAGTGCGTGAGACCGCCCAGGGAATAGAGGAGGTCGCACAGGCTACCGACGACCAGGCGGCTTCGACCGAGGAGGTCGCGAGTATGATAGATGACGCCGCTGAGAAAGCTGAGAGGGTCTCCGAACGCGTCGACGACATAGCCGCGGCGAACCAGGAACAGACAGCTATGGTCGAGGAGATAGACAGAACAGTAGACGAACTGACGTGACGTAACGTAGCTAACTACTAACTACAGTCTCTTGAACTCTTCTTCGAATCCTTCCTCGTCCTCCTCCACAAATCCCTCACGTAACTCATCGAGGTCTCCGAGGAGTTCGTCGACACGGTCTTCGAGGTTCGAGAACTCATCGCTCTGTTCGAGCTCCTCCTGTGACTTCTCCTCCTCTAAGACGGTCTTCTTGTTGACTAAGCTGAGGTACTCGTTGACCTTGTCGTCGTACTCGTCCCTTTCGAGACAGTTCTCGACTGCGTCGTAGAGGTCGTCCCTGTCGACGGGCTTCGTGAGGTAGTCGTCGAAGCCCATCTCTATTATGTCGAAGTCGGGACTTATAGCCGTGAGCATGACCACGTGGGGCGAGAGCGAGTCGTCTTCCTGTATGTTTTCGAGAACCTCGTCGCCGCTCAGGTCGGGCATACGGCGGTCGAGGAAGACGACGTTTACGGTGTCGTCCATCTTTTCGAGAGCCTCCTCCCCACCATACGCTTTTACGACGTCGTATCTCTGAGAAAGAAGAGCTTCAAAGAGATCTGCTACGTCTTTCTCGTCGTCGACTACCATCACCTTTGCGGGGTTCCCTTCTCCCTGATTTTCATCATCCATGTATAGTTCCCTCTGTCTCTTGACCAGATGACCTTAACACGAATATATCAGTCCTTGCGTATATAACTTTTCTTGGTCATACACCGTCTTCGACCTCTCGCGCGATCTCGTCAGCGGTCTGACGTGCCTCGTGCAGACGTGTCGGAACACCGACACCTGAGATGTAGTTCGAACACAGACGTATCCCCTCGGGTGTCTCAAGACCGTCGAGAGCCTCCCACGACGTGTCGTACGACGGCATTCCGTCGACCCACCGGCTCACGTTAATAAGCTCGGCGTCACAGCCTGTCATCTCCTCGAACTCCTGCGTAGTTATCTCCTCGAGAGTCTCGTCGTCGGCGGTCACGACTTCGGGATTCCAGACACCGCCCACAAATGCGGTGTAGATACCGTCTCTGTTGTCGGCGTCGAATATGCTGTCGTTGAATGTGACACCGAGGGTCGTGTACTTTTCGTCCTTCCTTATCTGGTATCCGAAGCCCTCGATGTCACATCCCGGCGACCTGAGATGTACGAGTGCTATTGAGTTGTAATTCAGGCTTCGGAGTGACTCCGCAGTCTCGTCGTCTAAGTCCTCAAGCAGGTCGGCGGCGACGTAAGCCGGAGTGGTTACGACGACCCTCTCCGTCTCCACCTCTCCGTCGTCGGTCTCGACTACGTAGCCGTCTTCCTCCTTCTCGTCTATACCGACAACCTCCGTACCCAGATCTACCGCGTCGGAGTTCTCTTCGTAGATGGCGTCGGTGAATGTCTGCATCCCGTCCTCGAAGGAGACAGCCGGCGTTCTCGCGTCACCCGAGAGACCCCTTCTCAACATCGGCTTGAGTAGGCTACCTTCTCTTTTCTCCATACTCCTCACCCGCGAGAGCGAGTGTCTCACGTACATCTCGTCGGGGTCGGAGCCGTAGAGACCTCCGAAGAGAGGCTCGATCACGTTCTCGTACGCCTCGTCGCCGAACTTCCTCGTGAACATATCCCCAGCGGTCTCGTCGGGCTTCGCGCCGTCGGTGAGAGGCTCGACGAGAACTCTGAGCTTTCCTCCGAGTGAGAGTATGTCAGTCGTCAGAAACTCCGAAGCCGAGAAAGGCACGAGACGTAGCTCCGAGTCGAAGTAGACGTACATAGGCACCTCCATCCTCGCCTCGATGACCTCGTCGTCTATACCGACCGACTCGACGAGTTTCTCGACGCCGTCAGTGTAACGCATTCTCTGGGGACCGTTCTCGACGAGTCTGCCGTTGACAGTCTCGGAGTCTATGACTCCACCCGGCTCCGGCTCCGACTCGAATGCGACGACGTCTATACCCTTACTCCGTAGGAAATGCGTGAGACACAGACCCGAGACTCCCGCCCCCACGACGACGACATCGGCTGCGTCGTCCGACGACATCGGTTCTACTCTACCTGTACGGGCTTGTAACAGACCGTCCCGGGAGTCTCCTTACATCTGCACTGACCCATCTCCGACTCCTCGACAGCGCCGGTTATCACGGGCTGGATCAGGTCGGCGAGTACGGAGCCGAACCTCGGGTCGTCGTGTGGCACGGGGACGCGGTAGAGTTCGAGACCCTCCTCCTCCGCCTCCTCGGCGAGTTCGATGTCGAGCTCCGAGAGTGTCTCCGACTGTTCGTGCATGAAGCTCACGGCGTCGACCACGACCCTCTCGGCGTCTATCTCCTCTATGACCTCCTCGGTGTCGGGCTCTGTCCAGTCTATGTCACGGTTTTCGTGGTTCTGGTATCCTATCGTGTAGGAGTCGACACCCAGTCTGTCGGCGACCTCAGCACAGTGTTCCTCGACGTACTGGTCGTACCTGCTTCCCTCTTCTAAGTAATGTATAGGCGTTCCGTGTGCTGAGAAGACTAGTTCGGTGTCATCGTCGTTGAGGTCAACCTCCTCCGCTTCGGCGTAGTCACGTATGTTCTCGACACGTATGTCGACGTAGTCGGGGTGTTCGTGCCATCCGGTTATCTCGTTGTACTCGCCGTCCCAGTCCGACTCCTCGACGGCGTCACTCAGGTCTTCGAGAGACGAGACCGTCGTAGAGGGTCCACACAGCGGGTAGATCGGAAGACCGATTATGCGGTCTACTCCGTCCTCCTTCGCTTCCTCGACTGCGTCCGAGATAAAGGGCTCGGTGAACTGCATCCCGAAGTAGGTCTCGACGTCGAAGCCGCGTGAGACCAGAGCGTCCTCGACCATCTGTGCCTGGCTCTTCGCCTGAGGTATCAGAGGCGAGCCTCCTCCCATCTCCTCGTACTCCTCCATCAGACCGGGTGCGCGTCTCTCGGCTAGCTTCGAGGCGCGTTTGCGGGCGTCCTCCTCCGACATGCCGCCTTCGAGCGACATGTTGTCGAGGAAGATACGTTCGAGATACGGAACCACCTTGTCTCTCGTGGGGTTCTGGGGCTCGCCGAAGTTGAGAAGAACTACTCCTGTGGTCATCTTGCGTCATATAAGGACTCCAGGCTCTTGAATTTAACTTAACAGGGGTAAGTCTCCACCCTCAAGGAGTAACGCAATCCGTTTTAGCGGATGAGTAACGTTCGCAAATCTACGGTTTGCGAGTCTTCAGAAATCAGAGATTTCTGTGATGCAGAAAACTCGTAGAGTTTTCCAGCACAAGCGAATCGAAGATTCGCATACGCAGTAGGATGGTGATACACCCCGTCACTTATTCATCCTCCGGTTCGTCTACCTCTTCAACTGATTCAAGTATGACACGAACTTTCTTACCTGAAAAGTCTTTACCGATATATACTCTCCCTCTGTCGTCTACCTTCCGTTCCGCGTGTAGGTCTGGGTTTTCTACTTCAACTTTTACCATGTGTGTTATAACGTATGGTTTTACTTATATTTTGTTACGCCTATATTACGCCTATGGCGTAACATTTATGATAATATAGACCCTAATATAGGGTAAGAAGTGCAGGACACTACGGACTCAGGGGTTAGTTCTCTGAGAATGATGTAGAACGGGTGCTACAACACCCGTCCTATACTTCAGGGGTGAAGCATATGAAACAGACCGCTGAGAAGACCGTCGTCGGTAAGATACTAACCGATGAACTCACGAACAAGAAGCGTGACGCACTCGAACGTGAGTACACGGCTTTTCAGCGGTACGTAAAGGGTGACGACGACATAGACTTATACTCGGCTACAGTACAATGCGCCGACGCTTACGTAGAGAAAGAGAAGGTGAAGGATGACCACGAGTATCCGTGGTTCATCCGTAACGATACCTTCGACGTTGACCTACGACGTGACGACAACGAAGTAGCGAATTGGTGGCTGAAAGTACCCGTCGCAACGGTTTACGGCGGTATCAACGTACCTATCAAACCACACGAAGAAATACCCGACGAAGCGGAAGTAAAGGACAGTAAAATCGTAAGGGATGACGGTGAGTATTATGCTCACCTGACCATAAGACAAGAGGTTGAAGTGCGTGAGAGTTACGACGGCGTGATAGGTGTAGACTTCGGCGTTCGGTGGGTGGCAACGTCGGTGGCGTTGCCTTCCCGCAATACTACTTTTTACGGTGAAGAAGTACGTCGGAAACGTCGTCATTACCACGATCTTCGTACCACACTCCAAGAGAAGGGCGCGTACGACACGTTACAGAAAGTGAAGGATAAGGAGCGTAGGGTAATCGAAGATCGACTACATAAGATAAGCCGTAACATCGTAGAGGAAGCAAAGGAACGGAACGCCTTCATTGTCATCGGTGACCTCGAAGGGATAGACGACGGCGACAAGGGTAGTGAGATGAACCGACGGCTTAGTTCGATGCCTCACTACACGCTAAAGCAGTTCATAGAGTACAAGGCTAAATTCGAGGGTATCACCGTCGTAGAAGTTGACGAGTATATGACCTCGCAAACGTGTAGTCGGTGTGGCAACCAAGAAACGGCACGCGAAGGACAAGGATGTTTCCGATGTAGTGAGTGTGGCTTAGAAGATAATGCGGATAAGAACGGTGCGACGAACATCGCCAAAAGAGGACTGGGTAAGTCTATCGAACGACCTCTATCCAGTCTCGGGGTGTCCGTGAACACGCCCGAACGGTGCTTCAACGACTCCACCTCTGGCACGGTGCTAAGTGGACGAGAAGACATCGAAGCTCCGACCTCAACGAAGCGTTCGTGAATCTTAGATTCACGAGCCATCAAACTCGTAGAGTTTGAGACGAGCGCGTAAGCCGAGCGCAGTAGGTCGGGGTAGTTCACGTATGTACGCCCGCCTCCCGAAACTCGGATATACGGCGAGATGCTAAGACCGAGTAGTGATACCTCTCCTCCACGACCTCTCGGGAAAGACAGTCGTAGTCGTAGGCGGCGGATCTGTCGCGTTACGCAAGGCGACCCTCTTCTCGTCGTCCTCCGAGGCTGACGTCCGTGTCGTCGCCGACTCCTTCGACGACGGCTTCGACGACGTCGACTGCGAGAAGGTCGAGGAGGAGGTCTCGCGTGACAACATCGCGGAGTACGTCGACGACGCCTATCTTGTCGTCCCCGCGACCTCTGACGACTCGGTAAACGACGCCGTAGTCGAGGTCGCGTCTGAGAAGGACTGTCTCGTCAACACGACACACGAAAAGGGAGACGTCGCAACCCCGAGCGTAGTCGAGACAGACGAAGCCGTCATCGGGATATCCACACACGGCGGCAGTCCGGCGATGACGAAGTACCTGCGCCGGCGTATAGAGCCCGTCCTCGAAGAAGCCGACCCGATGGTACGTCTTCAGAAGGAGATACGTCCCGTCCTCAAGGACGAGGTCGACGGACACAGGGAGAGGCGAAGACTACTCTGGGACGTCATAGAAGACGACCAAGTCTGGGAGGCTCTCGAAGAAGGCGACTACGACGAAGCACTCAAGAAAGCGTCCGAGGTCACGGGGGTCGAACTCAGTCGTGGCAGCCACGACGGGACAGTCTGACACCTTCTCAGACTCAACGGAGCCTGAACCGGAAGCCGTCGAACTCCTTGTCCTCTATGACAGACGCAACTCCCGAGCCGAAGCCCTCGGCTATCTTCGACGCACCGATTCTCATCCTGTCCCTCAGATGTAGACGTGGCTCCATCTCCCTCACGACGGCTCTCTCGACGTCCATGAGTTCGGCGAGACGCTCCTTCGCGTCGTCGCGTGTACCGATCTCGTCGACGAGATCCATCTCCTCGGCTGTGTCTCCTAAGTAGTACCTCGCTTCAGTGTCTCTTATCTCTTCCTCTGAGAGA
Organism: Halorutilales archaeon Cl-col2-1; assembly: GCA_041891055.1. Classification (GTDB taxonomy): domain Archaea; phylum Halobacteriota; class Halobacteria; order Halobacteriales; family Afararchaeaceae; genus Afararchaeum. The sequence continues at coordinate 1,079,338 of CP169074.1, read as the reverse complement.
CTGCGTCTCTCGGCGACACGGCTCACGAAGGCGTCATAGTAGTCGTCTATGATCCCCTGTATGAAGTCGCGCTCGTACTCCTCGATCTCCTTTAGGGGTGTCCCGGCGTCCTTGTACTTCCCCGCGGCGAACCTCTCGTACGACACACCGAGCCTGTCGGCGAGCTCCTTGGCGTTGACGCGCGATCCTAAGACTCCTATGCTCCCCACGACGCTCACGTCCCTCGCGTATATCTCGTCACACGCGCTCGCTATCCAGTAGCCACCGCTCGCACAGACGTCCTTCGTGTACGCCACCACGGGACCGTCGAACTCCTCGACTGCGAGACGTATGTCGTCGCTCGGGACGACCTCGCCGCCGGGAGTGTTGAGACGCAGTAAGAGTCCGTCGGTGTTCCTGTCGTCGTCGACTGTCTCTATCATCTCGACTATGTCGTCGGCACCCCGTCCGACGGGAGCTGAGGGGAGACGTCCGCCTCCGTCACGCGTTATGGGCCCCTTCACGGCGACCTCGGCGACGTTGTACCTCCCGAAGACCGACCCGGCTATACTTCCGAAGACACGCAGACTCACGACTCCTATTCCCGTGAGGAGTACGACTGTGAGAGGCTCGACCTGGGTCTGAGACGGAACCTCCACTAGTAGGAGGTACGCGAGCGCGAGGAGACCACCGACTCCTCCTATGACTATCCCAGTCTGAACCGCACCTCGGAGAAGGACTTTGGATCTCTTCATACGTCTCATACGGGGTCGGCGTCGGTTAAGTCTTCAGTCTGATCCGGCTTGGTCTAGTTTCTTCAGTCTTAAGACACCGTGACCCTAAGACTGACGCGAATACGTGATGCCGAACACAGACAGACTCAGGGGTGGACTCGCGCTCGCAAGTGAGGCGGGTGTGACCGACGCCGACTACGCCGCCGAGAGAGACGACTTCTTGGATGCCGTCTTCTTAGGAGGCTTCCACGTCGACGACGAGACTAGGAGAGCCGCCTACGAGATGATACAGAGGGGGCGCGACGAGTTCGTCTACAACGATCCTGTCGATTTCGTCCAAACTCAGGTCATGGATCTCCGTAGTCGTTCACCCGACCTCGGGGTCGGCTTGAACGTCAGATCATCGTCTTTCGCCTCTCTAGCACGTATCGGAGAGGTCGCGCGGGAGTACGACTGTGTCCTCGAAATAAACGCCCACTGCCGGCAGGACGAGATGGTCGAGGTCGGCTGTGGACACTCCCTACTCAGAGACACCCAACGTCTCGCCGACTGGACCCGACGCCTCAGCGAGATGGGTGTTACTGTCGGAGTCAAGACCCGAGCTGAGGTCGTAGACGACGCCGCAGTCGCTCGGGAGTTCGAGGACGCGGGCGGCGACTTTATACATATCGACTGTATGGACTCTCCCGACGCCGTCAGTGACGTAGCCGAGGCTACCGACCTCTTCGTGATAGCCAATAACGGCGTGCGGTCGGGAGCCGACGCCGCCGACTACTTCGAGAGGGGAGCCGACATGGTGAGTACTGCGAGAGGTGGACGGAGTCTCGGTAAGCTAAGACGGCTTTACAAGGAGGTGAGACGGTGTCCGACGCCCCAGGTCTGACACCCGCACAGACCGCGCAGCTTGCGATGCTACTGGAGGTGGCCTCTGACCCGAAGCCCGGAAATGTCGACAGGCGACACGACCACAGCGACACGACATTTCTTGACTTTATCGCGAGTTCCGTGGGGGCTCTGCCGTCGCTGAGACGTGCACGTGAAGACGGTGTCGGCGTCGGAGAGGTGTTCGAGGACGCAGTCCGTCGGTCACAGTTCCACTCGGGCGGAAACACCCATTTCGGAGCCCTCCTACTTCTCGTCCCCCTCGTCTCGGCGTCGTACTCAGACGCGGGTCTCGGCTCAGTATCTAGCGTCGTAGAGGAGACGACTGTCGAGGACTCGGTGCGGTTCTACGACTCCTTCAGCCACGTAGACGTATACGTCGAAGATGATACTGAGATCGATCTCCCCGACGTGAACCATGAGGGGGCGACTGACGAGGTCAGGGAGAGAGGACTCACGATGTACGACGTGATGGAGGCGAGCGCCGAGATCGACGACGTAGCGCGCGAGTGGGTCACAGGATTCGGGAGGAGCTTTACGGCGTCGGGGTACATAGACGAGGCTTACCACGAGACACGCGACGTCAATACCTCGGTGACTACGGCTTATCTCAGACTCCTCTCCGAGAGACGTGACACACTTGTCGAGAAGAAACACGGACGTGAGGTGGCTGAGGAAGTGAGACGCCAAGCCGAGGACATCCTTCGAGGCGGTCTGTCGGCTGAGGATCTCGACTCGGCTCTCTTGGACGAGGGGATCAACCCCGGGACGACAGCCGACATACTTTCGGCGGGTGTCTACATAAGCCTGCGCGAAGGAGGTCTGCGTCTTTGACCTTCGAGAACGCCTCCAACGACTGGTCTTTCTTGGAAGCACGTATAACCGAGACGGTAGCGACGACTCAAGGGAAAGTAGGTCTCAACGCCGCGCCGATGGGCATTATAAGAGAGGACGGCGACGGATACGCACGTCTCTGGGAGGGTAGTGACACACTCGAAAACGTGCGTAGTACGAGGAGGGTCGTCGTCAACTTCAGTTCAGACCCAGTAGTATATGTCGAGGGCGCTCTCTCCGAACTCGGCTCGGAGTACTTCGAAACTCACGCTGACACCGATCCGCCGAGGCTCTCCGACGAGTACGCCGACGCGTGGCTGAGATGCTCCGCCGAGTGCGTCGGAGAGGAGAGGGACGGCGACGTAGAACGGTGGAGGCTCGTCCCCGAGGAGGGCGAGATACGGAAGAGACGTCTCTTCACTGTCGACCGCGGCTTCAACTCCGTGATAGAGGCGACAGTCCACGCCACGAGGGTCGAGTTCGAGCCTGAGCTAGAGGAGCTTATACGACACCATCTCGGTATCGCGAGGAAATGCGGCGGGGACAGAGTAAGAGAAGCGGCTGACCTTATCGAGGAGTACGTCGATGTGGAAGCCGACGCCGAGTAACTACAACTACTTCTCAGCCGTCGTGACTATCGCTAGATCGTCGTTCCACTTAGGACCCAGTAGATGGTTCTCTATGCCGTGCCATCCCGCCTCACAGAACATACGTGTCGCCTCCTCCTCGTCGTAGAACAGCATTATGGCGTCGGCGAGCGACCTGAAGAGTGCCGAGTCGGGCTCGTTGGGTCCCACGACGAGAACCTCTCCACCCTCCTTCGTGACACGTCTCATGTCCCTGAGCGCCTTCTCGGGGTCGGGCCAGTACTCTATCGAGCCCGCAGAGACGACGTAGTCGAATGTCTCGTCCTTGTACGGGAGTCTGTGGGCGTCTCCTCTCGCGAACCTGACGTCCTCCAAGCTCTTCTTCTCGAACGCCTTCTCCATCTGGTGTTCGCTCTGGTCGAGTGCGTCGATATTCGATGTTCTCCTCACGAGACCGCTCGTCGTGAAGCCCGTGCCACATCCGACGTCGAGAACCCTGTCGCCCTCATCTATGTCGAGAAGGCTCAGAGCCTCCTCCCTCATCTCGACTGTCCAGAAAGCCGGATTTACTGTGTCGTAGACCTTCGACAGGTACCTGTAGAAAGTCCTCGCACGTCCCTTGTCCTCAAGGAATCCCATTACTCGATCAACGGTCTTGAAAGACTAATATCTTGCTCTTATCCCTTAGACGCCGTGGCTCCGGAAACGCAGTATGTCGATGTTGAAACGAAGCTCCTCGAAGTCGTCGTCAGCCCCTGCAACTAGTGTTGCGTCCCGGCTATGGGCAAGAGCTACCGCATAAGCGTCTCCGAGTGAGAGTCCTCCGTCAGCCTTGACTTCGGCTGCGGTTCTCCAGTCGGCTGAGACAGTCGTGAGTCCTCGACGTTCAAGCGCACGCAGATCCCTGTCTGCTTCCCTTATCGAGGCTCTTGTCGGCTCCTCGTCGACACCTTCGAACCGTGCGACTAGATAGAACACCTCCGATGCGTTGGTCTCGGTAATATATCCCTCGTACTCGCCCTTGAAGACACCGTTGAGTAGCTCCGCTACTCTCTCATGACCGGGTTCGTTGTAGAGAAATGCGATTACAGCCTCTGTGTCGAATACGTATCTCTCGGTCATTATTCGTCTCCGTCCGACGGACGAAGCCTCTCTATATTCTCCTCTTCTCTTTCTCTCTCCCCTTCTTTTATCTCACGTACTCTCTCGGCTATCTCACCTCTCTCGTGATCTCCTGAGTGAATTCCATGGAGATCTTCGCCTGACGGCACCGGCTCTATTACTATTCCGTCTCTCCCTTCGTAGATGAACACTTCACCCGGAGTCTCTATTCCGAACTTCTCGCGGAGATTCTTTGGTATAGTAGTCTGACCCTTCGGGGAGACCCGTACAACCTCGGGGTCTTTTGTACTACTCGACATTCTCGGTAATATCTAATGACTTCAGTATTACTAAACCTTCCGCCGAGGCTTTAGTCCGAGCCACGGTCACATTTCCTGCCTTGTATCTAGTTGGTTCCGATAGCTTTAACCTAATCTGAGTACGCCCTAATACTATACATGAGTTTCAAGGTTTCTATAGTCGGAGCCGGCGGTACGGTAGGAGCCATGGTAGGCTTCAACACGGCACTCAGCGGAGTAGCCGACGAGATAGTCTACATAGACATCGCAGAGGACAAGGCACTCGGACAGGCACACGACACGATGCACGGTATCGCGTACGATACCGACACAGACGTCTACCAGGGTGGCTACGAGGACGCCGAGGACAGTAACGTCGTCGTAATTACAGCAGGAAAGCCGAGGGAGCCCGGGATGACGAGACTCGACCTTGCCGACGCCAACAAGTCGATAATCGGGGACATAATGTCGGAGATAGACGAGTACGCCCCCGAGGCGGTCACTATACTCACGACCAATCCGATGGACGTACTCAACCACCATCTCTACTCGGTCAGCGAGAGAGACCGTGACAAGGTGATAGGATTCGCGGGAAGACTCGACTCTGCCCGTTTCCGTTACGTCCTCTCCGAGAGGTTCGACACCTCCGTACTCAACGTCGAGGCGTCTATAATAGGAGAACACGGAGACACACAGGTTCCCGTCTTCTCGAAGGTACGTGTCGACGGCAGAGATCCCGACTTTACACACGAAGAGCGCGACGAGATCACAGAGACGCTCCGTGAGAGTGCCATGAACGTCATAGAGAAGAAGGGGGCGACTGAGTTCGGTCCAGGCAGGGGGGTCGCCCAGGTCATAGAGTCGATAGCTCTCGACAGGGACGACGTAATTCCGTCGAGTGTCGTCTTAGACGGTGAGTACGGAGTCGAGGACGTCTCGATAGGAGTTCCCGCGAAGATAGGAGAGGGCGGCGTAAAGGAGGTCGTCGAGTGGGAGCTCTCCGACCGCGAGAAGGAGATGTTCGAGGAGTCCTCCGAGAAGCTCTACGACCATCAGCACCCCGACGAGTAGCACCCTCTTTTCTGTCCACGCTCTGTCATCCGTCATACCCCATCGTCGACGTCGGGTACGTTACGTCTGTACAAGACCCCAGCACGTGCGAGCGAGAAGACACCCACGACAAGAAACGGAGCGGCTTCTCCGAGGCTCCTGAAGTACCACAGCATAAGACCGAGAGAGACCGAGATCGGGCCTACGTTGAGATGTAGGACTGTTCTCCAGAACGCCTTTCTAAGGCTGTCAGGGACGCCGTTGGCGTCGGTGCTCTTTTCCTCGGTATCGGTCATCTAATCTGACGAAGTTAGTCGTCCACGGTATTAGAGGTTTTGTTTTCTCATCCTCTCTACAAAATAGAAACCTCCTTATACTCATCTACACACAAATTCATGTTAATAAGATGGCAACCGCAGAGGAAGAAGGCATACTAAGCGACATAAAGCAGGCTGAGAAAGACGCAGACGAGATAGTCGCGGAAGCCGAGGAAGAAGCCGACGAGATAGTCGAGGAAGCGCGCCGGGAAGCAGACGAGATCCTCTCAGACGCAGAGGAAGAGGCGAGTAGTCTCAAGGAGGAGAAACTCGCCGAGGCGGAGGAGGAGATAGACGAGAAGAAGCAGAGGATACTCGACGACGGGAGGGACGACGTTCGCGACCTCGAAGACGAGGCTGAGAAGAACACCGAGGAAGCCGTCGAGGGAGTCTTAGACAGATTCAAGGAGGGGGTGCATGCCAGGACTCAGACCTAAGGAGATGAGCAAGGTCTCCGTAGTGGGATCTAAGGGAGTTCTAGACGACGTCATAGAGTCGCTCTACAGCCTCGACCTCCTCCACATGGAGGACTACGACGGAAGCTGGGAGGGCTTCGACAACGGCGATCCTCTCGACCTCGGCGAGGAGGCGAGCGAGAAGCTCGTCCAGATACGTTCTATACAGAATATACTCGGAGTCGAGGACGACGACTACAGCCGGAACACGGCGTTCGACCTCGACGACGACGAGATAGAGTCGCGCCTCGAAACCGTCCGTCAGAAGGTCAACGACTTAGAGGACGAACGTGACGACCTCCGTGACCAGCTCAGGGAGGTCCGCGATCAGAAGTCGTCTCTCGAACCCTTCGCGGAGCTCGGAGTCGACCTCGACCTACTCCGAGGATACGACTCGATAGACGTAGTCGTGGGAGAGACGGGCGACGTAGACGGCGTAAAGGACGTCCTGAGGTCGTCGGAGGAGGTCGACGAGTTCGAGATAATCGGAGGCAGCGGCTCCGACGTAGTCGCCGTAGCGGCTACGGTCACCGATGACACCGACCTTTCGGATGTGCTCGTAAGCGCGAGCTTTTCGGCGGTCGAGGTTCCCGATGCGGAGGGCTCCCCCGAGGAGCTTCTCAGAGAGCTAGAGACACGTCAGAGCCGTCTGGAGTCGGAGCTCGACGACCTCGACTCGGTACGTGAGGAGATAAAGAACAACTCAGCCGACTTCCTCCTCGCCGCTGAGGAGGCGCTCACCGTAGACGTAGAGAAGGCGGAGGCTCCTCTCAGGTTTGCGACTACGGAAAACTCGTTCGTCGTTGAGGGCTGGATTCCGACTGAGACCTTCGACGAGCTTGAGTCGAGGGTCAAGGACGTAGTCGGAGGACACGTCGACATAAGGGAGCTCAAGAGAGCAGAGAGGGAAGAAGATCACGGTCACGGACACACAGACGAGGAGGAAGAAGACAGTCCTCCCGTCGTACAGGATAATCCGGGTCCCGCGAAGCCCTTCGAGATACTCGTCGAGGCTGTCAGCCTGCCGAAGTACTCCGAGGTAGATCCGACACTCTTCCTTCTTCTGACGTTCCCCGCCTTCTTCGGCTTCATGATAGGAGACCTCGGGTACGGTCTTCTCTACCTCGGAATAGGAGCCGTTCTCTACACCAAGTTCGAGAGCCCGGCTCTCAGAAGCCTCGGCGGTCTGACACTCTGGGCTGGCGGATCGACGGCTGTCTTCGGAGTACTCTACGGCGAGATATTCGGACTCCACGTCTTAGGCGAGGTCGTCTGGGGAGGACATCCCCCGATACACAAGGGTCTTCAGCCAGCCTTCGGAGACTACGCCCTCGCATGGATCGTCGTCTCATTATTCGTCGGAATCATCCATCTCACGGTGGGATGGATAACCGACTTCATAGCCAACCTCGAACACGGCTTCGGTGACGCGATGAAGGAGAGCGGATCGTGGCTGATGATGATGTTCGGACTCTGGACGTGGATCTTCGCCGGAGCATTCGGAAAGGCACCCCCGATACTCGTCGGATCCGAGTCGGTCTTTGCGGGCAATCCCTTCGGACTCGGATTCACGGGGCTTCCAACGACAGTTGGATACGTTGGACTTGTCGTCTTCTTCGCGGGAGTCGTACTTCTCGCTATGGCTGACATAGTCGAGGTTGTCGAGTTCCTCAACGTTCTCGTCAACGTACTGTCGTACACTCGTCTCGCCGCGGTTCTGCTCGCAAAGGCAGGGATGGCGTTCGTCGTCAACCTCCTCGTCTTCGGAGCCTATGAGCACCACGGCGAGTTCCATTTCCTACTTGGAGAAGCATCGTCACACGCCGTCGAAGAGTACGGTCAGGAGGCACTCATGTTCCCAGGACTATTCGAGATGGGAGTAGTCGGAATGATCGGAGGAGTAGTCGTCCTGGTCGTGGGACATATTCTCGTACTCGCACTCGGTGTCACGAGCGCGGGACTTCAGGGAGTGCGTCTTGAATACGTAGAGTTCTTTGGTAAGTTTTATGAAGGCGGCGGTGAGACATACGAACCGTTTGGATTTGAAAGAAAGTATACCACAGAGGAGTAAACAACAATGATAGGAACACTAGTCGAAAACGCAGTATCGCTTCAGCAGTCAGCACCCGCTATCCCCGCAAGTGCCGCGGCGGCGCTCGGAGTCGGACTCGCCGCGCTCGGTGCAGGATATGCTGAGAGAGGAATAGGCTCGGCGGCGGTAGGCGCCATGGCGGAGGATCAGAGCCTCTTCACACAGGGTCTCATAATGACAGTCCTTCCCGAGACCCTCGTCATACTTGCTCTGGTCGTCATATTCGTAGTCTAAAAACACCTCTTTTTCTTTAACAATGGGACTACAAACAGTAGTTGAGGATATAAAGGACGAGGCTCGTGACGAAGCCGAGGAGATCATTGAGGAGGCTGAGGAGCGCGCCGACGAGATAGTATCCGACGCCGAGGAAGAGGCAGACGAGATAATCGCCGAGGCGGAGGACGAAGTCGAGTCGGAGATTGAGACGCGGCGCGAGGAGACGCTTGCGAGCGCGAAGCTCGAGGCTAAACAGATGAGGCTCCAGGCGAAGAAGAGACTCCTCGACGATCTCAGAGACGACGTTGAGGAGAGGGTAAGCAGCCTCGAAGAAGACAGAGACGAGCTCAACCAGGAGCTTCTCGAAGGAGCCGTCGAGGATCTTGACGCTGACTCGGGAACCGTCTACGCCGCGGAGAAGGACGAGGACACAGTCAGCGAACTCCTTGAGTCGTACGATGGCTTCGAGCTCGGTGGCACCACCGACATACTCGGAGGCGTTGTCGTCGAGGCTGAGGGCGGTAAGGTCAGGGTCGACAACTCGTTCGACTCCGTCCTCGACGAGGTCTGGGACGACAGCATGAAACAGGTCTCGTCGACTCTCTTCGGAGAGGGTGATTAGCCGTGGCAGGAGCCGAAGCAGAGATCTCCGAACAGTCGAACTTCGAGTACGTGACCTCGCGCGTCCGAGTCCGTAAGTCGAAGCTCTTCGACGAGGACGACTACAGGAAGCTCGTGCGTATGCAGCCCAACGAGATAGCGCGGTTCATGGAGGAGTCGGAGTACTCGCGCGAAGTCGACCGTCTCGCGTCGCGGTACACGGGGGTCGACCTCGTTGAGTACGCCCTCTACGACAACATGGCGCGCCATTTCAGCGACATAGTGAGCTGGTCGAAGGGCGACCTAAGTGAACTCGTCGTCGAGTACCTGCGTAGCTACGACGCGTGGAATATCAAGACGGTTCTACGTGGCGTCTACACGGGCGCTACGGATACCGAGATAAAGAACGACCTCATACTCGCGGGAGAGCTCGACGAGGAGGTCTTTGACGACCTTCTCGGACTCGAAGACATCGAACAGGTCGTCGAGTCCCTCTCGGGAACTGTCTTCGGCGAGGGTCTCGAAGACGCCTTCGACGAGTTCCGTGAGACGGGAGTCTTACTTCCGCTCGAGAACGCTGTCGACAGAACCTTCTACGAACAGCTAGTCGGAGGAGATGACGACGACCTCGGAGCGGGACTCCGATCGAAGGTACAGGGAGGACAGGGGCCCAGACAGGTCTACAACGACCTTCTCAGAACAGAGATCGACATACTCAACATACGTAACACGGTTCGTGTCGCCGAGGAGATGGAGAACGTCGACATCTCCGATTACTTCATCGAGGGCGGAAAGGCTTTCTCCGAGGACGACCTCAAGAGGCTCTCAGGCAACCGCGAGGAGCTACTCAACGCTCTGAGAGAGTCCGAATACGGTGACCGCCTCGAAGACGCCATAAACGCGCTCGAGGAGGCAGGAAGCCTCACGGAGTTCGACGAGGCGATAGACAGGGTTCTGATGGGATACTCACAGCGGATGACCTACCAGTATCCCCTCTCGATGGCTCCCGTGATCTCGTATATACTCCACAAGGAGCGCGAGGTCGCCAACATACGTGCGATAGCACGCGGAAAGGAAGCCGGACTCAGCCGTGAGGAGATAGAGGAATCCATCATGGTGGTAGAATGAAGGTAGGCGTAATCGGAAGTCCCGACTTCACCGACGGTTTCCGTCTCGCGGGAGTCGACACCTTCCGCGAGGTTCGTGACCAGAACAAGGACGAGGAGCTAGACGGCGCAGTCGAGGATCTCCTCGGAAACGACGAAGTCGGAATAATAGTGATGCACCAAGATGACCTCGACTACCTGTCGAGGGACGTCAGGAACGAGGTAGAGAACAGCATAGAGCCGACCTTCGTGACGCTCGGCGGTGAGGGCGGCGCAGGCGGACTCAGACAGAAGATAAAACGTGCAATCGGAATAGACCTTATGGAGGAATAAACATGAGCAAGGCAGAACAGCAGACCGTCGAAGACGGTGATGGCGAGATATCCAACGTGAGCGGTCCCGTCGTTGAGGCGACGGGTCTCGACGCACGTATGAACGACGTCGTCTACGTCGGAGACGAAGGACTGATGGGTGAGGTCATAGAGATAGAGGGCGACACGACGACTATACAGGTCTACGAGGAGACCTCGGGGATCAGCCCCGGAGAGCCCGTCGTAACAACGGGAGCACCCCTGAGTGTCGACCTCGGACCCGGAATACTCGATACGATATACGACGGAGTCCAGCGTCCTCTCGACATACTCGAAGACGAGATGGGGGCTTTCCTCGACAGAGGAGTCGACGCCCCGGGTATCGACCTCGAGAAGGAGTGGGAGTTTGTACCCGAGGTCGAGGAGGGCGACGAGATAGGCTCCGGAGATATAGTTGGCACAGTCCCCGAGACAATAAGCATAGACCACAAGGTAATGGTTCCGCCCGACGAGGACGGCGGCACCGTCGCCGAGGTCAAGCAGGGAGATTACACCGTCGAGGAGCCCGTCGTGATACTCGAAGACGGAACTGAGATCACGATGAAACAGGAGTGGCCTGTCAGGAAGTCGAGACCCTTCGACGAGAAGGTCACCCCGCGCGACCCTCTCGTGACGGGACAGCGTGTACTCGACGGTCTCTTCCCTATCGCTAAGGGAGGTACAGCGGCGATTCCGGGACCCTTCGGAAGCGGAAAGACAGTCACACAGCACCAGCTTGCGAAATGGAGTGACGCAGACATAGTCATCTACGTCGGCTGTGGTGAGAGAGGAAACGAGATGACCGAGGTTGTCGATGACTTCCCCGAACTCGAAGATCCCAAGACGGGGAACCCCCTGATGTCGAGGACTTCTCTCATAGCTAACACGAGTAACATGCCCGTCGCGGCGCGCGAGTCTTCGATATACACCGGAATCACTCTAGCCGAGTACTACCGTGACATGGGATACGACGTCGCTCTGATGGCGGACTCGACGAGCCGATGGGCTGAGGCGATGCGTGAGATATCGTCGCGCCTTGAGGAGATGCCCGGTGAGGAGGGATACCCCGCATACCTCGCAGCGGCTCTCGCCGAGTTCTACGAGCGTGCAGGACGTGTCAACACGCTCGGAAACCAGGACGGCAGCGTGAGTGTCATAGGTGCTGTCTCGCCACCTGGAGGCGACTTCTCGGAGCCCGTCACACAGAACACTCTGCGTATCGTGAAGTGTTTCTGGGCTCTCGATGCCGACCTCGCCGAGAGACGCCACTTCCCGTCGATAAACTGGAACGACTCGTACTCGCTCTACAAGGGACAGCTCGACCCGTTCTTTGAGGACGAGGTCGACGCCGACTGGCCCGACGCGAGACAGTGGGCTGTGGGTGTACTCGACGAGGAGAACGAGCTACAGGAGATCGTCCAGCTCGTCGGAAAGGACGCTCTCCCCGAGGATCAGCAGCTCACACTCGAGGTCGCGCGTTACATACGTGAGGTCTTCCTACAGCAGAACGCCTTCCACGACGTCGATACCTACTGTGAGCTAGACAAGCAGTTCGCGATGCTGAGTCTGATACGTAAGTTCAACGACCTAGCATTTGATGCTCTCGATGCGGGTGTCCCCGTCGAGGAGATAAACCAGGCGGAGTCGCCGAAGCGCCTCTTCGACATACCCACAGAGGAGGACTGGGAGCCACTCGTCGACGAGATAGACGAGGAGTTAGAGAACGAGTTCAACGAGATGAGGTGATAACATGAAGGAGTACAAGACAATAAACGAGATCAGCGGACCCCTCGTGATGGTTGAGGTCGACGAGCCCGTCGGATACGACGAGATGGTCGAGATAAAGGTAGGCGACGAGATCAAGAAGGGGCAGGTTCTCGAGTCGGGAGACGACATAGTCAGCGTACAGGTCTTCGAGGGTACGAACGAAATCGACCAGAACTCGAGCGTGCGTTTCCTCGGAGAGACGATGAAGATGCCCGTCACCGAGGATCTCCTCGGACGCGTCCTATCGGGACGTGGAAACCCCATAGACGGCGGTGCCGAGATAGTCCCCGACGAGAGACGTGACATAATCGGAGCCTCGATAAACCCGACTGCGCGTGAGTACCCTAAGGAGTTCATACAGACGGGTGTCAGCGCGATAGACGGCATGAACACCCTCATACGTGGACAGAAGCTCCCGATCTTCTCGGGAAGCGGACTACCCCATAACGACCTCGCGCTCCAGATCGCGCGACAGGCTGAGGTTCCCGAGGAGGGCGAGGAAGACACCGAGTTCGCAGTCGTCTTCGGCGCGATGGGAATCACACAGGAGGAGTCAAACGAGTTCCTAGAGGAGTTCGAACGCACCGGCGCGCTCGAACGTTCTGTCGTCTTCCAGAACCTCGCCGACGACCCCGCTGTCGAGCGTATAGTCACTCCGAGACTCGCTCTTACGACGGCGGAGTACCTCGCCTTCGACAAGGGCTACCACGTCCTCACCATACTCACAGACATGACCAACTACTGTGAGGCTCTGCGTGAGATAGGCGCGGCACGTGAGGAGGTTCCGGGACGACGTGGATACCCGGGTTACATGTATACCGACCTCGCCTCGCTCTACGAGAGAGCGGGACGTATCGAGGGAGTCGAGGGAAGTGTCACCCAGATCCCTATACTCACGATGCCCGGAGACGACGACACACATCCCATACCCGACCTCACCGGCTACATTACCGAGGGCCAGATATACATAGACAGGAACCTCGAATCGGAGGGAGTCGTCCCACCGATAGATGTCCTTCCGTCGCTCTCACGTCTGATGGACGACGGAATAGGAGAGGGATTCACACGTGCCGACCACGAGGACGTCGCCAACCAGATGTACGCCGCCTACGCCGAGGGTAACGACCTCAGAGACCTCGTTAACATTGTCGGACGTGAGGCGCTCTCGGAGAGGGACAACCTCTTCCTCGACTTCGCCGACAGGTTCGAACAGGAGTTCGTCAACCAGGGCTGGGACACCAACCGTTCGATAGAGGAGACTCTCGGCATAGCGTGGGATCTCCTCTCGATGCTCCCGAAGGACGAGCTCAAACGTGTCGGCGACGAGTTCATCGAGGAGTACTACATCGAGGAAGAAGGAGAAGGAGACGAAGAAGAGGTCGAGGCGAAGGCTTAACCTCGTCAAAACATAACATCCCCACAACACAATGGCAGTAGAGGACGTCAAACCCACGCGTAAGAACCTGATGGAGATCAAGGATCGTATCGAGCTCTCCGAACAGGGTCACGACACTCTCGAGAAGAAGCGCGATGGACTCATAATGGAGTTCATGGAGATACTTGACGAGGCTCAGGACGTACGTTCACAGCTTGAACAGGACTACGACGAGGCTCAGAAGAAGATCAACAAGGCTCGGGCGATGGACGGTGACCTCGCAGTGAGAGGCGCAGCGAGTGCGCGTGCCGAGACTCCCGAGATAGTCGTCGACTCGAAGAACATAATGGGAGTCGTAGTTCCCCAGATCGAGGGGTCGAAGGTACAGAAAGACATCGGAGAGCGCGGTTACGGTCTTCTCGGCACGAGTGCGCGTGTCGACGAGGCGGCGGAGGCTTACGAGAAGCTCCTCGACTCGATAATACTCGCCGCCGAGATAGAGACCGCGATGAGAAAGATGCTCGACGAGATTGAGAAGACGAAGAGACGTGTCAACGCCCTAGAGTTCAAGCTTCTTCCCGAGCTCAAGGAGGCGCGTGACTTCATAGAGCTACGTCTCGACGAGATGGAGCGCGAGGAGATCTTCCGTATGAAGAAGATTAAGGAGAAGAAGGAAGAAGAGGAAGAAGAAGACGACTTCGTAAGTCAGTTCGACAAACCGTCGTCGGAGACAGAGACGCACGACCGCGTCCCGAGCGACGACTGAAATCTTTCTTTTATCTTCTTCAGAACTCTTTTCGGTTCGGTTCAGAGTCACGAAAGCCTAAAGTTCTGTCAACACGGATGTCAACACGGTAGAATGGTCACTGCGACAGAACAGATACGTGTGAGTGACGAGGTCAAAAGACATCTCGAGCAACGAAAGAGAGAGGGCGAGAGCTTCAACGAGGTTATCGAGAGGATATTACTCGAGGACTCTGAGGCAGATTTCTACGAGGGATTCGGAAGATGGTCTGATGAACACGCTGATGCTGTACGTGAAGGACTTCAGAACTCTAGAGGCGAACGGAAGAGACGTCTGAAGCAGCCCTCAGCTTCGTCCCTCTCTGAGTAGCGATGAAGATTCTCGACACTTCTTTTCTCATCGACTACTTCAATGGAAGTCCTGACACCAAGAGGTTCTACGAGGACAACGGCGGCGACAGCCAACACTGGATTATTCCCGCACCTGCTTATGCTGAGATCTTAGTCGGAGAGGGAAACTATCCCGATGGCGACCTTGAAGCAGCCGAGGAATATCTGTCGTGGGGAGAGATATACAGTACCGACGCCGAAACCGCCATAATAGCCGGGGAGATAGCAGATGAGATTGGATCTGAGGGTCCTTTTCTCGGAGGAATTGATGGTCTAATCGCCGCAGTCGGACGCGACCTCGATGCTCCGGTAGTCTCACGCGACACTGATCTTACTCATCCTGAGACGAAGAAAGTCATAGAGATTGAGGAGTACAGTTGATAGAGTTCTTCCACCTCTGAAAACTGATGACGCCGATGCTGACGCTGACGATGTCACCGCTCGCATAAGGTCTTTCATGGCGACGTGACCCAGACTGTGTCTCCCAGAAACACGGTTAAGTACCATATCACGCTATGACTGTCGACGACTGAGAGGTGCGGTTGTGTATAGCGATATTTACTTTATTGAGCTCTGACGAGGCTCACAGTCGCGACTAGACTTGCAACAGAACCTCCTATCTTTCTCTTCCCCCCTGATACACCGTCGTCGTTACGTCGTAAATCCTAATCCGCTATACAGACTCCGTGGTTCTCCGTGACGGTTTCGGACACGGCTGTAAACTCTTATTAGGTTGCCGTGGTTATCACCACACATGGGACAAAACATCACTCAGAAGATTATCTCCGACCACTTGGTGGAAGGAGATATGGAGCCTGGCGAGGAGATCGGGATAGATGTCGACCAGGTTCTGTCTCAGGACACGACAGGCACACTCGTCTGGCTCCAGTTCGAGGCACTCGACATGCCCGAACACAAGACCGAACTCGCCGCACAGTACTGTGACCACCAGACCTACCAGTTCGACTTCAAGAACACCGACGACCACCGTTTCCTCAAGAGCGCGTCGAACAAGTACGGCGCGTGGTTCTCACGCCCCGGAAACGGCATATGTCACCAGGTACACACAGAGAACTTCGCCGAGCCCGGCAAGGTTCTCCTCGGAGCCGACTCCCACACGCCGACACAGGGCGGAATGGGTATGCTCTCGATAGGTGCGGGAGGTCTCGATATAGCCGTAGCGATGGGTGGAGGTGCCTACTACATCGAGATGCCCGAGGTCGTCGAGGTACGTCTCACGGGAGAGCTACCTGACTGGGCGACTGCGAAGGACGTCATACTCGAGATGCTCCGACGTCATGGCGTCGAGGGCGGAGTCGGAAGAGTCTTCGAGTACACGGGTCCTGGGGTCGAGAGTCTCTCCGTCCCCGAGAGGACGACTATCACTAACATGGGTACGGAGCTCGGAGCGACTTCGAGTGTCTTCCCGAGCGACGAGAGGACGCGCGACTACCTCGAACGTCTCGGAAGAGAAGAAGACTACACAGAGCTCAAGCCCGACGACGACGCCGAGTACGACGACACCATAGAGATCGACCTCGGCGAGATAGAGCCTCTCGTCGCGTGTCCGAGCATGCCCGACAATGTCGTTCCCGTCTCCGAGGTCGAGGGAACAGAGGTCGAACAGGTCATGGTCGGATCGTGTACCAACGGCGGATACGAGGACGTCGAGTCGTTCGCGCGCACACTCGATGACAACACAGTCGACGAGGACGTCCACGCCATAGTCGCACCCGCCTCGAAACAGACCGACGAGATGCTCGCGAGAAACGGAACTGCCGCCGACCTCATGGCTGCGGGCGTCAACTGGTCCGAGTCGACGTGTGGCGCGTGTATCGGAATAGGACATGTCCCCGCGAGCGACTCCGCCTCACTCAGGACCTTCAACCGTAACTTCGAGGGACGCTCGGGAATAGAAGACGATGAGGTCTATCTCTCGTCGCCCGAGGTCGCCGCCGCCGCATCAGTCGAGGGCGAACTCGTAGATCCACGCGACTACGCCGAGACCTACGGAGTCGACGCTCCCGGAACAGTCATACCCGACGGTTTCTCGGGAAGCAAGGTCGACCTACTCGAACCCGACGACGACGAGGTCGAGCTTGAGAAGGGTCCCAATATAGGCGAGGTACCTCTCAAGGATCCCCTCGGTGACACCGTAGAGGGAGAGACACTCCTCAAGGTCGGCGATGACATAACCACCGACCACATCATACCCGCGACGAGTGAGATCCTCATGTACAGATCGAACATAGACAAGCTCTCGGAGTACACACTCTCACGTGTCGACTCCGACTTCGCAGAACGCGCGAAACAGAAGGGCGGCGGAGTCATAGTCGGCGGGGAGAACTACGGACAGGGATCGAGCCGTGAGCACGCCGCGCTGTGTCCGATGAACTTAGGCGTCGAGGCGGTCGTCGCGAAGTCGTTCGCGCGTATACACAAGGCGAACCTATTCAACTTCGGTCTCCTTCCGCTGACGTTCAAGAACCCCGAGGACTACGCCAAGATAGACGAGGGCGACGACCTGCGTATCGAGAACGTCGTCGAGAAGGTCGAGGCAGGAGACGAGGAGTTCACTCTCGTCAACGAGACGAACGGAATAGAGATACCCGTCGAACTCGAAGCCAGTGAGAGAGAGCGCCGACTCCTCGCAGCGGGTGGAAAGCTCCCGTACACGAAGCAGAACGCATAACCTAACACGTAACGCGTAAGACGTCTCGGACGGTAGACCTACATAGAGGTAGTGGTAGTGAAACAAGAATCCGACTCCGACTCTGATTCTTCTTTGGACGAGTTCGAGAAGAGACTCGCTGACTTGGGCGTCGGAGTCACGGCTGTGCCGAGGTCGGATCTCTCGGACGCGGTCGACGATGCTACCGAGGGGACTGCGGTCGCGTCGTCGGATCTCGATGGCTCTCTTCTCCCCGACTATATCGAGACCCAGCCTTCGGACGACGAGATACGTGACGCCGACACGGGTATCACGAGAGCGGAGTTCGGTGTCGCTTCCTACGGGACTCTCGGCATCACCTCGGAGGCAAGGTCGAGCCAGGTGAGTCTGTATCCAGACAGACACGTCGCCGTCCTGAGACGTGACGACCTCGTGGAAGACATCGAAACGGCTCTCGAACTCGTCGACTCCGCCGATACCGACGTCGTACTCGCTACGGGAGTTAGCTCCACGAGTGACATGGGCGAGTCGGTCAGGGGCGTCCACGGTGTCTCGACCGCCGAGGTAGTGGTGGTAGAATGAGTGATACTGAGAAAGCCGAATACATAAACCGGATACTCGAAGACGAGGGCGACGCAGTCTACGGTAACACACACCATTTCAACGAGTCGCGTGACGCCGCCGTAGACGGACTCGGCGACAGGTACGAAGACCTCAGATCTGAGGCTCGCGAGATAAAGGAGGACGCCATAGAACGGCTTCCGTCACTTATCGAGGAGCTACGTGAGACCGTCGAGTCGAACGGAGGCACCGTATACGTCGCAGACGACGCCGAAGACGCCCGTCGGTACGTAGCCGAGGTGTCTGAAGACGCCGACGCGGACACCGCTGTCAAGAGCAAGTCGATGACTACCGAGGAGATAGACCTCAACGACGCACTCGAAGAAGAAAATGTCGACGTCTACGAGACCGACCTCGGCGAGTTCGTGATACAGCTCGCCGACGAGGAGCCGTCCCATATCATAGGGCCCGGAATACACAAGTCGAGACAGAAGATAGCACGTCTCTTCAACGACAAGTTCGACCTCGATCACGATCTCGAAACCGCCGAGGAGCTTACCGAGTTCGCGAGCGACTACCTCGGTGACAGGATAGACAACGCAGACGTCGGCATCACGGGAGCCAACTTCGTCTCCGCAGAGTCGGGGACAGTCGCAGTAGTCACCAACGAGGGGAACGCCCGTAAGGTCGTAGAGTCGACACGCACACACGTCGCAGTCGCGGGGATCGAGAAGATACTACCGTCTGTCGCCGAGATGAAGCCCTTCATAGAGCTCATAGGAAGGTCGGGTACGGGACAGGCGATCACGTCGTACGTCTCTCTTCTGACCCCACCTCTCGACAGCCCCGTCTTCGGCGAGGACGCCGACGCCGAGGACCGAGAGTTTCACCTCGTCCTCGTCGACAACGGACGGTCGGAGATGAGACAAGACGAGGTTCTGAGGGAGACACTCTACTGCATCCGTTGTTCGGCGTGTCTCAACACGTGTCCCAACTTCCAGAGCGCGGGAGGACACGTCTTCGGCGGTGAGACCTACACCGGTGGGATCGCCACGGGATGGGAAGCGGGCGTCGAGGGTCTTGACTCCGCCGAGGAGTTCAACGACCTGTGTACGGGCTGTTCGAGATGTGTCAACAAATGCCCCGTGAAGATCGACATACCGTGGATAAACACCGCAGTACGTGACAGGATAAACAGAGGCGACGACTCGGAGTTCGACTTCGTCTACGAGGGTCTTCTTCCCGCAGACGACTCCGAGACTACTCCACGTCTACGTAAATTGCTCTTCGGCAACTTCGAGAGGATCGCGCGTATCGGCTCGAAGACCGCACCTGTCTCTAACCTCCTCGCCGAGAGCCGTCCCGCGAAGTACCTACTCGACCGTGTAGGCGTAGACTCCCGACGCGACCTCCCGGAGTTCGAGTCGACGACTCTGAGAGACTGGTTCGAGTCGCGGGCTCCTAAGTCATCTGAGACTCACGAGACTGTCGTCCTCTATCCCGACGTCTACACTAACTACATCAACGTCGAGAGAGGTAAAGCCGCAGTACGTGTCCTCGAATCCCTCGGCGTCGAGGTCGTGGTTCCCGACCTCCCGGGGACCGGACGCGCACCTCTTTCCCAGGGAATGGTCGAGACCGCGAGACTCAAAGCCGAACGTCTTCACGATTCTCTGACTGAGTCGAACCACGATCCCGATGTAGTAGTGGTCGAGCCGTCGTCTCTCGCGATGCTCAGAAGCGACTACGAAAAGCTTCTTCCCGAGGACGAGTACGCCGAGATAAGCGCGAGGAGCTACGAACTCTTCGAGTACATAGAGGACATCATCGACTCAGACCCCTCGCTCAGAAACTGTCTCGTGCGCCGGTCTGGAGACGTCTTCTACCACTCTCACTGTCAGCAGAGGACACTCGGACTCGAAGAGCCGACAGTCGAAGTCCTCGAAGCCGCGGGGTACGATGTCACGACCTCCGACGCCGAGTGCTGTGGTATGGCAGGGTCGTTCGGCTATAAGTCGGAGTACTACGACCTCAGTGTCGACGTCGGAGAGAAGATACAGAAACCCGAAGACGCCGACCACGTAGTCGCGAGCGGCTCGTCGTGTGAGGATCAGATGAACGACCTACTCAGCCCCAACCCCGAGACGCGCCATCCCGTACGTCTCCTCGACCCGAAGCACGTCACCTAGGACTGATACTATACTACACTACTCTCCTATGAACTCCTCTAGCTCGTCTACGTCGGCGTCTGTCTTTATCGCAGTCCCCGAGTAATGCGCGCGGCTTGCCTCGAAGCCGGCTTCTCTGATCATCTCGACTGACTCGTCTATCTTGTACGGAGTCACGCCCCATTTCTTCGATAGCTTGTGGTGGTCGTAATGTGTCGGCGTCTCTATCTCGTCCCTCACGAGACGTAGAACCTTCCTCGCGCGTTTATACGTACCCATGTACCTCTCTATCTCGTCCCTGACCTCGTCGACGAAGTCGGGGTCACGTACCGAGTCTATCCAGAGGGGACCTGCTACCCTCATCTCGGAGCCACAGTTGGGACAGTCGCGCTCGCCATCGAAGATCATTCCGTGTGAAGACGTCCTGTAGTAACAGTCGAAGCAGTGGGAGATGTATCCGAGTCCTTCGAGCGAGGCGTTGGCGACCTTACCGCCGGTGTCGAGGCTCATGTATGTCCTGACATAGTGGTCGGAGACGTGTGATAAGACTGGCTCGGCGGCGACGTCGTGTCTCGCCGCAGTTCTCACGAGGGCTCCTATAAGGACACGTAGACCCATCTCGGGATGGTACTCTGTGTTGAGAGGAACCGCGGAGTACCTTCTCCTGTCGCTTGAATGCGCTCCACATAGGGGTGCGGTGTCAGTAGCCGTGAAACACGCGACTGACTGTGCTGAGTTGAAGGCGGAGTCGGCGAATACTACGGGACTCCCGAAGGGATCGACATCGACTACGTCGGCGGTCTTCGACCACATGAAGACGTTCGAGTCCGACCTCACGACATCGCCGTCGGCGTCGTTTTCTTCGAGATTAGACCGCGCGAGATCGACGGCGTCGGGGCTCCTGTCGTTCATAGTTACATCGACGCCTGACTCTACTGCGGCTCTCACGCCTCTTATCCCCGTCGCGGTCATCGCGTCGGCGTAGGTCGTCTCGCCGTCGTCGTCCTCGTCGCTGACCGCGTTGAGGACTGCGACCGTGATGTCGCGGTTCATCTCCATGTCGGGGTTGTAGAAGACGTCGTCGGTCGTCCGTACCGTAACCTCGCCCTCGGTGACTTTCTCCATACCACAGATCGACGGCGTAACGACAAATGAGTTCCGTACTCCGACGCGCCGACAGAGTAATGTCGCTCGACAGTAATGTGTGGATGGGGGGAAATAGCACAAGTACATGACTACTGTCAGATACACCGACTTCTCGTCGTACGACGACTCAGAGACTGTGAGACGTTTCACCAACCATCTCAGAGACGAGATTGCGGCGATGTCACGTATTCTCACCGAGTACGCAGTCTTCGAGGAGGATCTCGTAATAGACGAGATAGAGGAGAGGGAGTCGCCCTTGGAGAACGACGACACAGAATCAGAACGGGATACGACCGATAGTATCGATGCTCAGCCTGGAAGCGTCGAGTTTCTGAGACAGGCGAAGCAGACGAGGGACGACGACGATGCGCGGAGACGTGAGAAGATATCTGAGTCGGTGGGGAACTACGTATTCGACGCCGCTGAGATCTCCGAGACACTCGGATGGTCTGATCAAGAGACACGCGAAGTTCTCTCGACTATGGTCGACGAGGGAATCCTCGATACACGGGACGACGGCTACGCCGCGGCTCCGAGTCCTGACAGGGAGACGGGCTACGAGCGTTTCGAGTACATCGTCTCCGACAGCCGCGAGATATATCCCGAGGGGAAGAGAGGAGACGGAAACGGCTGTTCGCCCTTCAGTCTGATAGATAACCCGACAGTCGTCGATACGACTGACTACGTCTCACATGTCGAGAGATCAGAGTTCGACGATGTCTCTCTCGGAGTCCCCGTGCCTGACTCGCTCAAGGACTCCGTCGTCGAGAATCTGCGTCTCAGACGAATCTTAGACGGAACGTACCTCATCGAATACGCCCAGCTTCGTGAGACGACTTCTGATACCTTTTCGTGCGACGACGTCGAACGGATGGGATGGTCGGGAGACCGCGTATCCGAGGTACTCAGATATCTCGTTGAGTTGGGATGTCTCGCTCAGGATGGCACAAAGTACGTCTGGAACTCGGAGCCAAGTAGGGTGGTGAAAGGCGTCTCAGAGGATGGTACACGTGACTGGCTCCGATCTAACTCTCCGGGCGACACTGCGACTAAATGGCTCGGCTGGAGGTACTGACCGAAACCGATTTTAGTCCGAGAGACATCTGGTTCGTATGGAAGAAGACGAGGGGTTCTACACCCGTGAACGTTGGAACAACTGGGTAGAACGGATACGAGACGAGGAGTTCGATCCTGAGTCCGAGGACAGCGCGCGTCTTTTCTTCAACCTTCAAGACGACGTAACTATAGCGTGTGCGAAGCTCGTAAAGGAGCTAGACGACGGTACTATCGACGCAGAAGAGGCTATCGAGGAGCTCGCCGATATCTCCGAGATAGTTCTGAGCGAGGTCGAGATCGACGACGAGGACAAACACATGATGCTCGACGGAGTCCAGACGTCTCTCAGGGGCGTTATGGTCTCGTGTGAGGAGTACATAACCAACGGTGCAGACTCCGAAGGGGACGTCGAGGACTACATCTACGAGGCGAAGTCGGCTGAGGATAACGAGGAGATGGACAGGTCTCTGGGTCTGATAGCCAAGGCGGGCGCGAAGATCCTCGACGGTGAGGAGTTCGAGATAGAGACGGTCTATGACGACCTTGAGTACGGATTCGTGAGCGAGTGGGTCAACGGACTCGACTCGCTTCACGATGCCGTCAAGGGGCCTGAGACTATCGAGGAAGAGGACGAAGACGAAGACGAGTAACTAAGCTATACTACACCTTTCTGAACTCCACACCTGCTTTCTCCGCAGTCACGCGATCTCTCTCCGAGTTACCCACGAAGAGAGCGTCGTCGGGGTCAACCGAGAGCCTCTCGACGGCTTCGAGTAGAGGCTCGGGATCGGGCTTCCAGCCATCGACACCTTCGGTGTCACGTCCTACGACGGTGTCTATCTCTGAGTCGAGACCGTGTCTCTCGATTCCGACACGACAAGCGTGTTCCGAGTTGAGCGAACAGACTCCCGTCGGAACGTCGAACTCGACCTCGTCGGCGGTTTCGAGTCTCTCCGAGAACCTCGCACCCTCTACCTCGTGTCGTCTTATGATCTCCTCGACTTCATCGATCCCTCTTTCTTGTGCCGTGGCATACATCTCCCAGACGCTTGCTGAGGTCTCGACTCCCTTCTCCGAAAGCAGTTCCGAGATCTCGTGTCTGACTCTGCCCCAGTCGACGTCAAGCAAGATCAGAGTCCCGTCGAGGTCGTAGACGACGGCTTCGTACATAACCCAAGTAGAACCACGAAACGGTTAAGCCCGACGAACCGTCTCGGTAACACACGGATGGATCTCGAAGACTACTGGGGAATCGGACCCAAGACGAGACAGACGCTTGAGTCGGAGATAGGGGCTGATAAAGCAATAGAGGCTATACAGAACGCCGAAGTCAGGACACTCGTAGACGCCGGCGTGAGCAGGGGACGTGTCGTGCGTATACTCAGACGTGCCACCGAGTCGGAGTCTGCGGCTCTCGACCTCCTAGAGACGAGTGACACGAGGGACGTCTACACCGACATCATAGACGTGGTTACCCGGTACGCTGTCACCGAGGACGCCGAGAACAGGATACGTGTCATGACTCCCTTCGAGTCGAGGGCGGAGGCTGAGGAAAGACTCGACGAGGTGCTCGACTCCGCCGAGTCCTGGTCGAGCCTCTCCGACGACGAGCGCCGCGAGGTTACCGAGGTCTTCGACGAGTACGGCTCCGACGGAAGCCGGAAAGCGGCTGTCGAGACAGCTCTGCGCCTCGCCGAGATAGACGAGACTGGAGTCTTCGAGAGGATCTCGCGCCTCGATGTCGAGACTCTCGACGACACGGTCGGTGTTCTCGGAAACCTAGACGGAGACGAAGTCGGGGAGGGAACCGACGATAGACTCGACGAGCTACGCGCTCAGGCGGACGACGTTGACTCGATGCGTGACTCGGCTTTCGACCTCGTAGAGACAGTACGTTCGAGACTCGATACCGGCGGGAGAAGAACGAGTGACGACTTCAGGGAGGAGTTCGTCTACCACGTTACCGAGGAGACTGGGGTCGATCTCGATACCGTCTACTCCGCCGCTCCCAACGACGCCGTCGATGCCGCCGACCTCGTTACAAACACTCTCCGTAACCTCTCGAAGACACTCGAAGAAGCCGTCGAGGAGAGAGAGAAGGAGGTTCGCGAGCGCATAGAGACGAGACTGGATGAGGCACGTGACGAGATTGATGAAGCCGTACATACTGTTGACCAACTCGCCTTCCTCGTCTCACTTGCCCGGTTCGTCGACGAGTACGATCTCAGACGTCCCGAGTTCACCGACGACGAGAACGTCGCTGAGGTCGTCGGCGCACGTAACCTCAGCCTCTCAGCCGAGGGCGTAGACGTCCAGCCTGTCACGTACGGAGTAGGTGATACCTCAGGATCGGAGGTTCCGACCGACAGAGTCGCCGTCCTCACGGGGGCGAACAGTGGAGGTAAGACGACACTCCTCGAAACCGTCTGTCAGACGGTTCTTCTCGCACATATGGGACTCCCCGTACCCGCGGAGTCCGCCGAGGTCTCGTACTTCGACTCGGTCGTCTTCCACAGGAGACATGCGAGCTTCAACGCCGGGGTTCTTGAATCCACCCTGCGTTCGATCGTCCCGCCTCTCACGACCGACGAGACGACACTGATGCTCGTCGACGAGTTCGAGGCGATCACAGAGCCCGGAAGTGCGGCGAGTCTCCTACACGGTCTCGTGGGTCTCACCGTAGACACCGACGCCATAGGTGTCTTTGTGACACATCTTGCCGACGACCTCGAACCTCTGCCCGAAGAAGCCCGTGTCGACGGCATATTCGCCGAGGGTCTCGACGACGACCTACAGCTTGAGGTCGACTACCAGCCGCGTTTCGAGACGGTCGGCAGATCGACCCCCGAGTTCATAGTCTCACGTCTCGTGGCGAACGCCTCAGACCGGACCGAGAGAGCGGGATTCGAGAGGCTAGCAGGCGCAGTCGGAGAGGAGGCAGTACAGAGCACACTCGATGAGGCGGACTGGGAGGGCGAGACACCGTAGCGTAGTACCCAGATTTAACTATGAGTGTCTGATACTCCAGCCATGGATCTCTGTGTACGTAACGGATACGTCTATACCGACGGCAGGATAGCCGAGAAGGACGTCGGTGTGCGTGACGGCGAGATAGTCGAGATAGGCGACATAGATGACGCCGACAGAGTACTCGATGCCGACGGCAACCTCGTGATGCCCGGGCTCGTCAACGCCCACACACACGCCGCTATGACACTCTTCAGGGGGTACGCCGACGACCTCCCCCTCGAAACCTGGCTACGTGAGAAGATCTGGCCCATAGAGGCGAGGCTACAGCCCGACGACATCTACGCAGGAACGCGTCTCGCCGCGCTCGAGATGATAAAGTCGGGGACGACCTCCTTCGGGGACATGTACTTCGAGATGGAGAGGGTTGCCGAGGCGGTCGAGGAGGCGGGTCTCCGCGCGACCCTCGGCTACGGAATGATCACTGAGAACAAGGAGACTGAGGACGAGAAACGTGAGGAGCTCGAAGGTGGCGTCGAGTTCGTCCGCGAGTACGACGGCGCCGCGAACGGCAGAGTCTCGGCTATGCTCGCCCCCCACGCACCTTACTCGTGTGACGACTGGTTCCTCGAAGAAGCCTCGGAGAAAGCCGACGACCTCGGCTGTGTCTTCCACACACATCTCAGCGAGACACAGAACGAGGTCGAGAACTCGGTAGCTAATACGGGTGTGAGTCCGGCGTGGCATCTCGATAACCACGGGATACTCGGTGACAACGTCTATGTCGCACACGGCGTCCATCTCGACCACGAGGAGATCGAGCTTCTGAGCGATAGGGACGTCAGCGTAGCACACTGTCCGTCGGCGAACATGAAGCTCGCCTCCGGAGCCGCTCCTGTCGACCTGATGGACGCGAAGGGGGTCAACGTCGCGATAGGAACCGACGGCGCGGCGTCGAACAACAACCTCGACATGTTCGAGGAGACGAGACGCGCCGCGCTCCTCTCGAAGGTCACCGAGTCGGACGCCGCCGCGGTTCCCGCCGAGACTGCTATCGAGATGGCGACACGTAACGGGGGATACGCACTCGGAACCGAGGCGGGAGTGATAGAAAGAGGTCGTCCCGCCGACATGATCGTAGTCGACGTAGGATCGCCCCATCTCACGCCACACCACGACCTCATATCCAACCTCGTCTACTCGGCGAAGGGAACTGACGTCGTGGCTACTGTCGTCGACGGCGAAGTCGTGATGGAGGATCGGAAGGTTCTGACACTCGACGAGGAGAAGGTCAAGCAAGACGCTATAGAGGCTTCTGTGAGACTCGACTCGGAGGTCGCCGAGTAGAGTAGACCACAACTCACTTATCCCGATCTCTCCTAAACATGCGTCATGTCAGACGGATTTCCGGAGTACGTTAGCGTAGACTACTCAGACGGCAAGGGTGAGAGCCCCGAGGACTATCCCTCGCTCGCCGACAAGGTCGAGAAGGGCATCGATGTCTGTGAGAAGGCTCTCGAGGAGTACGAGAACCCCGCTGTGATGTGGACCGGCGGAAAGGACTCGACACTCACTCTCTACGTCGTGAAGGAGGTCGCCGATGAACTCGGGTACGATATGCCTCCCGCTATCTTCATAGACCATTTCCAGCACTTCGACTCCATACTCGGATTCGTCGAGGACTGGAGCGACCAACTCGGCTTCGACGTAATATACGCACGGAACGACGATGTCGCCGACAACGCCGAGAAGCCCGGCGACGAGGTACTTGTCGACGACCTCAACGAGAAGAACCAGAGAGAGGTGCGCGAGAAGCTAGAGTATGAGGAGGACACCTTCCCGTTCCTCCTCGACACCTACGTCGGAAACCATCTTCTCAAGACTGTCGCGCTCAACGACGCACTCGAAGAGAACGACGTCGACGGCGTAATCTCGGGAGTGCGGTGGGACGAACAGGAGGCACGCGCCGACGAGACATTCTTCTCGCCGCGCCACGACTCCGACAAGTACCCGCCCCACGACCGTATCCAGCCGATACTCCAGTTCGACGAGGAGGCTGTCTGGGACACGACCTGGAACTTCCTAGTCCCCGAGTGGGTCGACGGATACCCCGAAGACGGCTACGTTCCCCAGGGATACGACGACCTTCCCGACGGAGTCGAACACGACGACATCCCCGTCTCCCCGAAGTACTTCAAGGGATTCCGTTCGCTCGGAAGCGAGGTGTCGACCGAGAAGAGCGCCGACGAGCCCGCTTGGCTACAGAACCTCGACGAGACGACCGAGAGAGCCGGACGTGCACAGGACAAGGAAGACCTGATGGAGCGTCTCCGCGATCTCGGGTATATGTAATTAGTAACTCTCGACCTCGACGCCTTCTATTCTCTCGAAATCCGAGACATTACGTGTGAGGACTTTCTCGTTCTCGTTGAGTGCAACGGCTCCTATCATCGTGTCCTCAATTCCTACTCTTTCACCTTTCTGTATCAGATCAGCACTAATCTTTCCAGCGGCTATGCCGTCTTCGGTGTCGAAGCTGTAATGATTCAGTCCTTCGAGAAGTGTCCTGACTGCCTCTATCTCTTCGTCCGTCGTGTCAGAGAGATATGCACCCTCCAGAAGCTCCATCACCGATACCGGTGTGACGTGTGCTGATCCTCTCTTATCGAGTACCTCCTCAGCCTCCCTGGCTTCTTCTTTCCCGTCGAGGACATCGATGAGAAATGTTGTGTCAAGTATCATTTTCCGAGTCTTTCTACTAAATTCTCACGTCTTTGCTCCCTAATTTCCTGCCTATCTTGTCTTCTTTTTTGAACTACCTCTCTTATTTCTTCCGCACTCCCCTCTGACAAAATACCGTGAAAGTCCCTGAGACTGATGTTTTTAGATGTCAATCGTCTAACAACGTCGCTGAAGCTTTCACCTTCCTTTTTCTCTGCTTTTAGCTTCTCGTAAGCGTCGTCCGAGAGGGAGATTGTCTTGGTTCCCATGTATGTACATGTATGCATTTTCGACGTATCAGTCTTTGGCTTACTCGGCTGTCAGGCTCTGTCTATAAATAACCGTGCCCGACGCAGTGTCGACTACCCTGACCCTCACCTCGTCTCCCGGTTCGAGGCTCATTCCGTCGTCGCTCTGCTTTATCCTGAACCTAATCTTCTCACCCGACGACCAGACGCCGTCGGTGTCGGAGCCTCCTTCTGTTATAGATCCTCCTGCTTGGAGAGCACTCAGGGAGAAGATGTCGTCTCCTTCGACGTTCTCGTCGTCGAGGTCTCTGTCGTCCGACGGCAGATCGACGAGCCTACCCGCGTTTCCGTTCGGGAGTTCGACGACTATCTCGGTCTCCGAGACGTCGATATCGCCGCCAGCGACGTTGCGGAGACGTACCGTCTGGTCACAGTAGCCTCCCTCGCATACCTCGTCGGCTTTGAGAGTACCCGCTTCGATACCCACCATCTTCGGCTGACTCAGCTGTGAGGCTGTCCCCGAGACTGAGAAGAAGACCCCCGCCGCAAGTAGGACTACGGTAGCCACGAGAAGCACGACACCTATAACAGGTGACACACCTTCCTCGCCAGACCTCGGCATTGGAGGTTAGACACATCTGTGTAGTATTATACTTATGGTACAAAACCCGAACTCGGACGTATTTGTGACAGATCGGTCGGTATCTGTCGTCAGAACACCGTATCTACAGTAGGATTCGCCTCAGAGTCTGTGTATCAGAACATCTGTTTACTCCTCACTGTTCTCAGCATACAGATACGGAAGTTTTATCCGTGTACGTT
Source organism: Halorutilales archaeon Cl-col2-1 (assembly GCA_041891055.1). Lineage (GTDB taxonomy): Archaea > Halobacteriota > Halobacteria > Halobacteriales > Afararchaeaceae > Afararchaeum. The sequence continues at coordinate 1,050,100 of CP169074.1, read as the reverse complement.
CAGTTTGTTAAGTTGCAATGGCAAACGGTAAGGTTGACTTCTTCAACGACACAGGCGGTTACGGTTTCATAGAGACTGACGCGACGGAGGAAGGCGAGGATGTCTTCTTCCACATGGAGGACGTCGGCGGTGACGACCTCACAGAGGGCACAGAGATAGAGTTCGAGATAGAAGAGGCTCCCAAGGGTCCCCGCGCGACGGACGTCGTCCGCGTATAAGCTCGGATTTTAAGTTAGACAGAAGATTCTTTTGTTTGTGTTAATTAGTTGAGATCCGGTAGCTTGGGCTCTGTCGTAGATATAGTTAGCCAGTCGTAAGTTTACAATAATAGAGAATACAGCTTACTTACTAAGTAGAGAAGAGTTAGTCTATATGTCCTTCTTCACGAAGCTGGTCGGCGTCCTGGCTGTCGTATCTCCACTCTATGTTAGCCTTGCCGTCCTGCCAGTCCCAGGGCTCGGCTATTACGATGTCGCCCTCCTCTATCCATGTCCTGTACTTCATACGTCCCGGGATACGTCCCATGCGCTCCTCACCGTCCTCACATCTGATACTCACATGGTTGCCTCCGTTGTGCTGTGTGACTACGGCGAATAACTCGTCGCCCTCGGGCATACGTAGGTTACGGTGACCTGTCTGGGTTTTCTTACTCATAAGACTACTACGTTCCGACGACGGATAAAGTACCGTGTGAGGAGTGTTAGCTAGGTCTCTACCTACGCTCTGGAGTCGGCTCTGAGGGCTTACTCTCCATAGAACTCCGTTCTTTCTTGTATTCTTGCTATTAGAGTGTCGAATACCCAATGTATGTCGAATACATAGATCCAACTCCACCGTGTCTTCAGTCGTGGGAGGATGTCAGGTCGGTCTATACTGGCGAGAGGTTTAAGTATGTGTAGGGTCTACACATGAACTGATGGCTGAGGAGAAAACCCGTGTCGATTTTAATGCCCCGAAATCTCTAGTTGAGCGTGCCGACAGCGTCGTTGAAGTCCTCGATATATCCCGCACCCGTCTCCTTATCGATGCACTAGAAGACGAACTCGAAGAGCTCGCAGATGACAAGGAGTTTCGCCGACGTCTCAGCGACGCATACTATAACGACCGTGTCGAGTATGACACAGTCGAAGAGATACTCGGACGTGAAGAAGCACTCCGGATGAAACTCCTCCGTGAGTCGATCGACAGGGCTCCTCCTGAACCCCGGCTTGAGGACAGTCTCCCGACTGACGATGCCTTCTATGACGGCGATGTCCCAGAGTGGACGCAGTCTGAGTCGGACAGTGGATCACAGAGATGACGATGCCGGAGAAGGCGATTGCTGTTGTCGACACAAATGTTCTGTTAAACGTCGCTACACCTGTCGTTGACGGGCGTTCGCGGTCTCCTTCGGGTGCTGATCCACTCAAGGCTCTCCTCAACGTATACGATATCCATATACCTGCGGCTGTCTTGGGCGAGGTCGCCGAAGCGACGGAGAACGACGACCTATTGTCCGCAGCCGCTGACCTCGTGCTCCAGGCATCCCACCATCTGACGACACACGATACCGACGACTTCAACGACGTGGATCTCGACTACGGTCTCGATCGTGGAGAGTCTGAGAGCATCTGGCTGGCAAACGAGTTAGAGGCAGATCTTTTTGTCACAGATGAGTTCAACAGTACCAACTATCTCTTCGTTAACCTCGCACTCGACGACCGAAACACACTGTTTACAACACCGCATCTACTCTGTGCGTTAGCGACACACGAGATTCTGCCCGCGGAGTATGTTGACTCTGCGCTTACCTACTACGTCGAAACTAAATCTTGGGATCCGCAGTACATCGAGCATCTACGGCAGGAGTATCTCGATAATTAGTGAGGAGTGACTGAACCCTGACTATCAGCTATCGTAGTTTTGTGGTAATGCGTCGTCAATCCCGAGACTCGAACCAGTTTCTCGAATGCTGAACATACGAGTTACTCTCCCAGCTACGTTTTTCAGAGATGAGAATGGAGGACTGTTGTTAAGACCCCACAACGTTTTATTGTTGTAGGATTTAACAACAATGTAGTAGATGTCGGATATCGAACGCGTCGTTGATGAGACCCGGGAGTTCGAAGATACGGTAGTTCGTGCCGTGATACTTGAAGTGCCCGAATCCGAAAAGTATCCTGACGGATACAAAAATACGGTTACACTACGGGACTCAGAACGGTGAAACACTGCTTCGATACGATAACAGCCATGGAGTCTTCGAGAAGCACGAAGGTGAAGAAAATCCGGTGGATGTCGATATCGAGTACTTCGAGGCATACGAACGTTTCAGAGAATACGTCAAGAAAAACGAAGGAGTTGATACATTATGGCGATAGAAGCCGACACCAAGAACCCCGACGGAAAGAAAGTCTTACACGTCAAAGTAGCCGGAGTTAGCGCGACTCGACACCAAGACCCCGTCGCCGAGGCTATGAAAGCAATCGATGAGGGCGAAGAGCCCGAAGAGAGCTACGGTCTGACACTCGAGACAGAAGAGCGAGTTAACGAGATTTTCGACGACAGAAATCTAGAACTCATACGAACCATAGCCCGAGAAAACGTCGAGAGTATACGTGACCTCGCACGTCGAGTAGATCGAGACGTACGCCAAGTACATGATAGTGTTACCGAGCTAGAGAAACTCGGGTTAATAGAGCTTGAAGAAGAAGGCAGGAGAAAGAAGCCCACAGTCTGGTACGACAGTATTAGCGTCGATATACCTGTTACGGCGTAGTCCGAGGCAAGAAAGCTCAAGAAATAGTTAACCAACATTTTCGAAAATCCTCTAGAGAATGTTGGTTAGCTATGATCAGACTCTCGGAGAATGGCTTTTGTATTGTATCCGATACCATCACAAACTACAGATACATACACCACCTTCTCTGATCTGATCGACGACGAAGCTATGGACTTCTTCAGCTAACTCATCTGTGTCTCCCAGCCCCCGCCCGAGGCAATACCTTCTTCGTACTTTGGCACTCCTCCGGCTCTCTCTTCGAATGCGTCTTCTGCACGGCCGATAGCATCCACGATAGAGCTGGGATCAGTCATCTTCTCCCTCCAGATCCTCCATTAGGATCTTTTCGACAGTTTTGAACTTCTCTGTCTGATAGACTGGGATCCCGGAGACGACTATCTGTCGTAGGTCTTCTGTGTATCTAGGTATAGCAGAAATAGACTCGACATCGATGTCATAGCTATACCTATCGCCGTCAAATCTTTTTTCTTCGAGGTCTAATTTTATTTTGTTAGCTTTTCTTTGGTTTTTAGCTCTGTCTTCAGTAACGAGGATCCATAGGTCGATGTCACTCCGGCTATCTGCTTCTCCCCGAGCTACACTCCCATATAGGACTACAGCTTCAACATCTTTGAGACCTTTCTTCAGTTGTTCGACAGCTTCTTTTACGGGTTTCTGAAACTGTATCTGAGGTATCTGAAGATAGGGATCATCTGGCACAGAAAGCCGTTCACGGTTTATTCGTATCAGACGTCTGTTGCCCTGAGGATTATCTATGACTAGATCGTTTTTCTCTAGAACGTCTACCGATCTCTTTACTGATGGCTGAGTATGCCCTGTCTGAGAAGCTATCTCAGATATAGTAAACTCGTCCTGTCTGTGATGTGATAGAAATAGAAGTACGTTATTAGTAGCTTTGTGTTTGAACAGATCAGAGTCGAGAGAAGGCACCGGGAGAGAGATCGATATACCGCTTTTATCATGTTCTTCTTTCACACCACGTTTCATATTACGCTTAACGTTACTATTACTTAAATAGTTTATTAATAAAGTGACTTCTATTTATATGTGACACATGGAGGTATGAATCATGTTCTCACTAGTGAACTGGGTCACCTGACCTAATTCACCACCTACTTTGGAGTATAAGAGATATCCAAACTATCTCGGATGCACAAATTGGTTTGTATAGAGTGTGTTCGGGGAGCTAACCAACACTTTCGAAAATTCTCTAGAGAATGTTGGTTAGCTAATGGGACAGAACAAACCTTGGACGGTATAGACTGCCTATCCTAGAGAAGAGATAGAATTCTATCTGTAACTCTCGTGGAGAGAAGAATAGCACCACGTACGGCATTATGTACACGATGTCTGCGAGTTTCTTGAGGATGAAGAAATAGAGTTGGGTAGAGACTCTAGACAAGACTTTCTCAGAATTGTTCTTAGCTTTATCTTGCTGGTATCTTTTGCTATGGAGATAATGATTAAGTGGATGGATGATCTATTAGTGGTATAATGGGGCGACAAAGATCTTCGACCGGTGAATTTGAACCGTCATTTGCCGACAATGAGTTTATAGATGCTATACGTGAGAATGAGCCTGCATCTACGAAAGAGATAGGAGATACTGTGGGATGCTCACGTCAAAACGCCGACTATCGTCTTCGAAAGATCGAAGAAGACGGACGTGTGAAGAGCAAGCTAGTCGGTAACTCTCTCGTGTGGATGGTGGTAGAATGACAGTTGTAAAGACTGAAGACACACTCGGAGGTGAGCCACGTCTTGAGGGTAGACGTGTCTCGGTGATACAGATAGCTGATATGGTTATTAAAAACGGTGAGTCCCCAGAATATGTAGCCGATCAGCTCGAGTTAGGACTCGATGAAGTACACGAAGCCCTAGCGTATTACTACCGACATCCTGATGAGATGGAGAAGATACGTGAGAGACACAGAGAGCTAGAGGAGGAGCTGATCAAGATGTCAAATGCCCCTGAAAAAGCTGAAAAGTAGATGTTCGACATCGTAGTTGACGAACACGTCCCAGGTGCAGTGGTTAACGCTCTTCGATCCAATGGATATGATACTCAACGTGCACAAGATCAGCATAATGAATCCTGTAGTAAGATATTAAAATAAGGGCTACGTAGTGAGTATATGACCCAGGCTGACCACGAGGATAAGTTTGAGAGGATAGAGGAGGTGGCTATGACAGTTCGTGAACCCCGCAATGCAGGAGAGATAGCTGAAATGGCAGGTGTAGCACGAAATACTGCTGAGAAGTATCTACAGCATATAGTCGAACTAAACAAGATCTCGGAGATACAGAATGGACGTGAGACTCTATATCGACCTGATCCTGTCACTCAGTACTTTGATCAAGTCCGTGAACTGATAGAAGAATACAGTAAACAAGAGCTAACTGATGAGCTTGTCTCGATCCGAGAAGACATAGATGAATGGCGAGACAGTTATGGAGTTTCTTCTCCCGACGAACTCCGAGCTTCTATAGGTGACCAAGACCTCTCCGGTGAAGAAGCAAGAGAACGAAGAAGACTCGCGGAGGACTGGGAGTATTACCGCCAACGAGCCGAGATGATAAAACATGCTGTCAGCATGTATACTTCTGTAGAAAAGACAAAAGACGAGAAAGTCTCTGTCTGAAATACTGGTGCCAAGAGTTCTATGACCTCTCCTGTCGAAGCAAGCTCTCATCTCAGTAGGTACGAGATTCACAAACGGTTTCGAAACCGTCTTGAAAGAACCGAAGGGATCAAAAACGTCGAAGCAGAGCCCAGCCCTATGAGACCTATTCGGGTTAAAGCTACTCTCGATAAGGGGGGTCTTTTTCTCCGAGCCATACTCAAAGGAGTCTTCAGCACAAGATAGCGCGGAGCCCCCTTCCTCAACGAGCAGCGCAGAGAGCCCAGGCTCTCAAGCAGCACAGTAGGGAGGGGAGGAGCGCGTCAAATACCTCCTCGATATCTGTTCTCTGTACTCGGTTAACTCCCCCACTCCTAAAGAATTTAAATAGATAGAATACGTTGAAACCAGTATGGAAGTGCGTCGGACGCTACCGGTTAAACTCGTCGTGGACGACAACGACAAGGACGCACTTCTCGACACTATCGACCAGTACAAACATTGCGCTAACGAAACTAGCGACCACTGCTGGGACGAAGACGACTACAAGAAAACAGCGAAGTATGCCGTAAAAGACGAGCTCTACCACGACCTGAAATCAGAGTACGACCTCACGGCGAACCTCGTCCAGCAAGCTATCTTCCAAGCCGTTGAAGCCGTCAAAGCTGGTGTCGAACGTCTCGAAAAGAACGAAAAAACCAGCCAACCCGAGTTTACCGCTGACACGGCTCGTTTCGACAAACGAGCCGCTACCTTCCATGATGACCATATCTCGCTGTCCACCGTGGATGGACGTATCGAAGCAGACTACGTACTCCCAAACGACACAGCAGACACTCCTTTCGAAGAATACCTCGAAAACGACGACTGGGAGTTCCGCACCAGCACACTCCACTACAAGCCGTTCGAAGACAAGTTCTGGCTCCACATCGGCTTCAAACGCACTGAAGACGACACAGAAACTGACGCTGATGTCCCCGAGCACAACACAGTCCTCGGGATCGACCTCGGCGTCGAGAACCTTGCTGTCGCATCAACCGGCACGTTCTGGACGGGCGACGAACTCGACCACTGGCACCGTGAGTTCGAGAAGCGACGTAGATCACTTCAAGAACGTGGTACACAGGAAGCCCACCGCACTCTACAACATGTCGGAGAAAAAGAACGTGCGTACTACAAGCAGTATCTCCATATCGTTGCCAACGAAATTGTCGACGAAGCGGTCGAATACGACTGTTCGGTGATCGCCTTCGAGGACTTGACCGACATCCGGAAACGGGCGCAGGGGGCAACGTGGCACCACCGCTGGCGGTTTAACCGCCTGTATAACTACGTCGAGTACAAAGCGAAGGCCTACGGAATCGATGTTGAGGAGTTGGAGCGGAGTCCACAGGCTAAGACGGTGTCAGCCTACTACACCTCACAGCGGTGTAGCAGTTGTGGATTCACCCACGAAGACAACCGCCCCACGCAAGAACAGTTCGAGTGCCAGAAGTGTGGCTACGAGAATCACGCCGACTACAACGCAGCAAAGAACGTGGCGGTGCGGTGTTGTCGGCGGCTACTCCGTCGCAACCAGACTGGGGGCGGCGGAGGCGCACCCGTAAACGTTGCGCTAAATGGCGGGACGATGACCGTGAACGTGTAAGTACTGACGCCCCTTCGACCGGGGAGACAGGCCTCTCCGTTGGTTACATAGCCATAGAACGGAAGTCCACGTCAAAGCCCCATCCCTCCACGAGCGAGGGTTTGCCCGAGCGAAGTAGGGTGGAGTAGTTTACGAGTAGAAGCACAACTCGAAATAGAGTGGAGACCACGAGAGGACAGAGACGAGTTTCGCATACAGTACAACCAACGAGGATCTGACTGGTCTTGTGGCTGGCATCAAGACCAAAGCCACGAGGATCTAGGGTCGAGTCATTTTCAGGTCGATCACAGAGACTGGGACTCCTCTCACAGAGAGGCAGCATCGTTTAGCGATCCCAACCCGATGGCTGTCTTAGAGCTCTGCCTTGATGAGCTTAGAGAACGTGTGCCTAAGCTCACGAATAGTATGTTTTAGCTATAATAGGACAGAACAAACCTTGGACGGTATAGACTGCCTACGGAGTTAGTATTGCCGAGAGAAGTGGGCAGACTCTCCCTATGACCTTTATTCGCACCTAAAAATCAGTAGGTCTCTTTCTGTGGCTACAATGTTACCTGTGACACAAACTTTTTCTCTAAGACACTGGTAATCAGAGTATGGGTCAGTCAGATACTGATACGGTTAAGTTTCGGTCGGACGCTATCAAGAAGTTGTTAGAGAAGCTGGATGAGATACGTGTCGGAGGAGTTAACGAAAGTGAAGTAAGCAGAGAAGCGATGAGACGTCTCTTACCCGATATACTCTCCGACGAGGAGAAAATTGAGTTCTACGAGATGTATAGGAGAGGCGATGTATCTGAGAAGGTTGTCCGAATAGCGCTTGGAGAAGACTTCGATCAGATACAGAAGACGATAGAGAACACAAGAGAGTTAGCAGATGAAGGTACCGAGAAGTATCTTGCCGAGTAAATGATGGACTGTTCTCGACTTCTGATCGATACTGATGCTTTGATCGCTATAGGTAACACGAGTCTGTGGGAGAAGACATTTACTAAAGTTGGACTGACTACCACCTACACGTGTAAGTCAGAGCTACAGAACCACACCGAGAAGAGTGATAGAGACGACCATATCTATGAAGCTAGTCTCCACGCATTATCCGGGATTGAGGAGGGGAGTATAGATCTAGTCAACACCGTGCCGAAACCGAGCGGCGAGGACGCAGGAGAGGAGTCGATACGAATACAGATAGCTCAGAACGGGAGTCACTTCGACGCAGTTTTCATACGGGATCAAGCTGGTAGAGAGCGTATAGAGAATACTGCACACAGAGAAGGCTACGAAGTCAGTATTTCGTCACCTGCTTTTCCGATATATATTCTATACGACAACGGTATAATTAGTAAGAAAGAGTTCTGTGAGGCTACACAGGAGATGGTCGAAAGTGAGGGTTGGACCGGATACAAGTCCATCATAGTTGTATGGGAAGGTATACCCGTCGATTGCTCCGGTTTTGTCGACTCTGAGTATTTTGCTTGATGTATCTTCTAGGTTAGACATCTTGAACGGTATAGACTGCCTACGGTGGTAACGACATCTAGAGAAGAGATAGAGTACTTTCAGAAGAACCATTTGTCATGACATGGATTACTGGTCACAACACATATATTGGAGGCGAGTGAATATCTGAGTAGGATGGCAACGAACAACGATAAGATCCAGTTTCGGGGGGAGGCTGAAAAAGAAGCATCACATCTTCTCGATCAGATGCGCCTTGGAGGCATAAATATCAGTGAACTTGCTCGAGAAGGACTCCAAGAGAAGCTTCAGGAAACCCTGTCTGACGAAGAAAAGATCAGTATTCATCAAAAGTACGAACAAGGTGAGATCTCGAAAGAGGCTGCACAAGTCCTTCTTGGTGATGCTCTAGACGAGATTAAACGAGAAACTGAAGAGTTTGAGAAAGCCATGGATCTCGATACTAGCGATGTACTTCAGGAGTAAGACTGGAGAATGGTAGGTGATGGTTCGCGACATCCTGTTATAGTCGATACAGATGCCATGATTGCTGTAGCTAACACGAGCCTCTGGTCTCGGATCACTCAGAATTTACATAAAGTAGGATGGGATAGTTGCTTTGAGTACTGGAGATCAGAAGTGAATATGCATCTGTTTTTCTTTTCACAAGAGATTAATACATAGTACATGTATTATGTAGCAGATGTCAGTAGAAAACACAGCCTCTAACGAACCTGACCCAGAGGAGACCATCGATAATATCCTCGCCATTTCAGAGCTTCTCAACAACCAACAGCTTGCACGCCTGTATACCTACATATACAAGAATCAACCCGTCGAAGTTGAATCTATAAAGGATGGTCTCGGCTTACCTCACTCCACTACCTACAAATATATATCCGAACTCGAAGAAAAACAGATACTTACCCGACAAGAAGACCAGAAGCCTGCAAAGATGGAGGTAGAGACCCTTGAGATCAACGTCGAAACCCCGAACGGAACTGTTACAGCTACACCGGAACTTATCGATGCCGTTGGGAGACAGTCTGAAAGCGAAGATATACGAGTCTTTGTAGAAAGAAACGGAGTCTCGAAACTCGCATCTGCTCTACATTACACACGTCGAGTTATAGATGAAGAACTGACTCAGCGTACTGCCGCTGAAAAACTCGATGTTCATCCCACAGAAGCTATGACAGTGATAACTGCATTACAAGACGTTATTCAAGACCACCGAAATCGATGAATATACCCTCTGGATCTACTGTTATAGTTGATAGTAGCGTACTTTTTGCGATAGGAGGGCCGGAGAATGAGAAGTATCAGGCTTTCGAGAGATACTTCGAGAGAAAAAACATCAATGTCAAGATGCCCGAAAGAGTTGCTGAAGAGTTAGGAGAGAGTCCTGATGAATACGAGTATCAACGCAACCGTCTACGTGCTGCGAGTGAATCCGGGTGGCTCGACTCTGCAGAAACCGATTTTGGTGTTTCAGGCGTCTCAAACGTCGTGGATGATACGAGAGACAGAATGGCTAATATTTCGTCTGACGATGTTTCGCAAGACGAAATCGAAAAAACTGACACGGTTCTTGCTGGCTTAGCGTATCAGTACAGCCGCATATCGGATCATGTAGCAGTACTTGTTAGTGATAGAGTGGCTGAACGTGCTATCAGAGACGTGCTTACCTCTAGAACAAAAAGTATCACTGTCGTAGAAGGACGTGAATTTATCAATCACCTTGTCGATTAACCGAGGAGACTGTGGACGAGCTTGAGCAAACTGATCTCCTCTCTGTTTTAGTTGCAGAATCTGTCCAAACTACCTCGGATGGGTTATGTATAGGCCATGCTAAAGAGCTAACCAACATATCTGAAAACTGTCTAGAGAATGTTGGTTAGCTAATTGGACAGAATAAACCTTGGACGGTATAGACTGCCTACGGGGGTAACGACATCTAAAGAAGAAATAGAATTCTATCTGTAGGTCTCGTGGAGAGGAGAATAGCACCACGTATGGCATTATGTACACGATGTCTTTGATTTTTCTTGAGAACAGACAAATGGAGTTAGGTAGAGACTCTATAGAAGACCTTCTCAGAGGATCCGTAGAATGAGCTGAGGATTGATTTTTGGTATGGTTCTCGACGTTGTTCTCAGAAAAGGTCGGTCTAGGTTACTTTCACCAAAATCGCAAGAAGACGAAGACTCCGTGGGAGAGTGAGCCGAGAGTTTCTCGGAGATGACTCTAACGAGACGAAAGCTAACAAACTGCCGTAAGGCGTCGGTGTAAGGCTAGATTACCTTACTTTTCTTTGTCTTTGGAGGAGGCTTTCTCTGTTTTCTACTGCTGGTATCGGTCTTACTGGATCCTGCCTCCGGGAGAAGATCTTCTACGAAGAAACCTGAAAGAGAGGATCTGAATCTGGCTGTCTTCTCTATGTCGACATCCATGACTAAACTCACGAAAGCTACACCTACGTCGGTCAGAGAGATTTTTACACGTCTTTCGTCCCGAGACCTATCTATGAGACTATTCGCCTCTAAGAGCCTCGTATAGGTTATCAGAGTACTCCTGTCGAGATCAGTTATCTTCTGTAGTTCGTCGTAGGTGTACTTGGTGTGGTTGCTCTTAGTCTGTAGGTCTCCAGCAATCTCTTTGAGAACTCTCAGAGCTCTGTCTGGGGTCTCTACGGCTTTGTGGAGATCTTGTCTTTTATACCAGTATCCGTACTTGTCTCTCTTCGAGTGCCCTGTATCTAAATCTATATGGACATACTCCGGTAGTTGGGTAGGCTCGTCTGTGTCTCCAAGGCTGACCTCTATCTCTAAGTCGACATATTCACTCAGTTTATCAAAAAACTCTGTATCGATCCCACCCACCGCTCTGGAGTCGGCGTCTATACCGACTTTGGGACGTATGCCGGCTATATCGAGGATCTTGAAGGGAGCGAAGACGTCGTCTTTGGTGGTGTTGTATGTGCCGTATAGCTCTTCGTCGACCGGGCTGATCCTCTTACCTGATCCGAGTGCTAGAGTGAGGTTTTTGAGTCTCTCTACCGAGGTCTCTTTCTCGAACTCGAAGGCTACCATGTCGACTGCGTACTCGCGGTTCATCTCGTCGACTCCGTTGCGCCAGATATACGACGGCAGTTCACTCCAGGTCGTGAGTCCGAGGTCTTCGACTATCCTCTTTACCGCCGTTCGTAGAAGACCGAAGTTCTGACTCCAGAATCTCTCGTGAAACTCCCTGCGTGTTAGCTCGGAGAGACTCAGATCTATCCTCGGGGTTAGGATGTCTTTATCGAGTCTCGTAGTAGACATTCTGTCTCTTTCTGCTTTCTGTGTAGACCGAATGGGGGACAACAGTGTCTCAGACCGTTGACACGGCTAAAGTCGGTTGGGTGGTCTGAGACATAGCTGTTTAGCGACCCCCTCCTTTCTCGGTCACCGCGACTGTCTGAGACTCGACGCCTTCTTTCTCGCTGCTGTAATCGAGTACTTCGGGGTCGACTACTACCAGCGAGGCAGTCTGGTACTTGGCATCCTGAAGAAGAGCTATGTGTGACTGTGCGACGGCTTCTTCGTTGTTCTTAGTGGATGTCTCTATCTGAGTCTTCTCACAGTTACGGCAGTAGACACCTCTCGTATGCCAGCTACTGTCGTCGGCTCTGGAGTATGCGTATACAGTGACCTCTGAGCCTTCACGTAGACGTATGCCACAGCTATCGCATACGGCGAACTCGTTACGTGACTCTCCTACTCCAACGCGGAGTCCGTGTAGTAGTTGCTCTAATAACGATACGTTTTTCTGAGTCTCGTGGGTATCGTACATTTGCTTCACCTGGCGTGAAGCGCGGTCGGATGCCCTAACATCCGGCCATCTTCTGAATTCTGACTCGTATTACCGCGCTTCTGACCATACAATGTTTGGGAGATCACTTAAAGTTTACTAACGTTTGGATACATTACCTCCAAGCCACGTTTTCTTAGCTACCGTATGGATATATGTGTCAGTAACCACAGTAGGTAACATGGGCGAGATCGATCTGAATCAGACTGACCGACGGATTCTGGATATGTTATCTGAGGGTAGATGTACTCCTAACTACATAGCCGACGAGTTAGATCTGAGTCGACAGCATATAACCAACCGGCTTAGGAGACTCGAAGAGCATGGTCTGATCGAGAAGGTTCACCGTGGTCTGTATGAGCTCGTAGATGATCCGCGTCAAAACTGATATCTAACTATTCTTCGGGCAAGCCTGATACAATAATGTCGAGTACAAACTTCGTCGTGTAGTCTTTTTCACCCAAACCTAAATATTCAAGTCGTACCAGGGATACATCCTATAAGACTCATGTCAGATGTAGATAATGAGCAGTCAGAGATCGGCTGGCGCGATAAGTTAGAGGCTCTTTACCGTGTCGCCCAGTTTCGACCTCTGTATGCTGGTGGTGTACTCGTACTGAGTGTCTTCGCCGCACTTCTGGAGGGATTCGGTCTCAGCTTTATACTGCCTATCGTCGAACTCGCTCAGTCTGATGGTGTAGATCCTGCTCAGGCTGACGGTCTTCTAGGTGCGTTTCTCACTGTGTATGACTTTCTGGGTATACCGTTCACCATGGGATATCTCGTTGTAGGGGTTTCTCTAGTCATGGTCGTACGTTTCACTTCGAGTTTCTTAGTTGGATGGCTACGTGCGGCTCTGAGGACGAAGTACGTGCGCCATCTTCAGACAGAGTCCTTCGAGAGTGCGCTTAACGCGAAGGTCTCGTATTTCGACAGAGAGGGTTCTGACGACATACTGAATGCTATAGTTACTCAGGCGGAGAATGCGGGCAATGTGATCCGGTTTACTATTAATTTAGTTGAACAGAGCTTACTTGCTATGATATACCTGGGTGTGGCTTTCTATCTGGCTCCTCGTCTAACAGTTGTAACTGGGATCTTTCTTGGTGGTGTTACTTATCTATTTAGAAGCAAGGTTGAGACTGGCTACTCCATAGGAGACAGAGTAGCACAGGCTAAAGAAGACATACAGGAGTATGCTCAGGCAGGGACTCAAGGCATACGTGATGTCAAGCTGTTCAATATGATGGATGAGGTTTTCGAGGGGTTCACTACTGCTGTAAGGGAGTTCGAGGACTCGAATATCCATCTCCGTAGAAACCAAGTCGCTATTCAGAACTTCTATCAGCTTACTACTGCAGTTACTGTCTTCGTACTTATATACGCTGCACTCACCTTCTCTTCTTTATCGCTGGGATCTCTGAGTATATTTCTGTTTGCTATGTTTCGACTCGGTCCCAGAGTTAGTAATATCAATAAACTATTCTATAGAACCGAGGGCGAACTCCCACATCTAGTCCGTACACAGGAGTTTCTCGAAGATCTTGACCGTAGCCGCGAGCCTAATAAACCTAAAGAGACAATGCCCGACGAAGTAGACGAGATTTCTTTCGAGAACGTCTGGTTTAGTTACGATTCGAGTGACGAAACCGTGCTTCGTGACCTTTCGTTCTCGGTCGACAGGGGAGACTTCGCGGCTTTTGTCGGGCCTTCGGGAGCAGGCAAGTCGACTATAATGTCACTCCTGTCCCGGATGTACGAGCCAGATGAAGGCGAGATAAAAGCTAACGGTACTCCCATAGACGACTTTGACGTGTCAGAGTGGCGTTCTAGGGTATCCGTCGTGAGACAAGATCCGCATATCTTCAACGACACGCTGCGTAAAAACGTGACTATCGGTAACAGAGATGCGACTGATGACGACGTTGAACGTGTATCTGAGATTGCTCAAGTCACAGAGTTTTTGGACGAACTCCCGAACGGATACGACACTGTCCTGGGTGACCAAGGCGTGAAACTCTCGGGTGGTCAACGGCAGCGTGTGGCTATTGCACGTGCTCTTCTCAAGGACGCTGATCTTCTAATACTGGATGAAGCGACGAGTGACCTCGACATGGATCTCGAACGTAAGGTACACCGTGCCATAGAGTCGATGGATCGGGACTACGCTATTCTAGTTATTGCTCATCGTCTGTCGACAGTCGTCAACGCTGACTGTATCTATACTCTCGAATCCGGAGAGATCATAGAGTCCGGAGACCACGACGAGCTTATGGACAACGGGGATGTCTACTCAGATCTGTATTCGATGCAGGTCGAGTCTATGGCGTGATATCGAAGAGGTCAAGTTTAGATATGATGTTGTGAAGTGCAGCATAGGATTTCCATTTCTGGATATGTCAAAGATATTGCTACTGCTCTTTGTGGTCGTAACAACCATAAGTTTCCCCTTCAAAGAACGACCTGTCATGACTGACGAACTCGAAGTGCCATTTTTCCCACTTCGACGAGAGATGGACGACCACAGGAACGAGATACTTTCTAAGATCGAGGAGACATTACAAAACGGAGATTTCATCCTTGGAAACGAGGTTTCAACATTCGAATCTGAATTTGCTGAGTATCTCGGCGTAGAGCACGGAATCGGTGTTGGATCAGGTTCCGACGCACTTTATCTGGCGTTGCGAGCACTGGGCATCGGCTCCGGAGACGAAGTCATCACCGTCTCCCATACTTTCGTTTCGACGGCGGATGCGATCGTCCGAAACGGGGCGACGCCGGTGTTCGTCGATATCGATCCTGGAACGTATACGATCGATCCCACCAAGCTCGAAGCCTCTATTTCCCCGAATACGAAAGCGATCCTTCCAGTCCACCTATACGGCCATCCCGCTCCAATGGACGACATCCGAGCCATCGCGGACGAGCACGACCTTACTATCGTCGAGGACGCCTCCCAAGCGCACGGAGCAATGTACGATGATAGTTTTGTCGGGAGTCTCGGAGATATCGCGTGTTTCAGTCTCTACCCAACGAAGAATCTCGGCGCGTACGGCGATGCAGGGATCGTCGTGACGGACGACGACGAACTGGCCGATCGAGTGGGGAAGCTTCGGGAATACGGGACGTCGGGAAAATACCGCTACGAAGAGGTCGGCGTCAACAGCCGTCTCGATGAACTTCAGGCGGCGATATTACGAGAGAAACTCGGGTATCTGGATGATTACAACGATCGTCGACGTGCCATCGCCAGACAGTATACGGAGTCGCTATCCGGCGTGGAAACGCCTGTCGAGCACAACGACAGCAAGCATGTCTATTACCTTTACGTGATCCAGACTCCGAACCGCGAAGAGTTGCAGCGACACCTTGACGAACGGGGTATTGGGACACAGATCCATTATCCGATTCCGGTTCACCAGCAGCAGTCATACAGTGATATAGGAACGCACGGAGACCTTGCCGTGACAGAACGAGTGACGGATCGGATTCTCTCGTTGCCGATGCATCCGTGGATGCAGGATGACGAAGTGCAGGCTGTTATCGACTCGATTGGGGAGTATGCAAATTAGATAGCTAACCCTCCGTAGGTGTGTCTGGATTCTCTCACTAAGAACAGAGTTTAAAGATATCCAAGTGCTTCCAACTGATCCTGTGATATGGATTCATCGGATTGAGGGAGTTCTGTGGGCGACTCCGACTGAATTGATTTCCGGTCATCAGAGTCAATCACCAGCCATGGTACTTTCACGAGCTCTGACACATATGTTCTATCTGGATGCATGTATTCCATGATTGGAATCGGAGACGAGCGGTCGTGCAGCAATTCACCGTGATCCGCTGAAACAACGGTTTTTCCTTCTAATTCTGGAATGAGCTCTTTCGTCGCTGAGACGGCTCTATCGACATTTTCCCAATACGCCTCGGTCATCGTTTCTTGCGAAAACGACTGTTTACCCAAATATGTATCTCGCCACGGGTGAGATGACTGCTGATGAATCTGCTTACCGAACCGAGATACGGTTTATGCGGTTGGATAATATGGATTATGAGTCGCTTGTTGGGATATTCTTTTGCAGCTTCGATGGCTCCATTGACAGTTGCTTCTGCTGGAAGAACAGTATTTGTCAGGCGCTCATCATAGGTTTCCAGCACTTCGTCGGCTAAATCCTCTCTAAGTCTTACGAGATCAAATACATCTAAATCAAATGAGTATCTTTCCTGGAATGGAGTCGGATCGTCAAATCTCTCAATACCGATATGATACGGCATAAAGCTAGCTGAAATGTAGACTGTGTCGTGTAGCGTTCTATCAGCGAAATTTGCCCACAGCCACTCGGGAGTCTGTGACCCTCGAGAGATTCGTGACTCCAACTTTCCAGGAAGGTCGTGCTCCCGGTAGGCTTTCGCAAAGAAATCAAACCGACAGGCGTCGAGAATGACGAGGTTATCCCAGTCCTCTTCGAAAATGTCGACCCCTTCCGGATTGTACTCGTGACGTCCGTTTTTCGTATGCCAGGTCTTGTTGAGTTGCCTCGCGACGTTATGTCTGAGAGAACGGCTCCAGAGAAGGGAAGGTGCTTTTTTGAGGGAATGAAAAGGGCGTTGGAATATTCTATCGAGGATTTTCTCTGCCATATGCTGGATCTTTATTACCAATATTGCAAACAACAATCACTTAGCTGTTCTTGTTTAACTTGTGAACCGGTCCAGTAGAACAGAGGAGAGATCAGTCAAGAAAACTACTAAGTGATAGCCAAACAATCCCGTGAAGTAATGGTGTCATCGGACGAAGAAGTCACTGAGGAACTTTCTATCGGAACACGCATCGATCTACCGAAAATCAATGATGAGCGAGGAAATCTCACTTTCATTGAGCAATCGCAGCATATTCCGTTCGATATCAAACGAGTTTACTACCTTTACGACGTTCCAGGTGGGGAATCCAGAGGTGGACATGCTCACAAGGAATTAGAGCAGTTCATGATAGCCGCGAACGGAAGCTTTGACCTAATTCTGGATGACGGCTCCGAGACCGAGCGCATTCATCTGAATCGATCGTACTACGGAGTCTATATTCCTACGATGACCTGGCGTGAGCTGGAAAATTTCTCATCAGGGTCTGTTTGTCTAGTGCTTGCTTCGGAGTACTATGACGAAGATGATTATATTAGAGATTATGATAAATTTGTGAATAATACATAGGACTTGGAGTATAGATTTGAATAGAGTGGTGTTCTAATCAGTTGAATGGTAAAGTGGGATTTCTGGTCAATCCTTTCTGCCATATCTAAAATATAATTAGTAATTTAAAACCTGGCAAAATAAAGTCATACTGTGGCTGGTTCGATAGTAAGCATTAATAGGAGTTGGTTAACAAATATGCCCGTGAACATAGTCTTAGCTTCGATCGACTGCGTGAGGGTTGACGCTCTACGCCATCGGTTTTTTGAGAAAAAACAAGCTATAGGCAGTTATTATGATACCTGTATCACTCAAGCCTCATTCACAAGTCCATCACATACATCAATGCTGAGTGGACTTTATCCATTCAACCATGGTGTCCGATGGCTAGTTAATTATGAAACGAACTCTCAACTACTACAGGAAATATTAAGCGAGAACGGATTCAACACTGCTGCGTTCATTGGTGGTTTTCCATTGCCGACTGGGAATATAAGTAAGGGGTTCGATTTGTATGATGATGTGAACACAATTACGGACGAATGGGAGGGTCGGCAAGAATTTGGACCCGCAAATATCCTCGTAAATCGTGCTGTGGATTGGCTGAAGGATCACCAAGGAGAAGATAATTTCGTATTCCTTCACTTTTTTGATCTTCACTTTACATTCCGGTCGGAGTTCGGGAAACGTGATCCGCCTGACTTTGACGACCAGCATGTATACGAAAACGTTGAACAGTATATTGGTCGTCAACAGCAACGGTACTATGACGAGGCTGATGAGATCGGGCGACAACTTGAACTGTTGGATGATCTAATTGAAATCGACACATTCGTTATTACCGGAGATCATGGATCGAAAATGCCATACGAACATGGCTACCCTTGGGTATACAATCAAGAGGGGGATCGAGTCGGATCTCACTTTCGAGGAGCTGATGTCTACGACAATACAGTCAGGGTTCCATTGATTTTAGATGGTGATGCATTTTCCGATAAAACAGTCCACAAGCAAGTTCGCAGCATCGATATTGTCCCGACCCTCCTAGATGCGCTCGATCTCGAGATTCCGGATGTGGATGGCCACTCACTCTTGGCAAACGAGTCGAGTGACCGCGCTTACTCTGAGACGTATCACGGTCAGTTGACCAAAGAAAATAAATTCGCTCGCGATATGAACGATCGATACGAGTTTGGCTGGTCTGATCTTGATTCGCTGGTTTCTCTCCGGACTGACGACTGGAAACTTATATGTACTGCAAATGAACAACTGGAGCCGGTTGAATTATACCACATTGCCCAAGATCCAGCTGAGAGCAGGAATTTGATTGACGATGAACTGGAGAAAGCAGACGAATTATTCGGTGAATTGTCTGAATTGCTCGAAGAAGATGATCAGTGGGCACAAACGGGCGAGACTGTTTCTGAATCGGTACAGGATCGTCTGGATGACCTAGGGTACCTGTAACGATGGAAGTAATCGAATATTCCCCCGATCTCAAGTCGGACTGGGATTCTCTTGTCGAAGAGTCAACAAACGGTACATTTATGTTCAAACGGGACTATATGGAATACCACTCTGACCGTTTTAACGATCACTCACTCCTGATACATTACAAAGGCAGTCCGATTGCCGTCTTCCCTGCGAATCAAGAAACAAATACTCTTGTTTCCCATGCTGGCCTTACGTTTGGAGGACTCATTGGTTCCGAGAAATTGACGACTAACAAGACGATGGATGCTTTCCAGGCCTTGGAAGAATATCTCATTAATACCAATATAAATAAAATACAATATAAGGCGATCCCAACTATTTATCATGATATTCCATCCGAAGGTGATCGATACGCATTATTTAGAAAGAATGCAGAACTCTATCGTCGAGACGTCAGCTCCGCAATTGATCTTGAGAGGGGGCCCTCATATAAGGACAGTCGTTCACGGTCGATTGATTCAGCAGTAGACGCAGGCGTTAAAGTTAAAGAAACCACTGACTACAAATCATATTGGAATATCCTTATAGACAATCTGCAGGAAAGACATGACACCGAACCAGTTCACTCACTAGAAGAGATACGCCTCTTACACAACCGATTTCCTGATAATATTCGGTTGTTTGGTGCGTTCCTTAATGGGGATATCGTAAGTGGCGTCGTTGTTTATGAGAGTGATGTCACTGCTCGCACCCAGTATATTGCAGGAACAGACCAAGGAAGGGACGTACGGGCGACGGACTACCTGTTCGATCAGCTGATAAACGAACATCTTAACCATAAGAGGTACATTGATTTCGGAATTTCGACAGAACAAGCCGGATCTGAATTGAACGAAGGTCTCATCTATTACAAAGAATCCTTTGGGGCACGCCCTGTTGTACACGACTTTTTCGAGTGGAGTTTGGAAAACTAATTAAAATAACTAATTTCTACATGAAAAAACTTCAAAAGTCAAAGTCAGTAGAAGAGGATGAGGTATTATATGATGATTTAAAATCAAAATCAGAGCAAGAAATAGGTTTAGGAAACTATGAGAAAGCATTGGATTATCTCTATATTGCATCTTCACTGGCGTGGTCAAATAATTTTATGTGGCGTGACCATGATATTGAGGCTTTACTTGATAATATTGGTACAGAATTACTTCCACAGGTTTCGCCGGACTACCAGGCGAGTGATTGCTCTTCCACGATACTATTTATTGCTAGTTCATTGCATGATCAAGGTGGCCATTCAGAATTGCTTGAAAAGTGGGCAACCTACACATCTAAGGATAGCTTTGTAGAATCCCTTAATCTAATATTAACAAATTCTAATAATACACCCTCAGAATATGACTCGTTGCGAAAAAATCTAAACGGTTTACTTGATAGACGCATTGAACTGTCTCCTAAAGATCGATATACTACTCGTGTTCAGAAACTAGTTGATTACATAGACGCGATTGAGCCTGATCGAGTTCTTCTATTTATCCATCCAAACGACGTAGTTGCAATTTCATCATTGGCTCGAGACTATCCTGACTGCGAGTTTATATTTTATAATCATGCTGACCATACCTTTTGGCTTGCCCATCCGTCTATCGATCACTTTATAGAATTTCGAAAATCGGGATATCAACTATCAAAAACGTATAGATCTTTACAACCATCTGGAATTATACCCTTGACAACTAACATTCATCTGAGTGAAGTTTATGGAAAATTCCCGCAGATACCTGATAATAAATCTGTTTCAGTGTCTATAGGGAGTTTTCATAAAATCAAAAACAATGGTCAATCGCCCTACTTAGAGGCTGTTGATAAAATCCTAAGTGAAAACGAAGACCATCATCATGTGTTTGTTTCGAATCATCACGAAACTGATCTTGAGGACAGGTATCTATCAGATACGTCTCAGACGCGATTCCACCCAATTGGACCGCTTGACAATCTCTCAAAAATATATACTGAGTCTGACTTTCTCATTCAGACTTTTCCGGTAGGTGGTGGGATGGTCAGCATTGAGGCGATGGCCTTCGGACTCCCAATCGTGGCGAAGCAACTTCGATTCCCATTTTTATCAGCACCTACGTTTCTTCCTAGTGAATATGGATTCATAGCCGAAACACATAACGACATAGTCAATTATGCAAGTAAATTTATAAATAACTCTAATGATAGGGCTAAAGCCGGGAATGTGCTTAAGAAGCATTTTCAGAAAACATACGATCCAGAGGTTGTCAAGAGAAACATTCGTGAATTATTAAGGGATCCAGATAAATGGGAATATAATCAGAAAATACCAGAACAAACCTATGGAATCGAAAATATAAATATGAATGAATATGCAAGTTTCCGGAGAAAAGACTTTAATCCAAATGCTAAACTCCTCTCACAAGTAATAAAAAAGCATAGTAGTTTTTCTTTCTCCGAACGACTACAAATTCTCTATCGTACCTATTCAAATGGCGAATATACTAGCAGAGGTAAGTTTATTGGAAAAGCTATAGTAAATATTGTTGGATCAAAGTACTATGACTTAAGCAAGTCTCTCCACAACCGATTAAGCAGACAAAAATGAATGTACTCGTAGTCGTTGCAGACTCGTTGAGAGCACGGAACATCGGATATCATGGGTACCCAAATAATACAACACCTTTCCTTGATTCCTGGTCCAAAGAAGCAACAACGTATCTACAAGCTAGATCACCAGGCACAGACAGCATAACGAGCCATGTTAGTATGTTCACTGGATATCACGTCCCGGAACATGGCATAGTTTCTGACGAGTATACTCTCAAACCGGGACACACGATCTGGGAAGAACTGCAGGAACGGGGGCATTCTACTGCCGTTTTCACAAGTAATCCATTCTTTGTTGATCGGCCGATTGGATTAACACATGGCTTTGACGAGAAGTTCCTAAAGTCTCATATTCCGCGCTTCCCGATGGGATTAAATCCTACAGACTATGCCAACCCAGATGGGCATCCGGAATACCTTGGATTTGCGAAAGATGCTATCAGTTCTGGAAAGCCGTTCCGCTCGTTGCTTAATGGGACGTATTCACAGATTAATTACTTGCCACGTAATAGATACCCTGAATCGAAATATTTTGTGAAGGAATTCTTGGACTGGCAAGAAAACCAAACTGGCCCCTGGGCTGGATTCCTGAATTTGATGGATACACATGCTCCATATTATGCGCAATCAGAGTACCGCTTGTGGGGCAGTTCTGAAACAAGAGCACTACAGCAAGAAATCGACGAAATGCTTTGGGATTTTGTAGGTGGTAGGCGACCATGGTGGCAACGGGCCAGCCTCGAGGCATTATACAATAATACGATCCGCCAGGTTGACGCCAATTTCAAGATGCTTATTGAAGCGCTTCAAAAAAGGGGCGAGTACGACGATACCCTAATAATATTTACAGGAGACCATGGTGAGGGTTTCGGAGAAGAAAGTCGGATTCGAAATGGTGAGAGAGTTGCAACTCATTCTCAAGGGATACACGAAGTTATGGTTCATGTTCCGTTGATCGTCAAATACCCTGGACAAGATTCAGCGCATTCTATTGAACAAGTGACAAGCTTGACGAAAATCCCGGATGTTATTAATTCAGTCGTTCAGAACGATTGGGAACCTACTGATTTCACACCAGAAGGCCCCACTATCTCAGTTGGGCCGGGAGTTGACCAGCGAGCAGGAATGTTACAGAATGCTAAAAAATTCTGTGGGGATCGATTTAGTAACTTCACAGGCGAAGCGAAAGCTATCTACCGTACGTCTGGGGATACCGTGATTAAAGACATTCTCTGGAAAGATAGCACAGCCACAATTTTGTCCGAGAATGCCCAATATTCATATAGGGTAGGCGACTCTGATCTAAAAATTAGATCCACTTTTAATAATCTACAGGATAATGACGTCGCTATGCACAGTGACAAGGAAGAGCTAAGCAAGAGTGTTGAGAATCGATTAGAGGAATTGGGCTACCGATAACTCGAAAAATACAGTGAAGACCTGGCCGAAAGATCACTCCACCAAAACTACGGTAATCCCCTCCCCAAAATCACCGAACTGATTCCACAACATCAGCCAGTCTCGGCGCAACCCCATCGTGGCTATACTGCTCGACACATTTCTGTCGTGCCTGCTCCCGAGCACATGCCTTGTCTCTTCGTCCGCGACGCCCTATAGCGTCTTGAAGGTCTGTCACGAATCATAGGGGACGAGAAGCTACCGGTTCTGTAGGATGTGATTTGAGACAGACTTGGTCTCGGAATCTCTAGAAAAAACTGAATTCGTATTTATAAGGCGGGAGATCTCTACCTATGTAGCCTGAATTCTAATCTTGTTATTGTATCGAAGGTTCAATTACTGGTCGTCAATATCTAAGATGAGTGATCTTTCATTGCCGAGTGAACTGCCTCGCCTAACCTGTCGACGTCTGGCTCTACCGTAACACCAGAGTCTCCTAAGATCTCTTCGGTCGAACCGATATCCGTGGAGACTACGGGAGTGCCTGTTGCGAGTGACTCTATTTCAAACAATACTCTACAGTCTCTTTCAGACCTTCTTCAAATGACCACTGTGGCTCCCAGCCTAACTCGTATATTTTAGACGAATCCAGAGCATAACGCTGGTCGTGTCCTTTGCGATCCTCGACGTACTCTATGAGATCTTCGGATGCACCGACTTCGTCAAGTAGCCTTTCTGTAACTTCTCTGTTCTGGAGTTCTTCACCGCCACCGATATTGTATACCTCTCCAACTTCTCCTTTTCTCAGAACAGTTTCTATCGCGCTACAGTTGTCTTCGACATAGAGCCACTCTCTCACGTTTGTACCGTCTCCATACAGAGGTAGACTCTCTCCTTTCGAGGCTTTAGTTATGAACTTGGGTATCAGCTTCTCCTCGTTCTGTCTCGGTCCGAAGTTGTTTATTGATCTCGTAATGATAACAGGTACGTCGTGGGTTATATAATAACTCTCAGCGAGAAGATCTGCACTCGCTTTGGTCGCTGCGTAGGGGTTTCTGGGATTGAGTTCATCTTCTTCATCAAACTTACCTTCGGTGATCTCACCGTATACCTCGTCAGTAGATATCTGTATGAATGCGTCTAATTCGGTGTTTCTCGCGGCATCGAGTAGTGTCTGGACTCCCTGTACATTGGTAGAGACAAACGGCTCTGCAGTATCTATCGATCTGTCGACGTGGGACTCAGCCGCGAAATTGACGACTGCGTCGACGTCTTCTATTAGATCATCAATCAACTCTCTGTCACGTATATCTCCTTCTACAAATTCGTGTCTGGGATGGTCTAATACTCCCTCTAACTTCTGTTTGTCACCAGCGTAAGTCAGAGCATCTAAGCTGACTACCTCTGTGTCCTCTGTCTCTTTCAGGAGATAATGAACAAAGTTCGATCCTATGAAACCCGCGCCTCCCGTAACGAGTACTCGCATATTCTTACCTAATTACCAGTACTGATTTAGCTTACTATTGATATTTGTGAATATAGTATGAGGATTCTCGTTCTGGGATCGAATGGACTGCTTGGCAGTAACGTAGTTACAGCAGGTCTTAAACGCAGTCACGAGATGGCTGGCACATATCACTCAGAGAAGCCGGGTTTCGAGACGGGAGAGTTTTACCAACTTGATATAACTGACATAGACAGTTTTTCCTCGATTTTTAATGAGATAGACCCTGACGTTGTCATAAACTGCGCAGCTATGACTGATGTAGACGGCTGTGAAAGAGACCCAGAGAGAGCGTTTGAAGTTAACTCAGAAGCACCAGAGAAGATAGCTTCTGTCTGCGAAGGTGAGTCTGATTTCGTCCATATCTCGACTGACTACGTGTTTGATGGGGAGAACGAGTCGAAATACTCGGAGAGGGACAGTACCAATCCAATACAAGTATACGGAGAGTCAAAGCTTGAAGGCGAAAAAGCCGTGATGGAGAAGCCGGGCTCTCTTGCTCTTCGTCTCTCATTCGTATATGGTGTCCACAGAAGTAAGGATGAGTTAGAAGGCTTTCCGGCGTGGGTCAGTGAACGAATAAGATCCGGAGAAGAGACTCCTCTCTTTACTGACCAGCATATTACTCCAAGCAGGGCTGGACAGGTCGCTGATGTTCTGCTTGAACTCATCGAAAACAACAAGAAAGGTCTGTATCACGTTGCGAGCAAATCGTGTGTGACACCTTACGAGTTTGGAGAGATCCTAAGACAACAGATGGACGCTTCCGAGGATATTCTTGAAGAAAGCAGTTTGTCGGATATAAACCGTGAAGCCGAACGTCCGAGATACACTTGTCTCGATGTTAGTAAGCTAGAGAATGAGTTAGAACGTAAGCAACCTTCTCTTGAGGAGGATATAGAAGCAGTCGCTGAGTGGCTATAATATCAGATCTCGTATTTCTCTTTGTTTTCGAGAAAATGTTTTCTGTCTTTCTCCGGTAGATCCTCAAAACGAAGGACTTCGTCACAGCCGAGACCGGGGCATTTCATTACACGTCTTTCTTCGAGTTCGTTTGCGGCTACTATTGTACCACAGCTCGGACAGGTATGGGTTATTATCTTCATATTTTGTTTCGGTGTTTAGAGCTTGAGGTTTGAGTTTTCACCAACCACGAGACGTCGACCCTCGGGTAACAGGTCTTCCGCGCTCTCTATGTCTGCGCCGCGTCCTATCAGACTGTCGACGATCTTACCGCTCGTGGTTATGTCTGAGTCTCCGACTATCACTGTGTTTTCTATATGTGCGTTCTCTACGGTGGAGTTAGCTCCTATCGATGTATAAGGTCCTATGTAGGCTCCTTCTTTTATGGTCGTATTTGCGTCGATAGAGACGGGTCCACGGATCACCGCACCGTCTTCTATAACCGCTGATTCGTGGAGGTCGATATATCCGACGGCTTCTGCTTCTTCTTCTATAGTGCCATCTGTCGAACCAAGCTGTTCGTCGAGTACAAGACGGTTTGCTTCGAGTATGTCTTCGGGCTTTCCGGTGTCTTTCCACCATCCGTCGACGACATGAGAGTCTATTCTCTCTCCGTCTTCTAAGAGGGTCTGTATAGCGTCGGTAATTTCGAGTTCTCCTCTCCACGACGGCTCTATACTCTCTATGGCGTCGAAGATCCTCGGCGAGAAGACATACATACCGATAAGAGCGAGGTTTGTGGGTGGATCGTCGGGTTTCTCTATAAGCTCTGTTACCTCGTCGTTCTGGTTTACGTCGGCGATACCGAACTGCTCGGGATTCTCGACCTCCTGGAGAGCTATACCGGCGTCGTAGTCCCCATCCTCGAAGCTCTCGACTAGGTCGACTATACCTTGCTTTAGTATGTTGTCGCCGAGATACATCACGAAGTCGTCGTCACCGACGAAGTCACGAGCACATCCTGCGGCGTGGGCAAGTCCGAGAGGATTACCCTGTACGATATATGTTATATCCACTCCGTATTCTGAGCCATCGCCGAGGACTTCCTGTATCTCTTCACGTCCTTTGTTTCCGAGTATTACGCCTATCTCGTCTATACCTGCTTCTTTGAAGTCTTCTATAGCGTATTCGAGTACGGGCTTGTTCGCCACGGGTACGAGCTGTTTGGGTCCCGTATGTGTGATGGGGCGGAGACGCGTGCCCTTGCCTCCTGAGAGTAAGACTCCTTTCATAGTTTTAAATTATGTTTCGGTTTTTATGTTGCTTCTGATACCAGTTAGGACGTAAATATCATTTTCCTTGCAGGTCTCTTCCAAACCTTTATCTGCTATTTCTTTTGATACAACTTATAAGATAACTCTTGGAGTAAGGATTCAACATTATCCGAGCTTGATCCATTCATACCATGAGATTCTACAATAATAACTCTCGGGGTGATTGTCATATTCTCTAATATATCTATTTCTGACCCTTCACAGTCCAGTTCAAGAATATCACAATTAGGTAGCTCTTGAGGGGCGACTTTCTCAGCACCGTTCGCTGATCCTCTTAAGCTGACAAGAGGACCAACAATAGCATGCTTAACTGCTACGCTATCTTCTACATTATTTAGTTTAGTTGTATCATTAATTTTCTCTATTTCACTAGCTGATCCTTCATAAACCATTACATCCCCATCTTCACCTACATTCTTCGCCGCTACTGTAGCAGTTACTCCCCATCCTCCACCAACAATAATCACTTCATCACCATTCTTTGAGTGATTCTTAATGGATTGAACTATTCCAGATTCATAATTGGGGCGTTCGCCATCCGCCTTAGCAAATGGAATATATCTATCAAATAAATAAATACTACGCACCTGCTGACCGTTGTATTCAGTTGTCTTTCTAGGGGAAATATTTTGAAATGTTCTAGCATAAATAAAATAAATCGTTCTTGATATAAGGCTAAGTAAGCCTTCTTCTTGAAAAATTTGTTGGGCTTTTTTGACTAATTTAATCGTGTTCATTATTTATCCGTGAGGTTCTTCCTCCCAGTCCAAAGGTATTTCGTCTGTGTCGTAGGGTAGACGCTCCTCGTCGGGATCATCGTAGTCATAGAGATTGGTGGGAAAGTTGATCAGAAAAGCAGGCTCGTCGCCTATCGCTTTGAAACCATGCCAGCAGTCTCCTGGTATACGTACTGCTTTCTGGTTGTGTTCGCCTATTACGAAGGTATCGAGTTCTCCCTTTGTCGGCGAATCCTCACGGTCGTCGTAGATTGCGACTTTAATCCTACCTTTAGGACATATGAAGTGGTCTATCTGTCCTCGGTTATGACGGTGCCACGCCCTTATGACACCAGGATATGTCATCGAGTAGTATGACATCTCTGGGTCTGGATCGTATAGATCCCAGTCCTCACGGAATATCTCGACGAGATGACCCCTCTCGTCGGCGTTTACTTGGAGATCGCGTTTCTCCACGTCATGTATCATTGGACTAGACGAGACCAACCAAAATAAATTAATCTTCTCGTATGAAACGAGTTTAGTGATATGAAGCTCTGGTAAATTATAAATGGGTATTGCTCGTTCAAGCTTGAAGCTATTTATAGCCCGTGCCACAACTACAGTCATCTCGTTTATTGGTATAACTTATTTTGCTCGGGAGCTTGGCGCATCCCAGATGGGAGTGTTTTTTTTATTTCAAACAGTCTTGGTTTTTCTAGGTATACCGGCTGGTTTTGGTATACAGGGGGGAGTAGAAAAAAGAATAAGTGAGGGGAAAAATCCGGATAGTGTCTTCACCACCTCTCTCTTAATGTTAATTATATCTATATCCGTTATATCCGCTATTATACTTATTTTCCAAGACTATCTGAATTCATATATTGGAGGAGAAGTCGCTATGTATATTATGATCGGGTTATTTCTTCAACAGATGGGTAAGCTAATGTTAAAAGTTCTAAATGGTGAGTTACGCGTCGGTGATACTGCGATTATTCGGTTCTCTAAAAAATTAACTTGGGTTGGAGCGGGAGCAGTATTTGTTTTATTGGGCTTTGACTATTACGGGTTGGTATATGGGGTACTATTTGGTTCGGCCGTGACATTTATTTTTGCTTGGTACCGGAAATCCATACCTTTAGGAAAACCTTCAATAAAATCAGCTCGTTCTATATTTGATTACTCTAAGTACAGTTTTATCTCTTCAATTGGTGGGTATTTTTATAGCTGGATGGATGTTGCTATACTCGGCATCTTTCTTAGCCAATCCCATATTGGTGCATATGAAATGGCATGGCGAGTTACAACTATTGTTATGCTACTCAGCAGTTCAATTGCTACTTCTATTTCCCCCATGTTAGTAAGTGGGACTCAAAGGACTCTTATAAAAAAATAGAAAATATTCTGCCAGAGGCAATGACTCCAGCACTATTATTATCAATACCAGCTTTTTTCGGTACTGTGGTTCTTTCTAAAGAGATATTGGGGTTAGTATTTGGTGAGGAATATACAATAGCTTGGATAGCTCTTATTATTTTAATGGGTGAAAAACTACTTCAATCAGTACATATAATCTTAGGTCGATCTCTCCAAGCTATTAATCGGCCTGATCTAGCGGCTAAATCGGGTATTATTGCAATAGTTATTAATTTTGTTCTAAATATCTTTTTCATCTGGGAATTTGGTTTAGTAGGTGCGGCTGTTGCAACAGCAGTTTCTTTTATTGTTAATAGTATTCTACATGCACATTATCTTTCCCAGTTTATCAAGATTCGATTTGAGACGAAGAAGATACTTTGGAGCCTGGCTTCTGCCTTAATTATGACTGGGGTTCTCATACCGATCAAACTAATCTATGGAGTTAACAACATTATTCAGCTAGGTATGGTTATTTCTCTCGGAGTGATTGTTTATACCATCGTCTTATTTTTATCAAGTCGAATACGAACAGATGCAATAAATATGGCTCAAAATTTATAAGTTTAACTTTTTCTATTACTTAGTGATCGTCATCGGAACTGCAACTGCCTTAAGCACCGCAGGACTTCTAGGAGTCCTCGAAATATACCACCTGAAGACTCTCCATCCTTACAGCTGGAGTCTGGGTAAAGCTTGGATCGCAGGTATTCCGACGTTAGGACTCGGTATCTACATCTCTGATGCTGTCGACACGCGACTCTTCCTCGGAGTGACTTTACCGGTTACAGTCGTAGTTGTCTACACGGGATTACTGATTCTCCTGCGCGGCTTTACTGAAGCGGATAGACGGGTTGAGGAGAAAGTAGACGATAAACTCGGTATCTCGGTCTTCGAGAGGATCGTGTCTATAGGGGAATCTTGAAGTCTGAAGATATCTATCTAATAATAAACTAGAAAATGCTTGTTTCCATTGTGACTCCGGATCTGTCTCATAACTGTTTGGGTAGGGCTTATGTTCTAGCTCAGCTTTTAGAGAGAAATTATGATATTGAGATTGTCGGTCCAAAATTACGAGATACCATCTGGAAGCCATTAAGAGATAAGTATGATTATAAAGAGGTGGAATCTTCCCGTCGAGTATATGGTTTTCTTCCTAATATCCGAGAATTACTCAATAAAATCTCTGGTGATGTGGTATATGCTTCAAAGCCAAGACTGGCGAGCTATGGAATTAGTTTACTAAAACGAATAGGATCCAATTTACCTTTAATTGTTGATATAGATGATTGGGAGTCGGGATTTAAGTATAGTGGTAATAGCCAAGCCACGGCATATTTGAGAGGCATCCCTCGTCTTATTAATACTAGTTCAATATACTATACTAGGGTATTGGAATCATTAACTAAAATTGCCGATGGTCGTACTGTCTCAAACTATTTTCTACGGAATCAATTTGGTGGGACAGTTGTACCTCACGCTCGTGATACTGAGAAATTTAACCCTGAAAAATTCAATAAATATAATATCCGAAAAGAAGTCGGGTTGCCCTTAGATAAATTTATTGTTATGTTTTCAGGAACTCCGCGTCCACATAAAGGAGTTGAAGAACTTGCCAAGGCAGTTAAAATGATAGATCAGGATGAGATTCTTGCTGTGATAATTGGGGCATCGGAATCCAAGTATACTGATAGGCTCCGCAAACTTGGGGGTGAATCGATACTTATTGAGGGAATGAAGCCGTTTGATGAACTCCCTAAGTGGATTGCTACTGCGGATACTATTGCAATACCTCAGAGGGAAAACCAATCAACTGTCGGACAGCTTCCCGCGAAATTATTTGACGGAATGGCAATGGCGAAGCCAATTATCGCCACTAATGTAGGAGATATTCCTCGAATATTAGGTAAAACTGGTGAACTTGTCCCGCCTGAAGAACCAGAACAGATCAAAAATGCAATCATTCATCTTAAAAAAGACGACTCAAGACGGAAACAACTAGGTAAAGATGCTCGCAAACGGTGTCAGGATAACTATAGTTATGATGCTTTATCTCCAGTGCTTAGAGATATGATTTCATCTATAGTGAACTGTAAATGAGTGGCATTGAGTATACTGGAAAGATCAATACAGAAATACTTCGTTATAAAGACTATCAAACTCCCCAATAACCCGATCAGACGAATACTGCTGTACTTCATCGTGGGCATTCTCAGAAAGCTCGCGTAATCTATCTTCTGTAATAACCGAATCAACTACCCCACCCTACTTCGCTCGGTCTGACGACCTCGTCTGTAAATCTTTGATTTACAGGCACGCGAATCGAAGATTCGCGAACGTCTCAAACTCTACGAGTTTGATGGCTCGGAAATCAGAGATTTCCGAACGCTCGTTGAGGGTGTCGTCAGAAGCAGAGCTTCTGACTGCTCGCAAATCTACGATTTGTGATGTCTCTGAGGGAACCTCAGAGGCTCGTGAACTTTCGTTCACGATGGGGTTTGTCGGTGGACTCCCCTTCTGCCGACACACGGTCGGAGGCGTGGAAATCGCCGTTCAGGTTCAGCGTCCCCGACGTTAGAGCCAGTTGATAGGTGGCTCCTCCACTCGGAGACTTTTGCCCCGAGCGGAGACCCTTGGCGAGTTTGCGAGCGATGTTCTTGCTCGCGTTGTAGTCGGCGTTGAGTTCGTACCCGCACTTCTGACAGCAGAACTCGTGTTTCGACGGGCGATTCTCCTCCAGCGTACATCCGCACTTCGAACACCGCTGACTCGTGTACGCAGGACTCACTTGTTCGACAGTCACGCCTTCGGCTTCACCTTTGTACTCGACGTACTCGTAGAGTTGGCGGAACGCCCACGCGTGGAATCGCTTGGCGTTCACCATGCGGTCACGGATACCCGTCAGGTTCTCGAACGCGATATGAGTCGCGTCCACCCGACGAGCTTCGCGGAGAATGTCGTTCGCAACCGAGTGGAGTACGTCCTGTATCCAGCGGTGTTCGCGGTCGCTCATCTGCTGGATGGTCAGATGCGCCGACCGTGTGCCTGTCTCTTGGAGGCTTCCACGGGTCTGCTCGAACTCACGCCGACGGTGGTTGAGGTAGTCCGCTGATTCGATGAACGCACCCGTGCTGGTGACGGCGAAGTAGCCGTCAACGTTCAAGTCCACGCCGAGAACCGTCGGGTTCTCACTGTGCGTGTCCGAACTTGAACGCTCTTCTTCGCCATTTTCTGGGGTGTGTCTCATGCGGGCGTGGAGGTAGAACTCGTCCTCGAAGCGGTCGTACTGGAGCGTGGACATTCGGAACTCGAAGTTCTTGTTCAGTAGGTAGTCACCAATCGGCGTCCCCTCCGTGTTGTCGGGTAGGACGTACTCGCATTCGACTCGTCCATCCACGGTCGAGAGGGACACACGGTCGCGGTGGAAGGTGGCGCTTCGCTTGTCATAAACGATGCTCCACGCATCGAAGTGTGGTTGGCTGGTGCGGTCACCTCGTTTCCACGCTTCGACACCGCTTTTGACTGCCTCAATAGCCCGCCGAATCCCTTTCTGGACGAGATTGGCGGTGAGGTCGGTTTCGTCTCGAAGACGGTCGTAGAGAGCGTCTTCGGCTTTCGCTTTGCTGGTGACGCAGTATTCGTCCGAGGAGTCGCGCCACGCCCACTCACTGGTCTGATTGGCGCAGTAGCGGAACTGGTCGGCGGTCTGATGAAGGTCGTCCCGTCGCTGGTCAGGCACGTCGAGTTTGACCTTGACCGTGCGAATGACCTCCATCTCTATTTCACATATTGAACTATCTTTTTTATAAAAATTTGGTTTGTTCGGGAGTCAGGATGCTATTGCCTGTGTTGGGTTGCGGCGTTGTCGGCTCTTCCCCGCCCTACTGCGTATGCGAATCTTCGATTCGCTTGTGCTGGAAAACTCTTAGAGTTTTCTGCATCACAGAAATCGAAGATTTCTGAAGACTCGCAAATCCTTGATTCGCTCGATCACGAGAATCTTCGATTCTCGAATGACTCCTTGAGGACGTGGCCTCCGCCTCGCAATTAGGTGAACTGCCTCGGCTAACCTGTCGACGTCTGGCTCCACCGTAACACCAGCGTCTCCTAAGATCTCTTCGGTCGAACCGATATCCGTGGAGACTACGGGAGTGCCTGTTGCGAGTGACTCTATAAAGACCCTGCCAAACGGCTCGTCCCAGATACCCGGATAAAGAAAGAGGTCATGACTCGCATAGACTTCAGGGAGTAGATCGTTGGACACGAATCCTCTGAAACTCACGTGTGAAGAGAGATTCCGGTTCTCAAACTCTTGTCTAAGGATCGGCTTAAGTCCCCCGTCCCCAATGATAGTTAATTCAAACTCGTACTCACTTAGACCTCGGAGATGTGAGAGTATTTGGGATTGATCTTTTTTCTTAGAACGCCGATGAGTGAACCAACATTTTCATGTCCTCTGATACTGAATTCAAAATTAATATGGTCACGGTCAGTGTTGTAATTCCAACTTACAACCGGGCAGATGTCCTTCCTAGAGCTATTGATAGGGCTCTGGTGAATCACTAGACTACGTTGGATTAAGCCACTAATGCAAAGGAGATGAAGCGGGAAGTTTTCGATGACATGTCCAAAATCTCCCGTTTTGGAACGCAAGCGTCCCAACGCATGTGAATCTTCGATTCACAGCACTTCACTGATAGAGCCTTGACATTAGCTAAAAACGCTGTCTCAAAGTGGAGCTTTGAGGTTCATGAATGGAGTTCATGATGTCGGTGGTCGGAGCGAAGTCGCCGCCCCAGAGCAGGGTGGCGGCTTCGCGGATTCACGCCATCGTTTCTCTCCACTGTCTACGGATTTACTTGGAGAAATCCTACCGAGAAGCACCACTCACCAAACACCGTGAGTTCCGACCCATCGATCAGGTGCACAGCATATTCAAAAATCTCTGATTTTTGGATGTACGCAAATCTCAGATTTGCGACACCAGAATCGATGGGTCTCTCTACGGTCAAATATCCTGTCTGAAACCGTCTTCTCAAACATCAAGCGCACGCTCGGCACAGCTTAAAATCGAAGATTTTCAGCTAACGAAGCTGTGCTTCGTGAAGCCGTGCGTGCGCGTGCCTGGTACAGGGAGTTTCGTGAACTCGTCCTGATCTGCTCTGTCTATAACATCAAACATGCCATAAAACAGTAAATCAAGCTGCGTATGGCGATTCACCAAAGCCAAAAATTGATATATCATATTATGATAAGCTCGTTAGCCAAGCGTTTCCAAGTAAAGTGTTCCTGTACATACGAACGACCAGTCTTTCCCATTTCAAGCCGTTCCTTCCGTGGCTGGTTCCGCAAATATTCGATAGCCTCATACACTTCCTTAGTTGACACAGTACTTACTAGCACGCCTGCGTCTATTTTTGAAATAAACTCAAATTCTTCTTTCTGGCTTGTTATAACTGGTCTTTCGCATGATAGATACTCATAACACTTAATTGGATTTGATGCTTTATCTGAGCTCACAACTCCATAGCCGACGTCGAAAGAAGAGATGTATTTTGGGACTTCTTCATGATCGACTTGACCAGTAAACGTCACACGGTCATCGATCCCAAGGTCAGCTGCAAGTTGATCAAGGCTGTTCCGGCGTACACCATCACCAACAATCAATAGATAAACATCATCGGTTTTTGCCGCGGCCCTGAATAATGTCTTGAGTTCATGACGCGGAGCTAACGATCCAACAAAACCAACAACAAACTTTTCTGCATCAATTCCAATCTTAGCACGGGTAGAGCTGAGAGGTTGTGGCGAAAAAATATCAGGATCGACTGCGTTCGGTAACACTTTCACGGGTGACTTGGAGTTGCTACGATATGGATCTACCCACTCCTTGAGTTCGTCAAACGCAACGTAGACTTCGTCTGAGAGGCGAACATTCATTTTTACTAATTGTTCGACGAGTGATCCAAATTTTGTATCTTCTCTGCTGTCTTTTCTCCGAACCCATCCCCTAATTAACAATATATGGGGGATATTGAAAATAGTAGAAAACAGTGCTGGGAATAGAGTAGAAGGCGATAAACGAGTTACAACAAGTGAAGGGACTCTATTTTTATAAAGCCTTCCCAATTTGCGTAGTATACTGAACTCGGTTTTGAGGTGCCAGCGTGGTGATCCAGGGTTTGTTCTCGTTGGTAAGTAAATGAACTCATCAACCTGACTTTCAAGCATCTCCGGTAGCTTCTCTTTAGGCTCCGGGCAGAGAACAATGACCGGCTCATCTGTTACACTGACTATCCCTCGAATAATCTCACGTGTGGCGACTCCACTTCCAGAAATGATTGAAAGATCAACAACAGTTACGAAAACAATACCACTCATGTATATCCTAACTTCTCGAGTCGATCCTGTACAACTTTATCCGTGACACTATTTGTACTTTCGACTGGCTTTCTGGCAGTAATCTTTCGACTCTCTCCTTCGATCACAAGCCACGGAACTTTCACCAGCTCATCAGTATAAATCCCACGTGGGTGACCCCACTCCCGAATGGGAAATGGAGTAGCACGTTCGCCGACCATATTCCCGTGGTCTGCAGTAACTACTGATTTACCAGTTATACCCTGAACCAGCTCTTCAACATGCGGGAGCGCCCTTTCTAGTGTATCGCGATATGCCTGCCACACAATCTCTGGGTCTGGGTCAATTTTTCCAATCACTGCCTGATGCCAGCTTCCAGCTTCATCTGGCTTTAGAAACGCCTGGCTATCCTCAAACGGTTGATCAATACTCGTCAGGAATGGGTAGTGCGGCTGAATATAATGGATGAGCAATCTTTTATTGGGGTACTTGTCTGCTGCTTCAATACTTCTCTTTGTAACCGTTTCTGGAAGTACCGTTTGATGCTCTTCATCCCAGCCGTCCTCCTGCCAGATATTGATTACATCGTGAAATTCCACATCTATTTCCTCTCTGTGTCGGAAAAGCTGTGGATTTGCTGTAATATATACTGTGTCGTGCAGCTTACGTCCTTTAAAATTTGCTCTGAGCCACTCAGGCGTACTTGATGCACGTGAAATACGAGATTCGAGCTGACCTTCGAGATCAGCTGTATTCTCAAACAGATCGTATCTGCAGGCATCTAAGACTATGAGGTTGTCCCAGTCCTGTTCAAAGATATCGATGCCGCCCGTGTTATACGATTGAGTATATAACTGTTTGTAATAGAATCTATTTAATTCGCGGAGGAACAAATTGGGGCTTTCGAGCCCTCGTCCAATTCTGGATAGTGAAATCACACTCATCTGATTAAGAGGTATTCTCTTTCGTCTAATGAATTGCACGATGTCGATTCATTTAAATACTTTGTTGAAGACCAATGATTGATGGCTAAAGATATATCTGTCTGTCAATTAATTACTGCCCTCCCGTATGGGGGTGCTGAGAATATGGTTCGTGACCTCGTCAGTGCCAGTGATCGAATTCAATTCAGTGTTGGATTTTTTGGTGACGAAGATGCCCTAGTACCAGAAATAGAAGAGGCAGGCGTACCAGTTCGACATTTTGGTGAGGAGTTTCGGTTTGACCCTCGTGCTGTAAAACGATTCAACAGCTACCTTCGTGAAAAGCAGATAGACATTCTTCATCTTCATCTCCCGTATGCACAGACTCTTGGACGGCTCATTGGGTCAATGAATGATGTTCGTATCGTTAGTACTCAACATAATGTCCCATCGAACTATCACCCTGTGACCCGTACAACCGAGAGATTGACACGCTCTTTGGATGATAAGACAGTGGCAGTTTCCCAGGGAGTTGAACGAGCATTTACTGGGAGCGCCCATGAACCTGGTGAGCTTGATGACGACTGGTGTACAGTATATAATGGCATCAATGTTGAGAAATTCGCTCAAAAGGTTAAAATATCGGATGGCGTTAATATCCGGGAGCAACTCAACATTGATCAGGAAACACCGATATTTCTCAATGTCGGTCGTTATGTACCAGTCAAAGGACAGTCGAACCTCATCGATGCTTTTGCTCAGAGTAAGACGGATGCTCATCTTATCATCGTGGGCCATGGGGAACTTGAAAAGGAACTCCGATCTGAAGTTAAATCTCATGGTGTTCAGGACACTGTCCATATTACTGGTCGTGTTCCTGAGGTGCACCCATACTATGCAGCAGCTGATGCTTTTGTGTCTGGATCCAAAGCGGAGGGCCATCCAATAACAATCCTTGAAGCGATGGCTGCATCATTGCCTGTCGTTGCTCCAGATATACCAGGCGTGAGAGAAGCAGTACACGACAGTGAAACAGGAATACTCTACCCTCTGGGTCGCGTCGATAGTCTCCTTGAAGCTATAAATGAGATCGCCGAAAATGAGGTGCAAAACCAATACGGAAAAGCGGGTTACGAGCGTGCTAAGGAGTACTTCGATGTGAAAACCATGTCGGACTCATATACTCAAATTTACAGACAATTATCCAAAGATAGTCCATGATACATTTTATTAATACTAGACTGCATATGAATGCCCACAAAAATAACATATGATACTTTTAGCTGTCGGAATGGCGTTCGTCTCACTCCTACTCGTGGCACAATACACTGATCTGCCCTGGTATCGACCAATAGCGATCACTGCATTCATTGGTCACGTCTTCGTTGCGTTAGTGGTACTTCCTCGACTACCCTATAGATGGGATATTGCTCAGTTTCACCAGACTGCGAGCGAAATTGCAGCAGGGACGTTTACATCTGGATCCTCGACTGTGAGTTCGTTCGGAGGGTTCCAGGCGCTTACGTACACCGTATTTAGCCCACAACCTGAAACAGTCGCGATATTTAACGGAT
Source organism: Halorutilales archaeon Cl-col2-1 (assembly GCA_041891055.1). GTDB lineage: Archaea > Halobacteriota > Halobacteria > Halobacteriales > Afararchaeaceae > Afararchaeum. The sequence goes on along the minus strand of CP169074.1, from coordinate 1,012,369 downwards.
TATTCGGTGTTCTGACAGTGGTACCGATCTCGTCTATCGCCCGCCAACTGTATCCGTCACGAAGGGAATCACATCTCGGTCTGATGCTTATCGTTCTGTTTGCACCGCTACAGTTTCTGTTCCTCAGTCTCCCAATGCGAGATGCATTGTCTGTTCTGCTATTTTTCTCACTCCTCAGTCTCGGCCTCAGTACACTCCTGTCACATCAGCTGAAGCCCGTACTCGTTGCCGTTCCACTCTGGGGAATGCTATACCTATTGAGACCTGAACTTTCGCTCGTGTTTGTGCTTGGCAGTATAGCAAGTGTGATCGTCAAACTGGTTCGTACTACTACGGTCGATTTGTCGCTCACGTCACTCACAGCAGTTATCGGTACTGTCGGTGTGATCGGATTCGGGCTGTTCGCAGAAGTTCTCTACTCGTTCGAGCGTGCAAACGCGCAAATGGTTGGGCGATCGAGAGGCGGAGCAGTATATCTCGATGGAATGGAGTATACCTCCTGGTTCGATTTTCTCCTCGCTGCTCCGGCAAGGGCTATCTATTTCCAATTCGCTCCATTTCCGTTGCACGTCGAGTCTGTATTTCACTTCTTGGCTTTCACCGTCTCCATAGCCCTTATATTTCTCTTCGTGGGTGCAGCCCGATCGCTGTACGAATGCAGGCCTGACGAGACGGCTGCAGTATTTCTAGTTGTTATATACCTCGCCGGCATCGTCGGATATGGAACAATCAACTCAAACTTCGGGACGAATGTCCGCCACCGGATCGTTTTCGACTTCTTGTTAGTCGTGTTTGCTCTGCCTGTTATACAGCGTTGGGAGTTACTCGTCCGTGAGTGGCTCGGTGTAGTTCCACGTCAACGCGACGGTTATGACAAAAAGCAGCGCGAAACTCAAGAATTTGACCGGAGCCTGCATACCCGAACTCAGGACTCTGAAGATACTTCCCAGTAATCCGATAGCGATAATCGCGGCAAGAACCCTTTCGTTCCCAAGCAGACGTGCCATCTTACTATGCTTTGACCAGATCAGAAACTGTGACACTGCCCGATATAGAAGAGAATTCCGAACGGCATCGCCCAGGTTCAGTGACATATCTGTGTAGACGTGTGTGTGCGTCTTATGGTTTTTGTTGCTACCGGAATTAGTAGTCGTGAGCCTGTTAAGTCGGCTTTGGTGAATCATATCTGTTTGAGCACATCTGTCGTCTCCTCGACTGTGTCCTGCCATCGAAATCCGTCGACTACGGTCTCACGTCCTCTCACACCAAGCTTATCCTTCTCAGACAACACACTCTCCAGAGCCTCTCTATAACCCTCAACATCCCCGACCTCGACTGTCTCACCACCTTCTTGCACGATAGAAGCAGTATGCTCCAGATGACTCGACACGACCGGAATCCCCGACGAAAATGCCTCTAGAACAGTCCGTGGCAGACCCTCGGCACGGCTAGGCAGTATCAGAACGTCACCCGACCGATAGACACGTGGCATCTCGTCGTAGGGCACCTGCCCCAGAAAACTCACGTTCTCGTCTGCGGTCTCCTCTAGATCGTCACGCATAGGGCCGTCTCCGACGACATACAGTTCGATATCCCTACTCTCGGAGAGACGTGAGACGGCTTCGACGGCGTCCTGTGGACGTTTACCCTCTACTAGACGACCCACAAACAGGACGACCTCCGAGTCAGTATCGATGAGATCGCTCTCTTCACCTGAAGGAGTAAACCGCTCGGTGTCGACTCCGTTTGGCACGACCTCTATACGTGAGTTGACGCCGAACTCCCGAACCCTGTTTCTGTCCTCGTCTGTATAACAGAAGACGACGTCAGCCGTGTTAAACGTCCACCGACCCACAGTACGCAGATAGAGGTCGAAGACCCACTCGGGCGCGCTCTGTGAGTAGAGTCCGTGGTTGGTGATCGCCAGAGGTATGTCCCCGAGACGGCGTTTCACCGCGGCTAAGTTAGTAGAAAAGTACAGATGCGAGTGTGCGTGAATCACGTCGAATCCCGACGCATCACGTAGAAACTTCCCAACACCAGTTGATATCTCGTTGCCTATGACCCCGACAGTCGGCTTTCTACGTACGACTGTATACCCATCTCTCTCCTCTCGGCGAGGCAGACTGTCGTCGTCTGTTAATCTTTGATCCGCAGGCTCATCAATCGAAGATTGATGAATATCCGAGACAGTAAGAACGGTCACGTCGTGTCCCATCTCCGCCTGATCACGACTCATAGCGTGGACATGGTACGTACCTCCCCCGGGCACCTCGGGATACAGGTTCTGTGCGACTCGGAGTATTTTCATCTATATCAAACCCAGTTTCGAGAGACTTTCAACTTGCGGTACCTAGCTTAATCAACAGCTTCGAATAGATCCGATATGGGTTAGTTAGATAATCCGACAGTTGGACGAGATACGAAAGATAGCTCCAGAACATCCTCAAGATATTGTCTCATCTCGTCGTGATCCTCGTCAGTAGCCGCGATACGAACTAACTTGTCGGCTGGCATCGGCGTTCCCCATGTGTGGTTCCGAGCCAGCTTCCACACGATGCGGGCTTTCCCATCCATCCTACTCCTGACTAAGCTTCTGATTTACTAGTCCATTCAGTCGGTGTAGCTCTCTGACTATCTCGTTGTCCGAACTGAGCGTGTATTTCTCCGGCGACGAGTTCTCAACTACTTCTATTATGCCAAGAGTCAGAAGGAGACTGAGGTGGGTGTGAACGGACTGGCGACTCACACCAGCCTTCTCTGCCAGCTTTGACTTAGTGAAGTGATACTCTGGTGCGTCCATCAGAGCGTCAATCATATATCCCACGCTTTCGTGCTGAGTGAGGATACGCCAACCGCTCGGGTACTCATCACGCAGCTCTGCTATATCCGACTCATCTACTTCCCCGGTCTTTTGACTTGGCATACTTCTTCTTAGAATCCCCAGGCTGTTAAATTCGTTGGACAGTCATCTCGGAAATCAGTCAAGTTTGTCACACGTAGGGACTGTCTTCGTGAACAGCCAGACTACCGCTCTCTGAGACCTAAGGATGAGTCACAGCTTCTCTCCTTTGTGAGTATCGTAAGAAAACGACCCGGTATTAATGGGTAATAGTGGGAAAATTAATCTGTTGGGAGACTGTATCCTATGTATGGAAGTAGATGCAGACGAACTCCAGACAAACGAGACGGACGACAGAGGTAGGCTATATCTGGGGACTGAGTACGCCAACAAACGTGTGACTGTTGCTATCGTCGAGGTCGAGTCAGACGTCGACGAGGAATATCTTGCGTCGGCGTACCGAGATGCCTCTGACACTGCGGAGAGTATTGCTGAGGAGTGGACTGAGACTTCGGACGAAGCGTGGGAAAGTCTCGAAGAATGAGCGACGACATAGAGATAAGGAGAGGTGATGTTGTTATAGTTCGTCTCGATCCTGCTGAGGGCAACGAGATGAAAAAGACATGTCCTGCCGTGGTCGTACAGAATGACGTGGGTAACAGAAACTCGAGTACTACTATCGTCGCCCCTGCGACAGGTACATACAGGGAGTATCCCTTCGAGGTCTTTGTCGAGGCGTCGGGTTCTCCTTTCGAGAAGGACTCGTCGGTACGTCTCGATCAGATACGGACTGTGTCGGTAGAAAGCCGTATCGAGTCGGTGGTCGGTAGCCTCGACTCGTCCACGATGTCGGAGATCGATGATGCTCTGAAACTCAGCCTCGGAGTTAGCTAAGTATTTTCTCCCTTCTACTCCCAGAGGTGATGGATCCGGTCAAACCTCGTAGTTAGCCACCTTGTCTCGAAGCTAAGCCTAACCTCTATATATCATTATCACGATAATGATTATTACGATAATAATGTTTCACAACAGGAACTCTGAACTCAGAACACTCGAAGAGGAATACAGTTCGGATGGATTCAGTTTTGTAGTTCTATATGGTAGAAGACGCGTTGGAAAGACGGAGCTCATCAAGAAGTTCTGCGAGGACAAACCTCATATATACCACCTAGTCTCCCAGGACTCCGAGAAGCTACAGAGAGAGAAGCTCATAGAAGACATAGTCGACTACTTCAACGAGCGTGTCCCCCGAACCGAGAGCTGGAGCGATGCCATAGATTACGTAGGCGAGAAACTCTCCGAGGAAAAGATAGTACTCGCTATTGACGAACTCCCGTATCTGATAGGATCAGACAGCTCGGTTCTTTCGAGCCTTCAGTCTGTTATAGACGAGAACTCAGAAGACATGGACTCGATGTTAATCTTATGTGGTTCGTCTATCAGTGTCATGGAGTCGGACGTCATGGGACACAAGAGTCCACTCTACGGGAGGCGAACCGCCCAGATTGATCTCAAGCCGTTCAGCTTCTCAGACTCACTCAGTATTATCGACTACAGTATGGTTGACGCAGTACGGTCTTACTCTACTACGGGAGGGACACCTATGTACCTACAGCTCTTCGACTACGAGAACTCACTTAGCCAGAATCTCCTTGAAAACCATCTCTCGAAGAACTCTGTACTGTATAATGAGCCGGAGTTCTTGCTACGCACAGAACTCAGAAACCCATCGAGGTACATGAGTATATTGGAAGCGATCGCTAACGGACATACGACTCCTAACGAGATTTCAGGTCAGACGGATATCGGTTCTGGTCCGTTGTCCAACTATTTACAGAAGCTTAGACGTATCCGCCTGATCGAAAGGGTCGTACCGGTGACCGCAGACAAGAAAAAATCGAAGAGATCTATCTATAAAATAAAAGACAGCTTCTTACGTTTCTGGTTTAGGTTCATAGAGCCAAACAGATCAGGCATAGAGGAGTCCCCCGAACTCGTACTTGAGAACAACATACAGCCTCGGCTTGATAGGTTTGTCTCCAAAACATACGAAGAGGTATGCACGGAGGCTCTGTGGAAGATGAACAGGCAAGGTATGCTTCGAGACAGTTACTCGAAGATGGGTAAGTGGTGGTACAAGGAATATGAGATCGATATCGTCGGACTCAACCCGGAGAGTAAGAGTACTGTCTTCTGTGAATGTAAATGGACAGAGAGTAAGGTGGATACCGACCTCATGCGTGACTTAGAGAACAAGTCAGACGAGGTCAGATGGCACAACAACGAGCGTCACGAGGAGTACGTACTCTTCTCGAAGAGTGGTTTCACTCGAGACCTCCTCGATGAGGCTGGGGAGACATGGACACTGGTCGACATAGAAAAGCTAGATCAGATATTCTCAGCTTCTTCATAGCAAAGGGAGTGACACTTTAAGACTCCAGAACTAGGGTCTCGTACCAGTCTCTGTTGTCGCGGTACCAGTCGACGAACTCCGAGACGCCTTCACGTATCTCCGTATTCGGCTCGTAGCCTATAAGATTCTTAGCCTTCGAGATGTCGGCGTGGGTGTGTTCGGCGTCGGCGTCGTGTCTCTCGTCGTACTCGATGTCGAGGTCGGGATCTATCTCATCCCGTATCTCCCTCGCGAGCTCGTTTATCGAGATATTGTCAGTACTGCCGATATTCATGACCTCGCCGTCTGCTTCGTCAGTATCAAGAAGAGTGCGGTGGGCGTCGACTATGTCCTCGATATACGTGAAGTCACGTGTCTGTTCGCCGTCTCCGTAGACGACCGGCGACTTGCCGTTGATACACCGTGAGACGAAGTTGGTTATAGCCATGTTGGGACGCATACGTGGACCGTAGACTGTGAAGGGACGTATGACGACGGTCGAGAGCCCGTGTAACTCGTTGTAGACACGCGTGTAGTTCTCTGAAGCCAGCTTCGAGACTCCGTACGGACTCACAGGACTCTTGGGATGCTCCTCATCGTAGGGCAGATACTCTGGCTTGCCGTAGACAGACGACGAACTCGCCACTACGACACGCCCAGTCTCGGAGTCCTTCGCGGCTTCGAGTATATTGAGAAGACCTCCCTCGTTTATGCTGTTGACCTTCTGTGGATTCTCGACGCTCGTACGTACGCCTGCCTGTGCCGCCTCGTGAAAGACGTAGTCGGCGTCCTCGACTAACTCGGAGATGACTTTCTCGTCACGGATGTCGCCCTCTACTAACTCGTACGTGCCGTCACTCTCCTCAGCCGCAGAACGCGCACAGTCGACGTTGTGTCTCTTGAGACCTACGCTGTAGTAGGGATCGAAGTTGTCTATAGCTACGACATCGTGACCCTCTTCGACGAAGGTCTCGGCGAGATGTCCCCCAATGAAGCCCGCCCCTCCTGTTACGAGTATGCTCATTTTGTCTAAGTTATCAAGAGTCTACTAAAAATCTGCCGAGAAGCCTCAGCCTTAGCTTTCGGCAGTCTCGACGTCGTCTTCGATATCCTGGTCGTCACTCAGACGTCTTTCTGCTTCGTCGCGATCCTCGGGATAGCCGATGTCGACTCGCCAGCCCTCTAAGCCGATAGCATCTATCGTCCGTCCGCTCTTGATGAGTAGGTCTATAGCTTCACTTATCTCGTACTCACCGCGGTTCGACGGCTGAACGAGATGACAGGCGTGAAAGATCGCGGGAGAGAAGGTGTAGAAGCCCGTCATCACGAGGTTGGTAGGAGGCTCCTCAGGCTTCTCTATGACGTCGGTTATCTCGCCGTACTTGTTGGTGTCGGCGACTCCGTACCGTGATGCTTCTTCGTAGGGCACCTCCTCGACCAAGAAGGCTGCGTCGGCGCGATCCTCTCGCTGACGTTTGACGACGTCTTCGAGGTTGGCGTTGAAGATATTGTCGCCGAGCATCAGCATGAAGTCGTCGTCGATGTGGTTCTCGGCGGTCAGAAGAGCGTGAGCGAGTCCCTTCTGCTCTCTCTGATGGGTGTAGGTGATAGGTATACCTTCGAAGTCGTCTCCGTAGTGGTCGATGATCTTCTCTTTCATGTATCCGACAACGACCACGAGCTCGTCGGCACCCAGATCGGATAGTTGTTTGAAACAGTGAGTCAGAATAGGCTTACCGTCGACTTCGACCATACCCTTAGGCTTATCTTCGGTAAGAGGACGTAGACGTGTGCCCTCGCCTCCAGCCAGTACGACAGCTTTCATGCTGACTTACTTGTTGATCTACAGGTAAATATCTTCTTCTCGTTTCTGTCCTTTCTCCGATACCTCTATGTGCTTACGTATAAACGCGTATAATTCAAACATATGAGGTATCAGTAAAATATATGAGTCCACGGTAAGTATCAGATGTATATGCCACAGGACACAGAGGACATAAACGAGCGTGTAAAACGAGAATGGTCAGAGAGTACAGACGGATTCGAGAGAGTCAGAGACGTGATTAGAAACAGTCGTGACAAGATGAAGGCAAAACAGGTAGCTGAAACCGCTGACGTCAGCCCAAACACGGCGAGAAAGTATCTCGGTAGGCTTCACGAGATGAACGAGGTACAGATCGATGAGAGAGGAGGTGCTAAGCTCTATAGATGGGACGAGTCCTCCGAGAAGATGAGGAGAGTGAGAAATATCAGCTCCTCCTACTCTAGAGACGAGATAGAAGACAGAATAAGGGAGATGAGATCCGAGATACATGAATACAGAGAAGAATACGGGGTTGAGACTCCCGAGGATCTCATAATTCAGATGGATGAGAGAGAGAATGAGGGCGAGATGGATATACCGACTGTGGTCTCAGAATGGAGAACCAAGCGGGAGAATCTAGCTATAGCAAAGACGGCTCTTGCGTTCAAGCAGGTTCTGACGTTCTCGGATGAAGGTACTGACACTGAGAGGACACAGTCGACAGCTTGATAGAGTTCGTATGACTGATACTGACGAGGAGTACACAGGCGAGTTCGGAGAAGTCAAAGTCAGTTCGCTGAGGGTAATACGTGATGTTTTCGTTAACCATGAGCCGTTAGTTGAGGAGGCTCAGTTAGACGAGTTTGACCCGCATGAACTACAGGTATATTTTGAAGATGGATTCGAGAAGCCGGGCAGGTTCGATGTCAGATGGAGTACACGTAACTACTTCAACTTTCACTACACGGAGCCGGGAGAGTTCGACTTCAGATACGACCGGCATCCAAATCACCATTCTCCGGAGAAGCATTTTCATCCTCCGTCTCCTCAGAAGGGAGAACGACGTGATCCAGAGGAGTCGTGTATTGAGGTCGAGACTGATAGGTTAGTTGCACTGGCTGTAATTCAGCTATGGCGTCAAGCGTGGGAGGCGGACGACTTCTCTCTCCTTAATCAAGGTAATCCTCCGTAAGTACGAGTAATACACGTCGACGAGAAGTTTCATAGTCATAGGAGTGACTCTACGTCGTATTCTAGGTCTGCGTCATCGTAGTTACTGAGGATGCCACGTTCGTTCGCCTCCGCCATGATCTCGAAGATGCTGACTCCGGCGATATCCGCAGCGTCACACATGCCTATCTCTCCCTCCTGGTAACGCTGAAGTGCTATATAGATGAGTTCAATCTCTTCTTCATCCATTCTCTATGTTGAATAAAATATATAGCAACCCATTAAGACCGCGGGTGGTGAAATAGCTAACCACAGAGTCCGATGAGACTACGTACTTATCTTGGACTCCTTCGTCGTCGTATGACGTTTCTCCTCAGTTATCGCGAAGACGTGCAAGCTAATATTTTACTACGAGTACCCATACATACTCTATGAGCAAGAATATCTCCATCTCGGACGAAGTATACGAGAAACTCAGTAGAGAGAAAGACGGTAAGAGCTTCAGCGAGGTGATCGATGAGAAGATCGAAGAAGGAAGTATTATCTCCGACGTTGCGGGTCAAAGAGTACTAGATGAAGAGATTTACAGAGACGTTAAAGAAGACATAGGCAAACTCAGTGAAGAAGCTTCGGAGCAACAGGGTTAGTGAACCAGCTCATAGTCTTGACACCAAACGTGTCCCATTTCGAGAGGATAGACGGCATACAGGTTCAGGACTGGCGGAGATTCTAGATCTGCAGACTTACTCTTCTACCCATACTCTGAAATAATACAGCCCCCAGTAGATATATTACAGTCTAACCTGTAAAGGTATCTATGAGGGATTTGACAGACATATCGGATAGATCTAGACCGGATGGTGAAAAGCCGGACTTCAGTAACTGGGAGGATCCCGAAGAGATGTTTGAAGGAGGATCAACCAGGGAGCGTCTGATGGATGTTATAATGCAGGTACGTGAGCCTACAAAAGTCTCAAGTATTGCAGAACATGCAGGCTGTGACACAGAGACAGCACGAGACTACCTAGACTGGTTTGCTGATCTGGGATTGGTACGAAAACACAGTAACAGACCAACACAGTACGAGAGAAACGAGTCCTTTCTCCGCTGGCGTCAAGTCGAACAGATACGAAGCCATCACTCCGATGAAGAGATACTAGATGAACTCAAAGAGACCATCGACTCAATCAGAGAGTACCGAGAAAGGTTCGGAGAAGATGAACCGGGAGAAGTCTCGTTAAAAGAAGCTAGTGAAACAGCTACAGTTGAGGATCTATGGGACGACCTTTCTGAGTGGCAGACTCTCGAAGAACGTGCTGAACTGCTTGAGACAGCACTGCGTGAAGAAAAAACAAGCGGCGGTCTGGGTACTGATACTGATACTGGTATAAATGCCTGACAGAGGTCAGTCCGATGACGAACTAACCGATAAAGACGTGGCGTCGATAGACACCGATGTTCTTGATCGGATAGGAGGATATCTTTCAGGGAGTGAGCGTTTCTCCGATGTCGAGGTTCGTCCCAAAGGATCACCCAACTCGGTAATTGCTGAATACAACTTAGGATACTTCCCCTCACATATCCAAACTGCATATATACAGATTCGATGGTACAAGACAGACGACTTTAATGTCCACTACAGAGAGCAACATAATAACGATAATACTTGGGAGTGTCGATGGGACAGACACCCCAACAGCCACAACACGAGAGACCATTTTCACCCACCACCAGTAGCAGAGAAGCCCGGGGAGGATGCTGATTTTTCGAATGACTGGCGAGAGGTTTTGACTCTAGTGATAGATGAACTGGATTCTCGTGTCAGATCGTTCTGGGAGTGAACTAACGGTTTGAGACAAAATTTAGTCAGACTATATTCTATAGATAACGAGAAAGATTAATTCAGAAGCATTCTAACTCCAACACAATGAAGATAAGCATCGTAGGGAGCGGCTACGTGGGTACGACGGTGGCAGCGTGTTTCGCCGACCTCGGACACGAAGTTACGAACATAGACATAGACGAAGACGTAGTAGAGAGCATAAACTCGGGAGAAGCACCTATACACGAGCCTCAGTTGGATGAGCTTATAGCCGAACACGGCGGCGACCGTCTCACAGCGACGACGGATTACAGTACCGTCAACGACACCGAGGTGACGTTTCTCGCTCTCCCCACACCGTCGAACGACGATGGCAGTATCGATCTAACCTACATGAAGAAGGGAGCGGAGTCACTCGGCGAGGCGTTGGGACATAAGGATGACAGCCACACAGTCGTAGTCAAGAGTACCGTAGTGCCTGGTACGACCGAGGAGGTTCTCACCCCGATCATAGAAGAAAATTCGGACAAAGAAGAAGGAGAAGAATTCAGCGTGGCGATGAACCCCGAGTTCCTACGTGAAGGCACCGCAGTAGACGACTTTCTACATCCTGACAAGATAGTTCTCGGGCAGAACCAAGACAACGAGAAGCTAAGACGGGTCTTTGATCCTCTCGTAGAACGCAACGACGACGTACCAGTAGTTGAGACGGGAGTTAGAGAGGCGGAGATGATCAAGTACGCCAACAACGCCTTCCTCGCCTCGAAGGTCAGTCTCATAAACGAACTCGGCAACATCTGTAAGGAGTACGGAGTCGACGCCTACGAGGTCGCCGACGCTATAGGACTCGATCATCGCATAAGCTCGGAGTTTCTGAGAAGTGGAGTAGGCTGGGGAGGTAGCTGTTTCCCGAAGGACGTCAAGGCACTCATCGCCGCCGCCGAGGAGAAAGGATACGATCCCTCGTTGCTACATTCCGCCGTCGAAGTCAACGATAAACAGCCAAAACGTCTCCTCCAGCTACTTGATAAACATATAGATCCTGTGGATAAGAGAGTCGCCGTCCTGGGACTCTCCTTCAAGCCGGGCACAGACGACATAAGAAACTCACGTGCGATACCCGTGATAGAGGGTCTCAAAGACAGAGACAGAGACACAGAGGTAGTCGCATACGATCCCGTCGCAGTCAACAACATGAGAGAGCGTTTCGGCGACATCGATTACGCTGACTCGGCTGAGGACGCACTCGAAGACGCCGACGCCGCAGTAGTCGTCACCGACTGGGACGAGTTCGCGGCACTTGACGACGAGTTCGATGCGATGAACCAGAAAGTGGTAGTCGACGGACGGCGAGTCATCGAACCCAGAGATGACATCGTATACGAAGGCTTGACGTGGTGATGCTGCACTATCCTGAGGATTCTTTACAGAGGTACAAGGAGAATGCCCCGGGGTCTTCAAAAAGCAGAGCTTTTTGGGATACGGAAAATCAAAGATTTTCCTTGACTTGACCTCGGGGTTGAATCCGACAACCCGCGATACAAACTATTGAACTGCTGTCCCGAAACATCTATCTTTTCGGACTACGATTATATAATCGTGATCCGAAAGTTTGTAAACCGTGACGAGGAGATCGGGTGGCTTGAGGAGAAGCTCGGATCCAACGACCGCGAGTTACTCGTTATCTATGGGTGTCGAAGAGTCGGCAAGACGGAGCTGATTAACCACGTTACTCAGAAAAAAGTCCCCGACAGTCAGAGCATATACTTCTTAGCTGACCAGAGAGGCACCTCGTCTAATGCCCGGAGACTCGCCAAAGACGCCTCAGAACATTTCGACGACATACCGCCTGATGTCGATAGCTTCGACGACTGCTTCAAGTACATACGTGAGAGAAGTCATGACACCGAGCTTATCGTCGTGATAGACGAGTTCTCGTACCTCGTCGAAAAGGATGACTCGGTACCGTCAGTGTTTCAGCTTATCTGGGACGAGATTCTGAAAGACACACAGATATCGCTAGTTCTCCTTGGCTCATCGATATCCATGATGGAGGAGGATGTCCTTAGCTACGAGAGTCCCCTCTATGGCAGAAGAACCGGACAGTGGAGGCTTCGTCCCCTAGAGTTCGGAGACAGCACTGATTTCTTCTCCGACTCCGAGTATCCGTTCGATGACAAGATACGCGCATATGGCGTTCTCGGAGGCATACCGGCATACCTCGAGAAGTTCGATCCTCAGAGAGGTCTCTTCGAGAACATACGTGACGAGATTCTGTCGAAGGGCACTTTTCTCTACGAAGAGCCCGAGTTTCTCCTGCGTCAGGAGTTGAGGGAGCCTTCGAGCTATATGGACATACTCGAAGCGATGTCGTTCGGGGCTACGACAGTAACCGAGATAGCTAACTCGACACACAGAGAGGCTAAGGACATGTCGAGGTACCTCAAGAAGCTCCAGAGCCTCGATCTAGTCGAGAAGTCCGTGCCTGTCACAGCGTCTCAGAAGAAAAAGAAGAGAGGGATCTACGAGATCAAAGACAACTTCTTCAGCTTCTGGTTCAGATTCGTGTACCCCAACCTCGATGACCTCGAAAGGGGATCAGTCGAGATGGTTCTCGACACAGTAAGAGAGGGTATAGACGTGTACACGAGCAGGGTATTCGAAGACATCTGTAGAGAAGCCGTAGCTAACTCGTCTATGTTCGACGGTTCGTCAGTCGGATCTTGGTGGTATGGAGAGAACGAGATTGACGTAGTAGGTCTCGACGAGAGCGAGGCGAGTCTTCTCCTGGGTGAGTGTAAGTGGACGGAGAGACAGGTGGACGCCGATCTCCTCAGAAGACTTGAGAAGAAGTCGTCCGAAGTCAGATGGGGAGGCGAGGACAGAGACGAGACATTCGCTCTCTTCTCTAGGTCGGGTTTCAGCCGGGATCTCAGAGACACGGCGAAAGAGAGGGATGACGTCCGACTTTATGACCTCGATACCTTGAGAGAAATATTATAAAGACGGATCGCCGTCTCGGACTATCCTTGAGACTCGTCGTCTTCTTCACCCACGACGAATCCCAGAGCGTCGACCACGACCATCCAGATCTGTCTCACCACGATCTTGATATCGAGCCAGAAAGACTGGTCACGTATGTATTCGAGGTCATATCTCAGCTTCTTCTCGGGCTCGTGACCCGTAACGTCGTTTATCTGTGCAACTCCGGTCAGACCGGGTTTTACGAACCATCTCTTGCGCCACTCAACGATCCCTGTCTCAATCTCTTTGTCTAACTCAGGACGTTCGGGACGTGGGCCCACGACAGTCATGTCTCCTACGAGTATCGACCAAAGCTGGGGTATCTCGTCCATATGCGTCTTACGTAGCACTCTGCCGACACTCGTAACGCGCGGGTCGACACCGCCTGCGTCCTCCTCGCTGAGCTTAACGCCCGTCTCAGCTTCGGCATCAGGTATCATACTCCTGAACTTGTACACGCTGAACGTGTCACCGAACTCCGAGGTACGCTCCTGTTCGTACAGCACAGGACCCGGACTGTCGAGCTTTATAGCCGCCGCGATAACACCGATCAGAGGGGACAGAGCTAACAGACCGAACCCCGCGAAGGCGATGTCGAAGACGCGCTTGAAGACGTAGTCCTGTGGATCGATGGGCTCGAGCTCTATATCGACGAGCTCATCTTCCGACTCTCTACTCATCAGAACGCTGTCAACGTGGTCTCTGTGTGCCTTCGCCTTGACACCGTGTTCGTAACACGTGTCTAAGACCCCGAAGAAGTCGGATCGATCCTCGTCCACGAAGGCAAGCACAGCGGTGTCGGCGTTCGTCTTTACGAGTATGTCGTCGAGACGTGTAAAGCTCCCTAGCCATTCGATCTCCACACCACCCGACTCGGGCTTACCCAGAAACGCGCCGCCGTCCGCAACCGAGACATCCGAACCCGTCATCTGGGAGTAGACAGACAGTGGCGAGACAAATCCCACGAGGTTCTCCTGAAGATCCTTCTCGACTATCTCTCTCATAGTCTCTATGTCGTTGCCCACGAGTACCGCTGTCTCTGCCGTGTCGGGAGACCGACGCACGTAGACGAACCACGCGGGTAACGTGACCGACAGGACAGCCACGACGAGTATCAGAGTCGGACGCGGGAGTTCGTACGTGTAGTCGAAGTACCCGATAGCCGCGAGCGCAAACCCCGCCACGAGAATCCGTTTGTGTGTCAGAAAGACGGTGTCGAGTATTCTCCGGGGCTTCGGCTTGAAGAGGGGTATTAGACTGCCGAGTACGACCACGAGTGTAGTCATCAGTGTGACAGTCAGGTCGCCGTTGGAGAGAACCACAGGATTAAGACGGTTGACGAGAGGCACGTAAGTCGTCAGACCACGCTGGAGAAGAGGATGGTTAGCGAGAACTACGGAGACCACGGTAGCCACGACTGCACCCACACCTCTCAGAAACCTGTATCTCAGACTCGCTTTCACTCTTTATCCGGGATTAGAGTAGGAGTTAAACGACATATATTTTGTTGTTGTAGCAACCACTCCACACCGGATGAAGAGACAGATACCTGTACCTCTGTTACCTCCGTGGCTACGCTGGTTAGGCGTAATCGCAGTAGCCGCGGTCATCTTCTATGCATCAGTCATAACTGTACCTCCCGAGATGCCGAAGCCCGAGTTCGCTCCACTCGACAAATGGCTACACTTTCTTGCGTACGCTGGTCTCGGATGGAGCCTGGCGTACGCCACAGTCGGCGAAAGCGACCGACGTTCTCTACACAAGGCGCTCCTAGTCTTCTCGGTTGTCTTCGGATACGGCTTAGGCATAGAGGTCATACAGTCGTTTCTGCCTTACCGTTACTTCGGCTTCGGCGACTTGGTAGCCAACGGTATAGGAGCGGTACTCGGTCTTACGTGGATCGTTCTCAAAAAGAGGATGAAGTTCGTACGAGCCGGTCTCGGATAGACAACTTTAATTAGGCAAGCAGGTTTCGGGACTAACATGGACATAATTGACGACGAGGGCAGACTCTTCGGCGTCGTAAATATTGTCGATGCCCTGGCTGTTCTACTCGTCTTAGCCGTAGTGGTCGCCGGGGTCGCCTTCGTCGACCCGTTCTCGACACAAGACGAGGCGACAAGGTATGTCACAGTTGAACTCGACCCACAGAGAAGCTACACCGCATCTCTCATCTCCGAAGGAGACACGATGTCTTTGGAGAACTCGTACGGCAACCTGACTGTTACGGATGTCTATACCACTCCTAGTCCTTCGAGTTCCGAGAATGTCTCTGTCTTAGCACGTGCTAAGCTCGACGGACTTCTCGTAGGGGACTCACAGGGACAGACTGTCTTCGAGTTCGGGGGATCGAGGCTACGTGTGGGCGACACGATCCCGATACAGACCGACGAGTACGGGGTCGAGGGTACTGTAACATCTGTAGGACAGAACGGCTCGACACTCGATACTCAGACCTACCCTGTGGTAGCTACGGCGACAGTCCCGTCGTCTCTGGTAGAAAACATAGAAGCTGGAGACTCTTATACCGTCAGCGGACAAGAGGTCGCAGTCTTGGAGTCTCTACAAGTACATCCCGGCGGACAGAACCAGAATACTGTCTATCTCGGTATGACTCTTGAGACGGTCTCTGTGGGAGGCGACAGGCTCTTCGCGGGGAGACAGACATCCATCGGAGCGTCCCTGCCTTTCGAGACTGACTCCTACAGCATCTCTCCGAGTATAACCCAGACCGGCACCTCGGAGATATCCACAGCCATGGCTCGTGTCGTGACTGAGTCGACAGTGCCGACTCAGACCGCCGAACTCGTCGAAGTCGGTGACACGTACGGAGTGCGTGGACAGGAGATGGCGACCGTCGAGTCGGTCGAACTCTATCCGACGGGCAACTCCGACCAGAGACGTCTCGTGACGGGTCTGAGTCTCAGAAGCATCGAACGTTCGGGAGATACTTATTTCGGCAACACCCGGATAGAAGTCGGAAACTCAGTTACGTTCTCGAATGGATCTTACAGCTTCACGGGTAATATACGCAGTACGGGAACCACTACACTCTCCGAGGACACGACTCAGAAGAGTATACGTGTAAAACTACATAATATCCCACCTGAAACCGCCGAATCGGTCTCTGAGGGTATGTCAGAGGAGATAGGCGGCAGGACTCTCGCCGAGGTAGTCGACAAGGAGGTGGAGCCCGCTAAGATTACACTCACCAGCGACTCGGGAGAGATCTTCGAGCGTCAACATCCTATAAACAAGGACGTCTACCTCAATCTGAGAGTGACCGCACGCGACACTGAGACAGGGCTACGGTTCCACGGCAAGCCACTCAGGATAGGCAACGACGTGGTCTTCGAGTTCGAGAACGTAGACGTCAACGGCAGAGTGACACAGATCAGATAGAACGATGTCCCGGAGCGAGTCGAGAATCCCAGATTTAGACATCGACGTATTACGTGGCTCAGCCGTCGCCGGAGGGCTTGGACGTATCTCGGACGCGATCAGAGACGGATTCGACGAGTCACGTCTCCAGAATCTACTCAACTCCGTAGAGAAAGCAGTCCACGGTTCTAAGCTCTCACGTATAGGCAGATCGACGGTTGAAGTCTCGGAGTCTTCTTGGCTATACAGATGGCTCACCGCAGAGCCTGAGCCCGAGGTCGTGGTCATAGATCTACGTGAGACTCTAACTGTAGGCTCCTTGATAGAGCTGGTCGACAGAGCCGTTAGTTTTCTCGTCCCCGCGTGGGTCAGATCGAGAGTTCACGCCACCGTCTCCGAGACGTACGCTTACGTCCGAGACGAGACAGTCAGGTCGATTAGCCTCGTCGTCCTAGCCTCAGTACTCGTCAACACTTCTGTCTCACTAGTACTCGGAGACCTGACGAATACCGGCTTTGTTCTCCGTTTCGGGGTTGGCTCACTCTCCGTATTGGGTGTGAGATCCCACGTGTCGTGGGACGAGATAGCCGAGTCGAAGCCCGCTAAGCTTCTTATCGCAGTCCTCGAACCTCCTGAGCCGCCGCGTGACTCACAGTACGAGCGTCAGGTATCCGCCGACGACCGCGAGGAGCCCTAAGACCACACAGACGAGCCAGAAGGCTATCCTCTCGACGACCCTCATTAGAGCGTCTATGGTGAGGTATCCTACTACGGCACTCGCCGAAACTGCTATTACCGCAGACACCGGACTCACACTAGGCAGACCGCCGGTCTCTAAGACGGTCAGAACACCAGCGCCGAACGCCGCGGGTATGCTCATAAGAAAAGACAGACGCAGGGAGGTAGAACCGTCATGACCACGTAGAAGTAGCGCACTCGCTGTAGTACCCGAACGTGAGACTCCCGGGAGTATTGCGAGTCCTTGTAGACCGCCCACAAGCAACGAGTCCGTGAGGTTTGGATCACGCGAACCGTAACTCCCTCTACTTTCTGCTACTCTCTGTAGAACCCCTGTAATAACCAGAAGAAGTCCTATCACCGCCACGAAGACACCTCCCGTGACCTCTGTTGCCATCTCTATTATAGCCGAATACGCGGCTAACCCCGTCACAACTGATGCAAACGTAGCGACTCCCAGAAACCAGGCTTCGGCATTACGTGGTTCAAAAGCCGACGAAGGTCTCCAGTTCGACGTGTCCTTAACGTCGTCCAGAACCTCCAGAACTTCTTCGCGGTAATAAACTGTCGCAGACAGGGCTGTACCCGCGTGGAGAAAGAGTGACAGCTGTACCGCAGCGTCGGGCTCAAGAGAAGTGAAAGCAGTCAGAAACAGGGTTATGTTGCCCTCGCTCGATATGGGCAGCCACTCGAAGACACCCTGTAATACGCCGATTACCAGGGATATGAGAGGGGATATATCGGTCATTATACCGAGATTGGTCTGGGGTTTTTTGATACTGTCGGATAGACGACGTCTGTAAGTAGTTTTATACTACGTACTAGATATAATCTCAACCATGGACGAGATGCGTGAGGAGGTCGAGGATCTCCTTGACGAGAAGCCGGATATCGAGGATTCTCTACGTCAACTTATAGAGATAGACTCGTCTAACGAGTCGTGGGACTTCGATGACACTCCTTTCGACTCGGGGGAGTTCGGCGAGTTGGTGTCGAGGGGTATTATAGAGAAAGACACCGCGACGGGTCTATACTCGGTATCCGATACCGACTCCCTAGTCTCAGCAGTAGAACCAGAGTCGCAAGACGAAATCCAGAGGGAGACTCATTCTGCTGATTCTAACGTCGATATCCCGTTACGTGACACCAACCTGAATATCGAGATCAGCCGTGTCTGGCTTCTCGGTGTCAGTCTGTCATTCCTTCTTATCGTAGCGTTTCGGTCTTACTTCTACCCCACCGTCTTCAGAAAGGGCGACGTAGTCCTTCTCGGCAACGATCCCTACGCTTACCTCTACTGGACACAGAGATTCATCTCCGAGGGGAGTCTCGGCTTCGGACAGAAGAAGGGCGAGCCTCTTCTGGTGTACAGTCTCGGGACGGTCTCGGAGGTATTCGGATCAACGCTACTGGTCGTCGGACTGTACCCAGTCGTCTCGGCACTGATAGCGGGTGTCTCTGTCTATCTCATAGCCAAGAAGCTCACCGACGATGCCAGAGCGGGTATAGCTTCTGTGGTTATGCTTGCTGTCATACCGGGTCATGCCCTCCGTACGGCTCTTGGCTTCTCCGATCACCACGCATTCGATTACGTGTGGCTCTCGTTTACCCTCGTAGGGCTCGTGTATCTGTCTGACACCGACACTCGAACCGACTACATAAGAAACCGAAAGCCCAGTACGTGGATACTCTCCGTCTTACTCGGACTCTCCATTGCGGGACAGGTGCTATCGTGGGATCATAGCCCGGCTCTCATAGCACCGGTAGGAGCCTATGTATTTATAAGATCCGTAAATGCGGTACGTGACCCGACAACGGAGTCAGCCTCTCCGCTTGAGTACAACTCCCCGATTCTCTTAGCCCTTCTCGTGACGTCGTCGGTCACTTATTACGTCCATTCTGTGCACGGATGGCATACCGACACGGTAGCCAATATCCCGATCTATCTCTTAGGAGGTGCCGTGGCTCTGAGTCTCGGGTCGGAGGCTGTCTACAGAGTCGGAGGATCGACGAGGACGGCACTTGTGACTGAAACGGGGATACTCACAGCCGGAGCCCTCGGATTCTGGTTCGGTCTACCCGAAGAAGCCGAGAGCCTCAGAGGGGAGATATCGGCTTTCTTGGGTCTGAGCGGTAGTAACATAGTCGAGACTCAGTCGATCATAGGCGAGTTCGGGTTCTTCGGTCCTTTCGTACAGTTTGGCACACTCCATCTCCTCGGGATAGGCTATCTCCTGTGGGTTGTAAGAGGCATCTACGACAACGACGAAGGATCTGAGGGATGGATGGTGGTCTCAGTATATACAGTGTACTTCGCGGTTCTGGCTCTGATACAGCAGAGGTTCGCGGGTCAGCTGTCGGTACTCCTCGCTGTTCTGTCGGGGATAGGCTTCGTGCATCTGTCTTATACTATGGATCTGACACAGAAGTTCGAGGCGTTCGGAGACGGCATCTCCGGTGTGAGTATGCCGAGTCTGAGTACGTCTGTATACATCGTTCTCCTGTTTTCTCTCGTCGCCGGGTTAAACGTCGCACAGACCCCCGTGCAGGTCAACAAGGTAGTACCTGATGAGACACAGCACGATGCCGCACTCGCCATGGAGGAGTACTCCGACGACGCCAACCTGTCTTATCCAAACAACCGGGTTCTGAGTAACTGGGGAGAGAGCCGCATGTATAACTACTTCGTGAACGGCGAGTCGGGGTCATACGGCTTCTCACGGAGTAACTACGACGGATTCGTGTCGTCACAGTCTCCAGAGGATGTCTACAGTGAGTACTCCGGCAGGATGGGATTCGTAGTCCTCCGCGACTCGTATGTGTCGGGGTCGGTGCCCTCGGACTCGGTCTTCTCACGTCTCTCGAGACTCGACACACGGACGGGCAGGTACAGAGGGATCTACTCCGACGGTAGTACGAAGGCGTTTGCCTTAGTTGAGGGCGCGGTCTTAGAGGGCAACGTCTCGTCTAACTCGACTTCTACTGTGACAGCCTCAACACGTGTCGAGATACCCGAGACAGAGTTCGTGTACTCGAAGTCTACTGAGTCTCAGAACCGCAGTTTCTCTCTGCGTGTACCGTATCCAGGGGAGTATAACGTGAGTACGGGCGACTCCTCGGTATCGATAGACACCGATGTCTCCGAAGTTGATGTCAGAGAGGGTGGGTCTGTGTCTGTGTCTTTCTCGGGATTAGGAGGCTGAATCGACACACAGACGCGCGCCTACAGTCGATAAAGCCGTTATTCAGCCGAGAATTGTGATTGGATATCTGACATTTAACCCCTCGTTACAGAAAGTTTATATGCCTTCTCGCTTAAACCTCAGTCTGTACAGCCAGTTGAATAGCGTTATAGAACAAGAAGTAGAATGGAAGAAGAGTAAGAAAGTTGACACATAGATGAGCTTACGAATGGATGAACCGACAGACGACGATAAACAGGCGGACGTCACACGCACGACCATCGAGATCGACTCGGAGGTCTGGCGTCAAGTCCGCAGTCGTGGTGTCGCAGAAGGAAAGCAGGTCTCAGAAATGCTCGAAGAGATCCTTCGGGATTACTTCGACATGGAAGAGGGTGAAAAAGCATGATACGAAACTCGCAGTCGCAGAGAAGCTATAGTCGTACAGAGTCCACGCGTACACGCGTGCGAAACAAGTATTATACAAAGGAGGTGAAACATGACAACAAGTAAAGAAAAGATTAGGTCGCTGTTTCTGACAGCTCTTATGGTAATGTCGGTATTCAGCGTAGGTGTAGGAGCACTTGCGGGAAGTGCTACAGCTGCTACTAACAATGCTGGTAACAGTGACTTTGCATTCGACGGAGACTCAGCTGAGCTTCCGCGTGTAGCTTACCACGGACAGACATTCGACGAGGTATCGATTAACATCACAAATAACAATGATTCTGAGGTAAATGGGACTGTCAAATATAACTTCAGTGAAAACGAGGGTCTGTCCAACGGTGTAACACAGGCCTCGAAGGATGTAACGATCCCTGCAAATGAGACAGCAACTGTGACGTTCACTGACATAGCTGTTCCGGGCATTCTCACCAACAAGGATTCCACTGATACCATCTACCACGGATTCAGTATCAATCCTTACTCGAGTACGGATCTAACAGTCGGTACTGATGAGGAGGGTAACATAAATGTCCGTATCGATGACATCAACGGTGATCCGATAAACGGTGCAACCGTTGAGCTTTACCGTGCCGGAGAATGGGACGGTACTGCTTCCACGTCCACACCGATACGTAACGTAACTCTAGCTGATGACGACAACGCTCACACATTCGACAGCCTCGCAGTTGGATCGAATGAAGCCGATAGTGTCGACTACGTCATCAGGGCTGTGAAGGACGAGTACGAGTCGAAGACCGACCAGGTCAGCCTCTTCGAGCCTGACCGGACTGGTCCGACACGTACACTCACACTTCAGACCGGACTCGAACCCAACGTATTCGGTGTCGGAGCATACGACTCTGACGAGGAGCGTGTGACGGGTAACACGTCCGCGGTCTTCGCCAACGGTGAGTTCGACAACCAGGGTCAGTTCGCTGTCTTCGCTCAGACACAGTCCTCGTACGAGGACACACAGCCCCTCCACGGAGACATGGAGGTAACGGTTAATGTCCGAGCCGCGAACGCAACCGACGGATCGCCGCTTGAGTTCGTTACCAACCAGACTGACGAGAATACATCACGCCAGATAAGCGTAACAATCACGCCTGACAGTCCCACAGCGAACATAGACGGTAACGACACTACTGGCGTGTTCAGTTACGAGACGTTCAATATCACGGCAGTCAACGCGACTGAGGAGAACGTAGATCCGCTACGTACAGAAGACCTCTTCGCGTGGTCGACTGATATCGCAGATGATGATGTTACGCTAGCATCCGAGCTACTCCGTCAGACAGACGTTGGTGGTCACACACCACCCGCCGCACAGGTGACTGACCAGCCGCTTAGTGGTCCTCTTGATGACCCCGCTTACGATAACTACGGATCGAACTCCAGTGATCCTGAGTACTTTAGCAGAACCCCCAACGGTGTTGAGGCTCTCCTCAGTGACGCCTTCTACTTCATAGAGGGCGAGAAAGCCTCACAGCACGAGGTCGTCGACGTGACGAACAGAGAGATGTTCGACGACGCCACGATCTGGGCAGCCTACGAGGACGGACCCCAGAGCCTCGATGAGATACAGGACATCCAGAACGACGCCGGTGAGTCGTTCCTCGTTGCTGACAACGTCGAAGGTCAGGAAGGCAAGTACGTCATACCTGGTCTCGTCGACAACGCAGACTTCCACATCTACGTCAAGGCTGACGGTTACAACATATACAACTCGTCAGAGACCGACGTATATGCTCAGACTCTCTCAGAGAGCACAGGACTTCCCGAGGACACACTACTCGCGGATTACACGGTTTCTCCGTGGGAAAATAGAGTATGGGATTTCGAAGGAAGCGGTGTTGCCTACGACTACACACACCACATCCGTGAGGCTGCACTCGACTTCAAGCTCGATGTGACTGTCGAGAACGAGACAGGTCAGTACAACAAGGTCTCCGAGATACCGTCCGGAGATGACTACGGAGTTCACGTTGAAGTTGAGGCGGCTGAAGAAGGATCGCCTGACAGTGAGTTTGAGCCCATAGCCAACCAGAACGTTGACCTCGAAATAGTCGAGACTGGTGACGGTAACCTCGGCGATCTCGAACAGACAACAGTTTCGACTAACGACAACGGCGTTGCTATGACGAACTACACAGTAGGTGGTGCTCTAAATGGCTCCGTCAATATCAGTGCGTCCACTGAGAACGTCAACGGCGCTCTCTACAAGACAAGTGACACTGAAGGAGTCCTCGACAACAACGACTCCAACCAGGGTCAGTTCGACATATTCTCCACCGGTACAATCACTGGAGATGTCCTCGACAGAAACGAGGATCCCATACCCAGTGACGGAGAAGAGCCCATAGTCACGCTCGACATGCTCAACACGACATCGGGTGAGTATGAGAATGTCCTCGGTCCGAGACCCGTCTCGGAGGGCAACTCTCAGTACACGTTCCCCAACGAAACCGAGCATGCAATTAGGACGGGTATGCAGTACCGCGTAACTGCGGAGTACCAGGATGAGACTGGATTCGCTGTAATTGACGACCTTGAGCCTGGTACCAACACGCGTGATGTTGTGCTCGAGGATGTTGAGGTAGACAATGGGGTTCTCTCCGAGAACAACCCATTCGGTGACCAGAACAACAACCCTGTTGACAGGAATACTGTCATAGACAGGATTGTTGACTGGAATAACAACGGTGAGATAGACGGAACGTCGTACACACGTGACGATATAATCGACTACATAGTCAACTGGAACGCCGCGTAGACTAAGTAGCACTAACAAGAACGCGGCTCACGTCGCGTAACAAAATCTCAACTTCTATTTTTATTCAACTCAACAGCGACTGCAGTATCCACATATTTATACATCAATTTTCCTAGTCTGGACATGGGCATGAGAATCACACTACCCCTCACTGTCTTAACACTCGTACTTCTGCTTTCTTTTCCAACAGCTACGGCTTCGGACACCGTAGTTACACAGGATGCCAGAACCGAGATCGAGTCTACAAATCAACCCATGGAGGTTCTCGTCAACTTACAGGATCTAAGATCTGTCACCACCAAGTCTGAGAGGAGACACAAAGTCAAGACCTCTCAGTATTCCCTGACTGACCACGCCGAGTCGACTGACGGAGTGAGAGTTCTCAAGAAGTTCTGGATAACTAACTCCGTACTCGTCGAGATCCGACCGGGGTATGACTACGAGAAGCTTACCCGTATCGATGGAGTGCGTTCTATTGAGCCAAATTCCCGGATCAAGATTCCTAACTCGTCATCGGCTAAACCTACAACATCGCCTATAACAGCCACGTCGACTATAACAACCACGGCAACTACTTACGGCATAGAACAGATAAACGCTACGAAGGTCTGGTCTCAGTACGGCACTAGGGGTTCAGGTGTCAAAGTAGCGGTTCTTGACTCTGGAGTTAATGTATCACACTCCGACATAGAACTATATACGACTGACTCCTCTGATCCTACCTATCCTGGAGGATGGGCTGAGTTTGATCCATATGGGGGACGTGTTCCTAACTCGGAGCCCCACGACACGGGTAACCACGGAACACATGTCTCTGGCATCGTCGCAGGCGATCACACAGGAGTTGCGCCAAACGTGTCTCTGATGCATGCGTTAGTGATGAACGACACAACTGGGACATTATCCCAAGCACTCGCCGGTCTTGAGTGGGCTGTCGAAAATGACGCGGATGTAGTTACGATGAGCATAGGTGGAGCTACGGATCAAGCCTGGATTGACGCAGTTGAAAACGCTAACCAGATGGGAACCGTAGTTGCGACATCAACCGGAAACAGCGGGGATGGGACGAGCTCATCGCCGGGCAATGTCTACGACGTTCTCAGTGTGGGTGCGGTAGACAGTAACCTCGATGTACCCAACTTCTCTAGTGGAGAAGAGATTGATACTGACTCAGAGTGGGGTACCTCAGCCCCGAAAGACTGGCCCAGTGAGTACGTCGTACCTGATGTGGTAGCCGCAGGTGTGTATGTGAACAGTACATCAGCCGATGGAGGATATCGAACGCAGTCGGGCACGAGTATGGCGACACCTCATCTTGCAGGAGCCACTGCTCTCGCTATCTCGGCTGCGGGTGATAAAAGCCCACGAAGAATCTCCGACGCTTTTGCACTCACAGCCTACGGGTCAGAGACGGAGATGCCAAGTACAAGATATGGGCATGGCGTTGCGGATGCTTTCTCGGCTACTAGACATCTCCGTGACACCGCGTCTGTCTCTGGGACTGTCGTCAATAGTACCGGGGTACCGATTGAGGAGTCTGAGGTAATAGTTGAGGGTCTCCGAGTCGACACTACGAGCGGTAAGTACAAGGCTGGTCTCGCCGAGGGCACTTGGGAGCTCGAAGTGTCCGCCCCTGGGTACGAGAATGTGACTGAGACAGTAACACTCCGGCGTGATGAGGATGTTGAGAGGAATATCTATCTAAGTGAGAAGACTCCCGCAAACTTCGAAGTTACACTTAATTCCACGAACTCTCCTATAATCGAGGGGGAAACGCTCTCAGTCAACTCGACAGTTGTGAATACGGGGGATCTGACCGCAACTCAGAAAGTTAAACTCGAGGTTGGAGGTAATGTCCGTGATTCTACCCAAGTTTCTCTACGAAGTAGTGAGGCGAAATTATTACACTTCCAATGGTCAACTCAAAAAGGTGATAATGGTACCTATGTCGCTTCTGTCCGGAGCGATAATCACAGTGATTCCCGTGAAGTTACAATTGAAGAAAATAATACACCGCCAAAAGCCACTTTTAGCTACACTCCGGATAGACCTACAGCTTCCCACAGTGTAGTATTTGATGGATCCAGTTCTTCGGATCCAGATGGAGATATACAGAGTTATAGCTGGAGCTTCGGCGACGGAACGACTGCGTCGAAGAAAGTCACCTCGCACTCATACAGTAGTTCAGGACAGTACTTGGTTCAGCTTACTATCAAAGATGACAATGGTGCGACAGATACGACGAGTGAGGCTGTTTCGGTAAGTCCTAACGACGGTGCTCAAATAGACGAGATACAGACTTCCTTGTCTGACACCGACAGTGACGGATTATCGGATCAGATCTATGTGAACGTGTCTGTTTCGAATGTAAGTACTGGACAAACGACGGTAACGTTTGGAGAGAGCAACTTTGACATAGATATATCCCCAACTGATACTACCCAGGCGCAGTTTGTGACTCTGAACGATACTGACGGTGATGGAATCAATGAATCAGTTGAATTCGTTGAGCTTCTCGGTACTGATGGGGATACTTTGAACAGTAGTTACTCCATTACTGCTAATATATCAAACCAATCTATCGGTGAAACAGGAACTGTGAATGCTGAGCTTAGTGATGGTACGGCATCCTCAATAGTATTCGTTGTTGAGGACAAGGGGTCTCTTGATCCGAACAATCCGTTCGGTGATCGAAATGGCAGGCCTGTAGACAGACAGACTGTCATAAACAGAATCATCGAATGGAATATAGACGACAGCAATGAAATAGATGATGTAAAATATACACGTACGGAGATAATACAGTCTATAATAGACTGGAACAAAGCCCGAGCGTAGGTTAATTCTAGCTACCTTGTCTCATACTTGTGCTCATATTCGACTTTTATACTAAAATAATTCAGGTATTATACCAGAAATAATATTATTTTTCTCCTATATTCTATATGTATGAAGGATCGTGACCACGACAAACGTGAGGTTTCAGATAAGGATGTTCCAAGATTATCACGTCGATCAGCGATGGCGGCGGGAGCAGCCGGAGCAGTAACAGCACTTCTTGGACTACCTGTCCGGAAATCCCGGGCTCAGACAACCTCGTATGATCCTATACTCACAGAAGATATCCCTGAGGGGACTTCCTGTGAAGTCTGCGGGATGAAAGTCAAGAACTTTGAACAGGGTAACGCGCAACTAGTAACTGCAAGCGAAGACAGACGTTACTTCTGCTCTCCGGCGTGTCTGACTGCATACTACGTATATCCTACATCTGAGAAATTCAATAATTCCGCACAGAGTCATGAGACGGTAGAGGCAGCATGGGTGCATGACTATACTGATGGAGATTATATAGATGCCTTCGACTCTTACTTTGTCCTTGACAATAACAGTAACAACCTCGATCCGTCGGTCATTCCTATGGGAGAAAATCCTGTTCCATTCGGCAACCAACAGGATGCCCAGGACTATGTCAGTGGCAATGACTTGAAAAACTCAAACGTCAGTGCTATAGATCAGGACATAATTCAAGGTCTGGACAAGTTTGACTTCGAGCTAGCCAAGGTATTTAGCTCTTATCTTCCTGATTCACTGCCTCAGTCGAGTAATCCATTTATGGATGAGAATGGAGCCCCAGAGAGTAGGACAAACGTAATTTCTAGGATTGTCGAGTGGAATACTAATAACGGCGTAATTAATGGTACACAGTATTCGCGTAGTGACATAATCAGCTACATAGTTGAGTGGAATACAGCAAAGTAGCTCCGAGCACAACGCTACCAAAGCACGGCGAAGATCGCTTAATAAACCAATCTTCTGGCTGTCTGATCTGACTGGGTTAGATATATTTGTCTGGAATAATATTATATTCTGTATGATAGATAGTACGAAAACCATTCTTATAGCTGCTTTTGTCACAGCAATCGTTCTTTCGTCGGGCGTTGGAACTGTCGCGGCACAGGATAGTAACAACACATCTGTCGAGAGGATTGCGTTCGACTATTACCAAGGTGGAGGGAATCTCAATATCGAGGTGAATGGGGATCGTGTCTATAATATCTCATCTTTCGCTGAGAGTCCGCCTGATGGAGTTAACAGTAGGGATGTAGGTGGTGCTTCTGTAGATGTGACTCAGGATAGTACAGATACTGGTGAACGAGGAACCGTTGAGGTTACTGGTGACATCGGATCCTTCAGCGTTGGTGGTCAAGAAATGGTGATAGATAATGTTGAGTTTGGATCAAAGACTAATCCGAGTTCAAATGTGACATTCGACACTCTAACTCCTAATCAGTCGGAGTACTCGGTCGGAGAAACATTCATGTCGAATGGTGTTGAGATGGAGGTCATTCCGTTTATCTACCAAGATGGGACTGACTGTTCTACGAGTGGCTACTGTGGTACCGGTTCGCAGACTGACAGTCAGTATCTTATTGCGAACAATAACACCCAGCCAGGGTTCTATCCGGCAAATGTTAATCTTCGGTTTAACCTCAGTACAGCAGTTAGTGGTAGTTCAGGAGATGACACGGGCATAGAGAATATACGGACAACTTTGTCAGACACAGATGGAGATGGTCTAGATGATCAGATAGTCGTGGATAGTACCGTATCAGAGGCGAGTAGCGGAGAGACGAATGTGACGCTTGGAGAGAGCAACTTTGACGTAGATATATCGCCGACAGACACCACTGACGGGAACCAAGCGCAGTTTGTGAGTACGTTTGATACTGACGGTGACGGAACCAACGAGAAGGTTCAGTTCGTCGAAGTCGGTACTGCTAGCGGTACATACACCGTTATAGCTAATCTCTCTAATCAAGCAGATGGAGAAACCGGATCTGTTAATGTTGAACTAGGAAGTGGTGAGATGTTATCTGAGACTTACACAGTCGAGAATAACACTGGATCCCTCGAATCAAATAATCCGTTTGCAACCCAAAGCAATAGACCTACTAACAGAAATACAGTCGTCCAAAGAATTATCGAGTGGAACAAAAATAACGGAGAGATTGGCGGGAAGCAGTACTCACGCACGCAGATAATACAGTCTATAATAGACTGGAACCGAGCACGGAACTAACTGTAACTACGTGTACTCTTATTCATGAACATTTTTCTCCAGATATACTGATTTTCTCATCTGACGCCCGTCTGACGTTTTAACAGAAAGTATTTAAGATGTCCAGAGTATTCTTTCACCGTGAACCCAGTTAGCCATAGGTCTATGGCTCCTTTCACCGGAGCCCATCTTGGCTAACCGAGGGTTCGGACATAACGTCCGAAACAGGTGAAACAAAACATGAATAGGAAAAACAGAATCACTGCGATGTTTATAGCACTCGTAGTGGCTGTGTCGGTGACGGCGTTTGCAGCGCCCGCAGCGGCACAGAGTGTTGATAATATTGATCCGACCCTCTCCGACCAGGATGGAGACGGTCTGGATGACAGGGTATCGATAGATGTGACGGTTTCGAATGTTGGTAGCGGAGCGACGAATGTGACGCTTGGAGAGAGCAACTTTGACGTAGATGTATCGCCGACAGACACTGGACAGGACGATTTTGTGACCCTGTACGATACTGACGGTGACGGAACCGACGAGAAGGTTCAGTTCGTCAATATCACATCAGGAAGTGGTACCGACGCGACGTATACGGTAGTAGCCGACCTGTCGGGACAGTCCGACAGTGACACCGGTTCCGTTGATGTCGAACTCGGCGGAGGAACGGCTTCCTCTGCAACTTACACTGTAGTTGGTGGTTCTACACCCCCGACTACGCCATCTGAAATCCGTAAGACACAGGATTCGACAGATAACGCAAACGGCAACCCCGGCGGAACAATAGACCTCGCGAACAACCCGACAGTCTACCAGGGAGAAGATGACGTCCACTGGGTAAACAGTGCAGGTAGCGTACCCAACACGCTCACAGGAGACGAGAACTCAGGAGCCGAGGGACAGCAGCTTGACCTTGTAGGCACGATACCGCAGAACCAGGAGACTGGAGTCTACGGTGGCGGTAGGGTCACAGTCTCGACGCCCCGCATAGTGTCGATGGATGTTGACAACGAGCAGGGACAGGGAGTCGCAGGAAGTGAAGTCCAGGAAGGAACAAATCTCTACGTCAGCACGACGTGGAACTACGACTCCGCAGAGGACGTCGAGCTCAGCGTAATGGACTCGACGGGAACAGAGGTTACCGGAGAAGCACTAGCTACGGGTCAGTCCGACACACGTAGTGGAGGAACGGTTAATGATAACTTAGGTAACCGCTGGGAGATAAACACAGGAGATCTCGAAGCAGGAGAGTACACGATAGAAGTAGCCGGAGTCGACAGCCTTGACTTCGGAGACGCGACAAGGACAGCGACGATATCAATAACGTCGCAGGAAGATCCGTACCTAGAGCTTGAAGAAGACAGTGCGACACAGGGAGAGCGTGTCGACTACACTGTCAGAGCGTCTGACGCGGGTCTTTACCACGCAGTCGCGATAGACGAAGACGACCTACGTGACTCGGTCGACACGAGTGCTGGATCTAACGATCCCCTCGGAGTCTTCCGTAATGTTGGAGACACGCTGGATATCAGACGTGTGGACGGTTACGTAGTTGCGATGGTTGAGGTAGACGACTCCACAGGAGTAGCTACGGGAAGAATAGACACGCAGGATCTCGACGACACGTCGGTTGATGTCTACCTCTACGAGAGCACAGTCGCGGCAAACGACTACAGTACATCTAGCGCAGCGATAAACGCAGCGTACCACGATCTTACGGACGGTACCATAGACCTCGCTACTGACGACGAAGACGACAAGACGCTCAATGTCGAGGAAGCACAGGTAACTATAGACAACCCCGGAGCGACGTACGTGATAGGCTCCGAAGTTGACCTCAACGGAACAGCGTCGCAGGGACTCGATGACGTCGCAGTCTACGTCAGAGACGAAGGCGACTGGCAACGTGTACTTACTGACACGGTTGAGTCCGACGGAACGTGGGAGGAAGAAGATGTCGCGCTGGATGCCCGTAGTGACATACTCAGCATTTCAGGAACCTACAGAATAGGAATCATAGATAAGCAGGACACTTCGAGAGCTGCAGTCACTGACGATGACGGAACTACCGATTCAACTGGCTTCGTCACTGAAGGCGGTACTGACTACGCGACGGAGCTTGACACGAGTGACTTCAACCAGGGAACATCCAATCAGCGCTCGATACGCACTGTCGAGCCCAGTCTCTCGGCGACCTTCCACACTGTCAACGGACAGGTGGCTACAGACTCCGCGATAGACATAACTGGTGAAGCTCTCGGAACCGAGGCTGTCGCAGTAGTGATGGTTGACGAGAGAGGTAATGTCTACGCTGATGATATATCCACTGACAGCGACTACGAGATAGAAGAAGAGGACTGGGGAGACTTCGGTGACATAAGTCAAGGCGATGTCACAATCTTCGCAGTTGCCCCCGGCAGAGACGGTGAGTACGGAGACAGCGTAGCAGGTGATGCCGGTGCACTAGCTTACGATATAACTAAGAATATAGGTCTAGGGTTAGCCAACAAGAACCACGATCAGGTTCTAGATATACTCCTCTCGAAGACGACAGAGGACACCGGAAGTGACGACCTCATAGTCACTGACTCGTTCCGTTACACAGATTCGAGTACGTCGATCAACGACGTAGTGCCGTCGTCGCACTCCAACATTACGGGAATCGTCCCGATAGAGGCAGGAGAGACGATGATGGTACGCGGAACGACGAACCTCAGACCTGACGACAACACGATAAGTGTTGAGTCGGTCTCCGGACCTAGCATGAACGAGATGCCCGTCCAGACCACAGACGAGTGGTCGATGGAGAGCGGAGTCTGGTCGGTCTCGGTAGACACAACGGGACTTGAGCCCGGAACCTACGAGATCGAAGCAGACGACGGAGACAACACTGACGTAGTCACAGTTGAGATAGTCGCGGAAGGAGAGCGCAACGACGCGATGCTCTCTGACAAGCCGACACTCGCAGACAGAGTCAGTCAGCTCCAGAGCAACGTAGAGGAGCTCCAGACCGAGAACGAGGAGCTCAGCACGCAGGTAGACGAGCTTGAGACGCAGAACGAGGAGCTCAACACGCAGCTTGAGGACGCGCAGTCGGAGAACGAGAACCTCAGCTCGCAGGTCGACACGCTTGAGCAGGAGAACAGCGACCTCCAGAGCCAGCTTGAGGAAGCCGAGAGCGGCGGACAGGGACAGCCTGGATTCGGAGTCGCAGCGACTCTGATCGCCCTCATCGGCGCTGGTCTCATAGCTCTCAGAAGAAAGGAGTAAGCACACGCTTACTCTGAGTAGGTCTTAGAACAGACACACAGACAGCCTTTCTTTATTCTTTGAGAAGATAACCCAGACTTACACTCACACAGACGCGTAGCTGTGGCTGTGTCACTCTCTGTGGGATGTGTTAAAGACCCGGAGATACTCGTCTTGGAGTTAGATGGCTTACTGATCGTCGTATCTTACCACATCTACCACTTCTTTGACATCATCATTCCAGAACTGCTTCTCCGCTGTAGCGAATCTCCCTCCATGCTCTCTAGCGTTGGCTACGATTAGGGAGTCCGGTTTCTCAAGAGTGTGCCCCTTCTTTCTAAGCTCTTTCTGGATCTCCACAGCCTCATTAACCGTTCTTTCTGTTACCTCTAGGATCGCCATAGAGGACTTTATTGCCTGTCGGATAGTTTCAACGTCTCCGTCGATATATCCGTGGACAACGCCCATGTAGGCTTCAAAAACCACGATGTTCGATACAGCCCAGGGCTCGGATTCATACTCCTTCAAAAACTTTCGGGCTTCTTCTTTTCCATCTAGGTAGTCGCTCAGGAGGTTATTATCCAGACAGATCATACTACTCTACTCTTGTTCCATCTCTTCTACATCCCTGTCCATCTCCTCGCTAAACTCCTCTCGAACCTTCTGCATCCCTTCCTTACTGTCTTTTCCTCCTTCTAGGGCACCGAAGCCTTGCCATTTATCCCTGTCTGTCAGTCGTAGTATGACGTCATCGAAGCTTTCGTTCTCTCTTTTCTCCATTTCGAGGCGTTTCTTAGTTTCCTCGGACACCCGTATCGTTGTCATATATATGTATACGTATATGTATACAAAACAGTTGTGGGAGGTCTAAACGAAAAGCAGCGCGAGTTCCCCGCCCTTCCGAAAACCGCAGGTTTTCGGCTTCGTGAATCATAGATTCACGGGCTGTTAGATCGGAGATCTAACAACTTTCGCTAATCTCCGATTAGCGAGCACACGAGATCGGAGATCTCGGGACTTTCGCAAATCTTCGATTTGCGTCAACACCGTGGGCGGGGGTGAAGCGCGTCACTCCGGGACATGTTCCGTCTCTTCGATATACCGTTCAACCACTTCCTCCGACACCGCTCCCGTCGTACCCACGTAGTAGCCAACCTTCCAAAATCCGCCACCCCAGAAATACGCCTCCCGAATCTCGGGATGCCGCTCCAGCAAATGCTTGCCAGAGTAAGACTTGAACTGCCGAGCAATATCCGCTGGACTGTGCTTCGGGTCTGTTTGCACGAACAGGTGTACGTGGTCGTCCGCAATCTCCAACGCCAGAATTTCGTGACCGAAGTGGTCGGCAGTCTCACCAAACAACTCTCGCACATCGTCCTCCACTACATCGAGAACAGGGTGGCGGTACTTGGGACACCACACGAAGTGATACTTGCAAGAACTAACCGAATGTGAATGACTGCGGTACTCCTCCATCCTTAATCCCTACATTTATGACAATATGGAACGATTGTCAACATATGGGTGAGGAAGCCACGAAGACGATTCAGACGCGTCTTCACATAGCGTCTGGTGAGCGGTCGTGGCTTCACGACGCCCGCCTCGCGTCACGCGAGATCTTCAACGACACCATCCGCCTCAAACAGCAGGGATACACGCGCACCGAGATACAGCAGGAGGTTGACCGCGACGAATTCTTGCGGAACAACAAGTGTGCGGTCGTCGGCAAAGCCCTCCAAACGTGGGACTCCTACCAGTCACTCCTTGACTGGTGGCGCGAACGAGATGACCCTGATGACGGCAAGCCGACGCCGCCGAGTACGGATAAATCTGGTGCGTACCCGCTCGTGATGGCGCACACGGAAGGCTATCGCCTCACCGTGGACGACAACACGAATCGCGTCCAGTTCCGCATCAGTCCGAAACCCTACAAGAAGGTGAAGGGCCACCTGCGCGGCGAACCGGACGCGATGAACGAACTTCGAGAGGCCATCGCGTCGGAGGAGGTGGATGTGGGACAGGCTGAACTCTTGTACCGCGATGGCGTGTACTACCTACACGTCACGGTCACACGCGAGTTCGACGTGCCCGACCCCGACACCAGCGACACGCTCGTCGGCGTGGATATCAACGAGCGTAACGTCGCTCTCACCGCCCTCGACCGTGAGACGATGCGGACGAAGGGCACGCTCGTCCTCGACTACGGACGAGTGAAGCAGGAACGCCAACGCTACCACACGATCACGAAACGCTGTCAGGAACACGGCAAGACGAGCATCCACCGGAAAATCGGTGACAAGGAAGAACGATTCACCGAGTGGGTGTTACACCGCTTGTCTCGTGCTGTCGTGGAGTTCGCAGAGCAGTTCTCGAACCCGGTTATTGTTTTCGAGGATATGAGCGGTATCCGCGAGGAAATACAGTACGGGACGTATATGAACCGCCGATTGCACAAACTCCCGTTCCACAAGTTCGAGATATTCGTCTCGTACAAGGCGACGTGGCGAGAGATTCCCACGGATACGGTGGATGGCTACCACAACTCGCAGACGTGTTCGTGTTGTGGCGAGCGTGGGTATCGGCAGGGTCGGCGGTTCCGGTGTCCGAACAACGAGTGTGACGTAGTGCAAGACCACGCCGACCGGAACGCGTCAGTGAACATCGCGTGGCGCGAGAAGGCAAAACTCGACGGTACCGAATCGAATTACCGGACTCACAAAACCCAGCCCCAAGTACGGTTGGTGCGTCTGTCCGGGTCGGGGCGCGTAAGCCGCCCAACCTCATCCCGTTCCCTCGCGGAACAGGGAGTGCTAGCGCACGGCTGAGGGAACTACAAAAGCCTCGGGCCACCGCGCCCGAGGTTGTTTACTACAGTACGATACATAGAATACAGTATGCCCATAGAAGCCGAGAGGTTTGAGAGACTAGACGAGAACCCGAGTCTTCCCAATCCTGAGACTAACGCGGGCAGAATCCTGTCGTTCCTGAGACAGAACCCTGACAAAGCATTCACGCAGTCCGAGA
This sequence comes from Halorutilales archaeon Cl-col2-1, assembly GCA_041891055.1. Classification (GTDB taxonomy): domain Archaea; phylum Halobacteriota; class Halobacteria; order Halobacteriales; family Afararchaeaceae; genus Afararchaeum. Next base: position 977,462 of record CP169074.1, on the reverse strand, counting down.
TAGCTGAAGCGACTGATGTCAAGAGTGGATCTGTAGGACCGACACTCGTCCGTCTTCGTGAGAAAGGACGTGTCGAACACAGATCCAAGTACTGGCGGGTCAGTGACCACGTCCAGAGCCTTGATGCAGCTGTCAGACAGTCTAGCCAAGTAGCAGATAGCCATGAGGACGACACTTTCGACTACGAGGACTGGCAGGAACACGCCGTCGATCCTCGTCAAAAACAGTCTGAGGAGAGATGAGTGACAGTCACAGATACGAGCGAGGCGACGTATTCTGGGCTCCCGACCCTTTCCGGGATGGATCGAACCCGAGACTGTGGCTACTTCTCGCGTCTGACACTCTACCATATCCTAACGAAGAGTACATCTATGCAGCCCTCACAACGACTGACCTACCACACAACTTCGAAATAGGCACTGACTGGATAGAAGGTAAAAATCCTGACAAGACGTCTTACTGTTCTCCTTGGGTCATCGCAACCATCAAGCACAGTAGTATCGTGAATCCTCAGGGTCGGGTCACCGAGGAGTTCACAGACAAGACCATCTCTGAGACTATAAGGTATCTGTCAGAAGAAAACGCAGAGATGGGAATTTAGATACCTTTGTTCTTTGTGAGGTAAATTTAGTTGTATTGTCCTATAAGTCTCGGACAGAGTATGGATTGGGTTATCCGTGGGTTTACTCCCTTACCTCCGCCGCCTTCTCCTCTGAGACTTCCTCTATGACCTCTCTCGCCTCCCTGTACCACGATTCGAGTTCGCTCACGAGACAGTCCTTCACGTCACAGACGTCCTGGTGGTAGTACAGGTTCACGACACCACCCTCGTCTAAGTTGACGGGACGTCTCTCGACGACGCCTTTCTCGACTAGCTCCCTCACGACACGGTTCGCCGTGCTCTTGCTCGCCCCGAGATGGTCGGCAATCTCGTCGACAGTAGCCCCGTCTGTCTGAGACAGATACACACAGACGTCTATGCTCTGTCTCGGCAGGTCGAAGACGTACTTGTACAGCCCTTCTATGTCGACCGACTCCGAGGCGTCGTAGAGGTCACATCTCGCACCCACCTCGGACGCCGTACTTCGGCTGTCGTCTACGTGTTCGGTTTGCATTATGCCTGGGTACGTCCTTACATAGCTTAGGAGTATCGACCTATCACTATCCTTATTAAGAGAGCACACGTCTTGACGGATATGCAGGTCATAGTCTCAGATACTGAAACCGGGACTTCGTACCAACTCGAAGCCGATGTCGACGACTTCGTCGGCTCGTCGGTGGGAGAGACAGTAGAAGGATCTCTCGTCGGACTCGACGGCTACGAGATCGAGATAACCGGAGGAAGCGACGACACCGGAAGACCCCTCCGTGGAGACGTAGAGGGACGTGAAATTACCGAGGTACTCGTCTCGGGAGGCACCGGATTCAACCCCTCGAAGGAAGGCGAGAGAAAACGTGTCACCGTCAGAGGCGGAGAGATAGGCGACGCGACCGCACAGCTCAACACTAAGATAGTCGAGGAAGGCGACGAGTCGGTCGAGTCACTCCTCGGTCTTGAGGAGTCCGAGGACGAAGAGACAGAAGAAGAAGAGTAGACTTCTTTTTTACTACTAAATTTAGACAGCTACGGCGTTTATCACGCCGTCCTGTCCGGGGCGCGAGACGACCTTGGCTTTCCCCTCCGAAGTCTCTATCACAGCACCCTTAGTGATTATGTTACGTCTCGGGTAGTTGGGGTTCGCCTCGTTCTCGACGACGTCCTGTATCTCGACGCGTGAAGTCTCGCCCCCGTCTATGTAGTTCGCCTCGTCAGTCTGGAGAACACGTGTCTTCTTGTCTCCTCCCTTGACGACGACTGTCTTGTAGTCGGCGTCTCCGACCTGGGTCTCCGTCGGCTCGCTGCCGAGTTCGTGCTTTCTCTTTTTCCTCGGATGTCTTCTACGCCCACCTGTCTTCTTACGTTTCGAACGTCCTTGCCATTTCATGTCTCAAGAGACGTCTCCTCAGGACTTGAGTCTTGCGACCTTCGGTTCGGCTCGTCTCGTCTCGGCAGTAGGTAGTTTTTTCGTAGCCTCGTGCCTAAGCCGACACAGTCGAATGTCTCCGCGTATATCCACCTTCACCGACACCTACCTACCCACTGTCAACGGCGTCACATACAGCATACAGCTCTGGAAACAGAGATGGAACTCGTCTCAGACGTACCCCGGACGTATGACGGTCACGTATCCCGGGAGCGACGACTACGACCCCGACGACGACGAGATTCCGGTTCGTAGCTTCGACTTCCCTTTCTACGAGGGCTACCGTATAGGCGTACCCGGACCCACTCTCCCCTCTGAGTCACGCCAAGCCGACTTGGTTCACGTACACTCGCCCTTCTCGATGGGTATAGCGGGCGCGGGACTCGCGCGTTACTCCGACCTGCCTCTCGTCGCGAGCTACCACACCCCGATTCCGAAGTACATAGAGTACCTCACCTCGAACGACGCCGTAGCCAGACGTCTTCAGAAAGTTAGTCAGGTCTGGGAACGCAGGTACCTCTCACAGACTGACATCGTCATAGTCCCCTCCGACGAAGCCGGCGACGAACTCGCGTCGAAGGGCGTTGACGACGACAAGATACGTGTCCTGAGTAACGGAGTCGACACCGAATTCTTCCGACCAGTTGAGTCGAACCTCCTCTCAGAGATAGGAGCCGAGCCGCCTGTCGCGGGATACTGCGGGAGACACGGCTACGAGAAGAACCTACGTGACGCAGTAGACGCCGCCGACCGTCTCCCCGAGATAGACTTCGTCCTTGTGGGTGACGGGCCCGCGCGTGACTCTCTGATCGAGTACGCCGACTCCCGAGACATAGACAACGTCTACTTCCCCGGCTTCCTCGAACGTGATAGACTCCCCGACTTCTACTCTTCGCTCGACGTCTTCGTCTTCCCGAGCGACGTCGAGACACAGGGTATCGTAGCACTCGAAGCCACTGCGTGTGGAACTCCCGTCGTAGGAGCCGACGCCGGAGGTCTCAGAAACAGCATAGATGAGGGTAGGAACGGACTGCGTTACTCCCCGGGAGACGTAGACGCCTTTGTCGACCGGATACGTGAGACCTTTGACAGACGTGACAGTCTTTCCGAGAACTCCCTCCGAATGCGTGACGAAATAGACGTCGGATCGACACTCAACGACCTCGCGGAGATATACGACTCCCTCGTCCCCTCCCAAATCTAAAGTAGATAGAACGACAACTATTCTCATGGATCTCACCGCGAATGTTAAAGGGATAGGGCTCGCGGGCGACCAGACGTATGCGATAGTACTCGAAGCCGGCGGGCGTTATCTCCCCGTTATGGTCACGGGCGACCAGGCGCGCTCGACACAGATCGCGCTCGACGACGAGCCCTTCGAGAGACCCCTGACACACGACCTTCTCCTAACGATGGTAAACGAGATGGGGGGAGCACTCGACAGAATAATAATCGACGACCTCATGGACGGCACCTTCTACGCCAAGATACATATAGAGAGGTACTCCGAGGGCGAGAGGGAGAAGTTCGTCTTCGACGCGCGTCCGAGCGACGCCGTCTCACTTGCCGTACGTACTGAGTGTGACATAGAGGTCTCGGAGGAGGTCATGGACGAAGCCGGGAAGTCGGAAGACGAGATAGAGTTCAGAGACGCTAACTAACTAGGGTCGTACGGGAGTATTATCCAGTGGTCGTCGTCCTGTTTTCTGAGAACTGACCTCTCTCTCATACGTACTATGTATCCCGTCTGGGTTCTCTCGACCTCGTTCTCGGGCTTTATACGTACAAGGTTGCCCGTGACCTGTGCCTTCGGCGGCTTCTGTACCGAGCCGTTCTCGTAGATAGTCAGAAGCTCCTCGCCGCTCTCTGTCTCATAGACAACTATGTAGGCGTGTATCGGAAGGTACCACTCGGTCTCGCCCGCCTTGAGTAGCTTGTTCATAGCTCTATCCTCTCGGTCTCTGTACCTGTACCTGTACCTCTCTCGGTATTCGTCGTGTTCGTCTCAGCTCCCGAATCCGACGACTTCTCTGCGCCGTACTGCATGTAGTCTTCGCCCTCCTCGAAGAGTGGAGTGTCACAGACTGTACAGATGGTTGTCTTGTCGGGATCGACTATGTCGGTTCCACAGCCCTCACACGTCACGACCTCGGTCGAGAGCTTCCTGTAAGTGTAAGTCCCGGCTATGGCGACGAGAGCCAGAGCCGCTCCGCCCAGAGCTATCGCTAACATATAACACGCTTAGTGTTTCTACTACTTATACTATGCTGGACAGGAAGACCTATCCTCGTGGCGTACCTTCCTTTCACAGAGTAAGCATGAGCCACAGAGACAGGGAGATGGATGACACCGATGACTCGGCTTACTGGGACGAGGTGGTCGAGTCGTCGACACCGTCGGAGAGAGAGGAACTCGTGATCGATGCCGTCGAGTCGGTCTCACGCGGCGAGGACGGGAGCTTCGCGGCTTTCTACGCCGCACACGACGACTGGGAGCTAGCCGTCCAGTTCTCCGCATTCGGAGGAAGAATCGACCTGACTGTCCCCGTAGAGAACGGCGCGCAGAGGATACGTAGACGTATACTCGAACTCGACGGATTTGACTTCGACGAGGAGACAGGTGCGATGGGATACACTGACCACGTTGCGGAAGTTCGGAATCCCGAGGAGGCGGCCGACGTCGTCGAGAGGATCTACTCCGACGTACTCGGATTCCCAGACGAGTTCGAGTTCAAGATAGATGTCAAGACACTCTCTGAGGAAGACCTCGAAGGCGAGTCCGGACTCTAAAAGAAACAGTAGTTCTTCTACTCTATTCGAGTCCCAGCTCGTCCTTGATCTCCGAGAGATCCTCGTCCTCGAACTCTCCGAGACTGTCGGCAAGGCTCGCGACGCCGTTCTCTCCGAAGACTGTGACGACATCGTCGACGACGCTGTTCATGTACTCGTCCTGTATGTCGACGTACTCGTAGACGTAACGTGATCCTCCTCTGTACGGCTCCTTCTTCCTGTCGACGAGTTCCTTGTCGTGGAGACGGTCGAGAACCGTGCTCACGGTCGTGTAGGCTATGTCAACGTCTCTCTCGTCTAAGGCGTCGGAGACCTCACTTATCGTGGCAGTCTCCTCGTCCTCAAGAACCGCGACAATCTGCTTTTCGAGCGAACCTAACATTACCACCACCTACTGTCTCATTATTAATATATGTTTTGTTAATAGTTGTTAATGTGATGTCAGTAAAAACAGTAAGGATACTTGTGAGACCCAAGTGCCCGTTGTGTGAAAAAGCAGTAGAGGCTGTCGAGTCAGTCGTAGACGAGACAGGAGCCGATGTAGATATCGAGACGGAGAACGTCGATTCTTCCCCCGGCTTGGAGGAGATGTACGGAGACGAACTTCCCGTCGTGATGGTCGACGGTGTCGTCAGATACAGACTCGAAGTCGACACCGACGACCTGAGTGATCGCCTTACTTAGTCGCCTTAACGTAGTAGGTTCTGTCACCCATCTCTCCTGACTCGACCTCGTCGAACTCTCCTACTTTTTCGAAAGCCTCGGCGGCTTCGTCGACCGAAATCCGGTGGTCGTACGGTGGTCCGCCGTCTTCTCTCGTCTTCTTGAAGTCGATTATAACAGCCGTACCTCCATCCCTCAGAGTCCTTGCTATCTCGTCGAAAGCCTTCTCGGCGTAGAACTCGTGGAGGACTGTGATTGAGAAGAGGGCGTCGAGGCTGTCGTCCTTCAGAGCGAGTCTCCCGACCTCCGACTCGATCAGACTCACGTTGTCCCCCACGCCGTTGTCGGCGTAGTACTCCAACATCTTCCTCTCGACGTCGACTCCGTAGACTTCGTCGACCTTCTCGGCGACACGTCTCGTGAAGAAACCCGTTCCACAGCCGACGTCACAGACGGAGTCGTCCTCGCTCACGTTCATCAGACTCAGGAGATCGTCGACAGGAGCAAGTTCGAGACGTGACTCGTCCTCGAGCTTCTCGGCTTTCTCGGGATCGAACTTGTGGCTCATACTTCCACTATGTGACCCACGACTAATCTCTTTCCTTGAGTTTAAGCCGTCCCGGGGCGAGTTACGATTATGGAGATCGGCGATCTGACGTGGACAGACGTGCGTGACAGAGAGACAGGGTTCGACGTGGCTCTCCTCCCAGTCGGAAGCACCGAACAGCATGGACCCCACGCACCTATACGTACTGACGCCCTCGTGGCGACCGAGCTAGCCCGACGCGCCGCCGAGGAGGAGGAGACTGTCTGTCTCCCGCCTATTAACATAGGAGTCTCGGAGGAACACGCCGAGTTTGACGGGACACTCTATGTCTCACCCGACACTTTCAGGTCGTATGTCCGTGAGACGCTTGAGTCGGCGGCTAGCCACGGCTTCGATGCGGCGGTGGTAGTCAACGGACACGGTGGAAACATAGACGCACTCCAGGAAGTCTGTGAGGAACTCACACGTGAAGACGTAATCTTCGCGACAGAGTGGACTTGGTGGAGGTCGATCGACGAGGACGGCTACGAGATGGGACACGCCGGCGAACTTGAAACTTCTCTCGTAAAGTACCTCCGACCCGAACTCGTCTCCGACTCAGACGCCGAGGAAGGCGCGGAGTCGTGGGGTGAGTTCGTGAGCGGATCGTTCGTGGCTTACGACACCCACGAGTTCTCCGAGAACGGAGTCGTCGGAGACCCGCGCGACGCCTCGGCTGAGGAGGGTAAGTACCTCTTCGATATCTCACTCGGAAGCCTGAGACGACTCATCGAGTACCTGCGTGACGAGAGACTTTCTCAGTCCTCTGTCCAGTAATATAGGTAGGTCTTGTCGACTCCACAGTTGGGACACTCGTCGGGCATCTCGTCTATGTCTCCGACAGTGCCACACTCCGAACATCTCCAGATCAGCTCTGCCTCGCCTATCTCGTGTCCGCTTCTCTCGTGCTCTACGCTCAGGCACTCTATCCCCTCACGTGTTGTCACGAAGAAACCGTCCTCGTCGAGCCCCCTAACCGTGCCTATCTCGTCACCTTCCTCGTCGTAGACAGTCTGTCCCACGCTTACTTTTTTCATGTTATGTTAGTTATACGTGTCCCAAGTTCACTTACTTCTTCCGGCGATAGAGACGTTCGACTCCCGCGAGCCGTGTCTATTTTATGTTTCACTACGTATTCGGACGTACGTATGTACTCGAAGGTCGCCGTAGACAGCATCGAGGAGAGACAGGTAGAGGACATAGAGCCGTCGCTCAAGGCGGTCGGCTACGAGCTACGTACAGACGAGATGAGACCCAGCGTCTGGGTCTTCGACGAGGGTGACTCGAACAGGATTCATAAGCACACCGAACAGGAGGAGCTCTACTACTTCATAGACGGCTCTGCGACTATGGAGGTGGACGACGATGAGATAGACGTCGAGGAGGGTGACTTTGTCGCCGTCTCCCCCGATGCTTGGAGACGTATATCCACCGAGGAGGGATGTACAGTCTTCGCCGTCGGTGCGCCTAACGTCGAGGGTGACGAGATTCTTGAGTCCGACATAGAGTAGGGGTAGCTACATCCCCATGTCGTGGGCTTCGTCGGGGACAGTCTCTTTGAGGTCGTTCAGACTGACCCCCAGTATCTCAGCGGCGTGGTCGAGAGCCATCTCGAAGCCGTAGTAACGCTCTACTTCGCCTTTCTCGTCGGAGACAATAAGCATCCCGTAGCCCTTCTTAGTCACCGAGACTGAGACGTACCTTCCGTCTCTCTCGAACTCCAGAAGCCTCGACTCGTCTGTCTCTGTGTACTCTGACTCGATATCTACCACTCTATTCCCTCCCTCGCTTCCATGCCCTCAGCGTCATCGATCTCAGCTTCGTCTCCGTCTCCGTCACCGTCGCCGTCGTAGGGATGTCTGACGTTCTCCATACGTGTAACGAGGTCAGCCTCGTGTATAACAGACTCAGGTGCGTAACGTCCCGTGAGTATTAGCTCAGTCTCGGGACTCTTCGACTCTATGAGTTCGAGCATCTCGTCCTCTGAGACGAGACCGAAATGTGACGCGACGTTTATCTCGTCGAGTATAACGATGTCGTAGTTACTGTCGACCGCCCGTCTCGACGCCTCCATAGCTTTCTCAACCGTTTCCCTGTCGTGTTCTGTGACGTCGTCGGGCTCTATGAAATGCTGTGTCGCGAACTGCTCTACGGTGAAGTTCTCGTTGTCTTGTAGCGACTTGACCTCGCCGTACTGAGGGAACCACTCGCCCTTCATGAACTGTACCATATGTACTGAGTAGCCGTGACCTGCCGCACGTAGACCTGCCCCCACGGCTGCGGTGGTCTTGCCCTTTCCGTTGCCTGTGTAGACGTGAACCTGTCCGAACTCCGACATACCCATACCTCAGATACTCACCGTAAATACTAACCTCTGTTGAACTACACACAGGCCATGGACGCGAGACAGACCGTCTTCTGGGTGTTCGTGGCGCTTCTCGTACTCGGAGGGCTGGCTATACTCTACTCGGTAGTCAAGCCGCTTCTGTTCCCTCCCTCGAAAGAAAAAGACGACTAACTCGGATTCGGATTCGGGTTATCTCACCATACGTCTCGCAGCCTCCACGAAGAGACCGAGTGCCTGACGCACTTCCTTGTCGAACGGCAGCTTGAGTAGTCCGAGGACACTCAGACGGTAGTCCTTCTGTTTCTCCTCGGGCTCTGCGAAGACCTGTAACGCGTTGTTGAACGACTCGACTGTCGCGGGATCCTTGAAGGTGTCGAGGAGTATGAAGAGCTGCCCGAGCGTCTCTCCTATCTCGTACATCTCGGCGTCTATCTCCTGACTCGCGTCGTGGAGCCCGTCGAGAAGCTCCATAGTCATCAGGACACCCTCGGTGTTCTCGCCGAGCTTCTTGAGGAGCTCTATAGTCTCCTCCTTTTCGAGAGACTCTCTCAGGTCTTCTATGACCTCTCGGTTTTCGTATACGACCTTCTTGACTTCGGGTGTGAGATCCTCGGCGAATGCCTGTGCGGCATCGAGCATGTCGAGCATCTCGATGACGTTGTCGGTGTTTTCGCCGAGCTTCTGGAGGAGGACAAGAGTCTCTTCCTTCTCGAAGGCGGATCGGAGTTTCTCGATCTCTTCCCTGTTCTCGTATACGACCTTCTTGACCTCGGGAGCCAGATCCTCGGCGAAATCCTTTCCGGCATCGAGCATATCGAGCATCTCGATGACGTTGTCGGAGTTCTCGCCGAGCTTCTGGAGGAGAACCAGGGTCTCTTCCTTCTCGAAGGAAGACCGGAGGTCTTCTATGACCTCACGGTTTTCGTATACGACCTTCTTGACCTCGGGTGTGAGATCCTCGCTGAACTCCTGTGCGGCGTCGAGCATGTCGAGCATCTCGACGACGTTGTCGGAGTTCTCGCCGAGCTTCTTGAGGAGAACCAGAGTCTCCTCCTTCTCGAAGGCGGAACGTAGAGACTCAATCTCCTCCCTGTTCTCGTATACGACCTCCTTTACCTCGGGAGTCAGGTCTTCACTCAGATCCTGAACGACCTGAAGTAGCTCTATGAGCTCTACGATGTCCTCGGAGCTCTCGTCGAGCTTTTCGACGAGTTCAGCCGTGCCGTTCTCCTGCAGTAGATCTTCCATGTCGGATGCCGATTCGGATTCTTCGCCTGACATATTTTCCACCTATGGTACGGGGTCGTAGCCCCTCATCCACATGTCCCAGTACATCGGTGGGATCACGTTTATGTCCATTATCCAGTTCATCCTAGTCTCTATGGGGGCTGAGATGCTCTCGTCGTAGCTGAACTCGGCGACCATCGCCTTGTTCTTGCCCGTGAGAAGAGGACACGCGGCGTATCCGTCGTACTCCGCCCTCATCGGCTCGTCGTTCATCTCGGCTATGAGGTTCTTGACAGCTACGTGTGACTCCTTACGCGCCGCGGCGGCGGTCTTCGCGGCACCCGCGGGAGAGCCGTCTCCTATCGCGAAGACGTTGTCGTATTCGTTGTGCTGCATCGTGTACTTGTCGGAGTCAACGTACTCGCCGCCGTTCGTGAGGGGCGATTCCTCAGTGATAGCGTCGACTCCGAACTGGGGCGAGACGGGAGCGTAGAGGTCGTACTCTATCTCCCTTCCGTCGTCCGACTTCACGACCTGGTTCTCGTAGTCGACCTCCTCGACGGAGAAGTTCGCCTCGAACTGTATGTCGCGGTTGTCCCAGATCTCTTCGAGCTTCTGCTTGTAGGGCTCGACACCGAAGACCGCACCCGAGGGCTTCGCCATAATGAACTCACAGTCGTCACGTATGCCCTTTCTGTCCATGTAGTCCTCGGCGAGCATCGTCATCTTGAGGGGCGCACCTCCACACTTTATGGGTGTGTCGGGGACTGTGACGAGGAAAGTACCTCCGTCGAAGTCCTCTACCGCGTCCTGCATCTCGACTGCTGCTTCGAAGTTGTAGTAGGGATAGACCGAGTCGGTCTCTTCCCATCCTTCCTTCATTCCCGGAGTTGTTTCCTCTTCGAGTGTGTGTCCCGTCGAGACTATAAGGTAGTCGTAATCCACCTCGGTTCCCGCACACTCGACGACCTCTGCATCGGGATCTACCCCCGTTACTTCGTCGTGGACGAACTCGATCTCGTCGTTGAGTATCTCATCCATGGGTCTGTGCTGATCCTCGGGATACATATACCCGAACGGGATGAGATAGAACGACGGCTGGTAGAAATGTTCGTCACTCTTGTCTATAACTGTAATCTCTGCCTCGTCACGATCCAACTTACGGCGCAGGAGATTCGCTGTCATCGCACCGCCTGAGCCGGCACCTAGGATTGCTATCCTATCCATGTCCGTCATATTGTTATCAGCCCCTAATCAAAACTTAGGTCGTGGCAATACCTGCCACACCATACCGTATGTATGTGATATATAGGCAAGAAATGCAAGTAAATCTCATCTATGCCCGCTTCCGGTCTCGATGGGGGCGTCGACGAGGTTACCCCACTCAGTCCAAGAGCCGTCGTAGTTCGAGACGTAGCTGTAGCCGAGTAGCTCCGACAGGACGAACCACGAAAGTGCCGACCTTTCGCCGACGTTACAGTAGACGATCACCCTGTTAGTTCTCGACATCTCCTCGGAGTATATCTCCTCAAGCTCGTCCCTGTCCTTGAAAGTACCGTCGTCGTCGATGTTTCTGTGCCAGGGGAGGTTTATGGCGTCGGGGATATGTCCTCCGACGGCTGCCTTGTCGTCGGGAACCTCCTCGCCCGTGAACTCGTCCCTGTTTCTGACGTCGAGTATGACTGTCTCGGAGTTGAAAGCATTCCTGATCTCCTCTCGGTAGGCACGTATGTTCTTGAACGAGCCCTCTGAGGAGTAGTCACGCGTCTCGAAGCCCTCGTCGTCGGAAGAGATCGGGTACGATTCCTCTACCCAGTATCTCTTACCCCCATCGAGCAGATAGACATCGTCGTGTCCGTAGTACCTGAATGCCCAGTAGACGTAAGCGGCGAAACGGTTCGACGAGTCGCCGTAGAGGATGACTGTCGAGTCGTCGATGATACCTAGGTTCCCCACGAGACTCTCGAACTTCTCCTTCGACGGAAGCCCCCTCCTCGTCGAGTCCTGGAACTCCTCCCACGTAAGCTCGACAGCGCCGGGTATATGTCCGTCGTCATACGAGTCGCTCTCAAAGTTAGCCTCGACGAGACGAACTGACGAACTTCCGTCACGTATTTCGTCGATCCTGTCATTCACACAGTCGGCGTCGACTACGACATCCTTGGAGTACTCGCCCTTTGAGCTCAGACTCCTCTTGAGGCTGTAGAAACTGCATCTGCCGTCGTCGAGCGAGGGTGTCTCGTGTATCAGATCCTCTTCTCTGAGACGTTCTATGGCGTATCTCACCGTCCGAGGAGACAGACGTGACTCGTCACTGAGATCTTTCTGGTTCATCTGACCGTTGTATTCGAGGGTCTTGTACACGAGCTTGGCGCTTGGTGGAAGTCCGTCGATAGCCTCGGATTCGGATGACATTTGAGTTCCCCCCGTACACATAATACTTCTGGATGTATATATTTCTGTCCACGTCGAGTATGAACGAGGCAATACTAACCGGTATATAGCCGTTTAATCCAAACTTGTCTCCCAAATAGGCATGACTTTCCTATATAATTTTAATCTCGGGGAGTATTTCTGCTATACTGTTTTGTTCGGGAACCAGCCCGCGCAACCCTTATATATTAGGCTCTATTATTTGGATGTGGTCTCAACCATGACACAGATGATAACCGTAGAGGAACTCAGAGACAAGCAGGACAGTGACGACGACTACGTTCTCGTAGACACGAGGAACCAGGAGGACTACGAGAACTGGCACATCGGCGGCGCGGTCAACGTCGAGTACTCCCACTCCGACGACGAACTCAGAGGTGACTGGGAAGACGTCGTCGACGAGTACGGCATAGACGAGGACACCGAGGTAGTCACAGTCTGTGCGAAGGGCAAGTCGTCGAAGGACTTCGCCGAGTATCTCGAAGGAGAGGGATACGACGACGTAAAGAGCGTCGAGGGCGGCATGGAAGCGTGGAGTATGGTCTACGACGTCGTGCCTATCGCCACACAGAGCGACGAGATAGAGATCATACAGCTTCAGAGGAGATCGAAGGGATGCCTCGGATACATAGTCGGTGACAAGGCGACCGGGGAGGCTGCGGCGATAGACGTCACACGTGCGACGAAGAAGTTCCGTGATACTGCGTCGGAGTACGGCTACAAGATTACCCACGTCTTAGACACACATATCCACGCCGACCATATCTCGGGAGGACGTAGACTCGCCGACGAGCTCGGTGTTCCGTACCACTTAGGTGAGAGGGCGAGAACGAGAGACCCCGACTACGACTTCGACGGCTTAGACCAGAACGAGGTACTCGAAGTCGGAGAGAACGTCGACATCAAGGCGATCCCGACGCCCGGGCACACGACGGGAATGACGTCGTACCTCATCAACGACGAGGCTCTGACGACGGGAGACACAGTCTTCGTCGAGTCGATAGGACGCACAGAGCTTCAGTTCGCGGGAGACGAGGCAAAGGGAGGTGCCGAGATGCAGTACGACACCCTCCACGACAAGATACTCTCGGAGCCCGACACAGTCAAGATACTCCCGGGACATTTCTCGGTCACAGACGACGGCGAGTTCATCGACGTCACACCTGGTACACCTATGATGACGACTGTCGGTTACCTCAGACAGAACAACAGAGCGCTCCAGATGGACGAGGACGAGTTCGTCGATTACATGTTCGACAACATACCCTCGAAGCCCCCCAACTACGAGAAGGTCATCGCCACCAACAGCGGCGACTACGAGCCTGAGGACAAAGCCGAGGAAGACGAACTCGAACTAGGTCCCAACCGCTGTGCCGCGACCGAGGAAAGCATGGTCGCTGACGACTGATAGTAGAGTAGAATAGAGTAAGACTACGACTCGCGTTTATTTTATTCAAAGCTTAGCACAGTGCTGTAACTCCGCCGAGTAGCAGTCGGGACACTCGGGTTCCTGGTCGACGAGTTCGCTTAGCTCGGAGGCTACGTCGTCGCTCATGACGTGTTCTATTCTGCACGCTTCGTCGTGGAAGCCGTTCTCGACATCGAGGAACTTGACGAGGAACCTCTCTATGAGGCAGTGTTTCTGGAGAAGACTCCTCGCTCTCTCCTCTCCCTCGGGAGTCAGCCTCGCACCCTTGTACTTCTCGTACTCGACGAGCCCGTCCTCCTCTAAGTTCCGTAGCATCTCAGTCACGCTCGGAGGTGAGACGCCGAGTCGATCGGCAATTCTGCCCGTCCTCGCCGGGTCGCCGTCCTTCGAGAGTATGTAGATCTCCTTGAGGTACATCTCGGTGCTTTCGCTCATCGTATCTGTGTCTGAGTCCACGTCTATGCCTATCTCTGACTCTGGTTCTCCTTCTTGCATTTTACGCTACCCCCTTTAGTATGTTCTCTATCTTACGGGCGTCCTCTTTCTCGTCCTCGCGTATCTCCTTGAGAGTCGAAACCACTTTCTGTACCTTGTCGTCGTTCATCTCCAGATCCCCTTCGACTCCGGTTTCGGTCTCTCCCTCGGATGTCTTAGTATTCTCACACGCGTCTATAAGTGTGTCGTAGAAACTGTACGCGAGCCTCTCGCTTCTGAGCTGTTCCCTCAGAGCCTGCTCGTCGGTCTCGGCGTCTATCGATCTCTCCACGCGTTCTCTCACGAGTTCCTCGACGTGTCGCGCGTCCATCCTGGTTTCGTCGGTTCTAACCTCGTCTATCAGATCTATGAGGGTATCACGGTGTGTCTGGCTCTCGTCGAGTGCGTCGAGGAGAATCTCCTGTATGTAGTCGTTCTGAGTTGATCTTCCGCTTATGAAGGCACTCTTCTCCTCGGCGTACTCCTCTATCACAACTCCCATCTGGAGGAGCCTGACCAGAATGTCCTCGTCCGAGATACGTTTCTCAGAGCCCACCAAGTCAGTCATGTAAACTGTTAGCATACGATGCCGTATATGTCTTACGTCACGCCGGTAGACACTTAAGCCAGAGTCTCCAAGTCGCGTGCGATGAACCTGTCGAGAACTCAGATGTCGAACCTTCTCAGATCCGCGGCTGTAGGAGCGGGCTTCTTCTTAGTCTTCGGAGTCGTGACTGCTCTGATTCCCAACCCGATATACATACGCAGGGTACCGCGGACGCCCCTCGACTACACGTTTCTGACACTCACCTCTGTTCTCATAGGCGTCTACGCCGCACAGACTGATCTAACCCGTGGAGCCTCCGATGCCGAAGACACGTCTAACGACCGTCTCGCCTTCGTAGGCGGAGCACTCGGATTTCTCTCGTTCGGCTGTCCGATCTGTAACGTCGTACTCCTCGCGTTTTTCTCAAACACAGCCATAATGACCTACTTCGACCCACTCCGCCCCTTCCTGGGGATCGTCTCGGTCTTACTCCTCGGGAGTCTTGTATACTACCGCTACTCGTCGGACTGCGACGGCGACGCCTGTTCCGTCTTCTAGGTCTAGCCCAGATCCTCAGTAACAGCCTTCGCCGCCTTACGTCCGCTCGCCATCGCGGCGTTTATCGAAGACGCCTCGGTGAACTCGCCGGCTAAGTAGACGTCGTGCCCCTCCGAGAGACGGTTCGACGGCAGACGTGAATGTATGCCGGGCGGCTGTGCGAACTGGGCAAACTCTATCCTGTCGGTGTGCAAGATTTCGAGGTCTCCGACTCCGTACTGTTTTTCGAGGAGGCTCTGAGTCTTCCTTCTCAGACCGTCGTCGTCCTCGTTCGGCAAGCCGAGGAAGACAGCTGATGCCATCTCTCTTCCGTCGGGAGTGTACTCGGGAGCGACGTTCGAGAGAGGGACGACGTGGTTCGGCTTCGACGTATCGACGTTGAGAAGAATCCTCTTCCCCATCCCCGTCTCCGAGAGTTCGAGTTCGTAGTACTGGGTCACACACGACCTCGCCTCTGTAGGTATGTTGTCGGCACGTGTGAGACGTCTCGCTTCTTTCGGATCTGTCGCCACTACGACTGCGTCGTACTCGTAAGTCTCTCCGTCGACCGTCAGAGTCGCATCGTCTCCTATCTCCTCAACCCAGTCTCCTCTCCTGATCTCGACATCGTTCGACTCGGCTCTCCGTGCTATCTGTGCAGGGATCTCTCCCATTCCACCCGACGGAACCCCGACTTTTCCCTCTGACATCATCTTGAATGTGAACTCGAAGACCTTCTTCGAAGTCGACAGCGACGCGTCGAGGGTGATACCGCCGTAGAACGGCTCCGCGAATGCCTCTATGAAACAGTCGGAGAAGCCCTTAGAGACGAGGTACTCACGTATCGACGTGTCGGTACCCTCGAATATCTCTCTCGGTGACTTCCTTCCGACTCCGCCTCTCAGACTCATCAGACGTAGCTTGTCGCCCACCGTTGCGACACGGCTCATAGCCGTCGAGAGTAGATCGGTGGGCTTTCGGAGTGGGTCAGACAGGGTCGAGACACGTCCGCCGTGTGCGACGTCGGCACCGGGGTCGAAGTAACGCAGGTCGAGTTTGTCGTAGTTGAGCTGGCGTCTCGCCTCGGGATACGCGGTGAAGAAGACCTGGAATCCCCTGTCGAAGACGAAACCGTCACGTTTCTCGGATCTCACGCGCCCACCGACCTCGGCGTTCTTCTCGTAGACTGTGACATCGAATCCCGACTTACTGAGACGTCTCGCCGCCACGAGCCCCGCGACGCCGCCGCCTACGACTCCTACCTCTTTCGTGTCTGACATAGACGTATATGAGTCTTCTATGTATTAATACACAAGGGCACGCCGAAAGACAGGGGTCAGACTTTTGTTCCCCGAGGAGAATCTTCTCGGACATGAGGCTGTCTAGCCCTGCGTTCGAAGACGGTGGGGAGATACCCCGTGAGTACGGCTACACGAACCGGAACGTCTCACCTCCTCTGGAGGTCGACGAAGTCCCTGACGAAGCCGAGTCTCTTGTCTTGATCGTCGACGACCCCGACGCCGTCGAGCCCGCTGGAAAGGTCTGGGATCACTGGGTAGTCTGGAACCTCGATCCCTCGACACGTGAGATATCCGAGGATGCCGACGTCGGATCTCTCGGAGGTGTCGAGGCGAAAAACGACTACGGCGACAGGGGATACGGAGGTCCCAATCCTCCCGACCGCGAACACAGCTACCGGATCCGTATCTACGCCGTCGACACGACACTTGACATACCCGAGACGTCGACGAAGGAGGACGTACTCGACGCTGTCGACGGACACGTCGTCTCAGAGGCGGGGATTTCGGGAAGGTTTTCCCCTTAAATCTTCCGGCTCCGGTAGATATAAGGAAGTTGCGAAGGCTATACTGTATCCATGTCAGGGGACGGAGACTCAGAACCGGGAGGTCGGTCTGATACCAGACAGTTTGACAAGGACTGGCTCTACGAGGAGATGGGGTTCGACGAGGATCTCATCGAGATGCGGAAGAGATACGTCGACTTCGACGACGAAGACGAAAAACGCGTGATGCGTATGACGCCCGTCTTCGAACGTATACAGGACGACTTGGCAGACGAGTTCTACGACAAGCTCCTTATATACAACGAGACCGCTGACGTAATATCCGACACGGACGTGACAGTAGACCAGTTAAAAGAGACACAGAAGAGGTATCTCCTTAGTCTCGGAAACTACGGCTACGAGCCTGGCGGGGGAGCGGGATACGGTGAGTCGTACGCCAAGAGCCGTCTTGCGATAGGCTACATGCATGTCCTCATCGGACTCACACCTCCGTGGTACATAGGAGCCTACTCGACCTACCACGAGATGGTACTTGAAGAGCTATTCGACGACACCTATGACAAGATGAGACGCCACCACGACGTAGACGAGGAGGTGTTCGACGACCTCGACGAACTCAGGAACGACATACTCGCCTACCTCCGCCTCATCAACTTCGACATGCAGCTGGCGATAGACACATATCTCCACAGGATGGTCGCCCAGTCGTCGGGGAACGGCGAGCACGAGACGACCGAGAAGGGATCGAGCATAGTCGACCGCATATCAGGGATGTTCGGGTGACACAGAATGACGAAGGTGTTCACGATAGCCTCCGGAAAAGGAGGAACGGGAAAGACAACTACTACGGTTAACCTCGGGACTGCTCTCGCACAGCTCGGGAAGGAGACGACTGTACTCGACGCTGACATAGGCATGGCGAATCTCGGACTCGTCCTCGGACACGAGGAGGAGCCGGTTACGCTCCACCAGGTTCTCTCTGGTGAGGAGACTGTCAACAACGCAGTCTACGAGAGCTACGAGGGACTCAAGGTCGTACCCGCGGGACTCTCTCTTGAAGGGTTCGAGAAAGCCGACTCCGACCGTCTCGAAGAGGCACTCACTTACATAACCAAGAAGACCGAGTATCTACTCATAGACGCCCCAGCGGGTCTGAGCAAGGAGAGCATGATACCCCTCTCGGTAGCTGATGAGGTTATACTCGTCGTCAATCCCGAGATATCGAGCATGGCTGATGCCACCAAGACCAACATAATGGCTGAGAAGCTCGGAACTGACGTTGCGGGTGCCGTACTCACGAGGACTAGCAACGAGGAGAGTGAGATGAATGTCGAGAGGATAGAGGAGATACTTGAGGTCGAGGTTCTCGAACGTGTCCCCGAGGATCCCGAGGTCAGGAAGTCGGCGATCTACAAACGTCCCGTGGTCGTACACTCCCCCAACTCTCCGGCTTCGAGGGCGTACAAGAGACTCGCGTCACGTCTCTCGGGTGAGGAGTTCGAGGATGAGATATCCGAGGAGGAGGAAGAAGAGGGATTCGTCTCCAGAATGGCAAAGACGTTATTCGGATGATAAACATGAGCTTGATAATAAACGCGTTAATCGGTATACTCTCGGCGGTAATACTCGTGATGCTCGGCATAAACTACCTGATGCACGTCAGGATAAAACAGCTCAAGAACAAGGTGGAGAGCCTCCAGTCGGAGGTTCAGCTCACCGACGACGAGGTCGAGAAGCTTCAGTCGAGCATTCAGTCGATAAAGAAAAACGAGAGGTAGGCTAGCTAAAGATCGTCGGGGTTGAGCCCCATGTCGTCGAGTATCTCGTCCGCCTTGTCCTCGAAGTCCTCGGATATCTTCTCTATCTCCTGCTTCACCCTGTCGGTCGTCTCGTCGTCGTCGGTCTCCTCCTCGATCCGGTAGACGTCGAGATGTAGATTTCTCTCCTCCGAGGCACCGAGTATCTCGTCTACGGCGTCGTTGCCCATTACGGCTTCACCGTCGGTTTCGAGAATAGCACCCGACGCGTCGCCGTCTTCGATCGTAATCATACCCTGGAACTCATCCTCGTCAACTGTTATGTAGCCGTCGAAGTCGTCGTCGAGCTTGAGAAGGTAGTTTCTGAGATTTATGTAACGTGTCGAGAGGTTCTCCTCGACGATGCTTCCTGTCATCTGGTTACGTATTATCTGTATCTCGGTGTCGTCACAGTCGGAGACTTCGAGGCTGTACTCTCCTGTGGCGAGTATCTCCAGCACCTCGTCGAACTCTTCGAGTACCTCCGTGGTATCTCCTGTCTCAACTCTCGCTTTCTGAGGCTCACCCTCCTCGAACACGACTACTCCCTCGTCCCCACGTCCTTCGAACCTGAGATAGCCGCTTATCCTCTGTCTCTCGATGTCGTCCCTCAGTGCTTCGACGTCGACAAAGCTAGTCTTGAGATTCTCGTAAACCGTCTCGCAGTCGGGAAGCATAGACTCTAGTTGGCTGTCCGGCATTAAAGAGTTTCCCAGCATGTCCCCCCAACACTTATGTCGTCTGATACCAATACTACTTCCAGTTCTGGGTGAATCCTTTTGGACGGAAAGGGCGATAAGAACAGGGACAGCGACGATGTAGAAGAGGAGAGTGACAGCCAAAGCGACCGACACAGGGGCGGAGACACGGACTCACGTGAGGAGCCGGACGTCTCCGATGTCGACGGTGACGGTGACTCCGACGACGAGACACACGACGGAGAGACCGGCGTATCCGACTTCGGGGTCGACGACACCGACCCGAGCGACCTAATACCCGATGACATAGAGGAAGAGGTCGAAGAGAGAATGGGCATCAGCCGTGACGAGCCCGACGAAGCGGGTCACCAAGACGACGGGGCAGAGTCCGACGAGTCCTCCGAGATAAAGAAACGCGACGTACTCGACTCAGGCGATGTCGGCATGGACGCTGACGTGGACAACATGGATAGTACTGACGAGATGGATCTGGATGATGTGATCCAGGACGAGGACGACGGAGAGCCTCAGGTGATGAGCGAGATGCCGACACAGGTTCAGAAGGAGAGCATCGAGCCCGAGAAGATGGTCGAGGACGTCAGGGACTTCTTCGACTCGGAGGAGGTATCCGAGGCGTTCTCCGACGAGGAGGTCTCCTCGCTCCTCAATGCGGCTAAGAGTAACATAGCCGAGTTTGAGGGTCTCGAAGGCTATGAGGAGTACGAGAGGTACTGGGTCAACAAGCCCTACGCATATATCTCGATACTCTACAACGACGAGGAGAACGACTTCCGTTACCATATCTCGGAGCCGAGTCTCGACGAGTTCGAGAGGACGGTGAGGGAGGATATCAAACAGCGTCTCCGCGACGTCCTCATGCACGAGGATACCCACGAGTCTGAGGACAAGGAAACTGTTATAGAGAGGAGGACGAGGAAGATAATCGACACCTACGGAATCGACATCGACGACGGCTCACTCTCTAAGATACTCTACTACCTCAAGCGCGACTACATACACGACGGCAAGATAGACCCCATAATGCGTGACCCCGACATAGAGGACATATCGTGCGACGGCGTCGGGGTTCCTGTCTTCGTCTACCACCGTGACTACCGCGACCTGATGACAAACGTCGAGTTCGAGAAGGACGAGCTAGACTCGTTCGTTATCAAGCTCGCACAGAGGAGCGGAAAGCACGTCTCGGTAGCCAACCCGATGGTCGACGCGAGCATGCCCGACGGATCACGTATACAGCTTACACTCGGAAGTGAGATAACCTCGCGTGGATCGACCTTCACGATACGTAAGTTCAACGAGATACCCTTTACACCGATAGATCTCCTCAACTGGGACACCTTCTCACTCGAGGAGATGGCGTACCTCTGGATCTGTATCGAGAATAACAAGTCGCTGATCTTCGCGGGAGGTACGGCGAGTGGTAAGACGACGAGCATGAACGCCGTCTCGCTCTTCATACCTCCTAAGAGTAAGGTCGTCTCGATAGAGGACACGCGTGAGATTACTCTCCCTCACACCAACTGGATTCCGAGTGTCACGAGAGAGTCGTTCTCGGAGGATGACACGGGAGAGATAAACATGTACGAGCTTCTCCGCGCCGCCCTGAGACAGCGCCCCGAGTACCTCATAGTCGGAGAGGTACGTGGTGAGGAGGCTCTCACGCTCTTCCAGGCGATGTCTACGGGGCACACGACCTACTCGACTATGCATGCCGACTCGGTCGACGCCGCGATACACCGTCTCGAAAACCCGCCTATAAGCGTCCCGAGGTCGATGCTCAAGGCACTCGACATAGTCTCGATACAGTCACAGACATTCGTCGGCGGAAAGAGGGTCAGACGTAACATGAAGCTCGTCGAGATAATCGGTATCGACCCCAAGACACAGAACATACGTACGAACGACATATTCCAGTGGGACGCCGAGTCTGACTCGTTCATGCGGACGGGACAGTCGACCGCCTTAGAGGAGATAAAACGGTCGAGAGGCTGGAGCGACGAGGAGCTCGAACATCAGATCGACATGCGACGTGAGGTTCTGGAGTACCTCGTCGACAACGACATAACCGACTACCGCGAGGTCTCACGCACGATACAGACATTCATGACAGATCCCGAGAAGATAATAGAACGTATACGTGAGGGTGAGCTAGACGTCGAATCGCTCGAAGAGAGAGCCTCCGTAGACGTCTGATAAACCATGTCGAACCAGACACAGCCACAGGGTTCCGAAGCAGACGACAAACCCGGCGACCTCAGTCCCGGAACCGAACCCGACGACACTGACTTAGCCACCCGAGCCGTGAGGTTCGTCGACAGAATAGCCTACCGTATCTTCGGCGACTACTTCCAGAGGCGCGAGGACAGTTACGCTGACCTGCGTAAGAAGCTACATCAGGCGAAGATGGAGGTCGGATACGACATGTATCTCTCGCGGGTTGCCTTCTACTCAGTCCTCCTCGGACTCCTCGGTGCGGGTCTCGGCATCGGTGTTACGTACATCCTCGCGTCACTCGGTATATTCTCCCAGTATACCCTCGGTGTGACGGTGCCGCCGAACGTCGCAGTCTTCATAGAGAACAACAAGACGGTACTGACCGGAGTCTTCTCTGCTGTCGTCCTCTCGGTCTTCTTCGGAGTGATAGCGGGTGCCGTCCTCTACTACATACCCAGCTTTCACGCCGGGGAGCGCAAGAGGGAGATCAACACGACGCTTCCTCATGCAGTCACCTTCATGTACGCCCTGTCACGTGGAGGCATGAATATAGTCGAGGTCATAGAGGCTATCGCAAACGCCGACGACGCCTACGGAGAGGTCTCGAACGAGTTCAAGATGATACTCAACGACATGGAGTACTTCGGGAGCGACCTGCGTCTCGCGCTCCGTAACGCGAGCGAGACCACGCCGAGCGATAGCATGGAGGACTTCCTCGACGACCTCCTCGGCATAGTCGACTCGGGAGGTGACATAACCCCTTTCCTACTCCAGAAGAGTGAACAGTATCTCGAACGCGCGAGACAGGAGCAGAAGGGATTCCTCGACACACTCGCTCTCATAGCCGAGTCGTACGTCACAGCCTTCGTCGCGGGTCCACTCTTCATCATAATCATCACAGTCATTATGAGCGTCCTCGGCGGAGCGAGTCTGACACAGATATACGCCATCGTCTACCTAGTGATACCACTCGGAAGTCTCGGATTCGCCTTCGTGATTGACATACTCTCTACGGGGGGTGAGCAGTCGAGTAGCAAGCTCAAGACCGAGTTCGACGAGTTCGAGATAGAGGACTGGGCTGACAGGGAGACAGATGACGGAGAGAAGCTCGCCGATGACCCGAGATATAAGTCACTCAAGAGAGCGAAGAAGAAGGAACGGGTCAAGAAGTTCCTCAGGAACCCCCTCTCGTCTGTCAAGAGACAGCCGATCCTCACAGTCGTCGTGACGGCTCCCGTCGCAGTCGCCGTATTCGCGGCTTTCGTCCTCACGGGGGTCTCAACCCCGACCTTCTCGGCTCTCAAGAGCCGTCCTATCTGGAATACAGCGACCCTCTTCGTAATCCCGGCGCTCACAGTCTCTTTCCCCCTGTCGCTCTTCCACGAGCTAAAGATGAGACGTAGGAGGAAGGTTCTGAGGGAGCTTCCCGACACACTCAAGAAGCTCTCTGGCGCGAACGAGACGGGGATGACACTCACCGAGAGCCTTCAGATGGTCTACGAGACTTCGACCGGTGTTCTCGCCAATGAGTTCGAGAAGGTCTACACCGAGATAGAGTGGGACGCCGATCTCAACGACTCTTTCATACGGTTCGCTAACCGGATGGAGATTCCGCGTCTTTCTCGGACTGTGAAGCTCATCACAAAGGCGAACGAGTCGAGCGGGGACATAGGCGATGTCCTTGAGGTCGCGGCGAGAGATGTCGAGAGTGCCTACAAGCTCGACCGCGAGCGATTCCAGAACATGATAATCTACGTCGTTATCATAATTATCAGCTTTCTCGTCTTCCTCTTCGTCGTCGTCATACTCGACAACACATTCCTCACTAACATCGCCGAATCGACCTCGGGAGCCGAGGGACTGAGCCAGGCGGGAGGAGGTGCGTTGAGCTTCGAGGAGATACCACTCGACACCTACCGTATGGTTCTCTTCCATTCAGCTATCATACAGGCATTTTCGAGCGGTCTCCTCGCGGGACAGATGGGTGAGAACAGTATATACAGCGGCTTCAAGTACAGCATAGTGCTAACACTCATTGCTCTCGGCGTCTTCATATTCATGTAACATGTCTAGTCTCAACACAGGAATCAGTATTCTCGACTCACGTCTCGACGGCGGCGTCCCGGAGGGGAGCGTAATCTCTCTCGTCTCACATCCCATGAGTATGGGGGAGCTCTTCCTCGAACAGCTCGCACTCACGCGACCGACTCTCTACTTTACCAACTCACGTCCGTCCGAGAGCATAGTCCGATCCATCGGAGAGCTCGACTCGGGTAGCGTCGGAGAGTACCTAGACGATGAGGATCAAGACGAGTTGGAGTCCGAAGAGACGTTGAACGTCGTTGAGGTCGGAATCCAGGACTCCGAGGATCGTGACTCCGACAGAACCCAAACCGACACGACTACGACTACAACTACAACTACGACTCAGGATATCCTCGACGGCTTGGATAGTCTCGACACCGACGAGCCACAGAACGTCGTCTTCGACTCCTTCTCGGAGTACGTCAGACAGAAACAGAACGAGTACAAGACTTCCCTGAGACGGATACACGAGGTCACCCACGCATCCTCGGGTATCGCATGTCTCCATATTACGAAGGGAGACCGTCCTCTGACGCGCGACGAGGAGTACGTCCTCGGGGTCTCAGACGTAGTCTTCTACCTCATGATAGATCCCGAGGGTGATAAGATAGAAAATAGACTCGCCGTCACCAAGATACGCGACGGAGTCCCACCCGATGAGACTATAAAGCTCGACATAGGAGAGAGGATAACAGTCGAGACGAGTAGGGAGATAGCTTAGTCTTAGTCAGTCAGCCGCAGTCTCTGCTTCTCTTCTCTCTTCGTCCTCTATCTCCTCGATGTACTCCTCTGCGTCCATCGCTGCCATACATCCCATTCCGGCGGCGGTTATAGCCTGCTGGTACTTCCTGTCAGAGACGTCACCCGCGACGAAGACTCCCTCGACTCCTGTCTCCGAGGTGTTGCC
This sequence comes from Halorutilales archaeon Cl-col2-1, assembly GCA_041891055.1. Lineage (GTDB taxonomy): Archaea > Halobacteriota > Halobacteria > Halobacteriales > Afararchaeaceae > Afararchaeum. The sequence continues at coordinate 952,881 of CP169074.1, read as the reverse complement.
TTCGAGCGACTCGACGTAGCCGTCTTCGTCTAGCTCGACGTCTGTTCCTTCGAGATAGTCGGTGTTGGGAGTGTGTCCTATCGCGTAGAATATGCCCTGGCAGTCGAAGTCTATCTCCTCGACCTCATCGCTGCCCTCCTCGTACTTCTCCTTCGGGTAGCCGTCGGGGTGTTTCACTAGCTTCGCTCCGGTGACCCCCTCGTCGGGGCTTCCCTCTATCTCGACTAGTTCGGTGTTCCAGAGGAAATGTATATCGTCGTTGTCGATCGCCCTCTCCTTCATTATCTCCGAGGCACGTAGCTCGTCACGTCTGTGGACGATAGCGACCTCCTTCGCGAACTTCGTGAGGAAGAGCGCCTCCTCCATCGCCGAGTCGCCTCCTCCCACGACGAGGACGACGTCGTCCCTGTGGAAGGCGGCGTCACACGTCGCACACGTCGAGAGTCCGTGTCCCATCATCTCGTCCTCGTTCTCCGCACCCACCCATCTCGCGCTCGCGCCCGAGGCAACCACGAAAGAACGCGTCTCCACGACGTCGCCGTCGTCGAGCTCCACTGTGTAGGGTCTCTCGTCGAGGTCGACGTCTACGACAGACGACGACCTGTACTCTGCGCCGAACTTAGACGCCTGCTCCTTACAGTTGTCGACGAGTTCGAAGCCTCCGACCCCCTCGGGGAAGCCGGGGAAGTTCTCGACGTCAGTCGTAAGAGTAAGCTGACCGCCGGGCTCGTCGCCCTCTAAGACGAGAGGATTGAGGTCGGCGCGCGCGGCGTATATCGCGGCTGTCGAACCCGCCATTCCCGATCCCGCTATGACTACGTCACGTACTTCCGAAGAGTCTGTGTCTGCCATGGAATAGATAAAAGCTTAGTCTTATTCAATCTGTTGTCTACGCCATTTATCCAAATCGAGGGTAAGGCCCCTTCGTCAAGGAATCTGCTTTAGCAGATGAGTAGGGAGGGGATACGCCCGACAACCACAAATCTAATACTATAATATAACGTATGTTAACTTGTCAAACGTGGAACTAACTCAAACCCTCAAAGCAGACGGCAACAACCATCCGGTTCTTGTCGTTTTGCCATGTTTGACAGGTAAGCTCAACCTCCCGAACAAGCCGTTTGGGAAAGAGAGTCTAGAGCGGGTCGTGGACATCCCACAGCGAATAAGTCTCTCTGCCTTGAATCTGGTCAGACTCTGAAGGAAACTTCGCTGGAAGCCCCGACCTCAACAAGTGAGGCGTAAGCCGAACGCTGTAGGTCGGGGTAGTTCACGCCACTCTACTCTATCTCATCTCAAGTGTACTGCTGTATCAGCGACCTGAGCTGACTCTCCTGCTGTACTCCCATGACCTGTTCTACGGGCTCGCCTCCCGAGAAGAGGTACATCGTCGGGACGCTCTGGACACGGTACTTCATCGCTAGCTCCTGCTGTTCGTCTATGTCGACCTTCGCGACTGCGGCGTCTGTAGAGGCGGCTAGCGACTCGACTACGGGTTCGAGCATCTGGCACGGCCCACACCAGTCGGCGTAGAAGTCGACGAATACGACGTCGTGTGTCGTGACAAGGTCGTCGAGCTCCGCGGCACTGTGTACGTGTACGGGCTCGTCGGGCGTCTCGCCGGTCTCGTCGGGCGTCTCGCCGGTCTCGTCGGAGCCTTCGCCCATCATCTCTTTCATCTTCTTCTCACGGATCTTCTCTTTCTCATCCCGAGAACTCTTTGAGTCTTCGTGCTGGCTCATATTCGTGGATATGCCGTGATCTAACTTAATGTTTTGGGGATTTCCCACAATACTACGTCTCCGACAGACACCGACAGACATTCCCGTTGTTCGCGGTGACATACCCGATATTTATGGCATCTCCACGTAATCTTAGGACAAGATGAACGGAAACAGCTTCGGAGATGAGTTCAAGATTACGACGTGGGGCGAGTCCCACGGCGAGGCGATAGGAGTAGTCGTCGATGGCTGTCCCGCGGGGATAGAGCTCTCTGAGGAGGAGATACAGAAAGACCTCGACAGACGGAAGCCGGGACAGAGCGACGTCTCGACATCGCGCGGTGAGGCGGACAAAGTCGAGATACTCTCGGGTGTCTTCGACGGCGAGACACAGGGGACTCCTATCTCTATGATTATCTGGAACAAGGACTCCGACTCCTCGAAGTACGAGGACTTCATCACGAAGCCGCGCCCCGGACACGCCGACTTCACCTACGAGGCGAAACACGGCACACGTGACTGGAGAGGAGGGGGACGTTCGAGCGCGCGCGAGACGGCATGCAGGGTCGCCGCCGCGGGGATAGCCAAGAAGATACTCGACGACAAGGGGATTCAGATCAAGGCACACGTCAACCAGATAGGCGACGTACGTGCGGAGGCGTCGTTCGAGGAGATCATCGAGAACTCCGAGTCAAACGACGTGAGATGTGCCGACCCCGACAAGGCTGACGAGATGCAGGATCTCATACTCGACTACAAGGAGAGCGGCGACTCGATAGGCGGGAGCGTCGAGTGTTACGCCACCGGCGTCCCCAAGGGACTCGGCGAGCCGATCTACGACAAGTTCGAGTCGGTTCTCGCGAAGGCTATGATGAGTATAAACGCATCGACCGCCTTCGAGATAGGCGTCGGTAAACGTGTCACAGAGATGACGGGGTACGAGCTAAACGACGAGTGGGTCTACGAAGACGACGAGATAGTCACCGAGACTAACAACGCCGGAGGAGTCTTAGGCGGAATCACTAACGGAATGCCCGTGAGATGCGAGGTCTCATTCCGGGCGCCGTCTTCGATACCCAAGGAACAGCACACAGTCGACTGGGAGACGGGTGAGGACGACGTTCCGATCTCGGTGACGGGAAGACACGACCCCGTCATACCTCCGAGAGCCGTCCCCGTTGTCGAGGCGATGATGGCACTCGTCACAGTCGACTTCCTCATACGCGCGGGCGAGGTACATCCTGACAGACTCGGCGGCAGAAAACAAGTCGGCGACTGACTCGACCCCGAATTCTAATTAATCTGGGGTTTTATTTAAGAACATGAAAACGAATACGGTTCATCCCGAACTCGAAAAGACCTCACGGGAGGTGGATAGATGGGGACGGCAGCCGAGGAGATAGACCGTGACGACTTCCGCGAGATGGAGGAGTTCGTGAGGTCACATCTCCAGGACACCGTCGACACCGACGGAGACCGGATGAGATGGTATCCTTGGCACTCGCCACGTTACAGGTTCGACCACATAATGGGAGCCTTCGGACTCGCTGAGAGGATAGGACGTGAGGAGGGCGCCGACGTCGACGTAGTCAAGGTTGCGACACTCTTCCACGACGTTGCGAAGTTCGAAGCTGACCAGGAAGACCACGCCGACGAGGGTGCCGACATAGCCGAGGAGTACCTCGACAAGAGGGGGTACTCCGACGCCTTCATAGACGACGTCCGACGCACGATTCTCGACCACATAGGCGACATGGAGTCCAATCTTCCTCTCGAGTCGAAGATACTCATAGAGAGCGACGCCATAGACAAGATAGGAGTCGGAGGAGCGACGATGATGTCGATGCGTGTCGGCTACGAGGCGAGATCCCATACCGAGGTTCCCGATATGATAGACAGGGTGATCGAGAGAGGCGAGAAGACGCTCGGCTGGATCGAGACCGAGACGGGGAGACGTATAGCGCGCGAGAGGCTTGAAAGGGCGAAGACTTATAGGGACTGGTTCGAGGACGAGATGAGGATCTAGTCTGCTACCCAGAGACCCTCATAGTCTCGTAGCTTCCGAGGTACTTTATCCAGTCAACTTTGTCGTTGAGACCCTCAAGTATCTCCTCATCGTAGCCCCCCTCGTAGTCGATATGGAAGACGTAGTCGCCGAGTTCGCGTTTCGAGGGGCGCGACTCAATACGTGTGAGGTTGACACCGCGTTCCTTGAAGACGCCGAGTATGTCGTAGAGGAGACCAGGTCTGTCGTTTCCGGGGTATACGACTACCGTAGTCTTGCCGCCCTCGTCGTACCTCTCGGTCGTGAGATAGAAGAATCTCGTGACGTTTGCGGCGACGTCCTGTATATCCTCGGCTACGACCTCTAACCCATCGGAAGCGAGGTCGGGATGTGCTATCGCAGCGATGTCTGAGTCCTCCCGGGCTTCCTCGACCCCCTTCGCGGTGCTACTCACCGATCTCAGATGGACGTCTGGGTACTCCGCCTCTAAGAACGAACGGCACTGTGCGAGAGCCTGTGGATGGCTCGCTATCTCGTCGAACCCCTCCGACTGTGATATTAGGGCGTGGTGGATCTCTACGAGTATCTCCTTGCGGACGTAAACGTCGTAGTCGGCGAGTACATCGAGAGTAGTGTTGACGCTTCCCTCAATCGAGTTCTCGACAGGCACGACACCTCCTTTGACGTCCCCGGCGGAGACCGAGTCAGCTATCTCGTGTACGCTGTCGTAGAAGACTATGTCGTCACAGATTTCGAGCGACGCACGGTGGGAGTAGGTACCCTCGGGACCCAGAGTCGCTATCATTGGTGAGTCTTCGGTATTTTGGCTTAACCTTCTTTGGTTTTGGGAGACGTCATATAATTCCACGTCTGCGTATAGAGTAATGTACCAATTTAGTTAATACCGTGTGAGTACTACATATACATCGGAGACGGTGTTTACTGCCCGCCGTCGTCCTGTGCAGCCAGACCAAGCAGTCCATGATCTGCTCACCTTCGACGTTTTTTCGACGTGTCTCCACAGATTTATACTGGTATGAATGTACGTTTGAGTTAATGGCGGATACTCACGTGCTCATAGTCGACGACAGTGAGTTCTTCTCGAAGAGGATTAAGTCCGTCTTAGAGGAGTCCCACGGATTCGAGACGACGGCTGTCAGATCGCCCGACGAGGCTCTCGAACTCGCCCGAAGCCCCCAGGACGCAGGCTGTATAGACTGTGTAGTCTCGAACTACGAGATGCCGCGTATGAACGGGGTTGAGCTTCTCGGAGAGCTCAGGGACGCCGGCTTCGAAGCTCCGTTTATTCTTCTAACAGCCAAGCCCCTCAGCTCCGTGGCTCCCGAGGCTATCGACTCGGGCGTCTCTTATCTCGCGTCGAAACAGAACGACAGCCAGGAACACGCGATGCTTGTCAACCGTATACGGAAGGCTGTCGACCTCCACAGATGTCGATCTTAAACCTCGGAGACAGCCGACGTCCGACTGACAAGCCATAAATATCTTCCTGACATACGTAAGACAATGTCAGATGAGCGGTCCGTCTTCGGTGCCTCTGAGAGAAGTCGTGAGATAGACGTCGGTTCCCTCATGGACGAGATAGGTATCGACGACGAAGAGATCGAGTGGAGGAAGGACTTCATCGACTTCGACTCCGAGGACGAAAGGAGACTCTCCGAGATGGAGGATCTCTTCCGTGAGTACCAGAGTGACCTCGTCGGTGACTTCTACGACAAGCTGACTTCTTACGACCAGACACTCGATGTCATAGACAGGTCGACACGTGACGTCGAGTCGCTCAAACGGACTCAGTCGGCTTACCTCGTCACCCTCGCGACGGGTGACTACGACGAGGAGTACTTCGAGAACCGCGCGAGGATAGGCAAGGTACACGACCTAATTGACATGCCCCTCAAGCAGTACATAGGTCAGTACGGCGTCTACTACGAGCTCATACTTCCCCTGATAAGCGAGAGGATACAGGAGAACGTCGTCGAGAGCTTAGACGGAGCCGCATCCGACGGAGGCGGAGTCGTCTCGTCGCTGACCGGCGACTCCGAAGCCGGTATCGGCTCCGACGTCGAGGAAGAGATAAGACACGAGATAGACGAGGGTGTGAGACAGATACTCTCTGTCCTACGTATACTCAACCTCGACATGCAGGTCGCAGTCGACACCTACCTCCACTCGTACAACGAGGGGATACAGGACGAGCTAGCCGAGAGGAAGAGGCTCGCCGAGGAGTACGGGGAGATTATGTCGGAGGTCGCTGACGGCGATCTGACACGCCGTATAGACACCGACACACATGTCAACGGAGCCATGGAGTCGGTAGCCGAGTCGTTCAACCAGATGGTCGACGAGTGGGAGAGGACTGTCAAGGAGATACGTGAGGCGGCGGACGAGGTGGCTTCGGCGAGCGAGGAGGTCAGACAGCGTCACAACAGCATAAGAGAGGCGAGTGAGGAGGTCACCGAGTCGGTGAAGGAGATATCCGACGGCTCCGAGGAACAGTCCGACAACCTTCAGAGAATCTCGAACGAGATGAGCGACCTGTCTGCGACGATAGAGGAGATAGCGTCGTCGGCGGACAACGTCGCTCAGAAGTCACGTGAGACAGCCGATATAGGCGAGTCGGGACGTGACTCGGCGAAACAAGCGATGGACGAGATGGAGGAGATCGACCGGAGAACAGACGAGACGGTCGAACAGGTCGCGGAGCTAGACGACAGGATGGAGGAGATCAATGAGGTCGTCGAGGTCATCACCGACATAGCCGACCAGACCAACCTCCTCGCACTCAACGCGAGCATAGAGGCGGCGAGGGCGGGAGAGGCTGGAGATGGCTTCGAGGTCGTCGCAAACGAGGTCAAGAGCCTCGCCGAGGAGACGAAGGAGTCGGCGGAGGAGATAGAGAGCCTCATAGACGACGTACAGAGCCAGACCGACGCCACCGTCGAGGAGATAGACGAGGTCAAGGATCGAATCACAACGGGTGTCGACACAGTAAACGACGCACTCGAAGCATTTGAGGACGTCGTCGAGAACGTCGAGGAGACCAACACGGGAGTCCAGGAGATCTCCGACGCAACCGACGACCAGGCGGACTCGACTCAGGAGGTCGTCTCGATGGTCGACGACGTCGCGAGCATAAGCGAGGAGACGGCTGCGGAGGCGAAAAACGTCAGGTCGGCGTCACAGAGACAGACAGAGACGATCTCTGAGGTCGCCGAGTCGACAAATAATCTCTCTAACAGAACCGAGAGCCTCCGTAACCTCGTCAGCGAGTTCGAGTTCAGAGGCGGCGACTTCAGTGAGGCGACTCCCGAAGAAGCCGACCGTATCCTCGACTCGGACGACTACGTCCTGGTCGATGTCCGAACCCAGGACGAACACACCGACTACAGAATACCCGGAACCGACTACCTGATACCCCACGACGAGGTACGTGACAGACTCGACGAGATAGAGTCGAACCGTGTCGTAGTCTACTGTAAGAAGGGCGGGAGGAGTGCTAAGGCGGCACAGATACTCGCGAGGAACGGATTCGAGGACGTAGTCAACATACAAGGCGGCGTAGACGGCTGGAGGGACACCGGCTTACCCGTCGAGGAGTAACTCCATTCAGCCGTCCGACTCGATCTCCGCTCCACAGACCCGGCAGTAGACGGCGTCGGGGTCGTGGTACTCCGTACCGCAGTCGGGACACGGCTTTGAGACCTTTCCCTCGTGGGTCCACGTTCTTATTATACGGCTCGCCTGCCACGGTATGAAGATTATCCCCGCAGTAATTCCTAAGACAGCCGTCAGCCTTCCGAGACGTGTCGTCGGAACTATGTCCCCGAATCCGACAGTCGAGAGCGCGACAACCGTGAAGTAGAGGCTGTCACCGAATGTGTTCACCTCGGGGTTGACGGTGTTCTCGAAGGAATAGAAGAAGCCGGCTGTCACGAAGAATATGATGAAGACGGTGGTGAGGAGACGCGCACCCCGGAGAGACTCCTCCGAGACGGTTCCGAAGAAGAACTTCTCGTCCTCCAAGAAACGCAGGAAACGGAATATCCTGAGGACACGGAGGACTCTCAGGAAGCTCAGACCCGCGACAGCCGTCGTCGAGAAGACGAGTATGAGTAACGTCGGGAGTATAGAGACGAGGTCTATCACGGAGTAGACGTCGTATGTCTGTCTCAGTCTGTTGTCGGCTGAGTAGATACGTGCGACGTACTCGACGACGAAGACGAGGGTTATGCCGACCTCTATATCCCAGAGTAGACCCTCCCAGAACCCCGACGTGTACGTCTCAGCGACATAGACGAGGACGAAGACTGCGTTGAGGAGTATTATACCCAGATCTATCGCTTTTCCGAGACGAGTATCCCTGTCGTGGAGATAGAAATGAACCGTCTGCCTTAGATCTGTTTCCGCCGTCATGTCAGAATAATGGCTCCCCCTTCGTCTCACGTCCGAGAAGCAGTACGACGACGCCGCCTAAAACGAACGACGCCGCTAAGGGAGCGAGTGCGACGAGGTATCCTCGTCCGACGAGTACGCCTGCGAGTATGGGACCTATGACCGCTCCTATCTTTCCGACTCCCCCCGCGAAGCCGTTGCCCGTCGCACGTGCCTCCGTCGGGAAGAGCTCGGGAGTGTAGGCGTATATCGCTCCCCAGGCTCCGAGAGCGAAGAAGCTCGCGCCGAGGAGACCCGCTATGAAGCTACTCAGGCTCGACTCGGCACCTATACCGAAGAAGGAGACGTCGGGCATCGAGACTGCGAAGACGAACGTAAAGACCCCCGAGAGGACGAGGTACGATCCGAGCGTGGGCTTCCGTCCTATCCTCTCGACTAGGTACGCCGCGCTGAAGTAGCCGGGGAACTGGACGACTGCGATCAGGACGAAGTAGAGGTATATGCTCTCGAAGGTAAGACCACCGACCGTCACGTTGCCGACAACCCCCGCGGCTCCTACCGTACTCGGAAGCCAGATGAAGACTCCGTAGTAGCCGAGGTTTACGCCGAACCACGCCGTCGTGATCATCGCAGTCTGTTTCCTCAGATCCGACTCGAAGAGACGTGAGAAGCCGGGCGACGGAGTCTCCCTGACCTCCTCCGCCGAGATGGGTGTGAACTCCTCTCCGTTTTCCTCGGCTATCTCACGTATACGGTCGTTCGCGGCTTCTATCTCGCCCTTGAGAGCGAGGTAGTACGGCGTCTCGCTGAGTCCCCTCCTTATCACGAATACGGTGAGAGCGGGGAACGACGCCGCGGCGAACAGGACTCTCCAGTTAGCGACCTCTCCAAAGACGGGTATGTCTATCATACCGCCCGATGAGACCACCGAGAGGAAGAACCACGCGAGTACGACGGCTAGGAGGTTCCCGAGGGGCCAGAAGGCGTCGAGGTAGACCACGTACTTACCTCTCTCCTGTGTCGGGAGATGTTCGGAGAGGTAGGAGGTGTCGACAGCGAGAGCACCCCCGAGTCCGACGCCCGTGAGGAAACGCAGTCCGAAGCCCGAGTAGAAACCCGTCGCCAGAGCCGTCAGACCCGTAAAGACGGAGTAGAAGAGAACTGTCCACTCGAACGCCTTCTTCCTGCCGTTCGTGTCGGCGTATGCACCCCAGATCCAGTTCCCCGCGATCATTCCCATCAGGCTCGCGCTTCCGAGTAGACCCTCGAATATACCCGTGAGACCCCACGCGTTACTCAGGACAGGGAGCGTGAAACTGATTAGTATGACCTCCATTCCGTCGAACGCCCACGCGCTCCCACAGATTCCCAGAAGACGTCTGTGGAACCTCCCCACGGGAATTCTGTCGAGAACCTCGGAGACGGTGACTTCTCGGCTCATCTCGTCTCTTGGATTAACGCCGGTTCCGTATAAGTCATCCGGCGTCCGGAACCAAACGAGAAAGCAGGATCAGTCGTCGGCGGGAGCCGGATCGACCGACATATCCACCGACGGCGCGTCGACTCCTAGCTCATCGAGTGCGACCTGTGCCGCCTTCTTCCCCGAGAGGAGCATAGCGCCGAATGTCGGACCCATCCTCGGGAGACCGTGTGCTGTCGCGGTCGCCATTCCCGTGGCTATGAGTCCGGGATGGACGAGACCCGTCTTCTCTACGACTGCGTCCTCCGACTCTCCGACCCACATCGAGTCATGACCCGGCGAGTCGTGTCCAGGAGCGCCGTACTCCTCGTCCTCGGTAGCGTCCATGTCTGAGTCTCCAGCACCCGGTATTTCGAGAGCACCTCTCTCCTCTAACTTCTTGACCGCCATCGCCTCGTGACCCGTTGCGTCTATCACGAGCTTAGACTCGACTGCGACGGGGTCGACACACGTTATCTCTCTCGGAAGTGCGTGGACGGGGGTCCAGTTCATGACTATTCCCGAGACTCGGTGTCCGTCCCTCACGACTATGTCGGTGAACTCGGTCATGTTCTGTATCTTCGCCCCCGCGTCACACGTTGACTTTATGAGAGCCGAACACGCGTGGGGTCCGTTTGCGACGTAGAGACCGTCCGCCTCGTCCGATTCGTCGTAATCGACATCTATCTCGTCGAGTATCTCCTCGGCGGGGCTTCTTACGGTGACCTTGTTCATGAGGAAGCCGCCGAGCCAGAAGCCTCCTCCGAGGTAGTTGTTCTTCTCGACAACCATCGTCTTGACCCCCCTCTCCGAGAGCTCCTTTGCGGCGGTGAGACCCGAAGGTCCACCCCCGAGTACTATGACGTCGCTCTCGGTGAAGTCGAGGAACTCGTCTGACCATTCTTTCCCTATCGCTCTCGTGACCTCTGCCTCTGTGGCGTCGGCGAAGCCGTTAAACTCAGTCATACAACTGGGTAATACAACCCGCGAAGTAAAAAGCTTCTGGACGCGAAACTCAGACGGAGTACTGTCTCTGTCCGAACTCGGTGAAGTATAGATTGACCTCCTCCTCCGCCTGAAGACGGAGGAATCCGCGAAGCGGATATTAAGGTTGGGCGTTTCCTAACGGTCAAGTTCCCTTTCGGGAGTCGTGTCATGGGTTCCCGCCTAATTATTACCAAAAGCGTGGTTTACAGCCCGTACAGCACGGTCAAACGTGCCTATCTCCCCACTCATGGTGAGCGTGTCTTCGCAAGGTCGAAGACCTTGCTCAACGGCAGGTTGTTCAGTCTGCGAGCTTCCGCTTACGTCAACCTAATGTTACGGCGGTTACACTCGATACGTATTTGAGCAATATATTCCTTGTGTTGAATATCCAGTTAAGCATTCATCCTGACCCTAAAGGGTCAGGCATTCTGCTGTCTCATCTGTAAGCTTAAGTATGCCCGGGGAGGGTTTCGAACCCTCGGCCTCCGCATGTCTCAGGAGACGAGCGCCTTACTCGAATGCCCTATGAGTGCGGCGCTATGACCGGCTAAGCCACCCGGGCTCCAGTCTATGAGAGGAGTCAGTCTCACATTAACGTTATCATATGCGGTGCATATGTTCGAAGAGGTCACGGTGTTGGACTATAATCTCGACCCCTTCGTCCTCGGCGGCGTCGTTTAGGGCGTCACGGAGGTCGTCGACTGCTGTCCCCTGGAGGCTCGCTATGAGTATCATAGTGAAGAAGCCGCTCGCGACCGTCTGTGAGATGTCCTCTATGTTTACGTTGAGGTCGGCGAGGGTCTGTGTGACGGAGGCCACAATACCTGGATGGTCAGCACCTGTAACCGTCACGACCGCGTGTTCGTCCTTCTCCATAGACGGAGTTCACGGCGACGACATATAACGGTTTCCTCAGGTATCTCTTTCCTCCAAGGACGAACCCACGAATAGGGTGCTTTTTACCCACATTTATAGCCTGAAAGTTTGCAGTGGTATTATATACCCTCCTTCTTGTAGAGGGTATTAGGTGGGGTTGACAATGGCACAGATTACAGCCGTACCAGCCGTGTCCACGTCGGGGATCATGGCTCTTATCGGACTCGGAACTCTTTTTCTCGTGCTCTCGGTGTACCAGACAGTCGGGATGATCAGGTCGGTCGACACGGGAACTCCTCGGAAGAACTGCTGGAGAGGCCTCCTACTTCTGATGGTAGTCTTCGTAGCCGGCTACCTAAGAGCCTTTACGGTCGTAGCTACGGGAGCCGGATCGGTCTCGGCTACGACGGCGTCCGTCTTCTCCCTTGGCGGCGTCTTCGTCTTCCTCGTCGTGGTAACAAGCCGGAAGACGGTAGACGAACTCCACGACACGACCTACTCGCGCGACTACCTCTCGGGGATACTTGAGGCGATGGAGGAGAGTCTGATGGTGGTATCACGTGACGGAAGCATAACACGTGTAAACGGTGCTCTCGTGGATCTTCTGGGCTACGACGAGGACGAGCTTCTGGGATCTTCGTGTAAGACGGTCTTCGCCGACGGAGAACTTCCGGTCGAGGAAGGTCCGAGTCCCGTACAGGAGGCTATCGACAGAGGCGGAATTGACGGGGTAGAGGCAAGTTTCGAGACGAAGGACGGAGAAACGATACCCGGACTCTTCTCTGCCTCTTTGATGTACGAGGACGGCGACGTAGCCGGGATCGTCTGTACTGGACGTGATATATCCCGGATACGTGAGTACGAGGCGAGTCTTGAGGAGCGGAACAAGAGGCTCGACAGGTTCGCAAGCGTCGTCTCACACGACCTCAGAAACCCTCTCAACGTCGCAGAAGGACGTCTCCGACTCGTCGCGGAGAGCTGCACATGTGAGGACGAAGCCGTCGACCAGAGTCTCGACAAAGCACAGAAGGCTCTCCGACGGATGGAGGACATAATAGACGACGTCCTGACTCTGACACGAGGAGATGGTGTTTCCGACGAGGAGATTCGGGAGGTCAGCCTCTCCGAGATTGCCGAGAACTGTTACGCGAGCGTCGACTCCGAGTCGGAGGAGAGAGTCTGTGCGGATCTCGTAGTCGACGACGACCTTACACTCTGCGCACATCCCGGACGCGTCCAACAGATGCTCGAAAATCTATTCAGGAACTCCGTAGAACACGGAGGTAACGACGTTACTGTCCGTGTCGGAAGTCTCGCAGACGTCGATGGCTTCTACGTCGAGGACGACGGCGAGGGAATTCCTGAGAACGAACGTGACGAGGTGCTTGAGTCGGGATACACGACCTCGGAGACAGGTACGGGTCTGGGTCTCGACATAGTAGAGGAGATAGCCGAGTCACACGGCTGGGAAGTGGATGTCGTCGAGAGCGACGACGGAGGCGCGAGGTTCGAGTTCAGTCGGATCGACGTTCCTTCTGAGTCTGGGTCTCGACCGAGTCGATGACGTCGACAATCCGTGTGACTCTTCGGTAGTCGTCGGTCAGAAAGCCGTAGTAACTCCTGGGCTCGCGCTCCTCAGCGAGTAGCGCGCGTCCAGTGCCGTCGCCCCCATCGAAGACGACGAACCAGTACCTCTGTATCTGAGGCGAGTCACTCACGTGGAACGTGACCTCTGTCTCGTCGGAGTCGGGTGGTCTCCAGGTGTCTTCTGAGAATCCGCGTGATCCGTATACGTGGACGTCTATCCCAAGAGAAGCCATCTCCGAGTAAGTACCCCACTGATCCTCGACGAGTGGGAGTCTCTGGAAACCCGAATATACAGTGCCTTCGCCTCTGCGTAGAGCCGTACCCTCGACCTCGTGTGACGCCGTCACGAGGCTCGCCTTCGTCTCGAACTCGAACGTCGAGCCGTACAGCTCGCTTATGACCTCGGGTGTCTCCTTTCTCCCGAAGTCATCCTCCGACTTCTCCCTATCTCCTCTGTATGCGAGGTAGGTGTAGATGTCGTCTACCACGGAAGCCGCGTTGGGGTTCTCGGGAGTCCCCAGAACAGCTGTGTTCCCGGGAATCGACGTGTTCTCGCCACAGAGTTCGACATCGACGTTCCACGCACTGAGATACTCCGAGACTACGTCTAACATACCTCTGGTTCCGGTGTAGTTATAGACTCGGAGGACTCTTTCCTCCCTCTCGGCTTCTTCGAGTAGGTCGGAGAAATACATCTAGTAGTAGTGCGACGGACGGGATTTGAACCCGTGTTGTGACCGTGGCAGGGTCACGTGATACCACTACACTACCGTCGCATAATCTTCGATTATGCTGGCATCCGAACTCTATTCGGAGACTTCACAAGATCTCCGATCTTGTTGGCTCATCAATCGGAGATTGCTGAACGTCCCGAGATCTATGATCTCGTGGGCTCAGAAATCTCTGATTTCTGAACGTCCCAGACTCTTTGTGCGCTGTGAAGCTCTGCCTCACAACGTCACCTATCTGCCGTACATCCATACTTATACACGTCACAGACATAAATTCATCGAAAACTCCGTCTCGTTCCCTCCACTCGTCCTCTCAAATCGACGTGACCCCGATGTAGATGGCTGTGGTAGTCAGAGCCGCGGCTGTCAGTGCCGTGACGGTTATACGGAGAGCGTAGAGTCTGTCCGACCTCCTCTCCTCGGAGTCCGTCACGTCACCCGAGTCTGACCCGGACGCCTCTGACGAGAAACTGTACTTACCGAGGAGACCCAGAGTCACACAGAAAGACCTCTTTCCCTGTATGTAACCCTCAAATCCGACAGTCAGGGGAACGAAGACTCCGACTACGAGGTAGCCGGGTATTTCGGTCAGCAGTATCACAGCGACGTATACAGCCGACGCGACGAAGCCTAGCACAGCGACCGTGTATCTCTTTCTCCTTTCGTACTCACCTATGTTGCAGTACCCGGATCTGTACTCGTCGTGTGTTTCTCCCGTGTCTGACTCCGCCATATCTACCACACGAACCTCAAATACAAATAAGTACTCCGAGGACGAAAGCCACCTGTGGATGCAGACTAGAGACCGGTTCAGCCTCTCGGATCTTCGACAGGGAGCCTACTGTCCACGTCAGTTCTACTTCGACCTCGACACCGACGACTCTCCGAGCATAAGTCCCGTCTACCTCGTGCTCAATCAGATTGCGTACAGGTACGGTGACTTCATCGAAGACCCACGGGGAGCCGTTGGGGACGCGGTTGACCTCGCGGAGTACGATTACGGAGACGATATATCTCCCGATCTCCTCGACTCTGAGGGAATTGACTTAGACGAGGTCAGATCACGACTCCGACAGACAAGAACTGACTCCGACTTCTGGGACGAGATAGAGTCGCCGTGGCGAGAGGAGACTTATATAGACGCTGGCTCCGAGGCACAGATACACGGTACTCTCGACAAGATACTCTCAGTCGAGGGTGAATACCGTCCGTCGGTCATCAAGACAGGAACCCCTCCGGAGAACGGTGTCTGGGAGCCACACAGGATCGAAGCCACAGCCGCGGCACGTCTCGTAGAGTTGGAGTTCGGAGAAGACGTTGAGACGGCGTACGTCGAGTATCCGAGACGTGGAGTCGTGCGCGAGACACGTGTGAGCCGTCGGTACGAGAGACGTCTCGACTCGGTTCTCGAAAGCCTCAGGAAAGCAGTCGACGGAGAGATACCCTCGAAGACTCCGAACACAACCAGATGTGAGCCGTGTGACTACTCGTCGAACTGCTCACGTAAGACTTCTCTCCTCTCGCGCATAAGGTCGAAGCTGTCTTGATTCAGCGAGAGAATCCCGCCCTTCCCGTGAGTGACGAGTGTTCCGACGCTCAGTCGGAACCGAGGAGCGAACAGGGGCATGGCAAGACCGGAGGTCTTGCTGCACCCGAAAATCTTCGATTTTCGAGGACGGGAGTGAATCGCGTAAGCTCTGGTGAGAAGCCGCCGAGTTACTGCTGGTCTTGAGTCTCCAACGCTTCCAGACCAGCTTCTAACACCTCTGCATACGCTTCTGAAAGTTCCAAGTCATTTGCTTCGGCGTAATCTTTCAGACGACCGTGCAATCCATAGGAAAGGTCAATTGCTGGCCTCATTGGACTCCCCCGTACTTCTCGTAGCAGTTTTCGGCATGGTGCGGGTTCTCCTCTTTGCACTCGGGACAGACGAACAGATAACTTTCCGGCTTCTTCCCATGTTTTTCTTCAAACCGTTCCCCTGCGGCTTGTCGGTCCTCGAAACAGCCAATCAAGTCAACGGTTGTCCAGTCGTCCGTTTCTCCACAGATGTAACACGTAAGCGGTGTGTCAACGGTCATGTCTCACAAGACTTATTTGACGTGAAGACGTGAAAAGAATTGTGGCATGAAGCGCGCCAACACGTTCGCCGTTCGACCACTCACCGACGATGGTGAGCAGGTGCTACGCGACCTGTTGGACGCTTCCGCCGCTCTCTGGAACGAGATTAACTACCAGCGCCTCATGCGCTACAACGACGAGGACGGCTTCGAGGGCGACGTATGGGACACCGATACCGGCGCGCTCGAAGGCAAATACAAAGGCGTGCTTGGCGCGTCCACCGCTCAAACTGTCCGGCGAGCAAACACCGAAGCGTGGCGGTCGTTCTTCGAGAATAAAAAAGCGTATCACGACGAATCGAACACGTCGGTCACGGAACACCCTGAACCGCCAGGCTTCCGTGGTAACGAGGACGACGGACGTGTTCTCAAAGGCGTCGTCCGAAAGGATGCCTACACCGTCGAATGGGGCGACCGATCCCGGCTTGAAATGGTCGTCGGAAAAGAACTCCGAGACAAGCACAACAGCCCGAAAAGCCGTCTTCGGCTGGAAATAGTTGGCGACCTGAACTGGCCTGACTACGAAGACCAAGGCCGACTAGACCTGTGGTACGACGAGACTGATAGCACCTTCAGAGCTTCGCAACCCGTGACTGTTTCTGACGAGACACGGGAGACTCCACTGGCCGACGAAAAGGCCGCTCTGGACATTGGTGCAAACAATCTCGTTGCCTGTACCACCACGACCGGCGAGCAATACCTGTACGAAGGCCGTGAGTTGTTCCAGCGATTCCGCGAAACGACGCGGGAAATCGCCCGGTTGAAGTCGAAACTCGAAGAAGGAAAATACAGTAGCAAGCGTATTCGGCGGCTGTACCGAAAGCGAACCCGTCGCCGGGATCACGCACAAGAAGCACTGTGTCGTGACCTGCTGGAACGACTGTATACCGAAGGTGTCGATACCGTGTATATCGGCGGGTTGACCGACGTACTCGAAACCCACTGGTCGGTCGAGACGAACGCCAAGACCCACAACTTCTGGGCGTTCAGGAAATTCACCGAGCGACTGGCATGTACCGCCGAGGAATACGGTATCTCGGTCGAAGTCCGGTCGGAAGCGTGGACCAGCCAAGAGTGTCCCCAGTGTGGTTCGACAGACCGAACGACACGGCATCAGGACACGCTCACCTGCCAGTGTGGATTCGAGGGTCATGCCGACCTTACGGCGTCAGAAACGTTCCTGAAGCGGCATACGAGCAAAGAAGTCAGGCCGATGGCACGGCCCGTGTCCTCGGAAATCTCCAATTTCCGGGATGCCGAAAACGCGCAGCGTTTTCGAGCACGGTTCGAGTGGGACAGCCACGATTGGCTGGAGGTATCACACTCTCACGAAAGTCCCAAAGAACAGCGCACAGACCTGAGTACCGTCCACCGTGACGGGAATGTTGCTTCCGGCGAGTCTTAGACCGACTGAGACTCCCACGGAGGAAACCGCGCCGTTTACGGCGCGGAGGATGTCATCCAGTCCTCGACTTCGTCACACATCGCTCCCTCACGTACTATCCCCCAGTCGCGCGTGTCGACAACGGTGCTTCCGAGTTCGTACCTCGCCCTGCCGCCGTCAAGGGCTGCGTCGACCCGTTCTAGAATCTTAGGGTCAATGTCCTCAAAGGTGGCTGACGAGGACTTCCCGGATATGTTGGCACTTGTGCTGGTTATAGGACCGAACTCGCGCGTTATTTCGAGAGCGACGTCGTGGTCGGGTATCCTCACGCCGACGACCTCTGACCCCGCTGTGAGAACGTCCGGGATCGAGTCGGTCTTCGGAACCAGAACTGTCACAGGTCCCGGAAGAAGATCCTCGATCATACTCACTGCGTCGTCACTCGGTTTCGTGTACTCCTTCACCGTCTCGAAGTCGCCGAAAGCGACTGAGACCGGCTTCGAACGCGGTCTCTCCTTTATCTCGAAGACCTGCTCTACTGCGTTGGGATCGAGAGCGTCGGCTCCGAGACCGTAGACAGTCTCCGTCGGGTAGAGAATGACACCCCCGTCACGCAGGGCTTCGACCGCTTCGTCTGTCGCCGACATCTCTTACATGTCGACGTCTACTTCGAGTCCCTCGGTAGCCTCCTGGAGACCGTCCTCCGTCGCCGACGACGTGATCCTCTCGGATATCTCGCGATCCTCAAGCAGGTTCTTGAACCTGTCCTGGTACTTGTGGTTCGCGCGGTCTGCCTCGTTCTCTGCCTCTATGACGTGGACGTACGAACGAACAGTACTCTTACTCACGTCGAGTTCGTCAGCCATCTCCGCTGTCGTCAGGTCGTCGTCGACGAACTCACGCAGGCGGTCGATGTCGAACGGCGGATCGAAGTCCGACTCGCGGAAGAGATGGAGCTTAACCCGCGTCCGCGCGACGGTCTTGTTGAGCTTCTCATCACCGAGATCTCGGGCGATCTCCGTGTCTGAGTAGCCGTCGTGGTAGAGACGCACAAGTTCGACGAGGTCATCTGTGTCTAGCTTGGTGTCGATACCGTACCTATCTAGCATCTCCTCGACTGTACCTTCTATCTCCTCGTTGATCTCTTCCTCGTCCTTGAGAGTGCCGTGTGACTCCTTCTTCTCCTCTGTGACCGTGGACTCGTCTGTTACTTCCACGAAGAGATCTCTGAGCTCTTCAGTCTTGTCGGATGTGTTGTCTGACTCTGACATAGTTGATCATTTAACCGTAACCGGAGACTCCTTATGTCTCGGTCGTATTTAAACCTACGGGTTGGTTCGGGCTTCGGGATATAGGTTGATTTATTGGTAAGGAAAGACTGACTCGTAGTATGACGGTAGCAGTGCTCACAGGCGTTCCCGGAGTCGGAGCCACAACCGTAGCAGAGAGGAGTCTTGAGCTTCTGGAGGACAGGCAAGTCGAGTACGAGATAGTCTCGTTCGGTACTCAGATGCTTGAGACTGCACGTGACGAGGGTCTCGTCGAGGACAGGGACGAACTCAGGAAGCTCCCGAGCGACCAGCAGAAGGAGATACAGGCACAGGCGGGAGAGCGTATAGCCGAGATGGCTGAGGACACCAACGTCCTCGTCGACACACACTGCGCCATAAAGACGCCTGAGGGCTACCTCCCTGGACTTCCCGAGTGGGTTCTCGAAGGTCTCGAACCCGACACGATAGCTCTCATAGAGACCGACCCCGAGGAGATTCTCTTCAGAAGGATAGACGACGAGACTCGTGACAGGGACTTCGAGAGGACGGGAGAGATAGACACTCACCAGAACATGAACAGGTCGGCGGCGATGAGCTACGCCACACTCACGGGCGCGACTGTCAAGATAGTCAAGAATCCCGACGGCGGAGTCGACGAGGCGGCTGAGGAGCTAGCCGACACTCTCGAGTAATTCGGATCAGTTTTCTACTTAGAGTCTAATAGTCCAACGCTTTTCGCACAACGGCATACGTGTGTCATACGTTGGACTTATGGGACGTGAAGGTATAGAGTAGATGAGATGTCACGCTCTGACTCTAACTCGGACACCGAGGCGAAGATCGACGAACTTGAGAAGATGGTCGAGTCACTTGCGAGAGAGATGGTAGACGTGAAAGAGCGTCTGAGCGAGATCGAGGAGTCGGAGAAAGCGGAGATAGACCGCGAGGAGGTAGGTGTCTCCGTCGACGAGGACGACGACAACGACAGCGGCGACGACATATACGTGGCTTGACGCCGATGCATATAAAAGAGATAAGTATAGACGGCTTCAAGTCATTCGGGAGACCCACTACTGTCCCGTTCTACGAGGGCTTCACTACTATAAGCGGACCCAACGGGAGCGGTAAGAGTAATCTGATCGACAGTATACTCTTCGCTCTCGGACTCGCTCGTACGAGAGGCATGAGAGCCGAGCGTCTCCCTGACCTCCTCTACGATCCTCCCGAGGGCGACTCAGCGCGAGAGGCGAGCGTTGAGGTAGTCCTCGACAACTCCGACCGTACAGTTCAGCCCGACGAGATACGTACAGCGGCGGGTGAAGTAAGCGACCCCGACGAAGTCGTGATCAAGAGACGCATAAAAAAGACGGAGAACGACTACTACTCGTACTACTACATTAACGGAAGGTCGTGTAACCTCTCCGACATACAGGAACTCCTCGCGAGCGCGGGTATCACCCCAGAGGGATACAACGTCGTGATGCAGGGGGACGTCACAGAGATAATACAGATGTCGTCGACAGAGAGACGGCGCATAGTCGAGGAGGCGGCTGGAACCGCCGAGTTCGACGAGAAGAAGGAAGAAGCGCGCGGCGAACTCGACACCGTCGAGGAGAGGGTCGAGAGGGTCGACCTGATACTCGACGAGATAGACGAACGTCTCGACTCACTCAAGGACGAGAGGGACAAGGCTCTCGAATACCGTGAACTCAGGGAGGAGAAGCAGGAGAAGGAGGGTCTCCTCTCGGTCGCGAAGCTCCACCAGATAAACGACGAGATTGAAGAGTTGGAGGACGAGATTGCCGACGAGAAGGAGATGAAGGAGGAGTTAGAGGACGACCTCGAAGACGCCGAGTCTCTCGTCGACGAGGTTGAGAGCGAGGTCAAGGAGGTCGAGGACGAGATACGCCGAAAGGGCGAGGATGAACGTCTCGAACTCAAGTCGGAGATAGAGGAGATCAAGGCGAAGATATCCGGAAAGAGAGACAGGATAGAGAACGCTGAGGAGAGCCTCGACGAGTACGAGAAGGAGAAGAGACAGGCTTTCGTCGGGATAGACAAGGCGAACGAGGAGATTGAAGACCTCGAATCCGAGATACGTGAGAAGAAGGTCGAGAAGTCGAGTCTCAAGTCAGACCTCTCGTCGAAGGAGTCAGCCCTCGAAGACGTCGAGGAACGTATAGACGAGGCTGAGGGCGAGTACGCCGACGTGCGTGAGTCTCTTGAGGATCACAAAACCGAGGTCGAGGATCTACGTGACGAGAAGAATGACCTGATGCGAGAGAAGGATCGCCTCTTGGACGAGGCGCGAAGGAGGTCGCGTGAGGAGGACAATCTTGAGAAGGAGATACGTGAGACACAGAACGAGATCACGGAGGTCGACGAGGAGATAGGGGAGATAGAGGAGTCGCTCGAAAACGAGAGACACAACCTCGAAGAACTCAGGGATGTGAAAGACGACCTCGAAGACGAGAGAGACGACCTGAGGAGAGACTTAGAGGACATCGAGGAGTCTCTGAGGTCGAAACAGGAGGAGTTCGCACAGGAACAGGCGCGTCAGGGCTCCGACGGAAGTAGCTACTCGAAGGCGGTCAGTACTGTTCTCAACTCCGACATAGACGGCGTCCACGGTACTATCGCTGACCTCGGGAGTGTCTCACAGAAGTACGCCACAGCCGTCGAGACTGCTGCGGGAGGCAGGATGGCTCACGTCGTGGTCGACGACGACAGTGTGGGTCAGAGAGCGATAGAGTACCTCAAGAGGCGCAACGCAGGACGTGCGACCTTCCTCCCCATCTCCGAGATGAACACGAGGTCGCTCTCGAAGAAGCCCCTCTCGAAGGACGGCGTCGTTGACTACGCCTACAGCCTCGTCGAGTTCGACGACGTCTACTCGTCTGTCTTCTCTTACGTCCTGGGCGACACCCTCGTCGTCAAGGACATGGAGACCGCGAGGGAGATGATGGGAAGCTACCGGATGGTGACACTCGACGGCGACTTAGTCGAGAAAAGCGGTGCTATGACGGGTGGATCTAAGAAGGGGTCGCGGTACTCGTTCGGGTCGAAGGGCACACTTGAGAAGCTCGCAGACAGAATCGAGGAACTCGAATCACAACGTGCGTCTCTCAGGGACGAGATTTCCTCCGTCGAGGCACGTCTCGACGATGTCAAAGACCGTATCACGTCGTCGGAGTCAAGTGTTGAGAGGTACGAGAGACGTCTCGAAGACCTCGAAGACAGACGTGGTGACCTCGAAGAAAGCCTCGAAGACGCACGTGAGAGACTCGACGGCTTAGAGGACACCAAGGCGGAGAAACGCGAGAGGATGGAGGAGATAGACGAAGAGGTCGAAGGTCTCGACGACGAGATCGAGTCTCACGAGTCGGAGATAGAAGAACTCGAAGACGAACTCTCCGACTCGGAGATATCCGACCTCTCCGAGAAAGCCGACGCCCTCAGAGAAGAAATATCCGATATCGAGGACCGGCTACGTGACGTCGACGCCGACCTCAACGAGTTGGAGCTTGAGAAGGAGTACAGGACTGACAGGATAGACGAGTTAGAGGAGAAGATAGAGAGTCTTGACGAGAGCCGTGACGAGAAGGAAGACCTCATACGTGACCTGAGGGACGAAATAGATGAGCTTGAGGACGAACGCGACGATAAGAAGGAACGCATAGACGAGATAGAGGACGAGATAGGTGAGCTACGTCAGACACTCGAAAGCCTCGAAGACCAACTTGAGGAAGCAGTCGAGGAGCGCGACGGGATACGCAGGAAGATCGACGAGGCGGACGAGAGGATAGAGGCTCTCAGAACTGAGAGGTCGTCACTCGAAGACGAGGCGGACGAACTCGAAGACGAGGTTGACCCCGGTGACTACGAAGACGACGAGATACCGGGCTACTCCGAAATACGGTCGTCAATAGACGAAATCGAGTCCCAGATGGAGGATCTGGAGCCCGTCAACATGCTCGCGATAGACGAGTACGACGAGGTACGTGAGAGGAAAGACGATCTCACGAGCCGGAAGGAGACACTCGAGGACGAGAGGGACGAGATACTTGACAGGATAGACAGGTACGAGGATCTCAAACACGACAAGTTCCGCGAGGCTTTCGACGAGATAAACTCCGAGTTCGAGGAAGTTTTCAGACGTCTCTCCGACGGCTCGGGGGAACTCGTCTTAGAGGAGCCCGACGACCCCTTTGAGGGAGGCATGACAATAGAGGCGAAACCCTCTGACAAGCCCGTCAAACGTCTGGAGTCGATGAGTGGGGGCGAGAGATCACTCACAGCTCTCTCGTTCATATTCGCCATACAGCGTTACACTCCGGCTCCGTTCTACGCCTTTGACGAGGTCGACATGTTCCTTGACGCGCCCAACGCCGACAGGGTAGCTGAGATGATAGATGACATCTCCGACGACACACAGTTCATAGTCGTGAGCCTCCGGACACAGATGGTGGAGAAGGCGGAGCGCACAGTTGGGGTCACGATGGAGGGAGACAACGTATCAAGAGTCACGGGAGTCCGTCTCAACGACGACAGTCAGAATGAAGAGGAAACAGCCGCAGAAGCCGACTGAGACCGACGGCGAAGGAGACGCCGGGACGTCACAAGATGCGATAGACGAGCCCGTCGACGTCCTCGTGAGACTCGCCGAGGAGGGCGAGATAGACCCGTGGGACATCGACATACCACGTGTCACCGACAAGTTCCTCGAAAGGATAGACTCGAACGACCTCATACGCACGGGAAAGGCTCTCCTCTATGCGAGTATACTCCTGCGCATGAAGAGTGACTACGTCGTCGACGACGGTGACGACGAGGACGACGACCGGGACGAAGACGAACCCGAGGCACTCTTCCACAGCCCCAGAACCGAAGAACACGCCGATACCACCGGCTCGGGCGCGGAGTACGACCCTGTTGACAGCCTCGAAGCCGAGATGGAGAGACGCCTCGAACGTAAGACTACGAGACGGAACGCACATCCCGAGACACTCGACGAGCTAGTACGGGAGCTGAGGGACAGGGAGAGGAAACGCGTCTGGAAACAGAGACGGGAGTACGATACATCCTCCTCACCCGAGGCGTACTCGACTCCTGTACCTAGCTCACGACCACATGAGCCCGAGACAACGACCGACGACGCCGTAGAGACTGCACACGAGGACGACATAGAGGATGAGATAGAGAGAGTCTCCGAACGCCTCGCCACTGAGTTCGAGAGACGTGACGAGGTTCTCTTCCGTGAGCTAGTTGCCGAAGCCGTGTCACGTTCACGTGTCGTCAATACCTACCTCAGTCTACTCTTCCTGTCTTCACGAGGCGAGGTCAGTCTCGAACAGGACGACTTCTACGGTGACCTTTGGATACATGAGAATTGACATCCTCCCGCGCCTAAAGACGTCTCCGAGCGAAGCTCGGATGGCTCGTGAATCTTCGATTCACGAACGCGGGAATCACCGAAGGGGATATTAAGGTTGTGCCTTTCCTCGGAGTTCGGGTACGCTTTCGAGTGACTCCTTCATAGGTCGGGCGTCGTTATCACTCCGACGCTCCTTTACAGCACACGTAGCGGTGTCAAAGCCGCCTTCCACCCTACTCACGGTAGGCAGTCTAAGACCGGCGGGTTGTCTAATCCCGCGTGGCACTCGGTTCGTCAGCCGGACTGTTACGCCGAGTCTCGGAAATCGGAAGATTTCCGACGGTACGCAAATCTCCGATTTGCTTAACAAGGTTCTCCCTCCAGTCTCGCTATATTGTTCGCCGCGTTCAGGTCTGCATGGCGTTCGTATCCGCACTCGTGACACGTGAAGTGGTCGCCGTCACGCACCGTGTCTTCATCCTCACCACACTCTGAACACATCTGACTCGTGTTGTGGGGATCTACCTTCTCCACCTCAATACCTTCTTTCTCTGCTTTATACGTGATGAACTCCTGTATCTGGTAGAAGTGCCATGAGTGGACGCCATCCCAACCGTTACCGTCACGTATACCTTCTAAGTCCTCCATACGTATCACGGCGTTTTCGAACTCGGAAGCAAACTCTACGAGTTGACGGGAGAGTTTGTGGTTCATGTCCTTAATCCGGCGTTGTTCTTTGTTACCCACGCGGTTACGTGCGCGAAGCGCACCCGCTTGTTGTAGCGAATCACGTAGGGAACGATACTTACGCCGGACGTACTTCGCTTCCTTACCTGATACGAGCATGGATTCGTCCTCGTCAGGTACACGGACAGCGAGGACGTGGTTGTGTCCTATATCTACGCCGACAGGCGTTTCGCCACCCACGTCTTGCTCGTGTTCGACGTTGAATGTGGCGTACCACTCAGAACCACGACGGTAGACTTGGAGGCGTGACTTGTTACCTTCACCGTCCACGAGCTTCTGTACGGCTTCATCTACCTCGTCGTAGACTTCTACGGGAGTGTACCACCATCCGGTTATACAGGGGAATCCGAGGACGACGTTGCCGTTGTCGGTAGTGTCAACCTCCCAATTCTGGTTGTTGACGGCGAAAGGTTGGCTTTGGTGGTACTCCACGATGCCGTCGCGTTTGTAGTCACTCTTAGCCTCACGTATCGCTTGGTTCTGTATGGCGGCGTAGAGTTCGTTGTCTATCTCCGACGTAGTGACGGACATACCGAAGTCGTCGTCCTCCCACCCGTCTATAACGTACTGCTTAGTGTCGCGGTAGAGGCGCATGGCTCTCTGCCATTCACGTCTACGTTCGCGGGTGGGTTGGTGGAACTTTACCGTCACCGTCGTCGTGACCATTACAATTGTATTTGGTTGTAGAGCATATAAAAACAATGAATATCCAAGTGGTCTACGTAGCGCGGTAGGCTAAGGAGTTGACGCATTCATCCCCCGTTCAGAAATCGGAGATCTCTGAGCAAGCAAATCACGTAGCGATTTGCATACGCCTAAAGACGGGGGCATTCTGCTGTATTACCTGTAAATACGAACCGACACTACGAGGCTTGAACCCGGACTGGAGCCGTTTTCCGAATCCCTCTACGACCATATCCGGCTTTCGCCGGTTTCACGAACGCCGCTTCGCGCGTCGTCCATTACTTGGTCTTAACGTGTCCCTCCGGAGGGAGAACACATAGACCGATCTTAACGGACTTGTGTTCTCGTCCCCGGCGGAACCGCACACGTAGGAGGGAGTTTCGCCCTCCCTTAAGGACTTTCACCTTTTTACGTCTGCAGGGATTCTGCGCTTCTCCATAGGATCTTATCTCCTCGTCGCCCTTCTACGGACGGTTCGGTTTTCGACCCTTAGACCGTGCGACTGACTCCCGACTCGAAGTCTAGGAGACGGTCACAGAGGGCCGTCCAGTGTGCTCCCTCGAAGCGGAATACTATACATAATGGAAGATAATAAACTTTTCGCCGGTCTACTGTCTACTGAGTCCTGTGTGGTGTCTCCTCGAAGGGCTGAACGACGACGAAGCCCGAGTCTCCCTCGAAAGCCATCTGGTAGGTCTCACCCGACGACTGTCCGACCGCGTCGCTCAGGCTCCTGTCGGTGTCTATGCTCGGGGACAGGTTATCGCTCCATGCAACGGTCGCGTCGGGGTCGGTGTTCACCGGCGGCGTCAGAACCAGAGGCTCGCCGTGTGTAGTTATGGCTACGGTTCCCGGTCCCGAGAGGTAGACGTTCGTGAGACCCGCCGCCGACGCGCCGCCTACACTTCCGATAGTTCCTATCTCGTACTCGACCGAGTCCTCGAACGCGAGGACGTCGTTTCCGTTTACTGAGATTGCCTCGTCAGTGTCGAGAGACAGTATCTGTATCTTCTTTCCCTGGTCTGCGACGTAGACGTGACCCTGTCCCTCGACCTTCATCACCGGCGTCCCCTCACCCGTGGCTGCCTCCTTCAGGAAACCCGTTATTCCTCCCTCGGCTGACGACTTCCCCGTGAACGACAGGTCACCTTCGTATGCGACCATAGCTCCGGCTTTCGTCATCACACTCCCGTCTACTTCTATGTCGAGTGTTCTCTTGTTCTCAAGCTCGAACTCATCCTCGGTCTCAGTTGTCGAGTTCGACTCGACGAATCTCTCTAGCTCCATACCTCTCAGTCGAACTCATCGTATAACCAACTTCTGTTGGAACTACCACCACTCGCCAGGTGTGGTAATCGATAAGTTTATTAGACGTGGGAATCTACGTATGGATGTACCAAGTGGCACAGGGCTACTTGATCCCCCAATTCCCCCTAATCCTTTCCGTATTCGCATCAGAGACAGTAATCTCTGAGAGACGTCTCTCTCAGGAACGCGAAGTCGAATCCGACTCTGTGGAGTATTACGAGATTGATTCCTACGAGAGCTACGGGTATCCAGTTCGAGTAGTAGACGTTGACAGATCCCCAGAGTATCTGGAAGCTAACGAAGTCGTCTAGCATGAAGTCGGTCTCTGAGAGCCTCCGACGTACGCCGTCTGTGTCGAGAGACGTCTCTATCAGAAGAGCCGCGACCGAGCCGCTCAGGAGCCATCCGGCGTAGTTCGATAGAGGAACACCGTAGAATACGCCCTCGGAGTACTTCCAGACACCGAGTGAGACAGCCGCGGGGTCAAGGACTCCGTCGATGGCGACGACGAGGGCTACCGTGGCTACGAGTCTGGCGCGGCGCCTCAGACCTAAGAGGAGACTGACCAGATACGCGTTCAAGACGAGAGGTATGAAGAAGACTGGCAGAGCCACGGGGAGCCCTCCTAATACGGGACCCAGACTCACGACGTACTCGAAGCTTCCGTACGGGAACCCGGTTCTTAGACCCACGAACTCTATGGCGTAGGTATATACCGTGAGTGCCCCGAGACCACCTACTGCCTTCCTGTCGACGAGGGGCTCTAAACCCGAGACGAGGGGAAGCCTCATCACGAGAGTCCCGAGAAGTATCACCAAGGGATTGAACCGGAGTACTTCGGGAAGAAGTCCCTCAGCCGATCCCACGAAGGCTAAGGCTCCCATCACGGGAAACACGACCGAGATGACGAACCTGTTCTCCGAGACTACCTCTTCGAGCCTATACATCGGGTAGTCGGAGTAGACCAGCGAGGGTTAAAACCATTCCCACGAGGCTGTTTATGTAAGGATAGTACCAGTATGCCTCCGAGTCGGTGAGGTTCGAGACGTAGAAGAGAGCCGACAGGACGGGGTAGACGAGGATCACTCCTCCGAGACGCGAGTTCCAGACGCCGACGGTTACAGCCGACAGAAGCCAGACAGCCGTACAGTAGACGTAGGTTCGGCGTCTCCCGAGAAACGTCGCAGTCGTCCGTATACCCGCACGTCTGTCGGGCTGTATGTCGGGTATCGCCGAGAAGGTATGCATAGCCATAGTCCAGAGCCATCCCCCGGCGACGGTCAGAGCAGGGGGATACTCCCCCGACACGGCGACGTGGCTCACGACGAACGGGAGTATGTAGAGACCGTTCGACAACGAGTCGAGGAAAGGCTTCGTCTTGAACCTCAGAGGCGGTGCGCTGTAACCCACGCTCAGGAAGACGAAGGCTGCCATAGAGGGAGATCCGAGAGCCACCGTGAGACCTACCATAATCAGGAGTGACACACCTACGACTGTGTCGACCCATCTCGACCGTCTGTATACCGACTCCTTGGCTTCTTTCTTCGGGTTCTCCTCGTCTATCTCCCTGTCGAAGTAGTCGTTGACACCGTAGAGCATCACGTTCGCGGGTATCAGGAAGTAAAGGACGAGGAAAGCCGGCGTCGGACTGAGGAGGTCGTCTACCGAGTTTGCACCTAAGACGGCACCGAGAACCGCGGGACCCGCGAGATAGAGCCAGAAACGAGGACGTGACAGCCTGAGAAGGTACCTGAGACCGTCGAATACGTTCCCGGATTCCATTCCCATTCGGGTCACCCGATGTCGTTCTCGACCTTCTCGGCTACGTGTTCTCCGCTTATGAGACACATCGGCATCCCTATACCCGGGTTGGTGTACTGACCGACGTAGTAGAGACCCTCCATCTTCTTCGATCTCTGTTTGGGTCTCAGAACAGACGTCTGCCTCAGAGTGTGGGCTATTCCGAGGGCGGTACCGTTGTAGCTGTTGTACCTACTCTGGAACTCCCTGCCCGCGAAGATCCTCTCGTACTCTATCCTGTCTCTGAGTTCGACGCCGGTGTTCTCCTCTATGTCGTCTATGACCGCGTCACGGAACTCCTGTCTCTCGTCGTCTGTCAGGCTGAGTTCGGCGGCTATCGGGACGAGGACGAATATCGCCGACTTGCCCTCGGGAGCGACGGTGTCGTCGGTACGTGTCGGGTTACAGATATAGTAGGCAGGATCGTCGGGAAGAGACGGACTGTCGAATATCGACTCGAAATGCGGGTTCCAGTTCTCGGGAAGCACGAGAGAGTGGTGTTCGAGTTCGGGTAGCTCCTTATCGACTCCGAGGTAGACGAGGAAAGCCGACGGCGCGTAAGTCCTTGAGTCCCAGTAGTCGGAGTCGTGGGTCGTGTACTCGTCGGGTAGAAGCTGTGTCTCAGTGTGGGCGTAGTCGGCGTTCGAGACGACGGCGTCACAGTCTATACTTCGGTTCTTGGTCTCGACTACGACCTGGCCGTCTGAACGGTCTATCGTGGTTACCTCCTCTCCCAACGAAAACTCGACTCCCTCTTCCTCGGCGAGCTCTCTCAGAGCCTCCATCACCGAGTAGATGCCTCCCTCGGGGTAGTAGACACCCATGTTGAAGTCGACGTGGCTCATGAGGCTGTAGAGAGCCGGAGTGTTGTAAGGTGCTCCGCCGAGGAAGACGAGCGTGTACTGGGTGATCTGCTGTAGCTTCGGGTTCTCGAAGTACTCCTCGACGTGATCCTGCATCTTCTTGAGAAGACTGATACCCCGTGCGTTCCGAAGGACGTCGAGAGAGAGGTAGTCACGTATCCTGTTTCTGTCCTCTAGGACGAACTCGTTCATTCCTATCTCATAGGTCTCCTCTGACTTCTCAAGGTATTTCCTGAACGCCTCTCCGGCTCCGTCCTCGTAGCTCTCGAAGAGTCTCGCTGCCTTGTCGGGACTCGCTGGAACGTCGACCCGGTCACCGTCCTTGAAGAATATTCGGTAGTTGGGGTCAAGCCTGTTGAGGGAGTAGTACTCCTCCGTCTCACGTCCGAACTTCGCGAAGAACCTGTCGAAGATGTCGGGCATCAGGTACCACGACGGTCCCATGTCGAACCTAAAGCCGTCCTCCTCGAAGACAGACGCTCTGCCGCCGACAGAGGCGTTTTTCTCGACCAACTCGACCCTGTATCCCTTCTTCGACAGGAAAGCCGACGCCGAGAGACCGCCTATGCCACCACCCACAACCACAACGTCCGCATCGCTTTCTCTACCCCCGTCTTCGGTCGCCATGCTGTGTATTCGGGAGTCGAATTTAAAAAGCTACTGTGGGCGAACCTACAGGTCGACCTCATCGCGGTCTTCGGGTTTGGGCTACACCACCAAAAGAGATTAATGTTCTGAGAGACGATAATACACAGAGGAATCTCCTTGTGTAAATACACCCGACACGAGCCAGCAGGGAATTCTGCCGCGAGAGTACACCGGGGAATAAGCCGTCAAAATCGACACGAAGACCAGGGACTCCTCCGCGCCTAACCAGGACACCAGATGTCAGAGATAGATCCCGAGATAAGGAGAACCTTTAGTCAGAACTCGACCTCGTACTACTACAGTAGCCTCTTTTTCCCGTCCGACGTCAGAAGGGACGTCTTCAGGCTCTACGCCTACGTCAGGACTGCCGACGACTTCGTAGACGAGATGCCCCAGGACAGACACGCACTCCTCGACTTCAGACGTATGACCTTCGACAACTGGGAGTCGGGGGAGTCGGGGAACAAGACCGTCGACCTCTTTCTGAGGGTCGCACGCGACAACGGCTTCGAGAGAAGTTGGGTCGAGTCCTTCTTAGACTCGATGGAGAAGGACACCAAGAAGACGGAGTACGACAGCCTCGACGAGACACTCGAATATATACACGGCTCCGCTGAGGTGATAGGTCTGATGATGTGGAGTGTCCTCGGGCTGAGATCCGAGGCGAGAGAGAACGCAAAGATGCTCGGCAGGTCGATGCAGTACTGTAACTTCATACGTGACATACAGGAGGATAGACAGATGGGAAGGAGGTATATGCCGCGCGAGGAGATCGAGAGATACGGTCTCAAGAGTCTCACCGAGGACGAGGCGATGTCGAAGACAGACTGCTTCAGGGAGTTCGTGCGTCGACAGATCGAGAGGTACCGGGACTGGCAGGAGAAAGCCGAGGAGGGCTTCGGCTATATACCTTACAGGGTCAGGGTTCCCGTCATACTCTCGTCGAGGCTTTATAAATGGACAGCCGAGAGGATATACGAGAGACCTGAGATAGTCTACGAGACACAGGTCAAGCCATCGAAGCCGAGGATAGCCGCCGAACTCTCGAAGTCTCTGAGAGGGAAGAACTGAGAAGAGGAACGGGCGCGGAGGGATTTGAACCCCCGGCCGTCGGATTAGAAGTCCGATGCTCTGTCCAAACTGAGCTACGCGCCCTGTGATCCGAAGTAGTCCTGTGCTCAAGTTATAGCTTTCGACCTGTCCTGGCTTTTCGCCCTAACTATTATTGTATTCAAGACTGTAGACACGCACTATGGAGCAAAACGTGGGGAAAGCCGACAGCATAGTACGTATAGTAATCGGTGCCGTCGCGGGAGTCGTCTCGTTGGCGATGCTCGGAGGAATGGTACAGAGCCTTCCGATGATACTCTCGCCGATACTCGGCATAGTCGCTATACTGATGCTCGGAACCGCTTTCACGAGGAGCTGCTGGCTCTACTCAATACTCGGCGTCGACACGTGTGAAGTATAGAAGTCGGTAGACGAAGGACTTTAACCCGCGAAGACCGATTCGGAGATAGATGGCTACACAGATACCGGGGAACGACGACCAAAGAGAGCTAGAGCGAACTCTCAGTCTCGGGGGTGCTCTGGCGATAGGAGTCGGGACGATGGTCGGAGCGGGAATATTCGTCTTCCCGGGTCTTGCTGCTGGGAGGGCGGGTGTCGCCGCGGCGGCTTCCTTCGGAATTGGCGCCGTGATTGCCCTTCTCGTCGCTCTCCCGACCTCAGAGCTCGCGACAGCGATGCCGAAGAGCGGCGGCGGCTACTACTTCATCTCGCGGGGATTCGGAGCGCCCGCAGGTGCTCTTATAGGTATAGGAGTATGGACGGGTCTCATATTCGCGGCGGCGTTCTACCTCGTCGGCTTCGGGAGCTACGCCCTGTCGACCCTCTCTGAACTCGGGATCGGGGTGAGTGTCGGACCCGAGGTCATGGCTGTCGTCGTCGGCGTCTTTCTCACGGCTCTGAGCATAACCGGCACGGAGAAGACGGGTGACCTCCAGAGCGGAGTCGTAACTGTCCTCCTCATGATACTCAGCATCTTCCTCGGCTACGCGCTCCTCGACTCGTTCGGTGTATTCGGGAGGGCGACTGTTCCCGAGGAGTTCGCCCCCTACGGCTACCCCCCTATCTTCGAGACCGCGGCACTTGTCTTCACCTCGTACCTTGGCTTCGCACAGATAGCCACTGTCGCCGGAGACATAAAGGAGCCGAGCACGAATCTACCGCGCGCTATGGTGGGGAGCGTCGTAGTCGTCGGAACCCTCTACGTCCTCACGGTCTTCGTCACGACTAGCCTCACGGGAAGTCAAGAACTTTCGAGGCTCGGTGAGACCGCGATAGTCGAAGTCGCACGGGGATCTCTCGGAAAAGGTGGTGCCGTTGCGCTGACCTTCGCGGGGCTCCTCGCCACAGTTTCGAGTGCGAACGCCTCGATACTCGGGGCTTCGAGGATGGTCTACGCCCTCAGCCGTGACAAGCTACTACCCTCGAAGGCTGGGAAGCTCAACCGGAAGTACAACACCCCGCATATCTCTCTCATGCTCTCGGGAGGACCCATCGTCTTCCTCGTCGCAACCGGCGAGGTCGAGCTTCTAGCCGAGGTCGCGTCTTTCCTCCATCTCGTGATGTACGGGCTGATCTGTTTCGTTCTGATCTCCCTCAGACGCCGGAACCCCGACTGGTACAGTCCCGACTATACCGCGCCTGCGTATCCGGTTCTGCCACTCTTAGGAGGTCTGTCGAGCTTCGCTCTGATCGCCTTCATGCAGCCTACCTCCCGCCTCGTCGGTACCGCGGTGATACTGGGAGCCGGTGTGTGGTATCTCGTCTACGGAAGGGGGGTCAGATTAAAAGATGAAACGTGATGTGGTATGACATGAGCCGAGACACACAAGACGACGAACCACGGCGTACTGAGACGGAGACAGACATGGGTACAGCGACTGATTCGGAGCCAAGACCTGATTCGAAGCCGAGGATACTAATACCCGTCGAGCTTCCCGAGTCCCAGGAGATACCCACGTCACTCGTCGAGTTCCTCTCACCACTCGGCATACTAATACTCGGATACTACGAGCTCCCCGAGCAGACCGCCTCTGAGCAGGCTCGCGACCAGTTCGGAGACGAGTCACAGGATACCCTCGAAGCCATAGTTGAAGGATTCAGCGAGTACGCCGAGGACGTCGAGTCCACACTCGTCTTCACACACGACAGCACACAGACTGTCGAGAGGGTAGCCGACGACGAGGACTGTGACGTAGTTCTCGTACCCGAGAACACTGAGAAGGTTGAGAGGATACTCGTACCTGTCAGAGGTGACGTCAACTTCGACAGCATAGCCGACGTCGTCGGGAGTATCGTCAACCAACACACGACCGTCGTAAAGCTCGTCCACGTAGCTGAGGACGGCGAGGGGTCGGGGGATCTTCTTCTCAGAGGCGGCTCGGAAAAACTCACCGACGAGGGCATCGACCCGTCACTGATAGAGACTGAGGTTGCCGAGTCGGACGACCCTGTGGGCGAGATCACCGAGTTCGCTAAGAACTACGACGTCGTAGTGATGGGTGAGACCGAGCCTTCTATAAAAAGCATACTCATGGGAGAGGTACCCGAGAGAGTATCCGAGAAGGTCGGTGTGCCAGTCCTCTTAGTACGTCATCGGGACGAGCGTCCGGATACGTCTCAGTCTGACAACGAATCCCCGGATCACCGAGACGACTGATTCTCAGATGACGTCGTCGGCGTCGGTCTCTAGGTCTTCGTCTATGTACTCCTCGTCTTCGAGACTCTCGGCTTCCTCTACGCCTATCTCCTCGTCGAGAAGACCGTAACAGTCACGTATACTTCCCGGTGTCGTACTCTCCTTTGGAACCACCGTGACAGACCTCTCGTCCTCGCTTATCTTTATCTCGAATAATGACATCTCCCTGTCGTCTGAGACGTTCCATCTCTTTCTTTCGAGATGCCGTATCTTGTAACGTGCGGAGTCGAACAGGTCTATAACCCGGTCTATGTCTATCTCTTCTGCGAGTCTGAGCTTGAGAGGGCTGTCCCTTCGGAACTCTGGCTCTGGCATCTCTATCTTATTAAACGGAAGCCGACAGTTAGGTCTTACTGTACTGAAGGGCGCAGCTAAACCTACCCTACGACAGCTACGAGTAGAACCCCTAAGACAACTCCTATCGCGGCGTATATCTTCGTGTTCTTGACGGCTCTCTCGACCACTCCACAAGGACACCGGCTGAAACACGTACAGTAGTTCGAGACGGCGAGTCCCGCTGTTCCTATCAGACCGAACTTGAGAAGCTCCGCCACGAACATCCCCGGAGTCGGAGACATCGATGTCCCCACGGATACGAGGCTGTATACCACGGCTCCGAGGTAGACCCCCACCGGAAGAACTACGTTTTCGGTACTGACTTCCCCCCACTGGCTAACGTTCTTTGTAGCCATGTCAAGTCTTAACAAACTACTCTATATAAGTTTGACGTGTCGGTGAAATCTACTACGTCGATAGTACCGTATCCAACAGTCCTCGAAGAAAGGAGTACTTCACTTCGTTCTCTCGACGACGAAGTCGGCTATCTCTTCAAGGCTCTCGGTGGCGTCTTCGTCGAGAGTATCTAGCGAACTCCTCGCGTCCTCGACGTACGACATAGCTCTCTCACGTGCGAACCCTATCGACTCCTCCACAGTGACGTCGTTCGCTTTCGAATGTATCACCACGAGCGAGGGTCTCTCCATCAGAGCGTCCTCCCCGACGGGCTTACCAAGGTCACCGGGGTTCGAAGTGAAGTCGAGTATGTCGTCCCTTATCTGGAAGGCTATCCCCATGTTCCTGCCGTACTCCCCGACAGACCTTATCTCTTCCTGAGACGCGTCACCCGAGACCGCGCCTAGCTTACACGCCGCGAGGAAGAGAGACCCCGTCTTCTTGTAAGCGAGGTCGAAGTAGTCGTCGACTGTTTCGAGACCCTCCGTGAGTTCGAGAGCCTCGCCCTCTCCAAGACGCACGAGCGCGTCGGTCATGACCTCCGCCGCCTCTGACGACTCTATGAGGTCGAAAGCCTCACCTATGAGGACGTTACTCGAAAGAACAGCCATCGGATGTCCGTATTTCTCGTGTACCGAGGAGACACCTCTTCGTATCTCCGACCTGTCGATTATGTCGTCGGCGACGAGTGCCGAGGTGTGGACTAGCTCGACTGCTGTGGCGTGACGCACGGCGTCGGAGTCTAGCGGATCTCCCCCGACCGCCTCACATGCGACGGTCGTGAGAATGGGTCTGAGACGTTTGCCGCCGCTCAGAGAGATATGTCTCACGGCGTCCGAGAGCGGCTCGGGTGTTATCTCCGAGGCGACTGTGTCGATCTCGTCGTTGACCGCCTCGACCCTGTCTGTGAATCTGTTCTCCATCTTACCAGTAACCTATATACGAATTTCACCTACTTAAGAGATGAGATACGTCTGACTCGAAGTCACGGAAGACTTATGTTAGCAGGTCACAACCTACAGTTGCATGAGCACTCATTCTCAAAACCAGAAACAGACACGTACAGCCGACATAGACGTCACACAGACTGCAGCTGAGAAGGCGAAGGAGATGAGGGACTCGAACGGTCTTGAGGGACACGCCGTACGTCTCCGTGCCGAGGGCGGCGGATGCTGTTCTGAGCCGACGTACGAGCTCTGGTTCGACGACGAGGTCGACGAGACCGACTACGTCGTAGAGGCGGACGGCATCAGATTCGTGGTAGACGAGTCGTCTCACGAAGCCGTCGAAGGAGGCACGGTCGAGTTCGTGAGGTCGCGCAGTGGAGCCGGCTTCGACGTCGACAACCCCAACTTCACCGAGGAGTCGTGTTCGTGTGGGACGGGTAGTAAGTCTGGATCGTGTGGCTGTGGGAGTAGAAGCGGAGGCGGACACGGCGGCGGATCGTGCGGCTGCCACTAACTCCGAGTGACATCCTCCGCGCCGTGAACGGAGAGGGATCGAAGATCCCTCAGGCAATCGGACGAAGTCCGATGACGGCGCGGCTTCCCACACATGGGGAATACCAGCTAAGTGCGGCTATCGCTGGTAGAGGGTTCCGACCCGTGGAAGGCCGAGAGAGTCATTTGCGAGTGTTTCTCGCTCGTCTCACGGTGTCGTTCGAAAGACGCGTCGCGTCTTTCGTGATCACGAGACGGCTCCGCCGTCTCGAACGAGGTCGTGGTGCTGTCACAGGCACTCCCATCCCGAGGCGAGTCATTGCCTGCCGGTTTCAGCGGCACGCTCTCTCCCCACGGGTCAGCCCGTTGTGCAACGTTGATTGCGCCGTTTATGTCGCCCTGAAACGCCGTAATGTGGCACTCGTCGTTGGTACACCGGAACGTGGCTTGTGCGGCTCTGTTTCCGATGTGGCCGCACTCGTGGCACGTCTGGCTGGTGTACTCCGGTCGGACGTATTTGACTGGGATACCGGCCTCTCGCGCTTTGTCCTCGACGCGGTTCTGTAACCGAGCGAACGCCCACGCATGGAGTCGCCGGTTCATGTACGCGCCGTAGTCCAATTCTTCGCGGATGTACGTCAGATTTTCCATCACCAGCACCGGCTTCTCGAATTGCCGGGCGTACTCGATTGCCTGCCGAGACGCCTTCTCTATGATGTCCGTGAGTGCGTTCTGGTAGTAGTCGAACCGTTCGTCAATCCGCCACTCGGCGGCGTCACGCTCTTGGAGTCGTTTCAGGGTGGTGTGCATCTCTTTTCGGAGATGCTTCGCACGGCTCCCGTCACACACGAACGGGCCAGTTGGTGAACCGTCCTTGAGGGCACAGCCCGTTATCAGGGCGGTTTCACCAATGTCCAGACCGATGTGCGTCACGTCGTCGCCGTCTGTCGCGTAGTCGGGTTCTTCGACCGGAAACTCGACAGTGACGTGTAGCGTCCACGATGTACGATTCTGTTGCAGGCGGAGTTGGCCTGCCGAAGCGTCTCCGTCTACGACGTCGTGCCACAGATCCTCCTGTTCGGGGTTGATGCGAAGAGGTATCCAGAAATTCGTTCCGCGACCGGGCTGGGGCACCCACCACGTAAACTCGTAGTCACGCGCCGGAGAGTGGTCGAACTCGGCGGACTGGTTGGTGAGCCGAACCGGGTGGTCGTCGTCTAACTCCTGTGCATCGTAGGTTTCGTGCAGTTGTGGGACGTAGTTGCACAGGGCCGCTTTCGCCTGATACGGTAAGTCGTAGGGCGTCACCACGTCGCTGGTTGCGCTCATCGTGTCACACCCGGCGTCGAACGCTTCGTGTAGGCCCTCACGGTAGGTTTCGAGCAAGTCACACAGTTTCCGCTCCTTGTGTGCTGTCGGCGGCGCGAGGGTCGCTTCGAGCGTCTTAGTCGTTGTTTCCATCCGTCTCTAACCCTTGTTCAATTAGCTCGCGGTAGGCACGCGGATGGCGGATGCCATTCTCACGAGCATACTCTTTGACTCGCTCGTGTAGGTCCCCACCGCGCTCCATATCTATCTCCGTTCGCACAAGAATTTGTACGTTTCTGCCCTACTAAATACTTACGTTGGGTATTCAGTCAGGCAACAGTCACAGAGATTGTGGCACGGGGCTTACGCGATTCACTCCCGTCCCGAGAACTTACGTTCTCGTGTCTCGGAATCTCTGATTCCGAAGGTATGCCATTCTTCGAATGGCTACTACACAAATCTTCGATTTGTGGAAAGCCCGGAAACGAAGTTTCTGAGGACGCACGCGAATCTTCCGATTCGTGAACGTCTCAAACTCTACGAGTTTGATGGCTCGCTAATCGGAGATTAGCGAACGTCCCGAGAGCTTTGCTCTCGTGGGCTCAGAAATCTTTGATTTCTGAACGTATGCAAATCGAAGATTTGCTTGCACGCTAATCAGAGATTAGCGAACGTCCTCAGAACGCGAAGCGTTCTGATGTGCGAACGAGGGCTCGCTCTCGTTAACGCCCTGCTCAGTCCTCGGTTCCGACAGGGCGTCGGAACACTCGTCCTTCGCGGGAAGGGCGGGATTCTCTCGCTGTATCAAGATAGAGGCTTTTTTGTGGTCTCCGCGTTACTCTAAGCCTAATGTCCGATCCTGACCCCGAATCCGGCGACTACCGTATAGAGAGAGACTCGATGGGAGAGGTGGAGGTTCCCGAGGACGCCCTCTACGGCGCGCAGACACAGAGGGCGATAGACAACTTCCCCGTCTCTGATCTGCGTTTCGGGAGACGTTTCATACGCTCGATAGGTATAGTCAAGAAGTCGGCAGCCGAGACCAACGTCGAGCTAGGTCTTCTCGACGACGACAAGGCGGAGGCGATACGTGAGGCGTGTGACGAGGTCATAGAGGGCGAACACGACGATGAGTTCCCCGTCGATATATTCCAGACGGGAAGCGGAACCTCGACCAACATGAACGCCAACGAGGTCATAGCCAACCGCGCTATAGAGATACGTGGAGGCGACAAGGGTACCCGTTCGGTACATCCCAACGACGACGTCAACATGGGACAGTCGAGCAACGACGTAATCCCGACGTCGATACATATAGCAGTCCTCACAGCGATAGAGGACGATCTCATACCCGCACTCGAAACCCTTGAGACCGCCTTCGATCACAAGGCGGAAGAGTTCGACGACATCGTCAAGACGGGACGAACACATCTCCAGGACGCGACTCCCGTACGTCTCGGACAGGAGTTCTCGGGCTACGCGAGCCAGATAAGCCACAGCATAGAGAGGGTCAAGAAGACACGTGACTCGCTCTCAGAGCTTGCGATAGGCGGCACTGCCGTCGGCACGGGACTCAACACACATCCTGACTTCCCGACCCTGATGGCAGAAAAGATCTCGGAGAAGACCGGCGTCGAGTTCAGAGAGGCGGAGAACCATTTCGAGGCACAGGCTAACAGGGACGCACTCGTCGAGACGAGCGGTGCTCTCAAGACAGTCGCGTCGTCGATGATGAAGATAGCCAACGACCTGAGATGGATGTCGAGCGGTCCACGTACGGGATTCGGCGAGATCGACCTGCCGACAGTACAGCCCGGATCGTCGATAATGCCCGGAAAGATCAACCCCGTCATACCCGAGTCTGTATGTCAGGTCGCCGCACAGGTCATAGGCAACGACGCCGCTGTCAACGTCGGAGGACAGGCGGGCAACTTCGAGCTCAACGTCATGAAGCCCGTGATGGCACACAACGTACTCGAATCAGTCGAGATACTCGCGAATGTCTCAGAGATACTCGCCGAGGACTGTGTCGAGGGAACCGAGGCGAACGAGGAGGTCTGTGAAACCTACGCAGAGGAGAGCCTCTCGATAGTCACCGCTCTCGCTCCCCATATAGGATACGACGACGCCGCGAAGATAGCCAAGAAGGCACTCGACGAGGGCAAGACGATAAAGGAGGTCGCCCTCGAAGAAGACGCTATGGACGAGGACGAGCTAGACGAGGTTCTCGACCCGATGGCGATGACAGAGCGCGGTATACTCTGAAGGATCTAAGGAGCTACGGTAGCAGCTTCTTTCTTTTCTTGGCTGAATGGCAGGTTGATCACGAGTTCATCGAACCAGACTACAGGACGCTTACTCTGTCCTTCTTCCTCGAAGAATATTATACCGAGTCGCGCGACTCTGCTGAGCTCCTCGTGGACGTTCTTAACGTCCCTGTCCACCATCCTAGCGGTCTCATTGATACTCGACGGCTCTTCCTGTCGGATAGTCTCTATGAGGTCGAGTACTCTCGGCGTGAGGATTTTCATTAGATCGTCGTAGGTAGTGAACGACAGTGTCGGAGGTGAGTCTGTTGAGTCTCCGTGCTTGAGGTTTTGGATTCCTTCAGTGACTTCCTCGTGAAACTCCTCGGAGGATTTCACTGTGACGACAAGGGTCGATTCAGCTTTAAGCTGTTCACGTTCCATCGGGTGCAGCGGCGGTGTATTGTCTTCCATGGTTATCATATCCTCATCCGTTACTGAAGCCATCCTCTACTACTATTGGTACAAAGACCAACACCATAAGCCTTCTCCTCGCCCTCTCAGTTAAGGTATTTTAGTCTCCACCCTCTAATCTTCCCATGGACAGGGATCTAGAGACGGAGTACGACGGACGCGACCTGCCCGAGGGCTGGGTCGTCTGGTCGGAGGACGAGGGCGTCGTGATCTGTTACCGACCCGACATCTTCAACGCTGAGGACTACCCACGACGCTGCCTACCTCTCGTGACAGTAGTCGAGGCTGACACCGGGAGCATAGGCGGACGTACCGGCTGGAGGGTCAGCCTCTTCGTGGAGGTCGACGTCGAGGCACACACCGTGGGACGTGTTCTTCCCGACTACGACGCCGCAGTCGACTACATGGTCGAGGTAGCCGAGGAGTTCAACGCCGGCGACTTTGACCTCCGGGGCTTCTACGCCGAGGAGGACGTACGTGACGACTACATAGACAGAATTGAGAAAGAGATAGAAGGCTAACTTCGGCTTCGACTTCGGCGTCAGCGTCAGCTTCGGCATCGGAGCCGGTGGCTGCGCTGTGTCTACTCCCCGTTGTCGTTATCTTTCTTTATCTCCTCAAGCTCCTTCTCGACCTCGTCGGAGTCCGACTTTTCACTCTCCCCCGAACTCACTCCGTCCTTTTCCGCTTCCTCATCTCCTTTAGTCTCGGTCTTGAGAGTCTCAAGCTCCTCCTCGACGGCGTTCTGGGACGAGATATTGTCCAACTCGTCGTCTATCGAGTCGGAGTCCTCGAAGGGCGACTCTAAGTCGCCTTCTTGATCCATCTCGTCTAGGGCTTCCGAACGTGCCTTCATCTCTTCGAGCTCCTCTTGTGCTCGGTCGACAGTCCTGTCGATGTTCTCCATCTCGTCGCCCGCGCCGCTCACAGCCTCATTGACCTTTACCGACGCCTCGGCGGCGGAGTACTCTGCTTTCATGCTCTCCTTCTTCGTCTTGAAGTCCTCTATCTTCGTCTTGAGTCTCTCGCGTTTCTCCTTGAGGTCTTCCTCCTGGGCTTCGAGACGCTGTATCTTCTCCTCTAAGTCCTCTATCTGTGACATCGCCGACTGCTTCTTCTCAAGCGCCTCTCTCGCGAGGTCGTCCCTCTCCTGATCCACGGCGTCACGCGCCTGCTTATTGCGTTTCTCGACTTCTTCCTCTAACTTCCTCTTCCTCATCTCAAGACGTTTCTTAGACGTCTTGAGGTCTGTGAGTCCCTTGTTGACCTTCTGTTCCTCGTCCTTGAGATCCTCGTAAGCCTGGTCGAGTGTCTCGTACGGATCCTCGAAACGCCCTATCAGAGAGTTGAGCTTAGTACGTACGAGGTTGGTGAAACGCTGTATTACTCCCATAAAGAGATTTGGCGTTTTAAACAGATAAGTCTAAGGCACGTCGTGCGTCACGAAGCTATTGCCGAGACGAGACGTTCGAGATGTATCCTCTCGTTGTTGCCCCCTGCTTCCGACATCTCGTCCTCGACCTCTCCTATCAGACGTACTATCCTCGCCGCCTCAGTGTCATCTATCTCAGACCTGCGTACTTCGTCTACGAGACCTTCGAGTATCTCGACACCAGAGAAGCCTTCGTCTATCAGAAGGTCATCAATCACGTCAACTGCGTCGTCGAAGTTACCCTCGCGCGACAGACTCAGCACCTCTTCGATGTCTCCAGCTACGACCGAGTCTATGACTTCGTTCGCGTCGGACATCGTGACGACGTCCTTCTCCGAGGCTACCGTCTGTAACGTCAGGATCGCCTCCCGGAGGTCTCCGTCAGCCTCTTCGGCTACGAATTCGAGTCCCATCGCGTCGTACTCGACGCCTTCCTCGTCTGCGATCTGTTTGAGTCTGTCTCTTATTCTCTCCCTCGTCGGAGCACCGAGTGAGACCGAGAAACATCTCGACCTAATGGGCGGTATCACACCTGAGGACGACCGAGTCGTGAGTATGAACTGGCACGTCTCGGAGTGACGTTCCATTACCCTTCTGAGCGACTCCTGGAAGTCACGTCTCATGCTCTCGGCGTTGTCGATCACGAGGGTCTTGAATCCGGTTCCGACAGTCGTGTGTGAGGCGACCTCCTTGAGGACGTGGTTCATGAGGTCTGCCTTCGACGAGTTACGGCGTCTCTTCGAGGTTATGAAGCCCTCGAAACGCGGGTCGTCGGCTATCTCCTTCTTAGTCATCCCGAAGAAGTCGGAGGCGTTGAGGACGAAGAGCGAGTTCTCGTATGCTTCTCCGTGTTCCTCGCTCGCTATCGCTTTGGCTGCGGCGGTCTTCCCGATCCCCTCGGAGCCGTGTATCAGTGCATTGAGACGTCCCTCGGCTACGTTCCTCAGGAGACTCTCGGCGTCAGGATGTACGGACGAGACCTCGTCGATGCTTCGAGGTGAGTGCTTAGAAGTCCAGAGATCCGACTCGGTCATGGTATAGAAGAGATAAGTCTCCTCTCGGTATAAACTCAGTGACCTTCTTTCTCAGGGTTCGGGTATAGCGACGGTCCTCCGACGACGAAGAGGACGAGGAAGACGAGAAGTAGACGCGGCAGAGCCGACCCTGCTACGTCGGGAAAGACACCCGAGGCTCCTATGAGTCCACCCATCAGTACTGCGTCCCTTTCCCTGAGGTCGGGGTACGACGTGTCGATCACCATGAGGTACGCGAGTACAGACGTGAGTAAGACGAAGAAGACTGTCGGAGCCCCGAGGTCTGAGAGGTAAGCCGACGCGACTGTGATGCCTGCGAGTGTCGACGGGACTCCCGTGAACCCCGGTGAGTCGGAGTCCTTGACGTTGTAGACCGCAAGACGCACGACTGCGGAGAGGAGGAAGACGACGGAGAGCAGAGAGAGGTACGTGTACTCGCCTCTCGTGACGACGTGGACGAGTGACGCAGGGACGACGCCGAAGGAGACTGCGTCTGCGAGCGAGTCGAGTTCGACGCCTATCTGACTCGTTCCCGACTGACGCGCTAATATACCGTCGAGTCCGTCGGCGACTCCTGCCAGGAGAACCAGACGTGCCGCTGTATCTGTGTCACCTGAGAGGAGGAAGGTAACCGCGGCGAATCCCAGAGCCGTGTTCGCGAGTGAGACGGCGTCGGGAATCCGTAGCAGAGTCACGAGTCGGGGTCGTGGTGCCATCTGAAA
Organism: Halorutilales archaeon Cl-col2-1; assembly: GCA_041891055.1. GTDB lineage: Archaea > Halobacteriota > Halobacteria > Halobacteriales > Afararchaeaceae > Afararchaeum. Next base: position 909,753 of record CP169074.1, on the reverse strand, counting down.
CAACGCGTGGTGTCCGTGGGCATAAAGGCTTCGTGTCTCGTACTGCGGCGTACTCGGGGACTCCGACAGATTTAACTTAAACTGTGGTATAGTATGACGTATGCAAGTGTTTGGGCTGGAACAAGGGAGCAGTACCTACTGGGCTTTGGTCACGGCAATAGGGTTGGTCGTAGTCGGTGTCATAATACTCAACCAGATACTCAGCGGGACACTCGTACTCAAAGACTAGCCTGAGATGTCTGAGATCAGGAGCCTTCTTGTAACTCACAAGTGGGCGGAGGTCAACGAGCTAGAGGAGGTCTGTAAGCCCGACGTAGATTATCTTCTCGACAGCCTGGAGTCGAAGCAGGGGGTAAGAGAGGCGTTTGTGCTCCAGACGTGTAACAGAGCCGAGTTCTATGTCACCGGAGAGTCACCAAGGGAGGCTCTCAAGGAGATCGCCGACGAGATAGAGATAGACCGTGAACTCAGGAAGTACAAGGGACACACCGAGTCGGTACGTCATCTGATGCGTCTCGCGTGTGGTCTCGAAAGCATGGTACTCGGAGAGGACGAGATACTCGGACAGATACGCGACGCCTACCACGAGGCTTCCGAGAAGGGTCATCTTGACAGCACCCTCGACACTGCGATAATAAAGTCAATACATATTGGCGAAAGGGCGCGTTCGGAGACACGTATAAACGAGGGCAACGCATCGATGGGAAGCGCCGCCGTTGAGGTCGCTAAGGAACGTTTGGGCGATCTCTCAGGGATAACTGTCCTTGTGATAGGTGCGGGAGACATGGGGGAGCTAGTATCTAAGGCACTCGCGTCGAGGGATAAGGAGTACGACGACATACTCGTGGCTAACAGAACTTTCGAAACAGCGGCGAAGCTCGCCGACGAGATAGGTGGTGAGCCCGTCAAGTTCGCCGAGCTTTCGAGACATCTCCATGCCGCCGACATAGTCGTGACCGCGACGGGTGCTCCCCATCCCATATTCGACAAGTCGGATCTCGACGGACACCAACTCCTCGTAGTTGACCTCGCCAACCCGCGCGACGTCAACCAGAACGCAGATGAACTCGACGAGGTAGATGTCGTAGACATAGACGATCTCTCACAGGTCAGCGACTCGTCCCTCGAAACGCGGAGAGAGGCGGCGGAGAGGGTCGAGGAGATGATTTCGGAGGAGATGGGGGTTCTCGAACGCAAGCTCAACGAGAAGGCGGCACAGGAGATGCTGTCGAGGATATACAGCTACGCCGAGGGTCTGAGGGAGACTGAGACACAGAGGGCGTTCGAGAGGCTAGAGGAAAACGGCACGACTCTCTCCGACGACGAGAAGGAGATAATAAACGATCTCACGCGTTCTCTCGTCTCACAGCTACTCTCCGACCCGACTCAGTCGCTCAAGAAGGCTGCGGCGTCGGAGGACTACGAGACTCTCCAGTCGGCGTCACGTATATTCCGTCTCAGCGACTCGGAGTCGTCTGAGCCTCGGGCTCCAACAGGAGCGTCCGAACCCGAGGAAGTCGGCTACGTACCGGGTTCGAGCGAGTCGTAGAGTATCTCAAGCAGCTCGTCGGAGCTGTATGACTCCTGTTCTGCGCCGTAGTCGTCTCCGCCAGGGAAGCCGCCGTACTCTTCGGCTCTCTCGTATGCCCATCCACCACCGGGCGGCAGGTCTGTTATGGGTGTTATCTGGTTTCCTCCCCACTCTTCGTAGGCCCCCTCGTAGACACGGACGTCGTATCCCATGTCAGTCAGGAGCGGAAGCGGCAGAGCACCCCTCACGGCGGTCTGGCAGTACGAGATAACGGTCTGATCCTGACTCACTCCCAGGTCGCCTAACTCCGACGACACCTCGTTGACGGGACGCAGATGGGCGGGACTACGTATTATATCGCTGGTTCCCACGGTCGTTAGCTCGTCGTTGTCGGGGTCTGTGAGGAGACGTCTCCACGGCAGAAGCTCCGCTCCGGGTATATGTCCTCCACGGTGGTTCATATCCTCGCGCGAACCACTGGGTCCTCCGTGGCGTCTCACCTCTATTCCGGTGTACTCGACGAAGTCCCTGTTGTCTACGAAGACAGTCGAGTCGTCGTTGAGATGTCTCATAACGTCGACTCCGGTCACGATGAGATCCTCCGCGGGACCGTTGTGTGAGTAGTCGGCTCCTGATGGTTCGGTTAAGCTCTCTGATGTCGCACCTCCTTCCTCCGCCCAGTAGGTTCGGTTGCCCTCGAAGAGCTTCACGTCGCCTTCGTGTCCCGCCCAGATGAAGCTCTTGACGACCGTAGCCGCCCAGAGACCTCCGAACTCGTCGTAGACCACGACGTCGTCTGTCTCCGAGATACCGTTCTGACCGAAGACTTCGGCGAGGTCGTCGGGTCTCTTCATGACGCCGTTGACCTCGAAATGGAGAGGTGTCGCCGGAGCCTCTCTCGTCTGACTCGCGTCGAGCCCGACAGCACCGTCTATGTATCCCGTACCGTCGACAGGACTAGCGTCTACCACGGTCACGTCGTCTATGTTGTCGGAGAGCCAAGAAGCAGTCGCGACGTGTTGAGCCTCTTCCCACGACTCTATGTCGGAGCCTCCACCTGAGCCCGATCCAGTCTCCCCACCACCATCCTGCCCTCCCGTCTGTTGCGTTTCTGTCTGCCCCATACACCCCGCTACTGACACTCCCCCCGTTACTACACCGACCTTCTTAAGGAAGTCACGTCTCGATTCTTTCATTTTGTTTCCCCCGATTGACCACCTACCAACCCGAGACTCATATATCTAGGGCTCGTCTGGCGGTGTTAACCTTAGAGAGTAAGAGTATGGTTGAGCAATTTTGTTGTGGGATGGAAAATGCTCAACCACGTGATAGAGAAAGCACGCAAAGAAGAAATAGTTTTGTCGTGAAGACACTCTGAAGAAAAGACGCGTGGTCGCGTTCACAAATCGGAGATTTGTGGGCTGTCAAACGCTTCGCGTTTGCAACGTCTTTCCTGTACTATGCCGGCTTATCGTACCGTGATATAGAACCGGTGGTCGAACGTTCGCATGAGGCTGTGTTGAGCGAATCACAGATTCGCGTATCCCGTGAATCTTCGATTCACAAGAAGACAGTGGTATCACCGACTGTCTCACCCCTTCGAACCGGAAACCGATCACCGGGATGTAGTTGCTGTCGACGAAACTAAGCTGGAAATCGATGGAGAGCAAGTGTATGTCTGGGCAGTCGTCGATGTGGACATCTTTAAGGTGATCCACGTCGACGTCAGTAAAGGTAGATCTAGCCTCGACGCATTACGGACAACGTATCCTACTAGAGTCGTAGTTCGGTGTCTTGAAATATTCAAAAATCTTCGATTTTTGGATGTATGCAAACTTTGGGTTCGCAACACACCGAACTACTCGGTTCTGGGATCGCTTCCCGACCAATAGCTCCAATCAATCTCTAACTGGCTGAAATCCTATGCTGCTCCTCACAACACCATCTCTAAACTTGACATCCTCCCATCAGTTATCCACCAGAACTAAATGATAATACAATCTTGTTAGTCCCGGCATGGATTCAAAGCGTCGTGAATTTCTCAGAAATATGGGACTTTCGGGGACTGTCTTGGTCGCAGGCTGTCTCGGTCAAAGCCAGCAAGGGTCAGTAGGCGATATAAATAATTCCTCTGCGGGAAACGGAAATAGTGGGGCTGAAACGGAGTCTCAGGTACCCCGTCCCGATTCTACTCTGTCGGCAGACGAGATCGACGCCAGGTTTGAAGAGGTGTCTCAGGTCGTCGACTACGAGACTCTCCCTCTGACACTCTCGGCGCAACCACAGGTCGTCGACCGTGTCGGGCTTAGTAAACCTTCGATGCATCCGGTATTTGGAACGGTGTCAGCCGGTATCGGTATCACAGAGACCGCAACTCAGGAATCTCCTGCGAAGATAGAGATATCCGTCGTAAACAGAAATGACTTCGAGTACGTCTACAAGATCTCCGAGGCTCCACCTTATGATACCAAGCCGATACTCTACAACGAGAATGGCGACCTTCTCTACCTCGTACCGACACCGAGCCATCCTCTGGTTAACTACGAGGACGAGCCCTACACCTACGCTCAGGAGGGAACGTGGCGTGTGAGCGAGGTAAGAGACTGGCTTCCCGAAGCCTTCAGACTCGAATCCGGAAGAGGCTTCGTAGGCGAGTACGCCGTCGTGGGACATCACGAAAGTTCGGGGAGACCGACAGGTACCTACAGTACACAGGGAGACGGCGAAACTCTCTCGCTTGCTCTCTGGGAAACCCACTCACCAGGTCCTGACCAAGAATCCGTCTTCGAGAACGTCGACGTGCCTGACCTGCCACAGACTCCTAACCGAGACCAAGACGACGAAGACAACGAAAAGACAGAGACAGAGACAGAGACAGAGACACTCTGGTTCCACGAGGCTGACTCCGAGACACAGACATACCTACGTCCGTCGATGGAAAAGACGGATCTTCCCGCCGACATAGAGTTCGAGTTCATAAACCGGGGTCTCAAGGAGTTAACAGACGACGGCACGGCTCTGTATAAGCTCGTCGACGGCAAGTGGTTCCGTATATGGGAGACGTATCGAGATAGACTCTCAGAGTCTCTACGTGCTGAGCCAGATATACTACCTCCAGGTGGAACAAAAAGATACTCTCTCCATCTCTTCCACGGAAAAGAAACTGGATGTGAGTGTCAGAGTTCAGACGCTGAGGTGATAACCGCCGACTATCTCAGCGGTGGAAGGTATGCCTACGCCGTAGAATTCGGAGGAGAAAGACACGCCGCGCTTCTCGATATCGAGGCTCCCGAGCTAACCATAGAAAAGCCCGACGACGTCGAAGTCGAGAGAAAAGACGACACAGTAGTGGTTAATACAATAGACTCGGAAGACGTGCCTGTCTCCCGTGTACGTGTCGAGAGGTCGGAGGAGACAGCAGGGAACAGACGTAGACGTGTCATAGACGAACAGATATACAACGGAAACCACAGGTATCTGAGGTACTCGGTGCCCTTCTTCGAGGACGGAGTCGAAGGAGTTGTGATTGAGGTAAATGCACTCAATCTTGAGCTTGTCCGACTCCAAGGCGGCGATACAGGTTGGTCATCGAATGGCACTAAATACAGAGGCAAGACATACACGGCTGAGTTCTTGGGTGAAGATAACTGAACTCTTACTCTCTGAGGCTGAACAGCCTACTCTTGTTTAGCACTATATTGAGAGAGTATTTTCTCGAACTCAGCCTTGTCGACATGGGCTAACTCAGCTCCCCTAGCGACAGAAATATCGGAGTTCTGATATGCCAAGACGGCTCCGTAGACTAGGATACCTTTCCGTACCTTCTTTATGCTGAGTTCAGATGGTTTTTTAGGCTGAGGTCTGCCTGATAGCTCGCTTAGATAATATTTTCCAAGGGCTATGTCGAGTATCGTTTCCTCGTTCTCAGTCTCAGCTCTGTCGTTCACGATTAGATGAATCCGCGAGAGGAGGGAAACAAGAACCGAAACCACCTGTTTTTCATTTTGACGTGAGATGTCCTTGGATATAAGATCCGAGACTTCCTGGATCTCGTGTAATAGAACAGTCATCAAGACGTTTTCTGTAGCCTCTTCTTTGAAGAGTATGCCGTCAAGAACCTCGCGCTGGGTAGTCTCCGCCCGAGATGCCACAACTTCAGCTGTCTTTCTGAGACGGTCTCGATGGTCTGTGAGAAGGCTCTCGGGAGATAGATCCAGCTCGGTCTCTTCGATGTACTCGATAGACTCCCTAAATCTTTCCTCGTGGGAGAGATATGAAACTTCTTCAGCTATATCCTCGAGTGACTCCCAGTACCTGTCCGAGACTATCCTTAATACTGACTCAGCTCCCTCTACCTCTGAAGAGACCGCAGCTTTTGGGTCGATGAGAGAGTTAAGTGTAGACTTGTCTTCTTCGTTAGTCAAGAATAACCACCATATCTTGTACTCATTTACTAATTCACCGAAGGAATGTGTTGTTGTTGACAGACTGCCTGGCTTTGACTCGGTTCTGGGATCACTTCCCAACCAATAGCTCCAATCAATCTCTAACTGGCTGAAATCCTATGCTGCTCTTCACAACACCATCTCTAAACTTGACAGTGTACAACGACAGCCTTTTAGAGTCAGTCACACATTCCTAACCCAACTGATAAGATGAAAGACCCCGAGAGCCTCGGCGACACGAAGGTGAGAGACGTCTCAAAGGACGAAGTCTGTGTACTCATACCCACACTCAACGAGGAGGGAGCCATAGGAGAGGTCATCGAGGGGTTCTCGGGATTAGGATTCAACAACATACTCGTTATCGACGGCGGGAGCGACGACGAGACGCGTGAGATAGCCCGCGAGAAGGGCGCACGTGTTGTCGTCCAGTCGGGGAGCGGAAAGGGACAGGCGGTACAGGAGGCGATAAACCTCATAGACGAGCCCTACGTCGTGATGGTAGACGGAGACGGGACATACGACCCCGAAGACGTTGAACTCCTCCTCGAACCCCTCGAAAGAGGCTACGACCACGTACTCGGAAACCGCCTCTCAGACCCCGACGAGGGAGCCTTCACGCGTCTCAACTACGTCGGAAACAGGGTCTTCAACCGTGTCTTCAGTCTCGCACACCGCAGAGACCTCAGCGACATACTCACCGGCTACCGTGCCTTCACGAGAAGGTCGGCTGAGGATCTCTACTTAGAGGAGAAGGGATTCGGCATAGAGACGGAGATGACTGTCGAGACTCTCAAACACGACCTCGACGTCGTGAGCGTTCCCGTCTCTTACAGGTCACGTCCTGAGACCGCAGACACCAAGCTACATCCCATCAAGGACGGCGCGAGGATAGGCTACACTATCTACCGTATGACCAAGACCAACAACCCACTCTTTTACTTCGGGAGCATAGGAGGACTCCTCTTCTTAGCGGGCTTCGTCTCGGGTCTCTACGTAGTCTACGACAGGTACGTCAACGGGATCAGCCACAACCTCCTCGCTGTTCTCACCGCACTCCTCGTCCTCGCGGGGGTTCAGCTATTCATCTTCGGCTCCCTGAGCGACATAGTCGTCGACCTCCACAGGGAGGAGATGAGGCAGATAAGGAGTCTGAGAGAAGAAGACGAGAGAGACGACTAAAATTAAATTTTAACTTCTGCTGGGTCGGAGCCTCTCGGCTCCCTTTCCGCGTGTCTCGAGACCACGGTTTGACTGTCCCGCGCTCGTCTTTCCGCGGAAGACACGTCCCGTCTGGCTCTCGTCACATACCCAGTTGAGGTCGGGGTCGTTCTGAACTGCGGGATGGTCGGGGTCGTAGAGTATGACCTCGAACCACTCTTGGTCTCCGTCGTCGCCGACCCAGTACGAGTTGACGATCTCTAGGTTTGTGAACCTGCGCGCAGTTCTCTCCTCGGCTATCCTCTGTGTGTTCTTCGTCGGAGTGACTCTCGTTACACCCGTCCTCTTCGACCTTCTTCCTGCCTTGAAACGCTGCTTCCTCGCTGTTCCCTTACGGACTCTCGTACGTGAGACGACTACACCCTGCTTCGCCTTGTATCCGAGAGACCTCGCCCTGTCTATACGCGTTGGTCTCTCGACCCTCTCAATTGCGCCTTGCTTCCTCCATCTCTGCATACGTCTCCACTGAAGCTCTGAGATGTCACCTTCATCGGTGTTCTTCCAGGCTTCCTGAACGTGTGAGTAGAACGATTTTGCCATAGTATCACTTGAATTCGGTCTTACTTACTCCCTTTGTTCGTCGTATATTTAAAAGAGTTGTTTTCGGTCTCACGAGCCGTCGCCACAGATTTCGAGATAGGCGTCTATGTCCTCCGACTGAACTGTTCTCCTCTCGGCGTGGCGTGCGAGATCCGCCGCCGACGCCGCTATATCCTTCGCCCAGTCCTCTAAGTAGTCGGCGAGTACGAGACGCGCCTCCTCGCTTATCCTGTAGTTGTGTATGTCGAGACGTGCTATCCTGTCAACGGGAGCGATCGGAAGACAGAGATCGTCCTTTGAGACCTCATCGGGGCCGGGGTCGGAGTTGAAGCCGAAGTCGTCCGCCATCACCGTCTTACGTCCGTCGTCGGTGGCTTTCTCGGCGGCTTCGGCGGCGACCTCCGCGCCCTTCCGTTGTATAACCTCGGCGAGCCTCTCCGAAGCGTCTGCACTCACGCGTATCTCGGGATCGGCTTCACGTATCAGGCTGTCGACGGGTGCGAAAGGGAGTTCGACCGTGTCCGTCATCTTACCACAGTCACGGGCATCGACGCCCTTCTTACGATTTCCTGCGCGACACTTCCCATGAGATCCTCCTGTTTCTGTGACATTCCCCTGTGTCCGACGTAGATCGCGTCGAACTCCTCGTCCTCGGCGTACCTGACTATCTCGTCGGCGGGGTCTCCGTATAACAGCTCAGCACTTATCTCTATCTCCGAGTTCTGGCTCTCCGCTGTCTCCCTCGCGTCGGCGAGTACCGTCTCGCCCCTCGTCTCAGCTTCCGACATGTCCTCTATGAGCATGTCTCCTCCCTCGGAGTATATCTCGGGAACCGACGAGTGGAGGAGAGTCACCGAAGCACCCAGACACTCGGCTATGTTCATGGCGTAACTCACGGCGTTGTCACTCTGATCCGATCCGTCGACCGCGACTGCGAACTTCATACCTTCTATACTCGGAGAGAGCGACTTAATAGCTTTCCATGTCTCCGACTACGTGTCTACGACTTGCCTATATAATTCGGGGAAGTCTTTAAATGTTTGGGATACGTTATTATAAGTATAATGGTTAATCTCAGGTCATCAGAATCCGTTAGAGAGTACCAGGGCTCTGAGTCGGAGAAAGAGGAGGAGACGGAAGAGGAGACGGTACATGAATGTCCCGAGTGTGGCTCCGACAACCTCGTGGAGGACTCTGAGAGGGGCGAGACTGTCTGTCAGGACTGTGGTCTCGTCGTCGAGGACGAGCAGGTCGACAGAGGTCCCGAGTGGCGCGCATTCGACTCGAAGGAGCGTGACGAGAAGTCACGTGTCGGAGCTCCCATGACACAGCGGATGCACGACAAGGGACTCACGACCAACATCGACTGGAGGGACAAGGACGCCTTCGGTCAGTCGCTCTCCGCTGACAGGCGCGCTCAGATGAAGAGGCTCCGCAAGTGGCAGAACCGCATAAGGACGAGCGGCTCTAAGGAGCGTAACTTACAGTTCGCTCTCGGGGAGATAGACCGTATGTCGTCGTCGCTCAACATACCCGAGAGCACGCGTGAGGTCGCCTCGATGATATACAGACGCGCACTCGACGAGAACTTGCTCCCGGGACGTTCGATAGAGGGCGTCGCGGCTTCAGTGCTCTACGCGGCGTGCAGACAGGAGAACATACCGCGTTCGCTCGACGAGATCGCCGAGGTCTCACGTGTCGAGAAACAGGAGGTAGCGAGAACCTACAGGTACGTCGCACGTCAGCTCAACCTCGAAATAGGTCCGACTGACCCCGCCGAGTTCGTACCGAGGTTCGCTTCTGACCTCGACCTCAGCGAGGAGGTACAGCAGAAGGCGAGCGACATAATACACGACACAGCCGAACAGGGTCTTCTCAGCGGTAAGTCGCCGACAGGATACGCCGCCGCCGCGATATATCTCGCTTCTATTCTGTGCAACGAGAAGAGGACACAGAAGGAGGTCGCCGAGGCGGCAAGTGTGACAGAGGTCACTATACGTAACCGTTACCACGAACAGGCGGAGGCTATCGGAGCCGGAGTGTAGTATAGACAGACATAAGACACCGCGTTTCTTATTCGTCTTTCATGGCTTCGGGTTCGACTGACGACACTGAGGGACACTCTTTTTCGGACGACGAACTGGAGGCGGTCGAGGAGACTTACTCGAACCTTGACGTCGACGCCGACGTTTCGAGGGACGAGTTCGAGGGCTTCGTCGAGAAGAAGGTCGAACAGATGGGGGGGCTCTGTGACGTTCCGACCGCGGCGAAGTTAGTCGCCCACGAGATGAACGACAGCATAACCGACTCGGTCGACGACATAACCACCGAGATGAGTGAGGTCAAGTTCACCGCGAAGGTCGTCGACATAGGCGATGTACGTAGCTTCGAGAGGGACGACGGAGACGACGGAAAGGTCGCCAACATAGAGGTCGGAGACGAGACCGGACGTGTACGTGTCGCACTCTGGGACGAGTACGCCGACTCGATAGACGAGCTCTCTGTCGGAGACGTACTCAAGATAGGCGGCTCGCCGAGGGAGGGATACCGAGGCGGTGTCGAGGTCAGCGCGACAGAGGTCGAACCCGACGACGAGACCGACGTCGACGTTATCGACACTGCGACGTCTGTCGGAGATCTGACTGAGGGCATGTCGGAGGTCGAGATAGTCGCCGAGGTGATAGAGACCTCTGATGTCAGAACCTTCGACCGCGATGAGGGAGAAGAGGGACGTGTCTCGAACCTCGTCGTAGGAGACGACACCGACTGGATACGTCTCACTCTCTGGGACGGAAGAGCCGACGACGTCAAACGGCTGACCGAGGGCGACGTCGTGAGAGTCAAGGGCGGCTACACGAGGATCGATGACGGCGACCTCGAACTCCACGTCGGTGACAGGGGTACTGTAGACAAGACAGACGACGAGGTCGAGTTCGTCCCCGACTCGACACCCATAGAAGACGTCGAGATAGATGAGACCTACGACATAGACGGCGTCGTCACAGACGTCGAGGAGACGAGAACCTTCACAAGGGACGACGGCAGCGAGGGCAGTGTCAGAAACATACGTGTGAGCGACCCGTCTGGAGAGATGCGCGTCGCTCTCTGGGGCGAAAAAGCCGACATCCAACTCCGCCCGGGCGACGAGATAAGTCTCACGTCGGTCTATGTCAAGGAAGGCTGGAACGACGGCGTCGAGGGAAGCGTCAACTGGAACAGCACAGTGACTGTCGACGGTAACGAGTCACCACGTGAGGAGAACGCAGAGACACACGACGAGGGGCTCGACAGCTTCACTTAGACCGGTTTCTAGTCACATACCAAACGAGTTATACTCGCCTTTCCACTATCCCCCAGTAATGAAGAGGCGTAACCTTCTCAAGCTTCTCGGGACAACAGCGGTAGCCTCGACCGCAGGCTGTACTAGTGTGATGGGGGGATCGTCGGGCGGTCAGACGTATCTCGACAAACGCGAGAGTCAGAGGGCGAAGAGCGAGGCTCTGTCATATCCAGCCTACGGACAGAAGCTGCCTGAGGCGACTCTTACCGACCCCATAACCGGCGACGAGTACACGACGACTCAGGTCGACAACAATGTCCTTATGACCTTCTTCTACTCGAACTGTAACACGGTCTGTCCACGTCTCATATCGACACTCAGCAACGTACAGGCAGACTCGATCAAGAACGATTACACCGACGAAGTTGTCTTTCTCCCTATAACCTTCGATCCCGCGCGTGACACAGCCGACAGGCTACGTGAGTACTCCGACCGGATGAACGTAAATCTCGACGCCGGAAACTGGCATTACCTTAGGCCTGAGTCGGAGGACAGGGCGAAGGAAGTGGTCGCCGAGAAGTACGGCATACAGTTCAGAAAGGAGTCCGCAGTAGGAACTGAGTACCATTTCACCCATCTCGGACTCATAGTACTCGCGAATCCCGAAGGCTACGTCGAGAGGGCATGGACTATGACGACGACATCGGGGCCCTCGTGGCAGGAGGTACGTGATGCACTCGCCGAGGTGCGCGAGGCACACCAAGAGCAAGAGTAGAGTGAGATATTATGAACCTGTCTCGACGTGAGCTTATCGCTGCCTTGGGCGGAACGGGTCTCACAGCCTTAGGAGCGTGGGTGAGTCTGACGCGTCCCTTCGCCGATCAGGGTTTAAGTCAGGTCGAAGTAGACACACTCGACGCGAGCGGAAGCCAGCCCGGCTCTCTGACTGTCCCCGTCGACGGCGAGGTCACTGTAATAGACATATTCTCTACGACGTGTGCTCCGTGTGTCGACCAGATGGACTCGCTCGGAGCCGTCGAGTTACGTCTTGGGGACGAAGCCGTCTTCGTCTCTGTCACAAACCAGCTAGTCGGCGAGGATCTCTCGGTCACGAGGGACGACATACGTGACTGGTGGAACCAGAACGGCGGAGACTGGACAGTCGGATTCGACGACGACGGAAAGCTCACGAGATCCGTGAGTGCGACGGGAATGCCGTATCTCGTGATAGTCGACACCGACGGCGAGGTAGCGTGGAGCCACGCCGGAGTCGTCGGCGAGGAGAAGCTATCACGCAAGATCCGTGACGTTTTAGACGGTGGGTGAGGAATATAGAACAATGAGCGAGACGCGTAGCACGATAGAGGACTACATAAGGAGTAACCCGGGAGTCTACTTCAACCAGATAGTCCGGTCTCTCGACCTCGCTCCGGGACAGGTTCAGTACCATCTCAGGCGTCTCGAAGAGGGCAAGGACATAGTCGAACAGAGTCTTTACGGACACACGCATTACTACCCCGAGACATACGACGACTGGGAGAGAAACGCACTAGCACTCTTCCGTCGTGAGACCTCGCGCGAGATACTCCTACATCTCATAGACGAGAACGGTGCGAAGCCGTCGGAGATGACTGACGAGCTAGGCATAGCGAGGAGCACGCTTGAGTGGCATCTCGACCATCTCATCGAACAGGAGATAGTCGAGAAGGAGCGCGACATGGGAGGAAGGGTCAACGTCGTCCTCACACAGCCCGAGAAGACACGTGACCTACTCGAAATAGTCTCTCCGTCTCTCCCCGACAAGCTCATCGACCGTTTCATACGTCTCTTCGACCAGCTCTAGTTTTAGACTCACGTACCAGAACGCAGTTTATTCTGAGAGGGTTACACAGAGTATAGAACAGAACATGGATCGGAGCGGTAGTCGTAGCCAAAGTCGAGACAACGTGAGGGGCATAAGCCGACGTGAGTTCCTCAAGTCGGCGGTCGCGATAGGAGGAGCCTCGGCGCTCGCGGCGTGTATGGGACGTTCCGACGACAGTATACCACGCGGTGGAACGTCTAATCTCCCCGAGAGACAGCACGCGTGGAACGACTACCTCAGACGCGACGACCACGGAAACCCACTGAACCCCCGCCACCACGTTCTCGTCTTCCTCGACTACTCCGGAGACGTCCCGTCGGAAGAAGACCGCGACTCGGTCGAAGAGTCCCTCAGCGACCTCGAAGAAGCCTTCGCGTGGGGGAGCGACGGTCTCCTCTTCACAGTCGGCTACTCGCCCTACTACTTCGAGAGATTCGACGCCGATACACCGATAGAACTTCCGAAGCCCGAGCCTCTCGCCGACTTCGAGAGCCCCGAGCCCGACAAGCACGACGCCGTCCTACATCTCGCTAGCGACCACGCGACTGCCGTCCTCACCGCCGAGGAGGCTCTTCTGGGAGAGGTCGACGAGGCGAACGGAGTCAAGATCTCTCGGCTCGACGGTGTCTTCGAGAGAAACGAGAGACGCACGGGCTTCGTGGGTGAGGGACTTCCCGCCGAGAACCAGGACGTCGACGGTATACCTGACTCGGAGCCAGTCGACGAAGACGCGCCTATGTACATGGGATTCAAGTCTGGCTACTCGAAGAACCAGGCGACAGAGGACAGGGTAACTATAGATGAAGGTAGGTTCGCGGGAGGTACGACACAGCACGTCTCACGTCTCAGACTTAGGCTCGAACAGTGGTACGAACAGGACAGCCGTTACCAGAGGGTCGGAAAGATGTTCTGTCCCGCACACGCTCAGGAAGGGAGGGTCGAGGAGACGGGCGAGAGCCTCGGTGACTCTAGCCGTATGGAGGACTGTGGCGAAGCCGTTGAGTCGGCGAGAAACAACGGTATGGTCGGACACTCACAGAAGATGGTCTCCGCGAGACGTGACGGCTCTCCCGTGATGATAAGACGTGACTTCGACTCGACCGATGGCGGCGAGGCGGGACTACACTTCGTCGCCCTCCAGGAGAGTATCTCCGACTTCGTCTCGACACGGAAGGCTATGAACGGAACCGGTGTCTCGCGTAGCTCTCCCGTAGGAACTAAGACCAACAACGGCATACTCCAGTATATCTCAGTTGAGAGAAGGGGAAACTACCTCGTTCCACCGAGGAGTCTGAGGTCGCTACCGGCTCCGAATCCGTGAGAATTCGACAGCCGTACCAGAACCCGTATTTAAAGAAAGACCCAAGCTATAATAACTAATGCGACGCCGAGAGTTTCTCAGAGCCGTTGGCTTCACGGGACTCTCCGTATCTCTGTCTCTCCCGGGATGCATAGAGATACGTGGACAGCCGAGGACACAGGCTGTCCTACCGCCTCTCGCCGACGACAGACCCGACGCTATCTACCATCCCACACACACCGAGAGCATGGTCTTCCTCGGAACCGAGACTGTCGGAGACTACAAGCTGGGTCTGACCTACTCCTTCCCCGAGAGGTTCTGGAACGTCACGGGTCAGAGGACTTCGAGGGTCGATCCCACTGTCGAGGACGACATACATCTCATGGCGACGGTCTGGGACGCCAAGACGGGAGTCGTCCTTCCGGTCGCGTCGGGCGTCGACGTCGAGATTCTGAGAGGTGACGAGACCGTCGAGGAGAGGACACTCTGGCCCATGCTTTCTCAGAACATGGGGTTCCATTACGGCGACAACCTCAGTCTCGACGGAAACGGAAGATACGTCGTGAGAGTCTCGGTTCCGGGGATGGAGATAGAGAGGGCTGGAGACTTTGAGGGGAAGTTCGGAGACGGCGGCACTGTCGACTTCGCGTTCGAGTACACCAGGTCGAGCATGACACAGATTCCGTACAAGAAGTACCCTGGGAAGATGGGTGAGCGCGACGCCATAGAGCCGCGCGAGTTAGAGGTCGTTCCGCCCTTATCGACACCTTCTAGGTCGACTAACGAGTCGAGGGAGAGAAGTAGAAACATGGTAAAGGATTACGCCATACCTGTCTCGGCGTCTCCTCGTGTCGAGGATATCCCGGGCGATACACTCGGGACTCAGAGCCTCGGAGACACTCTTCTGTGTCCGACTCTTCTCGGAGTCGAAACGGACTCAGACGAAGATGACACCGATATCCCGAGACATATCGCTGTCTCCCCCCGTACCGTCTACAACTCGTTCCCCCTCCCGATGGCTTCCCTAGCCGCGCGCCTCGTCGACTCCGGGGAGACAGTATTCGAGTCGTACCTCGAAGCACGTATAGACCCCGAGATAGGCTACCACTACGCAACCTCATCACCCGTTGATTCCAAGACACTCGACTCCGCCGAGATCCTTACTGTGACAGTCGAGACACCCCCACAGGTCGCACGACACGAGGGGTACGAGACTGCTTTCATGAGAACCGGCGACGTGAGTTTCGAGATCTGAACGTGACTCCGACCGCGACAAAGCCTATACAGTCCGAGGACAGATATACGTCAGATGAGTCTAGACTCTTCGTCTTCCGACGACGAGGTCGACCTCGAAGAGGCTTCGTCTCTGATCCACGGTGTTATCGAGAACCTCCACGAGGTGATCGTGGGACACGACGACGCTGTCCGTCATCTCGTGACGGCTGTTCTCTCGGGTGGACATCTCCTGATAGAGGACGTCCCCGGGGTCGGAAAGACAGTCCTCGCACGTTCTTTCGCCGAGTCGTTCGACGTCTCCTTCGGGCGAGTCCAGTTCACTCCTGACATACGTCCGACCGACATCACGGGGGTCAACGTCTACAACCAGAAGACGAACGACTTCGAGTTCCGTCCGGGACCTGTCTTCGCCAACATACTCCTGGGCGACGAGATAAACCGCGCGCCACCCAGGTCACAAGCCGCGCTCCTCGAAGCGATGGAGGAAAAACAGGTCACTGTCGACGGTGAGACACGTTCGGTTCCGTCGCCTTTTACCGTGATAGCCACACAGAACTCGGTCGAGACCGACGACGTCTATGAGCTTCCCCTCGCTCAGATAGACCGTTTCACGAAGAAGATACATCTCGGCTATCCCGACCCCGACGAGGAGACTGAGCTTCTCCGGAGAACCACGGGGAACCATCCGTTAGACGACCTCGAAGCCGTCGCGACCCAAGAGGATCTCGTGAGGATGCGTGACTTCGTCTCCGAGGTCGAAGTCGGTGACTCAGTACGTGACTACATAACACGTCTCTCGGAGTACAGCCGCGAAGTCTCACGTATAGGCGCGAGCCCACGGGCTTCTATCTCGCTCATGGAGTCGTCACAGGCACGTGCGGTTCTCAACCGCCGTGACTACGTCACGCCCAACGACGTCAAGGAAGAGGCACACGCCGTCTTGAGTCACAGGATCGTCGGCTCCGACTCCGATGGTGTGGTCTCAGACGCAGTCGAAGAGGTTTCAGTTCCGGTTACTGAGTAAGAATGCTCGGGGTTAGACTCACAAGACGCGGCTGGGCAGCCCTCGGTGTCTTAGCCGTAGCTGAGGCGTCGGCTCTCGGCTTCGGAGCGAGGTCACTCAACTACGTCGCCGCACCCCTCGGAGCCGTCTTTGTCGTGAGCGGTCTACGTGTGGCGAGGCTAAGCCGCAGCGACTTCGGAGTCTCAGTAGAGTCTCCCGAGACAGTCTTCGAGGACGACGAAGCCGAGGTCACTGTCGTCGTCGAGTCGGAGACCGAGGCTAAAGCCAGACTAGACGTGGATCTTCGGACGGACGGAGACAGCCGTGTCAGCCTGACCGGCTCTGTCTTTCTGAGGGAGGGAACCCACGACTTCCGCCGACACGTGAGGCTTCCGAGAGGAGTCTACGGATCGGTCTCCGTGGGTCTGAGACTCACCGACTACTTCGGTCTGTTTTACCGTACCGAGGGCTTCGTTTCACAGACCGAGTTAGCAGTCGTACCCCGACCCTACGTCTTGAGGTCTTCGGCGGTTTTCGTCTCAGAGGGCGACGGTCTCCCGAGGGACACGTCTCCGGAAAGAGGCAGTGACACAGTCAGAACCTACGAGGTCGGAGACCCTCTCAAGGACGTCGACTGGAGACTGAGTGCTGGCTCCGTCGACGGTCTCCTCGTACGTGACTACGTCTCGGCGTCGGAGTCTGACTCAGGAGACACCGAAGCCGTGGTGTCTGTCTCAGTCCCCGAGACCACGAGACGTGAGACAGCCGATGAGGCTGCGAGAGCCGCCGCGAGCCTACTCCTTCTTCTGTCGAAGAGGGGCTATGAAGTCGGTCTGAGAACCTCGCGTAAGACTATCGAAGCCGGCGACGCGAGCTTCGACTCGTTTCTCCGACATCTCGCAGCCGTAGGACTCTCGTATGGTGACGACAAAACGAGTCCCGACACGTCTGAGACCGAGGTCGACGATGAACGAGCCTCCGATCCTACTCTAACCGTAACCGTCGAGGACGACGCCTCCGAAGAGGTGGCTGTCATACACACCCCGAACCAGAGCCACGTGTTCTCTGAGATAGCCGAGACGAAGGCAGATCCTGACCACTCGGTCGGCAACAAGCCTTCGAGAGGTGATTTAATCTGAAGACTCCCAAAGTCGGCATCCCACGTCTTCTTGCGACAGCCGGGGCGGGTCTTTTAGTCTACTCCTTCTTCGAGACTCTGAGACGTATAGCTTCGGTGACGGGAAACTCGACAGTCTTCCTCGGCGTATCAGCCGCAGCCGTAGGACTCGGTGTCGGAGCCTCGTTCTCACGTCTCTCGGAGGTCGACACACGCCGACTCGCGGCTGTCGGGGTCGCCGTCTCGTCTGTCTCCGCCGCGGTCTATCTCACGACACTCCCTCCCGGTGTATTCAGTCTAAACCACTTAGTCTCCGACGCCGTCGGATTTGCGACGGGGAGTATGTCGGTGATGAGGATACTCAACGCTGGCGTCTGGTCGGTCTTCTTCGTCCCGATACCACTCTTCGTCTCGGTCTACCTCGTCCTCACGACGAGATACGTCGGAGCGACGGGAGTCGCGGGTGCCGTCCTCGGCTTCTTCGTCCTGACCGGAGACGCCGACTCGACTCTCGTACTCCTCGGAGTCACGGGGGGTATATCAGCCGTCGGATTCGGCGAGATCGACCGTCTAGCCGAGGATCAACGCCCTCCGAAGTCGGCGTATACGACTGTCCTCCTCACCCTATTAGTCGTCGCGGCGTCGCCTCTCGTGGTGACGGCTGTACCCGGCGACGAGACCGGAATACTCGGGGGAGATGGAAGAGGCGACGGTGGTAGCGGCGGATCCGGGGTAAGTACGGGCTTTGCGAAGGCGTCCGACACCTACGACATCTCCGAGGGGGCGGATCTCACGACACGTCGGATCTACACGATCGAGTCGGAGAGAGTACCCGAGTACATGGTCGTCTCGGTCTACGACAGGTACTCGGGAGAGAGCTGGGTGAGGACACAGTCGGCTTCGACATCGACCAGAGCACAGCCACCTCCCGAGGTAAGAGACTTCGTGACCCAGAGAGTAAACCTCAACTCGTCGGGTCTCGGGATACGACCCTCTGTCTACAAGCCCGTGGACGTCGAGGGCGGTCCTACTATCTCCACCGACGGATACCTCGAAGCCTCCGAGACCTCCGAGACCTCCGAGACTGACACCGACATTTCTTACAGGGTCACGAGCGGCGTGGCTCCCGAAAACAGAAGGGTCGTAGAGGCACTGTCGTCCTCGTCCTCGGAGTATCCTCCCGAGATACGTGAGAGGTACCTCCAGACTCCCGAGACGGTACCCGAGAGACTCGCCGAGAAGACCTCCGATATCACACGTGGCGACCCGACTGCGTACGCGAAGGCGGAGTCGGTCGAGGACTGGCTTGAGACCAACAAGGAGTACTCGTTACAGGTCGAGAGACCTAACTCGACACGCGGCGGGGTCGCTGACTCGTTCGTCTTCGGGATGGAGGAGGGATACTGTGTCTACTACGCGACTTCTATGACAGCCATGTTACGCACACAGGGGGTTCCCGCGAGATACGTCACGGGATACCTCCCGGGAGACTCGGTCGGCGAGGACACCTGGGGACAGAGAGGCGTCGACTCACACGCCTGGGTACAGGTCTACTTCCCCGACGTCGGCTGGGTCGACTTCGACCCC
Organism: Halorutilales archaeon Cl-col2-1; assembly: GCA_041891055.1. Lineage (GTDB taxonomy): Archaea > Halobacteriota > Halobacteria > Halobacteriales > Afararchaeaceae > Afararchaeum. Next base: position 890,632 of record CP169074.1, on the reverse strand, counting down.
ACTCCCTCGGCTCCGCGCGAGACACAGGAGGCTCTGATGGTTCCCGGAAGAACCCCTCCGCCGTCTACCGACATTCCGAGCCCAAACGAGACACAGACCGATAGACAGACACCGCCGACCGACCCGAACACGAGCGCGACTAACACCACCGACTCCTCCGACCAGACGACTAACACGTCTACTTCTTCCGAAAATACGACAGTCAGGGCGGGGTACAGTAACTCCGAATCCGACGCCTCTCTACTCTCCGTCGTCTCTTCCGGGATACCCGTCTCCGTATCCGAGGCTCTGTCTCTGGGAGTCACTGCCGTCGTTCTCCATCTCACAGGTTTCTTCGGAGACGTAGCCAAGCGGCTCCGTCTGAGGCTTCAGGTCACGTCGACACGGAGCCACGAAGCACGGTCGCGCACAGTCTCGACCGCAAGACGGCGTGCTGAGGCGGCTATCTCACGTAGACACGGTCGGAGACGGCGTGGCGAGACCTTCCGTGACTACGTCGAGAGGACTCTCGGGGAGGGCGAACTGCCCGCGCTTATAGAGGCACACGAGAGGTCAGCCTACTCCGACGGTGTCCCGGCTACCGACGTTAAGGCGGCGGTAGACGACGCCGACTCTACAGTACGTGAGACTAAACGTCTCGGCTTCGCTGTCAGTCTCAGATCGCCTCTCGACTACATTCGGGACAAATTACAAGTTAGTCAACTGTGATTCTCAGACGGGGTCTCTAAGACCCCAGGAAGGAGGGCACGTGGTGCCAATTCTTTGGCTCCACATACGCAAGAACGTATGCGTCAGATAAATACTTTCTGTTAATTTCGACCTGAAAAAAGTAAGACGGACGTATGACAACTTAAACCTAAGCTTGATACTACTGGGCATCGAATACGTGACATGGAACAGGAGACAGACGAGAGACGTCTGGATCTAATTGAGACTTCTACGAGCGCCGACAGACCTCCGTCACACGACGCCTTCTCGCTCTCGGTAGCCTTCGACGACTCGGGGGACTTCGTTCTCGTCAGGAACTCCGACGACGACAGGGGATGGGAGATACCCGGCGGAAAGGTTGAGGACGGAGAGACCTACGCCGACGCGGCGGCGAGGGAGTTCGAGGAGGAGACGGGTTATGAACTCGTCGACCCCGATCCCTTCGCCGTCATAGAAGAGACCTACGACGTCGAGGGAGAAGACCACGTCATCGAGGGAAGAGCCTTCGTCGGGGAGATAGGCGACGAGGTGCGTGAGACCGACGACGAGGTCGACGCCGTAGATGTCTTCGGCTCCCTACCCGACGACGACGAACTGACACATATTACCTTCACGTACTCGACCTTCGAGACCCTTGTCTCACTCGGACGCGAAGCCCGAGAGCGCAAGAACCATTAGACGCGCGACTCAGTCTGTAGTATGGCAGCCGATTTCGACAACGTAGAAGTACCAGAAGACGGAGAGGTCATACAGGTCGAGGACGAAGACCTCGTAGTCCCCGACAGCCCGATAGTTCCCTACATCACGGGAGACGGCATAGGACAGGACGTCTCGCCCGCTGCGAGGAAGGTTCTCGACGCCGCCGCCGAGGAGACGGGACGCGAGATACACTGGACCGAGATCTACGCCGGGGAGCGCGCCGAGGACGAGTACGGAGAGCTCCTCCCCGACGAGACCTTCGACGCGATACGCCATTTCAAGGTCGCCCTCAAAGGACCCCTCACGACACCCGTCGGCGCGGGATTCCGCTCACTCAACGTCGCGATACGTAAGGGTCTCGACCTCTACGCCAACATACGTCCAGTCTACTACCTCGACGGAGTCCCCTCGCCCGTCAAGTCGCCCGAGGAGATGGACATGGTCGTCTTCAGGGAGGCTACCGAGGACGTCTATGCCGGAATCGAGTGGGAGGAGGGAACCGACGATGTCGACGACGTCAGGGAGTTCCTCAACGACGAGATGGACTGTGACATACCCGACGACGCCGGAATCGGTGTCAAGCCCATAAGCGAACACAAGACTAAGAGGCTCGTGAGGAAGTCGATAGAGTACGCGATAGACAGAGACCGCGACTCGGTCACACTTGTCCACAAGGGCAATATAATGAAGTTCACCGAGGGTGCCTTCCGTGACTGGGGCTACGAACTCGCCGAGGACGAGTTCCCCGAGAAGGTCATCACAGAAGACGAGCTCTGGGACGAGTACGACGGCGAGAAGCCCGACGACAAGGTCGTCATAAAGGACAGGATAGCCGACAACATGCTCCAGCAGATCCTGACACGTACAGACGAGTACGACATACTCGCTCTTCCCAACCTCAACGGCGACTACCTCTCGGACGCCGCCGCGGGACAGGTCGGAGGTCTCGGTGTCGCACCCGGTAGTAACATAGGCGACGTCTTAGGGGTCTTCGAGCCCGTCCACGGAAGCGCGCCGAAGTACGCCGGAGAGGACAAGGTCAACCCGACCGCGATGATACTCACGGGACGTATAATGCTCGAGGAGTTCGGCTGGGACGACGCCGCCGATCTCGTCAGGGACGCAGTCGAGGAGACGATACAGGACGGAACAGTTACCTACGACATCCACAGACAGATAGACGGCGGAGAGAAGGTCTCGACTAGTGAGTTCGCTGAACTCGTCGCCGAGAAGATAAGGTCTTAGCTCAGATTCGAGAGATGTGCTCGCCTATCGACCTCGACTCCGAGAGACGTAAGCTCAAGCTCGTGAAGGACGCCGGCACGAAGAGGTCTTTCAGGAACATGAAGGGACTCGACTGTCCGGCGTGTGGACGTGAGTTCGAGGTCGTGATGGAGTCGGGGGAGACGTGTAACTCGTTCAGCCCCGACAAGCCTTTCAGCTTCTGTGTCGTAAGAGGCGACGAGAGAATACAGCTTTACAGGCACTGATATGTCAGACAAATTCCACGACCACGATCGTATTACCGACGACCTAGCCGAGGGTGTCCGTCTCTTCAACGAAGGCGAGTACTTCGAGGCTCACGAGGTCTGGGAGGACGAGTGGCACGGAGTCGTGGGTGACAACAAGAACTTCCTCCAGGGTCTGATACAGACTGCGGCGGTCTATGTCCATCTCACGAGAGGCAATCCCGAGGGAGTCAGGAGCCTCTCGACGAGTGCCCTGATATACCTCGAAGAGATACCGTCGACTTACAGAGGTATCGACGTCGACTACCTCCGGCGGATAAACCGCGAAGCTAAACGCAGAGCCCGTAGCTCCGAGAGAGACGGCACCGAGCTAATCCTGAGGGAGCCCGAGTTGAGCCTCGACACGGACAGGGATCAGTAGAGACACAGGCTGTATTCCTTCTTTCTGTGTCCTTTTTCGACTTCGACCCAGTTCTCGTTGAGGAGCCAGCCGAGTGCCTGAGAGACGTCCTCTGTATCCATCCCCGTCTTCTGACTCAGCTCTTCTGACGTGGCCTTTTCCTCTCCGAGGACTTCGATGACTTCCCTCACACAGCCGACCATATCTATATCTGACTCTACCGTTCCGTCCATCTCTCCCTCCGCCTCCGCGACACGTAGTATAGTTTCGAGGGCGACGTCCGACGAGACTGAGACCGAGTCTATACCCGTCTCGACGAGAAACTCAGCGTATCCTTCGTGTGTGCTCGGAGCGTCGCCACAGATTCCGGTGTGGAGACCCAGTATCTTCGCCTTCTCTACGAGCGATCTCACCGATCTCTTGACAGCGACGTCCCTCTCGTCGAAGAGTTCCGAGAGCCTGTCGCTGTTCCTGTCGACACCGAGTGTAAGCTGTGTCAGGTCGTTGGTTCCGACAGAGAAGCCGTCGAAGTTCTGCGCGAAGCCGTCGGCGGCGACGACATTCGACGGAACCTCAGCCATGACGTAGATATCCATGTCGCCCTCGTCGAGACCGTACTCCTTCATCTTCTCACGTACCCTCTCGCCCTCCTCGACGGTTCGGCAGAACGGCACCATCACCTTGAGGTTGTCGAGTCCGAGGCTGTCTATCGCCTTCCTTATGGCTCTACATTCGAGTTCGAACGCCGCCGAGAACTCGTCGTCGTAGTAACGCGCCGCCCCCCTGAATCCGAGCATCGGGTTCGACTCCTCGGTCTCGTACTCGTCTCCTCCTCTGAGCTCGGCGTACTCGTCCGACTTGAAGTCGCTGAGACGGAGTACGACGTCGTCGGGGTAGAACGCCGCTCCTATCTTCCCGACTCCCGACCTGAGAGACTCGACGTACTCGTCCTCTCTTCCCTCCTCCATCAGCTTGAGAGGATGTACGCCGACCTCCGACGAGATTATGAACTCCTCACGTGCGAGACCCACTCCGTCTACGGGAAGCTGTGCGACCTCGAACGCCTTAGACGGCACACCTATGTTGACGAGAACCTCAGTATCTGTCTCCGGAATCTCGTCGAGTCTGTGTGTCTCGACCTCGAAGTCGAGAATCCCCGACCAGACCTTTCCCTCCGACTCCGAGGCGTCGACTGTGACCTCGTCGCCCGTCTCTATCACAGAAGTACCGTCGTCGGTTCCTATCACAGCCGGAATACCGAGTTCGCGCGAGACTATCGCGGCGTGGGACGTCCTTCCGCCCTTGTCTGTGACTATCGCCGCGGCTTTCTTCATTATGGGCTCCCAGTCGGGGTCTGTTCTCGAAGTAACCAGAACCTCGTCTTCACCGAACTCGTCGATCTCTTCCGGCGACTCTAAGACGCGTGCGACTCCCGCACCTATCCTCGACCCTACCGCGCTGCCTCTCGACAAGACCTCCGACTCGTCCCTGAGACGGTACTTCTCTACTACGTTCGGGTCACGTTCCGACTCGACAGTCTCGGGTCTCGCCTGTATCACGAAAACCTCGTCGGTGTCCCCGTCGAGTATCCATTCGACGTCCATGGGTCTGCCGTAATGCTCCCCGACACGCATTCCGTACTCTGCTACCTCTCTGACCCGTTCGTCGGAGACACAGAAAGACCCCGAGTCTTCGTCTGGCACTTCGACACTGACGTTTTCTCCCTCGCGTCTAACGAGCTTCTCCTGCTTGTCGCCGAGCCTTCTCTCTATAATACCGAGGTTCTGCTTGAAGACTGTGAACTCGTCGGGGTTGATCTCCCCCTGTACGACGAGGTCGCCGAAGCCGTAGCTCGCGTTTATGACGAGGGCGTTCTCGAAACCCGTGTCGGGGTCTATCGTGAAGGTCACTCCCGAGACCCCCTCACCTGCGTTCCCCATCTTCTGGACAGCGGCTGAGAGCTTGACTTCGAGATGGTCGAATCCCTTGTCCTCCCTGTACGAGATAGCCCTGTCAGTGAAGAGGGAGGCGTAACATCCCTTGACGCTCTCGACTACTTCTTCCTCCCCCGAGATGTTGAGAAAGGTCTCCTGCTGTCCCGCGAAAGAAGCCCCCGGGAGATCCTCCGCGGTCGCAGATGAACGCACGGCTACGCCGGGGTTCTCGACCCCGAGACGGTCGCTGAGCTCGGAGTAAGACTCGGCTATCTCGTCGCGGAGGTCGTCCGGCATCTCGCCACCGAGTATGAGTGAACGTATCTTACTGCCACGTCTCCGGAGGTCGGCTGTGTCGTGGGTGTCGATCCCCGAGAGAGTCTCACGTATCTCGTCGTCTAGGTCGTTGTGTCTTATGTAGTCGTCGTAGGCTTCGGCGGTGGTCGCAAATCCCGGGAGAACGGGGACGTCGACCTCGTTTGCGAGGACACCTAAGTTAGCACTTTTCCCTCCGACTGACGCCGTGTCACCCGATCCTATCTCGTCGAACCAGAGGACTCTGGACATGCGACTTACTCCCAGACGAAAGTATTTGAATCTGGCGCGCCCGGTGTATCAGTCACGTCCGAGGTATGCTGCCGCCGATAAGAGAGCCACGAAGACGACAAAGACCCCGACGGCTATCCTCTCGGGCGTCCCAAATCCCACTGAGACACCTCTGACTGGCTCTGACCTCTCTATACTCTGGTCTATCCCGCTCAGACTCTCGATGTCGGGCGCGTTGACGATCTTTACTGTCTTTCCATCCTTCGTGACGTGGAAAGCGTCGGCGAACTCGCCGTCGGGTATCACCCACGCCTCTCCGTGTCTCTCGGCTCCGTGTCCTTCGAGAACCTCTGTGTAGGCGTCGTAGAACTCGTCGGCGTCGCTCTTGGAGTCCCAGACAGTCTTCCAGACGTAACCGTTCCCGCCGCCGTCTGTCTTGTAGGGATAGACTCTGTCGTTGCCCCATCCAGCGGAGGCTCGGCTGACGTATCTGTAGATACCGTACCGACGTGAGGGCTGTCTGAAGTCCGATGTGTTGGTGGCATCGATCCCGTATCTGTAGCTCTGGTACCAGAACATCGTGAAGACAGACGCCTCGCCGACTGTGTCGTAGCCGTGTTCGTAGAGACTCCAGTTACGTGACGACGTGTCGTTGAACTCAATCTCGGGGACGTCGCCTGAGCCACCGAGATGTATGACCTCCTCAGTCGTCTCGGGCGGGTCGTCGTACCTTTCTTCGAGACGGCTCCATCTGTACCCATCTCGGTCTTCGACGAGCGAGGCTACGTATCCGGGACCGTCTGAGTAGGGCTCGTACATAGTCATCAGTACACCGAGGTTGACGTCTGACCCTGACCCCGACGTCGACGACGATCCGCCTTCGAGGCAGTCCCATCCGTCGCCGCATCTCTCCTCGTACCTGTACATGATGTAGTTCGCCTCGCCCTCCACGACTGCGTCCGACGCGAGCTGCTGATCCTGTGTGAGAAGTGACGTGTTTCTGAACTCCTCAAGCTTACCTCTCTGATCCTGGAGGGCGTGGACGAGTTCGTGGACGAGTGTCGACTCGTCTATCTTCGAGGCACCGCTCACGAGGAAGACGGTGTCGTTCTCGGGGGAGTAGTAGCCTATGACGTTCGAGTTGATGACGCCGTGTATCTCGTCGGTGATGTCGTCGTTCTCTCCGACTATGAAGAGGGCTTCCCAGACCTGGTTGTTCCAGTCGGAGAGACTACTGTTTCTGTTACTGTTAGATCTTCTCTCCCTCTCCGACATCCTGTCGTGGTACTCCGACCGTGATATACTCCTCACGGGAATCTCCGAGTTAAACTCAACCCCGCGTATGTACTCGACACGTGCCATGCTACGTGAGACGAGAGCCTCCGCCTCGTTGTCGGAGAGTCCGTCGGAGGTGTTTATGTCGAGTCTGTCGTCATGGGAGTAGCCGTCTACTTCGCCTATCTCGGCGGATGCGGGTCCAGACACAGAGACAAGACACAGGGCTACGGAGATGAGCAAGACGAGACGGCTGCGACGTGCCAGTACCAATACTTTCACCTAAACTACATACGCGTCGAGGACTAAAAACACCATAGATACCGCAGCACACGAGATACAGATACAGAACTGTTATATCTTCTACGTCTCGATACTCAACAAGAACCAGAAATGACTCACGCCGCGCTCATAATACTCGACGGCTGGGGAATACGTGACGAGACTCAGGGGAATGCGGTCGCAAACGCCGAGACACCCAACTTCGACAGATGGAGACGCGAGGGCAGGTTCGGTCTTCTCACGACACACGGACCCTCCGTCGGTCTCACTGAGGGTCAGATGGGAAACTCCGAGGTCGGACATCTCAACATAGGCGCGGGGAGGATAGTCAGACAGCCCATAAAACGGATAGACGAGTCTATAGACGACGGCTCCTTCTTCGAGAACGAAGCACTCGTCGATGCGGTCGAGTCGGGAGACCGTCTCCATCTCATGGGACTCGTGAGCGACGGCGGTGTACATTCGGCACAGAGACATCTCCACTCCCTCTTAGAGATGGCACAAGACCACCGACGCGAGGCGGTCGTACACGCTTTCCTCGACGGACGTGACACTCCTCCGAAGAGTGCTCTCGGTTATATCGAGGAGTTAGAGGAGAAGGCGGACGAGACAGATGCGACGGTTGCGACGGTCTCGGGACGTTACTACGCGATGGACAGGGACGAGAGATGGGAACGCACGGGCATGGCTTACGACGCGATAGTTGAGCGCGAGGGCAGAGACGCCGAGACAGCCAGCGAGGCGGTCGAGGAAGCCTACGACAGGGGAGAGACAGACGAGTTCGTCGAGCCGACAGTCGTCGAAGACGCTCCCGCTCTCGAAGACGGCGACTCAGTCGTCTTCTTCAACTTCCGTGCCGACAGGGCGCGCCAGCTTACGCGTATGCTGAACGGCATAGACTCCGACTCTTGGGACACCCGGGAGTATCCATCTCTCGACCTCGACTTTACTACGATGACCGAGTACGACTCCGAGTACGGCTTAGACGTAGCTTTCGACCCCGTCGAGCCCAAGAACGTCTTAGGCGAAGTCGTCTCGGACGAGGGAATGACACAGATGCGGATAGCTGAGACCGAGAAGTACGCCCACGTGACCTACTTCCTCAACGGAGGCAGAGAGGAGCCCTTCGAGGGTGAGGAGCGTGTCATAGTTCCGAGCCCTGACGTCGAGACCTACGACGAGACACCCCGTATGAGCGCGCGTGAGGTCACCGACGAGGCACTCGAAGCCGTCGGAGAGTACGACCTCCTCATACTCAACTACGCTAACCCCGATATGGTAGGACACACGGGAGACTACGAAGCCGCCGTCGAGGCGTGTGAGTTCGTCGACTCGTGTGCGGGAGAGCTCGTCAACGCTCTCGTCGAGGACGGAGCCGAGGTTATCGTGACAGCCGACCACGGAAACGCCGACGAGATGGGGAATCATGACGACCCACATACCGCACATACCTTCAACCCCGCGCCCTTCATACATATAGACGGAGAAGGCGAGGTCGGGAGACACGGAGAGCTTCGCGACATCGCTCCGAGCCTCCTAGAGTTACTCGGGATTGAGGCACCCGACGATATGACAGGCGATTCCCTCGTCTGAGTCTCAGCCACCCAAACGCTGAAACCTAAGCTTGATCTGTCTCTCGTAACGTCTATTCATTCGGTATGTCGAGACCCGAACATCCTCTCAAACAGAGGTTCGTCGTCGATACGTCGGCTTTCATGACCGACGAGATACGCAGGGAGGGCGAAAGCTTAGAGGACGCACTCACGCGTCTTCTTGACCTCATAGCAGATGCGAAGCTCAAGCTCAACATATCGTGTTACTTCCCGCCCTCGATCTACGATGAACTCGACGGTATGTTACGTGACAGGGATATCTCAGACGAAACTTACTCACGACTCAACACTTGGATAATAAAGAAGAACCCCGCGAGGTTCGAGGTCATGATTCCCGCCGAGATAGTCTATGGCTTCATAGACGAGATGAGCGACCGCGTCAACCGTGGTCTCCGTGTCTCGGAGGAGGCTGTCAGGAAAGCAGAGAAGTCGAAGGCGGAGACTGTCGACGAACACGACTACATGACCGAGGTCGACAAGGTTGTCTCAGACCTCAGAGACAAGTACCGCGACACGCTCCGCCAGGGAGTCCTCGACTCACGCGAGGACTTCGACCTCCTCATACTCGCACGTGAACTCGACGCCGGAGTCGTGACAGAGGACGAGGGTATAATAAGATGGGCGAGCGACTTCGGTCTGCGTTACATGAGAGGACGTGAGTTCCCCGGACTCCTAGAGGAGTACCTCAAGGAGACACAGAACAGGTAGTAGTTGGTCGGAAAAGGATTCTGTACTACTCTACTCTTCTAGCCCTGGTACGCAGCGTAGAGCGAGCACCATCCCTGGGGATGGATGTAGCCCTCTACGAGAGCACATGCGCCGTAGCCGTCGTCGTTCTGGTCGGGTACGTACTGGACACAGCCATCACACTGGTCACCCGAACTCGGCTCTGACTGGTAGCTGACGCCACTCTTTGCCTGGAGGACGTCGGGGTTTCTGGCGGTACCACCCTGTGAGGTTGCGGTCGAGTAGGCGTCGGGGACGGGACCAGTGTCGAACTGTTCCTGAGAGACACCTTCGGGGAGTCCCGTGGTTCCGCCTCCGCCGTTTCCGCCGGAGTCTCCACCCGAGTCTCCTCCGCTGTCTCCACCTGAGTCTCCGCCGTTTCCGCCGGTGTCGCCTCCACCGTCACCGCCGGTATCTCCGCCGTTTCCTCCGCCCCCGCCGCCTGTACAGCCGGCGAGTCCAGCTATCGATGTCGCTCCCGCAGCCTTCAGGAAGTCTCTTCTGTCCATGATCTACTAGGTCTGTACCACTAAATAGAAATATATCTTTCCCTTCGTGCCTAAATTTGTGTGTAAATTCTAGCCGAGGTCAAGACGCCGCTTTAGCCACTAGCTCGTTCGTGTCGTCGGAGTAGTCTTCGAGTATCCCGCGCGCCCTCTCACCGCCTATCTCTGCGAGAGACTTCGCCGCGCTCACGCGTACTGACTCGTGTGTCTCTTCTTCGAGGAGGCTACCCAGATCCTCGACGGCGTCCTCGTCTCCTATACTTCCGAGAGCCTCCGCTGCCGACTCTCTGACTCGTACCGACTCCATTTCGAGGGCTCCGACGACTGCGTCTGTCGATCCCGAGTCCCCTATCTTGCCGAGGGCGTCCGCCGCCTTCGCACGTACGTTGTCGGGGATGTTAGCCTCGGGGTCAAGAGTATCTTCGAGCTTCTCGGACGCCTTCGGCGAGCCTATCCGTGCAAGTGCTTCTATCGCATCTATACGTGTGTCGGCGTCGTCTACCTCGTCGAGGAGACGGTCAACGGCGTTGTCGTCACCTATTCTTCCGAGTGCTTCTATGACCTCCTTCCTGAGGAAGTTGGCTTCGAAGATGTCGAGCGACTCGACCAAGGGCTCTGTCTTCCCTTCGACCTTGAACCTCTTTATTCCGCTGAGCTCGGGAGGGAACTCGGTGAACTCGTTGTCGTAGAAACCCAGCTCTTCGAGTTCGTCGCGCGTCGAAGGCGGGTCACTGTCACTGTCTGACATTGTCGGATATACACAGTTACGTATCAAATATCTTTACTCTTGTCTTGCGACGACTGACTCGTCGTCGACGACAAGGTGGTACGACTCGGGAACGTCTTCCGACTCGTTGGGATTGTAATGTACTAAGACGTCTTCGAGACGGAGTATCTCGCCGTAGTCGGCGTCTCGGAGATAGCGGTTGAACTCAGTCTCGTCCCTCAGGACGGCGTAGTGCTCCGACTTTGCCGAGCCGTCACAGACCTTGTAGACCTCGGTTCCTTTGTCGTCATCGCTGAGGTCGCCGCTCATCTTAGCCGCCGTTACACGTATCCGTCTTCCGACGTTTTCCGACATCTCGTCCATCATAGCCTCCTCCGACCTTCTGGCGTCGTACGAACGCCGCGTTCTGCCGTCCTTACGCAGGACGAAATGCGAGTACTTGACCTCGTCGCGGACGTAGGCGTCCCTGTCACCGACGTACGAACGCGCGAAGTCGGGGGGCTCGAACCCGACCGAGTCGAAGCTCCAGCATCTGCCTCCGCATTTCTCGTCCCAGAGATACGTACACGGGCCGTAAACAGTGTAGTCGTGGTGGAACTCGCGCTGTATCTCACGCAGCGGAACCGAGGTCTCTAGGTCGGCGGGATCGACTACGACGAGGCTTCCGTCTTCGGAGAGGTACTCGATGTACTCTTCGAGGACGTCGACAGGATCACTTAGCTCGTTCAAAACGTTGAAGAAGAGTATGAGGTCGTATCTCTCATCGGCTTCGGGAGAGAATGAGCCGGCTGTCTCCTTCTCTACGTTCGTACCGAAGGTCGTCCGAGTCTCCGAGAGTAGACGTTCGAGGTACTCGGCGGCTTCCGAGGGTTCGACAGCAGTGTACTCGACCGCGGTCTGTGACGGAAGTAAGTCGTGGAGACCCAGTGCGTTCGCTCCCACACCCGCGCCTACATCGAGGACGCGCATCCTGTCCTTGAGAGGCAGGTCTGAGAGGACGTGTTTCGCCTCGACGTAGTAGGCGGGGAAGTGGTAGACGAGGTAAGCCAGACAGTCCTCTGCGGTGTACTCGACTCCCGAACCCGGATAGCTTCCCCTGAGTGAGTCTATGTACTCCAGAATCTGTCTCTCCGACTTGATCTCTTCTTCGAGTATCCCACCGACGTTCGACTCTATACGGTCGGAGATGCCAGGATCGAAGTCCACCTCCACCTCGTCGCCCTCGACCCTCGTGAAGACCCCCTCCTCTGTCTCGCCCACTGAGACGTCGTAGACGTTGTCGGATATCACTCCCCTAACTTCGTCTGGGTCTGCGTCGAAGGGGAGGTAGTTGTCTATCTCCTCAGTCGTGAAGTCGTGTGCTTTCGCGGTGTAACGCACCGTGTCGAGTATCTCGTCGCGTTCAGTCATGTCCTTATTTCGCCTCCGAGTCCTTCGAGTGTCTCGACTACCGAGCCGACGACCTCGCCTGGATCTGCGTCACCTATTATCCCCAGACGCACTGTGTAGCTGACGGCATCCTCGGGAACTGCGTCGCCGTCGTAGATATCGACAGTCTCGACTTCGACGACGTCGTCGTCTGACGAGACAAGTACGTCTTCGAGAACCTCGGTGTCGATCCCGTGACTAAATACGACGCTTACGTCCCTCTCGTGTCTTTCGAGGCTTTCGAGCTTCCAGTCTCTGAGTTCGTCTTCGGAGAGAAGCTCGACGTTACTCGTGTTTAACTCTACGACCTCGGTGCCCTCGTCGAGATAGACCGTCTGCCCATCGATCTCGTCGACTACTCCGACGTGGACAGTATCGGAGTAGACGTGTCGGAGACCCCTTTCGTCGCCCAGGCTCTCGTGTAACTCCTCGTACTCCTCGACCTTCGCGTCTATGAGTTTATCGGATCGTCGGAGTGCGCTTTTGGTGTCGCCGTAATGTCTCGCCGAGTCGTTCATCACGTCGACAAATCCGTCATGGTCACCGTCCTCTACGAGACCTCTGAGTTCACGCGCAGTTTCGACGAAGGCGTCGTGTACCACGCCTACGGGCTGGTTCTCCTGTATATCGGCGTAGAGATGAGGGTTCTGATTGAGTATACGTCCCACGAAGTCGAGTGTTATCTCGTAGACGGGAGACATGAAACGTCTCGACTCGTCGACGTCGAAGTCAATACGTTCGAGAGTCCTTCCTACTGTAATGTAGGAGAAATGGGTCAGACCCTGGACGACGCTCATCATCTCGTCGTGTTCCTTAGCCGAGACTCTCTGTATGTTAGCCCCTGCGTCGTCGAAGAGAGAGACAATCTCCTCGGCTCTCTCTCCCGTATGTACCTCAACGATTATCACGGTCTGGCCCCTCATAGACCGCACGCTTGGACCGTACATCGGATGTGTCCCAAGAACCTCTACGTCCTCGGAGACGTTCTCGCGCATCGCGTCGACGGGCTTCTTCTTGACACTCGTGATGTCCATCAGTAGACCGTCCGACATACGCGGAGCGACCTCCTCGATAACCTCGACGGTCGAGTCTATCGGAACCGAGACTACGACGATGTCGAAGTCGTCGACACGTTTGAGAGGAACTGAGTCGTCGGCGTCGGGGTCGCTCACGTAGACGTCGTAGCCACGCTCCTCGAAGAACCCTACGAACCACTCCCCCATCGCGCCCGCGCCGCCGACCACGAGAATCTTCATGTATGGCAAGACGACAGAGACAGATAAAAGTCGAACGGTCTCTATACGTCCCACATGGAAGTAGCCTTAACAGTAGCGGGCTCCGACTCGGGAGGCGGCGCCGGGATACAGGCGGATCTCAAGACATTCGAGGCGAGAGGCGTCTTCGGAACTTCGGCTGTCACCAATATCACAGCACAGAACACGCTCGGGGTCGACTCGGTACATCCCGTCCCACCTGACGAGGTAGTCGCACAGATAGACTCCGTAGTCTCCGACTTCAACATCGGAGCCGCGAAGACGGGAATGCTCGGAAGCACCGAGATAATAGAGGCTGTCGCCGAGAAGGTACGCGGACATGATTTTCCTCTTGTGGTCGATCCCGTGATGGTCGCACAGAGCGGTGACAGACTCTTGGACGAGGACGCCGAGGAACTCCTCCGAGATGAACTCGTCCCCGAGGCGAGTCTTGTTACACCCAACATACCCGAGGCTGAGGTACTCGCCGACGTCGAGGTTCACGACGAGAAATCGATGGAGAGAGCGGCGAAGATAATCACCGAAAGCCTCGGAGCTGACGCGGCTCTCATCAAGGGTGGACACTCCGAGGACGACTCCGACGAGATAGTCGATGTCCTGCGTCTCGCCAACTCACGCAAGTTCTACAAGGAGAGGTTCGAAACTGAGAACACACACGGCACGGGCTGCGCGCTATCGTCGGCTGTGACCGCCGAACTCGCTAAAGGAGAGGATCTCCAGACTGCTGTTGCGAGGGGAGAGGAGTTCATTCACCGAGCGATAAGATACGGTCTAGATGTCGGCGAGGGTAATGGCTCTGTCCACCACCTGGCTGGACTACGTAACTCGGCGGCGCGGTTCGACGCCGTAGAGAAGGTCAGGAACGCAGTCGAGACCTTCGAGTCGGAGGACATCTCACGGATTGTCCCCGAGGTCGGCACCAACTTCGCTGTCACGACTCCGTACGCCGTCTCAGTAGATGAGGTCGCCGGAGTCGAAGGGCGTATCTCGCGGCTCTCCGATGGTGTCAAGGCGACGTCGGGAGCCTGGCTAGGGGCGTCAAGCCATGTCGCGCGTTTCCTCTTGGGAGTACGTGACTACGACGAGTCGGTCAACGCTGCCGCGAACCTCCGTCTCGACGACAGGATAGAGAAAGCCGTAGACAGTCTCGGCTGGGATACTGTCGAGTTCGACAGATCGGAGGAGCCTGAAAGAATAAAGTCGACTGAGGGGAGTACGATGAGCTGGAGCGCGAAGGTCGTGATGGAGGGGCGCGATGAGGCTCCCGACGCGGTTCTCGACAGGGGGGACGTCGGAAAGGAGACGATGGTCAGGCTCTTAGCCGAATCAGCCGACGAAGCCGTCGATAAGGCACTCGAACTCGACGACGAGGCTGGAGTCTGACACATCTACTCCAATCCGTGAGCCTTATTCGGTGAACCGACCTACGTCTATGTATGTCTGATTCCGGATCTGAGGACTCCGATAATAACAGTGATAAGTCTGAGGTCGTCCACTCGGGAACAGTACTGAGGTTCGACAGGGACGGCGTCGACGTCGAGTACGACGGACACGAGTTCCGTATGCGGAAGGAGGTCGTCGAGGGAGCCTCGGGCAAGGACTACCTCGAAACCACAGACCTCGAAGTCGTCGGAATGATCGACACCGACATAAAGTCGACGAAGCCCGCTACGAAGATCAAGGATCTCGTCTAAGATGTTACGCGTTACGTTTCTGGGAACCGGAGGCTCTATCCCGACTACCGAGAGGAACCCGAGCGGTGTGATGGTCGAGATGGAGGGTGACCGTCTCCTCTTCGACTGCGGCGAGGGAATACAGAGACAGATGATGAAACACGGCACGGGCTTCGGTGTCGATGCCATCTTCCTGACACATATACACGGAGACCACATACTCGGCCTCCCGGGTCTCTTCCAGACCTGGACCTTCCAGGGACGTGAAGAGCCGGTCGACGTCTACTGCCCGAAGGGGATGGAGAATGTCGTCGAGGACTGCGTCGAGTTGGGGGGACACAGTCCGGCTTACGACGTCAGGGTACACGAGGTAGGCAACGGATACAGCATAGAGATGGGGGGATACTCGGTCGAGGTCTTCCGTACGAAGCACTGGAACGTAAACAGCGTCGGCTACTCGATAGAGGAGGACGACAGGAAGGGTAAGTTCGACAGGCAGAAGGCGGAGGCTCTGGGCGTGCCACCCGGCCCCCTCTTCTCTAAGCTCCACGAGGGCGAGCGTGTCGAACTTGACGACGGAACTACTGTGACCCCCGACCAGGTCGTCGGGGAACCACGTCCGGGACGTAAGGTCGTCTACACGGGCGACACGAGAACCACAGACGAGATATTCGAAGCCTCGCGCGACGCCTCACTACTGATACACGACGGGATGTTCGACGACGAGATGTCGGACCGCGCCTACGAGACGGGACACTCGACTGCGAGGGAGGCAGCCAAGACGGCGAGGGATGCCGATGTCGAGATGCTCGCACTCACACATGTGAGTTCACGTTACTCCGACGGCGTCGAGCGCCTCGTGAGACAGGCGCGTGAAATCTTCTCGCATACGGAGGTGGCTTACGACGGGATGGAGGTCGTGGTCGAGTACCCCGAGAAGGACAGGGAGACGCGAGTGGTCTAGACGCGCTCGAACCTGTGTAAGACGGCAGTACTGTCGTCGTCCCACTCTATACCGTGTGCCCTCTCGACACGTCTCTTGTAGTCCTCTAAGCTGTCCGACCCCTCGGCACGTGCGTCCTCGTCGGTCATATCGCCGAGTCTCTCCTCGTACACCTCGACGACCTCAAAGGTCGTGCCGTCTATCACGAATCTGTCATCCTCATTGGCGTGTCTCTCACCTCTGTGTATCTGTGTCACGTCGCCTTCGAGAGCCGACTGTCTGAGACGTTCTGCGGGTAGGAGGTCGTCGGCTTCTATGTCTGTGTCTGTCTCTGTCTCTTTCTCTTTCTCGGACATATACCCAAGACGGTCTCGACCCACTACGGGGTTTCGATCTCGTCTATCCCCGTAGCGACGCTCATGACGTACTCTCCTGTCGCCACCATCGGTAGACGTCTCATCCGCCAGACTACACCTCTGTTGTCGGCTGTCACAGTCTGTTTGACATCTCCGAATACGTCTGTTACCTGGAAGAGGGTCTGTCCCCTCTCGACCTCGTCGTAGAGATCGACTTCGAGGTCGACCATTCCACCGCGTCTCGTGTAGAACGTGTCGAAGCCCGTCGCGCGCGTCTGTTTCCTCGGGAGAGCAGGCTCACCCGAGATGAATCCATAACCTTTGAGGACGTTGAAGATTCCTCTCACGCCCTTCTCGACCGACGCCCCGTCGACACCTACGCTACCTCCAAGCTCTGGGTCTACGGTCGGAATACCCTCGTCGGGTGCGACCCTCGCAAGCTGTCCCTCTGCTCCCTTCTCGTCGAGTATGTACTCGGTGCCGAAGGTCTGTGCGAGATCCATGCAGTCGGAGTGGAGGTAGTGATCCTCCCCACATCTCACTCTTACCTCGTCGATCATACGGCTCGTCGATCCCTGATGGAGGTCGAGCGCGAGGTCGGATCTCTTGACCCCCTCCTCGTAGACGAGGTTGACGAGACGCTGACTGCTGGAGTCCCTCGACCCCGGGAAAGCCCTGTTGAGCTTGATGTCGTCGAGAGGATTCCGGTGGACGGCTCTCTGGAAGCCGTGGAAGTTGAGAACGCCGACTATGAGTAGGTTTCCCGATACTTCCTCAGGATCTATCCTTCTGTAAATCTCACGTACAACGGAGACACCGTTTAGTTCGTCTCCGTCGCTCCCCGCCTGTATGTAGAGCGTCTTGCCTCTGCCCGAGCCGTTGACTACGGCTACCGGAATCCCGAAGTCGGAGCCGTCACGTAGCTCTCCGGCTCGTAGTCTTCCCGTGTCCTTCTCGCCACTGCGTGCTTCCGCAGTCCCAAACTCAAGCATCAGACGAAGTTGACGTGGTTTCGGTATGAATTCCTCGGTTTGGAGGAATCAGAGAACAAAGTTGGTGATGTAGTAGCCTATCTGGTAGGCTCCTACGACTACCATTACGACTCCCGCGCCCTTCTCTATCAGTCCTATATGGGACTTTATCTTGTCGACGAATATCTCCTTTCCACCGGCTATCGCGAGTGAGATTACGATCATCATCGCACCCATCGAAGCGGCGTAGACACCGAAGACGGTCAGTGTCGAGACGAGACTGCCCTGTGAAGCCGCGTAGGTGATCAGACTCACGAAGACGGGTATTACACATGCCGACGCTGCGACTGCGTAGAGGACACCAAAGACGAAGAATCCCGTCAAGCCGCCTCTCTCGGGAATGTAGACCTCGCTCGAAAACGACGGTGATCTTCCTGTGAGTATCAGAACACCGAAGACCATGAGGAGGCTTCCGACGAACAGCTCCAGCTTCGGAATATGTGGTGTCACGGCGTTTCCGACCGCGTAGACGAGTCCGCCGAGGGCTAAGAAGACACCAAGATAGCCGACGGCTGTCGCTCCTCCGGCTACAAAGCCGCGGGAGTAGCCTATTCCCTCGTCCTCCTCCTGGAGGTAGTACGAGGCATAGACCGCGAGCATCGGGAAGCCACACGGCGAGAAGAAGGTGGCTGTCCCCGCAGTAGCCGCAAATACCAGAAGTTCGAGTTCCATGTGAGATACAGGCTCTTAGCCCGGATAAGAGTTAAGTTGTCCTAACCTGTCGGTGACGCCCCACCGCTCGACGACGACACTACGGCACCATCGGGTACGTCAGCGTCAGTACCTATACTCGACGACGATCCCGACGAAGAATCACCGCTCTCGTTAGTGGGTATGTTTCTCTCCTCTCCTTCTGAGAAACCCGCGTTTACGACGTTCTTGTCGGTACCTGCCCATATCTGTGTACCTATTCCCCCAATTATGAGAGCTACAATAACTAAAGCTCCTATCTTCTGTTTTGCTCTTTCCATGTTTTCCCCCTACGACTCCGTATACCCAGAGTACATAAGTAGGTTTTTCAAGATCGTTTCGGGGTTATGTACAATTCATCTTATTCTCGGGACTCTCAGACTGAACGAGAGGTCTGGCTTCCAGGTTATCAGACCAAGAACTGAGAAGCCCACGAACTCCGAGGTGGCTAGGACTATGTGTGGCTTCCACGTCACTATCTGCTGTGTGACGTAGTAGTAGACTGCGAGGCTGTTTTCAAGTACGAATAGGAGAGAGAAGATCAAGAGACCGAGGCTGAATGCCGACTTCATACGCCTGTAATTCCTGCCGTATACTGTCGCTAGACCCGTGAGCAGGGCTATGTTGAGAGACGAGATTATCATACAGACACGTATTCCGAGCACGGGCGGAACTAGCGCCACTTACTACCACCCTCGATGAGTTGTTCTCTTATATTCTTCATACCAGAATACTATCTCCGGTTAACATTAAACCTGACGTATACATATGCCGCATTTTGACCCCAAAATGGGTACAATAACTCGGATCTATCCCACTTCTAGGTAAATTGTACCTTATCCCTAATTAGTTGTGTCCGAACTCCAAATACGTTTATTAGTCGACCCCTGTCTACGTAAAGCCGGGGGATACGAATGAGCAAACAGATGAAACGAGTTGACGCAAGGGGGGAGGAGTACCCTATCCCTCTCTGGATGGCAGAGGAGGGACTCGAAGAAGCTAGTAGTGGTGAGACAGTCGAGTTCGTGACGGATATGCCGAGTATAGGTGAAGTGAACATACCTACGCTCTGCAAGCAGGAAGGATACGACTACGAGGTCGAGAAGAAGGGAGCAGACTACTTCTTCGAGATACACACATAACAATGATAGGGGCATTATCAGTACTTCTAGCTGAGTACAGTTTCATGGAGCCGACGAGTCCTAACACAGTCGTCTACGGAGTTGTGGGTGTAGCCGGACTCATATTCGGAATAGCGCTTCAGAGAGGACAGTTCGACCCGGTTCAGATGTTTGGAGACCTCGTCTACCAGCGCAACGGCTGGCTAGCGAGAGGGTTCATGTACTTCTTCGGAATCGGAATTCTCTCGGTTGGAATAATCACGTTCTTCACGGGAAAGATGCCGCCCACGAAGCCTTCAGGACCCCTAGCCTTCATAGGGTCGTTCATACTCGGTTTCGGATCGGCGCTAGGAGGAGCGTCAGCGGTTAGTCTAGTCCACAAGATAGGTGAGGGACGTGTCTCAGCCGTTTTACAGACCTTCGCTATATTCGTAGCTTGGGTCGTGATGGTTCCGTTCGTAGCCAGGCCGGCGGTGAGTTTCAACAGGGAATTCGGAGGATTCGGCTGGCCCTGGTCGACGCCTCTACTGACTCTCAAAGGACCCGGTGAGCCAATTCTGGGAGTCAAGCTCGGCGTTCTCGTCTACGGTGTCGTAGCATCCATAGCCTTCGCGGCTATATCGTACTACCTCGCGAAGAACTACTCGCCTGAGGGCGGAATGCCCCAGATGAACGAGGTCAAGAAGAAGGTCGCCGACGGAGGAAGAGTTGTCAAGAGTGACGCCGCGAGCCTTTCGTCGGCTTTCAAGAAGGCTTTCGCGACACCCGAGAGACTCTGGGATCCCAGAGTAGCGGGAACCATCGCAGTCTTCGCTAACACTATCTTCTTCGTGTCGTACCAGATATGGGGTGCCGACGCACTCCCCGGTATGTTCCGTGGAGCCGGACCTCTCGGCTTCATAGCGAGCTACTTCGTCTGGCCTGTCTTCGGATTTACAGTACCTCAGTGGTTCCCCGGAGAGTGGTGGTGGGCTGGAACGAAGGCACTTCCCGGACTCGCGATAGGTACGTGGGCTTACATAGTCGCGATACTCGGTGCGTTCCTCGCCGCTGTGTGGTACCAGGACTTCAAGATACGTACACCTCCGAAGGGCAAGAAGCTCAACCGTTACGCTCTCTCGATACTCGGAGGATTCGGCATAGCTCTCGGAGTCCGTCTCGCACTCGCGTGTGACTGTGCGGGATTCCTCACGGCGATCTCGACACAGGCGAACCTCGTCGGGCTCGTCTACGCAGTCGGAATATTCCCGGGGATGTACGCCGGTTTCAAGGTCAAGAGAATGCTGATGTGATACATAAGAACAAAAATAGATGTCAGACAAGAGTGTCGTAACGGCGGTCGTGGGGACTATCTTAGTCCTCGTAGTTGCCCTCGCGGGTCTGAGCGTGATGGGCGCGTTTAATAGCAACGTGAAGACAGCCGCCGAGGCAAAGCCAGCTCCGGGTTTCACGCTTGAGTCAGTCGAGGGCGAGACGGTCTCGCTCTCCGACTACGAGGGCGATGTCGTCGTGATCGATCTGATGACTACGACGTGTCTAACATGTGGCGAGATGATACCCACGTGGAAGGAGATGATGGAGGAGAGATACCCAGGCGACGACGTCCATTTCGTCGCCATATCACCCGAGAGCAAGGAGACACTCAGAAACTGGAAGCAGAAACACGACATAGAGATGACCTACCTCTCCGACACCGGCTCGGAGGTATTCCTGAGAAAGTACCAGACACATTCTCCTCCGGGAATCGTTATAGTCGACGGAGAGGGAAGGATAAGGTACGAGAAGTACGGAAGCTTCGTCTCGGCTAATGAGATGACCTCTCAGATAGACAGGATACTCGAAGACCAGGAAGCCGAAGAGTAGGACAAGACGTATATACCGTAGAGAAGTTACTCTTTTTCACGTCATGTTAGAGACGGCGTATGAGCCCCTGATCCATATGCAGCCTCCACGCATAGAGGGGACTCAGCTCGACTCGGCGATACATATAGCCACCCTTATACTCGCCGCGGGTATCTTCGTGGTCGCCGCTCTCGCCTACTACAAGAGGAGGAACAGACGTTTCATGTTTCTCTTCGTGGGGTTCGGTCTATTCTTCATGAAGGAGATATCATTCATGTTTGGTGTCATGATCAACTTCCCCTACCGTACTACGGTCGGAGTCACACATATACTCAACCTACTCGTCTTAGTACTCTTTTTCTTTGGTCTCCTTAGATGACGTCTTAATTTATGTATCATTATTACAATTTGAATAAGTCATGGAAATTCTTAAATATACATAGAGGCAACCAAAAGTAGGTATGGTGGACAGACGCCATCTTATTATAGGAGTTGTAGTAGGTCTAGTGATGCTCGCCGGCTGTACTGGAGGCGGCGGTGGGGGTAGCGGAGAAGCACAGACACAAGGAGGAGGCGGCTCGGGCGAGGTAGCCACGAGTAACGAGCTCATATCGATAGGCTCGAACCCTGTGACCGTCGGAGCTGGACGTTCGGCGTCGGTTGAGGTCTCGGCGAACGAGGACGCACCGGGGGACGTCACCATAGAGACAGCGAACGTCCCGTCGGGAATGACGGCGAGCCTCGGAAGCAACACGGTTTCGCCGGGTAGCTCGACACAGCTCGAGATAAACGAGGAGTCGGGACAGGGAATGCAGCAGTACAAGATGGATCTAGAGGCATCGTCGGGCGACACCTCTTCGACTCTTGACGTCACAGTCGAGACTGCGCCTCCGACGTGCTGATCTGAGAGCCAGATATAAGATACTCTCGCGTCTCTTTTTATATACTGATGAAAACTAAGAAACTCTTAGTCGCCGTAGCCGTCTTAGCCGTGGCTCTTGCGGGCTGTATGGGAGGGTCACAGACCGGAACGGGAACGGAGAGCCCATCATCTGACTCCGGGCAGAACGCGACGGTTGACGGCGCCCTGAGACTTCTCAACGAGTCTGTGAGCGACGTCGAGGACGCCCCGGTACTCTTCGTCTTTGGCGAGGATGTCTCCGTCGATGAGGTCGAACAGGATATGATCCAGGCGCGTGACAAGGCACAGAGGGCACGTGAGATGGCTGAGAAGCTCGAAGACGAGGGCGAGTTAGACCCCGAAAGGGCACGAAGTCTGAGAGCGACCGCGGACGTAGTTATCGGTGTCGCAAAAGGCGACATACTCCACGCAAGGGCACACAAAGATCTCGAACGTGCTAGACGAGACCTGAGGCGTGCGTCTACGAGTAACGTAGATCCCCTCGACGGTGCTCTCGAAGACGTCGAGAGCGCGAGACAGAAGCTCAACGAGTCGCAGTCGGTCTACGCCGAGACGAATTCGACTCTCACACAACTCGACGATCCCGCGGTGGATATCAGCCCCGTGCGCGACCATCTCGTCTACCAGCACGAGGAGCATATGCCGTTCATGAGACCTCTCGGGGACGGCTGGGAGTCGTACGTTGAAGGTCTGAGATCTCTCTACACGGGTCTCGGGACAGTCTCTGTCTATCTCGAAGACGGAGAGCTCTCACACGAGAGATGGAGACAAGCCTCTGATACTTTCGAGACGGCGAACACGAGCTTCAACAACTCCCTCGACAGCTTCGACGAGTACATGGGGGTCAAGCCCGCCGAGGGAAAAGGATCGATACAGAGGAGCCAGGCGGAGTCGTTTATATCGAGCCTCAGAACCTTACGTCAGACCGCAACAGAGTTCCGACGTGCCGCCGACGCGGGTGCGGAGGGTAACACTGACCTCGCCGACGAGAGGGTTCAGGAAGCGCGGCGTCTCTTAGGCGAGGTATCGGGCTGATAGATCTTTTTTGTCGGACGGAATAGATTTTTATGTCTTCTATTCTGTTTTAGTTGTATGTCGGACGGAACTCAGCGAACGCGCAGATGGTTTCTGAAGGCTACTTCTGTCGGAATAGCGGGTATAGCGGGATGTACGGGTGGCGGTGGGGACGGAGATGGGACGAACGACTCACAGCCTCAGAACCAGACTGACACGAACCAGAACGAGACACAGCCTGTCGAGAATGTGACTGACACGGATCAGAATGAGACAGAGATGCAGGAGGCGGAGAACGAGTCTGAGACCGACGACGCGGCTCAGGAGGCTCCCGACGTCGAGGACAGATGGCTGTCGTTCCAGAAGAACTCGTCGAACTCAGGGTACAACCCCGCGACACAGATACCTCCTAAGTTCCCCGACGAGGACTGGTCTGTCTCAGTAGGAAATGAGGTCTTCGGATCGCCAGTTGTCGACGACTCAGTACTCTACATAGGCGGAACTGACGGCACAGTCTACGGTTACAGTGCCACGATAGGAAACGAGGTCTGGAGCGTCAGCCTCGGCGACCCTGTGAGGGGTTCGCCCGCTGTCAGCGACGACGGCGATCATCTCTACGTCGGAACAGTCGGAGGCGACCTCTACGCTATCGACAGTTCCAACGGCACTCCTGAGTGGGAGTTCTCGACACGTGACGAGATACACACCGCCCCTGCTGTCTACGACGGTACCGTCTATATAGGGAGCACAGACGGACGTGTATACGCAGTCGACGCCGAGTCGGGTGAGGAAGCCTGGAACAGCAACCAGCAGTACGCAGTCCGCGTCTCGCCCGCGGTCGACGAGTCGGGTGTCTACACCGCAAGCGACATCGGTCAGGTAATTTCGTTCACTACGGACGGAAGTATGAGATGGGGTAAGAGCTACGAGATAGAGGCAGCACCTACTCTCGGAGACGACGCCGTCTACATAGGAAGTACCGACGGTAGCCTTTACGCGCTGAGTAAGGACGATGGCTCCGAGCTATGGAGCTTCGAGACGGGCGACGAGATACATTCTTCGCCGGCGTTAGCCGATGCGACTGTCTACTTCGGAAGTAACGATGGAAACGTCTACGCAGTCGACGCCGAGTCGGGCGAGGAGATCTGGAGCTACGGTGAGGGAAGCGAGGTCAGGACGTCCCCCGCGGTTACAAAGGACAGGCTGTGTTTCGGAAGCTCAGACGGAAACGTCTACGTGATTTCGAGAGAAGATGCCTCAGAGGTCTGGAGCCATAATACGCGTTACGGCATGAGGTCTTCGCCCGCAGTCGTCGGAGAAAGGATATACCTGGGTAACCAGAACGGCTCTGTCTTCTCTGTGACGGCTAACTTCTAAAGCTCACAGCCTATATCTCTGTACATCCAGTGGGTCATTATGTAGACTCCAATTATCATACCGACCGTACCTATCACGGCGTTCATCGTGAGCATCGAGAGTCCTGAGTAGATGTTGGCTATGTTACAGCCGGGTATCATTCTTGAACCCACTCCCATTCCGAGACCGCCTAGGACGGCGTTCGGTACGCGTTTCTTCTTGGGCATCCTTACGTCGAACTCGCCGCTCCAGAGCGACGCTAAGAACGCGCCGAAGACGAGCGACGCGACTAGGAGCATCGGTGGTGCTATTGCACCCGGAACCACTGCGTTAGACGCTCCCATCGAGAGGTTGTTCTGGTAGAAAGCCGCGATGTAGCCGAAAGGTCCTGTGAGCGAGACGTTCTGGAGGTCAACTATCGGGTTGAGTATGAGTGCTAGCCAGCCGACCTCGGGACCTGTCATCGCTATGTACGATCCCGCGTAGCCGTCTATCGTGTTGAGGTAGACGAACCACGGTATGCTAACAAATCCGATTCCTATACCCGCTGTCTTGGCGCTCCACGGCTCCTTCATTCTCTCTCCGAAGCTCTTCTCGGAGTTGAAGAAGCCCGATATGTACGACTTAGTACCTTGGCTGAAGCTGTTCCAGCCCGCGCCGAAGACTCCCATGTTTGCCTGTGCCGACTCAGCACCAGAGACACCGCCTCCTGATTCGGTGACTTCTCTTCCGACGAGGACGACGTAAGCCACGACGATCACTCCGGCTCCTATCACTCCCATGACTATCGGCGGGAGACCCATCTCGAAGAGCGAGAATCCCTCGGAGAACGTTAGCGACGACTTGACCGGAGAGAGTGTCGGAAACAGGGCGCTGTAAACGATGTAACCGACACCCATGAAGACGAGTGTTATCCAGAACTGGACATATCCCTCTCCCGCACGGTAGAGCGTACCGCTCGCACAGCCCCCGGCGTAGGTCATAGAGACGCCGAAGATTATGCCTCCCACAATCCCGAAGAGCGAAAGAGACGACGTCCACCAGTTTGCGCCTCCAAGAGCCGTAGCGACCCCTGCCCAGAGGAGCATAGTGACGCCTATCGCCGAGACGACCCCCTTCGTGACACGTGTGTCCTTGAATGCGATAAAATCTCTCAAGGCGTGCACGAAGCAGAACCTTCCCTTCTGCATGAATATCCCTATAGCTGTACCCACGACTACCGAAAGTACGAGTCCCCCTAATCCTATTGCCATTTTTTATCTTAAAGATGAATCAGCCGGTTTGTCTTACGGACTACACCCTTCTACGTCTATGCCTTAGTGACGTAGAGATGGAACGTGCCGTCGTCGTCCCAGTACTTGACATCGCCGTCGGCACCGATGACCTCGGGTACGTTCTCAACTGAGTCGACGTGGTCGGTGACCTCTACGAAGGTCTCTCCCGACGACAGCTTCTTCATAGCCTTCTTCGCCTCAAGCTGAGGATACGGACAGACCTCACCTGTCACGTCTATTTCCATGTCAGCGTCTATCTCATCTGCCTCGTCCTTGGTAATCTCTGTCGCAGACATATCTCATGTTACCATAGAAGTTCACATAAAGCTTTCTCCGACGTATTAGCTACGACATATGTCAAGTAAAATTCGAAAATGTGAATAAATTATACGTAAATTTGGGACGTACTGCTGGAAAACTTTAACTTAGACGCTCTCGGAGTTAGTGTAGAAGTCATGCCACAAGAGTCTAACGGAATCATGTACACGAGACGTAGACTACTCGGCTTGGTCGGGGTTATGTCAGCTACGGCGACTGCGGGATGTATGGGTGACACAGACGGGGATACGGGATCTGACTCGGAGCCGCCGCGGGAAGACATCACAGTCACTACCTCGGACGGAGTTGAGATAGCCGCAAGCTACTATGAATCGGGGGAGACGACTCCGCCCGGTGTTGTCTTAGCCCATCAGTTGGGAGGAGACAGAAGTCAGTGGGGAGAGCTACCGACACTCGTCTTGGAGGAGGGATTCGATGTAATCTCTATCGACCTGAGGGGTCACGGCGAGAGTGACGGTGACTGGCAGAGCTTCGACGAATCCGACTTCGGTGCGATGGTCAAAGACGTCGCCGCGGCGGAGTCTTATCTCTTCGAGAACGGAGCTGACGACTCCCGAACCGGTATGGCGGGAGCCAGCATAGGCGCTAACGCCGTCCTTGACTACGTCTCTGAGGGCGACCCCGACGCAGTTCTCCTCCTGTCCCCCGCGAACTCGTACAGAGGCATAGAAGTCGTCGAGGAGGCTGATAACTACGACGACCCGGCTTTCGTGGGCTATTTCTCCGAGGATCGATCTGAAGCCGCGAGGAGCGACGCGAGATCTCTCGGCGAGTCTATGGGAGCCGAGATACACGAGTACGAAGGCGAGGGACACGGCGTCGACGCTCTCGACATAGAGGGAGTGCCTCAGGAGTACGCCAACTGGCTCTCGTCGAGTCTAAACGACTAAGATTACCACGGCGGTGAGTATCACTACGCCGAGTATATCACAGACGTTAGTCACTACGGGTATGACGACATCGTCGGGATCGACTCCGGTAACGTAAGCCAGATACGTCGCCACGAGGCTCACCACTACTACCACGGACGCGAGTACGGTTCCACTCAAGACCGAGACAGTCAGAACCGTGGCGAGGCTCAGACTCCCTTGTATGACGGTTCTTCCCAAGCCGTACGTCGAGAATCCGAGTAGAACGAAGACTGTCAGGGCTAGACCGAAGACGGCGACTATATTCGACGCCACCACCGGGTCGCGTGGATCGAGTCTCGTGGTTCCGAGATGGAGCCTCGTCGAGAGACGTGACGACAGCATAGAGCCGAGGTTACCTCCCATGCCTATCATTACGGGAACAAGGACGAGGAGAGACGGGTTGTTGAGATAGGAGTCTCGGAGACCTTCGAGTATCACACCTGATCCCATTTCGAGAGCCGACAGAACTACGAGGAGCGGAAAGGTCGAAGCCACGAGCCTCCTTAAATTCCATGACGAGTCGACTGACATTACAGAAAGCCTCCGTCGACTATCACGACGCCTATGTAGAGATAGATGACCCCGAATACGTCTCCCGATGTCGTTACTATGGGTCCTATGAGGAGGTCGGGATCGAGTCCGCGTCTGTATCCCACGAAGAGGACGACCAAGAGGAAGAATGTGAGTGTGACACCACTAAGAACAGCAGCCACGACGGATATCCCGACGAGACTCGTGAGAGGTGCGGGCTGTCTTCCGAGGAGAGGCAGGAGTAGCCACGACGCGACACCTATCAGAACTGAAATCGATATGCCGTTTACCACAGAAGCCGTCACGGCGTTAGCCAGCCTCTCGTCGTACTCGAACCTCGGCTCTACGAGACCCTGATGGAGACCCGTCGAGATACGAGCCCCGAGAGAGCCGTAGACATTGCCCCTCGTAGCGAGCATAGCGGGTACCATTACGAGAAGACCCGGGATCGACTCCATCGCCGATCTCATGCCGCTCCCTCCGAGAAAAACACCCGCGAAGAGACCACCGACGAGGCTGACCAGGAGAACAGGAACTGCTTCTTTGTAGATCTCCGCGCTTCTCTCTAATATCTCGCGCGTCTGATCCATACACGTCTATCCTCGTGGCTCGACTTAACTCCTGCTACGCCATCCGTCGCTCAGTTCAGTCCTTCCCGAGGAGCCACCACTTGATACGTCTCGGAAGAGAAGCTTCCCTGTACTCCTTCTGTTTCTTGAGGTACGCCTTTATCTTCCGCCTGTCCTCTCTGTCCTGTATCAGCTTCGACTTCTCGTATTCGAGACGTGCGACGGTGTCTTCGAGACCCTCTATACGTTCCTCGGCTTTCTCCTCTAGCTCCTCAACTGCCTTCTTAT
The DNA here is from genome assembly GCA_041891055.1 of Halorutilales archaeon Cl-col2-1. Classification (GTDB taxonomy): domain Archaea; phylum Halobacteriota; class Halobacteria; order Halobacteriales; family Afararchaeaceae; genus Afararchaeum. The sequence continues at coordinate 862,185 of CP169074.1, read as the reverse complement.
ACTTCTTCTCCTTCCTCTCGATCTTCGCCTCGTTTGACTTGAGCTTCGTGTAAAGCTGTTTCTTGTCTCTCTTGAGTGACTCGACCCTCTCCCTAAGATCCTCGACCTCCTCCGACCGACTACGTCTCTCGTCCTCGACTGTCTGAGTCATCTCCTCCAGACTCGACACAGCCTCCCTCTTCTCACGCCTCAGTCTCTCGTTTTCATCCTCCAGCTCTTCCACCCTCTCCTCAAGTCTTCTTATCTCATCCTTGTACTCCTGTCTGAGGTCGTGGAGGTCGGCGAGCTTCGACAAGCCGTCTCTCAGATTCTCTTCCTTCAGATCGACTTCCAGAACTTCATCCGAGTCGAAGTCGTTCTCAGACGTGTCGGACTTCCCTGCCTCTCGGCTCTCGCCCGAGTCGGTCTCCTTCTGAGTAGTACGTACGGACGGCTCATCCATCTTAATCCAGAGTTGACCTCTAACCTCAAATAGCCTGCGTCAGACGTACGTCCTACTCGTGTGACAAGACATACCAAAGATTTACCTCAGCGACGACCAACCGTGTACTAATGCGCGGCATAGAGTACGAGCCACGTAACGTCAAGGAGATACTCACGGAGATGAAGGACACCTCCGAGCTCATGGTCGACCTCGCCTACACCGCGGTTCTGTTCAAGAACCGTGAGATAGCACAGGAGGTTCTCGAACTCGAAGATAGGATGAACTTTCTCCAGTACCACGCCCGTATCGCTCTGATGCTCGCCGCGCGAAGCTCAGATGACGCCGAGAAGCTCGTCGGAATCTTCCAGATCGTAGGAGCCGCCGAGAAGATATCGAACGCCGCCGAGGACATAGCCGAAGTTCTTCTCAGAGAGATGGGTCTCCCCGAGTCGCTGAGGGGTGCTCTCCCTGAGGCTAAGGAGTCGGTGATGCGTGTGTGTGTCGACGAGGGCTCCGATATCGCGGGAAAGTCGCTCGGGGAGACTGACCTCGAAACACAGACAGGGGTTCACGTCTTCGCTATAAAACGTGACAACGACTGGATATTCGCTCCACAGAAGGAGACACGTGTCCTCAAGAACGACGTCGTCTTCTGTGAGGGTCCCGAGGAGGGTCTGAGAGACGTTCATCTCCTGCTGACCGGAGAGGAGAAGTCGTACGAAGGTGCAGTCGCAAGCGCGATAGAGGATCTCGATAAGGCGGTCAAGGCGATAATCGAGATGAAGAATAAGGCAGAGCTCTCAGTGGGTCTCGCTTACAGCGCCACTCTCTTTGAGAGTGAGAGGATAGCTAGCCAGGTTCAGGTTCTCGAATCGGAGTCGGACGACCTCATGCAGGACTTAGAGGACTGGGTTCTCGAGTCGGCGTGTCAGGTCGAGAACCCCTCGAACCTGAGAGGTCTCATACATCTCGCTATCTCGTCGGAGGTCATCTCCGATGCGGCTCTTGAGATGGCTGACGTCACTATGCGTGACATCGATCTACATCCCGTCTTCTCTGAGGCTGTGAGGGAGAGCAACGAGATAATTGCCCAGGTTCAGGTTGAGGGGGGTAGTAAGCTCGACTCCGAGACGCTTGGTAGCCTCAACCTGGAGACCAAGACGGGTATGCACGTCATGGCTGTGAGACGGGAAGAGGGCTGGATATACAATCCCTACGCTGAGACACGTCTCGAAGCCGACGACACAGTGATAGCGAGAGGCACGCGGTCGGGCGAGAAACGTCTCAAGAAGATGGCTCGGTCGTAGTCAGTCAGTCTCAGTCTCTTTTTCTTTCTCTCTCAGACCCAGCCTGAGCCAGCTGATGAGCGTGAGTGTTATAGTCACGAAGCCCGTGAGAGCGACGGCGGAGACGACGGAGAGACCTGCGTATAGGTATAGTGGATAGGTATTGTTCGTGGCGTTGATTGCTCGGACGTAGAAGAAGAAGCCCCCGACGACGAGCCCCAGAACACCGCCGACTACGGCGTTTCTCCTGATACCTACCCTTTCGAGGAACTCCTTTCTCATCCTCCGGATTTACGCCGTCTCGTCAGTTTAAGCTGTCGGAAACTACTATGTCCCCGGGAAGTATACACCAAGACCATGTCGAAGCTACACAGACGCGTCTCAAACGCTCTCCGGAGAAACCACTCGACAGTTGCGACAGCCGAGTCGTGTACCGATGGAATGGTGGCGTATCTTCTCACGAGGACACCCGGTGCGAGCGACTACTTCGAGACCGCCTTCGTGACATATACCTACGACTCGAAGACGAGACATCTCGGGATAGACCGCGAGAGTCTCGACCGATACGGTGCTGTAAGCGAGGAAGTCGCCGGAGAGATGGCGAAAGCAGCGCGTGACAGAGCGGGCACGACGTGGGGAGTATCGACGACGGGGTACGCGGGACCTACGGGAGGAGACGACGACCCAGTGGGAACGGCTTATCTCGGTGTCTCGTATGCCGGGGACTGGGGCTCCGAAGAGTCCTATACCGCCGTCAAGAGGGTCGAAGTAGACGGTAACAGGGAAGAGAACCGCGAGGAGATAGCGAGGAAGGCGGTCGAGAAACTCGTCCACGAGATCGAGAGGCTCGAGGACTGATCTATTCTGCTTTCTCCGACTCAGCCATCTTTATGATAGCCTGTGTATCAATATTCTCCCTCAGAAGACGTGCCGCATCGTCGTAGGGATCGGAGTCAGGAGAGCTTGAGGACTCGGAACAGCCACCTATGGCGTCTACGAAGGCGTCACGGAAGCCGTCGTTCGAGAAGAGACCGTGGAGGTACGTTCCGAGGACACGGTCTGTCACGACACCGTCATGTCCGAAGGCGGATTCAAGTCCCGGAGACTCTCCGACCTCGTCCGTCTCCCCCATATGTATTTCGTAGCCCTCTACGGTGCCCTCGAAATCCGAGAGGAGCCCGTCTCCTGTGGCTCTTAGCTCGACCTGTCGGGTCGTCTTCCGTCTGTCATCGGCGTATCCACTCTCCGACGAGTCGAACCGTGTTCTGACCGGGACAAGTCCGAGACCCTCTATCCTCTGTGTCTCGTCGTCAACCGACTCGTTGCCCTCGTCTACTACCCACTCGCCGAGCATCTGGAACCCTCCACACACACCGACGACGACGCCGTCGTACGATCTAATCTCATTGAAGAGGTTAGTCTCCTTCAGGCTCACGAGGTCGTCGACTGTGTTCTTAGTGCCGGGGATAATGACGGCGTCGGGATCTCCGAGAGAGTCGGCAAGATCGACGTATCTGACCTTGACCCGCTCCTCGCGTTCAAGAGGCTCGAAGTCGGTGAAGTTCGAGATACGTGGAAGACGCACGACGGCTACTTCGGCTTCTCCGTCATCGTATCTGTCCTCCGACGCCGGCTTGTCGTCTATCGACAACGAGTCCTCGGAGGGGAGGCCGAGGTCGGTGTAGGGCAGGACGCCTAAGACTCGGACTCCCGTTAGGTCTTCGAGCTCTTCGAGTCCCGGCTCCAGGACGTCGAGCGATCCCCTGAACTTGTTGATGATCACACCCTTGACGTTCTCACGTATGTCGTTGGGGAGGAGTTCGAGAGTTCCATAGACGCTCGCGAAGACACCTCCCCTCTCTATGTCGGCGACGAGTACTACTGGCGAGTCGGCGAACCGCGCAGTCTCTGTGTTCGAGAGGTCACGGTCTTGTAGGTTGATCTCCGCCGCTCCCCCCGCACCCTCGGCGACTACGACGTCGTTCTCGTCTGCGAGTCTCTCGTACGCCTCTTTCGCGTGGCGTCTCATCTCGTCGAACTCGTCGTAGTACTCTCCCGTCTCCCTGTCGCCATGTACGTCTCCGAGGAGTACTACCTGCGAGACACCGTCGCCCTTCGGCTTGAGGAGGACGGGGTTCATCTCGACGGATGGCTCCTTACGCGCCGCCCACGCCTGTACAGCCTGTGATATTCCTATCTCACCGCCTTCGGAGGTCACCCATGAGTTATTGCTCATGTTCTGAGCCTTGAACGGTGCGACTTCGTACCCTTCGTCGGAGAGGAGACGGCATAGCCCCGCGACTACGGTGCTCTTTCCGACGTGTGACGAGGTTCCGAGTACGAGCATGATTGGATCAGTGTCTGGGCTTGAGACGTCTCACGAGGACAGACGCGAGGAGACCCACTAAGACGAGAGCCGCGACAGCGAGCGGCGTCCCAGGTCTGATGATGCTGTCGGGACCCGGATTTACGATGGGGTCACGTACTTCTTTGAGCTTAGCGGGGGTCTTCGACGGCGGCTCCTTTATCTGTGCGTTGTACTTGGCTATGAGCTTCGCCTGTTCGTAGACCTCGAACTTCATCCTCTCGTCGTCGAGGGAGTTCTGGCTGAAGAGGTAGAGACTCACGGGTAGGGTCGAGTCTATCCCCTGTCTCTGTGCGTCGAGTATCTCGGCTCTTGCCTCACGTTTCGACGTCTGGTACTCGCGTGTGATGTCGGGGTCGACATCGAAGGACTGGAGACGCGCTGATAGAACCCCGAAGGCGGATAGCGAGTCGATCATCGAGCCGTAGTAGTAGCCCTTCTCGTAGTTGGTGCGTGCTGTCGTGAGACTGTTGGGTCTGAAGTTCTGGGGGAGGTCGAACATCACCCTGAAGTAGTCCCAGACCCTCTCAGTTCTGTCGAGATGTGACTTCGCGACCGTCTTTATACGTGGATAGTCACGTATCTCGTCCTCGGGCTGCTGTGTCACGTTGACCCAGTAACGTGCTGTTCTCGCCCTCTCGTAAGCGAAGCCGAGACGGTTCGCGGCGACGTCTATCTCCGTTGATTCGAGGCTTCCGACGCCTTCGAGACGTGCCTCAGCCTTCGTTATACGTGACTCCGAAGCCTGTAAACCCGTGAGCGCGGTCGTCTCTCTCCGTGACTCCAGGTACTCCTTGCTCGTGTCTATCTCGCCCCTTACTTCCTGCTTGACTGCGTCGAGACCCTCGTCCTCTATCTTTCTCTCGAATATCGCCGACCTCATGCTTATCATCGACTGGAAGAAGGAACTCGTGCTAGAGTAGTAAGATTCGTTGTCGAAGTAGCTCTCCCCCGTATCGATCTCGTTCTCAGCCTGAGACGTGTTTATGCCTCTCTCACGCGACTCTTCGAGGAGGCTGTGTGACGAGTTTCTGAGATTCGAGGCGAGACCTCTCATCCGTCTCGTAAACGACTCCGACCGCACCGACGTGTCTGTGTCCGTCACGTTTTCGGTACTCTGTGTCACGTTCTTCCCCGTGGCGGCATAGACCCCTTCCGCGACCGAGTCGACCTCTACGACTTCGACGTTTCTCTGGTTGCCTATCCTTGTGAGGTTGGTCGTCTCGGTTATCCTTGACCCACGTGGACCCCTCTCAATTCCCTTTATCCTCGTCTGCCCCGTCGGAACTACGAGCCTGTCGTATCCCTCCGACGCCGAGAAGTTGAGCTTGTCGTCGACTCCACCCACAGGACCTATGCTACCGTCGGGATTGACCATCCCCGTGATCACGGTGTCGTCAGTCTCCCAGCCCTCTATCTCGGCTACGGTCTCGACAGCCATAGCCGCGCCAGCGCTCGGGCCGTCGATCGCCTCTGAGTTGATCTCGACTCTGTATACGAAGTCGTACTTCGACATGTCGATGTCGGTCATGTCGCTCGCCACGAACGCCGCGAGATACGCGCTCCCCCTCAGAGTTTCGCCTATCTCTGTGTCCCCCTCTCCCTTGACGGTGACCTCCCCGGTGCCTTCGTGTATTGTAACCCCGACCTCTGCGACGCCACCCTGGTCACCGTCTTTCGTCACAGCAGGGACGTGTACAGTGGCTGTGACTGGCTGTACACAGACGGCGAACAGAACCAAGACGGCTACCGACTTCCTGAGACTAGAACGCATGTGCTTAGTCAGGGTTGGTCTTCTTACACGATAAAACCTCCCGTATAAGCTGTTTCCACTCGGGCAAAACAAAGCTCTTATAGCACAAACAGTCCAAGACATAGATAGAGGGACCGTAGGGTAGCTTGGTTATCCTCGGCCGCTGGGGGCGGTCGGACTTGAGTTCGAATCTCAACGGTCCCACTTTAACGATCCCACTTTTACTGATAGATGTCCCAAACATAGATATGGACGAGAACACGGGCATGGGCAGACCAGCCGTCAAGTACGTCTTGTCGGTGTTGTTCTCACTGTTCACAGCGAGCCTTGTCGGGGCTATTCTCTTCGATTTTGTTCCGTAGTACTCTCAGCCAGACGTAGTTGCCGAGATGGACGGCTACGAACGCGCCGACACTCGCCACGATAGGAGACACAGACAGAAGACCTACTCCTACGACGTAGACTCCCGTGAACTCGGCTCCCGCGACTACAGATGTTCCAACTGTCCAGGCTACCGCCTTCGTGTCGGACGAGTACCTGATCCAGTATCCCGAGTAGGCTCTCGGTACCGAGTTAGCGAGAGTCAGAAGTAGTAGAAAGCTTCCCTCGAAACCGAAAGTCGTGTTGAACGAGTATGCTCCGACAAGACCCACGAGTACCGCGGTAATCAGGACAGCGTTGTCCTGGCTCCACAGACGTCCCAGAAGAGACATACCGACTCTCGGCTGTCGGGGTACTAAGCATTTCTGGAGTCGGAGTAGTCTGACGATTGGAGCCAGTCGCAGTCGCCGTCACCGTCGCTCTGGGTTCCTTCTTCGTACTCATAGTCGGACTCTTAGTCGTCAACGGACTCCTGAGGCTGTAGTCATCCGTGGATTAGTTACCTGATCCGAACCTAAGGAGTAAGTCTCAACAGCCCTGAGACAAAGACGATGGCTCTCGGTCTCGAACCCCTCGTCTTGGTCGCTGTGGTACTCGCAGCACTCGGCGTCTTCGGGAGCTTTCTCCCTCTCATACCCGGCGCGATCCTGTCGCTGTCGGGTGTATACATCTACTGGTTCTCGACCGGCTACTCAGATCCCGGATTAGCCGTACTGGCTCTACTCACGTCTGTCGGACTCGTAGTCATAGCCGTAGACTGGTTCGGAGGGATGTTCGCGGCGAAGGTGGGAGGAGCATCCACCAAGCTCGCTGCTGTGGCGGGTGTAGCTGGTGTCGTGGGACTTCTAACCCTGGGACCCGCCGGGGTACTTGTCGGATCAGTCGGAACTGTGTTCGTGGTCGAGTACCGGCGTAGCGGCGACCATCGACGGAGTCTCCGAACCGCCGCCTACACCACAGTCGGACTCTTAGCGACAAACGTCGTCCAAGCAGTTCTTACCTTCACCATACTCGCCGGACTCGTGGTCGTTATACTCGTCTGACCTAGGGCGGTTTACTCGTCGTCTTCGAGGCTGTCTGCGATACGCTCGATGGCCTTACGCGTCTGCATCATCTCGTTACGTAGCTCTTCAACTTCCTTCGCAAGGCTTCTGACTTCCATAGCTGTACGGTCGTCGTCTCCTCCGCCACGTCCTCTTCCTCCCATCATTCCTCCGCCCATGCCTCCCATCGCACCGAGCATCTGAGCCATTGCGTCTTCTCCACCCATCATCTCCTCAAGCTTCTCCTCTCTCGACTTCTCGTCGTCGGAGTCGGCTTCGTCTGAGTTTGAGTCTCTTCCTGACATACCAAAAAGTCGGGAGTCCAGCGGGTTAAAGCTTGTACTTCTCGTACCCGCGTGTGTCGAGGTAGTTATGCATGACAGTGATCGAGTCGTCGGCGTGGAGGCTCTTAGATCCCAGACTCACACGTCTGTCCCGAACCTCCTCGACGAGACGTGACTCGCCGTCTGTGAGGTCGTGGTGATCCGAGAGGACGAAACACAGATTACGCTCTCTTCCCTCCTCGACGTCTGTCTCTATCTGTGTCACGGGCTCTCCGTCCTCGTGTAGCTCTACTACGTCGACGCTCGTGTCTGAGTCTGTGCCTATCCCGCTCAGGACGTCTTCGAATCCCTTCTGTGACACGTATATTCCCGGCGTCGACTCCGCCTCGACCATTCCGACTACGTCGTCTTTCTTCTTGAGAGCCTTCCGTACGAGAGACGCCGTGCTCCTCTCGTCGGGGTTGAGATGTCTGAGTTCGTCGCCCTCGAACCTCAGAGTTACCTCGTCGCTCAGGACGAGGTAGAGACGCGTGTCGTCACGTAACGAGTGGGAGAGTACGAACGACGAGGTTACGCATCTGCACAGGAGGTCGAGTCTCCCCTGGGTTAACGAGTCGAGTGAGAAGTCGGGCTCCGTCGGAGCGTCGTGCCCGACGACGACGAACTGTCTCGGCTTCGTGTCGTGTATCATATCATGTCACGAGTCGGAGACGCCCGCGTTGTCGAATGTCGCCATCTGTCTCAGTGTCGTACACGCGCTCTCGAAGACGTTGAAGGCGAGACACGCTCCCGTTCCCTCGCCGAGACGCAGGTCGAGGTCGAAGAGAGGATCGACTCCGAGACAGTCGAACTGAACCTCGTGTCCCGACTCGACCGACGAGTGTGATCCCAAGAGGTAGTCGGTGACGTCGGGCTCTATCTCGGCAGCGACGAGACACGCCGCGCCGGTTATGAATCCGTCGACGACGACGGGTACACGCCGTGACGCGGCTTCGAGTGCGACTCCCGCGAGACCCCCCATCTCGTAGCCTCCGAGCTCTGCTAAGACATCTATCGCGTCTTCGGGATCGGCTCTCTCGACGGCTGTCTCGACCACGTCTGTCTTCTTCCGGAGAGAGTCGTCGTCGACCCCCGTGCCTCTTCCGACGACCTCCTCGGCTGTAGCGTCGGCGACGTAGGCGGTCACAGCCGACGACGGCGTCGTGTTTCCTATTCCCATGTCTCCGAGACCGATCACGTCGGCGTCCGGGACGTGTTCACGGACTACCCCACGTCCGGCTTCGACCGCCTCGACCGCCTCGCTCCGTGTCATAGCGGGCTCCTCAGCGATGTTCGATGTACCGTAGTCGACCTTCTTGTCTACGAGGTCGGGTGACTCTATCTCCTCGGCGACCCCCATGTCGACTACGACGTTTCTGGCGTCGGCGACGTCGGCGAGGGAGTTGACCGCGGCACCGTCTTCGAGGAAGTTATAGACCATCTGTGCGGTGACCTCGGGGGGATACGCGCTCACTCCTTCCTCTACCACTCCGTGGTCTCCCGCCATGGTTACGACCGCCTTCTGATCGAGCCTCGGCGTCGGATTCGCCTTCATACCTGCTATCCTCACCGAGAGGTCTTCGAGGTCTCCGAGGCTTCCCTCGGGCTTCGTGAGACGTGACTGACGCTGTCTCGCTTCCTCCCCTGCGTCGTCGTCGAGCGGCGGAATGTCAACTTCGATCTCTGTCTCTGTGTGTGTCTCGAAGCTGGAGTCAGAGTTAGCGTCAGACATCCATACCACCGACGTGTAATCTGTACTCGCCTCTCAGACCGTCCTCGTCGTCGTACTCCATCGGCTCCTCGACCGCGGCGAACCTACGGCTCTCGGCGTCTACGTCGACAGCAGTGACGACTCCCTCGGTGTGGAGATGGTCTATGACGGGGTTCGACTCCGCCTGTGTGTCATAGAGCTTGACACCGTGGACGTCGGGGTCACGCGTCCTGAGGTTCTGAGCCGAGGCAACTCCTAAGACGCCGCCGTCATACGATATTCTCTGTGAGAAGCCGCCGAGGTCGTCTTCCCAGACCTCTTCGCCGTCGGACGAGTAGGCTATCAGGCTGTTCTCACGCGGATGTAGTGAGTCGGGCTTCCTCGTGTCCTCGGCGTAGGTGTTTCCGGTGACGAAGACTACAGAGTCGTCGGACGCGTGGACGTGGTTGGGGTAGGCGTAGACGGTGTCGCCGTCGACGTCTCTCTTCTCCGAGATTTCGCGTCGCCAGACCTCGCCTCCCGACCCACTCAGAAGGTAGCCCGAGTAGTCGCCGTGGCTCGCTACTCCGATCTCGTCGCCGGAGAACGAGACGTCACCCACGCGTCTGTTCCCCTCCGTGCCGGGGTCCCAAGTCATACTCAGGTCGCCCGTCTCGGTGTCGAGTACGACTAAGCCGTTGTCGTGGTTCTCTCCCGCCCTGTTGAACCCCACGGCAAGCTTCTCACCGTCTTCCCTCAGGCTCGCGCTTATCGGAGAGGCGTCGTTCTCGTATCTCCAGAGTATTTCCCCAGCGTCGTCGAAGGCGTAGACACAGCACGACCAGCTCCTCGACTCCCCGCGGTCGTACCGCCGTGAGACGGCGTATACGGTGTCGTCAGCCACGACGTCGACGACGTAGGGGTAGTAGAGCTGGTGATCCTTCGTCGCCTCGCCTACGTCGTGTGACGTCTCGTAGCTCCATGCTGTCTCTCCGTTCTCCTTGTCGAGAGACTTCACGACGCCTCCCTCGGCGCGTTCTCCGACTATCAGTCTGCTGCCCCTCTCGTCTAAGCTCACGACGTTTCCTCTTCCCTCGATCGACCAGAGGCGTTCGCCGTCGACCCCGTCGTACGCCGAGACAGTGCCGTCCGCCTCCCCGACGTAGACGGCGTCGTCACCTACGAGGACACTCGATCTCTGACGCAGGTCGCGTGTACGTACGCCCTCGGCGTCTCCGAGGCTTATACTCATCTTCTGAACCCCCGTACTCATTCTTCACCCTCGGGAGCGACTGTCTCTCCGTCTCTCACGACCCTAAGAGCGTCGGGTGGACACGCCTCTGCCGCCGAGACTGCGTCGTCGATCAGGTCGTCGTCGAACTCTCCTCTCATTACTCCGTCTTCTATCTCGGCGTCCTTTATACCGACCTTCTCGCCCTTGACGTCCTCGTAGAGATGGACGTCGTCACGGACGAGACACGCGAATATCCCGTCGCAGTTCTTACGGTCGAGCTCTATCTCGTACTCGGTCATCAGTAGTCGTACTTCTGGTGGTAGCCACGCGGTGTCACCATCTTGTCGTTCCAGACGTACGTCTCGTCGTTTCCTATTATGAGAGTCGTCGTCATCGTGATGAGATCGGTCTCGCCCCACTCGTCGAGCTCTCCGAGGGGGACGACCTTCGAGACCTCGTCCTCACGTCCCGCGTCTCTGACTATTCCCACGGGAGTGTCGTCGGGACGGTGGTGCTGGAGTATCTCGACCGCCTTCTCGAAGTTGTCACGTCTCTTACGGCTCCACGGGTTGTATATGACTATCGTGAACTCCTCTCTCGCCGCCGAGTGGAGACGTGACTCTATCTCAGGCATCGGCGTGAGGTAGTCGGAGAGACTGACCGTCACGGTGTCGTTGACAAACGGCGCGCCGAGACGCGCGCCACACGACTGTGCTGCGGGGATTCCGGCGACCACGTCGAAGTCGACCGCCTCGGGTGTCGCGCCCTTCGACTCTAAAAGCTCCATTGAGAGGCTTCCGAGGGCGTAGACGTTGGGGTCTCCGCTTCCGATTATCGCAGTGTCGTTTCCGTCTAAGACGCGGTCGACAGCCTCCTCAGTACGCGAGACTTCGCCACACATCGGCGTCGAGAATATCTCGGTTCCCTCCTTCACCTTCTCGGGAAGGAGATCGACGTAGGTCTCGTATCCGACTATGTGGTCGGCTTCGTCGAGTGCCTCGATAGCCTTCTGTGTCATCTCCTCGACGCTACCCGGACCGAGTCCGACGACAGTGAAGCTTCCGAACTCCGACTCGTCTCCCGCCGTAGCGTCGGTGCTCCTCCATCTCTCTCCGGGCTCCCACGTTGAGTCGGAGGTGTCGAGGTCGTCGTCCGACGTGTTGGCGGTACAGCCGCCCGACGAACTGCTGCTGTCCGTTGATCCGCCGCATTTCGATTCTGTGTCTGTGCTCGTGTCAGTCGTACTGTTGGAGTCTGTGCTCATTTTGGTCACCTGTATGTTATTAGAAGTCCTCTATGTCTCTTCCGCCTCTCGGCGTAACTAGGTAGTCCCTGTCGTCGGCTTCCCAGACCTCGGTCTTCGAGTTGCCGACAAGGACAGAGACACCCATCCCGGATATCTCGTCGGAGTACTCCTTCATCTCTCCGACGTTCGTTACTCTATATACTTCGCCGTCGTCGTTCCTTCCGTGTTCCTCACGTCCGGCGTCGTGGACGATCCCGACGGGAACCTCGTCGTCGAGTTCTTCCTGTAGGACGTCTGCCGCCTCGTCGTACCCCGTCCAGCAGTTGTAGAGGAGTATCACGAAGTCCGACCTCGCGGCGTTCCTGAGACGGTCTTCTATGACGTCCCAGTCGCGCCATTTGTCCGACAGGCTCACCGTCGCGAAGTCTCCTGACAGCGGTGCTCCGAGGTCGGCGGAGACACTCATCCCCGCGGTGACGCCCTCGACTATCTCGACGTTGACGTCGGTCGTGTCGGCGTGCTCTAGAACCTTGAAGACTAGATCCGACTTGCCGTAGGTGTTGGGATCGCCCCCGCTGACGTGTGCGACGTCCTGCCCCTCTCGGACACGTGCTATCGCCTCGTAGGCGAGTTCGACCTGTCTCCCCATAGACGACTTGACGAGAAGCTGACCGTCACCCTCGTCTCCCGTGTCGATGTAGTCGGCGTATCCGCTGTCGAGAGTGGTTATGAAGGCGTCTATGCCCTCGTCCTCGACCTTCTCCTCAGCCTCCGAGAGTGTAGCCCCCTCGACGTAGAGAGCGCCTCCGGGGGTAGTCGTGACCTCTAGGCGTCCTTCTTCTCCCGTGTCCTCGTCTATCGGGAAGGGGTCTTCGTCAGCGAGTTCCTCTATCATCTCGTCGTCTGTGATCTTGTTCCCTATCACGTCGTCGAGACGCAGGAACTTCTGGTAGAGCGACGAAGCCACTACGACCTCCGAGTCGCGTATCACGTCACGTGCCTCCTGTGTCATCTTGTCGGGGACTCCGGGTCCTATTCCTACGATGTATAATGTTCCTTCGCTCATTCTTATTCAGCTACTGCCACAGTTACCGCCTTGTGGTAGGCGTTCTTTTCGAGTACGAGTTGCCTCTGTCTGCTTCCAGCGAGAGCCGACGACTCGGCGACCCCAGGCCAGCCCACGAGATCCTCGGCACGTGAGTCGCTGGGTCCGACGTGGCTCTGAAGAGTCTCCTTGTCGAATGTCACGACACCGACGTCGAACTGGCGCGCGGCTTCGAGTATGCCCTCCTCGTCCTCCTTCTTCGTCGCGGTGGCTATGAACTCGACGTCCTCGACATCTCTTCCGATCTCTCCGAGAGCCGTCTCTACGGCGTCCTTGACGTCGTCTGTCTCGACGTCGCTGACCGCACCGACTCCGACGACTACTCCTTCGTTCTCATCCTTGTTTCTCTTGAGAACTGTGACGTCGTCGCCCACGAGAACCGCACGTGGACCTTCGAGACGTTCCACGGCGTCGAGTTCGTCGTTGAGAACGGCGAGGTTAGTCTTCACAGTCGAGTCTCCGTTGACTACGTGGGCGTCGAGAGCCTTAGCCTTCGACTCGACCGACTGCTTCCCCGCGACCTCGCTCGCTGTCGTCATCGTCGGGACAGCACCCAGCTTTTCGAGATCCTTAGCGACCTGGTTCGCGCCGTGGTGTCCTCCCGTGATGGGTATCGCCCACGTAAGCTCCTCGTCTGTGACGACTATACCGGGGTCGTCCCATTTCGACTCAAGCAAGGGAGCGATCTTTCTGACGGCGATTCCGCTCGCCATCAGACCTATGAAGGCGTCGTAGTCCCTCCAGTTCTCCTCGAAGACATCGGAATGGTACTCTACGACGTCGACTGTCTCGTACTCTGACTCTATCCCCTGCTTTACGTCGTCGGCTGTCTCCATCTTCCTCTCGAACGAGATAATAGCGACGTCCTCGGCGACCTCTCCCTCGGAGTCGGGATCAGAACTCACGTCTGACCCTCCTCTCTGTCCTTCTGTTCGTAGTCGTCGCTGTCATTATCCGAAGCCCAGTCGCCGTAGAGGTACGACCTCTCGTATCCGCTTCCCTCGACAGCCTCTCCTATCATCACGAGCGCCGACGCACGGTAGCCCGCCTCCTCGACCTTGTCGCCTATGTCCTCGATAGTTCCGAGTATGACGTCCTCGTCGGGCCACGAGGCGTGGTAGACGACTGCGACGGGAGTCTCGGGGTCGTGTCCGTCGTCCAAGAGACGTTCCATAGTCTCCGAGACTGCGTGTGTACCGAGGTAGATACACGTCGTGACATCTCCCATCTCGACGAAGTCGCTTATGTGGTCTTCTTCCTCTGAGAGCGTCTTGCCCTGTGGACGAGTGAATGCGACGTGGTTGGACACCTCGTTGAGAGTAAGCTGTGTCCGGAGCGTCGCCGCGGCGGCGAAAGCCGATGTCACACCCGAGACGAAGTAGGTCGGGACTCCTTCTTCCTCTAAGGCGTCCATCTGTTCGAGTGCCGCGCCGTAGATCGAGGGGTCTCCCGAGTGGAGACGCACGACGTTCTTTCCTTCGTCGTAGGCGTCCCTCATCAGAGGCACGAGCTCTTCGAGATCCTTACCTACTGAGTTGACCTTCTCGGCGTCGTCACAGTAGAGGTCGAGTATCTCGGAGTTGACGAGTGACCCCGCGTGTACGACGAGGTCTGCGTCCTCCGTAAGCTGCTTTCCGCGAACCGTCATCAGACCCGGGTCTCCGGGTCCCGCTCCTATGAAGGGTATGCCTTCGTCTGTCTCAGTCATGCTGCCTCCGTCTCTGTCTCGGTTTCCGTTTCTGTCTTCGTCCTTTTCGTGTTCTCGTCATCATTCTGTGTCTCGAACTCCTTCGTAGCAATATCCTTCTCGACACCACGTCTCTCGGCGTACGCTAGAGTGTAGTAGTCCCTCTCCTCGACTCTCTCGGGGTCTTCTGTGACCACGGTGTCTCCCTCCTCCATGTAGAGACGTCTTCCGAAGACGACGTCGTAGCCCGCGTCATCGAGCTTCGTCGCCGTCTCGGGGGCGTCGGTGACCTTGAACAGAACCATCCGGTCGTTCTCTGTCGGCGCGTCGCCGTCGCTCGCCTCGTGGAGTCCGAGGCTAGAGCCCGCTTCTATCTCGACACCCAGAGCCGTCGCGAAAGCAGTCACGCTACTGACGCCGGGTATTATCTCGACGTCTACCTCGGGATGGAAGGCGTCGAGTGTCCTTCTGAGATGTCCGAAAGTAGAGTAGATATTGGGATCGCCGAGTGTTGCGAACGCGGCGTCTTGGTTCTCCGCAGTTGAAGCGACCTCGTCTGCGGCTTCCTTCCACGCCTTCCTGAGCTTCTCGGGGTCGCGCGTCATAGGGAAGTCGAGGTCTCCTATCTTGTCCTCCGAGACGTACTCGGTCACGACGCGTTTCGAGAGACGTCCCGGCGTGTAGACGACGTCTGCGTCTTCAAGGGCTTCCTTCCCGCCGATAGTCAGGAGGTCTTTCCTACCGGGTCCTAAGCCGACTCCGTAGAGTGTCACTCGTCTCCCTCCTCTTCCTCGTTCTGGTTACCCTTACTTCCGTCACACGATCCGACTACCATGTATGTCTGTGTGTTGGGCTTGAAAGCCGTCTGTCCCACTAACTCCCTTCCCTTCGAGACCTGTATGTGGAAGCTCTCTTCGAGTATCCCTCTTTCCCTGAACTCCGACACCATCTCTGCTGCAGTTTCGAGACGTGCGGCGTTCATCACTACCTTTCTGACTCCCTTTTCCTCTAAGAGATCCAGAACAGACTCGAAGTTGCGTGATCCTCCTATAAAAGCGACGTCGGGTTCGACACCGGCTATCGCGTCGGGCGCGACTCCGTGGACTACCTCGACCGAGTCGGAAAGACCTGCGTTCTCTACGTTCGCACGTGTCGACTCGACTGCCTCCTCACGTCTGTCAACTGCTGTGACATCGGCACCCCGGCGCGCCGCCTCTATCGAGACAGCACCCGTGCCGCTTCCGACGTCGAGGAAACTGTCGCCCTCCTTCAGACCGAACTTCTGGAGAAGTATACCACGTACCTCGGGCTTCGTAGGACCTGCACTCACCTCCTTGACTATCTCAACCGCCATACTTCGAACTCTCGTTCGGGGCATAAAACAATTACGTTTGTCTTAATTAAAATTGATTTGTACTTCTATGGCTCGGGAGGCGGATCGTAGACGTATACGACACCGTCGCCGCGTACGAAGTATCTATCTGTCTCATCTTCTATGACTACCGACCTCTGGCTCAGTGCGATACCGATGAGATCTTCGAGAGACTCTACCCGGGATACAGGCTCGTCGAAGGCATCGTCGGGAAGATGTGCCGAGACCACGAGGTCGTCGTACTCGTCGAGGGTGTTAATGTAGCTCAGCCAGTCGCTTTCAGTCTCCGACAGTGGATAGAGGTAGCCGACGACGGCGGCGAGAATTAAGGAGACTCCCGACGCAGCTACGGTTATCTCGTCGTTTCTGAGTATCACCCCGATTCCCGGTTTCAAGCCTATCCAGAGATAGAGGGATCTGAAGTCAAAGACCAATCCAGATGTCACGAGGAAAACACCCGCCACGGCTACGAGAAAGCCGTAGTCATCGACCAATCCTCTCAGACGGAGTGAGAGACGCCTCAGTTTCATCTGTCTCCGTCACCGTCTACTTCTGTGTTCGCCTCCATCTCTTCTATACTAACCTTCGCAGTTTCCCAGTGTCTGAGAATCCTCTCGGCGCGGCTACCACGTACGACGACGAGACCCACTCCATACGTCGTGACACCGAGTAACGAGAGTACTGCGACGTAGGGTAGCCACGGATGAAGTCGGTGGAGAGTATCTATCGCACCCGCGGGAATGAGAGCTATGTACCTTCTCTCAGTGATCTCGCTCGGATAGTAGCCCGTCTCGTCGGGGGCTTCGACCTCGACAGTGATCTCCGAGCTATCCTTGCCCGACACGTAGACACGTCTTGGACGGATGTTTACGACGGTGCTTTGGGTCTCTGTGTACGAGACTACGGGGAGATATCCCGAGTTCGAGACCGTGTATCCGAAAGCCTCGGTCTCTCCTGTCTCTACCACGAAGTCGGCGTCTGACTCGAACTCCGCACTCACAACACCGACTGTGTGGCTCCCTGAGGGAACGTACATAGCTACCGCCGCGCTTACAACGACGAGACCCACTCCGGCGAGACGTACTACCTGTGGCGATACGGCTGGCTCAGTTAGGATTCTCTGTCTCCTCTCTTTCTCGGCGAGTAGTTCCCGTCTTCCCGACCCGTGTCGACTCCGGAGAGTCTCGTAGACGTATCCTACCCCTGACACCCCGAGGACTGTGTAGGCGATATCCGTCACATTTACTCCCATCCCGAGTGCTGACGAGAGACCCTCACCAACTGAACCGAATATCCACTGTATGACTCGGGAGACGTCTCCGATATGGGGTATCCTGACGACGTCGCCTCCCAACTGAAGAGGAGTTGCGACTATCTGATCCCGGGTTACGGGCTGTATACCCCTGTCTTGGTCAGTAAACGGATTCGCGTCCCCTTTAGTTATGTAGCCTTCGTTGGTTCTCCTGACTACTCTATGGGTCGTGAGACTCGATGTCTCGGGATTCTCGTAGACGACTACGTCGCCTTCGTCGACCTGTGTCAGAAAAGACGGAACTGCTACGAAGCCGTCGCCGGGTTCGAGTTCCGGCTCCATGCTGTCGGTGCTAACGTATCCCACGACGACGGGCTGTCCGACGCCTGATCCTACGACTGACGCTACCACGAGAAGGGCTACGAGATACTGTGTGAGTCTGAGGGCTGCCTGTCTCATCTGAGTTTAAGCTGAGCCGGCTGAAGACGTACGCCGAAATAAAGAACTTAACCGTTACGAGTGGAAGTTAGGTCTGTACTCGTTTGCTGCGGCGTCGTCCCAGTCCTCAATAGAGACTATATCCGACTCGTCGACGTTGTCGTAGCTGTTGACGTAGTCGACTGCGTCCTGTTCTGTCTCAAAGGCTGGTGGACTTCCGCTCATCGGCGTAGTGAACCGGTTAGCCACGTCGTAGTCGAGGACGAAGTAGGCTTTGTCTCCGTCGATGAGTTCGGGTCCTGTCACAGGTCTGTCGGGGAAGTTGACGACCCAGACGCCGTTTATAGGAGAGTCGGGCACGTCGACAGCACGTGTTCCTCCCTGCGGATCGACGTAGTAGCTCACGAGACAGCCCGTCGAACAGAACTCCATACGTGTTCCGTCGTCGTGTGTAGCCTGTGCATTCCAGCTGTCGTACATCTTCGTCATCATTCCACAGACTGCACAGATGTACTCGTTATCGGGCTCGTAGAACTCTATCGGTGCGTCTTGCACGTCGGTACTTCCGTTCTCAGACTGGGCAGTTCCGTTTAGGTCGGCGGAGACCTCCCAGTCGGTGCCGTCGAGCCTCAGGCTACCGTGTCTGTCGTCGTAGGGGTAGCCGTCTCCGTGGACATCGTCGTAGACCGTACCGACCGAGAACGTAGCCTCTGTCTCGCCGTCGCTCGGGACATCGACGGTCTTCTCAGTTTCCTGGTTACCCTCGACGGTGAGAGAGACTGTGGCTTCTCCTCCTCCGGTACCCGTGTCGGCGACAGTAGCTGTGAAGTCGACCGTGTTAGAGCCGCCAACCTCGACGGTGTCGGGCGCGGCGACCGACAGTGTATCCGTGGCTCCCGTGTCTTGGTCTCCGTCGTCCCCACTGCTACCACCGTCACCGTCGTCAGTACCACTGCTACCACTGTCGACTATCTCTGAGTCAGCCACGAATATTACATCGAGGGTTCCGTCTTCGGGGAGGTCAGACTCGTTGTGGCTGAGTAGATCCACTGCGACCGAGACGTTCTTAGACTCCCCTACCGGAAGTTCGACCGCTCTGTCTTCCCCGACTATACTGTCACCGCCAGACTTGAAGTCGACCGCGCCGTCCGCGGTGCTGTTGGTCGTGTTCTCGATATACAGACCTACGGGGTCAGTTCCCTGGTTACGTACTTCAAGGAGGTCGCTGAAAGTAGTCTCCGAGTCCCGCCTCAGCTTCTCGATCTCGATACTCAGCTCGTTGCCGTCTATATCTGCGTACTTCTCACCTTCGTTCGGAAGTATCTGAAGATACGCCTCCCCGTCTCCAGCAGTCCCTATCTCTATTCTCTGTCTCGCTCTTATCTGACTGAACGCATCCGAGCCGACGAGAACCGAGACTGCCGCGGCTCCGGAACTGAAGAGGAACTTACGTCTGTCCATCCATACCACCCTTAGTCGAGGATTCTTTGTCTTTATCTCTCCATCCCATGACGGTTCTGTGATAGTACTGTATTTATAATATTTTTATGGTGCAAATGACGAAATATTTCTAGAACCGGACTAAATTTTGTAGTATGAAAGTCGAAATCCGTTGTCTCTACTATGAAAAGAGAGTAATAGTGGAGATCTAGAAAAAGATCTAAACGTAGTCGGCTATTCTCTCGACGCCTTCCTTGATCCTCTCCTCGCTCGCGGCGTAAGACATACGCAGGTAGCCGTCTACTCCGAACGCACTTCCGGGAGTAGTGGCTACGTGTTCCTCCTGAAGTATCTCCTCGGCGAGAGCGGCGTCGTCGTCTGTCTCTACGGGAACGAAGGCGTAGAAGGCACCCTTCGGCTCGGGCATCTCGACGCCTATGTCGGCGAGTGCGTCCATCAGTAGGTCACGTCTCGACTCGAAGGTGTCACGCATCTTCTCGACGGGCTCGTTACTTCCGTCGAGTGCGGCGAGCCCACCCCACTGTGCGAAGTTGGTCGCACAAGAGACTGAGTGAGAATGTACCTTACCCGCCTCGTCGAGGAGCTCTTCGGGAGCGGTGAAGTAGCCGAGACGCCATCCAGTCATCGCGTACGCCTTCGAGAAGCCGTTGACGGTTATCGTGCGGTTCGCCATGCCGTCCATCGCACCGAGCGAGTGGTGTTCGGCGTCGTAGATTATCTTCTCGTATATCTCGTCGCTCACGACCCAGAAGTCGTGGTCGACCGCGAGGTCACGTATCTCCTTGAGTTCGTCCTTCGAGAAGACGGCTCCCGAGGGATTCGACGGCGTGTTGACGATCATCAGACGCGTGTCGTCGGAGACGTGTTCGGCGAGGTCGACGCTTCCGGGAGTGAATCCCGTCTCGGGGTCGAGCTGTACCCGGTTTATCTCTCCGCCAGCCATCTTGACTATAGCCTCGTACGACACCCACGCGGGGTCGAGTAGAACCGCCTCGTCGCCCTCTGAGAGAAGAGAGAAGATAGACTCGAAGAGGGCGTCCTTAGCACCCGGGGTGACGTATATCTCGTCCCTGTCGACGCTCAGACTGTTCTCCTCCCTGAGCTTGTGGGCTATCGCCTCACGCAGGTCGGGAATGCCCTTCGTCGGCGTGTATCCTGTCTCCCCTCTGTCGAGAGCTTCCTTCGCCTCCTCACGTATGTGCTCGGGGGTCGTGAAGTCGGGCTCCCCGACACTCAAGTCGACGACATCGGCTCCCTCGGATTCGAGGCTACTAGCGAGATCACTTATACGTAGAGTCGCGCTCGGTTCGACGCGTCCTACCCTCTCTGAGAACTTCGACATAGTAGGCTATCCCACGGAGCGACAAGCCTTAAGTCTAGTCTTTCGGTGTGCGGATCAGCGTAATGCAAGGTGGAGCCTCCGACCTCAAGGAGCGAGCGTAGCAAGCGAGTAGGTCGGGGAGGAAACCGACCGGTACTACGCTCCCATGCTCAATGGCTGGCCGACTCCCCCACGAACCGTTATTAATATAAATACAAGGGCCTACATCTGAAACACAGATGGAGGTACGTCGCACCGTCCCCGTCAAACTCGACGTGACCGACAGCGACGCTGACCTCCTCCACGAAACCATCTCCGAGTTCCTGTGGGCCGCTAACTACGTCGTAGACTACGCATGGCAAGGCGAATACAAGACGACGAGCAAAGCCGAACTGCAACGCGAAACCTACGACGATGTGCGGGACGAAACGAGGCTCCAAGCGAATCTCGTCCAGAACGCCCGAAACAAGGCCGCCGAAGCGGTGAAGGGCGTCGTCGCCCGTTGGAAGCAAGGTGACTACGCGGGGAAGCCGCACTTTTCTGCTCCGACGCTCGTCTACGACAAGCGGTGTGCGACGTTCAACGACGACCACGCCACGCTCTCAACCGTCGAAGGGCGCATCACCGCTGAGTACGCTCTTCCCGACGAGAGCCGCGAGACACCCCACTCGGAGTATCTATTCAACGACGACTACGAAGTGACGGGCGCAGAACTCCACTACCGAGACGGCGAGTTCTACCTTCACGTCCGAACAAAGGCGGACGTGGAGTCCGAGACTGCCGACGAAGGCAACGACGGGCACAGCACAGTCCTCGGCGTTGACCTCGGCATCGAAAACGTCGCCGTCACTTCCACAGGAACGTTCTGGAACGGGTCGGAGTTGAACCACTGGCACCGTGAGTTTGAGAAGCGACGCGGGTCGCTCCAACAGCGTGGAACACGGGCCGCCCACGAAACCATCCAGTCGGTCGGGCGCACCGAGACGGGACGCTACGACCACTTCTTACACACCGTCTCGAAAGAACTCGTCGCGGAAGCCGTCGAACACGACTGCGACGTGATCGCGTTCGAGAACCTGACTGGGATTCGTGATCGGCTGCCTCGCGCCAAGAAGTTCCACTCATGGGCGTTCCGACGCCTGTTCGAGTACGTCGAGTACAAAGCCGAGATAGTCGGTATCTCGATTGAACAGGTGAATCCCGAGTACACCTCCCAACGGTGTTCCAAGTGCGGGACGACGCTCCGCGAGAACCGCCAGACACAAGAGCGGTTCTGTTGCCAGAAGTGCGGCTACGAAGTGAACGTCGACTATAACGCGGCGAAGAACATCGGTCTGAAGTCTCTCCGCGCGGCGCAAAAGTCGTCGGGCGGAGGCGCACCCGTAAACGTGCGCTTGAATCGCGGGACGTTGAACGTGAACGGCGATTACGAGCCTGCCGCCGACGGCGGCCAGAACGGGAGTCCACGCGAAAGCCCCATCACCAGAACCTTCGGTTCTGGTTAGCAGTCAGAAGCTCCGCTTCTGACGACACCCTCAAGGAGTCGTTCGCTAATCGTAGATTAGCGAGCCCTCAAACTCGTAGAGTTTGAGACGAACGGCGTTAGCCGTGAGCGAGTAGGGTGGGGTAGTTTACTACACGGAAAGACAGACTGAAAACAGATTTAGTCCTTCGCGTTCTTGTCGGCGAGCTCCTCCATACGTGCTCCGACACGTCCTGTCTCGGAGAACTCGTCGTCAGCCATCACGTTCGCCATCTCGTTTCCGAGTACGAAGATAGCCTGTTTGTGCTCGCTCTTGCTCTGGTGTATGTCCTCGGGCTTGACGTCGAGATCTGAGTACTCATCGAAGAACTCGTTGGCTTCCTCGGCGTCGTCGAAGTACTCACTTATGTCCGCCATCAGCTCGTGAAGATGGATCAACTCTTCCTTGTGCATTCTTACTCTGACTTACTCTCAGAACGAATTTAAAGCTTCGCGTCCGTCGGCGTACCGTCAGGTTTTTAACTCAGCTCTCATCGTCCTCGGACTCCGACTCGACGGCGAAGAGGACGTAGTAGCTCAGACCGATTATGAGAGCCACGGTTGCGAAACCGACTGAGAGCATGGCGGGCTGGCTCAGAACCGAACTGACGAGCGAAAGTAACATACATGAGATACGTCGTCGGATGGATTAAGCTTACGTGTCGAGGTCGACGCCGAGTTCCTCCGCCTGGTCGTGGTACCTGTTACGTATAGTCACCACGGAGGCGTCGGAGACATCGCTGACCTTCTCCTGTGTGACCTCCTCGTCGAGTAGCCTCGCCGCGAGGTAGACAGCGGCTCCCGCGTACGCCTTCGGCGACTTCCCGATCCCGATCTCCGCCGTCTCTTCGAGTATCTCGACAGCCCTCGACTCGACCTCAGGGCTCAGGTCGAGTTCGGAGGCTATACGAGGCACGAACTCGACGGGGTCTGCGGGAGGGACTTCGAGCCCGAGTTCACGTGAGACGTACCTGTATGTCCCGGCTATCTCGTCTTTCTCGACGCGAGACACGTCGGCGATCTCGTCGAGAGAACGGGGTAGACCCGCCTGCCGGCACGCGGCGTAGACAGCCGCCGACGCGACTGCCTCGACTGATCTCCCGGGGAGGAGCTCGTCTTTCTGGGCACGTCTGAGCACCACAGCGGCAGACTCACGGACTCCATCGGGGAGGCCCAGCGCACTCGACATACGGTCTATCTCGCCGAGACCCAGACGCAGAGTTCTCTCGGTACCTTCTGCCCTCACTCTCTCGTGCCATTTCCGGAGACGTCTCATAGTCTCCCGTCTCTCAGACTTCTCGACATCACTTCGTGATATCTCGGTCGTGAGACCCTTCTCGTGCATCGTCTGAGTCGTCGGTGCTCCCACGCGTGACTTTTCCTCTTCCTCCTCCGATGAGTAGGCACGCCACTCCTTGCCTCTCTCGACGCGTTCCTCCTCTATCACGAGACCACAGTCGGGACAGACGGTCTCACCTCTCTCCGACTCGACAGCCTCGGCTCCACACTCGGGACAGACGAGAACCCCCTCTGACTCCGTCTCCGATGAACTCGCGGAGCCGTCCTCGTCGTCGGTGTCTCTCTCTCCCATGAGTCTTAGTACTCGGCTGTGCGTAATATAACCCGGCTCCTAACCTCCGACAGTATTATTGCTTTGGGGTGACGTCGGTGTAATAATGGGTCTCAGACGGAAGCTCTCTGAGCTGGCGTCCTCGAAGTCGTCCTTAGAGGCGAGAGTAGACGGGTACGATCCCACGCCTGAGGATATGTTTGAGTTCGAGCCACCGAGTCGACAGACTGAGGTACGGAGGTACTGGCTCAACGAGCCCTACTCGACAGCCGTGGTAACTGAAGACGACGACGGTGTTCTCTACTACAATGCCGTCGAGCCGTCTGTCACCGACTTCGAAAGAGAGCTTCTCAACACGCTCTACTACGATCTGCGTGATGTCTTGTCTGTCAAGGAGTTCGGAGGGGTTGAGGAGAACGAGGAGGTGCTCAAGAAGGGGATGATAGACCTCATACAGAGCTACGGTGTAGCCGTCGATCCCGTCTCTTTCCACAGGATACTCTACTACCTCAGGAGATCTTACATGGGGATGGGGAAGATAGAGCCTCTACTCGAAGACCCCTACGTCGAGGACATCTCGTGCCACGGCTACGGCGCTCCTATCTACCTCTACCACGGTGAATACCAGGACATAAGAACCAACATACAGTTCGACGAGGACGAACTCAACTCACTCATAATCACTCTGTCACAGAAGTCAGGTAAACATATCAGCATAGAACGTCCGATAGTCAGTGCCTCACTCCCCGATGGCTCACGTGTCGAGCTAACACTTGGGAAGGAAGTCACACAGGAAGGATCGACATTCACGATACGTAAGTTCTCGGAGGAGCCTTTCACTCCGGCCGAACTCATTAAGTCGGGGACTTTCTCCGCAGAACAGATGGCGTATCTCTGGGTCGCGATAGAGAACAACAGGTCTCTGATATTCGCGGGAGGTACAGCGAGCGGAAAGACGACGAGTCTCAACGCCGTCTCTATGTTCATACCCCCGAGGTCGAAGGTGATATCGATAGAGGACACACCCGAGATACGTATACACCATGAGAACTGGGTGCCGAGTGTGACGCGTGAGGGGATAGGAGTCGAGAGCGAGATAGACATGTACACACTCCTCCGGTCGGCTCTGAGACAGCGTCCCGAGTACATAATCGTGGGAGAGGTGCGTGGCGAGGAGGCTATGACACTCTTCCAGGCTATGTCTACGGGACACACGACCTACTCGACGTTACACGCCGACTCGATAGAGACCGCGATAAACCGCCTCGAAAACCCTCCGATAGACGTCCCGAGATCGATGCTCGAAGCCCTCGACATACTCTCGATACAGGTTCTGACGAGGTACGAGGACGAACGCGTGAGACGTAACAACGTCTTAGCCGAGATAGCCGGGATCGACTCACGTACCGGAGACATAAACGTCAACACACTCTACGAGTGGAATCCGTCGGACGACACCGTCGATCAGATAAGTGAGAGTGTTGTCCTCAAGGAGATACGTGACGACATGGGACTGTCACGTGCCGAGCTCATGGGGGAGATACGGACGCGTGAGAAGATACTGCGTTACCTCGTCGAGAACGATATCACCGACTTCAGGGAGTTCACAAACCTTGTCAACAGGTACTACACTAACCCCGAGAAGGAGCTAGAGTCGATGGGTATACAGCCCGAGGGAGAGACAGTGATAGCGGGCGAGTCGGAAGATGAGGAAAGATGACATAGAATGATAGAGAGGATACCTCCGCTCAGGATCGCTATATACTGGCTAGGCGAGGTAGCCGAGAGGATCAAGCCGAGGTACTACTCCGTCGAGGATAATCTGCGTTCGGCGAGGATGCCGCGTACTTACAGGTCTTATATGTCGAGAGTTCTTCTCTACTCCGGAGTCGTCTTCCTCACGACACTCTTCGCAGTCTCGGCGTCTCTGTACGTCTTCTGGGACGACCTCGTTGGTGAGGGCGTTGCGGACATCGTCGTACTCGCAGTCTACTTCTCCCCCGTTGTGGCTTCCACGGCTGTGTCTTACTTCGTCTTCCGTCTACTCATCTACGTCCCGAGGTACAGAGCCGACGCAAGGGCGAGACAGATCAACCTCAGCCTGACGGGAACTGTGAGTATAATGTTCACGCTGTCGAGGGGTGGTATGTCGTTACCACGTGTCATCGACACCATCTCAGCGAGGTCGGAGTACTTCGGGACGAGCGCCGACGAGCTCAGGGTCGCTTCACACGACATGGAGTACTTCGGGATGGACGTCGTGACCGCGCTCCGCGAACTAGGTGACACGACTGCGAGCGATGAGTTCGCCGACTTCGTCAAGAACCTCGTGAGCGTCTTCACGAGCGTAGGAGACATCAGCGACTTCTTAGAAGAGAGAGTCAGCGCCTACTACGACGAGGCAGAACAGGAACAGAAGGAGTTCCTGACTAAGCTGGGTCTGATAGCTGAGTTCTACGTCGTCGTCTTCGTCGCTGGACCCCTCTTCGTCATAGTCACACTCATCGTCCTCGGATTCGTCGGGGGCGCGCCTCTCCTCGTGCTCAGGGCTTTTGTCTATCTCATACTACCTCTCGCTGGCGCGGGTCTTCTCGTCTTCCTAGATGCCTTCTTCACGAATCCCCTCACAGGGGGCGGAAAGGAGTCGATCGACTACGACGTGAGTTCCCCGGGATTCGTCGATGACATATCTGCCGAGTATGGAGGGGACGACCAGAAATCTAGTATAGAGAGTCTCAGGAAGGGAAGGAAGATAAGACAGGTCAAGAGACGTCTCGCGTCTCCTCTCCAGAGCTTCAAGAGATCTCCCGTCCTCAGTCTATACCTCGGCGTCCTCCTCGGTGTCATCTATCTATCGGCGCGTCTCTACGCCGGGGCTACGGTAGCGGGTGTCAGCTTATTCCCCGAAGTCTCCGTGGGTCAGATAGTCACTGGAGACTTCAGTCTGCCTCCGGAGGTGGTGAGATACGTAGATGACGCCCTGGTCGAGGCTTCGCTTATACCTCTCTTCATATACGCCCTCTTCTATGAGATAAAGTCGGACTACCTCCGCCGAGTCGAGGATCAGCTTCCCGACTTCCTCGAACGTCTCGCCGACCTCAACGAGGCGGGAGCCACAGTACCCGAGTCACTCAGGTCGCTCTCAGACACTGACCTAGGCGTCCTCAATCCCGAGATAGACAGGATGGAGCGTGACATAAGATGGAACGCAGATATCAACACCGCTCTGAGGAGGTTTGCGAACAGGGTTCGGTCTCCTATGGTGAGCCGTGTGGTCGTCCTCCTGACGAACGCGACGAAGGCGAGCGGGAGGCTTGGGGAGGTTCTCAGCATAGCCTCGCGCGAGGCGAGTCTCAGGAGACGTCTCGCAGAGGAGAGGAGGGGAGAGATGTTCCTATACACAGTTGTGATATACCTCTCGTTCGTGATATTCCTCGTGATACTCGCCATACTCGACTCGGTCTTCCTCCCAGCGATACCCCAGACAGGTATCGGAACGGGCGGCGGAGCTGCGGGTACTCAGACTTCCTTCGTACAGGAGGGGTTCAGCCCTGAAAGATACCGTGTTCTCTTCTACCACGCCGGCGTGATACAGGCTCTTCTGAGCGGTCTTATGGCGGGCAAGATGGGTGAGGGACGTGTCGCGTCGGGAGTTAAACACGCCTTCATAATGATATCACTCGCCTACGTCACCTTCACCGTCTTCCTACATGTCGTGTAGTCACGGAAACGGATGAGGGTCGGGGTTCGAGACGTCGACGTCGCCTCCGAGACGTCTCATGTCGAGACCGAAATGGAGTGGCTGAGCCCCCGGAACCGTGACACGTACGGCGTCGAAGCCTATACTCATGACGTCGGGCGATGTGATGTTCGACGCTATGACCTCGTAGCCCGCGTCCTCGACCCTCTCCCTTACTGTGTCTAGCCTTTCGAGAGGTTTCTGAGGGACATCGCCGCCTATCTCGTCAAGAGCCAGTCTTCCGTCGGTCTCTGACACGAACCTCTCGACGCTACCGGGTCTGTCGGCAGCGTAGGCGACGTGTTCCTCGCTCGTAGATATCTCATTGGTGTCTTCGACTTCGACGTCCGACTGCTTCACTTCGCGCCTTGACTGAACAGCTTCTTCGAGTGCCGACCTGAATGCTTCTTCGGGGTCGAGTGAAGCCGCCGCCGAGACGGCGAAACGCGGGTCGTTGTCCGAGGTCAGAGCCACCGCGATCACGGGAACGTCTATCTCAGCGGTGAGGTGTGAAGCATGTATGTCTATTCCCGCCGACCTCACGCGTGAGACGAGTTCGGAGGTCTCTGAGCCGAGGCTCGTGACGTCGAACTCGATCGTCTCGGGATACCTGTCTTCGAGCCACGTTCTCATACACGCGTCCCTCTCGACGACCTCCAGGAGACCCACCTCTATTGCCTCTGTCTGTGTCGAGTGGAGTCCGAGACCCGTAGTGATCCCGGGCGCGAACTCCGAGTCGAACGGGTAGTAGACGAACTCAGCGGGGACTGCAACCCCGTCGTCACGTGTCAGTGAGTAGCCGGGTGTCCAGTCGATTACGGGAGACGACGACGGGTCAGTGTATGTGTTTTCGTCGTACTGTTCGTCGGAGAAGAGCGCGAGGTCAGTGGGATCTATGGGGTCTCTGCCCTCGTCGACCATCTCGTCGTAGGTCACCTTCTCGAACTCGTCGTCTCGGTAGACCGCCGCCGAGTATCTTTCGAGCCCTTCCCCCATCGCCTTCATGAGAGCCTTCTGCCAGTCGACCGACACACCCGCGGCGACATCGGGAGGCGACGCGTCGGAGAAGGGCGTGTCTGCGATCTCGACGACGTAGTACGGCACGCGTGTCTCGTCGTCAGGAAGTTCGGCGGCTGAACCGAGTATGCCGGTTATGTCGTCGAGAACCGCCTCTGCCCTGTCGAGAGCACTATCGAGGTCGGAAGGGGGACTGTCTCTCGGAGCCACTCCCGCTATCGGACGTCCTGTCCAGCAGTCGGGGCAGAAGGGAACTCTCGCCGTAGTATGTACCTCGAACGGCTCGTCGTCGCCTGCACCGATGAGACAGACACCGCCTACCGTCTCGGCTCCCGCAGTCGTGAAGTAACGTCCCGTCTCAAGTGCCGCGAATCCCTCGGCGAACGACGTGTAAGCCTCATCGGGAACCGAGAGGTTACCCGATCCACATCCCGGAGACTCGGTCTCTGTCTCGGCTCCTATCTCCGAGTCTGAGCTGTCTTCGTCCCTAAGACCGTCTATCCTGAGACTGAGACAAGTTCTGCACGCCGAAGAACCCGGCTGTACCAGGGGACCTACTGCAGCCGCAGCACCCGTCTCGTCACAGATCTCGCCTCCGAACTCAACGGGGAGGGAGGGCGTCCGGCTATCCACGGATCTAGTGTTCGTCTCGTCGAGCGACTCCTCGGATATCACGAAGTCGGTAGTCTCCTCGAAAGCATCGTCGAGGTCTGATACCCTGATGTCGGCGTCGAGCCAGTCGAGAGCCCTCGCTATCTCGTCGCCACCCACGACTGCGATCTCGTGTCTCTCCTTCTCTTCTTGTCCCATACTGGGGAACTGTCGGGATTAGCCTTAACACTGATGAAAGACACGCCGAAGACACAGAAGAGGCGAGCCAGGTACTACGCCTCTTTGAGTCTGACCTTGAAGACGCTACCTCTGCGCCCCGACTCTACGTCGTGTCTGTCCTCGACCCAGACATCGCCGCCGTACTCGTCGACAAGAGTCCTCACGAGGTAGAGACCTATACCGGTTCCACGGCTTTCGAGACCCTTCTCTTCTTTACCGAATATCGACTCCTTGACATTGTCGGAGACTCCGTCGCCGTTGTCGGAGACACAGACCACTATCTCGTCCTTCTCCTCGTCTCTCTCAGCTGTTATCTCTATCCTCGGCGTATCGCAGTCGTTGTGCTGAACGGCGTTGTTGAGTATATTCCTGAAGACTGTCGAAAGGAGACTGTTCGCCCTCACTTCGACGTCGGGAATCCCCTCAATCGAGAACTCGGCGTCGTCATACGTCTCTCTCTTTATCTGAGTGACATGTTCGACAGTGTCCCGGAGATCGACGGAGCCGAGGTCGGTTTCCTCACCGCTCTCTATCGATTCGACGAAGTCGCGCGCGGTCTTCGTGAGATCGACTACATGCTGGCTAGCGTCGAGAACAGTGTCGAGGTACTCCTCGCCTTCCTCGTCGACGTGATCTCTGAGCTCGCTTCCCCAGCCGAGTATGAGGTTCATGTCGTTACGTATGTCGTGTCTCACGATCCGGTTGAGAAGAATCAGCTCCTCGTTCTCTTTCTTTATCCTGTCCTCTGTCCTGAGAGCGTAGATTCCGGTAGAAAGGTCGTACGCGAAGCCCTCCAAGAGACTCTTCTCGTTCTCGGATATTCCCTGCGGAGGAAGATGAACCGTCATAGCACCGTAGTCGTTTCCTCGGTGGCTGAGAGCCACGCCTATACCCTTGTGACTCTCGACGCTGTCCGAATGGTGGTCGTACGGAGGCTGTGTGACATCGTCGATCACGAGAACCCCGTTTTCGAGAATCTCGTCTATGTAGTCGTCGGTGTAGACGTCCTGCCAGCCTCCGTCGTCTCCGTCGCTGTCCGTCCCCGAAAGACGCCCCGCCGAGTATATATCCGAGAGGTCGCCGTCGTCGTTGAGTACTGCGATAGACGTACATCCCTTCTGTCTCGACGCGAGAACCTCACAAGCCCAGTCGAGGAGATCGTCTTCCTCCTCCGCCTGGAGGACTGATCTGTCTATCATCTGGATACATTCTAGTATCTCCTCCATCTCCTTCCTCTCGGTTATGTCTCGCAGAACCACGAGGGAGGCTGGCGATCCCTCGTACTCGACCTCCGACAGATCGACCTCGACGGGCTTTCCACTAGCCTCCGAGCCGGATACTACCTTGCCTTCTTGGCTTCCGTCGGTACCGAGTCCCTCCTCAAGACGCACGAACTCGGTGAACCGACTGCCTTTCACCTCCTCTCTTCCCCTACCGAGTACCTCGACTGCGGCGTCGTTGATGTATCTGACCTCCCCCTCCTGAGTCAGTACGACTCCGTCGTCGAGACTCTCTACTATCTTTCTGAAACTCCCGTGGCTTTCCGACATATGTCTGCTTCGTACCCCTATTAGAGCTACTACATCTATATATTTTAAATCTTCTTCCTTAAGGCGGATCTTGACCCCAGGATATAAAGGGGTTCCGCGATTCTATTAAATTAATCTTAAAATAATATACATAAGTCTTATATTTACAAAATTAATATTAACTAAATTTTGTCTTGTTGGAACAGTAAACACACTGGACAAGGCTGTACGGAAATCTTGAGGTTTAATAGATTCTACGACGAATCCCGAACTGTGAATCTCACGTCTGAGCCAGTGACTATCGGGGTTATCGGAGGCGGACAGCTCTGCCGTATGATCTGTGAGGCTGCGTCGCCCCTCGGCTTCGAGGTCGTCTTTCTCGATCCCACCTCCGACGCGCCTGCGCGAGCCGTAGCGAGAGACCAGGTCGTCTCGGAGTTCGACTCCGTTGAGGGAGCTAACGAGTTGGTCGAGTCAGCCGACTACGTCACCTACGACATAGAGCTCGCAGACCCCGATGCTGTCGAAGAAGTAGATGTTCCCGTGCATCCTAATCCTGACACCCTGAGACTTATACAGGACAAGTACCGTCAGAAGGAGGCTCTGACCAAGAGGGACATTCCGGTTCCCGAGTACGTCAAGGTGGGGTCAGTCGAAGACCTTCGACGGGCGGCTGACGAACTCGGTCTACCCTTAATGCTCAAAGCCCGTGAGGGCGGCTACGACGGACGCGGTAACTACCTCGTCGAGTCTCCCGACGACTTCGAGGATGCTCTCGACGAGCTCCGCGGCGAACTCATGGCAGAGGAGTTCGTCGATTACGACCGTGAGCTCTCGGTCATCGGTGTCAAGGGAGACGGTGAGACCGACGTCTATCCGGTGACTGAAACCGTACACCGCGACGAGATACTCAGAAAGACAGTCACGCCTGCGAGAACCACCACCGAGGTAGCTGAGAGAGCCCACGAGGTCGCGCGAGAAGTACTCGAAGCCATGGAAGGGAGAGGTGTCTACGGTATAGAGCTCTTCGAGCACGACGGCTCTGTCCTCGTAAACGAGATAGCACCACGTCCCCACAACTCGGGACACTGGACGATAGAGGGAGCCGAGACGTCACAGTTCGAACAGCACATCCGTGCAGTAACCGGACTCCCGCTCGGCTCTACGGAGCTCCGTGACTCAGCTGTCTCGGTCAACATACTCGGCGAGTCGGGTGACAGAGACGTCAGACTCGAAGGCGTCGACGGTCTCCTCGACTCGGGGGCACACCTCCACTGGTATGGAAAACGTATTGAGTATCCCCTCCGAAAGATGGGACACTTCACTGTCACGGGAGACGACACTGAAGAGCTACTCAGACAAGCCGAAGAGATCAAAAACAGCCTGAGTTTCGAACCATGAGACAAGTCGAGAGAATCATAAACGAGCTTGAGGAACAGGCGGAGTCGGACGAACTCGACGACGAGGAGACTCCCAACGTGGGTATCATAATGGGGTCTGACTCCGACTTCGACATCATGATGGGAGACGGCGACGACTCCGTGGGAGCTTACGACGCTCTCACTCGTCTCGGATTCGAGGAGGTCACCGACTACTACGAACCACCTGAGAGCCGTTACACATTCGAGACCTACGTCGTCTCGGCTCACAGGACGCCCGAACTCATGTACGCTTACGGGAGGACTGCGGAGGATCGCGGAATAGACATAATCATCGCGGGCGCAGGCGGAAAGAGCGCCGACCTCCCTAATATGACGGCGTCGGTAGCCTATCCTGTACCCGTGATCGGCGTTCCCGTCCAAGAGAAGTCGGTCGACAGTGTCATAGGAATGCCCACGGGAGCACCCATCGTGGCGACCGACGCCGGAAAGTCATTCAATGCCGCTCTCTCGGCTGTCCAGTTCCTATCGGTACGTGACGACGATCTCGCTGAGAGGCTGAATGAGTACCACGACGACCTCAAGGAGAGCGTGGGTGAGGTCTCTCGGGAGATGCACGAGTCGGGAACCCCCGAGTTCCGTAGACGTGACGAGTAGTCGTCTCCGTAGATGGGGTACCGTATGACAAGATATAATATCATATCACTCGAAGACTAAAACAACTCATGGCGACGGTAAACTCACCTTACGAGGCGGTGCGTGAGAATCCCTTTGCGGCAGTAGCCGTAGGAGTGGGTCTGGTACTCTTACTCGACCTGATACGTAGGCTCGTAACCGGGAGCCTCACCTACTCGGCTTTCCTTACTTATGTCTGGGAGGGCTCCGTCTTGGGACTTACAGTGGGTCTCGCGGGAGTCGGTCTCTCGATGACCTACAGCATACTCGGATTCGCCAACTTCGCACACGGCGACTACGTGACTACGGGAGGCTTCCTCGGCTGGGGTCTCACCTACATCGTCGTCGGATACGGGTCATACGACCTCGGAAGACTGATACTCGTCGGACCCGGAAGTGAGGTCTACGGTGCCGAGATAGGTGTCACGGTTCTCAACACTACTTTCGCGGTTGTCCTGGGGATACTCTTCGCTGGCGTAGCTACCGCGGCTGTCTCTCTCCTCATAGACAGGACGGTCTACAAGCCGATGAGAGACAAGGACAGTATCTCTCTTCTGATAGCGAGTGTCGGAGTCTCATTCGCTCTGAGATACCTGATAGGATTCGTCTACTCGACCAACAACAGAGGCACGACACCCATCCTTGAGTCGTGGAATCTCGCTCTCGCCGAGGGAACGGTCACGGTGACGTCACACCAGGTCGCACTCGTCGTCGTCTCCCTCGTTCTGATGGCTCTCGTCCACGCAGTCCTGAGGTACAGTAAGCTCGGAAAGGCGATGAGGGCGACCTCTGACAACGAGGATCTCGCACGTATAACCGGGATTCCGACTGAGAAAGTCGTGAGATGGACCTGGATACTCGGCGGAGGACTCGCAGGCGCAGCGGGGTATCTCTCGGTTCTCGAAAGTGGAAGCATAAGCTACCAGTTCGGCTGGCTCCTCATACTTCTCATATTTGCGGCTGTTATACTCGGAGGAATAGGGTCGATATACGGTGCTATGGCGGGAGGTCTCGTAATCGGCATCTCACAGCGTCTCTCGATGGTCTGGCTCCCAAGTGGTGACTTCACGTTACCGACTGCCTTCCTCATAATGATCGTACTACTCGTGCTCAAGCCAGAGGGACTATTCTCAGGGAGGTCGACAGCATGAATAGTACTAGAGAAGCACTCGCTGAGGCTCTCGACGACGACGCAGTCAAGATAGCCGCGATGATGTTCGGTATCTACGTCGTCTACACTGTCATAGGAGGGGTTCTGGGTCTGAGCACCAACGGAATAGCCAACACACTCAGACGAGTGACGTTTCTGACGTCCGTCTACGCTATGCTCACACTCGCGCTCAACCTCCAGTGGGGATACGCGGGCCTCTTTAATATAGGAGTCACGGGGTTCATGGCTGTCGGTATCTACACGACGGCGATCTTCACACGTCCGTCTGTTCCCGCCGCGGAGGAGGTTCCTCTCGGATTCGGTGTTCCCGGATTAGGAATGCCACTCATCGTCGGTATAGTAGCCGGAATGGTGGCGTCGGCAGTCTTAGGCTTCTTAGTCGCATTACCTGCTCTGCGTCTCCGCGCCGACTATCTCGCTATAGTGACAGTCGGACTCGCCGAGATACTCCGTCTGAGCTTCAAGTCGGACGCCTTAGGTAGCTTCACACTCCTCGGCACGAGGCTCGGCACGGGAGGAGGAAACGGCATAGCCACTCCCGAAAACCCGGTACGTCTGATCTTCTACAAGACAGCCGAGGGAGCCGGCGAGCCCAACGGCTTCGGAGCCTCCGTCTTCTCAGTGATGGAGTCGGTGGGAATCCAGAGTTCAGTCGTCGTCTCGTGGGCTTATGTTGTCGTACTCGCAGTCTTCGTCGGAGCGATCTACTGGCTCGCTATGCGTGTCGGCTTCTCGCCTTTTGGACGTGTCCTCAAGGCGGTGAGAGAGGACGAGGACGTCGCTCGTGCGCTCGGAAAGAACACCGACGTCTTCAAGATAAAGATCTTCATGCTCGGCTGTGCCCTCATGGGGCTCGCCGGGATACTCTGGAGAGGAAGCCAGGGACGTGTCTACCCCGACGTCTTCCAGCCTGAGTTCACCTTCTACGTCTGGGTCGCACTCATAATCGGCGGCTCGTCCTCGAACACGGGAAGCGTTCTGGGAGCCGCAGTCTTCTCGGCGGGTCTCTGGGAGGGACCGCGTTACCTAAACAAAGTCGTCACTAACGTCTTCGAGATAGGTAGCCCGCCGTCGGCTTTCGACGACGCGGTCGCCCCTATCTTGTCGCTCGACTTCGCTCCCTTCGTCGCCTACGTCGTCGAGTCCCTGAGAGGTACACTCCGTCTTGTGATAATGGGTGTGATCCTCATCTGGCTGATGCAGAGACATCCTGAGGGACTCTTAGGGCACAGGAAAGAAGAGGCGTCGGCGGTCGATCTGTCGGTAAGGAAGGGAGGCGGTGACGTCGAAGGAGGTGGTGACACGTGAGCCGGAGTTCGACAGCCGTTCTCAGGGTCGAAGATCTCAGAAAGAAGTTCGGCGGCATAACCGCAGTTGACGGCGCTACGTTCGAAGTGGAGAAGGGAACTATAACCGGCTTGATTGGTCCCAACGGCGCGGGTAAGTCGACGACGTTCAACCTCATCACGGGACAGATAAAGCCCACGAGCGGAAACGTCTACTTTGAGGGCAACGACGTGACCGGAGACGAGCCCCACGTTATAGCACAGAAGGGTCTCGTACGTACCTTCCAGATAGCACGCGAGCTATCCGAGATGACTGTCCTCGAAAACATGATGCTCGCACCACAGAACCAGAGAGGTGAGAAGCTCTGGCGGTCTGTTCTTCCGGGAGCCCGCCGCGGCGTAATCGAGGACGAGGAGGAGATACGTGAGGAGGCGTGGGAGACGCTTGAGTTCTTCGAGATAGACCATCTCGCCACGGAGTACGCGGGTAACCTCTCGGGCGGACAGCTCAAGCTGTTGGAGATGGCGAGGGCTATGATGACAGATCCCGACACACTCCTCTTAGACGAACCCTTCGCGGGTGTGAACCCCACTCTTGAGAAGAAGCTCCTCGAACGTATACACGATCTCAGGGAGGACGGCTACACCTTCCTCATAGTCGAGCACGACATCGACCTCATAATGGAGAACTGCGAACACGTCGTATTCATGCACCAGGGAGAGGTTCTGACCGACGGAACACCCGAGGAAGTAAAGTCAGACGAGAGAGTCATAGAAGCCTACTTAGGAGGTGTCTGAGATGGCGTTACTCGAAGTATCCGGCTTAGAGGCGGGGTACGGAAACCTCCAGATACTCGACGGTGTCGACTTAGAGGTCGAGGAAGGCGAGTACGTCACCATAGTCGGACCCAACGGAGCCGGGAAGTCGACGGCGATGAAGTCGGTCTTCGGTCTCACGACACATATGGGCGGCTCGGTCGTATTCGACGGGAAGGATATAACCGGACTCGAACCCGAGAGTATAATACACGAGGGGATAGGATACGTTCCCCAGAACGACAACGTCTTTACCTCTCTCTCGGTGATCGAGAACTTGGAGATGGGAGCCTATATACTCGACGAGGTTCCCGACGAAGCCCTCGAAGACGTCTTCGACTACTTCCCTGTCCTGGAGGAACGCAAGTCCCAGAAAGCGGGGAGTATGAGCGGAGGGCAGAGACAGATGCTCGCTATGGGACGCGCCCTGATGCTCGATCCCGACCTACTCCTCTTAGACGAGCCGAGTGCTGGCTTAGCACCCGACTTAGTCGACGAGATGTTCGACAGGATAGACGAGATCAACGACTCGGGTACCTCTATACTCATGGTCGAGCAGAACGCGAAGGAAGCTCTCAGAAGATGTGACCGCGGATACGTCCTCGCACAGGGACAGAACAGATTCTCCGACGACGGCGACAACCTCCTCGAAGACCCCGAGGTCAGAGAGGAGTTCCTCGGAGGCTAAACCTCCTTTTTACTGAGGACTCAGTGCCTGTTCGAGCTTAGCGGTGTACGACGACTGCTGTTTCTCGAACGAGACCTTGTGGTATACCTCTCCGCCGTACTCCTCGGTGAAGTTGTCGGAGAACTGTTCGGAAAGCTGCTGTCCGTACGAGTTGTTGACGTAGAAGGTCGAGGCAGCCGAGGCTCCCAGCCTGTCCGACGCCACACGTGCCATAGCCTGTCCCTGGAGAAGATCACTCGGCGCAGTCCTGAATATGTAGCCGTCGTCCTCTAGGAAGGACACACTCAGAGCGGTACTCGAAGGCGAACATCCGACTACACCCGCGGGAATCAGGACGTTCTTCGAGACGGGGACGTTGATACCCGACGACGCCGCGCCGACCACGGCTGGGTATCCCGAGTTGACGAGAGCCTCCGCCCCACTTATACCCGCCGACTGGCTCGTCTGTGTGTCCTGAATTGAGTGGTCGACTTCGAGGTCGACGTCGGAGCTGTTGATCTCGTTTATCGGGAGCATAGCGGCGTCTATCATCGGATTTCCGAGGGGGGCGAGGTCTCCCGTCTGGGGGAGGAGTATACCCACCTGAAGAGTCCTACCTAGACCACCTGGCGACTCGTCAGCCGCCTCGCCGGCGGGCTCCTGACCCGTAAAGCTCACCGAGTCGACGACTTCTGTCCCCTCGTCACCGAACTCCCAGACGTCGTACGTAGCCGATGTTGGGTCGCCCCTGTCGTCGAAGTCGACGGTACTCGACGCTCCCTCGTAGTTTATATCCTCACCGTTTGCGGCTGCTTCGGCTGCCTCGGCTATCTCTCCGGGTCCGTACTTCTCACCGGGCGGGTTAGCTACGCGTCTCATCTGCATCTTGACAGCCTCCCCGTTGTTCTCACCAGCGGCGGCGTTCGCAAGCAGAAGCACAGCCGTCGCGTCGTAGGTGTTCGAGGTGAAGACACTCGGCTCGGAGTCGTACTCGTCTGTGTAGAGATCCTCGAAAGCCTCCTGGTTGGGACCCGCGGCACCCGGAGCCGTGCCCGTTACGTTCGACATGTCGGCTCCTACCCTCTGGGGAAGCTCTCCGTCTCTCAGACCGTCGGGGACGATTATCTCGGCTTCTCCCTCGAAGTTGGTGTAGAAGTCCTTGAATATCTGTATTCCGCTCTGGGGATACCCGATAATGTTGAGTACGTCAGGACCTTCCCCACCGCCGTTTCCTCCGTCGCCGGTGTCGTCGGTCGTCTCTTGACCGCCATCGTCTCCACCAGAGTCTTCAGCATCTTCTCCGCCGCCGTTACCTCCGCCTGTACATCCCGCGAGACCCGCTATTCCTGCTGCACCTATGCCCTTGAGGACGTCTCTCCGTCTCTTAGTTATGTCACGTGCCATACTTAGCACTATATATCACACCAGATATAAATAAACTCCCGTCATTCGGACTCAGTACGAGCCGTGAGGACGGGGACGTCCGAGGTTCGGACTGTCGTCTCGGCTGTGCTCCCGAGGAGGAGCCTTCCTATGCCCTTCCTGCCGTGTGTTCCCATAGCTATGAGGTCGATACCGTGTTCCCGTGAGTAATCGGTTATCTCACGTCCGGGGACTCCCATCACAACATCAGTCACGACCTCTGTCTCTTCATCTATCTCGTCGGCGATCTCACGTGTTGCTCTCTCGCCCTCCTTCTCAAGCGCGGTGACCACGTCGGGTATCACACCTGTCGAGCTTCCGACCCGTACGTCTATGACATAGACGACGTGAACCGTAGAGCCGTACTGCCGGGCTATCTCGACTGCGTTCTCGACTGCCGCCTTCGATCCCGGGCTTCCGTCGGTTGGGAGGAGTATCTCATCGTAGACGTAGTCTGACTCGTCTTCCCCCCGTGACGGAACCGTGAAGACGGGCACCTCGGATCTACGGAGTATTCTCGCGGCGTTACTCCCGAGGAGGAGTCTCTGGAAACCCTTCCTGCCGTGTGTTCCCATGACTATGAGGTCTATCCCCTCGTTGTCAACATAGTCGAGAACGACATCGTGGACGGAGCCGTACGATACTTTCTCGACCGTCCCGACATCTCTCTTCGAAGCCATATCCGATACCGACTCGACTGCTTGTCTGCCTTCCTCCTCAACGACGTCGACCTGTCTCTCAATCGAACCCCCTTCCGTGGGCGCGTACTCGTGTGTCTCGACTGCGTTGAGGACGTGTAGCTCCGAACCAAACCTCTCGGCTATACGTACGGCGTGTCTCGCGGCTTCGTCGGCACAGTCGCTTCCGTCGGTGGGTATGAGTATCTTGTCGTACATATTATCTATTATCTGAGTTCCTTCTCGAACCAGTCCGCCGCGGTCTCGGCGACTTCTTCTAACTCTCCCTCGCCCTCGAAGAGATGCCCCGCGCCCTCGACTATATGTAGCCTCTTCTCACAGTCGAGCCTCTCTAGAATCTCGCGGTTGAGTTCGAGTATCTGCGTGTCGTCTCCTCCGACTATCAGGAGGGTCGGCGACTTGACCTCGTCTATGACTTCCTCTGCGAGATCGACGCGTCCTCCTCTCGACACCACCGCTTCTATCTCGTCTCTCAGCCGTGCGCTACCCCTAAGCGCCGACGCCGCGCCCGTACTCGAACCGAAGTAGCCGATGTCGAAGTCTTCGTCTTCGGTATCCTGTCTGTCCCAGAGCCAACGGGTAACAGAGACGAGCCTGTCGGTAAGTAGTGGTATGTCGAACCTGTTCTCCCTATTTCTGTCCTCCTCTTCCGTAAGTAGGTCGAAGAGAAGCGTCCCGAGACCTCTCTCGCGCAGAACCTCGGCGACGTACCTGTTGCGCGGGCTCTTACGGCTACTTCCGCTTCCGTGAGCGAAGACTACGACCGACTCGGCCCCGTCAGGAATTATTAGATCGCCTTCGAGTTCGACTCCGTCGACAGGGATCTCCACGAGCATGGTGACTGTCTAAAGACTCAGGGATTATAGTTGTTTGTCACCCACATATACTTCAGCCTCGAAGGTTTAGCTCGGCTATGGCATTCGACGATAGGATAGACGCCGGGAGAAAGCTCGCCGAGGATCTTAAGGAGAGAGAAATAGACGCCGACATAGTTCTCGCGATACCCCGCGGGGGTCTCCCTCTCGGACGAGAGGTCGCTGACGCGCTCGAAGCACCTCTCGATATCGTAGTGGCGAAGAAGATGGGCGCACCCCATAACCCCGAGCTTGCGATAGGATCCGTCGCGAGCGACGGTAGTGTCTGGCTCAACGAGAGCCTGATCGATGACCTGGGTGTCGACGACGACTACATAGACGACGAGACGAGTAACGTCGCCGAGAAGGCGAGACAGAAGCTCGAAAAGTACAGGGGAGAACGTGAAGCACCCGACCTCGAAGACCAGACCGTCGTAATAGTCGATGACGGCGTTGCGACGGGTGCGACTGCGATAGCGTGTATCAGACTTGTCAAGGAGGCGGGAGCCGAGAAGACCGTTCTCGCGGTTCCCGTCGGATCGCCCGATACGGTCGATATGCTGAGAGGCGAGGCTGACGAGGTCGTCGCAGTCGAGACACCCGCGAGCTTCAGAGCCGTGGGTCAGTTCTACTCGTCTTTCAGACAGGTCACCGACGACGAAGCGAGGGAGTACCTCGAATACTAATGTCGCGTGAAGACACCGTGGCTGCGGCACGTCAGAACTCGGTCCGACTCACCCAGACTAACATAGACAGTCTCGTCGACGAGATAGGCGACGCTAACTACGTCCTACTCGGGGAGGCGTCTCACGGAACTTCCGAGTACTACGTCTGGAGGTCACGTATTACGGCTAGGCTCATAGATGACAAGGGATTCTCGTTCGTGGGGGTCGAGGGTGACTGGCCCGACTGTTACAGGATAAACCGTTATGTCACGGGGGAGACCCAAAAGGACGCCTACGACGTCGTCTCGGAGTTCGAACGCTGGCCTCAGTGGATGTGGGCTAACTGGGAGGTCCATGAGTTCGTTGACTGGCTCAGGAGATACAACGCGAAACACGACTCAGACGTCGGCTTCTACGGACTCGATGTCTACAGTCTCTTCGACTCGATGGAACGCGTAGTCGAGTACCTCGAAGACGTTGACCCCGAGGCGGCGGAAGAAGCCAGGAAGGCGTACGCGTGTTTCGAGCCCTACTCCGAGGACGCTAGGGAGTACTCACGTTCCCTTAGGATGGTTCCCGAGACATGTGAGGACGAGGTTGTCGAGATACTCTCACATCTCGAAGAGAGACAGTCGGAGTACGTAGGTAGGAACCACGAGTCGTTCTTCGACGCCGAACAGAACGCCCTGGTAGCCAAGAAGGCGGAGGAGTACTACAGATCTCTCACGAGAGGAGGAAAGGAGTCGTGGAACGTCCGTGACAGACACATGACGGAGACCGCCGAACGTCTCGTCGACTACCACTCCGAGGACGAAGACGCCAACGCCAAGGCGGTGATCTGGGCTCACAACACACACGTCGGCGACGCGAGAGCTACCGACATGCCCGACAGAGGCAGGATAAACCTCGGACAGCTTATACGTGAGACGAATCCCGACGAAGACGTCGAGGTCGTGGGATTCGGCTCTCACCACGGCGACGTCATTGCCTCCTCAAGCTGGGGAGAGACCTGGAAGGAGATGGCTGTTCCCAAGGCGAAACAAGACAGCTACGAGGACGTCTTCTACGAGGCGGGAGGCG
Organism: Halorutilales archaeon Cl-col2-1; assembly: GCA_041891055.1. Taxonomy (GTDB): domain Archaea; phylum Halobacteriota; class Halobacteria; order Halobacteriales; family Afararchaeaceae; genus Afararchaeum. Next base: position 820,883 of record CP169074.1, on the reverse strand, counting down.
ACTTCATACTTGACACCGACTCTCACGTCTTCGACGAGGAGAGGGGACATAGAGCGATAGGCGTAGTCTACAACCCGCGCAGGGAGGCAGGCAACTACGTCCCGACGAGCCTATCGAACCGTTACGACTACTTCGTCTTCCTCAGCGAGACCGACTCCCTCAACCCAATAAGGACGGAGGAGACCGAGGAGTACGAGCCCGAGACCTATCCGTGGGGTGTCTGAACCTTCGCGGGCGAGCCTATATGTGATCTGAGTTCAGAGTAGACATATGTCGCTTCCTCCGGATCCCACAGGAACCTTCGTCGTCTTCGGTCTGATAGGGATCGCACTCTTTCTCTTCCTAACCGAGTGGATTCCGAATGACATGACGGCTGTCGGCGTCTTAGTCTCACTCGCCGTCCTGGAGCCCGTCACGGGTGTGAGCGCTGGCGACGCTGTCTCGGGGTTCGGAAGCGCGGCGACTGTAACTCTGATGGCTATGTACATACTCAGCGAGGGCGTCCAGAGAACCGGAGCCGTGGGTATTCTGGGCTCCTACATAGAGAGGACGACCGAGGGAAGCCAGATACGTCTCCTGGGCGCGACAGTCGGAGCCACGGGTCTCTCAGCCGGCATAGTCAACAACACTCCGATAGTCGCCGTCTTCATACCCATGGTGCAGGGCATAGCGAGGAAGACAGGAACGTCACCCTCGAAGCTTCTCCTCCCTCTTTCGTACGCTGCCATGCTCGGCGGAACACTCACAGTACTCGGGAGCACTACCAACATACTCGTCAGCGACCTCACGCGTAGTCTTCTCGAACGCGGTTCCATACGTGTATTCGAGTTCACGAAGCTGGGTGTCGTCGTCTTCGGCGTCGGTGCTGTCTACCTCCTGACGGTCGGGAGGTATCTCACACCAGACAGGATCGATCCCTCAGCGACACTCACCGAGGCATTCGGTCTCGGAGGCAGCCTAAGGATCTTCGAGGTCACCGATGAGTCTTCGCTGGTCGGAAAGACAGTCGACGAGGTTGAGACCGAGATAGTCTCCGAGGTAGACCTCCTCCAGATACGTAGGGACGCCGAGACCTACGTCGCAGCGACGACCGACCAGAGGATAGACTCGGGAGACGTCCTCGTCGTGAGAGCGAGACGTGAGGCTGCGAGAAGCTTCGCCCACAGGTTCGGTCTGAGAAGGCTCTGGAAGATAGACGTCACAGCCAAGAGCCTCCACAAGCCCGAGGGAAGGAGCCGTCTCGTCGAGGCGGTCGTGGTCGAGGGATCACGTCTCGTGGGAAAGACAGTCGAGGAGACGGGTCTTGAGGAACAGTTAGACACTAAGGTCTTAGCCGTGAGACGTGGTGACGAGGTCGTTCAGAGTGTCGACGAACTCAGTATCAGAAACGGTGACAGTCTTCTCTTACAGACGACCGAGGGCTCCTTTGAGTTCCTCAAGGACAGCCGTGACATAGTCGTAACACGGCTTCCCGATGTCGAGGAGATAGTACACGAGCCTGTCGAGGAAGAGGAGGAGACGGTGCCTCTTTCATCGAAGACACCCGTCGCACTCGGCGTTATGGCAGGCGTGGTGGGGGTCGCCGCCCTAGGTCTGGTTCCGATAGTCATAGCCGCACTCGGGGGCGTCGTCGTGATGGTCGCCTCGGGCTGTATAGACACGAACCAGGCGTACGACGCCGTAAGCTGGAGGATAATCTTCCTCCTCGCCGGAATACTCCCTCTCGGCGTAGCGATGCAACGTACGGGGGGCGACCAGCTTATAGCGTCTCTCATAGCAGTCACAGCCGAGGTTCTTCCTCCCATAGGCGTCCTCGGGCTTGTCTATGTGCTCACGAGCCTCATAGCGAGTCTCATAACACCCGTCGCCAGCACGGTTCTCATGGCTCCAATAGCCGTCGAGGCGGCGTCACGCGTCGGCTCTGAGGGGTTCCCCTTTCTCCTGGGCGTAATGTTCGGTGCGAACGCCGCCTTCATGACCCCGATAGGCTACCAGACTAACCTCATGGTATACAGCCCAGGTTCGTACAGGTTCACCGACTACCTCCGTCTCGGTGCCCCCCTCCAGGCTCTTCTCGCAGTCGTCACAACGGTCGGAATAGACTTCTTCTGGGGCGTCTGAGACTTAACCTGAAGTAAATGAACTGAGGAAACCGCAAGACGGGGACATTGCGTCCGAACAACTACCGAAAGGATTTTAAGTTATTGCTCTTTAGTCGCCAACCGGTGATAGAGATGGACAGAAGAATCCTCGATGAACTCGACAGTATGATAGATGAAATGAGGGACAGATACTCGAAGATATCCGAGGAGCCGGCTGACGAGGGCGCGCCTCTCGAAGCCGGCTCTACGAAGACGATGAAGATAGACCTAGCCGACAGGGACGACGAGTACGTACTCACCGCTGATCTCCCGGGCTTCGACAAGGACGACATCAGTGTGCGTCTCGATGACGGCGTCCTGACGGTCAGTGCCGAACACGAGGAGTCCGCTGAGGAGGAGGAAGACGACTACATCACGCGTGAGAGGAGACGCAGGTCTGTGAGACGTTCGGTCAGACTTCCCGCGCTCGTAGAGGAGGAAGAAGTCTCCGCGAAGTTCAACAACGGCGTCCTTACAGTCGAGGTTCCGAAGGTCGAGGCGGAGTCGGAGAAGGGTAAGACGATAGAGATAGAGTAGCAGGCTTCGACGACAGTCGTCGGAGCCGGAGAAGAGTTAAGACTAACCCGCCTCTAACCCGTTGTATGTCACAGAACAGCGAAGACGAGGACTCATCTAGCCCCTACAGTGAGACTGCGAAGTACTTCGGAGGACTCGTTCTTCTCTTCCTCGGAGTCCTCGTGAGTATCACAGTAGTGGGGATAGTGATAGGCATACCCATGATGATCGCGGGCTACGCCATATACAAGTCGTCGTCTCTCGCTGAGGAGTCGGGCGAATCGAGGATAGACTACCGGGAGTGATCCTCTGACTCAGAGCCACAGTCCGTCCTCCGGAGAGTCAGGCTGAAGACAGACCCTTCCGATCCGTCGTTTCTGACATCGATTTCGCCGCCGTATTTCTGGGTCAGTCTCTTGACGAGGTACAGACCTATGCCCGTCCCCCCGCTTTCTAGCCCTTTCTCGCCTTTCTCGAAGAGGCTTTCCCGAACCCTCCGAGGTATACCTGGACCGTTGTCCTCGACGTAGACCGAGACGGTCTCCTCTGTGATCTCCTCGAGACCCACCGAGACGACAGGCGTCTTCTTGTCGTTGTGTTTCACGGCGTTGTTGAGTAGGTTACGGAAAACCGAGGACAGCATTCTGTCTGCCTCGACACAGACGTTCTCCTCTAAGAGACCGTCTTTAGCCTCTATGACGGCACCGTCTACCTCGGACTTCGTGTTACTCACCTCGACTTCGACTGTCTCCGACAGGTTCACAGTCTCTAGGTCAGCGTCCCCGTCCGAGACAAACTCTATGAACTCCCTAGCCGTCTGTGTCAGGTCGATCACGTTCCCACTCGTCTCTACGAGCGGCTCTATGTGTTCGAGACAGTCCTCGGCACAGCCACAGTCGGAGCCCTCGATCACACCGCGTAATGCCTCGGCACGACCGCGTACGACGTTCATGTCGTTACGTATGTCGTGGCGCAAGACCCGGTTGAGTACCTTAAGCTGCTGGTTAGCCGACTCGATCCTTTCTTCTCTCCTCTTTTTCTCCGAGACATCCTTGAGTGTCACGACAACCCTTTCGAGACTCGCGTCTTCGTCTGTCTGACTGTCATAGATCGGATTGAGACTTATCTCGACGGGGAGACGTGTTCCGTCCGCCCGGAGGACGTCTACGTCACCGTAGTCCCCTATTATCTGGAAGCCCGGTCTGTCGAGATAGCCGTCGATGTTGTGCTTGAGATCCGTCTCGGGAAGCAGGTCGGATATATCGGCTCCTTCGAGACTTCCTTCGGTGTAGCCCAGAAGATCGTACGCCTCGTCGTTGGCTTCACGTATCACGCAGTCGGTTCCCATCACCATCACAGGGTCAGGCGACAGACTGAGTACATCAGTCAAACCGTCGAAACCCGATTCGGTCTTGGTCTCGTTCTCCGTTTCTGTTTCGACGTGGTTCTCGATCTCGTCGAGGAGCCTCTCGGCGGAGTCTCCGCCCCTTTCGACGTACGAGTCGACGTCAGCGGTTACGACTTCGGCTCCCATCTCCGAGACGTCGAACGAGGTATAGAGCACCGAAGACGCATTCGAGGCATTGTCGAGGACGTCTAACCCGGTCATCCGGCTGTTGGGGAACTCGAACTCCGAGACCACAGCCTCAGCCCCGTCTTCGTTGAGGAGTCCTACTGCGTCCTCGGGCGAAACGACTCTTACCCCCGAGTCGTCTTCCACTAAGTCGGGTGGCTGGCTGCCTACGTACAGTACGTCGCGACCACACATGCGTTAAGTTAGACTTGGATACACACGAGTTAGTTAAAATCTTTTCCATATGAAATTTAATACAAATTTTCTTTTATTATACTGACTCAGAGTCTCAAAGTTAGACTTTGTTTCCGGATGCTCAGTTTTTCTCAGCCGTATATCCAAATTCAGGACTCGATACCAAACTACATTTTATATAGAAAGGAACATGTATAATCCAAAATCCCTCTCATAATAATGGATTTAACAAAGAATATATCCGGAAATAAATAACAGATATTGCAAGATTTTTGTGTGGTTCGAAGGATTTTTAGGCAAAGCCCCGGCTCAAATATACAGGATGGACAGTCTTGAGTTTCTCACTTCTTCTACGATAAGACAGGAGATACTAACACAGCTCGACGAAAAGCCACATAGCACCGACGACCTAAGCTCTGCCATATCCAACACGAAGCAGGGGATACGTAACAATCTCGACAGGCTCCGTCAGAAGGGATGGATAGAGAAACATGACGGGAGATGGAGGCTGACTTCCGTCGGGGGCGTCCACCTAGACATATTCGAGAGATGCGTCAGTAGCTGTGAGACCGTCGACAGACTCCGTCCGTTCCTCCGACGTATACCTCAGAGTAGCACCGAGTACCTCGACATACAGCGTCTCAAGCAGGTCGAAGTCGAGAAGGGGGAGCCCGAACTCCCAGGTGTTCTGGAGGAGGAGTTCATCTCGATTCTCGACGACTCCGACACCTACCGTGGCATAGTCGGAACTGTGACTCCTATGCGTCTCAGAAACGTCTACTCGAGGCTCTCGGAGAGGAGCATACGTGCAGAGGTTGTGATGTCGGACGATCTAGTCAGGACTGTGAGGGAGATGAGACTCGACTTACTCCGGAAAGCCGCCGAACACGAGAGATGTGAGCTTAGAAAACACGGAGACATTCCTTTCAACGTCGCAGTCTTCGATAGCCGCGAAGTGGTTCTGTCAGTCGGGAACGGCTACACCGAGGTCATGGTGAGGTCGGAGGCGGATTCGTCAGTTGACTGGGCTAACAGCCTCATAGACGACTTTGAGGACGAGGCGAGCCGTGTAACCGGATAGAGCCCGACAGTAATATTAGATACTAATCTCTATACCTCTGTACTCGATGGACAGTTGGTTCCCCGATCAATCCGAGAGAAGCCTGAGCCGACGTAGTCTTCTGAGGACAGCTGTCTTTTCGTGTCTTCTTGGGGTCGGAGGAGTCGAGTCTTCGAGGCTCTCCTCCGCACAGACCTCGGGGTCGGAGACCGAGACGCACGGCTGGAGAGAGTTCTGTAAGAACTCGGGTAACACCTCGTACACAGAGGCTCCCGCTCCCGACTCAGACGTCTCGGAGAGCTGGAGATTCGGGTCCATAGGGAGCCTCAAGTCGTCTCCGTCCGTCGTCGGAGACACCGTCTACGTAGGCATCGACGACTCCGACTTCTACGCGCTCCGCACAGACGACGGTGTTGAGAGATGGGAGTACACGACAAGGGGTGACAGCTTTACGACCCCCGCTGTCGACGACGGAACTCTCTACTTCGGGGGCAACAGCCGACTCCACGCAGTCGACGCCGACAACGGTGACTTCGTCTGGGAGTACTACGTGGGCGTCGACGCCATCACGTCCCCGACAGTCGTCGGAAACACCGTCTACTTCGGAGCTGAGAACGGTATTCTGTATGCCGTCTACACCGAGACGGGAAAGGACAGATGGAGCTTCAGTGTTGAGGGCGAAGTCTCCGGCTCGCCGGCTGCGACTGACACACACGTCTACGTCGGCGACTCGGAGGGGAACGTCTACGGTCTCGACTCGGGATCGGGGGAGCCAGCCTGGAGCTACTACACGGGCTTCGGAGTCACGTCGTCGCCTACGGTCGATGACTCGAATGTATATGTCGCCAACACAGGGGGTGAGATATACGCCTTCTCGGAAGACGGGAGTAAGCTCTGGAGCTTCGGAACCGATTCGGAGTACATCCACTCCCTCGCCGTCTCGGATGGGGATGTATACGGCGTCGCGAGAGACGGAAAGATCTACGCTGTCGAAGCTCCCGACTCGGAGGACGAAGACACAGACCCCGAGTCACGGTGGGTGTTCGACCTCGACGAAGAAGTGAGATCGCCTCCCGCACTCACCGACGACTACCTTTTAGTCGCGGGTGTCGAGAGTATCTACGCATTCGACAGACTCAAAGGCGAGATCACCTGGAGCTACGGTGACGACCTCGACGCGTCATCAACCCCCGTAGTCACTGACGGCTCCGTCTTCGTAGGTGACACCGACGGAAGCCTGAGACGTCTCACAGGTGATGTCGTATTCGAGATAACTGCCGGATCAGTCGACGTCTCTCCCACACAGCCCGAGATCTCGGAGGAGGTACGGTTCGAAGCCAAGGACGTAGAAGCCACACATGCGATAGCCGAGTACAGATGGGAGTTCGGCGACGGCGAGACGGCGACCGGCGAGACAGTCAGCCACACCTACTCGTCTCCCGGAAGCTACACAGTCGTACTCAAGGCTGTCGACTCGGGAGGAAGAACCGCCTCGATCGATAAAAGCCTGAAAGTCGTCCCGAGCCTCACAGCCGACTTCAGCTTCAGACCCGAAGACCCCGAGGTGGGTGACGAGATCGTCTTCGAGGCTGACGACACGGCTCGGAACGACACGGAGACCGACACGGATTACTCGTGGTCTGTCTCGGATAACTCGACAGCCCAAGGCTCGACCTTCCGACGTGTATTCGACGAGCCGGGTAACTACACAGTACGTCTCAGCCTAAATGCCTCGGGAGTCAACGACACAGCCGTCAGGTCGGTAAAAGTAAACGTAACACAGCCCGACGGCGGAGTCTCGGACACCGGAGACACGTCGAACACCACGAACCAGACCGACTCACAGAACACCTCCGAAACGAGAGACTCGGTTCCCGTCTTGGGAGAGTTACCCTTCGAGACCGACTCGGTTCCGTGGGGGGTAATCGGAGGCGGTGCGGGTCTATTAGCCGCCGGGGCTGGAGGTATAGCCCTAAAGAGAGTCATCGACAGAAGAAGGAACGATGACGAGACCGAGACAGACGACGCAGCCCTCCTAGACGAGTACGAGGGCACGGGCGACGAGGCTGACGGGGATCACCAGACTGACACCGACACTGACACCTTCGCCGACTTCGAGGGCATGGGTCACGACTACTCCGACTTCGAGAAGGTCAGGAACGTCTACTCGTACGAGGGCGGCGATCTCGACGAGGTCAGAGCCCAAGACGGTACTGAGGAAGATTTCCTTCTCAAGACATTCGACGTCTCTGCGTACGACACCCACGGAGACACCTTCACGGATCTCGTCTCGGAGGCTGTGGCAAGATGGGCGTCGGTCGACAGGCATCCAAATGTAGTCGAGGTATTCGACTTCGGCGAGGAGCCGTCGCCGTGGATAGCACTCGAAGACATGAGGGTTGGCGACCTGAGGGGACAGACTCCCCTCGTCGTCGAGGACGCGTCCCAGACGGTACTCATGGCGGCGAGGGGCGTAGAGCACGCCCACGACAAAGGAGTCGTACACGGACGTCTGTCGCCGCGGTCGGTTCTTCTCAGTTTCCGAGGCGACTCACCCGAGATAAAGGTCTCAGACTGGGATCTCTCCGTCTTTCGAGTCGAGCCCAACCTCAACGTCTTCGACCGTGCCTACCTCGCTCCCGAACAGACTGACGACACCGTCGACACCGATGAGAGGGTCGACGTCTACGGACTCGGCGCGGTCGGATACGAGATATTCACGGGGGAGCCCCCTTCCTCGGTCTCGGACGGCAACAGTGAGGGTGACGGCTTCGGCTCGGAGCCCCAGGCTCCGTCTTCCGTCAATCCCTACGTGCCGGAAGGGATAGACGAGGTTCTTCTGAAGGCTCTCTCATCCGACCCCGACGACAGACACGCGTCCGTCTCGGAGTTCATACGTGAGTTAGAGGAGGCTGGAGGATAGACGACCGATATATTAGGACAAAGAACGTATCTTCCTCCGATGGAGTGGACCGAGAAGTACAGACCCGAGTCGTTGAGCGACGTCAGGGGGAACAACAAGTCGGTGAAGGAGCTAAAGGACTGGGCGGAGACGTGGGACGACCACCGTAAGCCCGCTATACTCCACGGCGAGCCGGGTGTTGGAAAGACGAGCTCGGCTCACGCCCTCGCCAACGACAGGGGATGGGAGGTCACCGAACTAAACGCGAGCGACCAGAGAACCTCAAGCGTGATAGAACGCGTCGCGGGAGAGGCGTCTAAGTCGAGGAGCCTCTCGGCTTCGCGGGATCAAAACGGAAAACGTCTCATAATACTCGACGAGGCGGACAACTTACACGGAAACGCAGACAGGGGAGGCTCGGGTGCGGTTACCGACGTCGTCAAGTCGTCGAGACAGCCCGTCGTCCTGATAGCCAACGACCTCTACGAGATGAGCCGGAGTCTCAGGAACTACTGTGAGAAGGTCGAGTTCCGAGACGTATCGTCGCGGTCTATAGTACCCGTCCTGCGCGACATCTGTAAGAAAGAGGGTATAGAGTACGACAAAGCGGCTCTCAAGAAGATAGCCAATGCCAACTCGGGCGATCTCCGAGGAGCCATAAACGATCTTCAGGCTGTCGCGGAGGGACGTGACATCTTAAGCGAGGAAGACGTCACAGCGGGGTCGAGAGACACAACGGAGGACATATTCGAGTTCCTCGACACCGTCTTTCAGGGAGACGACCTCCGTAAGGCGATGAGACAGGCGAGGGACGTCGACGAGAGCCCCGACGACCTCGTACACTGGATAGACGAGAACCTGCCTAAGGCGTATGAGGGCGACGAGATTGCCGAGGGATACCGAAACCTCGCGCGCGCCGACATCTACCTCGGACGGACAGTTGCGACACAGAACTACTCTCTCTGGAAGTACGCCAACGACCTCATGGTGGGAGGAGTCAACACCTCGAAGAAAGAGAAGAAAGGCGGATGGACACGTTACTCGCCGCCATCGACCTTCTCGCGTCTCGGGAGGACACGTAAGAAACGTGAGACACGTGACTCACTCGCGCGTAAGATCGGCGAGTCGTCGACAGTTAGTATGTCGTCTGGTCGCAGCTTCGTGCCATACCTGAGACGTATATTCGAGGACGTCCCGACAGCGGCTGAGATGGCGTCCGAACTCGACCTCACCCAGGACGAAATCGAGTTCGTAGTAGGATCGGAGAAGAAGGCGGAGGAGATAGCCGAGAGAGCCGAGGAGCCCGATGTCGTAGAGGAAAACGTCGAGAACCGAACCGACGAAGATGAATCCGGGGAAGAAAGCGAGGGCGGGGACGAGAGTGAGGACGAAGACGACGAGGGATCGAGCCAGAGCACACTCTCGAACTTCTAAAGAATCTCCGCGAGATCCAGAAGCCTACGAGTGTCGTCGTGGAGGTCTTCGAGTTCGTCTATCTCGTCGGGGCTGAACCACTCGACGGTTCCGACGTCCGAACCCGGTGTCGCGTCGGGGCTCGTCTCTGCCTTTTTTGCCTTGAAGTCGACGTAGACGACGTGTCTCTCCTCGTCGTCTAAGACGCGTGAGAAAGCCGGTATCTGATTTTGAATCTCGATCTCCAGACTTGTCTCCTCACGCACCTCTCTCCTCGCTCCGTCCTCAAGCTTTTCTCCGTCTTCGAGACCACCTCCGGGACAGATCCATTCGTCCGACCAGAAGCCGTCCTTCTCGGAGACGTGTTTGACGAGTAGAACTTCGCCGTCGGGGTTTCTGACCACGGCACCCACAGCGACCCAGGTCTCCATCTCTGTCTCGTTAGTCAACCTCTATCTCTTCTGCGACCGTTTCGAGCGACTCTATCCCCTGTACTTCGTCCTCAAGCAGGGGGACGTACTGTATTTCGAGGTCGCGGAACATCTCGTTCGCCTTGTCTATGTTCGACTCCTGTACCTCCCACCTTGATCTGCAGAAGTCACAGTCGTCGTTTATGTTCTCCATCACCTTGTTTATCACGACAGTTCTGACCGGAATCTCGAACCTCGAAAGACGTTCTATGAGTCTCTGTGTTTCGAGAACCGCCATCTTCTCGGGTATCATAACGACACGGAAGTCGGTCTTATCGGGGTCACGCAGCATAGTACGGACGCGTTCTATCCTGTCCTTTAGCTCGTCTAAGTCTCCGAAGTCGGCTGTCTCGGGCTCGTCGTCGCCACCGAACATCCCCTTTACCGAGTCCATGAAGCCCTGGAACTGTGACCTGACCTTCATGACCTTCCCGACCATCGAGTCCATTATCTCGGGAAGCTTGAGTAGACGCAGTGTGTGTCCCGTCGGTGCGGTGTCGAAGACTATCTTGTCCCATTTCTCGGAGTCCATGTACTCCATGAACTTGTCCATCGCCGCCGCTTCGTCACTTCCGGGACCCATCATCTCCTCGCCTCCGAGGAGGTCTCCGAGACCTTCCATGCCTCCCATACCTCCTAAGCCGCCGAGACCTCCTCCCATGCCTGCGCCCGCACCCGTGCCTTCTCCTGCTTCTGTGCCGGCACCCATATCTTTCTCCCAGTCCTCGCCTTCACGTCCTTCGTCGGGTAGCATACCCCCTTCGATCTTCTCACGGTACTCGCTCATCGCCTCCTCGGGATCTATCTCGACAGCCCAGAGGTTGTCGAGTATCTCCTCGGGTCGGCTCGGAACCTCGGTTTCGAAGACATCTGAGAGAGAGTGTGCGGGGTCTGTGCTCACGACGAGCGTCCTCTCGCCCTGTCTTGAAAGCTTGAGCGCCGTAGCCGCGGCACACGTCGTCTTTCCGACGCCGCCTTTTCCTCCGTAGAGTATGAACTCTGCCATGGCGCGAGTTAGACGGGAGGAGTCAAGAATCTGGTGAAACTACTTGTCGTCCTCACGGGCTCAGAGTCAGACCTCTGAGGTTGCCCCACTCAGCCGACGACTCTAAGTACTCTATCAACGACGAGGGTCCGAGTTCGAGCACGTGTATTCCGAGCCTGTCAGCCGCGGATTCGAGGTACTCGTCGGTTTCGAGTGTCACGAGACAGTCGTGAACTTCTCTCTCGGGTGCTATGTCTGATATCCTCTCGTGCTCGTACGCGAGCTTTCCGACTGCGGTCTCGACGTCGGTATCGTCCCCCACAGCCGTCTCGACGACCATGAGACAGCCGTGTTCGGACTCTCCGTGTGGCTCTGACTTGAGGAGGAGACTCACAGAGTCGTCTATCCCCCCGATACCGAGGTGTTTCCAGTCGGTGTCACCACAGTCACCTTCGAGACCCGAGCCGAGGACGACGTTGGGGTATCTTCTCAGGAGATTCCTGACCTCGTCGTCGTTGAGTATGTGGGACTCGAGGCTCGTGAACCTCTCGACGAGACGGGAGAGAGAAACTGTGCTGATCTCGATTCCGGACTCCCTTACCTTCCCCAGAAGATCCTCGAATCCCCTGTGGGTCAGACTCGTATTGTCTGTTTCGAGGTAGGCTCCCGAGGTGTTGGACCAGATCTTGTAGGTCTCGACTGCCTCTTCGAGGGTCACCCTCTCGTGGTCGGGGCTACTCACGGGACTACTCAGATGCTTCTGAGACGAACGAGATCTACTCATCACTCTTTTGGATAACGGGCAGACTTAAAATCCTTCTGGGGGCAATAAAGAAAAACGAACCAGAAAAGTCGGGTTAAGTTAGTTGCTCGGCGTGGTCGGCTTTACATCATGCCGCCCATTCCGCCGCCGCCCATTCCGCCCATTCCGCCGGCTCCGCCGCCGGCTCCTCCGGGCATCTCCTCGTCTCCGCCGCTGGCTTCTCCGCCCGAGATGACGTCGTCGATGCGGAGTATCATGACAGCGGCTTCGGTAGCGGATTCGAGAGCCTGTGTCTTGACACGCAGGGGCTCTACGACTCCCTTCTCCTCCATGTCAGCGATGTCGCCCGTGTAGGCATCAAGACCCGAGCTGAAGTTGCCCGCGTCGTGCTCGCTTCGGAGGTCGACTATCGAGTCTATGGGGTCGAGACCCGCGTTCTCGGCGAGAGTGTGGGGTATGACTTCGAGAGCGTCGGCGAATGCCTCGACTGCGAGCTGTTCCCTTCCACCGACCGAGTCGGCGTAGTCACGGAGCTCCATCGCAAGCTCGACCTCGGGAGCGCCGCCTCCGGGGACGACCTTACCTTCCTCGACCGTGACACGTACGACTCCGAGGCTGTCGTCTACTGCGCGCTCAACTTCGTCGACGACGTGCTCGGTTCCGCCGCGGAGTATCATCGAGACACTCTGGGGGTTCTCACAGTCCTCGACGAAGATCATGTCGTCGCCGCCTATGTTGCGCTCCTCGACGGTTCCGGCGTTTCCAAGGTCGTCTTCCTCTATCTCGTTGACGTTCGAGACTACGGTCGCTCCCGTCGCGCGTGCGAGCTTGTCCATGTCACTCGACTTCGCACGGCGGACTGCGAGTATGCCCTCCTTCGCGAGGTAGTGCTGCGCCATGTCGTCGATACCCTTCTGACAGAAGACAACGTTCGCGCCCGTCTCCTTGATGCTGTCGACCATCTCCTTCAGCATCTTCTCCTCTTCGTCGAGGAAGTTCTGGAGCTGGTCGGGGCTCTGGACGTTGATCTCGGTGTCGACCTCTGTCTCCTGTACCTCTATCGCGGAGTCGACGAGGGCTATCCTCGCGTCCCCGACCTTGCCCGGCATGTTCGAGTGGACACGGCTCTTGTCGACTATCATTCCCTCGACGAGTTCGGAGTCCTCGGTTCCTCCGCCGACTACGGTCTCTATCTTGATGTTGTCGAGGTCTATCTCTCCGTCCTCCTCGACAGCCTGTACCGCGTCGACTACGAGCCCACCGAGAGTGTCCTTCGCGGTCTCGGCACCCTTGCCCGTCATCGCTGTCTGGGCTATCTTGAGGAGTGTCTCTGTGTCGTCGGGGGTTACGTCGGTCGCCTTCTCGGAGAGGATCTCACGACCCTTCGAGACTGCGTCCCTGTATCCCGCCGCAATCGTCGTGGGATGTACGTCCTGGTCGAGGAGATCCTCAGCCTGCTTGAGGAGCTCTCCGGTGATGACGACCGCGGATGTGGTTCCGTCGCCAGTCTCGTCTTCCTGTGTGTTGGCGACCTCGACGATCATCTTCGCTGCGGGATGTTCGATGTCCATCTCGTCGAGAATAGTCACACCGTCGTTCGTAATCACGACATCGCCGAGGTTGTCGACGAGCATCTTGTCCATTCCCTTCGGACCCAGTGTCGTACGTACCGACTCGGCTACCGCCTTGCCTGCGCTGATGTTCGAGCTCTGTGCATCCTTACCCTGTGTTCTCTCAGACTCCTCGCTCAGAACGAGGACTGGCTGGTTTCCCATCGACATGTTTCAGATTCAAGTTTGTTTGTGGTTCTATAAAAAACTTACTCTCCGTGCCTCAGCCGAGTCTTGGGACAGATTTTTACCGACGGAAGAACACTGTAAGGCGATGGGAAGCTTCGAGGATCACATGAGGTGGGGCGGAGTGTCATACGTCTTCTTATGTGTATGTTTAACAGGGATCGCATCTTACATCGGTGAGCCAGTCCCCGCCGTTGAACTCGGCGTGGCACTCCCGCTTACCTTCGTCGGAGCGGGCTTTCCCGACATAGACCACCACTCGGCGAAGCCACACAGGTATCTCAAGAAAGGCGTCTTCGTCGTCTCCTCAGGGATCACAGCCTACCTGTTCTTAGCCGAGGCGCGGAGCCTCAATACACCTTTCGTCGACGTCTCCCCCATCTTATTCACAGCCGTTGTCGGTACAGTCTCGTCTCTAGTCGTAGGAGCAGTAGCCTCGTACTCGGTCGCTTTCTTCCGCCCGAGACACAGAGGTGTCACACATACGTTTCCGGCGGGAGCCTCAGTCGCACTCGTAGTCGGAGCCGGTGTCTCAACTGTCGTCCCCGAAGTAGCACCCGGGTTGGATGCGGTAGCTCTCGGCGGGGCGGCGGCTCTCGGCTTCGTCATCGGCTTCGGAAGCCATCTCCAGTGTGACGGCATGCTCCTAAGCCGCCTACCGTCGTGCTAACTGTCAGCTGTATTATAGATAATCCTTTTGTAGTAACAGTCCGGATTACGACTTAGATGCTCCTGATCATCTGTGTTGACAGGGACGACGATATAGGCAGGAAGACGGGGATTGAGACGCCTGTCATCGGACGCGACCGTGCCGAGGAGGTCGCACTCGAGTTCGGAACTGCCGACCCCGAGGACTCCGACCTCAACGCTCTCTTCGAGGCTATGCGTATCTACGACAATGAGGAGGGCGAGGCTGAGATAGTCGTCGTCACGGGTAGCGGAGAGTCACGTGTCGACTCCGACCGCGCGGTCGCCCAGCAGATAGACGAGGTTCTGGAGCACATAGACGCCGACTCCGCGGTTGTCGTCACAGACGGCGCCGAGGATGAGACCATAATTCCTCTGATACAGTCGAGACTCAAGATAGACGGCGTGAGCAGAACTATAGTCAGACAGGCTCAGAACCTCGAAAACGCATACTACATAACTAAACAGCTTCTCCGCGACCCCGAGACCCGGGGTACTATACTCGTCCCTATAGGTCTACTTCTGATGATATATCCACTCAATCTAATCGCCGGGAGTCTCGGGTATCCCGGTGTCGCCGTCGGAGTCACAAGCGGTCTCCTCGGTATATACCTACTTATAAGAGGTGTCGGACTCGGCGACAAGGCAGAAATCCTAACCGAGAGAGTACAGAGAGGTATTTACAGTGGCAACGTCAGTCTCATAACCTACCTCGTCGCGGGGGGTCTCCTCCTCATAGGAATAGCGAGCGGCTTTAACTCGGTCGACTCTTACAGCTCCTCTAGCTCCGAGGTCGTTGAGGGTCTTCTTCCGATGGTCATGGTATTCATACGTGGATCGATTCTCTGGCTCACATTCGGCGGAATAGTGTCGAGCGTCGGAAGGATACTCGACGAGTACATAGAAAGCGACGAGTATCCGTGGAGATTCATGAACGCGCCCTTCTACATAGTCAGCATAGCACTCGTCTTACGCGGAATAAGCGAGTTTCTCCTCGGAAACGTTTCGACCGTCTATCTCGTCGTCCTGTTCGTAGTCTCAATAGGCATTGGAACTACGAGTACTGTCCTTTTCGGGGGAATATCCTCGTCGGAGAAAGGCGTGAACGACGAGGTAATTGAGATCGACTGATTACTACTCGGGGTCGACTTCCTCGACCTCTCCTCCCGACTCCTTCCAGTTGGAGAATCCTCCGTCGAGATGGGCGACGTCGTCGAATCCCATCTCCTGAAGCTTATTGGTCGAGAGAGCCGACCGTCCGCCCTTGTTGCAGAAGAGGACTGTACGTTTATCCGGATCGAAGAACTCCTTGTAGTACTCCGTCTCTGGGTCTGCCCAGAACTCCAACATCCCTCTCGGCACGTTCTTCGAGCCGGGGATGGTTCCGTCTCTCCATATCTCACGTACGTCACGTAGGTCGACTAATAGCGTGTCTTCGTCTTCGACCTCTTCCTTCATCTCATCGAAAGAGACTGTCTCGACGTTCTCATCGGCTTCTTCTGCCATGTCCCAGGCGTGCTTCTCTAGTTCTGCCATGTAAAAAAATGAGGTGGACGTGAGTATATAATTATCGTTATCGAAGATGTTCGACATGTCCTTTAGATACGTATTCTGTACGGTCTAAACTATACTCCGAATCAGCACTGTTATAGTACTAGTTCTGTCAAACTATGGACGTCTAATCTCAAAACCTTTAAGGTAATAAACCACAGACATGGTGTTAAGGATGACTTACGAGAACCTTGATCTTAAAATAATAAATCTGTTGTTGGACGACGGGCGCGCTAGCCTCAGAAGCTTAGCCGAGGAACTCGATGTCTCGGTTACGACTGTGAGCAACCATCTCCAGAGCATGGAAGACGAGGGTATCATAAAGGGCTTCAAGCCCGTTCTCAACTACGACGAGCTAGGCTACGGCGTGACTGCGACTGTGATGATAAAGGCTGAGAGCGGAAGCCTTCCGGGTCTCACCGAAGACCTCAAGGAAGTAGACTCGTTCCTCAGCGTCTACGAGGTCACGGGTGACTTCGACATAATAGCGATAGGTAAGTTCAAGAGCACGGAGGATATGAACGACACCATAAAAGATCTCCTCAACAACCCCGACATAGCCGAGACCAACACCAACGTCATACTTGAGACTATAAAAGAGGACGCCGACATAGAGTTCGAGGTCTGATCGCCTCTTTTTAGGCACCCGCTCTTCTCTGTCTTATCATGAGAAAACGCACTCAGGAAGTCGTAGACGAGGGATTCACCGACCACGTTCTAGTCTGTACCAACAGCCGTGACTCGAACTACGCGTCGTGTTCGGAGGTCGGAGGAGAGGAGGTCTACGACGAGGTCGTCGACTGGCTCAAACAGAGAGGTGTCTTCTGGTCGAACGTCTATGTCGGAACAGTATCGTGTATAGGTCTGTGTAGCACAGACGGCGTCGCAGTCGCTATACAGCCGAGGAACGAATGGTACTCCGACGTCAAGCCCGACGACGTCCCCGATCTTATGTCGGAAGAGTTCGGCGACGACGCCGACGCACTTGGAGAGACCCCCTGACCGGGACAAAGACTTTATGCTTCCTTAGGGTACTGACCCCATGTCAGTTTCAGCATCAGTTGCAGTCATAGGCGACGGAGCCACGGGTCTGAGCGCAGCCCTGCTTCTCGCGAAGAACGATGTCGACGTCGATGTCTTCGGCGAGGACGAGACGAAGCTCCACAAGGCTTACCTCTACAACTACCTCGGAATCGAGGAGATACACGGATCGGACTTCGCCGAAGTTGGAAGACAGCAGTGCGAGAACTACGGAGCGGAGTTCCACGACGAGAGAGTAGAAGACGTCGAGAAAGACGACGACGGCTTTACTTTGACAGCCGGGTCAGGAGACGAGTACACAGCCGACTACGTCGTCTTAGCTACAGGTCTCGACGACGAGGTTACCGAGAAGATGGGTGTCGAGTTCGACGAGGACGGGGGTGTCGAGATAGACACTGACTGTCGAACCTCGGTAGACGGAGTCTACGCTGGCGGATGGCTCGCACGTCCCGAGAAGATACAGGTCTCGATCTCGGCGGGAGACGGCGCGGTCGCCGCGCTCGACATACTCTCGGAGGAGAAAGGAGAGGCGTTCCACGACTTCGACGTTCCCTAAAAACAAAATATGCCACCTTTTGCCTTCTCAAGCTCTCTCACGGCTTTCTTCGTCAGCCTTCTCGTGGGTGGGTTCGGAATATACGCCGGAGCCAGACTAATACTCTCCGAGGGGTCTTTCGTCAAGGCTGTCGTGACCGCTCTCGTAGGCGCGCTCGTCTGGGGAGTCGTAAGTCTGTTCGTCGGCTGGATACCTCTCGTAGGACCGATTCTCACGTTCCTCGCTTGGATGGGGGTTGTCAAGGGGCGTTACGGAGTCGGATGGATAGAGGCGAGTCTAGTCGCTCTCGTCGCTTGGATCTCGTCCGTATTCGCGCTCTATGTCCTATCAGCCCTCAGTATAGGAAGTCTCTCCGCTGTGGGTATACCCGGAGTCTAGTGAAGAGTACCCTCCCGTACGTCGTAGTCGTGTGCAAAGAGGGCGTAGCCGACCTCCGCAGTACTGTATTCCGTCTCATCGGCGATCTCACGTATCTCGTCTATCATTACACAGTAGTCAAATGCGTCGAATGTCTCTTTCCTACCCTCTACGCGTCCGGAGCGTTCGAGCGACGCCCAGACACGAGTGTCGACGACTGCGTGTCTCTCAGGGTCGAGTGCCGTGGTGACACATGAAGCCGTCGGAGCCTTGAAGCCGTGGAGTGACGACACGAGAGCAATCTGTGAGAAGTCGTCTCCGTCGTCTTCGAGGTTGAGATTGAGGACGTTCTCGGTGACCTCGACACAGACCTCGTCGGGGTTGCGCCGGACGTGGTAGGCACTCCGAGTCGACGACTCGTAGGCTATCTCGTAGAGGTCGTCCTGTGTGAGATGCCCCTGTTCGCGGTACTTCTCTCCGAACTCTTCGAGGCGCTCTGGAAGTACTCCCTGTGTCTCGCCGTAGACTTCGAGGTACTCGTCGACGAAGTCGGAGTCTATCTGCATAAATAGGATGAATGTATTCGGAGTGAAATAGATGGAGGACTCGATCGTTTCAACCCAAAACCCGTTCGATCACTGGGAAAGCCCGGATTTGAACCGGGGTCCACACGTCCCAAACGTGCGAGGATACCAAGCTACCCTACTTTCCCTTACTTAACAGTCTCGGACGTCTACCTTGTGCTTTTTGCTTTGACGTCCGAGCGGATGACCTTATCTGGAAACCCTTCTCACCACGTCACTTATGCACCACAAGACACAATCTCGGATATGGAACAAGAACACGGACGTGACGAGACGTCTGACACTGATCCCGACGTAGTCGTCGACTGTCCCGCGTGCGGAAGGACGCCCCACGTCGTCCTCAAGGAGGACTCACAGGCTACCGTGAAATGTACCGAGTGTGGACACGTACATAAGGTCAAGGTACAGAAGCCTGAGACGGTTGAGAGACGAGTCGTCGTGAGCCAGGGCGAGGACAGCTTCTCGACCCACGCGCCGATGGAGTCGGATGAGTACGTAGAGGTCGGCGACGAGTTCGTCCTTGAGTCCGACGAGGGTATCTTCGGCGTCGAGGTCACGAGTGTAGAGGTCACAGAAGAAGACACCCAGGGAACCGAGACGACTAAACGTGTCGAGTCTGCGACTGCCGACGAGGTTGAGACAGTCTGGACACGTACCGTCGACAACGTCAACGTCGATGTCACCGTACACTCCGAGGGCGACTCCGAGGGCACGAAGGTCAGGCTCCCGGGAGACTACTCGGTAGTCGTAGGTGAGACCCTCGACATAGACGGTAGGAGCTACGAGATCACGGCGTTTATCACCGACGACGGCACCAGACTGCGTTACGAGGGCGATGATGTCGAGGCGAAGAACGCCAAAAGAGTCTACGTCGAGTCTTAGTCCTCGGAGTTGAGGTGTGAGTGTTCTCCGACCAGAGCGTTGTTGAAGTCGACCCCGTCTAAGACGGTTTCCCTGTCGACTATCGAATGTCTGACGGTACAGTCGTCTATCCGGGCGTTCTCGAATACTATCGAGTTCTCTATCTCGGAGTCATGTATCTCGGCGCCTGACATCACATAGACGTCTTCGCCGACCTGGGTGTTCTCGATCACCGCGCCGTCCTCGATTACGCTTCCGTCGAGCACGTAAGAGTTGGCGTCGAGGTACGAGTCGGGGGTTCCGACGTCGAACCACGCGCCGTCGAAGACGTACGAGTATACGTTCTCACGTGTGTGGAGCCACTCGATGAAGAATCCGGGAGCGTCGGGGTTGTTGTCACCCCTGAGGTACTCGTCTAAGAGACGCAGAGTGTCTGCGGGGAAGGCATAACACGCTATCGAGACGAGTGTACTCTTGGGCTCGTCGGGCTTCTCCTGGAAGTCGACGACCTGTCCGCCCTCGACGTCCACGAGACCGTACTGCTTTGCGTCCTCGCGCGACCCGACGTCGTACGAGGCGATACACGCCGATCCCTTAGAGTCAAAGAACTCTATGAAGTCGTTGACCTCGAACGAGAAGAGGTTGTCGCCGGCTATCACGACGGTGTCCTCGTCTATCGACTCACGCTCTACGAGGTCGGCGAGAGCTCCTATAGTTCCGAGCTTCTCGTCCTCCGAGGTCGTGGGCTCGACTGCGACGGTCGCTTTCTCATAGCCCTCCGACTCTATGTGTTCCTCGAAGTCGTCGGCGAACCTCTGGTTAGTGCTCACGAATACCTCGGACACAGCGTCCTCGTCCTCGAGAGGGTCGAGTATGTAGTCTACTATGGGCTTTCCGCCGAGAGGAAGAAGAGGCTTCGCGCGGTTCTTGGTTATGGGCCAGAGACGTGTTGCGTAACCGCCCGCCAGAACGACAGCTTTCATAAGTAGACCTATACAGAGATTACTCCGACTTATTCTTGGCGTTGTGATCCGACTGGTAGCTGTCACTTATAGGCACACCCACGACCTTCTCGCCCGGTTCGACGTCCCTGTCGACGAGACTGTTCGCGCCGATAACGGCTCCGTCTCCTATCTCGACTCCGGGAAGGACGGTGACGTTCGCGCCGATCATGACGTCGTCTCCTATCACGACCTCCCCCTTCCGCCACTCGTGTCTCAGGAACTCGTGGCAGAGTATAGTGGCGTCGTAGCCTATTATGACGTCGTCTCCTATCTCTATGAGGTCGGGGAAGAAGACATCGGGTGTCGACTCTAAACCCCACGAGACGCGTTCGCCCTGTTCGACGCCTATGAGTCGGAGTAGGAAGCTCTTGAGACGCAGACTCGGGGAGTGTCTCGCTAAGACTATCACGACGTAGTTGACGACGACCCTGACGGGGTGTCGTGCCTCCGTCCAGTACCTCAGCGAGTTGTACTGGGTCTCGAACCTCCGAGTGCGTCTCATTACTCTCTCTACTGTCTCAGACTCTCCATGTGGTCGATACGTCTCTGTATCAGTTCGGAGTTGCCTATGTCGTGTCTCACACGGAGTCCGTCTCCGAGTATCGAGAGGGCGTCCTCGGCTATCTCCTCGGCTCCTTCTATCGTCCCGTCGACGCCAACGACCCCGAGAGACCTAGAGGTCGTGGTGTAGAGTGTGTCGTCCCTCTTGTCGACGCTCGCGTAGTAGACGAGTGCATCGGTGTCGCCCTCGTCTATCTCTATACGCGCGCCGCTCTCGGGGTTCGTGGGATAACCCTCTGGTACGGCGTACTTACAGACAGTCGCCTTCTTCTCGAACTCGACCTCAGGCAGGTCACCGTCTCGCGCGCCTTCGAGTACATCGACGAAGTCGGTTTCGAGTATAGGGAGTACGTTCATAGCCTCGGGGTCGCCGAAACGTGCGTTGAACTCGACGACCTTAGGACCCTCCGAGGTGAGCATGAACTGTCCGTAGAGTATCCCCTTATACTCGGGGAGGGCGTCGACGGTCTCCTCTATTATAGAGAGTGCGTCGTCGTACTCCTCCTGAGTCATGAAAGGCAGGAGATACCCCGCGTCGTTGTAGCTTCCCATTCCACCAGTGTTGGGTCCTTCGTCGCCCTCGTAGGCGCGTTTGTGATCCTGGACGGCGGGTGTCGGACGTACCTCGCCGTCGGCTACGAAAGCCTGGAGAGTGAACTCCTCTCCGACGAGACGTTCCTCTAAGACGAACTCGTCGTAGCCCGAGTCACGTATGTACTCCTTCGCCTCTTCCTTGGTGATCTGGTCTCCTGTGACCCTCACACCTTTTCCTCCGGTGAGTCCACGAGGCTTCACAGCCAGGTCTCCGTCGTACTCGTCGACGTAGTCACACGCCTCGTCGACGTCTGAGAAGACGGCGAAGTCGGGTGTGCCGGATATACCGTTTTGGCGCATGAACTCACGCGCCCACGCCTTGTCGGTCTCTATGCGCGCTTCCTCCTTTCTGGGACCGAAGCCGTAGATACCTCTCTCCTCAAGAGCGTCGACGACTCCCGCCTGAAGCGGTGACTCGGGTCCCACGACAGCGATCTCGGCACCGACCTCCTCGGCGTAGTCGGCGACAGCCTCGGGATCTTCCGTCTCGATCTCCCTTATGCCGTCGGCGAGTTCTTCTATCCCGGGATTCCTGTTAGTCACAGCAGCGTAGATACTGACGTCCTTCTCGGACTCCGACACTGCACGTGTGATCGCGTGCTCGCGTCCGCCCGATCCGACTACGAGTATGTCCATACGCGAGATACGTTGTCGCCTAAATCAATCTGGTGGTTGTACGCAGACGTATCGATACCTAATAATTTAAAATGATGCTATCCTGAAACTTAATCCCCATCTTTTTGGGACTACGTCTCCAACACAGTACAGGGATCGTCAGAGATCCCGGAGGCGGCAATTTGGCCTTTCGTGGGCAGGTTGGAGAAGCCCTCAAGGAGTCGAGGTATCACCTCGTCCATAGCCTGCCGATGCCGGCCGCCTCGAATTACTGTTATGATCGATAATTTTTGTATTTTATCATACAGTTGTAGTATATCCGTGAGACTACGACGACACTCAGACTGACACCGACACCGTAACTGCCTTAGCAACGACTACCCTCTTCTGAGTATGGAACCCGACGCGGCGATCGAGTATCTATTCAGGCTCAGGAGGTTCGGGATGAAGGAGGGCTTCGAGAGGGCGGAACGTCTCCTCGAAGCTCTTGGAGATCCCCACGAGGAGGTCGACGGTATACAGATCGGGGGAACGAACGGGAAAGGAAGTACGGCACGTATGGTCGAGTCGTGTCTCCGGCGTGACGGCTACGACGTCGGTCTCTATACCTCTCCACATATGGTCGACCTCGGCGAGAGGATACGTATCAACGGCACGAAGATGACACAGTCGGCTATGGCGGAGTTCGTCGAGGAGATCAGACCACTCGTAGACGAGATGGTCGCAGACGGCGACGCTCCGACATTCTTCGAGACTACGACAGTGATGGCTTTCTACGAGTTCGCAAGGAGAGACCTCGACTACGCAGTCTTAGAGGTGGGTCTCGGCGGGAGATACGACATCACGAGCCTGTGTAACGCCGACGCCGCGGCTGTAACCTCCGTGTCTCTCGAACACACAGACGTTCTCGGAGACGACACCCAAGAGATAGCGTGGGAGATAGGACACATAATACCCGAGGACGGCTTCTGTTCGACGGGAGCGCGGGGTGATCCGCTCGGTGTCATACGTGAGATGGCTGACGACAGAGACGCGAGCCTGAGCGTCGTCGACAAGGATCTCGGATATGAGCCGGGAGAGATCGACAGACGTCTGCGTCAGACCTTGAGTCTCGAATCCTCGCGCAGACGGCTCGAAGACGTCAGTCTACCCTTAGCGGGCGAACACCAGTCGAGGAATGCCGCGGTCGCTTTAGGTCTCCTCGACCGTCTCGGTGTCTCCGACGACGCGGTCAGGCAGGGACTCGAACGCGCCGACTGGCCCGGACGTTTCGAGGCGGTAGAGTACGACCCCGTCGTTGTACTTGAGTCCGCACACAACCCCGCGGGTGCGGAGGCAGCAGTCGAGACACTCGAAGAGGCGAAAGAGACACTGGAGTACGAGAGCCTCGACGTCGTCTTCGGTGTTATGTCGGACAAGGACTTACGCCGAACCGTGTCGGAGATAGCCGAAGCCGAGCCTCGGCGTGTCTATGCGTGTGAGCCGTCGACCTCTCGTTCAGAGGACGCCTCAGTCGTAGCCGAGGTATTCGACGAAGCCGGGGTCGAGTCACAAGTCCACCGAGACGTACGTGAGGCTGTCAGGCAAGCCGTCGACTCAGCCGGCGACGACGACGCTGTACTCGTGACGGGATCTATCTTCACAGTCGGCGAGGCGAGGACTCTCTGGAAGACGAATACGGCTTCGAGGGTCTTCGACTCGGTCGAGGACGCAGACGGAGTCATCCGAGACATCTCCGAGGCGAGAGACGCAGTACATCCGTCCGTCTTACTCAGAGAGACAACGCCTAACGAGGAAAGGGCTCTCAGACAGACTGCCTCCGACTCCGACGCCGAGGTGTCGCCGTCTCACTCCTCCGTCTCGTCACCGTCTTCCGGGGCACAGACACGGTCTCAGACCTATACCGACCTACGTCTAACCGCCTCGGTCTCAGAGTACGACAAGATAACCCAAGACGACCGAACCCTGGGATATCTCCGTCACAGACTGAGCCCGGCTCTCGAAGACAGAGGTGAGGACGACTCGGAGACGAAGGTCATGGGAATACTAAACGTCACGCCCGACTCGTTCTACGACGGAGGAAGGTACGCCGCAAGGGAAGACGCAGTCGAGAGGGCTTACGAGATAGTCAAGGAAGGGGCCGACATAATCGACGTAGGGGGTGAGTCGACACGTCCCGGAGCCGAACCCGTGCCACCCGAGGAGGAGGCTGACCGTGTCGTCCCCGTGATCGACGAGATAGACGTCGACGTTCCGATATCAGTAGACACGAGACATCCCGAGGTCGCTCGGCGCGCTGTCGAGGCGGGAGCCGAGATAGTAAACGATGTCACCGGGCTCGACGACCCCGGGATGAGGCAGGTCGTAGCCGAGACAGGCTGCCGAGTCGTCGTGATGGACTCGGTCAACGTACCCGTAGATCCCGGGACAAAGCCGGAGTACGACGACGTCGTCTACGACGTCATAGACCGTCTCTCGGAGAAGGTCATACAGGCACGGCGTTCGGGGATAGACGACGAACAGATAATACTCGATCCGGGTATAGGATTCGGGAAAGGAAAGGAAGGCGACGCCGAGGTTCTCGCGCGCACCGACGAGTTCGCGTCACTCGGCTATCCGGTTCTGATCGGCTGTTCGAGGAAGTCGTTCTTGCGTGGAGTCACCGACCTCCCGAAGGAGGAACGTCTCGAAGCCAGCTTAGCCGCGAACGTCGTCGCGTCCCTCAGGGGAGCCGACATACTCCGAGTACACGACGTGAAGGAGACCGTGAGGGCGGTCGAGGTCGCCGACGCGCTTGATACTCGGTGACACCCTAATATCTGTTTTGAGAAGCTTTAATAACCGTCTCCAAGTATATAAGTACGGATTCCTTTCCGGAGGATAAAACAGTTGCAACCAGAAGTAAATATAGGACTCGTCGGACACGTCGACCACGGCAAGACTACTCTCGTCCAGGCTCTGAGCGGTAAATGGACGGACGAACACTCAGAGGAGATGGAGAGAGGCATCTCTATCCGTCTAGGATACGCTGATGCCACCTTCCGCAACTGTCCTGATCTCGATCCTCCCGAGTCGTACACGGTAGAGGAGACATGTCCCGATGGGAGTGAGAGCGAGGTTCTCAGAGAGGTCTCGTTTGTCGACTCCCCGGGGCACGAGACACTCATGGCGACGATGCTCGCGGGCGCATCGCTGATGGACGGAGCCGTTCTCGTCATAAGCGCAAACGATGAATGTCCACAGCCACAGACGAAGGAGCATCTGATGGCTCTCGACATCATCGGTATAGAAAACATCGTCATAGCACAGAACAAGATAGACCTCGTCTCACGTGACGAGGCGGTCGAGAGCCACGACGAGATAAAGGAGTTCGTCGAGGGAACCGTCGCGGAGGACGCTCCTATCGTCCCGGTGAGCGCCGAACAGAACGTCAACATAGACCTTCTCATAGAGGCGATTCAGGAAGAGATTCCGACTCCCGACCGTGACCCCGACGCCCCACCTCATATGCTCGTCGCGCGTTCGTTCGACGTCAACAGACCCGGAACGCCGCCCGACAGTCTCAGAGGTGGTGTCATAGGAGGTTCACTCGCGAGCGGAGTCTTCGAGGAGGGAGACGAGATAGAGGTACGTCCCGGTGTCGAACGTGACGGAGACTGGCAGCCGATACAGACCGAGATACGTTCGTTAATGGCGGGAGAGGAGCCCGTCGAGAAGGTAACACCCGGAGGTCTCATAGGTGTCGGCACGGGACTCGACCCCTCGCTCACTAAGGGTGACTCACTCGCGGGTCAGATAGCGGGAGACCCCGACGAGTTACCTCCTGTCGTCGACGAGTTCACGATGGAGGTTGACCTCCTCGACCGTGTCGTCGGAATGGACGAGGGCAAGAAGGTCGAACCCATCAACACGGGAGAGCCTCTCATGATCTCGGTCGGGACGGCGACGACAGTCGGGACAGTCACGAGCGCGAGGGGCGACGAGGCTGAGGTCAAGCTCAAACGTCCCGTCTGTGCGAAGCAGGGAAGCCGTATGGCGATAAACCGACGCATGGGGACGAGATGGCGTCTCATAGGTGTCGGAGTCCTAAAGTAAAGTGATCGAATGGGAAGCGTCTCTGACCAAGACGAGGATCGGGACAAAGACAAGGATGAGGACACCGGGAGACAGAAAGTGATTTTTGACACGAACGCATTGATGGTACCATCACAGTTCGGAGTCGATGTCTTCGACGAGGTCGAGAGGCTCGTCGGGGGCTACGTCGCGGTGGTGCCGAGAGGCGTCGTGAACGAACTCAAGAGTCTCGCGACCTCAGACACAGACGCCGAGATGGGTCTCGAAATCGCCAACGAGAGATGTGAGGTCGTAGAACACGAGACCGAGGGACGTAAGACTGATGACGTCATAGTCGAGATAGCGGAGAACTCCGACGAGGTATCGGCGGTAGTTACGAACGACAGAGAGCTTATAGACAGGCTCCTCGATGTGGGTGTTCGCGTGGTACGTCTCAGACAGGGGAGTCATCTTCAGATAAGGTATCCATAAGAAACAATGTACAAACGCGTCAGACTCGTTGACACGGTAAGAGTGCCTCCTGAGAGGCTCGGAGACGTAGACACGGAGCTCATACTTGAGCTTCTTCAGGACAAGCTCGAAGGAAGGATGGACGAGGATCTTGGTTCGATAGTTGCAGTCACGGAAGTCGAGGACGTCGGAGAGGGGCATATACTCTACAACGAAGCCGGGGTCTTCTACGAGGCGACATTCGATGCTCTCGTTTTCGATCCCACGATGCAGGAGGTCGTCGACGGAAAGGTCACAGAAGTCGTCAGCTTCGGTGCCTTCGTCGGCATAGGGCCCATAGACGGTCTCCTCCACGTCTCTCAGATAAGCGAGGACTACTACTCGTACGACGAGTCGAACCAGAGGCTCGTCTCGAACGAGTCGAACCAGGCGCTCGGAGTCGACGACCCTATACGTGTACGTATAGTCGCAGTATCGATAGACGAGAGAAACCCGCGTGAGTCGAAGATAGGACTCACAGCGCGACAGGTCGCTCTCGGAAAACACGGATGGCTCCACGCAGAGAGGGACGCCTCCGAGACAGATGCCGAGACACAGACTCCTGATCAGTAATGTCGGAAGTAATGGTCTGCCGTGAGTGTCACAGGGTCGTAGAGGGAGACGAGTGCCCCGTCTGTATGTCGACCAACCTGAGCGAGGACTGGTCGGGATACGTCGTAATCACAGACCCCGAGAAGAGCGAGATAGCCGACAAGATGGACGTAGACATGAAGGGGAAGTTCGCCCTTAAGGTTCGTTAAGATGCCACTCATAGAGCTTCCGAAGGATCTGAGATCTGAGCTAAAAGAGCCCCTCGGTCCTGTCTACACGGGGATAGACGAGGCTGTCGAGGGTAGAGACGGAGACCGAGACCCGAGGTTCATAACTGTCGGCGACATAGTCACCTACCACTTCTTAGTCGAGGGGATACTCCCCGACGTCTCTGTAGTCGACGGAATGACCGAGAGACACGAGGTCGACGAAGAGATCGTCGAGAAGTGGCTCGAAATCCCCAACTCGTTAGAAGTCGAGAACCCCGCGGGAACCGTCACGCGCGATCTCCTAAACGGTCTGTGTGAGGGACTCGAATCCGACGGCGCTATCCGTGTCGACGTCGACGGCGAGGAGGATCTCGCCACGCTCCCGGTGATAGCCAAGGCAGACATCGGAGACACCGTAGTCTACGGACAGCCCGGAGAGGGCATGGTATTCGTCGATGTCACCGAGGAGAAGAAAGACGAGGCTGTCTCTCTCATGAGACGTATGGATATCGAGGACACAGACGAGATGGAGTCACTCCTCGAACTCGCCTGAGGTCTTGTCATTGTCCTTCTCCGCAGGCGGCTGACTTAATCAGTAGTAGCCGAGATTTCTAGGACAGGGAACAGGTTTTACTATCAGTAAGACGCACGTATTACTATAATATGTCTAAAGCAACTACGGAAGATGATGAGATAGTCACTGTCAACTTCAAGACTACTCAGTCGTTTCTCGACGAGGTAGACGAAGCATGGCAGGGACGGGGCTTCAACAGCCGTAGTGAGTTCATACGGTACACACTTAGAGATGCAGTCGAAAATCCGACTTTCGACAGGGACGAGCTTATAGCCCTTCTACAAGCCGAGGAAGACGTACGTGAGGGAGAGACTATGGGATCCGATGAAGCACGTCAGAACTTCGGTACAGACACAGACTCACAAGACGAGGATGAGTGACAGCGGTTGGACGTGGGAGCTCTCTAAGAAAGCCCAAGACGACCTCGGGGATCTCGAAGCTAAAGACCAAGACCAGATCCTCGACAAACTCGACGAGATAGTAGACTCACCGTGGCGTGATCCTCCGGACTACGGCGAGCCTCTCCAGAATAGCCCTCACAAGAAGATACGAGTCGGTCAGTACCGGCTGTCTGTGTCTTTTCAGCAGGACGAATCCCGCTTAGTCGTCGCTCGGATTAAGCGCCGCGGCGGGGCGTATACCGCTGACTGATTGATATGGCTTCTCCAATGGGAATCTCTCATTCCCTGCGTCCTTCGTAATTCTTAAGCGACGTACTCACTTTTAACTAAATATGCAGATAGATATCACCGACGAGGAGGAAAACAGTCTCCTTGACAGGAAGGAGATAGAGTTCAGCATAGTACACGACGAGGAGACGCCTTCGAGGCTCGCAGTACGTGACTCTCTCACGGCGAAGCTCGGAAAGTCGAGTGATGAGGTCGTCGTCCACAGCATGAAGACGAAGAGAGGCATCAACGAGACTGTCGGCTACGCCAAGGTCTATGACTCCGCCGAGGCGGCGCGCGAGGTCGAGGAGGAGTACATGCTCGAACGTAACAAGATAGGAGCCGAGGAAGGCGAGGAGGAGGCGGAAGCGTAGTATGACACAGAGACACGACTACTACGACGTCACAGACGACGGCGTCGAGGAGACGAAGGAGAACTGCCCGAGATGCGGCGACACCTTCCTTGCCGACCACGGCGACAGGAAACACTGTGGCAGATGCGGATACACCGAGTTCGAGTAGACAGTCTCTGTACTTCTATTCTAATTAATGAGGATCGTAGGCATAGAGGGTACGGCGTGGAACGCGAGTGCGGCGGTCTTCGACTCCGAGGCTGGGGACGGGGACGGAGACGTACTCAGCCTCGTGACCGACCCGTATGTCCCCGATGAGGGAGGCATACATCCGAGAGAGGCGAGCGAACACATCTCGTCGGCTATCCCCGGCGTGATAGACGAGGCACTCGAAGACGTCTCCGAGGACAGTATAGACGCCGTCGCCTTCTCACGTGGTCCAGGCTTGGGACCCTGCCTCAGAGTCACGGCGACCGCCGCACGCGCACTCTCGCTCAGACTTGACGTTCCTCTCGTAGGAGTCAACCACACAGTCGCACATATAGAGATGGGAAGGTTCTCGTCGGGCTTCGAAGACCCCGTGGCACTCGACGCCGCGGGCGCGAACACTATGGTGACGACCTACAGAAACGGACGTTACCGTATACTCGGAGAGACTATGGACACCGGCGTCGGCAACTCGCTCGACAAGTTCGGTCGCCACGTCGGTCTCTCCCATCCCGGAGGACCCAAGATAGAGGAACTCGCGTCGTCGGTTGACGACTCGGAGTACGTTGAGCTCCCCTACACAGTCAAGGGAATGGACTTCTCTTTCTCGGGGATAATAAATGCTGCACAGAAGAAGTACGACGACGGAGTCGAAGTCGAGAGGCTCGCCTACTCGGTACAGGAGAACGTCTTCGGCATGCTCACAGAGGTCTGTGAACGCGCTCTCGCTCTCACGGGGAAGGATACGCTTGTGGTCGGAGGAGGCGTCTCGCGTAACTCACGTCTCAGGGAGATGCTCGAAGAGATGTGTGACGAGAGAGGCGCGGAGTTCCAGTCGCCCGAACCCGAGTATCTCTCCGACAACGCGGGTATGATCGCAGTACTCGGATATATGATGTACCAAGCGGGCGAGACGGTCGATGTAAAGGATAGCCACGTCAAGCCCGACTGGAGACCCGACGAGGTCGATGTCGTCTGGAGGGACGGAGTCAAGGAGGCCAGACGAGATGACAGCATGATACACGGTGCCGAGGCGGTCGTCAAGTTCGACGAGTCTGAGGTCACCAAGACGAGACTCCCGAAGTCCTACAGAAGCCCGAGTCTCGACGCCGAACTAAGGAGAAAGAGGACTGTCTCGGAGGCACGTCTCACCTCGGAGGCACGGAAGGCGGGGGTTCCGACACCCGCGGTCTTAGATGTCGACAGTCACGGCTTCGAACTCCGTTCCGAGCGGATAGGAACCGACGCATCTGACCTCTCTGACTCCGAGATAGACCCCGAAGACGCCGAGGAAATAGGGCGTCATCTCGCGTGTCTCCACTCGTCGGGAATCGCACACGGCGATCCCACGACACGTAACATGGTGAGGTCCTCCGACGGACGTATCTATCTCATAGACTTTGGACTGTCGTACGCGACACGCGACACCGAGGACTTCGGCATGGACGTCCACGTCCTGAGACGTACTCTCGAAGGCACCGTCTCAGACTCAGACGAAATCATGGACGCCTTCTGGTCGGGGTACTCGAATACGTGGGACGACTCCGACAAGGTACACCGACAGGTCGACGAGATAGAGGAGCGCGGCAGGTATCTCTAGGTCTCCGACTTCGCCTCTAGCCTCATACGTATCGTGGTTCCGTCGTCTGTGTTGAACTCTATCTCACCGCGTGACTTCCTGACTATCCAGTGGACGAGCCAGAGCCCGAGACCGCTTCCGTGGTAGAGCGACTGTATCTCCCTCTCACCCGTTAGAACCTCAACCTCGTCGTCGGGTATTCCCTCGCCGTTGTCCGAGATCTCTATTTCGGCTGTCTCACCGTAGGTATCGACTCTGACTTCGACCTCGGGATCACCGTCGTTGTGCACCACGGCGTTCTGTATCACCTCCGAGACAGCCTTGTCTATGTCGGGATCGGCGACTGCGGTCACGTCGGG
The DNA here is from genome assembly GCA_041891055.1 of Halorutilales archaeon Cl-col2-1. GTDB lineage: Archaea > Halobacteriota > Halobacteria > Halobacteriales > Afararchaeaceae > Afararchaeum. The sequence continues at coordinate 789,594 of CP169074.1, read as the reverse complement.
CTGTATCTCGGTCTTTATCTCGGCGTCGTACCTCTCGTCAGTTTCCTCGACCGCACTCTCGACTGTTCCGGAGACATCTACGGTCTGGGTCGCTGACTCTTCCCCGAGTATGGTCTCACTTAGCTCCCTTGCCTTCTCGCTCGTCGATAGAATACTCTCACCGGTTCTGATAATCTCGTGAACCTCGTCCTCGACTTCCTCCGGGGCTTTCTGTTCGATGACATCGGCGTATCCAAGTATGACGTTCATCTTGTTCCGGAGATTGTGTCTCAGAACCCTGTCGAATATCTTGATCTGTTTCTCGCGCTCGTTCCTCTCTATCTCGTAGCCAAGCCATCTCGAAAGCAGACGCACGAAGGATCTCTCGGAGTCGTTTATCTCGTCTCCCGGTTCCGGGTCTCCGAAACACAGAGTCCCGTAGAGACGGTCTCTGACCTTGACCTCCGTGCCTATGTAACTCCTGAGACCCAGCTTTGAGTAAGCCATGCTGTCCTCGCCCCACTCCTCGGGAATATCTTCCACACCGAGGAAGTCGTCGTCTGTCTCCAGTAGCCTCTTACAGTATGTTCCTGAGAGCGGAAGACGACGTCCCTCGTATATTTCATCGCTGTCACCTTCGTGTGCTACGACCTCGACGCCGTCGCGGAGTCCCTCACACAGTAGCGCGTCGTGGTCGCCGTCGGAGGACGACTTTCCGACTGTTCTTCCTTCGATCTCGACGGACGTGAGATACGCCTCAGACATGCCGAGTCTCTCCGAACCTATACGTAGAACCTCGTGTATCTTGTCGTCGAGGCTGAGGTCGAAGTCGGAGGCGTACGCGTGTAGAGACCTGAGACTTCTCTCGTTCTTCCTCACCTCGTCTTCCAGGCGTTTGATACGGCTCCTGTCCCTTATCGCCGCCATAACACGGAAGTCGTCGTCTGTCTCGACAGGGCTGAGAGCGATATCTATGGGTATCTCGTCTCCGTGTTTCGTGACACCGAAGATACTCAGACCCGTACCCATGGGACGTGTCTGTGGCTCTTCTATGTACTCGTCTCTCAGACCGACGTGTTCCTCCCTCTGCGACTCGGGAACCAGCCTCTCCACTTTCTCCCCCACTAACTCGTCCGTCCCGTACCCGAACATCTCCTCGGCTGACGAGTTGATCTCACGTATTACACCGTCCTCATCTATGAGCACCATAGCGTCGGGCACGCTCTCGAAGAAGGTCTCCCAGCCAGCGTCCATTTTGTTTTTCTCGTATGTCCCTATCGGGGTTGGACATATATCCCTAACTATCTCGGGTCTGTCTCCGTCTCCGAGACAATCTCAGAGGCGTCCGAGAGTATCTCGGCGTGGTCGAATCCGAGAGAGAGACTCGAAGCCTCTTCTACTTCGACCGTCTTGACCTCTGTCGCTTCCTCCTTGGGTCTAGGCTCTGCGTCCCTGTCGAGTGGACGGCAGACGTACGCCGCAGAGACGTTCCCTCTCTCGTCTCTTTCGGGGTCGTCGTAGAGTCCCACGAACTTCTCAGACTCGACCTCGATATCTATCTCCTCCTCGACCTCCCTCTCACAAGCCTCCCGTGCCGTCTCGTCTCTCTCGACCATGCCGCCGGGGAGAACCCAGTCGCCCTCGTGCGGCGGATGGTTCCTCTTCATGAGAGCCACACGGTCGCCGTCGAATACCACGACACCGTCGACTGAGAGACATCTCAGGTCATCGGTTCCCATACCCGTTAGAGACAGCTTATGCTTAAGTTAATGTGACGAACCTCCAGTTATTGTAGTATGCGAGTGACTGTCTCTCTCAGGTCGGCTTACTCGGCTCTCTCGGGGTCGACATCCGACATACTCCCGTTCTACATGATGACAGCGGCGTCGGGTGTCGTGGCGCGTGTAGTTCCCGTCATAGGCATCGTGGCGTCATACCTGATTCTGTCGTCACAGGGACGTATAGACGAGTTCGAGTCGGAAATCGAGGGATTCGACACCTCTACGTTAGTCTCCGACGGAGAGCTAAACCAGACAGCTGCTGACTCTCTCACCCAGACCTTCTCTGTTCTCGTTACACCCGAGTCTGCGGCTGTTCTGGGACTCAGCCTAGTCGCCGGCGTCGTACTCTTCGCTTTCGTCAACTCAGTTGTCTCGGCGGCGAAGATAAACGCGGCTTACGGCGTTCTCACGTCCTCGGAGTCGCCCGTCGAGGACGGTCTCAGGGGTGGAGCCTCAGACTATCTCAGTCTCTTTTTCCTCTTCTGTCTCGAAGCCGGCTTAGAACTACTTCTCGTGTTTGTCTTCGGAGGCTTGGTGTCTCTTCTCCCCACCCCAGCCGCGTTACTTATCGTCCCCGTCTGGCTCGTCTCGTCTCTCGGAGTCCATCTCCTCTTCGTATTCGCCCCACAGGCAGTGGTAGTAGACTCGGCGGATGCCGTCGGTGCTCTCCGGAAGAACCTCGGCTTCGTCACCTCAGCGCCCGTCGAGACGGCTGTCTATCTCATCGTAGCCGTGGTGGTCTACTCGGTCGTTTTCGGCTTATCGGCTCTTCTGAGCCTCGTCTCGGCGACTACGGTTGCTACTCTCGTAGTGATGCTCGGTGCAGTTCCCTTCCTCGACATCACCAAGACGAGCCTCTACTCGGGTGAGACGTACAGCCGCGAGACATCCGTCGTCGGTGTCGAGAGATCAGCCTCGACACGTCTCCTCGACTCGGTGAGGGACGGTCTCTCCGAGACGGCGGTCTTCGTAAGGTCGTATCCCCTACTCGTATCCGTGAGTCTCGGTGTCTTCGGCGTCGGAGTCGTCAACGGCTTAGACGCGACAGCCGGAATCGAGGTCGTTATGGAGCCACCTGAGGAGTCGTCACGCGTGTTCCGGAATCCAGTCGGAACCTTCTTCGAGATAAGTGCCAACAACTGGCTAGTCGGCTTCTCACAGACTTTCTCGGGTCTCGCTGTCGGCGTCCCAACTCTCGTGAGTCTGTGGTACAACGGAGCGGTGATCGGAGGAATACTCGGTGTCAGGCTCGGGTCGACGGCTCCCCTTGGGTTTACCTCGCTCGTAGCCCTTCTGGCTCCCCACGGAGTCTTAGAGATACCTGCCCTCGGTGTCACGGGAGGGCTCGGACTCCGACTCGGACGTGAGGTCTGGAGAACCCTTCGAGGAAGAGCGTCTATCGAGGAATTAGCCGACGAGATCACGACTGCCTACTCGATACTCGTCGGACTCCTCGTCGTCTTCGTCCTTGCGTCGGCAGTCGAGTCCTTCGTTACCCCTGTTGTCTACTCGGTCGTGTCGTGACCGTCTTTTTCGTCTTCTTCCTCTCGTGGAGCGATGTAATCTACGACGTCGTACGGCGTCTTCGACGTAATCTCGACGTGTAAGGAGCCTAGCTCGTGTCCGCCGACCTCTATGTTGAGACGTCCGACACACGCCGCCTGCTTGCTCAGGTCGAACTCTATCTTCCTCCCTTTGACACTGTCGGAGAGGGCGGAGTTGACGGCGTCGTTTATGTACTTCTCCTCAACGGCTTGCCTCAGACCCTCAACCGAGTGTGTCGTCGCTCTTATCTCACTCGGGGCGTCTCCCTCATCCGTCTCGACAGTCCGGCTATCGGCATCGGGGAACAGATTCAGGACACAGTCTCTGACCTTCTCCTCGACCTCGGTCGGATAGACGGGGACAGTGACCTCGACCGTCGCGTTATATACGTCTGTCATGTTACGTCCTTGTAAACCTAGAGCCAAATAACTATATACACGGATGGAACATAAGTTTATACTCTGTATGTCATCACAAAAAGGCGTCTCACCCGTCTTTGACACGATCTACGACTGTCTTGGCTACGAACGGATGGCTGTATTCGACGTTGTCGAGGTCGAGGATAACCGTCTCGAACTCTCAGTCGTGAGAGGCTACCGAGACGCCGACTCTCCCCCCGAGAGTCTCGCAGTCGACTCGGTAGAGAGATGTGATGTCACAGTCGGGGACGACAACACAAACGTGGCTGTCCCTCTTGAGATCGACAGAGAGGTCAGGAAGGTTCTCGTAATTGAGGTCGCCGAGTCGGAGAGGCTCGATGAGACCGACGTCGAGCTCCTCACGACATTCGGATCTTGTCTGAGCGGAATGGTACGTATAGCAGGCGATTACAGCTTCCTCATAGACATGCTCACACACGACCTCCGCAACTACCTCAGCGTCATCAAGGGGACACAGACGATCCGTCTCGAAGAAGATGTCGGGGAGGAGTCTGAGTCGGTGAGGAGAGCATACGAGAGTGCCGTGAGGAGTGAGGAGCTCCTGGAGGAGGTCAGAAACCTCGCACACCTCTCCCAGGGAACCGAGACTGAGAAGACCGATCTCAACCGTCTAGTTCGGGAGTCGGTCGAGAGCTTCGGACACGACGTCGATGTCGAGACACGTCTCCCCGACGAGACAGTCTACGTGAGAGCGAACGATATGCTCGTCTCGGTTCTCGACAACCTCCTCAAGAACTCGGTTGAACACTCGCGTCTCGAATCCGACGAACTCCGAGTAGGTGTCACTGTCGAGACGTGTGAGTGCGACGACGAGGCTCTCCTTACTGTCGAGGACAACGGCGAGGGAATACCCGACGAGGTTAAGAGACATCTCTTCGAGAGAGGGGTCAAGGACGACGAGACGGGTTCGACGGGAATCGGACTCTACCTCGTCAGACGTGTGGTCGAGTCGTACGGAGGCGAGGTCGAGGCGGGCAATTCGGATCTGTACGGTGGTGCGAAGTTCAGTATACGTCTCCCCCTCTACGACTGACTGATCACTCCCTGACTATCTGACCCTCGAGGTACGACTCCGTCTTGTCCTTAGTCGACTGCATCTTCTTCACGAATGTCACGACGCGTTCACCGTCGTTCTCCTCGTCCCTCTCGGTGATCAGATGGACACCCATGTCACGTATGTGGTCGAGTAGATCCTCGATTACGTCGGGCTCGCCTCTCACGGTGTGGCGCTCGCCTATGTTCTCGTCCGCCTCGACCTCGTGTACTGCGTCTACCATCGATCCGAGGACGGCTTCGCCGAGCCTGTCGGCTCTCTCCTCGACCTCTTCGCCGTCCTCGTCCCACTCGACCGCCTGGAATGCCTCACGTACTATACGTCTGAACATGAAGTCCTGTCCGTAGTCGAACGGGAGGGAGAAAGCGTAAGATAGGTCGCCTTGATTCGCGGCTGAGGTCGTGTACTTGAGCTGGTTGGTGACGTCCCTCGACTTCATAACTACCCCCTCCCTGCCTTCTGAGTCGAGTCTGTCTATCACCTCCTTTATCGCGTCGGTCTCGTCGGCGTCGAACTCGCCCTTGAAAGACACCTGGGGGAAGCCGTAGCTCTCACACAGTTCTCGTCTCTCGTCGACTTCGAGCGACTCTCCTGACTCCCGGTCACGGACGTCGAATGCGAGGAACTCCAACGACTCTATGTCCGAGTAGTCGTGTGCTGTGTAGGGGTTTTCCTTCCCCGCCATCTCTCCGCACAACATCTTGTCGGGATGGTCGTCGAAGAAGGAGCCGAGGTCGAGCCATTTCTCGACCTTGTGTGTCGTAAACGGACAGATGATGCCGCCACGGGTGAAAGCCATGACACCCAGGTCTTCAAGCCTCACGACGCGTGTGTTGTATCCATTCATCTTCTCCTCGACCAGTACGGTGTCATCGAAGTATCTCGGGACTCCCTCTTCGAGTACTAGAGTCCGTGGTATCTTCGGGAAGCCTCTCACGACTTCTCCGTCTATGAGGACTGTTCCGCGTTCTATCTTCGTCGTGTAGTCGGGGTGGTAGTAGTAGTCCTTTCCGCTGTGGCTCCTCTGACTGAAGCTGTCGACGACCTCCTCGAACTCCGACTCCGAGAGGTTCAGCTTCTCGGCGTAGGAGTCTGCTTTCTCGGGGGTTTCCATAATGGGATTTCTACCGCCTTCCCGAAAAGAGTATGGTCAGAGTATCCCATCAACCGCGAGTTCGAGCTTCTCACGGAGGGTGCCGTCACCGTCTACGGTTCCGTCGGGATGGATCACGTACTCACCGAACTTCTCGACCACGACGACTTGTCTCTCGTCGTCTATCTCGGCGGTGTTCCAGCCCTGTTCTACGAGCCCTGAATGTATCTCCTCCAAAGTACTCCCCGTCTCGTCTACGTTACCGTCGGCTTCCGTCGTGTCTCCGTCTTCGAGGGCGTTCTCCCCGACTGCTTCGAGACGTGACTCGGGGAAGGCGTAGAACTTCACCCCCTTCTCGATAGCGCCGTCGAAGAGACTGTAAGCGTCGGCTTCCCTCCAGCCTTCCCATGCTTCCATTCCGGTGACACCGTCGCCCTCTATGAAGGCGGTGATCACGACGTCCTCGTTCTCCGAGTAGTCGGGGTTGTGGTCGGCTACCGTCTCGGAGTCGGTGACCTCCCATTCGTCGACTGTCATCCCGGGTGTATGTAGAACCACCGCCTCGTCGTCCCCTCCCTCAGAGTCGATGACTATATCCCCCGGCTTTAGACGTGTGTCTCGCGTCTCTTTCTCTGTACCGTTCTCCGTCCCTTTCCTGGGGTCTTCTGACCCTTTTAATGTGTCCTCTGACATGTCTTGTTCGTCTGTCCCGTTTGGAGGTAATGTTTTATGTATGATTCCAAACATTGTTACGTTATAAGAATGTCGGAGAGACGAGGCGTTATCCATAGGCTTCCCGAGGCGACGATAACGGGATTAGGACTCACGGTCTTCTTCGTCAACCTCTACCATTTTCTCCAGATGTCTTACACCGGACTCCTGACAGTTATCGTCATAGACGCTCTTCCGATGGCAGCGGGTCTCATCGGCTTTCCCCTCGCGGCTTACCTCGTTCGGGACTGGGGATTTAGCTGCCGAGTACGTCTCGCGGGATGGATATTACTCGGAGGAGTCTTCGGCTTTGTCTCGGCTCTCGTGATCATCTGGCAGCAGATGATACATGGCTTGTCTCCCGTCCACTCGTACAACGACATGGTTCTCCTCAGCCAGGCGGGCGCGATAGGCGGCGGCGTGATAGGACTCTACGACTCACGTCTCAGACGAGACCGGGAAGAGCTACGTAGTTTCAAGAGTGCCGTCGAGAACGCGGGACACGCGATACTCATAACAGACACCGACGGCGTAATAGAGTACGTCAACCCCGAGTTCGAGAGCCTCACAGGGTACTCGGAAGACGAGGTTCTGGGAGAGAGACCGAGCATACTCAAGTCGGGGAGACACGACGACGACTTCTACAACGACCTCTGGAATACGGTGCTGTCGGGCGAGGTCTGGGAGGGCGAGATAGTCAACCAGAGGAAGGACGGTGAGACCTACCACATAGAACAGACGATAGCTCCTATACTCAATGACGAAGGGGAGATAGAACGTCTCGTAGCAATAAACAACGACATAACCGAGCGTAAGGAGATGGAGAGGGAGCTCGAACGCCAGAACGAGCGTCTCGAGGAGTTCGCGGAGGTAGTCTCACACGACCTCAGAAACCCTCTCAACGTAGCCGAGGGATACCTCGAAGTCGTTCTGTGTGGCAACGGCGACGACAGGGAGGACTGCCTCGAAAACGTCCAGGACTCGCTCGACAGGATGGAGGGCATAATCGAGGACGTCCTGCGTATGGCGAGACAGGACGGTGAGATAGACGTAACCGCGACACGGAGCCTCGGCGACGACGCCCGGACTGCGTGGGAACACATAGAGTTCTCCGACGAGGACGCCCAGATCGAAGTCGTAGACTCGGTCGAGATAGACGCCGACAGGGACAGGCTGATACGTCTTCTGGAGAACCTATTTAGGAACTCGGTCGAACACGGAGGAGACGACGTTACTGTCCGCGTCGGAGCCACCGACGGCGGCTTCTACGTCGAGGACGACGGTGAGGGGATTCCCGAGGACGAACGTGACGAGGTGCTTGAGTCGGGATACACGACCTCGGAGACAGGTACGGGACTCGGACTCTCAGTCGTCAAACGTATAGCCGACGCCCACGGCTGGGAAGTCAGTATATCCGAGAGCGAAGACGGCGGCGCGAGGTTCGAGTTCGACGTGGGTCTTAGACGTGTTTCGGAATCCGAATCTTGAATGACGAGCCTCCGAGACTGCTGTCCTCGACCCAGACATCTCCGTTGAGACTGCCGACGACCTCGTCTACGAAGAAGAGACCCATTCCCTCACCGTGGTGTAGGTCGTCTTTCTCCTCACGTCCGAAGATAAGATCCCTCTCTTCGTAGGGAATCCCGGGTCCGTTGTCGTCTATCCTGACAGTGGCGTACGAGTCGTCGTCCTCGACAGCCACCTCGACGACGGGGTTCTCGGTGTCGTTGTGTATCACGGCATTGTCGAGTATCTGGGAGACGGCTTGCCCGAGGTAGCCGTTCGTGACTACGTGTACTCCGTCTTTGTCGGAGTTCTCGGCTGTCTCCGACGTGTCTTCTGAACTTACTCCGTCGTCTTCCTCGTCCTCGCCCTCGTCTTCGGAAGCTGGGAGACTCAGACGTATCTCGGGACTCGACTCGGCGTCCTCGAACCTATCCCTGGCTTTCTCGGCGGCTTTTTCGAGGAGACTCCCGAGGTCGACCGAGTACCTCGTGTCATCTTCCTTGACGACCTCCTGTAATCTACGTGTGGATCTCGACTTGTTGTCGAGCCTCGCTATCTCCTCCTTCGACTTCTTCAGGTACTCTTCTATCTCGGGAGCCACCTCTTCCTCGTCGACACTAGATCTCACGAGGTCGACATAGCCTTCTATTACAGTGAGACGGTTCTTGAGGTCGTGTCTCAGGACGCGGCTGAGTATCTCGGATCTCTCCTCGTTCTTGACGCGCTGGGTTATGTCCTTTATAGTCCCGGCGTGGTAGACATTCTCACCTATCCTTATACATTTCGTGTTGACCTCGACAGGGAAGACTGAGCCGTCTTTCTTCTCGTGAACCGTCTGTCTCACACGTGTCTCTCCTTCCTCGAACGACCCCCAGTACTCGTCTATCTTCTCGGGGTCTACTTCGGGGTTTATCTCCCAGATCGGCTTGTCGAGTATCTCGTTCCTTTCGAGACCCAACATCTCGGCGTAATGGCGGTTGGCGTACTCTATGTACCCGTTCTCGGAGTAGACACCCACACCGACGCCGATGTTTTCGAGAACCTTCCGGAAGAACTCGTTGTAGTCGTCTATCTTTCTCCGTCCCATAGTCTTCAGTAGATTAGTTAGTCATACGTCTTTTTGGCGTTCCGTGAGGCGTTGTTCCGTGTGACCTCCGCACATAACGTAACAGGACTGTCGCCACATATATAAATATACTGAACGGTTTTGGTATTCTGACTCGTATCGACAAACACCTTCGTATTGAGGACTTCTTAAGTTGGGGGTTCTGAAACCACTCACACCGCGACACAGACTAAGACGCGACTTATCCTGTAATCCTTATAAGAAAGCGGCTCTTATCTTATGTGTGACTAAGTCTTCAGACCCCGACGACCCACAGGGACGTGTCTTTCAGATAGACTCGAACTTCGAGATCCGTCTTGAAGACGTCGAGGAGTACTTCGAAGACCCTTATCTCCCCGATGGGATAGACGATGTCGACCTCGAACGTCGGAACACCAAGCTCATAATACAGGGAGTCTCCGACGACGACGAGATAAGCAAGTACACACCCACGGCTCAGATCAAGGCGTCAGTCGTTGAGAGGATAGTCTCCGACGACGACGAGGACGAGGGTAGGAGATGGGGAAAGAAGCCTCAGACAGAAGAAGACGAGGACGAGGAGGAGCCCGAGCCCGTCGAGTTCGTACGTTTCCGTGGAGGCATCGGAACCGTCCTTCAGAACACTTCACTTGAGTATGAGATGTTCCTCATGCTGAGAAACCTTGCTCTCTTGGATGACACTGAGGGAAAACTGACGGCTGTCACGGTCGTAGATGGGGAGCTTACGCCCGTACGTGTCGTAGACGGCGAAGAGAGACCCGCATCCGTTAAGGTCGTCGGAGAGTCGGGTTCCGAGGAATCGGGTGGGGAGAAGAACTGGCGCAACAACAAGTACATAAACGAGTCGGGAAGCTCTTAGATTCTACTTGGCGTCCCAGCCTATGTCGTACGAGTGGGCTCTCGGAGGATGTCGAGCCTTTGGAACAGAGACGTGTTCTACGGTCTTCTCGTGTATCAGACTCTGACCGTACGAGGAGTCGGAGAACTCGCCTTCCTTCTGACGCACACAGTCCACCATAGGAGGCTTGCTCGGGACGGTGTCGTGTATCTGCGTCACGAGGGCTTCGTGGGGCTCACCGTCGCCGTCGTAGTAGGTAATCCTGTCTCCTATCTTTAGCTCGGTCATGTAATTTTAGAAGGAAACGCCGGGGGAGGGATTTGAACCCCCGTGGGCTTGCACCCACCGGCTCTCGAGGCCGGCGCCTTACCAGACTAGACTACCCCGGCTTACATCTACAACTGAGTCGCAGAAGGGTTATAATAGTTGTTCTTTGACCCGAACCCGCAGACGTCTTAGGTTAGGTAGACGCCGGTGGCGCTGTCTTACTCGAAGCTCTCCTCTTCGAGAACCTCGGCGACTGCGAAGTTCTCCTTGACTTCCTCTATCTCGACCTTGACACGGTCTCCGACGTCGGTCTCGGGAACTATTATTACGTATCCCCTCTCAACTCTTGCTATGCCGTCCCCCTGTTTCCCTATGTCCTCTATCTCGACGAACCGAATCTCACCCTCCTCTACGGGAGGCTGCAGACGGCTCTCCTCTTCTTCCCCGTGTGTCGTCTCCTCTTTGTCTTCCTCGGAGGCGATGACTCCTATACGGTAGACGCCCTCCTCCGAGATAGTCCCTTCGTCTATCTCGGACTCGGGTATCTCAACGACGTAAGAGCCGTCCTTTTCCTCGACGCGCGAACTGAATAGAGACAGGAGCTTGCCAGATATTTCGAGACTCAAGCTTAAACCCTCATTAATAGGATATATTCGATCAACTTGAATCTATCGCTGATAACTCAGGATCAGAGACGTCTCGCCTTCTCTTTCTCCAAGTCGATCTCTGTCGTGAATCCCTCCCGCCTGAGCGATTCGACTGCTTCGTCGAAACTCGACGTCGACCTCACTGCTGAGACACCTCCCGAGGTCGTGGCGACCGAAGACGGACGGAAGTAGAATGTCACAGTGCTCGCGGGTGTCATCTCGACTTCCCGAGTACCCCGGCGTATCTCCCTCGTTCCGAGGTTACCTTTCGCCGCCTCGACCGGGAGACGGCTCGCTTCGGTGTTGACGTATTCGAGGACTCTGTCCATCTCGTCGACTGTGTTTCGACTCAGTCCCCAGGATCCGACGAGACCGTCTCTCTCAGCCGCCCTTTCGACGCCCGCGTCTAGCTCGTCGAGACTCAGCTCGCCGTCACTTCCGTATCCGAAGACTCCTAAGAGGGAGTCGACCTCTGATTCGACGAGAGATAGAGTGCTGAAGCTGTCGGCTATCGGACTCTTGAGACCTTCCTCGTCTCCGACTGCGAGAGCGTCACCGCCCGAGTCGGTTCCGACCACGAGGTCTACGCCGAGGGAGTCACAGAACTCGTCTATCCCCTTGGTTACCGCATCGACCCCCTCTGTAATGTCTATCAGAGCGACGTCGAAGCAGTCTCTGTCACTGTCTCTGTATTCATCTGACTCCGACGAGTAGAACTTCGCGAGGCGGGTCTCTGTGAACTCGACACCGTGTTTGTCGTCGGTGCGTGTCTCAGGTGTCACGAGTCCGACTGTCGAGCTAACCCTATCGATCCCCTCAATCTCGTCGAAGCTCCTTGGACCCGGCTTCGGGTCGTGGGGAACACGTTCCCACGCTAGACCTCCTATCACCGTCTCGACGCCGTGGAGTTCGAGGAGGCGTGCCGTCGGAACCGTGCCGACTACGTCTCCCCCTCCTCCGATTCCGAAGACGAGTGCTCTGTCGTACTCGAAGGTTTCTTCGAGGCTTCGTATCTCGGACGTTGTCATCCTGTCCGTCGACTAAGTCCCTTCGAGATAGCCTCTCTCGCGGAGTTCATCTGCCTGCTGCTCGTTGTACCGCCACTCGACGTCGCCCTTCTCGTCCTGCCAGTCCCAGGGCTCAACTATCACGACATCGCCCTCACGTATCCATACGCGTTTTCTCATCCTTCCCGGAATACGTGCCGTCCGTTTCTTCCCGTCAGTACATCTGACCTTGACACGGTTGTCCCCTAGCATCGACTCTACTACACAGAGAACCTCGTCGTCGTCGGGAAGTCTCAGGTTACTGCCTCCGTTTCCGTCTGACATATGTCTGAGTAAGAGCGCGGGACTTATTAAGAAACCGAAGCACAGTACGGCTATTCGAGTTCGAGCGTCTTGCCGTCTACCTCGACACGTGGCTGTGTCACGACGCCGTCGAGATGGAGACCGCAGTCGTTGTCGCCGCCAAAGCCGGTGTCGTCCCCGACTGCGACGTGTATAGTACCGAGAGCCTTCTCGTCCTGTAGTACGTTTCCTATGAGTTCTGCCTCGGGGTTGAGACCGATTCCTAGTTCGGCGAGATGGCGACCGCAGTCTCCGGCTTCGTCGACTGTCTCCCTCAGGTCGTCGTCGGATATACCCACGGCTCTTCCGTCCTCGAACTCTATCTCTATCGGCTCGTCGACGACGCCGACGCTCGACATAGAGCCGTCGACTACGAGCCTGCCGTCTCCCGATACGGGGGCTATGTAGACCTCTCCCGCGGGGAGGTTGGTCACGCAGCCCGAGTCGTGACATATCCCCGTGTCAGGATGCCAGTCCCTCTCGCCTAATTCGAGTCTGAGGTCGGTTCCGAGGTCGGACTCTATACGGACTGTCTCGGAGCCTTCGAGCCTACCAAGTAGATCCTCGGCTCTCTCCTGTATCCCGTAGTAGTCGGCTCTCATAGCACCTTCCATCACCTCACGCGTGATACTCGGAAGCGTCGCGACACGTGCACCCGACTCGCACGCCTCCTTCCGTGCCTCCGTATGTGTCAGGCTCCTCGTCGTGGGGACGAAAACGACGTCGCTTTCCCTCATAGCCGCAGTAACGGGCGCGAGAGGCTCCTCTCCGTGTCTCTCGTCGACCCCGATCTCGGCGTAGACTGTCTCGGTAATATCCGAGGCGACGTCGTGTATCGCTCTTCCTATCTCTCTCCTCTCTGAGTCTGTGACTACTAAGACGGTCTCCCCCTCTCTGACGTCGAGGCAGTCCTCGACTGCAGTTCTCGCGCTGTCTCTCATACTCGTACCCATACGTCTATCTTCTCGCCCACCGTAATAAATCTGTAATACTCGTACACGGGCGTCGCTTCGGGTCTTCAACCGGAAGGATTAATAAACAAAACAGTCTATCCAAGACTACGCGCCGTCGTAGCTCAGTCGGCAGAGCGAGTGCTTCGTAAGCACTAGGCCGTGGGTTCGATTCCCACCGACGGCTAGGTCACGTCCTTTCTCTCGAATATCTCGGCGCTGACTACCACTAGAGCCACAGTCGAAGCCACCAGAACCCCTATGTCGGAGGTGCTTATCTCCTCCGCGATGAGTATCTCCCCCGGGTCGAAGTACCGTGCGAAGGTGAGGTCGCCTATCCAGTCGTAGTCGGTGTTTACCGTCAGTGTCTCGACGAGGAACATCCCAAATACGCCGCCGATAGCAGCCATCTGTGCCTTCCTCGCCTCGTCGAAGACGACCGAGAAGAGAAGTCCCAGCGACGCACACGCCGAGAGGTAGAAGACAGAGACTGAGTGGAGGACAAAAAGATCAGCCGCGTCGACGGTCTCGTCTATGGCTCTGACACCGAGATAGACTCCGATATACGTCAGGAAAGACACCGTGGCTATCGACGGAACCACCGAGACGAACTTGCCTACCACGACACGTGACCGTGAGACGGGATGTGACAGGAGTAGGTCGACAGACCCTTTCTCGACCTCCCCGGCTACCGACGACGCCGCAGAGTACGCGAAGTAGACACCCAGGAGTAGGAGCCATCCAACCTGGTATAGCTCAACGACGAGGTAACCCTCTATGTCGGTTATCGAGAAGTCGCCTATGAATGAAGTCGTGAGATCCTCGGGTAGGCTCCCGTATATCTCTGACAGACCCGCCTCTTCGAGCGACGGAAATATAGCCACAACGAGGGCTATGTAAAATCCCATGAAAGCCGTAAACGTCAGGGTACCTCGGAGACGTCTCCGTGTCTCGAACTTTGTTATCTCAAACACCGTCTTCACCTCCTGAAGTTGTCCCCTCGTTTTTGTCGGCTTGTGTGCGGCTGTCTATGTCGGTATCGGTGTCGTCTTCTGTGTCTGTGTAGAAATGCATGAAGACGTCGTCGAGTGACGCCTCCCTTATCTCGATATCGTCGATCTCGTACTCCGAGAGGCGGTCTACGAGACTGTCGTACTCTCCCGTCAGAACGAACTCGGTGTAGCCCTCGTCGTCGACTGAGGGGTTCGTGGCTCCTTGTAGTCCCGAGACGACCTCCTCGGGCGTCGCACTGTCTCTCAGCCTCAGCCTGACCACCTTACCGCTCTTACGCAGGAGTGTCTCTATCTCTTCGAGAGCCACTACCTCCCCTTTTCTTATTATAGCTACTCGGTCACAGATACGTCTCACCTCGCTGAGTATGTGTGACGAGAAGAAGACAGACAGACCGTCTTCGACCTCGCTCTCAAGGAAGTCGTAGAGGCTGTTCTGCATTAGAGGGTCGAGACCCGCGGTCGGCTCGTCCATCACCACGAGGTCGGGATCGTGCATAAACGCCTGTACGAGCGCGAGCTTCTGTCTGTTGCCGCGCGAGTACTCCTTAATCCTCCTGTCGAGCGGGAAACTGAAGAGGTCGAGGATCTCACCACGTCGGTCGTCGCCCTTGAGATCCCCGTAGTAGTCGAGGAGATCGCGCCCTGTGAGCTTCTCGTAGAAGCCGAGACTCCCCGGAACGTGTCCGATACTCTTCTTCGCCTCCCTGAGTTCGCGTCTGTCGAATGCGTCGTGACCGAGGAGGCTCGCCTCTCCCGAAGTCGGCTTCAGAAAGCCGAGTAACGTCCTTATCGCAGTCGACTTTCCCGCGCCGTTTGGACCCAGGAAGCCGAATATCTCGCCTTTCCTGACCTCGAAGCTCAGACTCTCGACGCCCTTGACGTCGCCGTAGTACTTCGTGAGACCCTCAACACGTATCGGAGGAGTCTCAGCCGTGTTGCCCTCGGCTTTTCGGTCTCTGTCGGTCCGAGCCACTGGGGCTGTATACCTCTCTCTTCTTTATAAATATGTACGCCTAAACTACTTATACGAAGCGTGACGAAGTAAACTGAGTCGATATGTCGGTGTCGATGTCGGCATCCCGAAGCCTTTGGATAGCCCTGGCGGTCGTAGCCGGAGTCACAACCCCCGTGTCTGTGTCTACGGCGTCGGCAGCCGACACTGTCGTCGGTGGTCCCGATATCGAGGTTCTGGCTCCCCATAACACCGTCTCGGCGGGTGAGACTACGACTCTCGGTCTACATCTCAACAACGAGGGGAATATCGTCCAGGGAGGACCCGCGGAGTACGAGAGCCGTGTGACGACTGCGAGAGGAGTAACAGTCGAACCCAGGGCGCGAAACGCACCCGTCGAGGTCAAGACTTCTAAGACCCCTGTCGGATCGGTTTCGGAGGGGTCACACGGACCTTACAGCTTCGAGGTCGTCGTAGACGACGACGCAGAGCCCGGGAGATACCGTCTTCCCGTAGAAGTCGAGTACAGGTTCACGCGTGCGGTCGAGTACAGCGACGTAACATCGCCCGATTACACTGACTTCTCGCGTGACCTGACTAAGTACGTGACTCTCGTGGTAGAGCCGTCGGCGGAGTTCGAGGTGACTTGGGTCGAGTCGGACGTCGAGGTCGGCGGAGCCGGGAGTCTCACGGTCGGGATCGAGAACGTCGGATCCGAGACGGCGAACGCCTCCACGGTTAGACTGACGTCCCGTAACACCGAGGTTACAGTCGGCGACATGTCTTCTACCTCGACCTCGATCTCAGCTTCGACTTCGACCCCGGCTCCGACTTCGACGACGAAGTTCACCGGCGACTGGGAGCCGGGTGAGACGAGAAGCCTGAGACAGACGGTCTCGGTAGCCGACGACGTCGACGCCACCAACTACTCCCTCGACGCCGTTGTGAGATACACCGACTCCGACGGTGAGAACTCCACCTCCGACAGACTCGAACTCGGTCTACAGCCTCTCCGAGAGACAGCCTTTAAGGTCTCCGACGTGACTCCGAGCCTCAGGGTCGGCGAGGAAGGCTTCTTAGAGGCGACTGTCGAAAACACGGGGGAAAGAGTCGCACGCGACGCCGTCGTGGTTCTGAGACATACGTCAGTTCCTCTCGTGGGTTATAACTCGACCTCTTCGGAGGCTTACGCGTCACACCGAGATGTGTCTCTGTCTTCCACTCCCACAGCCTCAGTGACCCAGTATCCACTCGGCGACCTCCGACCTAACACGTCTCAGAGCTTCCGGTTCCGTCTCGACGTACCCGAGTATGCAGCCCCGGGGAGACACCGTTTCAGGATCGGCGTCGAGTACACCGACAGACTGGGTAATGTCGAGACGAGTGACAGCCACGAGGCTTCGGCGGAGGTTCTACCCGACACCGACGACTTCGTCATAGAGTCCGAAGACACGACCGTCGAAGTCGGCGAGGAGACCTCGGTGAACGCGAGTATCACGAACCTCCGTAACTCGACCTTCACGGATGTCACGGCGTCGCTGACTGTCGAAGAGCCGTTCTCCACCGACGACTCCAACTCGTATGTCGCGGCTCTCGACCCCGGCGATAAGTCGAGTCTCCGTTACCACCTCGACGTCTCTGACGACGCCGTCGCGGGAGACAAGTACGTCACGGTACGTCTCGGATACGACGACTCCGAGGGTCACAGAAGGACTGAGACACATACGTTTCAGGTAACTCTGAGAGACGAGACCACCGAGGCGGATCTACCCGCAGTCGCTCTCATAGGTACAGCGGCTCTAGTCTTCGTAGTCTGGTGGTGGAGACGGAGATGAATGAACTCGAATGAATGAATTAGAGACCGAATCCATCCCTGTTTGTGTTTGGCGGTGTCTCAAGCGGACTTCGAGGAGCTCCCTCGAAAGGCGGTGAGTTATACGACCGCGGTGCTACGTCGTTTGGCGAGTCGGGGTAGAACAGAGACGCGAGACACTGTATCTGTTCACGACCTACCCCGAGCTCGAACTGACCTCCTCCGTACATCATTATCCCGTTATTTTCGCAGTAGTCGATAGAATCGAAAAGACTCTCGACGGTTCCGAACCTCGACGGCTTGATATTGATACATGTCTCTCCGGTCTCGGACTCAACTGACTTCACATCGGCGAGGCTCTCAACCGGCTTGTCCCACGATATACGTCCGCCGTAGTCCGAGAGTATCCCACGCGTCTCGTCAGTCAGCTTGGGATCTTCTATAATAGCATCGGGGAAGCTGTCACTTACAAGCGAATACAGGCTCGGATCAGGAGGCTGTGACACGTCGAGATCCTCGTCGTACATTCCTTTCATGTCCAGTATCATTACCTTCTCTTC
This sequence comes from Halorutilales archaeon Cl-col2-1, assembly GCA_041891055.1. Classification (GTDB taxonomy): domain Archaea; phylum Halobacteriota; class Halobacteria; order Halobacteriales; family Afararchaeaceae; genus Afararchaeum. The sequence goes on along the minus strand of CP169074.1, from coordinate 771,991 downwards.
GGGAATTTCGGAGACGAGTTCCGAGTCCCATTCGGTGGTCGCGTCGAGCTTGAACTCGGCTTCGGGGTAGATATCGACCACATCGTGGAGCTTTTCGACGCTCGGCGGGTCACCCAGGTCACGGCTGACGACGAATCTAACGTCGGAGTAGTCGCGTCCGAGGATACCGCCGAGGTTAGTTTCTGCCTGTTTAAGAGCCAGATCGAGGACTGCGCTTTCGAGACCCCATCTTCTGTAGTTACGGTAGTAAGGACGAGGAGGATCACCGGGGAACAGGTCTATCCCGTCGAGACGGTTTGAGAAGCCGTCGAGGCTGAAGCTTCCGGTTAGGTTAGTCTTACTCTCCAGATCGACCCAGTTCCGGTGGCTCTCGGCGTCGTAGGTTACGTCCTCGCCTCTTCCTTTCTCTGAGTCGCCGTGGACAGTTATCTCAGTAGTTACCCTCTCGAATCCCTTCGAGACTTCCTTCCGGTTGAGTCTTAGGCTGTATCCCTCAACCTCAACCCCGAGATCCGACACAGCTCCGTAGAGTCGTCCCATGTGGTCACCACTTAGGTAGCTTTATCTTAAACACGCTTCCCTCCGGTTCGTTATCCTCGACCCAGACATCGCCGCCGTACTCGTCGACGAGTGTATCGACGAGATACAGACCTATCCCTGTTCCCTCGCTTTCGAGACCTTTCTCGCCTCTTCCGAAGATACTCTCCTTCTGTGTATCTGGAACCCCGAGACCGTTGTCTGCGACAGAGACGACTACTTCCACGTCTTTCTCCTCGGCTGATACCTCGACCCTCGGCGTCTCCTTGTCGTTGTGCTGTACGGCGTTGTTGAGGAGGTTCCTGAAGACAGTCGAAAGAAGATCGTTTGCACGTACCTCGACTTTCGGTATCTCCCCGGACTCGAACTCGGCTTCATCGTAGGTCTGCCTTCTACTCTCAACGGTTTCTTTCAGTACGGAGGTCAGGGAGACGGGTCTGAGATCGATCTCCTCTTCCTTTTCTATTGCGTCGACGAAGTCGCGCGCTGTCTTCGTGAGGTCAACTACGTGTTCACTCGTACTCAGGACGGTTTCGAGGTACTCCTCACCCTCGTCGTCGACGTGGTCTCTCAGCATGTCTCCCCAGCCTAAGACGAGATTCATGTCGTTACGTATGTCGTGGCGGACGATACGGTTGAGTAGAGCTAACTCGTCCCTCTCGTTCTCTATCCTTTCCTCGGCTCGTAGAGCGTATATGCCACGTGAGATGTTACTCGCGATCTCGTCTATGAGATGTCTCTCCTCCTCTGAGATCTGTGAGGGAGAGGGGATATGGAGAGTCATCACTCCGTAAAAGTTATCTCGGTGTCTCAGACTAACTCCGATGGCTCCGTGGCTTAGACTGTCTTCATCGTGGTGTTCGTACGGCGGCTGGGTTACGTCGTCTATGGTTAGAGTCCCCTCATCGAGAACCTCGTCTATGTACTCCTCGGTGTATACTTCGCGCCATCTCTCTTCACTCTCCTTCTCGGTCTCACCTATCCGGTTAGCTGTATATATACTGTCAACTTCTGTACCGGTATCCTTGGACTTGAATGTAGCTATTGAAGCACATCCAAACCCGTATCCTTGATCACTTCTTGCGGAGAGTATCTCTAAGGAGGAGTTGAATACTTCCTCCTCTCTCTCGGCTTCGATTACTATCTGGCTTATGCTTCTGATCGAGTTGAGAAGATGGTCTATCTTCCTCTCATGTGTCACGTCGTTGACTGTTCCGAAGACGCGTGGAGAGTTCTCCCTACCGTCATAATCACCACCACTGACGCTGTCCTCCTCGTCTCCGTAACCGTAGTCGTACACGTCGACTTTCTGGTGAACTACACGTATGTCGCCGTCCGAACGGATTACACGGTAGTCAATGTCGAAGGTATGACTCTCGACTGATTTCTCCATAGCCGTCTTTACCTTCTTCGTGTCGTCGGGGTAAACGAACTCTACGAAGTCGTCGTATTTTGGCTCTATCTCGTCGGGAGTCAGTCCGAGTATACGGAACATCTCATCTGACCATTCCATCTCCCCTGTGTCGGGATTCCATTCCCAGTGTCCTACATGAGCCATCTCCTGTGCTTCTTCGAGTTTACGTCTCTGCTTTGATAGCTCTAGTCTCTCGTTCTGTAGCAGACTTATCTGATGGCTCTCCTTAGAGTAGTACCATCCCACTGTGAAGCCCACTGCGGCTCCTACGTTTAGGGAGTTGATGAGGAGAAAAACCGGGTGACGCATACTACCGCCCTCGTACATATTGTAGACAACTGCCGCAATGAAGAAACTCCCTATACCCACTCCTCCTACCACAGTCCAAGATACGACACCCAACCTCTCTGAGTCAGTCAGGTTCGACTTGAAGAGTCTGTATCCCGCGTATATGAGAAAGACAGCAAAGGCGGAAGGGAATACTACACCTGTGAGGAGGGGAATCAGACCGTCTTCGTCTATGAGATGCAGAAGATGAATAGTCATGAAGATGACGCCGAGAAATGTTACGAAGAGGGACGAAATTATACGTGTTGACGTAACAGAGTCTTCCTCGACGTCGCTCTCCAATATTTCCGACATCGTCGTCATTTGTTATATCTCCTAGACACAGGATATTAACACCTTCTGTCTGTCCCGATATTCGGAAAGCTTCAGCATCTGGGAAGTATCTGTTACTACATGGAGCGTACTGGCGTCATCGCCGACACACATATTTCAGACAGTGAGGGTCGGATACCTGCCTCGTTCGTGAAGGCTCCTACTACGTCTCCAGGCTCCTCGTCTCTCAGACCTGTGATGAGAACCTCAGTCTGTGCTTCCGTGTCCGAGGACTCCGACTCTTGAGCCTGCATGTTCTCGTCTCTACGTAGATTTCACACGCCAAAATGCGTTACTCTACCTTCTCTGTCGGTCTGTTAAGCCGACTCGACTCCCCTTATTTCGAACCTCGCGCCACCGTCATCGCCCTCGGTGACCTCGATTCTCCAGCCGTGAGCCTCCGCGATCTCCTTGACTATCGAGAGACCTAGACCCGTGCCCTCGTCGGATGTCGTGAAGCCCGACTCGAAGATATCGTCTCTCTCCCCTTCGGGTATCCCGACTCCGTCATCCTCAACGTAGAAGCCGTCTTCGAGCCTTCCCACACGTACCTCCGAGACGTCACCGCCGTGATCCATCGAGTTCCTGAATAGGTTTTCGAGAAGCTGGATCAGACGGTCGTGATCCGAACAGACCGAGTCGTTTCCGTCATCCACCTCAACTTCTATCTCAGCGTCTCTGGTGTCGACGTTGTCCCAAGCCTCCTCCACGGCGTCGGAGAGACTGACTGCGGATACGTTCTCTATCGACCTCCCGTGGCGCGCGAGTTCGAGGACGTCCTGTATCAGCTCCTCCATCCTGCCGAGAGCCTCATCGACCTCTCTAAGGCTGTTCTCAACCGTTTCGTCGGTCGTCTGTGAGGCTGCTATCTCGAGATGACCCTGCGCGACGTTGAGAGGGTTCCTGAGATCGTGTGAGACTACCTCCGCGAACTCCTCGAGACGGTCGTTCTTCCTCTCGACCTCCTTAGTGTACGAGTCTATGTAGGTGTCCATGGCGACCTGAAGGTCGAGGTTGGTAGCACGCAGGAACGAGATAACCCTGTCGTTAGCCTCGTCTATATCGGCGTCGTCTGTCTTCTCCGACTTGAGACCGTCGAAGATCTCAGAGATAACCCTGTCGTAGTAGAGCATGTAGGTGCCGACGTAGTACTTGACGGGCATGTCGACCATCTCGTGGAGCTTTCCTATACGTGTCCTGTCCTCGAAGTACTCCCTGCCGTAGTCTCCCATTCCCATACGTGTGAGATAGGGTCCGTGAACCTTCTTGAGGTAGTCAGCAGTTACGTCGGATCTGTCTATGACCTCTCGCGTCCCCTCGAAAGACATAGTGTGGTCATAGAAGTCCTCGGCGATTTCGTCCTCGAGATCCTCGAAGACCGACATCATCTCCTCAAGAGTCTGTATGTCGTCGCCGTCGAAGCCGACGTACTCCTTCCTCTCGTGAATCTCGTCGTTGTCGAGACCTATCGCCTCAGCTAGCTCAGACCCCGAGATCTCCCGACGTCTTTTCTCATACTCTCCCGGGTTCATATAGAATGAGAGTAGCAACGAGGGGAACCAAGTAAGTCTTTTTGGCTCAGTTCTCTAGAACGGTACGTCGGCACCTGCACCGCCCGATCCCGCGTCGACCTCGACCCTAGATATCCCCTCGACCGTCTTGGGCAGTTTCCTCATTATCGCCTCGGCGGTCGCGTCGGATATGCCACAGCCCGAACACGCCCCCTCTAAGCTGAGCTTGACGTATCCCTCTTCTTCGTCGAGTTCCTCTATGATTGCCTCACCGCCGTGTCCCTGTATCTGTGGGAAGTTACGCACGAGGAACGAACGTACCTGACCCTCAGGTGTCGACTCGTCGAACTCCGCCTCTTCTTTCCCCCCAGCTGACTTCACCGTGAAGCCTCCCCTTCCGTTCTCGACTACGTAGTCGAGTGTGCTCCCCTCAACCGCGGCTTCCGACTCGGAGTCGATAAAGAGTGTCAGACCGTCAGTCTCGACGATCCTGTCGGAGTCCATCGGCTTCTGTGAGAACTCCAGAGAGTAGTCGGCGTCTCCTCCCTTGTAGTCGACGGAGATACGTATGCCGTAGCCGTCGAGACCCCTGTCTTCCATGAGTTCGTTTGCCTTTGTTGCGGCTTCTGATGTGACGTTAATAATGTTGTTGGATTCGACACTCATGGTAGTTACTTATGGAAACGGGAGTAAAAAACTAGCGGTGGCGCGGTTCCGTTAACTTGAATCGCCTCCGGGTCGATTTCGAGACATGGAAGTAATCGACGGCGAATCCGTGGCTGAGGAAGTAAGGGACTCTGTAAGCGAGGAGGTCGAGGAGATGGAGACACCTCCTAAGCTGGTTGCAGTTCTCATGAGCGACGACCCCGCGAGCGAGACATACGTCTCGATGAAGGAGAAGGACTGCGGCGAGGTCGGCATAGAGTCGGAGGTCGTACGTATAGATCCCTCGGAGCCCGAGGAGAAGCTGATGTCGGTGATAGACGACCTCAACCACGACGACTCGGTCGACGGCTTCATAGTCCAGCTTCCTCTTCCCGACCACGTAGACGAGACGAAGGCACTCGAAGCGGTCTCACCCGAGAAGGACGTCGACGGCTTCCATCCCGAGAACAAGGGTCTTCTGATGGAGGGACGTCCGAGGTTCGTCCCCGCAACTCCGATGGGTGTCCAGAAGCTCCTGACGGCGACCGGCAACTCGCCCGATGGGAAAGACGTCGTTATACTCGGTAGGTCCGACATAGTCGGGAAGCCTCTTGCCAACCTCTTAGTCCAGAAGTCAGACGGTGCGAACGCGACTGTGACAGTCTGCCACTCGGGGACTCAGAACGTCGAGGAACACACCCGACGCGCCGACATAATCGTAGCCGCTGTCGGAGTACCCGAGTTCGTGACTCCCGAGATGGTCTCGGAGGAAACAGTCGTTATAGACGTTGGAATAAACGAGGTCGACGGTGAACTCGTCGGAGACGTCGACTACGAGGGGGTCAGCGAGAAGGCGGCTGCGATGACACCCGTTCCCGGCGGCGTGGGTCCCATGACACGTGCGATGCTCCTCCGTAACACGGTCGAGGCGGCTAAGCTTTCTGAGTAGAGATAAACGATCAAGAAGTAACTTCTTCGTATGCTTCCCTGAGATCTCTGAGACCGTCGACTGCGTCGTGTCTCTCGCCGCTGGTTGCCTGTGTCCTCTTCGCCTTGTCGCGCGCTGTCTCTATCTCCGACGGGACGTCAGTCTCGTTCATCCGCGCATACCGCCGTATCTCCTTCGAGTACTCGTCGACGAGACGCGCGACTGCGAGGGCGTGGTAGCTGTCGAGTGACGACGGACGCTCCTCGGGTGCGGGAGGCTCGCCCGACTCTATGCCTCTGAGGAGGTCTATGACGTACTCCCTCTCTTCGTCGTCGACGTCTCCCCGGGAGGTCAGAAGACCGTTTGCGATCTCGGTGACCTCCGCAGCCATGACGTACTCGGGAGAGGGTGGCTGAAGCTCTCCCGCGTCTATAAATCCGTAGTTCGAGACGAACTTACGGCATGACTCCTCAGCCTCCGACAGAGTCTCCTCGAAGCTCGCAGTCTTTGAGACAAGCTCGTTGAACCCTATCCCCGAGTTCGCGCTTCCCTGTGTGTCGAACTGTCCCGATGAGGTGCTCTCGCTTCTCATGCTGCCGCAGTCGGGACATCTTATCCGGTTGGTCTCGAAGTAGCTCCACTCGTATCCGCATTCGAGACATCTCCTGTCGCCACGTATCTCCATAGAAGGAGTACGAACTCGATCCTTTGAAAGGTGTTGCTTATACTGTCGCGTCGCCGCCTTACTCGAAGACTAAGACCGTCGCGCCGTCAGTCTCTATGACCTCGACCTCTCTTCCGCCGCTACGTAGCTCGTTTTCTATACCGACGGCGTCGGAGTCGAGCTCTATAACCCCGTCGCCGACCTCGACCTCGACGGCTCCGGTCTCCTTCTCTTCTCTGACCTCCGAAGGATCGGACGACTCGAGAGCCGAGACTATCTCTCCCGCGGTGTCCCTGTACTCGGGTCCTATCACGCTCATGTCGGGGTCGACACCGACGGGCACCTCTTCGAGGTCGGGCTCTCCGGTCTCGACGTTCACGTCCGACGACAGGGTGTCCGAGAGGTCATCGACGTCGAGTCTCTCGCCGACAGACTCCGACTCTGCATAGACCTCGACCCTGTCGAGCTCTGCGTTGAGGGCGATCCCCTCCTCGCTCTTCCATCTCCTCACAGACGAAGCGATCTCAGCCTGGAGCTCTCCGGCGTCGAGGGCGTCGGCGTCGTAGACCTCGACCCGGGGCCAGTCGGCGTTGTTGACGCTCTCGTCTCTGAGACCCGAGTAGACCTCCTCTGAGAAGAAGGGTGCTACGGGCGAGAACATCACGACGACTGACTCTATGAGCGTACGTAGAGTCCATCTCACAGCCTCGTAGCCGTCGCCGTCCTCCTCGTAGAGACGCCCCTTGACCATCTCGACGTAGTCGTCGGCGACGTCGTCCCAGACGAACTCCCTTAGCTCCTTGAGTGCGAGGTCGAAACGGTGTTCGTCCATCGCTTCCTCGACCTCGTCGGCTGTCTCGGAGAGCTTCGAGAGTATCCATCTGTCGGCGAGGCGCAGATCGGGAGCCTCGTCTTCGTAGTCGTAGACGTCCTTCGTGATATGCGACGCCGAGAAACGGTAGATGTTCCAGAGCTTAGTCATGAACTTCGAGGCGCGTTTGACCTCCTTCCACCGGAACTGTATGTCGCTTCCGGGACGTCCACCCGATGCGAGAGACTGTCTGAATGCGTCGGCGGAGTACTCGTCGACAGCCTCCTCAGGCTGGACGAAGTTGCCGCGTGACTTCGACATCTTGTGTCCGTCGTCTCCGAAGACCATTCCGTTTATGAGAGCCTCCTCCCACGGTATCTCGTCTTCGAGTGCGGCAGTACGGAGAATCGTGTAGAACGCCCACGTCCGTATTATGTCGTGACCCTGTTCCCTGAGCTGTGTGGGCTCGAATCCCTCTTCGGGCCAGCCAGCGACGTGCATCGCGCTGATCGAGGAGTCCATCCACGTGTCCATGACGTCTTCCTCGGGGGTGAACGAGGTTCCACCGCAGTCCTCACAAGGCGTCTCGGGGTCTTCCTCAGTGGGATCGACCGGAACCTCATCGACCGAGGCGAACTTGACACTGCCACAGTCGTCACAGTACCAGACGGGGAACGGCGTAGCGAATACGCGCTGGCGCGATATGACCCAGTCCCACTCCATTCCCTCGGTCCAGTCGACAAGGCGGCTGTGCATGTGGTCGGGTATCCAGTCGACCTCCTCCGCCTTTTCGAGTATCTCGTCCTGTCTGACCTCTATGAACCACTGTTCCTTCGAGAGTATCTCTATCGGAGTGTCACATCTCCAGCACTTTCCGACGTTCTGTTCGAGAGGCTCCTTGTCGTAGAGGTATCCCTCGTCCTCGAGGTCTTCTATGATCGCTTCCTTCGCCTCGTCTATCTCCATCCCCTCGTACTCTCCCGCTATCTCTGTGAGCTCTCCCGTCTTAGTGAACGCCTCTCTGAGATCTATGTCGTACTCCTGCCACCACTCGACGTCCTGTTTGTCACCGAATGTACAGATCATGACGGCTCCCGTACCGAACTCGGGGTCGACCTCCTCGTCCTGTATGACCTCGGCGGTGTGTCCGAATATAGGAACCTCGACCTCCTCTCCGACGTACTCCTCGAAACGTTCGTCGTCGGGGTCGACAGCGACAGCACCACACGCAGGCAAAAGCTCGGGACGTGTCGTCGCGATCTCGATCACGTCGTCGTCTCCTACGACGGGGAACTCGAGATAGACGAGGACGCCCTCTTCCTCTTCTCTCTCGACCTCGGCGTCGGCTATTGCGGTCTCACATCTCGGACACCAGTTGACGGGATGCTTTCCCTGGTAAGCGTAGCCGTCGTCTGCCATTTCGAGGAAAGACCTCTGTGTCTTCCCCCAGTACTCGGGCTCCATCGTGATGTACTCGTGTGACCAGTCCTGTGAGAAGCCGAGTACGTCCATCGTGTCACGCATCTCGTCGATCTGTCCGTAGGTGTGGTCGATACACATCTGGCGGAACTCGTCCCTCGGAACCTCCGATCTGTGGACGCTCTGTTCCTCCTCGACCTTGACCTCAGTCGGGAGTCCGTGGCAGTCCCATCCCTGTGGGAAGAGGACGTTGTAGCCCTGGAGTCTCTTGTACCGCGCCACGAAGTCCATGTAACACCAGCCTAGGGCGTTTCCTATGTGGAGGTTGCCCGTCGGATACGGCGGAGGTGTGTCTATCCTGTAGTCGGGAGCGTCGCTGTCGGGATCGTGCGCGTAGAGAGAGTCATCCCATTCGTCGCGCCATCTCTCCTCGACCTCGGAGGAGTCGTACGACTTCGGAACTTCCATGTTCGAAGATTGTATGCTAGGGTTTAAACAGTTCCGAGTCCTCGGCGGCACTCGGGGTTAGATAGTCACAGTCGAAGTCACGTCACATGAAGTCGGCTATTCCCGACTGTCTCGACTTGTCGTCCTCGAATATGCTGTCTATCGACCTCTCAAGCTGTTCGAGACGCTGGAGGGTGTAGTTCGACGCACCGTACTCCTCTCCGACACGTAGCGAGACGTCGAGGTACTTCCTCACGCTCCCCTCGTGAACCGTGAGAGTGAGTTCGCTTCCACATTCACATCTACCCGAGAGAGGCGGACGTCTGTACTTCGAGTTACAGTTGGTACACCGAACCTCCTGCTGACCGAAGGCACGCAGGTTGCCTATCAGATCGGGGAGGAAATGTGACTCAATTATCCTCTCGGCGACGTCGTCCTCCTTCACCGCGCGTATCTTCCGTGCGAGCTCCAGCTGGTTCTCTGTCTTGTCGAGCATCGACCCGAGTGTCTTGTATGACGAGTTGTCGGGTCCTCCGGCTATCTCGGAGGTCTCGACTGTGTGGTCGAATCTCAGGTCGGGATCGTTGAGACCGTCCTCAGCTATCGGTACGTCTACGGACTTCGAGTCGGCGATCTCACGAGTAGCCTCGTAGAAGTCGAGGGGGTAACGGTCTACGGTGTCGACGTTGTGGGACTCGTCGTCTATCTCCTCGGGGTCGATACGTGTCGTCATCACGAGAGGCGCGTCCATCTGTCCGCCTCTCTTGTCGGGGAGATACGACTTCGAGAAGTTGAGAAGACCGTCCATCAGAAGCATCACACAGTCTTCATCACCGTCGCACTGCTTAGCACCTAAGTCGTTGGCTACTAACGAATGTGTGTCATTTACCGTAAGACAGTACACGAAGTCGGTGTCACTCTTGGTGTACTCAACTTCTTCCACCGACTCGATGAGTATCTCCTCTTCGTCTGAGCTACCGTCGAAGACTATTCTCTTAGCAGTTGTTTTCTGACTGAGATGTTGGGAGAGCACTGACTGTTTCCTCGGGAGATGGAATCCGACTTTCTGACCGAACGTGGCTGCGTCTTTCGAGGAAATAGACAGCCTGTAAGTCGGAAGAGAAGTCTTCTCGGTGCCGGCGTCGTAGTAGTCAGGGAACTTCTCGTGGAGGCGAACTGGCTCTTTCTCTCTCACCTTCGCTTTTATACCCAGACGTGTGAGTACTGCGAGGAGATCCTCTTTCAGCTCGTCGCTTACGGTCGTCGCGTGTACCTCAAGCACGTCGGAGGAGACGTGTCCGTCACCGCTGAAGTATCCCTTGAGGTATGCCGCGGCTATACTCGGGGGAGCATCGAAGACAAAGTCGGGAACACGTTTCGTGTGTGAATAGACTCCGGCTTGTAGAACTGAATCTAACAAGACTCGTAGTAAACGTCCTGAAACAGTAATCTTGAACTCATTTTCGACGTATGGACTCACGCCGAACTCTTCCTCGAGTGTACGGAGGTAGAAGTCACGAACATCTTCCTCGGCTCCACAGAAGGTTGTCTGGTGTATACTTCCCTTCGAAGTCTCCTGTTCGCGTACAAATCCCTCAGCGGCGTAGTAGCCGAGAAGGGTTGCGACGTTCTCGTTGACATCGATGAACCGGTCTATCTCCACCGAGTCGCGTTTAATTCCGAGCTTTAGGTCGTCAGGTGTTGAGCTGACGACGTTCTCGGCTGACCCAAGTAGTTCGAGTAGTATACTCGCCGGAAGACTCCCACGGTAGATGTAGTTGCTGAGAGACTTCTTAGTCATGCCGAGATACTCCGCCGTGCTTTTTAATGGGTAGAACTCCCCGACCCACTCAGTTTCGAGACTCTCCTCGAAAAGCTCGTATATCTCGTCTTTCTCCCAGCCCTTAACCATCAGACGGTCGTTTTCGATTTCCGGGATTCGTAGGAACTCCTCAAGCAGGTCGAAGCGGAGGTCTGTGGAGTCAGAGTCGACCGGGAGGTCACGTGGTGTTATGAGGTGGTCGTCCTCGGACATCTCAACTGCCTTTTTAGTATGGATCTCTCCCGAAGACCTGTCATAGGCCTGTAACTCGTGGTCAGGTGTCAAGGACAGGCTTCGTCCGCTGCGTGTCTCTATCTCGATTAAATGTTCGGGTGAAGGATGTTTCGAAAGTGCGTCTATCCTCTTAACGACTGTCTCGCCGTCAGAGTCGACTGAGGGAACATAGAGGTCTCTGTCGTCTTCTATTTCCTGTATCAGATTACCGAAGTCGTCACGTCTCGGGTCTTCGAGATTCCCCTCGACCAACTCCTCTATACGTTCGTATCTCCAGCCATCCTCGTCTTTCACCCATACTTTAGTCTCAGGATGGAAGCAGTTCCGTCTCTTAGCTGCGTGGAAGAATGGATGTGCGTATCCCACAGAAGCCGACGTGAATCCGACGACCCTTCCGAGGACTCCCGCGCTCGTGTGTGGCGCGAGTCCCATCACGAGCTCTCCGACGAGGTCGTCCCTGTCGTCTATCCCGTAGTAGGGCTCGGTACCGTAGTACTCTTCGAGGAGATCGTCAACGTAGTCGGCGACTGATACCATGTACTCGGCGGCGTCGTCGCTCAGAACCACGTCCTGTGGCTTGAGTTCGACGACCTGTTCGGGGTCTCTGAGAGGCTCGCCGTCTATGTCGGTCTCGTATCCGAGTTCGCGCACCTTCTCTACTGAGACGTCTAACTCAGCGGGTTTGAACGCCGTTAGAGGCAGGTCGGTGAGGTCGTACCGCGAGGTTCCGTCCTTGAAAGCCGAGACGTCGTGTTTCGCCCTCAGCACACCCTTTTCGAGGGGCTCGGGTGTCTTGTCCTCCGACGAGAGACCTTTGACACATTTGAGTATGTCGTAGCTGTCGCGTTCGCCGAGTTCGTCGAGTGCTTCCCTGTACTCCGACTTTATGTCGATAGTCGTCTCCTCGACCGACGAAGTCTCGCCGCCACATCTCGGACATTCGTCTCTGTCGTCGACCTCGACACCACATCTCGGGCATTTCTCGACGGGCTCTGTCCTCTCGCCGCAGTCACAGACAGTCTCGTAGGTCGTCTCTCCGCAGTCGGGACACCGTCTCACGCCGACCTCGACGTCTATACGTCCCGTGCTCTCACGCATAGTTTCAGAGTACGAAGTCGCCTCGTCTATGTCCCTCTGTGAGCCTCCCGCTTCGCCTATCGGGAAGAGACAGTGGACACGAGGGTTCATGTCACGTCTCTTCGACTTCTCGGGACGTCCCATACGTGCGCCCACCCTCGTCGGCGCGCGCTCTCTCGTCTCTATTCCCGAGACCTCCTCTACGGCGTCTAAGACAGTCTCGGCGTCGTCCGGCGGAGAGTCGGCGTCGAGGTACCTTTCGAGTACCACGGAGTCTCCGTCTCCGACCCGTACGGTGTCGTCGTTCTGTATATGTGGGACGAGGAGCTTTTCGAGTAGATCGGAGACGTCGCCGTCGAGGAGAAGCTTGCCTTCTTTCTTCTCCATCACAGCATCGAGAAGACGTGAGTACTCGTCGAGGCTTATGTCGTGCCAAAGATACGTAAAGTTGGGATGGAGAGGAACCCCGTACTTGTCGCTCAGCCTGAGAGCCTGTCTCGGGGCAATCTCTTCGAGGTCGAACGCCTCCGATAGCTCTTCGACGTCAGCCTCGGTCTCTCCGAGATCCTGTATCCACCAGTCGTAGACGTAAGACGCCGGAGCAAGAGGGTGATTGTTTTCGAGGAAGTCGCCGTAGTTGACCCCGATCTCGCCCATGTCGATGATCTTCTCGACTCCGTTTCTGATCCTCTTCGCCTCGTCGGCGTCGTCTATACGTCTCACCTCGCCGTTGTGGAGCCTCACCGTAGGTCCTTCCAACGAGTCGACTGGAGCGACCCCCGCCGCCTTACCCGGTCTCTCGGTCTTCAGCTGTGTCCCGGGCGCGAGGAAGTTGTCGACGAGAACCATCGTCGCGGGACTGATCCCCGAGGCGGCGTATCCCGTGTTCCGTGCCCTCGCGTAACGTAGACGGAAGCCGCCCTTCGCCGAGGGATGTGAGAAGACGGGTCTTCCGGCTATGAGATCCTGTAGGAACTTGTCGTTGGGGTCGACACGGGGACGCTGACTACCGTCGGTGTCGTCCCCGTCTTCCTCTGTTTCGTCTTCGCCTTCCTCTGACTCCGCGTCGTCGTCGGACGAGTCGTGTATGAAGAAGTCGAGCCAGCCCCAGCCGTCGAGTCCTAGGCTAGTGACGTGTTTCTTTATCTTCGGAGCCTTGAGGGCGATTCCCTCGGCGGCGACGAGACACATGCCTCCGCGCGCCCTGTTGGTCTCTATCCGTTCGAGATCCCTGTAACCCGAGACCTCGCGCTCGCTCGTGGGCTCACCGTCTAAGAAGATTGGACAGTTCTCGACTATCTTACGTACCTCCTTGTCCTTCGGAGTGTACTGGAGACCCGTCTCCGAGGCGTAGAGGTCGATTTCCTCGACGTATCTCTCGACCTCGTCGTCCCTCGGCTTGTACTCGTCTATCCCGACCTCTGTACGGACGTAGTCAGCGACTAAGACGCTCAGAGCCTGTGCCGTACCCCCCGCGCTCCGTATCGGACCCGCGTACTCGACCGAGAGGTACTCGGTGCCGTCGTCGTTCTGTCTGACCTCTACGGCGTCGATGCCTTCGAGGGGCGCGGCGACTACTCCCTCGGTGAGGAGTGCTACGGCGGTTCTTATGGCGTCCTCCGCCTTCCCTGCCTTCGAGTCAGAGTCTCCTATCTCACCGACTGCGAACTCCTCGGCGAGCTTGAGAGCGACGTTCTCACGGCTCATCTCGTCCTCTAACTCACGTATCCTCTCGGAGATACCTTCGATTCCTATGAGGTTCTCGACCCTCTCGGCGAGATCCTTCGCGACGGGTATCTCGACCTCCGGACTCGGGTCTCCGCCTCTCGAACGTGCCTCGTTCGCTATCTCCATCGCGTTCCAGAGACGGTCTTCGAGCTCTTGTAGGTAGTCGTCACGTCTCTGGTTCTGGCTCTGGCTCTGACTCGGTCGATCCATCTCGTCCGACATCTATGTACCGTGTGTGTCTTCTGTCGCTTGCCTAATAACGCCGTCGTTCAGCAGGTCAGATCTGGCGCAGAGCTTCAATAGAACCCTCGACATGTCTGTCGGCACTCAGCATTCCCTTGACGCGTCCGACGACCTCGCCGTCCTCGATCACGTAGGTCACACGTTTCGAGTAAAGTCCGAGTACACCCTTCGCGCCGTACTTCTTGGATATCTCTCCGTCGGTGTCGCTCACGAGAGGGAAGTCGAGACTGTTTTTCTCCGCGAACTCTTCGAGACGTTCGAGTGAGTCGTTCGACGAGACCCCTACGACGGTCGCATCGACATCGTTGAACTCGGCTGTCGAGTCACGGAACGAACAAGCCTCCTTCGTACATACTCGGCTTCCCGCCTTCGGGAAGAAGAACAGTACTACGGCACCCTCCTCGTCCGCTTCCGACAGGTCGAATCTCCCCTGTGTCGTCTCTGCACTCAACTCGGGGGCTGTGTCTCCGACTTCGAGCATATCCTATATGGGTCTTCACGGCATAAGACAGTATCCCGTCTCAGTCTTCCCAGTCTCTGAGTATGAGGTCTACGTCGCGCGTCGTGACGTAGTAGGTGTGTTTCCTGTGGGTCTCGTCCTTGGGCTTGAGCTTCCTCTCCTTCCCTTTTATTATGCTTCCGTCGTAGGTCTCGGCGACTCCCGCGAGAACCATCGCCTTGTAGAGCTTCCGGACGTGGCCGAGGTCGAGGTCGAGATCCTCCGAGGTCATACGTGGGTAGTCGGGTCCACCCTCCGATATACGCCGAGCCACCGTGAGGGCGTTGTCGACCTTACGTAGAAAGCTCTCCTTGCCGTCGTCTTCCTCCAAGAAACGTAGTAGATGGTCTCCCTCGCGCGACAGACGGTAGTAGGTGTGGTGCTGGTGTGTCTCGAGAGACCGTTTGAGCTTGACCTTACGTCTCTTGAGCATCCCCGACTCTATGCGTTCTATCAGACCCGCGCTCTCTAGCTGATCACACAGGTCAACTACGTCTTTCCTCTCGGCGTCGAGGTTCATCGCCATAGAACGCGGATAATCGCCCTTGACCTTCTTGAGATGGTAGAGTATGAGGTACGCGAGGGGGTCTGACGGCGCGCCCGCGAGCTCGCCCTCTACCTCTTTCTTTTCCTCTAAGACTTCCTCCATCTCCTTCGCCTCCTCGTACCTCTCCTGTGCGTTTTCGGCGGCGTCCTTATCGAGGTCGAGTTCTACTTCTATCTCGTCTCCCGACGGCGTTTTGAGACTGAGATCGAGGCTTCCGTCGTCCCAGTGATCTCCCTCTTTCTTCCTCGCGTCTTCGAGCGCGCCGTTAACCTCGTCTATACGTGTGAATATCGTCTGAGCTTCCTGCCTTAACGTCTCTATCTCCTTCTGGGAGACCATGTTGTATGTGATAGATGAACATGGTCGCCTTCAAGCTTTTCGGATCACGAGATCTTTCTTATCTGTCTCGTGATCCCGATTCCGACAAGGAGTAGGACTATCAGGTTGAACGCCGCCTGGAAGACGTCTACGTAGGCGTCAGTGACCCAGTAGTCTATCGCAGCGGTCGCGCTCAGGTAGAACCTCAGAGACGCGACGAAGCCTATCACGAGGAGTATACCGAGGACTCCCCTCTCGACGTAGTACCTCGCGTCTCTCCCGTCTCCCGTGTCTGTCTCGTTACCTGTCCCGTCGTCTGTTTTCTCGGTCTCAGCCTCAGTCCGGGTCTGGGTCTCAGTCTCAGTTTCAGTTTCAGTCTCAGTCATAGTACCACCTTCTAACTCCGACGGCGGAGACTGCCAAGACAGCCGCGACGACTCCGAGACCCGGCTGTCCCTGTCCGTCCTCCGGAACTTCCGACTCCAACTCGTCGCTCCGGGACTGTGGCTCGTCGTCTCTCTCGAAGTCCTCGACTCTTATCCCCACCTCCTCCTGGGTCACATTCGTCGGTATACTCTTACTAGGGTTGAGACTCGCTCCGCTTCTCGTGGTACCCAAGACCACGTCGTCCTTCCACAGGACAGCGTCGAGGTAGTAGTTGTATCCGTCAGGGACTTCGAGGCGTGTGTTCACCTCACGTGTCTCGCCCTCGTCTATCTCGCCGACACCGACGCGTCTCTCGTCGGTTACTATACCAGACTCCGACTGGCGAGCCTTGAGAACGACGTAGGTGTCCTCAGTCTGTCTCCCTCCGGTGTTGGTTACGTACGCAGTCACGTTGAGAGCCACAGTCGATCTGTCTACCTCGTCTACCGAGTACTCTATGCTCGGCTGTGAACCGAAGCTCTCGAAGCCGAGTGGACTACGTGCGTACTCGGGCTTCAGGCTCCCAACCCTCCTGACAGACTTCGACGCCGACGAGACACGTCTACCGTCGGTGTAGACGACAGAGTCTACCCTGTAACCGCCCGACCTCTCAACGGTGACGTTATGTGTCACACTTACCTCTCTTTCGTCGGTCACGTCTCCGACATCTTTCGTCCGTGTAGTTTCGAGGAGACCCGTCTCGGTACTCGTGGCTCTGACAGCGACAGTCGTGTTCTCGGAGACGCCCCCGGAGTGATCGAAACGTGTCTCGATCCTCAGACTGACGTTCGAACCCGTGACTGAGACGGGCTTTATACTCACCTCTTCGACTGTTATGAAGCTACGTCTGACCTGGTCGTCGGGCTTCTCGACGGCACCCGGAACTACGACCGCTAAGCCCAGGACGAAAACAAGAACTCCCGCGACCCCGAGTCCGAGCGCCGTCTCCCTTCTCATACACCGTGCCACGTATCTCTAATTTAAAGCACTTTTCCCGGTTTCGGTCTCCGTCGCCTCGCTCCGACAGTATAAAGTCATATGTCTTGTAAGACAAAGTATGAGCGCCGAGCCGGTTACAGAAGCCACGAAGACGGTACTCGTGACCGTCGACTCGCTCCGGGCTGACGCCGTCGAACACGATCCCGAGAGCGAGGTGACACCAGTCTTAGGCGAACTTTCGAGCCGATCTACGTCGACAGTCTTCGAGAACGCCTTTGCGCACGGCAACTGGACTCCCTTCTCGTTTCCGAGCATCCTAGCTTCGAGATCCGTCTTCTCCGACAGCCGTAACATAGGAGCACCTGAGACGCCGACACTTGCCGAGGCTCTGTCACGTGAGGGGATCTCAACGGGCGGCTTCAACGCCTCCAACGGTTTCCTGACTCACCACTGGGAGTACGACAGAGGATTCGACGAGTTCGAGGACTTCATAGAGGCGAACGACACTGTCTACTCGAAGTACCTCATGGCACATCCCACCGTCCAGGGCTGGATACAGCTAGGCACGTCGCCTTTTAAGCGTCTCGCAAGTGCTGTCAAACGCGAGGGCGACGACACACATTTCGCCGACACATCACGTATGATCGAGTTGGAGAACCGTGCGGAGGAGTTCATACGTGAGAGGTCGGACGAGTCCTTCTTCGTCTGGATACATTACATGGACACTCACACGCCGTATGTCCCCGCGCCCCGCCACGTCCGTGAGGTCTCTTCGAGCCACATGGGAACCGTCGGGATGCTAAGAGCACATCTCTACACGGGACTCGGCTGGGACGTCGACGAAAAGATGCTCTCACGTCTCCGGACTCTCTACGACGCGACCGTCCGACAGGTCGACGAGAGCATAGGACGTCTCCTGAGTCTACTCTCCGATGAGGGTATCAGGGACGAGACGTGTGTAGTCGTAGCGGGTGACCACGGCGAGGAGTTCCAGGAACACGGACATCTCGCACATTACCCAAAGCTCTACAACGAGCTAATAAACGTGCCTCTGATGGTAGACCTCCCCAAAGACGGCTTAGAAGCCGACTCGGTCTCGGAGCCCGTCGGACTCAACTCGGTGCCACCGACGGTATGTGACGTCATGGGTGTGACTCCTCCCGAGGGCTGGGAGGGAGAAAGCCTCCTCCGAGACGGCCCAGACGACGAGCCCGTAGTCTCGGTGACGGTCAGGGGCGACTCCGTGACACAGCAGCCGATTCCGAAGACTCCCGATGAGGGCGACCTCCTCGTGAGCGCACGTACCTCCGACTGGACCTACATACAGAACGCCGAAACCGGTGAGAAGGAGCTTTACAACACGGCCGAGGACGAGTTCGAGAAGAACGACCTATACTCCGAGTCGAATACCGAGTTCGAAGACACCGAGATTATAGAGTCCTTCCGGCGTAGGGTTCATGAACGTGCCGAGGAAGTTCTCTCGAACGAGAGTCACGAAGAGGAAGAGATGTCTGACGAGGTTTCCAAACGTCTCGAAGCACTCGGATATAGATAAGAGGTGTCGAGAGTCACGGATATCCTCGCACCGCCGCGGGGACGCGTTCTCAAGTTCTTCGTGGTAGGAGTCTTCGCAGCGGGAGTCCAGACTCTCTTACTCTGGGGCTTCGTCGAGGCACTCGGGCTGTACTATGTCGCCGCCGCGGTCGTCGCTATAGAGATCACCATCGTACTCCAGTACGTAATCAACAACGCGTGGACATTCAAGGTCGTGCGTCACACCGACAGGGGCGAGTACATACGTGGTCTCGTGAGGACGAACGCGGTGAGGGGGTCGGCGATTCCAATACAGGTAGGTATACTCTACGCACTCGTGACGTGGGGAGGTCTCGGATCATGGGGTGACCTCGGATACATAGTTGCGAACGGCGTAGGCATACTAATATCCGGGGTATACAGGTACGTCTTAGACGCGAGATGGACGTGGCAGATAGCTAACCAGTGACTAAGTCGAGTTTCTCGTCACGTGACATCTGTTTTATCTCGTGTTCACGTCGCATAGCCTCAGAACGTGATCCGTACTCCTCCTCGTGTACCAACTTGACCGGTGTCCTCCCACGTGTGTACTTAGCACCGTCGCCCGAGTTGTGCTCCTCAAGGCGTCTCTCAACGTCTGTGGTGTAGCCTGTATAGAGGCTTCCGTCGGAACACTCGACGACGTAGACGTAGTGCGAGGACAATGTAGAAGATCAGTTACGCTCCTCTATGAGTTCCTTCATTCTCTGTCTCACCCTCCCGATGTCCGAGAACTCGTCTTCTGCCATAGCGTCTGCGAGCTGGTTTCCGAGTGCGAAGACAGCCTTCTCGTGTTCTTCCTTTGGCTTGTGTACGTCGGTAGGTCGTACGTCGAGAGAAGAGTCGTCGAAGGAAGCGAGGTCGTTCTTCTCCAGGAACTCCATGGTCTCATGGAGGAGAGCATGGATATGTATAACTTCGTCCTTCTGCATACTACTACGTACGTAATACACACATTAAACCGTTTGGTGAACTGCTCCGAGGTCAAGTGGTTCGAGAGACGAAGTCTCTCGTCATCACGGAAGACTACGTCCTCCGTACGACCCCGGAGCTTCTTCCCGTGGATTGGTCGGACACACCCGACACACCATCGGCATGGTAGCCTTCAACGGTGTGGTGGGTCACGGTCGGGCCGTCCACAGGCCCCGATGCCTGCCGTCGCAACTCCCATTTCCGCACTTGCGGGAGTGTGTTGAGAGCAGGCACATTTCTGTCCTCTTGTGTTCTCAGCCATTTCTGTGCGACACTGATACCAGCGCCACGGTCAGCGTGGTCTTGATGTTCGCAGTCACAGCACTTGAACCGCTTTCCGTTACGGTTCGTCCGCTCTGTGTGTCCACAGACCGGACACTGTTGGCTGGTGTACTCCGGGTCAACATCATCTGACGGAATCCCGTGCCACGCGGCTTTGTACGTGATGAAGTCCCGGAGTTTGGCGAACGGTAGTGAATGGAGTCGCCGGTTCATGCGAGTCCCGTACTCAATGTCGTCTCGCATGTCTTTGAGGTCTTCAAAGACAATTACGGGACTGTCGAACCGTTGAATCCACTCGACCACGCGCCGTGACACCGTGTGTAGCTGGTCGTGAACGAACCGCTGCTCCTTGTCGCGGAACACGTCGTTGAACGCGGTCTGTCCAGCTTCTTGCATCCGTTTCCGTATCGTGAAATAGCGGTGTCGTTCTTCCTTGATTTCCGGATAGTCGATAACGATTGAATCCTCGATACCGCGTTCGGTTAGTGCTGCCAGTGCAACACAGTCTTCGTTAATATCGACGCCGACGACGGTTTCTGCGGCTGTTTTCGTTTCGACTTCGGCAGTTTCGTTCGTGACGGTGACGTGCAGTTCTTCACGCCCGTTTCGGCAGAGTGCTTCGGCAGTGCCAACGTGCCAGTCATCAGCTTCCATCGCCTGCGTAAGCAGGTCGAACTGGTCTTTTGAGCCCCGAAGCTCGCCTTTGACGTGGTTGTACGGCTTCGCACTGATGCGGAACCGTACCGTTTCGTCTTCGAGAAAGAGGTTGTAGCCTTCGCCGTAGTTCATCCGCAGCGGGAACGTCTCGTGTTTGTACCACGGGCGTCCCCAGTCGTCGTTGTCGTAGTAGTTGTCGAGTGCGTCGAAGGCTTTGTCGATGATACGCTGTGCGGTGTTTTGTACGAGGTCTGCGTTCTGTTCGACAACATCCTCAATCTTGTCCCAGTCCCACCCGTCGTAGTTGAGGCGTAGCACCTCGTTGAATACGCGGCGACACTCCAAGCGGGCGTCGTGAAGCAGGCTCTCGTTGCCACTCTGTACGTCCAACGGAAACACGAGTGTCTTGGTGAGAGCCTGTGTCTGCGTCATTCTTGGTCGTTTACCCAGTCTTGGACAAGTTCACGCACGACTTCTGACTTTGGACGTTCAGCGTCGATGCATTTCTTCGAGAACTCCTTGTACAAATCGTCCTCGAAGTCTACGGTGAGGCGTTTAGTCATCTCTACAGTATATACTTAGACACGATTATACTTAAGTTTTTAGCATGGCTCTAGCCGATATGGGCGAAACACGGTCAAATAACACGGTGTACAACATCAACTATTACTTCGTGTGGTCTCGTCAATTGTGAATCGCTCGGGGTCAAGTCAAGGAAAATAAAGGATTTTCCGTATCCCAAAAAGCTCTGCTTTTTGAAGACCCCAAGGCACTCTGCCTGCTTTCTCTGTAGACGACTTAGAACATGGAGTCAGACTTGACTCATTTCTTCGACTCAAGAGCCAGAATCCGTCTTGTCAGTGACTTGTGTACCCTGTCCTCGACCCTCTCGACGACCTCGAAGCCCGCCGCCTCCGCCTCGTCTACGAGCCATCTGTCACAGACTACGACGCATCTCCCTTCTTCTCTTACTACTCTCGAAAGCTCGTCTAAGACGTTTTCGGCGAGTGACCTCACCGACTCGGCGTCGACCGACGAGGCTCTGCCGTACGGGAAGTCCGTCACAGCACAGTCGACCGACGACTCCCTGAGTGGAAGACGTGACGCGTCTGCGGCTCCGAGGTGCCATCCGTCGCTTTCGAGATACTCACGCAGGTTGGTCTCCGCCCCTCTCAGAACCTGTCTGTCGGAGTCGAACCCTACGACTTCTGATCCCACGAGACCGCCCTCGACGAGTACACCGCCCGTGCCACACATCGGGTCGAGGACGAGTCTCGACTCTCCCGCACCCGCGATGTTGGCGAGTGTCCGTGCGAGCATGGGCGACATGCTACCGGGCTTGAAGAAGGGCTTGTCAGTCGGACGTTCTGAGAACTCCTTCGAGACGTCGACGACTACCTCGCCGAAGTAACAGCTGTCGTCGGTGAAGATGAGACGGAACTCGTGGTCGGGGTCTTCGAGATCGACTTCGTGCCCCCTCTCGTGTATCACACTCCCAACCTTCCGTTCGAGGGTCTCAGTATCGACAGGGGTCTCTGTGTCCTCGACAGCGCGAGCACGTACGCTGAAGCTCCCCGAGAAGACGTACTCACACGTCTCGACCGCACTCAGGACGCCTTCGAGTGAGACGTCCGACTTAGCCATGTACCTCAGGACACGGTGTGACATACCGAGTGTCTTCGCGCGTTCGAGGTCGAGTGCCTTACAGACGGCGACTCCTCTAGCTGTCTCGTAGACATCTCCGACGGAGCGTGCCTCCGCGAGAGCGAGTTCGTGGTTCGAGCTCTTGAGTTCGAGGAGGTACACAGGCTAAAGACGTGAGGGCGTCTGTAATAACTCCCTCGGTCGGGTATCGGAATCCCATTATCGTCTATGTCTCTCTCCGATCACGTTATGTTTTTCACCAACCTTTATAAGACTTTAAATAGAGGTTTAAACGAAATGGTTGATCCAAAGGACACAATCGAGATAGAGAACGTAGTTGCATCAACCTCAATCGGACAGGAGCTCGATCTCCAGCAGGTCACTATGGACATGGAAGGAGCGGATTATGATCCCGACCAGTTCCCGGGTCTCGTCTACCGTACGGCGGAGCCCAAGACTGCGGCACTCATATTCAGGTCGGGTAAGATCGTCTGTACGGGAGCGAAGAGCATAGACGACGTCGACGAGGGTCTCAAGATAGTCTTCGAGAAGCTCCGTGGACTCGGCATAGACGTCGAGGAGAGTCCCGAGATCACAGTACAGAACATAGTCGCGAGCGCTGATCTCGGACACGACCTCAACCTCAACGCAATAGCCATAGGTCTCGGACTCGAGAACATAGAGTACGAGCCCGAGCAGTTCCCGGGTCTCGTCTACCGTCTCGACGACCCCGAGGTTGTCGTACTCCTCTTCGGAAGCGGAAAGCTAGTCGTCACAGGAGGAGAGAAGCCCGAGGACGCCGACAGAGCGGTAGACAGGATACTCAACGAACTGGAGAACCTCGATCTCTTAGGATGAAGACGGGTATCTTCCATAGATACTCGGAGTACCTCGACAGATATGTTCAGGTCGGGACGGCGGGAGACAAGGTCGTTAGCGTCTCGTTTCCCGAGACGCCCGACGAAGACAGCATACAGGACGACCTCGAAGTTCTCGACTCGATCTTCGAGTACATCGACGGAGAAGAAGTCGACCTCTCGGAGTACGACGTGGGGCTGACAGTCGGAGGTATAGAGAGGTCGGCTCTGCTCAGGACGCGTGACATACCCCGCGGAACGACTATCACGTACGAAGAACTCGCCGAGTCGATAGGTGCCGACGAGGACGACTACGAGGATGTCCGTGAGGCTCTCGTCTCCAACCCGGTTCCGGTACTCCTGCCGTGCCACAGGGTAGTCGAGGAGTCTGGGATAGGAGACTACACCGGAGAGACGAGTATAAAGAGACGTCTCCTTGAAGTCGAAGACGTTCATCAATCTCCGATTAATTAGCCTTAGCCTGTTAATCAGAGATTAACAGACACAGACGCCGAAGTCGTCTGATTCTGACGTATTTCTGCGGTTTTTCAGCCGTCTGGGAGACCGCGGTGTATTTATGCTCCCTTAAGACGAGTATCAGATAAGATGTCGATGATGAACAAGGCTATGTATGCCGTCGGTGGAATGGAGTTCACTGTCGAGACACGTGTGAGAGGAGATTTCGACGAAGTCGTCGAGTTCGTGATAGAGGCTCTTGAGGAAGAGGGCATGGGGATACAGGCTGACCTCGACCCCGGAAACGGTATACAGCAGAACATAGACGAGGAGTTCCCCAACTACCGTATTCTCGGGGCTTGCGCTCTCGAATACGCTTACGAGGCACTCTCGACTGACAAGAGAATGGGTGCTATGATGCCGTGTAACATGGTAGTCTACGAGGACGAGGACACCGACGAGATAGTTGTCCGAGGCGTCGACACACAGAAGGTTCTACCCGTGACAGGCAACTCGGAGCTTCAGCATCTCGCCGACGAGATAAGCGAGGTCTTCGAGACGGTTCTCGACAGGGTCGACGAAGAGTTCGAGTCAGTGGAGTAGTCCCCCGGCTACCCACGGTTTCGACTTGGACTCGGATCTACGTCGAGGTTGTCGTTGCCTCTGATCCTGCTTCTGTCTCGGACGTCTCGAAGAAGTCGTACTCCGACTTCATGAGTATCTTCTCAAGTTCGTCGACGTTAGACTCCATGTTCTCCGTGAGGAAGTAGAGACAGCCGTATCCCTCACCGTGTTTCTCTATGAGGCTGTTGTCCTCTAGGACTTCGAGGTGATGTGACACCGTCCGGTAGTTGAGATCGAGCTCCTCTGCGAGCTGGTTGGTGTTCATCGGGTTGTCGACTAACTTCCAGAGTATCCTTCCCCTGTTCTCTCCCCCCCTTGTACCTGCTACGAGGTACCAAAGTGTTCGATCCATACGTATACTGTGATACTTGTTCACAAATTATAAAGATATGGTCTTCTTGGGCAGTCTTGAGACCACAGCCCAATACAGTTAAGCAGTACTAACGATCTTTATGACGTCACCTTCCTCAACCTCGTAGTCATTGGCTATCCTCTGGCGTGTCCTCGCGTCTACGGCGTGGAGATATCCCTCGCCGACATCGGAGTGGACTGAGTAGGCGAGGTCGACAGGAGTCGATCCGCGTTCGAGGAGGAAGGCGTCGGGAAGCACGTTACCCGAGCCGTCGGTCCAGTCCGACTCGTTCTCGACGGGGTAGACAGTGACGCGTTCGAGGAGACCGTAGACTGAGTCGTTGAGAACCTTCTGTATCCCAGTACCGCCGTACTCGTCGATCAAGTCCTCGATCTTCCCGAGTGCCTTTAGCTGTGAGTCGGATACGCCGTCGCCTGTAATCCCGAACTCCGAGTCGCCGGGTGCGTAGCTGAGCACCCCCGACTCGTCTCCGTTTCGGAGAGCTAGCTCTGACTCACCGCTCGTCGGGACGACGACGCCCTCAGTACTGAGGATGTTCTCGATGAGGTCGTCTGGGGCTATGTCGACCTTGTTCGCGGCGACGGCTATCGGCTTCGTGATACGTCTTATCTCCCTCGCAAGCAGTCTTATGTCGGAGTCGTCCCAGTCGCCGAAGCTCTCGGGCTGGTCTATCCTCCGCAGAGCGAGACGTATCTCGTTCTCGGTCGCTCCGACACCCGTGAGTACGTCGGTTAGCTCCGACTCGAAGTCGAAGTCAGGCGTCCTCGAACGTCTCTCTATCTTTTCCCAGTTGTCCCTCAGAATACCGTATGTCCACATGTCGAGTTCTTCTTCGAGGAAGTCGACGTCCTCGACAGGGCTGTGTTCACCGACAGCCACGGGTTCGCCCTCCGAGTCGGTCGCACCTGCGGCGTCGACGACGTGCACTATGACGTCAGCCTGTCTCAGCTCGTCGAGGAACTGGTTTCCGAGACCGCGTCCCTTGTGTGCCTCGGGAACGAGCCCCGCGACGTCTATTATCTCGACCGGGACGTACCGTCTTCCGTCTCTGCAGTTGCCACATCTCTCGTCGAGTTCGAGACACGGACAGTCGGTACGGACGTGGGTGACCCCTCTGTTCGCCTCTATCGTCGTGAAAGGGTAGTTGCCGACCTCTACGTCCGCACTCGTCGCCGCCTTGAAGAAGGTCGACTTACCCGCGTTGGGCTTTCCCGCGAGACCCACCGTGATCATCCGAGCCTCTCCTCCCAGTCGTCTGCGGAGATAGACTCTCCTGTGACCCCGTTTTCGTCCTGCTGAGCTAGCAGGACAGCGGCGTCGTTCATGACGTCAGGCGGAAGTATCTCGTCACGTTCTTCCCCGGGGAGATGTTTCCAGAATCCCGTCTCGACTCTGCCTCCGGGGTATAGTCCGTTTACGTTGACACCGTCGTCCTCGACTTCGAGTGCGACCGTCCTCGTGAGTCCTTCGAGACCCCATTTCGAGGTTACGTAGGGCGACCAGCCCTCAGCGGCTTTTCTCCCGAGACCCGACGAGATGTTTATGATGTTGCCGCCGCTTTCCATACTCGGAAGGACGTACTTGGTGAAGAGGAAGACGCCCTTGAGGTTGGTCTCTATCACTGTGTCCCAGTCCTCCTCGGAGACATCGACGAGGTCTTTTCTCTCGTCGTAGAGGCTGAGGAGTCCCACACCCGCGTTGTTGACGAGTGTGTCTATACTTCCGAACTCATCGAGTGCTACGTCTACTGTCGCCTCGACCTCCTGCGGGTTTCGGACGTCTGCGGTAGCCACGAGGGTCTCGCCATTCGCCTCCTGCGCGACGTCGTCGAGTTCGTCTCCATCCCTCGCTACGAGGACTACCTTCGCCCCCTCGTCGGCAAAACGCAGAGCCATCTCTCTACCCATTCCCTTGCTCGCACCCGTCACGAGAACCGTCTGTCCTTCGAGACTAGTCATACTCTGATTATGGGATCGAGATCAAGATAAATGTACTGTACCGTACCGTGGCGTCAGCCGATTGGGAGGAAAGACCTGCCTATCGCGTACTTCGCTGTGGTGTCGAATGCGAAGAGGAGGAAGATTCCCGCAGAGATGAGATGGAACCATCTCTGGTTTATACGGTGTGACGCCCTGTTGAAGAAGTAGGCGTTCGCAGCACTCACGGGAATTATGGCGAGCATCTCGCCTACCCAGATTCCGGGATGTGCGCCGTAGGTAGCCGCGAGACCTATCGTGATTATCTGTGTCTTATCGCCGAACTCTCCGACTGCCATCATCGAGAATGATGGGATAAAGCCGTAGAACCTCTCCTCCTCGGGAAGTTCCGGTTGTCTTTCTTCCTTGGTATCCGATCCTCCGTCGGTGACTTCTCTCTTTCCGCTCCCCGGCGACGTGTAGAGTATCCAGAACGCGAATATGAAGAAGAGTGCGGCGGTCGCTCCGTCGAGGTAGACCTCCGGAAGAGCCCCTTTGAGCGCGTTACCGAGGAGTATTTCGAGAACTGTCCACCCCCCAAACGCCGTACTTGCACCTGCGACGACCATCCACGGGCTGTACTTCGTCGCTAGACCTGCTATGACTATCTGTCCTTTCTCTCCAGGGAGGGACATTAACTGGAGAAAGAACGCCGTCGTTATGACCTCTATCCAAGCAGCCATGGGACTGACTGAGATTCACGGAGCGGCACCTTATAACTGGCGCTGGTACCGTGTGGGATGGCTCCTATATCCCGACCTCTACGTCGAAGACGTAATGCGACACACCCTCTGAGTATCCCTTTATACTCGTGGTCTCGAACTCGACGACACCGTAGCTCTCCGCCTCGACGAGTCTGCGTATCTCCTCCTCTGTCTCGGCGGGATCGTAGACTGCGTCGTGTACGTGTAGCACGCCTTCGCCGTCTACTGACGACAGGGCGTGTCTCATAAACTCCTCTGAGACGGCATCGAAATGACCCATCAGCACTCTATCGACGTCACTGTCGGGGGTCACGTCGAGACAGTTCTCGTTGTAAGCCTCGATACGGCTTTCGACACCGTTGAGACGCGCATTTTCTTCGAGGTAGGAACACGAGACCGGGTTTATCTCGGCGGCGACGACCTCCGCGCCTCCGACCGCTGCGGGTACAGAGAAGTAGCCGATCCCCGCGAACATGTCGAATACCGTCTCGCCCTCGTCGACTACGTCACGTACACGCAGCCTCTCCTTGGCGTTTCCGACCGAGAACATCACCTCGGAGGGGTCGAGCCTGAACTCGAATCCGTTCTCACGGTGGAGAGTCTCAGTCTCTTCGTCTCCAGCTACGAGACCCACATCTGGCTCCCTCATCTCACCCGACACACCCCTGTAGTCGAGGACAGTCCTCGCGCTCATAAGTTCGAGGAGGGACTCGCCTATCTCGGTCTTTTCCTCTGACGTGTAGCCTCCCAGATTCACGAGAACCACCTCGCCTACGGTCTTCCAGCTTGAGGGCGGGTCTTCTACGTCTGTCAGGTCTTCGAGATCCTTCTTCCTGTACTCGGGGTTGTCCTGTCCGACGACGTCGTAGCCGTCGACGCTCACGTCCTCGGTGACCGGTATCTCGGTCTTCCCCTCCTCGTCCGTCTCCGTCTCTGCTTTCTTGATGCTTCTCGCGTCGTCGTAGATACCCTTCTTCTCCGCCTTCCGCATGACTTTTTCTGTCTCCTCCTTCGGCACACGGACGACGTACTCCATATCTATGTATATGTCTACCAGATGAGTTCGTCGTCGTTCTCGACCAGGTAGAGAGTCCTCGCGGCTATGTTGACGGCGTGGTCTCCGACACGTTCGAGGTCTCTCACAGTCAGAAGAAGACGTGAGACCTCGTTGAGCGTCTTCTCTATGTCTTCCTCGTCTTCTTCACCCGTCTCCATCTCGATCAGGTTACGTATTATCTCGCTGCTTATTTCTTCACACCTCTGGTCGAGACCGTCGTCGTACTCTGAGATTTCGTAGGTGAGATCGGTTTCCTCGTTCTCGTACGCCTCCATCGCCTGACTCACCATCCCCGAGGCGTCGTCGCCTATCTTACGTATGTCGACCTCGGGGAATACGTACCTCTCGGCGTCGAGGGCGTAGTCGCCGAGGTTAGTGGCGAGGTCTCCTATACGTTCGAGATCCGTGATTATCTTGAACGAAGCCACTATGAAACGCAGGTCACCCGCGACGGGCTGTTGTAGAGCTAAGAGGTCTATACACTCCTGTTCTATCTCCAGATAGAGATCGTTGACCTCGCTGTCACCCTCTATGACCTCCCACGCGAGGTCGTCGTCCTTCGTCTCAAGAGCGTCGAGCCCCTTGTCGAGACGGTTCTTGACAACTTCCCCCATGTAGAGGACGTCCTGCTGAAGACTGTCTAGCCTCTCTTGGTAATCCTTTCGCGCCATTGGTTCCTGGATACTCTACCGCCGTCCTCCACTTGAGTTCTTCGGGTCAGAAATCAAGACAAGACAGGCTACTCAGACTCAGTCTCGTACTCCCAGTCCTCCATTCCGCCCTCCATACTCGCGACTTCGGCGTCGTCACTAACCCCTTCGTACGCCTTTATGAGACGCGCTCCCTGTACGGAGCTTTCGCCTATCTTACAGACGACTACGACGTCGTCGTCCCAGTCCTGTTCGCCTATCTTGAGAGGAAGGTCGTCAAGAGGTATGTTCTCCGCGTCGGGGATATGTCCCTTTTCGTACTCTTCCTCCGAACGTATGTCTATTATCTGTGGCTTCTCTCCCGACTCTATCCTGTCGTGAAGCTCGTCGGTGGTGATCTGTTCTACCATACTTACTTCTTCCAGAGGAATATCCTGTAGGTTCCGCCGTCGCTCCAGACTTTTGCCTCGGCGTCGTCCTCAACTGCGTTCGGGACGTTCTCGGCGCTCGGGACATGGTCGGTCTCCTGGACGAGAAGCTCTCCTTCCTCCATCTCGTCGACAGCCTTCTTCGCCTCAAGCTGAGGATACGGACACGTCTCCCCCATCATATCCTGCTTCGTGTCAGCCTCCTCGTATAGCTCCTCGGCTGTCTCGTCGTCGACCTCGTCAGGAAGCTCAAGAACGTCTTCCCACCTAACTTCAGTCATATGTATGGGTAGGACGCGGAGCCAAATTATACTATCGTTCGTCGTCGTCGACCTCGGTACCTTCGTCCGACTCCGTCTCCCACTCGGCGTCGCTCTGTATACGGCTCGCGGTCGGACCCTCCTGGTTCTGGTACTTCGAGCCTCTCTCCTCTCCGTACGGAAGCTCCGCACGTGACGAGAGTTCGGTGAATACGACCTGTGAGATACGCATCTCCTTCGGACGTAGAGCGACAGGCGCGGTTCCGAGGTTCGAGAGCTCTAGGGTGATCTGTCCCTCGTAACCCGGATCTATGAAGCCGGCTGTGTTCGACAGGAAGACACCTCCGCGTCCGCCGATGAAGTTCTCGATACACCTTCCGTTGGGCTGTACTTCGAGGTCGTAAGTAACCTCGCGATCGCCGGTTTTCTCGACCGACTCGACGCGTTCGAACCTGACTCCGCCGTCGAGTATACTGTCTAAACGTCGTGTCTCGACATCCTCGTCGGCGTATACCTCGCGTAGCTTCCGGAGAGTCCCACGTTTCACGGAGCTGTACTCACAGTTTTCGAGGTTCGACACGCTCGACTTCGACGACCAGCCTACCTTCTCGGCTACCTCTTTCATACCCATACCGGCTTCATGTCTGTACTCTCTCAGAAGTCCGTCGACGTTTGGAACGTACTGCCCCTTCTTGTGAGCGTCTTCGGAGACGTCGACGTTCCATTCTGTTCCCGTCTCGCGCTCTCTTGAGTAGACAGAAGACAGTTTTCCGAGACGTGACGCGAGGTGGACGACGTTGTACGCGAGATCCTCGTTAAAGGTGTAGAAGGTCTCCCGCGATTCACGTCTGTGTCCGTCTCCGTCAATCAGACCTTCGAGAAGGGATTCGAGTACATCGTCGGACCAGTTCCAGGCTTCGTCTGGTATGTTCTTGTCGCTGCCTTCGTCGGCGAGACGTCGGAAGATCTCTGACCAGAGAGCCGAGGATACCGTAAGCTGTCGTACACCCCTGTCGTCACAGTTCCGTGAGATAGTCGTGCCGTACTCCTCGAACCATGACTCGACCCTGTCGAGGTATTCCTCGTTCTTGTTGGTGAAGACGACGTGTTTTCTCCTCGCGTACCCCTCAGCTATGTAGAAGCCGAGAACCCAGCCGAACTCGGCTGTCACGGGTACTGTGTCGGGTAGCTTGAAGTCACTCTGTTTGAAGCACAGATCTACGTCGGAGTCACGCGCTTCGGCAGGGCTAACCCTTCTCAGGGGCGCGCTGTTACGTCCCTCGTAATGGCGTCTCGTAGACCGTCCGATGCCCTCCCAGTCGACATCCGTAAATCCTTGATTCTTGCCTTTGCCTCTGCCTTTGCCGTCGGATGCGTACGCGATTATGTCCTCAGAGCCGTCGAGAAGCTCCACGAGGTCGACTTCGGTCTCATCGACTACGGGCTCGGGAAGCTTATGAGGGACTGCCACGAGTTCACCCTCGGCGTCTTCGGTTTCTATCCTGTCGACCTTACCCTCTGAGTCGAGCGTGAAGAGGTTGTGATCCTCTGTTACCCTGACCTCACGTCCGGATTCAAGTCTCACGCGGTATATATCCTTTCTGGGGTTGGTTATGTAGTCGGTGATCTCGTGGGTACTGACCCTCAGATTCTCGGGGTCGAACGAGACCGCGCGTGCTTCTTTCTCGTCTTCGACGACTTCGCCTATCTCGTGGAATCCGAACCCGTCGTCGGGTGTCCAGATCAACACCTCCTCGTCGTAAGGTAGCGAGGCGTGTACTACGACTGCAAGCCTCCCCAGACTCGAACGACCCTCGACACGTGCGACGAGGTCGTCGGGTATCTCGACCCTCTCGTAGGTCGTCCCGAGGACAAAGTCACCCGGATGGAGTATGTACGAATCGCCGTCTTCGACGACCTTCCTCCGAGTATAGGCGTCGGTCTCCTCCTCGCTCTGGGGATGTATACACGGTATGTTCGAGCGCTGGAACTCGAGGAACTCGTTCCCGAGGCGCATGTCGACGCTCGCTGGCTGTATCTGAAGGTCGGGGTCTTCGAGCGGCTCTATGGATAGATCGCCTTCTTCGAGTCTCTTACGTATGTCGCGGTCTGAGAGTATCATCTGTCTTGTCTCTGTTGTTAGTCGTTCTCTTAGAACTCTATCTTTCCGACTATGTCGTCGCCCTCGTTCACGGCTACTATACGTATCTGGCTCTTGATCCCGCTGTCCTCGACCTTCGCCCTCAGGAGTGAGTCGACCTGGTATATCCCCGCAGAGTTTCGAAGGTCGATCTCTATCAACACGGGAACGCCGTGTTCGTCTCTTCCGTCGAGAAGACGTACCTCCTTCACAGCCTGTGACGACACGGTGTCGATACCTCGTCTTCCCTTCTCGTAAGGCAGACGAGACCTCCCCATCTCCATGTCGAGGGCGTCAGCGACCCTGACTATACCCGCCTCAGCTGTGAGGGGTGACTCCTCTGTGTGGTGGCAGAGTATCGCGTGGAGGACGTCGCCCTTGACCGCTATCTTCTGCTTCTCCGAGTAGACGTCAGCTTCGTCGAGTACGCTGTCGATTATCCCGTCGGCGAGATCCACGGAGTAGTAGGGATGTCTGTCACGGTGGACGACGTGTCCAACGTCGTGGAGTGTCGCGGCGAGGTATACAACGATCTTCGCGTCCTCATACCCCAGACCCTTCCCGTGTTCCTCGACGCCGAGGTCGACTTCGTCCTCTGACTCTTCCCCCGCGAGTAGTCGGATTAGATCAAGAGTCCTCTCCTGGACTATTCCTATGTGTTTCTTGCCGTGATCGTTGTAGCCGAGGCGCTTGACCGCTGTCGTGTTCTGCGCCTCGAGGTAGCCCTCTATCTCGTCGTCGTCCTCGACTAATTTGCGTACAGTCTCGAACTTACTCGTCATCTCTGTCTCCTTCTGATTCGGCTTCGAGTATGTCGTCGGCGGTGAGGAGCGAATGAAGTCTCAGACCGTGTGACTCAATCTCTTCCTTTCCTCCCTCCTGTCTGTCGACGACTACGACGACATCGTTGACCTCGGCACCCGCCTCTCTGAGAGTCTCGACTGCGTCTATAGCACTCCCACCAGTCGTGACTATGTCCTCGACTACGACGACTTCCTCGCCGTCTTCGAGATCTCCCTCTATCTGGTTCGATGTGCCGTACTCCTTAGCCTCCTTCCTCGCTATGACGTACGGGAGACCCGACTTGACGCTAGCTACCGCAGCGAGAGGAACCGCTCCAAGTGCGACGCCAGCGATCTTGCTCGCCCCCATCTCTCCGAGTTTACGTGCGATCTCCTCGCCGACGAGGTCGAGTACCTCGGGATCTGTCTCGAAGACGTACTTGTCTATGTAGTAGTCGCTCGTCCTCCCGCTCGAAAGCTCGAACTCTCCGTAGAGAACCGCCTCTGACTCGCGGAGTGCGTCTACTAGACTTTTCTTCGGTTCTGTGTCTTCCGTGTTATTACTTACCATGGTTCGTTCTTGACACCCATTTTGTAGCCGACTACGTTTACCGTAAGATGGAGAAGAGGAGTAATTATAAGAACTGCTATGATGATCTCGGATGTGAAGAGCCTCAGGAACCAGTCAGTGTCGATGACGGCTGTTAGTCCCCACGCTCCTACGACGAAGTCTAGCTGGTCGAGGAGGGGAAATGACTCACCCCTCTCACGTCCGAGACGTCTCTTGACGAAGCTAGCTCCAATATCCCCAAGAACCGCGCCGAGGGGAAGTGAGATAGCCGCTCCGTGACTGAAACCCGGGAGACTCAGTCCCGGGAGTGAGAGAGTGACGAAGTTAAGAACGAGAGCCAAAACGAAGCCCGAGACAAAGCCGCCCAAACTCCCTCTCCACGTCTTTCCGTCTCCGAGTACGCGTCTTCCCTTCCACTCTCTCCCTGCGTCTATACGGCGTCCTCCCCCGAAGACTACGGCAGCGTTGTTAGGTATGTAGGCGGGAAGCATCAGCCAGATGGCCGTTACGACTGTCGGGAGGATCGACTCGAACATAGTAGTCTGTGTTTCCTTAATGCGTACGCGGGGACTCGAAAACGTTTTGGGTTTGGTCGTTGACACAGGGACGTGGCATCCACAAAGAAAGTAGTATACGCCGCTCTCGTAGCCAACTTCCTGATAGCCGTTGCGAAGTTCGGCGCGTGGACGGTTACGGGAAGTTCGAGCATGCTCTCGGAGGCGTACCACTCGGTGAGCGACACGGGTAACCAGGTTCTCTTACTCCTCGGAATACGTATGAGTGAGAGGGGGACGTCGCCCGAGTACCCTTTCGGCAGGGGAAAGGAACAGTACTTCTATGCCTTCGTCGTCTCGGTTGTCCTCTTCGGGGTCGCGGGCTACTCGTCACTAATGGAGGGAATTCACCGACTCGGCGAGTCTTACCACGAGGCGGACGTCCTGATCAACTACGTCGTTCTCGGACTCGCACTCGTCTTCGAGGCTTACGCACTCCAGAACGCCTACAAGGGATTTAGACGGGAGATGAAGGAGAAGGGATACGACTCCGCTCTCCAGGCTTATACACAGACTAAGGACGCGACACTCATCACGGCACTCACCGAGGATACCGTCGCAATACTCGGACTAATCGTGGCTCTCGCCGGAGTCTACCTCACCGAAGTGACACGGAACGTCTTCTACGACGCGGCTTCGAGCATCGTGATAGGACTCCTCCTCATGGGATTCGCGGCGGTACTCGCGTGGGAGAACAGAGGTCTGATAGTTGGCGAAGGTATCACGTCTTCCGAGAGGGATGAGATACTCGGAGAGTTAGAGACACACGATGACATCGTTGGGGTCGTCGATTTCAGGACGATGTACATGGGGGTTGACGACGTTCTAGTCACCGTCGAGGTAGAGTTCCGCGACTCGATGGATACCTCGGAGATAGAGACCGCAGTCGACGAGATAGAGTCACTAATACGGGAGACAGTCCCCGAGGCGAACAGGATCTACGTAGAGGCAGACGAACTTACTAAATATTAAGTCGTCTCGGGATCAGTCTGAGGTATGAGCACTCAGAAAGAAGAGGTATCCGAGAGGGAGTACGCGTGGGCTTGGGCGTACACCGTCGGAAGCCGCGGTGTCGAAGACGGAGGGATTGAGTTCGAGGTCAAACACAAGGAGACCGCCGAGAAGCTATCCGGGATACTCGGAGGCGAGACTGCTCCGGTCACGAGGGAGCGCGAGAACGCCCACAGGGACGTCGAGGGTGAGGAACGTGTCTACGAAGTCTCGGCGGAGGCAGACAACGAGTTCCACGACGACATTCAGAGGCTCAAGAGCTTCGTCAAGAAGGGTTACGAGAGGGAGTCGCTCAGGGGTCTCCTAGAGTCGTGCGGTACTATCTGTTACAAGAAGTCGACGAAGAGCCTCGGTGTCTCGTTCTCGACGCCTTCCCACCGTCTCACGACGACTATACAGGACATTATAGAGCCCGAGTTCGAGACGGGACATATCGAGAGGGCGTCGTCGGGGAACTACTGGTTCAGCGTTGAGGACGTCGGCGACTTCGCCGACTACGTCTACGAAGATAAGGGAAATCTCTACTCGCCTCCGCGCCACGACAAGCTCGAAGGCTGCCGTGAACAGGTCAGACAGGCGTCGGGGTAGTGAGGGATGGTCTTAGTAGCTAAGCTCTTGGAGGTACTCGGTCTCCAGGGGTACGAGACCGCAGATCCCAACGACGCGGAGGAGATGATCGAGTCGGGCGACTACTACGTCGTAGACGTCCGCGGAAACGCCGACGAACAGATACCAGGAACCGATGAGACGGTCTCGATGCGAGAAGTCGACGAGGTAGCCGACGGCTTGAGAGACGAAGGGAAAGAGGGTGTCATATTATACTGCAGGTCGGGAATGAGAAGCGCGGGCACGGCGAGGAGTCTGTCGAAGAAGGGATACGACGCCGTGAGTCTCAAAGGTGGCATAAAGGGATGGAAGAGATCGGGGCGCAGGGTCGAGTAGCCTAACGCAAGACGGATTACACAAGAGACTCTACTTTCTCATTATGAGCCAGACCGACGGCGACGCCCGGAGCGACGAGTCGGATTTCATGAGGGCGTCGTATCTCAACGTGGGAGGTAACCTCGTCAAGATACTCGTCGAAGGTAGCGTCGGACTCCTCTTCGGGAGTATGGCACTCGTAGCCGACGCCGCCCACTCGGTCGCCGACCTCGTCGCAAGCCTCGTCGTCTTAGTCTGGGGACGTCTCTCATTCGTGGAGCCAGACGAGAGCCATCCCCACGGTCACGAACGTGTAGAGCCTCTCACCGCACTCTTCGTCGGCGGTGTGATAGTCGCACTCGGCGGCTTGCTCCTCTACGACAACGTCCACAAGATACTCGGCGGCGTCGATGCTTCCTTCAGCCCCTTTCTCATCGCGGGTCTCATCTTCTCCCTAATCAACATGGGATTCGTCTTCTGGTACACGAGACGTATTGCCGAGAGGATCGGATCGCCGAGTCTCGATGCCCTCGCGAAGGACTGTCTCAACGACATATATACCTCGGGCGTCGTTCTCGTCGGAGTCGCCGGGATATGGGCAGGGTTTCCCGTACTCGACCCCATAGTCGGCGGGTTGGTCAGCCTCTTCGTCGTACGTCAGGGGATCGAGATATCGCGCGAGAACATAGACTACCTCGCGGGGAGAGCGCCGCCCGATGACGAACAGGAAAGGATAGCCGAGGTGGCTAGGAGCCATCCCGAGGTCAGGGGAATACACGACTTCACCGCACATTACGTCGGATCGAAGATAGAGGTCGAGACACACGTCGAGATAGACGCCGACCATAGTCTGAGGGAGGCACACGACATAGAGTCGGAGATATACAGGAGTCTCAAGAGTCTCGACTCTGTCGGTGACGTACATATACATCTCGACCCCGCAGGGATCGGCGAGTGGAAGGAAGCGTCGACCGAGGACGTAACTCGTACCGACACGGACACCGAAACTGACGTCGAGACTTAACCGTAAACGCGATTAGACGTCTTGCCGACTCTTACCTATGCTCGTGAGCATCGAAGGCATAGACGGTTCGGGGAAGTCTACTGTCGTAGGACGTCTCTCGGAGTATTTCGAAGAACGTTGCAAACGCGAGACGTCTGCACCCCACAAACCGAAGGTTTGTGACGCCGTCTTCACACGGGAGCCCACCGACTCTTGGATAGGAGAGAAGGTTACCTCTTCTGTCGAGGGCGAAAGAAAGCTTTCTCCGATGGCGGAGTTCTTCTTATTCGTCGCCGACCACGCCGACCACGTCGACTCTGTCGTCGAACCTGCTCTAGAAGACGGAAGACTCGTCGTCTCCGACAGATACGTAGACTCACGTCTCGCCTACCAGGCTGTCTCGCTTCAGGGGAAAGTTGAGTCTCCCCTCGAATGGATACGGTCGGTACACGATGGCTGGACAGTCTATCCCGATCTCACCCTCCTTCTGGACGTAGATCCCGAGACAGCGGTCGAAAGAACCCATGCGACGGCGAAGTACGAGAGAACCGAGTTCCTAGAGAGGGTCAGAGACAACTATATGAGTATCGCATCTAGCGATGAGCGGTTCGTCGTAGTCGATGCCTCACGACCCGTCAACGAAGTCGCCGACGACTGCCGATCTGAGATTATGTCGCGTCTGTGACTTAGTTTGGTGTATTTTGTAATTTATTTTGCCGAAGACTAAAGTTAGAACCACGTATAAGCCTAACTGCTGAGACAGTTGTGAATACCGTCGCCTTCGTATTCACGCCCCCAGTCTCAGCCAGATCCCATCGGATTCACCTGCTTGCACCGCCAGCCAAGGTTCGGACTCCGTCTGTGCCACACAGTGCTAAGCACGTGCCATTTTTCTTCCGGGATACGTCTGATACCCAGAACCGTGTAGTTAAACTGTGGTAAGTCTCTAGAACCTCGACTAATTTTATATGTAGGGAGTCTAATGTATTCAGTTATATGGCACAGGCCAACCAGTCGCAGCCGGCGTTACGTATCGACGAGATAAATATCCTCGAATGGGTTGCCGTGATAACCGCCTTTATATCGGGTACTATCCATCTGGTTCTAGCCCCGGGTGCCATGGAGTTCAGTGCGATGATGGGTAGGCTCTTCTTAGCGGCTGGAGTCGGTTACTACATCGGGATAGGATGGTTCCTGACGAAGTACTGGAACCGTTACCTCTACCCCGTCGCCGCTCTTCTCACACTCATCCAGATAGTACGCTGGGTTCAGACTGGCATGAACAATATGACCTTCGCGGCTCCTGATAAGATAGCACAGGTCATTTTCATCGTAGTCGCGCTCTACCTCTTCGCACAGGAGAGCTAAGACGAGGTCGTCGTTCTTTTTCTGACTCCGTTACGGACTGTGAAAACGCGTCCCACACGCCGTCCGTGTAGTAATCTGTTTAGGCGCGCGGAACCTCTGAGTACCTAATGAGCTACCGAATCGGATTAGTCGGCAAGCCCTCAGTCGGCAAGTCGACCTTCTTCAACGCCGCGACGATGAACGACGTCCCCGAGGGAGCGTATCCCTTCACGACGATAGACCCGAGTATAGGCGAGGCTTACGTCCGCACCGACTGTGCCGCCCCCGAGTTCGACGAGGAGTGTCAGCCCTCCGTCGGTAAGTGCGAGAATGGCACGCGTTTTGTCCCCGTGAAACTCGTCGACATAGCGGGTCTCGTCCCCGGGGCACACGAGGGAAAGGGTCTCGGAAACCAGTTCCTCACCGACCTCAACGAGACTGACGTTCTGATACACGTCGTCGACTTCTCGGGTAAGACAGATCCCGAGGGCGAAGCCACAGAGGGTCACGACCCGAGGCAAGACATCGACTTCCTCGAAGAAGAGCTCGACGCGTGGTACCTCGACATACTCGAGAAGGGCATCGAGAGGTACGAGAGCCAGAAGATGTCGAACCCCGATCCCGAGGAGGTACTCGCCGAACAGCTCTCGGCGTTTGGAATCTCAGCGGCAGGAGTGAAACGGGCGGTACTATCAGTGGGTCTCGAAGTCGATCCGCTGTCGTGGGACGAAGACGACAAGAAGACAGTCGCACGTGAGATACGTGAGAGGACAAAGCCGACCGTCATAGCTGCGAACAAGATGGACACACCCGAGGCACAGGATAACTGGGACGAGATCACCGACGATCCCGAGTACGAACATCTCGACTTCGTCCCCGTCTCCGCACACGCCGAGAAGGCACTCAAGAACGCGAAGGAACAAAAAGCAGTCGAGTACATACCCGGCGACGACTCCTTCGAGATCACGGCTGAGCTCCCCGAGAAGAAGAGGCAAGGTCTCGAACAGATACGTGAGTTCGTCGACGAGTACGGCGGCACGGGTGTACAGACATCACTCGAAACCGCAGTCTTCGATGTCCTCGAACTCAAGGCGGTCTTCCCCGGCTCTGCCTCGGGAGACTGGACGAAAGGGCCCTTCCGAGACTGCTTCCTCCTACCCGGGGATGCCACAGCCGAGGAGTTCGCCTACCATCTACATTCGGACATAGGAGAGGGATTCCTACACGGAATCGACTGCCGCAACGACCGACAGGTAGGAGCCGACACAGTATTAGATCACCGCGACGTGATAGAGATAGTGTCTACTAATCAGTGAGACATGGAAAGATGAGACCTCGGCACTCACGACTCACAATCTATCCATAGTGAATGTGTTTAGCGCGGCTATAGAGTACGCTCAGTCCGTAATTCTGTTTGTCCCATCGAGAGAGACAATGGTAAGTAGAGTTGGGTTGTGCTTTCTTCATATGTATGGTCTGTGAGCAGATATTTCAATTCGTCTCAGGGCTGTTTTCAGGTCTCACAAGTATTAGTGCAGAAACCGCACTTCTAGCAGCACCAATTTTTGTTGCGACGGTGTCTTTGGTTCTTCAGTATATTTCTCATCGGAATTCTGTTCTTGATTCACGATTTGAACGAGAGCAGAAAATAGACGAGGTAATTGGTGGGTCTCGAGCATATGAGTTAGACGACTTCACGGGTACGGGCTATTCAGCACGCTTGACCCCTGACCGAGTAAGAATCAAAGAAAACCAAGGACGTCTTCATACTCTGTTTAAGTATCTCAATCCTTTCGGGGAACTACAGGGCGACTCTCTTATCGCATTCGAGTTCGGGATGACCGGCGAGGACTTTCGACAAGGGGCATATCACATATCTGGATTTCCAGACGATACAGGCATTGAGGAGGGCATACTAATTGTGACTCCGAATAGTCAGATATCAGTATTCGTCGTAGATGTAGATACAGTTGACCAGTACGAAGTCTCGTCAAACCTAGGGAACTTATGGAATGCAGGACAACATCTTGACACAGAACATTTCAACAATATCGATTCTCCTGAGCGAACCCGAATCATGAACGAGTTCTTTTAGCTGCTATCGTCGATCATAGTCGAATTATCTTATTCCTCAAGAGGAGGATCCTGCGAGTGAATGTAGACCTGTTTCAACGGCACCGTCGCCTGATACTCGGATTCGAGGTCGTCGTAGTCCTGAATCAGGAGGTCAATGAATTCGTCCCGGTCGATGAGTGTAACCCGCTGTTCGGCGTTCTGTGCCTCGCTCCTTGCTCCGCTGGTGTATCCTCCAGTAGACACGAACAAACCTCGTTCCCCATTCCCGAGTGCTCCGCTGAACTGTTGCATCTCGGGAGAACCCACTTTCGATTGCTGCCTCTTGACCTGCGCTTTGATGTATGGCGATTCGAACTCTAACGAGTCTGGATGAGCGACCACGTCAATGCCTCGGTCTTGGCTGTCCCGTGTCTTCTTCGCGTGGTATCCCATCGCTCGTAGGACTGCGGCGACCAACTCCTCGAAGACGAACGGGTTCATGTTCGCCAGAATGTCAGAGATGAGTTCGTCTGCTTGGTTCTCTACCTCGTCGACGAATGGGACGGTGTCCTCTTCCTCCTCGCTCTCATCGGGCGTCTCCCCGCTTAGAACGCCCGTGATTTCATCAATACAGTCGTCGAGCGAGAACACCGTTAGCGTACTCCCGAGTGTGTTCTTCGTCGAGGTCGTGAACTCGTCACGAGAGACAGTATCCTTCCAGTCGACACGCCTGACGTGTGGATATCCTGGCGGGTGGTCGCTCGGTTTCCACTCGTAGTCACTCATGACCTCACCGATGAGATACTCGCGTTCCGTCTTGTCGTAGCTCAGAACCAGATGCCCCTCTTCCATCTCAAACGCAAATCGATTCACCTGCCCCGCGCTCTGGGCGATACGCCGGCTATTGTGCTCGGAATACTCGTCGGTCGAATTGAATCGGGCTTTCATCTCCTCGTATGAACGGACATCGGATACGTCCCCCAGGTCCTCCCATCCAACCGCGACCAGAGAACGCGACTCGAATTCCTCGACTAATTCGTTATCGTTCCCGGCGCGAACCATGAACGCTTGCTCAACCATATTGCTACGATTGTTCCAAACCTCGAAGTATCAAGGTTCGCACGTTCTACCATATGGCCCGTCAGGATGACCTCGACCGCTTCTATGGGTTACTCGACGACCTCGAGAAACGAGTCGACGGTACACGGAAACTCAAAAATTGCACCGGGTACATGGACTGGCCTGACCGCGGCGTCTACTTCTTCCTCGAACCGGGCGAAACACGCGCCTCGACTGACCAGTTGCGCGTTACTCGCGTGGGGACACACGCGGTGTCTGCGGGGAGCAGCACATAGCTCTGGGATAGGCTGAAACAACACTACGGAACAGGCAGCGGGAGTTCCAACCATCCTCATGGGGGCGCTCATCGCGGTTCTGTATATCGTAAGCGCGTCGGAGAGGCGATTATCGAGAAGCACGACCTGCACGACGACTACCCCGACTGGGACAAACGCTGGTCAAGCATTGAGCGTGAGCGGTCAGAAGTCCGTGAGGAGGAGTATATCCTCGAACGACGAGTGAGTGCGTACATCCGCGAACAGCCGTTTCTCTGGGTGAATCTCGACGACGAACCGAGTGCTGACAGCGACCGAGCGTACCTCGAACGGAATGTTATTGCCCTCCTCAGCAATTTCGATGGGCAAACAATTGACTCGCGAGCCGATGGATGGCTCGGTCGATACAGTTGTAGTCGAGAGATTCGGGAATCCGGTCTTTGGAATGTGAATCACGTCGACGAGCGATACGATAATGATTTTCTGAGTCTGCTAGAAGACGCTGTCAATAACACGAAGTCGGTTTAGCATCACTGTCAGTATCGTCGTTATTCGACCTCATCATGGATTTGTTCAACAATAGGGAAGTTGAGACTACAACAGGTATAGCAGGGTTGTAATGCGTGGATTTTGCCGAGTTAGTCAGCAGAAACTACCTCAATTCTCTCTCCAAGCGGCATTCTTGTCACATTTACAACCGTAAGGGCGAATTTTCGAGACATCCAACAGTGTAGCCACTCAGACAGCGCGCTAACCCAGACTGAGTGTCTCTCTATCCGATTCCAGTCTCCT
This sequence comes from Halorutilales archaeon Cl-col2-1, assembly GCA_041891055.1. GTDB lineage: Archaea > Halobacteriota > Halobacteria > Halobacteriales > Afararchaeaceae > Afararchaeum. The sequence continues at coordinate 730,100 of CP169074.1, read as the reverse complement.
TCTTCAGCAGTGTCAGTGTGTTATCTGCCGTCACCATCGGCGAGTGCTCGTACTCACCAGTCAACTCAACCTGCACGAGCAGATCGACAGCCCGCCAGATCGAGTACAGCAGACACGCGAACGCGAAGTAGAAGAATCGCAGCCCGAAATCCTTCGACGTGGTGGCAGCCATGAACCGTTTGATCGATCTGTAGCCGCTCTCGATTTCCCACCGGTAGCCGTACTCCGTAAGGTGTCCGCTCCCCCGATTCGTCATGAACACCGAATACTGCCGGTGATCGTCGTGCTCGGATTCCTCTTTCCGGCGGTAGATTAGCGTCTTCTCGTGCCACTCGTTCTTGCCAAGGTGGAGCTTCCGGTCGGTTTCATACCGGTCTTGATCGCGCTGGAGCAATCGCTTGGCCTGGGCTTTCTCGCTGGTCTGCATCCGTTTCGGGACGACGTATGAGAGCCCGCACTGGCTGATCATCTCCAGAACGTGCTGGCTATCGAACTCCCGGTCCATCAGCACGTTATCGACGTGAACGAGGTCCTCAGCCGAATCCAGCAAGTCCTCGACGATTTCCTTGCGTGACTCTCCTCGTCGAACCGGTCGTGCGTCAAGCACGAGCGGAACGGCATTGCCGACTAACTGGACCGTCGCCCACTGATAGGCGTACTCGTCAGTCTTCTCTTTCGTCCCGATGATCTCGTCTTCGTAGCCCGTTCTATCGCCGGTGAACGGGTCAGCTTCGGTAATATCGATTGCGACAACTCCGGCTCGAAAGAACTGCTCTGTCTCCGCAACTTCGTTCAGGAGCCGAGTGATGGCCTGCCGGTACATCGCTCGAATCTGTTCAATCGAGAGGTCCCGAATCTGCTCGCGATGGGCGTGCCCCAGCGGTGTCCGATCCCGAGTCGACTCGTAGAGGAAACTACGAGCACCTTCGTTTGCAGCCAGCCGCTCGCGAAGTCCGAGGTACGTTTGTAAGTCCCAGTAGGCGTTCTCGTGGATCTCACAGCTGTCGCCACGATCCAGAGAGAACGCGGGAAAGACGACACGGCTGACGTGCTTGGTGACTCTATCGGCGTTGTCCAGAATGGCTCGATCGTCTGGAACCGATTCGTCCACGTCATCACGAGCTGGGAGAATCTGCTCCGGTTCGCGGGGGACGGTGACGTCGGCGTTCTGCGCTTTGATGAGGATCGTTCGAGCCGCTTTCTGGATCGTCTCGCGAAACTCATCAGTGAAGCGTGTGTGCCAACTGCGCCAGAGTGTCGATTGGTCAGGCACTGTCTCCAGCCCAAGCCGCTCGCAAAGTTCCGGATGACTTTCGAGGTACTCGTAGAGTGCTGTTTCGTGCTCCCATCCGTGAAGTTCTTTCAGAACGAACACGCGAAACAGGGTGTCCATCTCGTAGTGTGTCGGATCCTCGTAGCAGTCGTGGGCCTCGAATTGGAAGTAGGCCAGCGGAAGTTCGGAGACGAACTGCTCAACAGAGATGTGCTCATGGTGCGTGAACCAAGCTCCTGAGACGATCCGGACATCCGACTCTAATCCGGTAAGTGAGGTGCGGTCGTACAACGGTGTCGAATCGTACGCTGGCCACTCAACGTACGACAGTCGTGCAATTTGTCGAAAGACGGTTCTCCGAGATTCAGTAGTAATGGCCACTACCGGACAATCGTTCTGGCCCCCTCAAGAACACGTCTACATCTAACGAAAAGGCCCGCTTCTTACAGAAGCTGACGTTTTATTCGTGATCTTTTGGTTTAGTCGCTTCCGCGCTCCCCTGTTCAGAAATGTCAACAGCTTCGCTTGCCGAGGCAGCCTGTCTTTTCTCTTTCACTCGTTGTTCAATCGACGCCTGCATCTCACGCATAAACTCGTCCACCGTGTTACCCATGAGGATGACCGGTCGGCCATCGGTGAACAGTTCAGTTAGAACCTGCTCTGGGTCCGCATTTTGACTGTGGCACTTGGTTGGAACATCGACGTTTTCGGCGAATGCGCGTGTGTTAGCCCCACCGATGTGAGCTTCATCGATTAACTCTCGCTCGAATAGCAACTCGATATATTGAGCAAATGACGCTGTACGCCCCCGCCGGTCTCTTCGGAGGTACACGAACGGGGTGATACATTCGTCATCGACGAGCACCCGTCGAACCATCTCAGTACTTTCGACGTCGTTCACCTCGGCAGCGTTGAAGATGAGTCCGTCTTCAAGTTCTATCCACGTTGGTTGGATCGCACTGAGGAACGATTCGATCTCCTCGGCTGGAAGTGGCGGTTCGCCAACAACATCTAACACCACATTGACTGCGTGGATCGTTTCAGAACCGATTAGCCCTTCGTGTTCGTCGGGAATATCAACCTGCTCGATAGTCCCTCCGCGGCGTTCGATCTCTTTTTGCATATATTCGTGCAACACCGGGTGTTGCTCGCCGCTCACAACGTGTGTTCCCGCTGGGACCGACCGCGCAAACGAACGTGCAAGGTCTGTCCTGGTCTTTCCAAGGGTATCTGTGTGGTCCTGACGGACGTTTGTTAACACGATGATGTCCGGATCGGTCAGACGCTGGTTGAACAGCCGGGTCGTGTATTCTGTGATACCCTGATTCTCGAAGATAGCGACGTCGTCCGGCTCGTACGCATCGAGTTCGGGGACGAACTCAGCGATGAGACTGATATTCTCGTAGAGCGTCGTTCGAGGCCCCCGTCGTTCGATAGGATGGACCTCGCCGTTGTGGATCAGTAGTGGATGGTTGCCGGTGATCTTCGTGAGCGTGTCGTACCCTCGGCGGTTGAAGACGTCGTCGAGCCGTTGGGTGGTTGAGGATTTACCGCGAGTCCCCGAGACGACAATCTGGGTATCGATCTGATCGAGGACCTTACGATGTCGAATACCTCTCGTTATTTCACTGACCAGTCCTGTCAAACTCGACGAGCCGACTTCGATTGGCTTCGGGCCGGTCTTCCACTCGTACTCCGCCCCAACCAAGAACATCGGCAGCGCCCCCGCCGCATAGTCGAGGAACTGGTCCGCCGCGGACTGTGCTGCCACTTCCGTCGGGAAGCGATCGGCACTATGTCCCAGTACCCCGTTTGCAGTTTGGAGCCGCCAGACCCAGTTGTTTCGTTCTTCCGGGAGTTCTCCCGACGGTGTGGCCTCTCGTTCGACGATGATGTCGGGGGCGTCGACGTCGGTGTCTGGGAAGGACTCTTCGTTCCCCGATAGTTCTGTAACAGCGGCGCGAACGAGATCAATTGCTTCGCGTGCTGCTCGGGATGTGTCGTAGTGGCGGCTGCCGGTTGCTAGTACCTCCGCTGGGCCCCTAAGACGCCACGACCAGCCGAACCCACGGCCGTAGATCTCGAAGGCAGTCCGACTCATGTTTCACCCCCTTCAGAGAGAACCGACGCAGAGAGAACCTCATCTTCACCCGGGGGTGACACAGTATACCAGTACGCGACACCCAGGGCAGCCACCCAGAGAACCGCTGCAATCCCCAGGACAGGCAACGTCAGCTCTTGTGGAAACCCACGAGGTTGGAGAGCACTGAACAGTCGAGCGACGATCAAAGCGGGGACAAAGACCACGATCTGAAGCGGGACGACGAGGCGGCGCTCGAATGGTGCTGACGCATGCGCGTTGTACGCCCCGACACCTGCCAAAATCGCAGTAAAGAACGCCGACAGTCCTCGCTCAATCGGTAAGACAAACGTCAGCGATACTGTAGCGAAGATCGCGACTGCGACAGTCACTCCGAGAAGGACTCGTCCGTACCGGAGTGTGAGGTAGTTCGACAACTGGATGAAGCCGAACGATAGCGCAAGCAAAATGACGTACAGAATCACGAGCCAATAGCTCGCTAGCGCATAAATCGCGAGGAGGACCGCACCGACGATCCCGACACGAACACCGAACCGATCCCGGAGCCGTTCAGAGAGAACGAGCCCACCAGCGAACAGTCCGGCCACGATTTCTCGAGGGAGTATGACAGATTCGGGATCGAGTGACACTGCAACACCTTTGAAACTAGCGACGTCTGCAGTCGAAGAGAAGAGGACTGGGGGCGTCAGCGCACCAAATTCACGCGCATATCCATTGGAAACCAGTACCCAACCGAGCGCAGTGAGGGTAACGAACAACCCGATACTCGCCAAGAGGTCGTTTCGGCGATACTCCGGCTTGATTCGATGGTAATTGTACGCTGCGAGTCCAGGGAGAATACTTCCCAGAAACGCAACCACTCCCACCTCAAGTCCTAATTGCAGGATGAAAAAGAGCGTGACTACTGGAACGGTTGTGCCGATGACCATCGCTGCGATGAGCTCGTCACGACCAAATATCAATGTTCGACGACGGAGGATCCACAGGCCGACGTACGCGGCTGCCGCGCTCAACACAAAAACGGGGAGCATGACGAAGTTCTTCAAAGAGTACACGGCAAGAACGGGAATGGTGATTGACCCTCCCATACGATACCCGGTGAACTGAGTGATGGCCCCGACGCTCAAGAGACCGATCACGGCGACTAGTGTGGCCACCCACATTGTGACTATCTACCAGCTAATGCACCTTTACTGTTTCAATTCTGTACGGTCGCTTACTCGAGAGTTTGCTGTACACGTCCGTACAGTTCGGATTTATTGAAGGGCTTCGCCAGGAAATCGTCCGCGCCTGCCTCGAGCGCTCGAACGATGTCCTCCTCCCGACTCCGAGATGTCAGTATAATAACCTGAATATCCTGCATCTCGTCGTTCTCCCGGATGCGATCCAGAACCGAAAACCCGTCCATCTCTGGCATCATGACGTCGAGAATGACCGCTTTCGGTAGTGAACCCGGGGACTGTTCTAAGTACTCCCATGCCTCTCGGCCATCTTTTACAGTCTCGACGTCAAAATCCCCACTGAGACTAACATCGATCATTTCTCTGATATCTTCGTCGTCGTCAGCAGCCAGAATTTCCGCAGGCATACTAGTGGAATATCCGTCCCTTTTCCTTAAATTGACCGACATACCGACCCCCGAGAATTGCACTTGTCTGGTCATTAGAGAGCTTGATAGCTCCCCGGAGTGTCTCGCAGGAAATGTTTAACCAGTTAGGGAGTTAAATCTCTGTAACTGTGCTCGGTACTACTGACGAACTCGACGATCCTATCCGCGTCCTCTACGTGAACTCCGATCCCGCGTTCGCGGAGTTGGTTCAAACCAAGCTCCAACAAACGAGTACCGAGATCGACTATATACCTGCCGACGGTATCGACGAAGCACTGCGCAATCTTGCTGCGGACCGGATCGATTGTATCGTAACGGCGTACTCGCTCGACGATTCGAACGGCATCGGGCTTACGGAGTCGATTCGCCAGCAGAACGATGATATCCCGATAATCCTCTTTACTGGACAAGGGAGTGAGGAGATCGCGAGCGAAGCGACTCGTGCCGGCGTCTCGGAATACATCCCAGTCCGGTCGGAGCGTGATAACTTCACACTGCTCGCGGCCCGCATCCGGACACTCACGAGGGCTGCTCGCAAGCGCACGGAGGCCGAGCAGACGAAACGGCGCTTCAGACGAACGCTCGAACGCGCGACTGACGCGATTTACGCCGTCGATAGCGACTGGCGCATCGAGTATATAAACGAGAAGATGGCCGAGCGAGTCGAACGTGACCCGGACGCGGTTGTCGGAGAAACCATCTGGGAAGAGTTCCCGTCGATCGTCGGGACGGAACTCGAAGACAAGTATCGAACGGCGATGGAGACTGGTGAACCGGTATCGTTCGAACAGCGGCTGGGAGAGCCGTTCGGCTACTGGGTCGAAGTGCGAGCGTTCCCGGACGAGGACGGGCTGACCGTCTTTTCACGCGAAATTACTGCCGAGCGAGAACGGGAACTGAAGCTAGAGCGCAGTGACGCGATTCTGGAGAACATCCACGACGTCGTGTTCGTCCTCGACGAGCAAGGTGATATCGAGTTCGCGAATACGGCTGCAAAGCGGTTGCTCGCCGGAGATCAGTCGGCCCAGCTCTCAGGACAACAGCTCGAAACGGTCGTCGGTGACCGCGTTAGCGATTCCGATATAACGCGATTCTCCCAGGCAGTCGAATCGACGCTCGACGAGATCGAGAGCGATGGTGGGTCCACCGGGTTGTACGATGCAGACCTCCAACTCGACGTCGTGGCCGGGACCAGCGAGCGGACATTCGACGTCCGGGTAACCCCGTTCCAGAGTCGCAAAAGTAAGCAGGTTCTCGTTGTCGCTCGAGACGTGACCGAACAAAGCGAGGTAAAGCGTCAATTGGAACGAGAGCGGGACGCACTCCAGGACCTCCAGGCGGTCATGGCAGAAAGCGATGTCTCGGCCGAGTCGCGCCTCCAGAATCTCCTTGAAGTCGGTTGCCAGACGCTCGGACTCGAAATCGGTATCGTCTCGCGGATTCAGGACAGCGACTACACGGTCGAAGCAGCTCACGCACCGGAAGCCGATATCGAAGCTGGCGATCAGTTCAATCTCGAATCGACGTACTGTGCGGAAGTCGTCGGCACGGATTCGGTCTGTTCGTTCGTCGACGCCGTTAGCGACGGGAAAGAGACGCATCCTGCCTACCGTGACTTCGAGTTAGAGTCGTACATCGGCGTGCCACTCGTCGTCGATGGCACGCGTTACGGAACAGTCAATTTCTCGAGTCCGACGACGCGAGTCGCGCCGTTCGGAGCGCTCGAACGAACGTTTGTCGAGCTAGTCGCGGAACTGGTGAGTGCCGAACTCTCGCGTCGTCGTGACCATACCGAACTCGAGCGCCAGGGGTTCCTGTTCGACCGCGTTCAGGACATCGCGGATGTCGGTATCTGGGAATTCATCCCATCGAGCGGCGAACTCATTTGGTCTGACGGGGTCCGTCAGATTCACGGTGTCGACGAGGACTACGAGCCCTCCCTCGACGACGCGATCGAGTTCTACCACCCCGACGACAGAGAGACGATTACCGCAGCAGTCGACCGAGCAATCGAAGACGGGGAACCGTACGACCTCGACCTCCGAATCGTGCGAACCGACGGCGAGGTGCGTCACGTTCGGGCGTGGGGAGAGTACGTTGAGGACACACCCCGGGGCGACGCAGTACTTCGGGGTGTTTTTCAGGACATCACGGAGCGAGAAGCGGAACGTCACCAGTACCGAGAACTCGCGGAGGAATACGAGGCGTTGCTTGAGACATCCGGAGACGCGATATTCTTGCTCGATGTCGATACCGCTGGTGAGGACCCTTCATTCAAGTTCGCCAGACTCAGTCCCGGATACGAGACGCAGACCGGACTTACAACTGAGGAGGTCCGCGGCAAGACACCCCGAGAGGTGTTCGGCGACGAGCAGGGTGCTGAACTCGAGGCTAACTACACTCGCTGTGTCGAGCAGCGTGCACCGATTTCGTATCGTGAAGAGCTCGACATCGGAGAGGATGCTCGGTTCTGGGAGACCAGCCTCGCACCGGTCGTCGTCGATGGCGAGACCGTTCGAGTCGTGGGTATCGCTCGAAACGTTACCGAGCAGGTCGAACGGGAGCGTGAACTTGAGGCGACGAACCAGCGACTGGAATCACTCATCGAGGCCACGCCACTCACAGTTATGGAAATCGACACGGATGGGACCGTCATCCGCTGGAACGACGAGGCTGAAACCATGTTCGGCTGGTCCCAGGACGAAGTGCTTGGCGAGTTCAATCCGATGGTTCCGGACGAGCAGCAGGAAGAGTTTGCCTCACACCGGCAGCGCGTCCTGAACGGCGAGCGAATCCGAGCAAAGGAAATACGGCGAGAGACGAAAGACGGAGACGAACTGGACCTGCTCTTGTCGGTCGCGCCGGTTACAGGCCCCGACGGAGAGACTACGAGCATCCTCGCCGTCTTGGAGGACATAACCGAACAGAAACGGTTGGAAGTTCGCCTCCGCTCGCTTCAGGACACCGCACAATCGCTCAGCGGCGCTGAATCAAGCGACGAGATCGGAGCGATCGCCGTCGATGCCGCGGCCGAGATACTGGACCTCGATGTCACCGGAATCTGGGAATACAACGAGCGAGAGAACGCGCTCGTCCCGATCACGGAAACGTCCGCAGCACGAGACCTGTTTGGCGAGTCTCCCCGATTCACTCCTGGAGACAGCCTTGCTTGGGACGCGTTTGAGTCCGGAGAAACCCAGGTATATAATGATGTCCAGGCCGAGGGGCAACCCCACAATCCGAACACAGAGATACGGAGCGAGATTCTCGTCCCACTGGGTGAGTATGGGCTCATGTCGACGGGGTCAGTTTCCACGCAGGTCTTTTCTGAGACGGACGTCGACCTGTTCCGGATTCTTGCTGCGACTGTCGAGGCAGCACTCGCACGAGCGAGCAGGGAAGAGGAACTACACCGACAGAACGAGCGACTCGACCAGTTCGCGAGCGTCGTTGCCCACGACCTTCGGAACCCGCTCTCCGTCGCGATAGGATTCCTCGAAATCGCAGAGGAAACCGGGAACGCCGAGCACTTCGAAAAAGTAGAATCCGCACACGACCGAATTGAACGACTCATTGAGGACCTCCTGACGCTGGCACGTGGGGAGACGACGATCGAGGATGCAGAAGAGATCGATCTTGAGGACATCACGACGGAGGCGTGGGGATACGTCGACACTGGGGAGGCAACGCTTACAGTTGCAGATGGAGTTCCGGAAGTTACCGGCGACGCAGGGCGGTTGACCCAGCTCTTCGAGAATCTCTTCCGGAACGCAGTCGAGCACGGGGGTGCTGATGTCACGGTGACCGTGGGTGGACTAGACGAGGCCAACGGATTTTTCGTTGAGGATACCGGTAGCGGGATTCCCCAAGAGAAGCAGGACGACGTGTTCAACCATGGCGTCACGTCCAGTGACGGAGGAACTGGCTTTGGGCTCTCGATCGTGGCCGATATCGCGAAGGCGCACGGGTGGACGGTTTCGGTGACAGACGGAAGCAATGGCGGGGCACGGTTCGAGTTCAAGCGGTCGAAATAGTACCCGTTGTCAGTGAGCAAACCGTGCCTGCGGCCTATGCATTGAGAGAGCCAGTCTCAACTGCAGAACAATATTGTCGGTTAGCTTGTCGTCCTCGGTTAGCTCTGTTTGAACGAGTAACTCGGTGAGGTCGCCACCAGAGAATAACCGTACAGGATAGGTGGACAGGTTCTCCTCTTGGGCGCTTCTCGTATAATGTGATGTAGTGAAGAAGAGACCGATTTCACCGTCATCGACACGTGATGCCAGTCGGCTCAGTTCCTTTCCAGAGATACTACTCGCCGTGTTTTTGACCTGTGCCTTGAAGTCCATCTTCGTGTCTACGCTCCCGAGTTGTGTTTCCGCAAACAAGTCAATTCGCCCAGTCAGGTCGACTCCTTTGTCGCCACTCGGTGGCGTTAGTTCGACGTCACTGAAGTTCTTCAAATCCTCCATGAGATACCTAACGAGGTACTCGAGTTTCTCGCCCTTGTTCGGATTCTGTAACTGGTTGCGGATATCCTGAAGCAAATCCGCCTCTCTGCCCTTCGGATATTGCTGATTCTTGGGCCGAATATTATCCTTATATACGGAGTAGTGGCGGATTCGACCATCAGTAACCCACTTCCTCCACGCTTCGGGACCTCCGATATCAACACCAGTTCGGGCTTTCCGGTGAACCCATTCTAATTCGATAGAGTCGGCGTCTAAGATGGCAAGTTCAAAGAGATAATTGACGACTGTTTCACCCTCATCCTTGTGCCGCTCAATACTCATTCCCGTGATGATGCATATTCCACGGAAGGTGACATAGCCAGATTTCGGCTTCTCAAATAGTAGGACGGGAGGTGCTTCTGAACGGCTGCCTCGGGCATACGTTTGGCAGTAATCTTCCTTGACCCACCCATTTCCCCTCGCATCTTCGGGGTTGGGGCTGTGTCGTGCCTTCGCATCGCCCCAGTACCGTGCAATCCCCTCCTCCATGTTGATGATATCTTCCCAAGGGTTCTGCGTTTGAGTGGATCCTGAATCAGACACAAAAACCAGGAATTCACGTTCTTTTGTGTCGGGATTCGCAACCGCCCGTATTCCACCGCTGTTTCGGATTCCGGTATCAACCGGATCATTCAGCCACTTCTGAAACTGGTCTTTGTTGCTATCGCTAGAGCTTCGATACGTCTGGTTAACAACATATCGGTCCCCGTAGTCAGGCATTCTTTTCTAGTCGCTCACGTAGTTCGTCAATGTATCCCGAGTCGGGATTCAGACGATACTGCATCTGGTCGCCCATCCATTCGTAATCGATGAGACGATACGTGAAGTCCTCGCTGTATTTCCGGGTGAACCCCGAGAGGATGCCGGATATCGCTTGACCACCGCCCGTTGCAAGGTCATAGTCGTCCTCCATCTGCTGACGGACATCCTCGTTCATCATCCAGTTCCCGTTATCGAGCAGGATTCGAATGAACGCCTCCTGTCGGTTCGTCAACCGCCGGAAGAAACTGTCCGGAAGACTCTCGTACTCTACCTCATCAGAGCCCTCGTCGGTACTCGACCCCCCGGACGGTTGTGGCTCAGACGCAATCCCCCACTCTTCGAGTGCAAAGTCGACTATCTTCTGTTCCCGCTCCTCAATCTCTGCCCGTCCGAACTCGTCATAGTCGGCAAGGCTCTGCTGCACTCGCAGGTTCGATGATTTGTATTCTGCTTCGCGTCCCTCGGGAGCAATCTTCTTTTGCTCGAACGGGAGGTTGCCGTAGTTCTTGTTCCAGTATTCGCTCGCAACGGTGAGGTTCCCGAGACGATGGACGTGGTCGTCAAACTCCTCGCGCAGGTCCTCCGGGATGTCTTCCTCTGGGAGTTTTCGAGCGAGGATATGTTCGACCTCGAATGAGGTAGAGAGGATTTGTTCGAGGTCGCGCTGTACGTCTTCGCGTATCTCGATGTCTAGGTTCTGCCCGTAGTGGTAGAACAAGTAGCGAATGTCCTGGCTCGACATTGACTCGTAGAAGTCAGGGTCACGAAGGTTGCGCTCAAAGCGGTCATCGTCGGTGTAGATGCGGGTAATCGAGTCGAGACGATTGAGTACGTCCTCGAACAGATACGAATCGTCTGCATGAATCGAATGAGCGAGGCGAACTAACCTACCTCGTCCCGTATCGGCCCGCCTGCCATCGGTTGCGTAGACGCGGAAGACGAGTGTCTCGCAGGCGCGAATGATATCCGCCATCTTATCCGGTTCATCGTCACCGTACTCCATCTGTGCCGCAATCAGGACGGGGAGAACGTTCGCAACCCTCCCGAGTGCGAGTAGACGTTTCAGTGCGGATTCGACTTCGTCGGGACGCTGTGAAGGATTGAACAGTGCAGCGAACGCCGACGCTGCTTCACGAAGATTCAGCGTGTACTCGTCAATTTCGTCCTGAACGGTATCGTACTCGCCGTTACGGTATCGCTCTCGGAGTCTGTCTTTGAGCGTATCGAGACTGCTGAAGTACTCGTCAGAATCGTATCCGTCGTAGATTCCCCAGTGGAACCGTTGCACACTGTCTTCGTCGAAATCGCTCACTCTGTCATGCCCGTTCGAGAGGACGAACAGCTCGCGGTAGATGCTCCCGAACCGTTGCTTGATTTTCGTCTCAAGAGCACCCTGATTGCTGGAGCGGTCGTCCATATACATCAGGAAGCTCTTCGTTTTGTCGAGCGATGATAGGGGCTTCCCGCGGTCGTTCAGGCTCTCGAAAATCGACGCCGCCTCCGAGTCGCTGTCTATCTCGACGACGTTGATTTTGCAGTCGTAGCGCAGCCGTTCGGATATCTCTCGAACGGGCAGGTCCTCAAATTCCGACTCGAAATACTCCTTTACGTATTCGAGACGTTCCTGCGACGGGGTTTCACACTCTAAACTCGCGCTACCGAATGGACTGTCCCGAAAGAACTCCCCGTCCTGGTCCTGCGGCATCAGACGGGGGCGCTCGTCAACGGGGAATATCAGATTGTCCTCCGACACGGTCTCGTCGACCACGTCATCGAACTGCGTGGCGACGTGCAGGAGGATAAGCGCGGTCGTCAATCGCTGTTGACCGTCAACAACGTCGTAGACATCGAAGCGCCTGCCCCTATCTGTCTGATACTGCTCGTCCTTCTTGTCGAGAATGATGTTTCCGAAGAAGTGGTTGGTTTCCTCGGGGAGATAACGGAGGTCGTCGATGAGGTCCGCTAACTGCGGTTCCTCCCACGAGTAGCTACGTTGGTATGACGGTATATCGAAGAATCCATCCTGATACAAGGAGGCAAGTGTCTCGGTACGAGTTTGCATAACTCTCTCATCAAACGATTGTCCGTTATTTCTTACGACAGCATCAGTTCGACAGCAGAACCACGGTCAACACATGGAACCTATCTATCCACAATGCCTAGGAACGTCCAGTTGTAAGTGTCTGCTGTGAGACACGAATGAGCAACGACGAGCCACAGCAGACCGAGTGGGAGACCGAGGTCGGGTTATCCGAAGAGACGACCTACGTTGCGATTTACCCCAGTCGCAAGCACACCGAGGAGTGGATGGAGGAGAGTTATTCGGCCCAAGTAGCAAAGAACTGACTAAGCCTATGTGACGCCTCAGAGTGTACTCTATTCGCCTTTTGATTACGACTGTCCTTTCTCAGAGAGTAGCAGACGAGATTCTATGACGTTCGTTCACTTCTTTCCCGAAATGTATGGATAGAAAGATGAGACCTCGGCACTCATATTTTTTCGGTGCCTGCGTAGGTAATAAAAAGGCTAAGGCGTAGTTGTTTGATGTGCGAGGTTGAGGGCACAGACCCGCTCGTCTCCTGCCAAAAAAGAGGTCGAAGCTACTATGTCAGAAGAAGATAAGAAACAGTGGAAAAAGACCAGTGGTCTGGCAGAAGACCCCTGTATTCCCTTGCTTTTTCCCTGTAAAGCTTAGGTAACTCCTCGATCTCTTCCTCGCTCCAGGACTTTACCTTTTCCAAGAGTTCTTCAGCTTCTCCAATCCTTCTGGCAAAACAGTTCATACAGCAGTACTTGGTAGTCACGTAGTAAATATTTGTAGTCAAGCCGTGTTGCAGATGCATTCGTGGCTTTTGCCGGCTAGCTGAGTCACGTGGCTATGTACTCCTTCTGCGAGTTCAAGCATCTTGTCGGCTCTTTTTCTGCTGCCTACGCCTTCTCGGTAGTATGAGCGTGAACGGTTTTCTCTCCAGAGACCTATCAGCTTCTGTTTGAACCCGTCGCTGTATAGTCCTGCTCTGCTACCTCTCTCATAGACTTCTCGGTGGTCGACGTATTCCTCCGGATCCAGAAAGTTGTTGTCTACCAAGTAGAACTGGATCGTCCTCTCTATCGCTGCGAAAGAAGCCTCTATGACAACGGTGTAGTAGCCGTTCTCCTGTTTCAGATGTCTGGCTGCTTCCAGAAGTCTACATGCCTTCCGTAACTGGAGCATCTCAGCACCGTCGACGTCCAACCCTGTTTCTATTTCTTCAGGTCTCTTGTCGAAGAGCTCCTGAACTTCATCTAACTTGTCTTCAATATGGCTGTTATCCATCCAGAATCACCTTTCGTAGTTCGTCCAGTTTGTCTGTCTGGTAGAGCGTTATGGCTTCTGAGAAGATCTCGTGAAGTTTGTCTCCGTAATCCTCAGCGGTGTCTACCGATTCTACCAGAACCTGTAGTTCGTAACGGTTTCCTCCGAACCTCGTCTCTTCGACTTCCTGTCTGATGTCATGGATGCTTCTCCGTGATTCCAGTAGATCTTCCTCCACGATCACCTGTAGGTCGATGTCACTGGCTCTATCGCCCTCGCCTCGTGCCACGCTACCGAACAGGAGAACACCGACTAAGTTGTCCTTTTGATCGTTCTCTAATCTATCCACGAAGGTGTTCACAGGGGTTCTGAATTCTTCTTGTGGTATTTCTAGGATGGGGTCATCGGGTTTGTGTATCCGGTCTCTGTTGATGCTGATAAGCTTCTGGTTCCCCTCTCTCCTGGTTTGGATGAGGTCGACCTGTTCAAGGAGTTTTATCGCTGTATCCGTTGTCTGTGCTCCGTGTTCTGTGATATCCCGAAGTTGTCGTACGCCGAATTCCTCGTGTGGGTTTCTGTATAGGAGTTCTGTTATGTCTTCCATCGCTTGGTTGCGGAACACTCGTTCTTCACCGAGTGGGATAGGAAGTATGACACCTGGCGATGTTTGGTCTGTCATTATGACCACGGTCAATATTAATGACCGAATTTTATATATTCATCGGGCATCAGAGGACTGAACCTCTCCTAAATCCTCCAGCTTATCCAGGACTCCTTCATCATCAAGCTGCTTAAGCCGCTCTAAGACATCTTGCTTCTCCTCTTTCGCCGACCCATTCTCAAGACTCAGTGCTCTACCACAGCTCCTGTATTCAGTAGATATCACTGTTTTCCGCCCCACAGAAATGGCACTCGACACTTTCATCCTCTTCTTCACCACCGCTCAGACCGTACTCCTCACGGATCGCCTCATTGACATCATCATTGTTCAACCGTGAAACAGGACTTAGACTGCAAACGACTAAACACTGTACCCTGACTTTTCCTCACTCAAGAGAGGAATCTGCGTATCCTGGATGACCGCGGAGTCAGTCAGAACACGAAACGTCGGTACCTCGAATCGTTGTCTGTGTTTTTCAGCTACGCGATGAAGCGCCCTCGGTTCGACGACATTACTGGGAATCCGGCTGGTGTGGTGTTGGAGGAGATTCCGAAGCAGATCCGGCAACGCTCGGACTGTGCGACCTGGGAGAACGCGAAGAAAATCGTGAAGGCGATTCCGAACCCACGGAACAAAGCCGTCGCCGTGTTACTGGCGAAGACTGAATGTCGGTTGGAGGAAGCCTTGGAGATCAAGATGGACGACCTGATGCTCGACAAAGGATTCGTTCGCCTCCGAGAGCGGAAATGTGGGAAGCAGACGGTCGTGCCGATTGACCGTGAGACGATTCGGACAATCAAGCGGTTCAGGCTGATCTGGCGAGATACAGAGCTGGACTATCTGTTCGTGAGTATCCGCGATGACTGGCTGGCGAAGACCGTGGTTCAGCGTGCCGTACGTCAGGCGGCAGTCAGCGAGGGTATTATGGAGGACGGCGAGGATCGGTTCCACAAGAAGTTCACACCGCATACCTTCCGGACGGTGTTCACGACCTTGATGCGGAATCAGGAGATGAAACAGCACGTCCTCCAGTACATCCGTGGGGATTCGGAGAGTGAGACTATGGACATCTATACTCGTGTTGATTGATCAGATGCAAGAGAAGAATATTTATCTTGTGTCAAAATTTTGGAATTGTGGCTCTTAACCCCTACGATCTTGTGAGTTCAGAGTAGCGCTGTTTGAGGCGCTCTACAATCTGATCTTCTGGTATTCCAAGATTCGACAGAAGCACAGTTTCAAGGATAGCTCTCAACCGTAGAATTAGAGGATGGAGTTCATCCGTGTCAGCACGGGGAGAAATGCCCTCGTCATAATGAGTCAGATAATTCCGAGTATTTACGATCTTATTCACGCTTGCCTCAATATTCATAGGCAACTCATCAAGGATATTTTCCTGTTCTGAAACCAATTGAGACAATCTTTTTCTAAGCGAATACTCATTCGCATATCTGAATGTGCCCTTCTCCAAATGATCTTGGAAACTCTCATCAAACTGATCAGGGATAACCTCACAAAGTTCGTCATAAAATTCCTCAAATTCATCATCAGAAAGGTATTGGCCACCGATTTCTCTTCTATGATAAGTCTCTATCGCCTGTGTAAGAGAGAGAAGCTGGTTTTGAAGATACATCTCTGAATTATACTGAACGCTGAAATAGAGGTTATAAACAGGTTCCAATTCCTCGTAGTGTTGGAACCAATTGCCTATGACCTCAGAGAAGTCATCAACGATATCTGCAAGGACAAAATTCGCTTTATAGGGATGTAGACTATCCGGAAGCTTAAGATCGCTACCCGTAGAGAACAATATCTCTATGTCATTATATCCCGGTTGATTTTCCCGCTCTAATCGTCCAATAAGGGTGGATGCTTGAACTTCTTTACCAGTTGATAAGGTTATAAAATCTTGTAGCGTTCCAGTATAATCAATCGCTTCATCGTATGATATCTTTCCCGAATCGGGGATAATGTCAAAGTAGGCTTCTTCGTCAATGGATGCACCACCAACTCGCCCCATATTGAAGTCAGCATTAAATATCAGTTTGAGTTCTACATCGTCTAATGCTGCGGTGATCGATTCCGGAAATTCATAATTGATCTCGAACGTGTCACCTGCAGAAACTTTTCCACCTTCGAGAACGGATCCAGAATAATTCACACCGCTAACTCCTGCCCACTTCGTGAGAAGTGGGAACTGCATACGGAATCGGTCAAAGTTGATTTGTTCCGTGAAGTGTGCTCCGGAAAGGAGGGAGATCGCCTGATAGCTGGAACTGGTCACCCCTGACCCCTGCGAAGAAGACATAGAATAGCTTCCTCGAATACAGTTCTTTAGTGTGATTCTCTCCCCTTCTGTTGTAACTCCATGGATAAAATCAGGCCGAAAGACGTTGCCACTACCCATATAATCTGGATCCTCATTCAGAGTAGAGAACAACTCTAAGGAAACACCACCGGATGGTGTGAAGGATGCTATCCCACCGACTTTTTCATCAGGATTTTCAGGGAGCCACCAATAGCCCCGGAACTCTCTCTCGTCAATCATGTTTCTGGGTTTTGTCTTGTATCATATTTTACTCCCGATCAAACTGGAATTGGAATTTCCCTTCCGCTTCATTCACATCCATTTTTGCCAAGTCACGTGTGTCGATATCGCTCAATAGGTCTTGGACCATTCGTCTTCAGTTTAGGCCTCCACCGTCGGTTGCGTGACAGTAGCGAGCTTTTCCTGTAGGATTTGGCGTTCCTGATGGATTTTCTGTCCTTCAGCGATGAGCCGATCAAGCAGCGGCGGTGGTGAGTAGCCGAGGTACTCACCAAGTCGATGCAGGAGAAGCTGGGCGTGCGACCGGAAGGTCGCCGCCCAGCGCTCTGGCGGAAACACGATATCCTTATCGGCGTGTTCCGTGACCAGATCAAGCAACACACGGCTCACCAGCAACGACAACAGTGCCGCGTACACCAGAATCTCTACCACGTGCTCTTTGCTCGTGTTGAACTCATCCAGCTCGTACTGCGTCTTTAACTCCCGAAACAGCAACTCAGCTTCCCACCGACACCGATATACCGTTGCTACATCCTCAGAAGTGAACTCTTCTTGAGGCAGATTCGTGATATATAGGTGGTAGTCGTCGGCGTCCTCGTTGCGGACGCCGACGACGCGGAACCGCTTCGTATCCAGCGACCGTGTCCCGTTGTACGGCCCGCGTTTGAACTCCGCTTCGACCGTTACGTCGATGTGCTGGCGGTACAGATCATCGACCACATCGTGAATCTGCTTGCCGTCCAAGGGAATGGCGTCGCCACGCCATTCCCGTAATTCCTCGACGATCTCCGGGTTTGCGTCGGGTTTCAGCCGACTCACGAAGTAGCCGTCGTTCTCATCGATCAGCGCAAATCGGCGGTACTTGAAGTAGGCCTGATCGAACAGCACCAACCGATCTTCGAGCCACGGGCCGGTGTCAAACTGTGTGCTGTCGTGGTCTTTCTCGTCGGTGATCGTGTAGTCGTCGATAGTTTGCTCGGTGATGTTGTGGAGCAGGTGGAGCCGTGCTCCAGCCTGCTCCTCCTTGCGGCCTTCGTACGCATCGGCAAGGAACTCGTGTAACCGAAGCACAGTGCCGTCAGCACTCATAATGTCCCGAAATCGGTTGAACTCGTCGCTGACAGTGTGAGGGACAGCGACCTCGTCGAGACCGCGCTCGACGAGGTCGCGCAGGTACTCCGCCAGTGTCGGCGTCAGCCGTTGATAGAAGCCACTTGGACAGAGTGGGTCATCGGCGGTTGCGTTGTAACTGCGTCGAAAATCAGCGAGCGACCGGCTTTCACCAGCAGTAAAGCCGAGAACAAGCGACCAGACCAGCGGAGGCATCTGGAGATCCCGGTCACGTTCGACCACGCCGACCTCCTCGGCGTGGTCGTCCAGCATCTCGGACGGAAAAAGAGTAGTAAGCCGACGTTCAATTCGTCGTGAGGAGGCATTGTCTTGCACAGACTCGCCTCCTCACTCCTCTCGGAAAGGAGCCACGATAAGCGACTGCTATCCTTCGATTACGCCGTTAAGTGAAGACGAATGAGGTCTTGGACTTCTTTAGTAGTACGGATTTCTTGAGAATTAGTGACCTCCATACCAACTAACCTCACCACTGTGAATTTGATATCCTCGTACCCCCCACTGATCAGTAGTCCACATATCAAAACTAACGTAAAGAATGGTAGTGACTGCCACCAGACTGTGATTGTAACTGCGCTATGTAACGAAAATATAGAAACTAGCAAGAATAAAAATTTAGCTATTAGAGTATCTGGTTCGTTCTCGCTGAGCACTTCTCGCAAAGAACCAACCATAACTCTCTATATTAATTCAGATAGTTCGGTCGTGACTTGAATGTTATGCTGTTCGTCGTTCGGTCTCTAATCTCCAACCAATATCAACCAGTGGCTGTGTGAGTTGGATAATTATGGATTTGGCATTATATCGACTATAAGTCACATTCTGGAAGTTATAGGACGAATGCTGGTCCTATAGTTGTCGGCCTCGGCACTCATAGGGTTCATCATCCTCCTGTTCAGTCCTGAGTCTCGTCATCGGCCTCGGTCTTTCTATGCCCGCTAAGATATAAAGGAAGGGTGGTTCAGACCGAGGTCGGAGCGTCTATAAACGCCGTGGCGACTCCGAACTCTTCCTCGACTACTCTCTGTAGCTCGCGCACACCGAATGTCTCAGTGTGGTAATGTCCCGCGAAGACGGCGTTGACTCCGTGTTCCTTGGCGTCGTGGTAGGCTCTGTGTTTGGGCTCGCCCGAGACGAAGACGTCTGCGTCGACATCCGCCGCCTCGTCTATGTGTCCGCCTCCTGCACCCGTGAGGACGGCGACCTTCTCAACCTCGTCGTCTCCGAATCCGAGTACGTCGGGATCGAATCCCGTAACAGACTCGACCCTCTCGACGAACTCTTCGAATCCCACTCCTTCGTCGAGTTCGCCGACGTAACCCACATCGCGTCCTCCTATTTCCCCAAATATCTCGTCGGGAGAGCCTCCGAGTTCGCGTATGAGGACTGCGTTGTTTCCGATCTCCCCGTGGGCGTCGAGTGGTAGATGTGAGACGTAGAGGGCGATGTCGTTCTCGACGAGTCTTCTGAACCTGTCGTAGCTCTGTCCCGTGAGTCTCTCTATGCTTCCCCAGACTATCCCGTGGTGGACGACGAGTAGGTCGGCGTCCCTCGAAGCCGCTTCGTCGATAGTCTCCACACATGCGTCGACCGCAAACGCCGCTTTCTCTACCTCTCCCGAGTTCTCGACCTGTATCCCGTTGACCGAGGCGTCGATCCCTGCCCAGTCGTCGTTCGCCAGAAGATCCTCGAGAGCCTCGCCTATCTCCGTGAGACTTGCCATACTACGACTCGCGCAGCCACAAAGTCAAGCCTTTTGGCTCCCGAAGACCAAACGACTCCGATGACAGACACCGACGTGGTCACGCTCCTCACGGACTTCGACGACTTCTATGTCTCGGCGATGAAAGGCGTTCTGTCGTCACGCACCGACGCACGTACAAGTCTCGTAGACATCTACCACTCGGTACCTCCTCAGGATGTACGTGCGGCGTCTTTCATACTCTCGAATGTCGCAGCCTACTTCCCCGACGGAACCGTTCACTGTGTCGTAGTCGATCCCGGAGTCGGAACCGACAGACGCGCCGTCGTCGGCGAGTCGGGAGGTCAGTACTTCGTAGGTCCCGACAACGGCGTCCTTCTGAGGGCTATGAGACGTCTCGGCGAGCCGACAGTCTACGACTACGTCTACGAGGACGCCAAAACCGAGTCAAACACCTTCCACGGAAGAGACGTCTTCGCGCCTGCGGCTGCCGATGTCGCTGAGGGAGAGTTCGAGTTCGCAGATGAGAACGAGATAGACGGCTACGTAGACCTCGACTGGGAGACTGCGAGGCTTGAGGACGGCAGTACTACCGCCGAGGTCGTCTACGTCGACAGCTTCGGAAACGTAGTCACTAACCTCGACGGCGACGAGATGGTCGAAGAGGTGGGATACGGCTCTTATATCGAGGTCGACGGACGTCGTGTTGCGTTCGAGAGAACATACGCCGGAGTCGGCGATGGAGAGCCCGTCTGTACTGTCGGAAGCCACGGCAACTTCGAGATCAGCGTCAACCACGGAAGCGGGAGCGACGAGTTCGGTCTGTCGTCGGGCGACAGGGTCGAGATGGAGATTGGTGTCTGAGAAAGCGACACCGGATACCGTGATGCTTAAAGCCGGCTCTCACGATTTGGTATCTAATGATAGTAGCAGGTTCGGAGTCACAGGCACTCGCCGCACGTGTCGCCCACGAGTCGGGAGACGATCTCGTAGAAGTCGAGTACGAGAGGTTCCCTGACGGCGAGAGTCTCGTGAGAGTCCCGGGTATAGAGGACAGTAGAGCCGTAGTAGTCGCGAGTACACCTACTGACGAGACGTATATAGAGCTCCTTCAGACCATAGACGCGTGCTCCGACGCCGAGAGGGTAGACGTAGTGATGCCATACATGGGATACGCGAGACAGGACAAGAAGTTCGAGGAGGGCGAGCCTGTCACCGCGAGGGCACTCGGACGTGCAGTCTCGGACGGTGTCGACTCGGTCACCACAGTCAACGTACACGAGCCTTCTGTACTCGACTGGTTCGACGCTGAGACCCAAAACCTTGATGCAGTGTCGGTTCTCGGAGAAAAGCTGGAAGACATCGTCGAGTCGGACTCTCCAATCGTCCTCTCGCCCGATGCCGGCGCGATAGAACTCGCCGAGTCGGCACAGTCGGTTCTCGGTGGTGAGGTCGACTACCTAGAGAAGACACGTATCTCGGGCGATCAGGTCGAGATACAGCCCAAGGAGCTCTCTGTCGAAGGGAGAGAAGTCGTGATAGTCGACGACATGGTAGCCACGGGTGGCACTATGAGTACCGCCGTCGAACTTCTCGAAGAACAGGGTGCCGAGAAGGTCTACGCGGCGTGTGTCCATCCTGTCTTCGCGAAGAACGCCGTTCTGAGACTCTACTCCGCGGGCGTAGAAGAGGTCGTAACTACTGACACACTCAAGTCGGGTCTTGACTCCGTCTCTGTAGCGAGTCTGATCGCAGACTTGCTCTGATCCGACACGACAGCTTCTCAGAGGACTCCGTCTGAGACCGTGAGACCGAAGCTAATAATAGGTGGCGTTCTGCGTCGTTAGACATGGCATCGGGTGCGAGAATAGACTACGCACGTACTGCGAAGCTCGGGTTCGTAACAGGCGTCGGCATGTTCGTGGTAGGAGCCGTCGGAGAGACAGCCGGAAACGCCGTCCTCGGAGGACTTCCCGACTGGGAGGACGTACTTCTCACCGACATGATGGGTCTCGGTATACTCCTTGCGTTCGTCTCTGTCTTCGTAGTCGGTGTCTTTCTTCCCATAGCCCTCGAGTGAGACAGCCACCGTAAGCTGTATGCCTCAGTCACGCCACTCTCACGTATGATTGAGGTCGAAGTTAAGGTACGTGCCGACATAGACGAGGTCAGACAGAGACTCGAAGAGATCGGAGCCGAGAGACACGGTTCGAAGACTCAGGTCGATACCTACTACTCGGCACCCCATAGGGACTTCGCAGAGACTGACGAGGCGTTACGCATAAGAAGACTCGACAGCGAGACACGTCTGACCTACAAGGGTCCTAAGCTCGACACCCAGACGAAGTCACGTGAGGAGTTCGAGCTTGAAGTCGGAGACGACGACACTATGGACTCCGTACTCACCTCGCTCGGCTTCGAGGAGTTCGAGACTGTCAGAAAAGAAAGAGAGGTCTATGAACTCGACGGCTACCACGTCCTTCTCGACGACGTAGACGGTGTCGGGGAGTTCGTCGAAGTCGAGAGAGAAGCCGACGAAGCGAGTCTAGACGACGCACGTGACGGAGTCAAAGACGTCTTAGAGGAAGTCGGACTCGATCCCGGGGACTCGATAACCACGTCGTATCTGGGTCTCCTCGTCTCACAGGAATAGGGGCAGAAGACCTAAGCACCTCGGCGACATAACTCAAGTAGTGGCAGGTCCTTTGCGTTTCAGACGTTCGAGACAAAACTGGAGCCGAAAACGGGTCGAGGAGTCGCTTCTCAAGCCTCTCGACTCTAAGATAGGAGCACGTATAACAGGCGGCTTCGATGTCCCCGAAGCCTACTCGTCGTGCAGGTTCGAGATGGACAACGGCGACATAGCCCTCTTCGCTTGGAAGAACGACGCGAGAGAGGGTTACTGGCTCGGAAACACCCAGACTCCCGAGGTACTCTGGGACACCGACAAGTACAGATTTGGGCACGATGCTGTACCGTACGGTATCTCGAGGGGAGCACAGAGAGAACTCCTCGGCGAAATCGAGGAACGTATGCCGTGGATTTCGTCGTATCCCTACCTCTCGTGGTTCTTCCTCCCGGTTCTCCTCTCGAAGGACGGCAGGAAGACCGTACCCGACTTCTTCCGGGAAAACGCCGCGGGATTTCCCGACGCAACACACGATGACGCGGCTTCGTTCTACGAGGAGTTCCTCTCGACGGGTATTCTCGACGACCACAGGTACGAGATGTCGACCAAAGTTGGAACTAGCTCCGAACTCGACCTCACGAGGATGGCGTCGGCGATGTCGGAGTTCACCACAGCACGGATTCTCACCGAAGCAGGCTACGAAATCACACCCGAGATAGACGTCGACACGGGACACAGCCTCGACTTCCACGCCGAAAGTTCGGATGGAGTTCGAGACGACCCTCTTCTGATCGAGGTCACACGTCCACTTCCCCCCGACAGACGGTCGGCGAACTGCCCCGTCGAGGCTGTACACGAGACAGTAGACGCGAAATCGAACGGACAGCTAAGAGACCACGACGCAGTCCTCTTTGTCGACTGTTCGAACTTCGGTGACGACGACTGGGAATCCGTGGTCGAATCTAAGCCGTCTCTGAGTCACAAGCCGTCTGTCGTCTTCCGAACACTTCCTGACAGGGACTCACACACTCGTGCGTACCTCGACGGCTTCACGTCCCTAAATATAAACAGCGTGGTCGACTGGGTCTGATACGGGACACGGAAGAGAGACAGTTACATCTCACACCTCGGTCTTCATCCCCGACTCGACCTCGTGCCCTGACTTCTTCCATCCGTCGACTCCCGCCTCGAAGTCGATCACGTTCTCGAATCCGAGGTCTTCGAGCTTCTCAGCCGCCTTCGGACTCGCCGAGCACTCGTCGTCGGCACAGTAGACGACTATCTTCTCGTCCTTGTCGAACCTCGAAAGTGCTTCGCTCGCTATACGTTCGAGGGGTATGTTTAGGGCACCCGGTATGTGCTCCTCCTCGAAATGGTCTTCCCCGAGCACGTCGACGAGGACGAACTCCTCGCCGCTTTCCTTCAGGTCTTCGAGTTCATCCGCGGTTATGGTTTTCATAGAACCACCAAATAAGGTATCGTGTCCGTAGATGTAAAAGCATGGCGGCGAATGCTGTACAGTCTTGTCCATATTACGCGGTTGATGCGGTACCTAAAAAGACATCCTTTTGGCGACTTAGGCAGTAATACTCCTCAATGTATCTACCGTCTAAGGTCTTCTTCACGACGGGTGTCGGTCGACACTCGACTGAGATAGGAAGCTTCGAGATGGCTCTGCGTGACGCGAGCATAGAGCCGTACAACATAGCCACAGTATCGAGTATACTCCCGCCCGACGCCGAGATAACCGACGCCGAGGAGGCTGTCGACGAGATTCCCGACGGTAGCGTAGTCCACGCAGTACTCAGCAGGTGCTCTACCGACGACGAGGGCGAACAGATAGCCGCGTCTGTCGGAGCGGCGCGGGGAAATGAGGGACACGGCTACCTCATAGAGCTGTCGAACATGGGTGAAAAGGCTGAGAACAACGGTGAGAAGGCGAAGGATCTCGCTGTCGAGCTTCTGAGTCACAAGACTATGGCGAGAGAGGCGTTCGAGTACACGGCGTCGGCGACGGGGACACCCGACGGACATACTACGACGGTAGCTGCCGCGGTTCTGATAGAGTAGTGACGAGTAAGAGGATGAGTTTCAGTCAGTCAGCGGCATGTTCCACGGCTTCTCCCTCTCCATCACTTCTCTCCACTGTTCCTTACAGCCGCAGTAGATCTCGTCGAATACCGACTCGTCCCCTCTGAGCGAGTAGTCCTTGATCGCCGAGGCAACCTTGTCGTCACAGTCTCCGCAGTTGTGGGCACCCCTGTCGCCGCCCGATCCCACGGGGTCACTCACTACTATCGCGGGGACGTCGCTCGTCCTTTCTAAGGCTTCGACTACGCTCCAGAGCCACGGTGGGCGGTAGCCGTCCCTGTAATGGAGCTTGTCGACGAGTGTGTACCTCTGTACATTAGACGGGTTCATCGAGACAGTATGGGAGTACTCCGCCGCCTTACGTATCGAGTAGACCATGTCGTCGACAGCCTCCTTCTCGGTCACGAACGGGGGCTTCATCAGTAGGTAGGTCTTGACGCCAGCACCGGCTTCTTGTGCCGCCTCGGACGCACGTACGAACTCGTCGAAGTCGAAGTACTTGTTGACACATTCTCTGCGTATCTGGTCGTCGGCGGTCTCAAGTCCTATCGCCACATCGAGGTCACGCACCCTCTCGGCGGCGTCCTCTATGACGTCTTTCTCGACGAAGTCGGGGAGACTCTCGACGACGACATGTCTGTCTGAGAACTCATCTAGTATCGCGTTACGTGCCTCAAGCGGCACCTCACGCTCGTCGAAGAAGGTACCGCTCGTGTACATCTTGACGTTGTCACATCTCACCCGCTCGTTCTCCTCGTGTTCGAGTGCCTTCTCAAGCTGGTTGAGGAGAGAGTCGGCAGTTACGGCACCCTGGTTCGACTCTCCGACGTAGCCACACATCGTACATCCGCCCGCACGTGCCCACCGGCAGCCGTCTGTGTTGAAGACTATAGTGAGTGACTTACCGACGCCGTCGGGTGTTCTGTCCTCGTCTATCCAGACACGTATCGGCTCGTCGGGGTTGGCGTCCCTCTCCTTCTCGCTTCTTATCGAACGCATCGACTCGTTGAGAGCCTCGACGACGCCGTCCTCGTCTCCGCCGTCGACGTGGCTGTGTGTACCTGTGTCTATGTTGCCCGACATCTGTGTTCTTACGTCTTCTACTCCCCAGAACCGTTTATGGCTGTCGTTGAGAGGAAACGAAAAGTATCTCTACGCGAAGAGGAAGTTGAGACCGAATCCGACTGTGACACCGATGGTCACGACAGTCGTTGCGTAGACCGCGAGTAGCTTCTTCTCGAATATCTTGTTGAGGAGTATGAGGTTGGGTATACTGACACCCGCTCCACCTATCACGAACGCGATCACTGTTCCTATCGGAATACCCTGCTGTGTCAGCGAGTGGGCTATCGGGAGCATTCCGCTGATGCTGACATAGAGCGGCGCGCCCGCGAGTGCGGCAACCGGTACAGCGAGGGGGTTACCGGGTCCTGCTATGTCCTGAAGAACCGACTTCGGAACCGCACCGTGTATCAGAGCGCCGAGTACCATACCTAAGACGAGGTACGGGAAGGTGTCTTTGAAGAACGACCCCGCGCCTCTCGCCGCAGTCTCGAACTTCTCCCTGTGTGTCTTCTGAGTCGCCGACGAGCACGCACACGAAGCCGAAGCAGTACCTCCGTCGGTCGATATCTCACGTCCTCCCGCGGTTATCTTGACGTCCTTGACCATGTGCCCGAGTCCGAGGCTGTCGATGACTATTCCACCGACTATCGCGGCGACTATAGCCGATACGAGGTAGATAGCCGTTATCTTGGGACCGAAGAGACCGAGAAGGAGAAATGCCGCTATCTCGTTGACTATCGGTGACGCGAGTAAGAACGAGAACGAGAGACCGAGGGGTGCTCCGGCTCCTAGGAGACCCGCGAGGACGGGAACCGTCGAACAAGAACAGAAAGGGGTGATAGCCCCGAGACCCGCCGCGGCGACGTTTCCCGAGCCGCGGTTGCGTTCACGGAGTATGCTCTCGACTCTCTCAGGAGGCAGGTACTCCTGTACGAGTCCGACGAGGAACGACGCGCCTATGAAAAGGGGTATGAGTACCGCCGCGAGATGGAGGAAGTAGTCCCACGACTCGGCTAAAGCCGTCTCGTATCCCGACGGTATCACTCTTCCACCTCTGACTCCGAGAGGGCGTCGGCGATATCGAGAAGCTGAAGCGCTGCAGTGTCACCTATCCTGTAGTAGGTCCATTTCCCTTGTCTCCGCGTCTTTACGAGTCCTGCCTCCTTTAGCTCTCTCAGATGGCTCGCTACGGTTGACTGGGGAGCGTCGAGAACGACCTGTAGCTCACACGCACAGAGCTCGCCGTCTCTGAGGGCTTCGAGAACACGTAGCCTCTTACCGTTCGACAGAGCCTTGAATACGTCCTTCTGCCTCTCGACTTTCTCGTCGTCAGGTGTGAGATCGGCGAGAGTCTTGAGACGGTTCTCGGGCTCGTCGTAGAGCCTGTCGAGAGTCTGACGTGTCGACTCGGGGACTGAGTCCGACATTCTACACTACTCCTCCGACTCCTTTTCTTCTATCTCGACTCCACAGCAGCAGTCGTCCGAGTCGTCGGTGCCGGTTATTGTACCGATAATCTTCGATATGACTGAGGACATTACATATTGATGAAAGTCGGTATGTACTAAAAGCTTTTCGGAGACTGACCCACATACAGCTGCAGTTGACAGTACTCTATAACGTATAGGTACTGCTGGATCGTCCATACACAAAACGAAAAAGACCGGTATGTCCTTCAGACTTCTAAGACTGATCCGACGCCCACCGATTCGAAGGCTTCGGGGAACCTCTCTGCGAATATTCGTTCGGCGTCTGCACCCGTGCAGTGTGTGCCTCCGAAGAGGTCGAGTCTTCCTTCGAGCCAGTCGGCTATCTCGTGTACTCTCTCGTCCTCGAATGCCACGAGATGTGTGCCTCCTACTATGTAACGCACCTCGTCATCGAGAACTGACTCGGCGTACTCTACTGTGTTCCTGAGTCCCGAGTGCCCACAGCCGAGTACGACGGCTATACCGTCTTCGGCTTCGACTGCGAGAGCCTGGTCGTCGAGTATGTCGTCGTCGTGGAGTCCCGACTCGTCTTCTACCATTCCCATCGTGGCGTCAGGGTACTCGCGTGGAATCTCACCTAAAGCGTGAATTCCTGGCGAGACCTCGACGGGCTCTGTGTGTTCGACTATCGCGGCGACGTCTTCTATCTTCTCTCTCTTGTATGGGAAGCCTATGTAACGTCTCTCTCCGTCGTGGTCGACGTAACGCGGCTTCCAGACTGACGGATGGCAGTAGACAGTCGGGTTTTCGAGACTTCCGAGAGCCTTGTCGAGACCTCCGGTGTGGTCGTAGTGGGAGTGACTCAGGACTACGGTCTCGAAGTCGAACTCTACACCCATCCTATCGGCGTTTTCAGGGACTACTCCCGTCTGTCCCGTGTCGAAGAGGACGTCGCCGACCGCCGCCGAGAATCCCCACTCGCCTCTGAGTCCCTTCGGCGCGAGCTCAGAGACGGTGTTGTCGGCTAAGACTGATATCTCTACCATGTCTATCTCTCTATGTGTGACGACAAAACAGTTACGTCGACACCGCCTTTCTGTATAGCTATATGTGGTTTACACACCTCCTCCAGTATATATATCTCGTTCGAGACAGTGGGATACAACATGGACACCGACTCGGACAGCCCCGAGGCGATTACCGAAGTAGACGTCGAAGAAGCAGAGACGATCTACTTCCGCGAGGTTCAACATATCAGCCGTCTCTGGCTCGTCGTAGTTCTTGCAGGAGTCTTAGTAGCAGCCCTTTCCCCCGCCCTAGACCTTGTAACCGACTTCGAAGCGGCTGTCTTTATCACAGTCTCGGTACTCACAGGAGTATTCCTCTACTCGATCCGTCTGACGACCGAGGTGCGTGACGACGGCGTCTACGTCCGTCTCTTCCCTCTACACCGTTCATTCCGTAGATTCGGATTCGACGAGACTGACGGCTTCGACTCAGACGAGTACTCCCTGTTAGAGTACGGAGGATGGGGTCTGCGTTGGAGCGTCTTCGGGAGGGGCAAGGCGTACACGACTAAGGGAAGACAGGGTGTACGTATAGACCTCAAAGACAGAGGTGGGGTCTTCATAGGATCACAGAGTCCAGACGACTTAGTCAGTGCCGTCGAAACTGCACAGACCGGACGCGATCAGACTACATAAACCTCATACCGCTATATTGATCTAACTCAGGTATCTGTGAGTTACGTAACCCACGAGTACTCCTCCGATCAGACCTATGGGTGCTCCGATGAAAACCATCGCGGATACCATCGGCATACCTGAGACACCTACCGCGGCACCGCCGACAGCCACGAATCCCAGAACTCCCGCTACAAAGCTCTCGGTGTTTACGAGCGTGTCTCTAGACCCGGTCTCCCTGTACTTCAGAAGACCGTAGGCGACGACCCCCGAGAATACACCCGCGATTATTCCCAGCGGTAGACCCACGATAGCCGAGAGCCAAATACGTTGTGAGAGTAACTCTGTGACCCCAGCGCCTACGACGACGAAGACGCCGATTCCGACTATAACTGAAACACCGGTTCGGAGTGCTTTCTTCATAGCCCAGGGTATTCACGACGCAGATCGATAAGGGTTTTGCAGACTCGACTGTCGAGACCAAGAAGCAGAACCCTTTTTGGTTAATGACCCGAACTTGAACCGATGACTGACACCGACATGAAAGCCTATCTCGCCCTAGAGGACGGAACAGTCGTAGAGGGCGAGGGGCACGGAGTTCCGGGCGAGGTACAGGGAGAGCTCGTCTTCACGACTCAGTACACGGGGTACGAGGAGTCGCTCACCGACCCATCGTACACCTTCCAGATGCTGATGTTCACGTACCCCCTCATAGGAAACTACGGTGTCGACCCCGAGAGCTTCCAGTCCGACGGAATACAGGCTGAGGCATGTATAGCACGTGAGTTCTCTACGTCTCCGCGCGACGTACTCGACTGGTTTGAGGAAGAGGAGATACCCGCGATGAGCGGCGTCGACACACGTGAACTCACAATAAAGACACGTGAACACGGAACGATGAAAGCCGGACTCGTAGTCGGTGAGGACGCCACAGAGGAGAAGGCACTCGAACTCGCCGACGCGTGTCCTGACATCTCCGAACTCGACCTCGGAGCCCAGGTCACCGTGGACGAGCCCGTAACCTACGAGGGATTCGGAGGCAGGGAAGAGAACCCGACCGTCGCACTCCTCGACTGTGGCGCGAAAAGTAACATAATAACCAGCCTTCGGCGGAGAAACATCGACGTCGTGGCTATGCCCTACGACGCCTCACCGTCGGATATCAGAGACGTCGATCCCGACTCGCTCTTCATCTCGAACGGTCCCGGAGACCCCGCCAACTACTCCGAGGCTGTCGAAGCCATAGACGAATTCGTCGGCGAGATCCCCGTCTCGGGCGTCTGTCTCGGACACCAGCTTATCAGCCGTGCCTTCGGTGCCGAGACCTACAAGCTCAAGTTCGGGCACAGGGGTGCGAACCAGCCTGTCAAGGACTTAGAGGACAACGTCGTACATATCACAGCACAGAACCACGGCTTCGCTGTCGACGAGGACACCTTAGAAGACCTCGAAGTCACCGAGGTCAACGCCAACGACGGCACGAGTGAGGCGATAGAGAACGACGACCTCAGGATCACCGCGAGACAGTACCATCCCGAGGCACACTCGGGTCCACGTGACACCGAGGAGGACTTCTTCGAACAGGTGTTCGAGAACACCGTCGAAGGGGTATAGGACAGCCCCGCCTCCTCGGGATACCCCCGTCAAAGGGAAGTTTTAACTACTCCTCGTTTATAACTGATTAATGCTTTACATAACTATCCATGACAAAAGTAACTCAGGGTTTTGAGTTTGAGGGGTACAACAACCCGTCGGAGGGGTACGAGGAGATGAGGTCTGATCTCGAAAGCCTCGCGGGTCTCGAAGACGTCGAGGTTGAGATAGTCCGTCCACTCAACCGTGCGTGGACTCGGGGTAAGTACACTGTAAGCGGCTACGACCAGGAGTCGCACGAACGTCTCTTTGAGGTACTTATGGAGGAGGGGGTCTCCGAGAAGGGCGGTGAGGTCTTTATATATAACGGTGCTTCGTCAGACATCGTAGACGAGATAAAGGAGATAGTAGAAGGTCACTCTGACTCGGTGAGGAAGATGGCTCTCGTCTCGTCGGAGGAGGACTTCAGGGAGTCGGTAGAGAACGTCCTTGACAGGCTCGACGACCTCGAGCCCGAGCTTGAGGAGATAACGAGTCTCAACAGTCAGATAGAGGAGACACTCTTCGAGACCGAGGAGATCACGGAGGAGAAGATGAGGGAGATAAGACGGAAGCTACGCCGTATACAGGACAGTCTCGACGAGATAAGCGACTTCGAGCCGATTCTGGAGTAGACTTTCTGTTTTCATGGACGAAGCTTCGAGAAAGATTCTTTCGAAGCTCCGTGAGGGACGGAACGTCGTCTCGAACCTGTCCCGAGACCTAGGTCTGTCTGAGGAAGAGGTCAGAGACGCTCTTGACCGGCTTGAAGAGTCCGGCGACGTCACGAATTTCGGGGGTGGGCTGTACGGACTGTCGGAGAAAGCCTCTGAGTCTGGGACTAACTCGACCTCGACATCCGACGTCTCCGAGAAAGATCACGAGGTCAGGCAGGCTTACGCTGTCCTGGTCGGGGACGGAAACGTCGAGGATCTCAGCCCCGGTGACGTAGCCGTCGAGAACTGGGCGAACAAGATAGGCGTCTCGCCTGAAGGACTGATAAAACTCCTGTCTGAACTAGAGAACTAGTCGGCTACTCCTCTGAGAGCCACGAAAGACGCGTCGCCGTATCCTTCTTCGACAGTCTCGTCTTCATCTATCTCGCCGAGACCGTTGAAGAGCGTCTGTGCGAAGTCGAACTCGCCGAAGCCAGCGTCCTCAAGCTGTGAGACGATTTCGCGCGTCGACACGAAGTCGGCGTCGGCGTAGAACGGATTTTCGTCCTTCTTCTCCTCGTATTTCCCTCCGAGAGGACTCTCACGGTCGATGTATCCGAGGACGACAGCACCGCCGTCTCTCAGAACACGTCTCGTCTCTTCTAACGTCTCGGGAATGCTGTCGACAAAACAGACCGTCGTCACTATGAGACAGACGTCGAGGCTCGAACTCCGGAAGGGTAGGTTCTCGGCAACCCCTAAGACTGACTCAATACCTCTCGAACGCGCGACTGAGAGCATACTCCTCGAAGGATCGAGTCCGAGACCCATGCCGAGAGAGTCGGCGAACCTGCCCGTTCCGACACCGACTTCGAGTGCCCTGTCGGGATCGACATCGTCAGGCAGGAAACGGCGGACTGCCTCGACCTCTGCGGCGTAAGCGTGGGGATGTCTCTCGAACCAGTCGTCGTAACGTTGGGTGTGTTCGTCGAAGGGATCTGTCTTAGGCATCTCAGGTCAGGACGGGAGACTCTCGACGATGTACTCGATCTCGTCGCGCGTCTTCTCAGCCTCGTCGTCTTCTGCCTCCTCACGTATCTCCTCTAGCCGTACGAGAATGTCATAGACTACGTCTTCCTGACCCTCTTCGAGAAGATGGTCGACGAATCCCGCGAGACAGTTCTTATCTTCACGTCCGAGGCAGAAGTCGTGGAGTGTCTCGGCTTTCTCGACCTTCTCGACGCGCTCGTCCTCGGGGGTCGTGAACTCGATCCCGTCTCTGATACTCTCGGCCAGACGTCTCTCTTGGGATTCGGATCTCATAGTCGGTAGTTACGTGTCGAGGGCTTAACTCGTTTTCTCCGGTTAGTCGTTACTGATATGGGTACCCGAGAACTAACCTACCTCAGACCAGTGACAGCCAACTCATACAACGGTATCGTCTTCGAGGGAGTCTGTACGAATATCTCGAACACAGTCTACGATGTCGAGACCGTACAGAAGGCGGTCGAGGAGTCCGAACTCCCGAGACGTTACGAGAACGTCGGTGTCCATCTCGGTCTGACGCTGATTCACAGAGGATGGATAGACGAGACGGAGTCGGGATACGAACTATCCGACGGGTTCGACCTGGGAGAGGTCTCGGAAGACCTCGAACTCAGACTCGAAGACGGCGACGTCGGCGAGGAAGAGTTCGCAAGCTTCGTGGAGTTCGTCGAGTCAGTTATCGAGACCCTCACACGTGAGAAACCCGAGTCGCGGTCACAACAACGTCTTCGGGAGTGAACTTTTGTCATTCGGTGGCGTAGAGCGATCCATGTCAGTCTCGGAAGCCTCGAAGAAGGTCGACGGCGGGAAGTTCGTGAAAGTCAGGGTTACGGAGACCGAAGAAGGCGTCAGTGTCGAGATAGTCGGTGACTTCTTCGTCTATCCCGAGTCGGGGATCGGGACAGTCGAAAGCCAGGTCGAGAACTCTATCTCTACCGAAGATGGAGACAGGATAGAGACGCGTCTGAGGCAACGTATCGACGACGAAAACATAGAGATGGTAGGGATAACAGCCGAGACAGTCGCCGAGACCGCCCTCGAAGCCTACGGAGGCGTCGAGTAGATGTCTGGGACGACAGAGTGGCGCGTGATCGAGGACGGAGCCTCCGATGCCCCGACGAACATGGCGATAGACGAGGCTGTCTCGAAGGAGATACGTGACGGCAGATCACCCCCCACTATCCGTATATACAGATGGGAGCCGTCGGCGGTCTCTGTCGGCTACTTCGGTTCGGTCGACGATGAGGTCGACACCCAGGCGTGCCGAGAGGACGGTATCGAGTTCGTGAGACGCAGAACAGGAGGCGGTGCGGTCTTCCATGACTCCGAGGGCGAGGTGACCTACAGCATAGCCGCGCCCGTCGAGAGATTCAGCGACGACATAACCGAGTCGTACAGGAGCATCTGTGGAGACGTCATAGAGGGTCTCGGGAGTCTCGGTATAGAGGCGGAGTTCGAGCCCGTCAACGACATAGTAGCCGACGGAAGGAAGATTTCGGGGAGCGCACAGACACGCCGCGAAGGTGTTTTACTCCAGCACGGCACCGTGCTCCACTCCGTGAATCCGAGGAAGATGTTCCGGTATCTCCAGCCCGACGTCGACAAGATCTCCGACAAACACGTCGACTCGGTCTACGACAGGGTGACCTCGGTGAGCCGTCGGGTCGATGTCTCGGTAGAAGAGACCTACGAGGCTGTAAAGTCGGGTCTCAGCAGCCGAAGAGAGACCTACGAGGGGACTCTGACAGATGAGGAGGAGTCGCTCGCCGAGGAGATAGCCGACGACAGATACAGATCCGACGACTGGAACCTCATGAGATAGGACGCGGCTGTGTATCGGCGTCGCTGTCTCCGTTCACGGTATTTGAGACGAAGAGCTCACCCGCCCTGTAACTGCTTCTCACGAAGGGTCCCGATGCCACGAATCTGAAGCCCTTCTCTTCGGCGACCTCGGCGTAGTAGTCGAATTTTTCTGGCGGGACATACTCCTCGATCTCGATGTGGTCGTCGGAAGGCGAGAGATACTGTCCGAGGGTGAGTATGTCGACCCCAGCGTCAAGTAGATCGTCCATCGTACCGAGAACCTCGTCGTCAGTCTCTCCGACACCCAGCATCAGAGACGACTTCGTGAAGATCTCTCGTGTCTCGTCGATCTCCTTCGCCTTCCTCAGAACGTCGAGCGACTGTCCGTATCCCGCCCTCGGATCACGCACCTTCTCCTGGAGACGTTCGACTGTCTCGACGTTGTGGGCGAGGACTGTCGGCTTCTCGTCGACGACTTTCCTCAGGTCGTCCGTCGATCCCCCGAAGTCAGGTATCAGAGTCTCGACGAGAGCCCCCGTCTGTCTCACACGTCGGACTGTCTCGGCGAACTGTGACGCCCCCGAGTCGGGGAGGTCGTCACGGTCGACCGAGGTTATTACGGCGTAGTCGAGACCTATCTCCTCGACGGCTTCGGCGACTCTCTGAGGCTCCGTGGGATCGAGGCTGTCACCCTCACCCGTCTTCACGTCACAGAATCCACAGCTTCTCGTACACGTGTCGCCGAGTATCATGAAGGTAGCAGTCCCCTCGTCGGACCAACATTCGTCGATATTGGGACACGAAGCCTCCTCACAGACTGTCACGAGACCCTTCTCACGTAGCTTGCTCTTTATCCCCTCGAATTCTTGCCTGTCGGGGTTCCATCTCTGTCGGAGCCAGTCGGGCTTCCGGGTGTTAGGGGGCATCTACGCGGATATCGACTCTGAGACGGAAAAATGTATGCCCGGTCTGTCCGGTCTTATCTCAGTCTTCGAGACGTCCCTCGAAGACTGTCTCATCGAGTCCCTTCCTCCCGTTCGGGTACTCGTTCTCGCGCAGGTCATCGGGTAGCTCCTCAGCCGGAGCGCGCTCTCCTATCGCGACCATAGCCTCGACCTCGTACCCGTCGGGGGCGTCGACGAGTTTTTCCGCGGCGTCGTAGTCGAATCCCTGCATAGCGTGGACGACGAGACCACGTCTCGCGCCTTCGAGAGCGAGGTTCTGCCACGCCGATCCCGTGTCGAATGAATGTGTGCGTGAGTACTCGCCGTTGTAGTCGAAGGTCGTCTTCGAGAGTACCACGACGAGAACGCCCGCGTCCTTCGCCCACGTCGTGTTGCCCTCCGAGAGTAGGTCGAGAAAGCCTTCCCAGTCGTCGCCGTCCCTCGTCGCGTAGACGAACCTCCACGGCTGATTATTGTAAGACGAGGGTGCCCATCTCGCCGCCTCGAAGATCGCCATCAGATCGTCGTCGACCGTCTCGCCAGTCATCGAACGCGGCGACCACCTGTTGACGAAGATCGGGTCTATGTCGTACTCAGGCTGTCTGTGTTCGGCGACTTCGTCACGTATCTCTTCCATGTTGGGTCTTCGGCGAGCCAGTTTCCTAACCCTTTCGGCGACAGAATCGGCGACAGTATTAAGTCGCTAATATCTGTAATCCGGGTATGCCCCGAGAAAAGGTCGCTTCGTTCGAGATAGAGAGGTTAGAGGTACTCGACGAGGACGGTAACCTCGACGAGAGCCTCGAACCCGACCTCTCGGACGACGACCTCGTGAGTATGTACAAGACGATGAAGAGGGCGAGGGCTCTCGACGAGAGGGCTATCAGCCTCCAGAGAAGGGGTGAGATAGGCACATTCGCACCCGCAATAGGACAGGAGGCGGCGCAGGTCGGCTCGGCGTACGCTCTCGAAGACGAGGACTGGATGGTTCCGTCTTTCCGTGAGAAGCCCGCCTTCCTCACACGTGGAGCACCTATGGAGGCTCTCCTGTGGTACGACGCAGGACTCGAAGAGGGTGCCGAGATACACGACAGAAACGACCTCCCTCCAGCGGTTCCCGTCGCGTCACAGACCGTACACGCCGCGGGTATAGGATGGGCACAGGAGTTAGAAGACGACAACTCGGCGTCACTCGTCTACTTCGGCGACGGAGCGACCTCGGAGGGCGACTTCCACGAGGCACTCAACTTCGCTAACGTCTTCGACGCCCATACCGTCTTCGTCTGCCAGAACAACCAGTACGCTATCTCTCTCCCGCGCGAAGAACAGACAGAGTCGGAGACACTCGCACAGAAGGCGGTGAGTGCGGGGGTCGAAGCCGTACAGGTCGACGGGAACGACCTCCTCGCAGTCTATAAAGCCACACGCGACGCCCTCGAAAAGGCGAGACAGGGTGAGCCACAGATGGTAGAGGCAGTCACCTACCGTCTCTCGATGCACACGACGTCGGACGATCCCTCAGTATACAGGGACGAGGAGGAGGTCAAGAGATGGAAGCAGAGAGACCCCATAGACAGGATCGAGAAACTCCTGAGACACAGGGACGTCTTCGACGACGAGGGGATACGAGAGATCGAGGAGGAGATAGACTCCGAGGTCGACGACGCTGTCGAGAGCCTGAAGCAGAAGAAGGCAGAAGCAGACCCAGCCGACATCTACAGATACGTCTACGACGAGATCCCCGACGGACTGTTGAGACAGATGGAGGCGAGACAGGGGGTGGAAGAGTGACACAGAACCAGAACGGCGACGGGAACGACAGTAACAACGAGCTAAACCTCGTCGAGTCGGTAAGGCAGACACTCCACGACGAGATGGGGCGTGACGAGAAGATGGTGATCTACGGAGAGGACGTCGGGGTCGACGGCGGCGTATTCAGAACGACGAAGGGTATAATTGACGAGTACCCCGACAGGATATACGATACGCCCCTCGCTGAGGCGGGAATCGTGGGAACGGCGGTCGGGATGGGAGTCTACGGAAAGAGACCCGTAGTTGAGATACAGTTCTCGGGATTCATGCCACAGGCGTTCCACCAGATAAAACAGCACGTCTCACGTCTCAGGTCGAGGTCGCGCGGGAGCTATAACTGTCCCATCACTATCAGAGCACCCTACGGCGGTGGAGTCCACGCACTCGAACACCACTCCGAGAGCTTCGAGGCTGCTTACTCACACATACCGGGTCTCAAGGTCGTGATACCCTCGAATCCCTCGGACGCCAAGGGTCTCCTCACGTCTGCAATACGTGACCCCGACCCCGTTGTCTTCCTCGAACCCAAGAAGCTCTACAGGGCGTTCAGAGAAGACGTACCAGAGGGCGAACACACGGTTCCGTTAGAGGAGGCGAGAGTCGTCTCAGAGGGCGACGACGTCAGTCTCGTAAGCTGGGGTGCGATGGTGAGAGAGAGCCTCAAGGCAGTCGACGAGGTCGAAGTGTCGGTCGAAGTTATCGATCTCAGGACTGTCTCTCCTCTAGACGCCGAGACAGTCGTCGAGTCGGTCAAGAAGACGGGGAGATGTGTCGTAGTACAGGAGGCTCCGAGGACGCTCGGGGTATCGTCGGAGGTCGTCTCACGTATCAACGACGAGGCTCTCCTCTATCTCGAAGCTCCCGTCGAGAGAGTCACAGCACCCGACGTCCCGTATCCCTTCCCCGAGAGGGAGGGTGCGTATATGCCGGACAAGGAACAGATCGCCGAAGCAGTACGTCAGACAGCCGACTTCTAAAAATATAGTTAGATAACATGGTAACAGAGTTCGAGTTTCCCGACGTCGGAGAGGGCGTGACGGAAGGCACCCTACTCGAGTGGCAGGTCGACGAGGGCGACGCCGTCGAGGAAGACGACGTTCTCGCACAGGTCGAGACAGACAAAGCCGTAGTCGACGTACCTTCGCCGACGAGCGGCACAGTCTCGGAGCTACACGCCAATCCCGGCGACGTCATAAAGGTCGGCGAGGTCATAGTCACGATAAACGGCGAAGACGGGGGCGAGGAGACGACCGAAGAAGCCGCAGAAGAGACGGCTCCAGGAGACGAAGCCGACGAAGAAGAAGCCGAGGAACCCACAGACAAAGACGGCGAGTCGGAGCCGGAGAAAGAGCCGAAGACTACGAAGAAGACTCTCGCCGCGCCGTCGACACGTAAGTTCGCGCGTGAGAAGGGGATCGAGATAGACGAGGTCGAGGGGACAGGTCCCGGAGGACGTGTCACTAAGGACGACGTGCGCAGCTTCGCCGAAACTGAGGATGAAGGTGAAGAAGCCGAAGTAGTCGAGGAAGAAGAGCCCGAGACAGAGAAAGAAGAGGCTCCCGAGTTCTCGGGTCGGCGTTTCGAGCCCAAGGAGTACGACTTCGAGAGATGGGGTGACGTGGAGAGGACGTCTCTCTCGGGGACGAGACGGAGCATAGCCAACAGAACCTCGCGGTCGAAGTACACTGCCCCCCACGTCACAGCGACCGACGACGCCGACGTCTCGAAGCTCGTCGAGATACGTGAGAAAGAGAAACAGAAGGTCGAGGAGAAAGGCGTCCATCTCACCTACACGCCGTTCGTGGTCAAGGCAGTCGTTGCCGCACTCAAGGAGTACCCGCTCCTCAACGCGTCGATAGACGAGAAGACGGGCGAGATAGTTGAGAAGGACTACTACAACATCGGTATGGCGGTCGCCACGGACGACGGTCTCCTCGTGCCCAACATCAAGAACGCCGACGGCAAGACGGTGATCGAGATAGCGAGGGAGATAAACCAACTCGCAGAGAGGGCACGGAGCCGTGACCTCGAACTCGACGACATGAGGGGCGGCACCTTCACTATCTCGAACTGGGGTTCGATAGGGGGCAAGTACGGCACCCCCGTCATAAACTACCCCGAGGTCGGAATACTCGGAACCGGCGTCATAGACGACGAACCGGTCGTGGTCGACGGAGAGGTCGAGATCAGAAAGATGATGCCCCTCTCGCTGTCGTTCGACCACCGTATAATCGATGGAGCCTACGCCGCCGAGTTCATGAACGAGGTCATAGACCATCTCGAAGATCCCGATCTCCTACTAATCGAGGGATAAGATGGTAGTAGGTGAGTTCTCGAAGGAGGTCGAGTCGGTCGTTGTCGGCGGCGGACCGGCGGGATACCTCGCGGCTATACGTCTCTCACAGCTCGGTAAGGACGTGGCTCTCGTTGAGAAGAGGAGGGATCTCGGAGGCGTCTGTCTCAATGAGGGCTGTATACCCTCGAAGTCACTGATACACGCCGCCGGCGTCTACCACGACTCCGTAAGCTCGTCGGAGATGGGAGTAGGAGCGGACGAGGAAGACGTCAGTCTCGACTTCGAGAGGCTTCAGGACTGGAAGGACGGCGTCGTCGACCGTCTGACTTCGGGAGTCGAGTCGCTCGAAGACGCGAACGGGGTCGACGTCCTGAGAGGCGAGGCGGTCTTCGACTCGGAGACTGAGCTACGTGTCGTCGGCGACGAGGGCACCGACATAATCGAGTTCGAGAGCTGTGTAATCGCTACGGGATCGGAGCCCATCGAGGTGCCGAGCCTGCCGACTAGCCACGAGGGAGTCGTCGACGCGAAGGGCGCACTCGAACTTGAAGAAGTTCCAGACAGGCTCGCAGTAGTCGGAGGGGGTTACATAGGTACCGAGTTAGGCACGGCTTACGCGAAGCTCGGCTCCGAGGTTACCGTTATAGAGTCGCTCGACAGGATTCTGTCGAACGTGCCCGAAGACGTCGTCGAGCCCGTGAGACACAGAGCCGACGAGATCGGAGTCGAGATAAAGACGGACGCACGTGCAGAGGGTATAGAGACGAACGAGGACGGCTCGGTGACGTTATCCGTCTCAGTCGCCGACGACGAATGTGAGATAGAGGCGGACGTCGTCCTGGTCGCAGTCGGAAGACAGCCGACCACCGCGGGACTACGTCTCGAAAAAGCAGGCGTTGAGACCGACGACGACGGCTACATACACGTCGACGATCAGATGAGGACGTCGAACCCGTCGGTGTTCGCGGCGGGGGACGTCGCGGGCGAGCCACTTCTCGCACACAAGGCGTACCACGAGGCTAAGGTCGCCGCTGAGGTCATCTCGGGCGAGGCGTCGGCGGCGGAGTTCGTGGTTCCGTCGGTTATCTACACCGATCCCGAGATTGCCACGGTGGGTATGACTCGGGAAGACGCAGAGGACAGAGGATACGATGTCGGAGTCGGCAGGTTCCCGTTCTCGGCGTCGGGACGCGCCCTAACTAAGGCGAGGGACGACGGCTTCGTGAAGGTCGTAGTCGACGCCGAGACAGAGGCGATACTCGGAGCACAGATGGTCGGCGACGGCGTCTCGGAGCTAATCTCGGAGGCGACACTCGCAGTCGAGATGGGTGCTCTCGTCTCCGACGTATCTATGACTGTACATCCACACCCCACGGTCTCGGAGGCATTCAGGGAGGCTTGTGAGGACGCCGTCGGCGAGGCGATACACAAGCCCTGAGACAGAACAGAAACAGTTTTTCACGTCACGTCTCGATATGTAGGAGATGGAACACGGATCTGAAGCCGTCGTATTCGACATGGACGGCGTGATAGTCGACTCGGAGGTCTACTGGGAGCCCGAGAAGGAGACCATAATCGAGGAAGCTCTCGTCTGCGACGACGACAAGGACGAGGTCTCTCCCGAGGATCTGACAGGGATCAACGTCCTCGACCAGTACGAACTCCTCTCAGAAAGGGGGTACGAGATGGCTGTGACTGAGGACGAGTACTTCGACCTCTACGACTCGCGCGCCGAGGCGATCTACACTGAGAAAGTCTCTCTCACAGACGGATTCGACTACCTTCTCAACGAGATACGGGAGAGAGGTCTCAAGACAGCGATATCGACGTCCTCTTTTCCGTCGTGGGTGGAGATGGTTCTCGAAAGATTCGAACTCGAAGATTCGTTCGACGTCGTGGTCTCAGCCGACGAGATAGACGTCGAGGGGAAGCCCGAGCCCGACATATACGAGTACGTCGCTTCCGAACTCGGCGTCGACCCCGAGGACTGTATAGTCGTAGAGGACTCCGAGACGGGGATAGAGTCGGCGAGACGATCCGGTGCGTACTGTATAGGATACTCGGCGAGCGGCGATCCCGACCACCTTGAGAATGCCGACGAAGTGGCGCGCGACCCCGGGTCTCTGAGAGACGCCGTGGTATCCAAGATAGAGGACGCGACATGAGGATACAGAACTCCTTCATACCCGTCAGGGGCGTCGGAGAGAAGACAGAGAGAAAGCTCTGGAAGAACGGCGTGACAACATGGGAAGAGTTCGAGGAGAGCGGACTACGTCACGTTGGAGAGACGACCGCCGAACGTGTCCTCAACTACATCGACGAGGCGCGCGACAGACTCGACCAGGGTGACTCGTCCTTCTTCGGCGACTCGTTCCCGTCGGGTGAGGGGTGGCGTCTCTACCCTAACTTCGACGACGAGACGTGTTTTCTCGACATAGAGACGACGGGTCTGAGCAAGGAGGATAACAGGGTCACGACTGTGAGCTTCCACGTCGGAGATGAGACACAGACACTCGTGAGGGGAGAAGACCTCGAGAGGTCAGAGATCGAGAGACGTCTCTCGGAGGCGAGCCTTCTTGTGACATTCAACGGAAAGAGGTTCGACGTCCCGTTTCTCGAACACAGCTTCGGTCTCGAAGTTGAGACTCCTCACATAGACCTGATGTACCCGTGTAGGCGTCTCGACCCGCCTCTGTCGGGCGGTCTCAAGAAGGTAGAGGACGAACTCGGCGTCGAACGTCCGGGAAGCGAGGAGGTCGACGGTGCTGACGCTGTACGTCTATGGCACAGGTACGAGGATGGCGACGACGAGGCTCTCGAAAAGCTCGTGCGTTACAACAGGTACGACACCCGGAACCTCAGATACGTTCTCGATGAGGTTCACTCACGTCTGTCGCGTGAGGTCTTCGAGTCACACGTGAGTCGCGTGTGACTACTTGACACGAATAGTAAGATTATTTTAGGGGATTGACCTTCGTTATTCTGATGGATTCGTGTTTCGAACAGCGAAGAAGGAGAGTTCTGACGAAGAAGAACGTGACACGTCTCCTCGAAGACCCCTACTTCATCGAACTCCACTCGGAGGCGCGGCGTAATGCCGACGACGAGGACGACGCACTCGAAACCGCTCTCAGAAGGTATCTGAGCTACTTCGACACGCTCAGCTAAGGCTTTTAATCGACGAGTCTGTACGTCGAAGGGTGTTAGACCCCGAGAAGACGCGGATACCGAGACTGGGATCGCGACTCCGTGAGGTAGTCGAGACATCGAGACGTAAGAGTCTCGGAACCCAAGCCGCAGCACTCGCCTACTACGGCTTCGTATCTGTCTTCCCTCTGGTTCTACTCCTTCTCGTAGTTGGGAGTCTTACCGGACTTGAGACAGTCGCTATCGCGGCGATAGAATCCGTCAGCGTCTATCTCTCGGAGTCGGGACGCCGGACTCTGAGACAGTCGGTCGAGGTCGAGACCAGCCCGACGGTCGGGCTGATCGGTCTCGTGGGTCTCTTATGGGGAAGTCTCAAGTTCGTCCGGGGTCTCAGGAAGTCCTTCCGGGTTCTGTACGAGGACTACGCGCGAAAGACTACACACAAGTCAGTTCTCAGGACGACTCGTGACAGTGCTGCCGCCCTCTTCTCAGTCATAGCCGCGGTCGTCACAGCTGCGGCTCTCAGATGGCTGACACGTGTCTTGGACGTCCCGGATACCGGGATCGCTTTAATCGGAGTCGTGGGCTTGTTCTTCGTCTTCCTTCCTCTCTACTACTTCCTGCCACCCGTCGATGTGAGTCTGAGACACGTCTATCCCGGAGCCGTCTTCGCGTCGTTGGGATGGGTAGCTCTCGAAACAGCCTTCGGTTTCTATGTCGATCTGGCTTCGTCGTCGCCGTCGGGGTACGCCGCCTACGGAGCCGTTGGGGGTGTCCTCGTATTCCTGACTTGGCTCTACCTCGGCTTCTGGGTAATACTTCTCGGGGGTGCTGTATGCCTGGCTGTGGATAATACGACTCAGAGAAACGATCGTTAGATGGGGTAATAGACAGAGACAGCGGGGTAGCTAAAGCTAAGGCGACCAGTCGTAGGCGAGTTCGAGGAACTGGGCGAGTATCCTCGCGGTCGCGCCCCAGATAGTGTAGTCCTCGTAATGGAAGTAATGGACGTCCCTTCCGTTCTTGTACCTCTTCTCGTAGACTGAG
Organism: Halorutilales archaeon Cl-col2-1; assembly: GCA_041891055.1. Lineage (GTDB taxonomy): Archaea > Halobacteriota > Halobacteria > Halobacteriales > Afararchaeaceae > Afararchaeum. The sequence goes on along the minus strand of CP169074.1, from coordinate 687,232 downwards.
GGATGTGTGAGGTCGGAGACGGGAGCGTGTATCAGTTCGGCGACCTCCGACTCCTGTACCTCGAAGCTGTAGGGATACGAGATACAGCCGACATACGGACGTATCGAGTAAGCTGTCGTCGTGGTCACGTCGTCGAGTGTTCCGAGAAGATCGACCTTCTCGGGAGGCATCCCCACCTCCTCGTGAAGCTCCCTGAGTGCTGTCTCGGCGAGATCCGTGTCGTCGGACTCCATACGTCCCCCGGGAAAGCTGATCTGTCCCGCGTGGCGTGGAAGGTCGTCGGATCTCCGTGTCAGAAGAACCCCGTGTCCCCCGCGTTCGTCGTCGTAGTACGCAGGGACGACTACTGCACTCCGTTTGAGCTTTTCGTCGTGTATCCTGCTTGAGCTTCTGTTTCTGAGAACCTCTTTCAAGCCACTCATCTATTCGTAAATATTAGTCCCTCTTCGTACTAATGGCTTACTCCTCTTCCGACTCGTCATCTGATACTTGGGTGTCGTTTACCTCCTCTATGTAGGGTCTCAGGTCGTCATCGGATAGCTTCCTCGTGCCGTCGGTGTCGACTACCATCGCCTCGACCTTGTCTATCTCTGTGTCGGCGTCGCTCTCCTTCAGTGCCTTGACGGCGAGACGTATACCATCCTCGGTTGACATCTCCTCTTCGTATCTCTCTTCGAGTATCTCCTCGACCTCGTTCCTCCCCTTACCTATGCTCGCTGCCTTGTACTCTATTATCGCACCCGAGGGCTCGGTCTCTATTAGCTGTACGTCGTTCTCGGTGACGCCCGCGACGAGGAGAGCACAGCCGAAGGGACGCGTTCCGCCGTACTGAGTGAACTCCTGTATCTGGTCTCCTATCTGTTTGGCGAGTGTACGTGCGTCCATCGCCTCGTCGTACATGTATCTGTCGCGCTGTGTCTCGACACGTGCGAGGTCGACGAGACGTCGGGCGTCGGCGACGTGCCCACTCGCGGCAACCGAGATATGTTCGTCGACTCCATAGAGCTTCTCTATGCTCTCAGAGACTAGAAGCGGAGAGTTGATACGTTTCTCTGCGAGTAGGACGACGCTTTCCGAGGTCTTGACCCCGATAGTCACGCTTCCCCTTTTGACCGCCTCACGTGCGTACTCGACCTGGTAGAGACGACCATCGGGACTGAATATGGTACTCCCCCGGTCGTATGCCATCTGATCGTTAGACTGCATGCTAAGACCTTGGAGACGGCGTCTCTTCAACTTTCCGTCTGAACAAGTAAGGTAGAAAGACTTGTGCGTGACGACGACGTACCCAGGACAGACGGATACACCATGGAAGACTCGAAGACTACAACCACACGCGAGAAGATAATCCGTATACTACGCCGCGAATCCTCGACAGCTGACGCGATCTCCGACGAGACTGACATCCCGGCTTCGCAGGTCTACGACCACCTCGAACACATACGTAAGTCCCTCAGGTCGACCGACGAGACACTCTTGGTCGCACCTCCCGAGTGCCGCGAATGTGGCTTCGACGGCTTCGACGATCCCGTCAACTACCCGTCGCGGTGTCCCGACTGCAAGACCGAGAGGATAGACAAACCCGTCTTCAAGATCAGTTCTTCTTGATCTTCTCCTCAACACGCACGTCGTTTATCGCGGTGTCGGGGTACTGACCCTCGTCGTCCTTCTCGGCGCTCTTGACCATGTCCCAGACGGTAAGTAGGGAAGCCGATACCCCGCTCAGAGCCTCCATCTCGACGCCCGTCTTCCCCGTAGTCGTGACCTCGACGACTGACTGAATCCCGTTGTCGTCGAACTCGAAGTCGACAGTAACACCCGTTATGGGTATCTGATGACACATAGGTATGTTATCCCACGTCCTCTTGACAGCCTGAATACCCGCGACACGTGCGACAGAGAGGACATTCCCCTTCTCGACGTCGCCCTCACGTATAGCATCGACAGTCTCGGTCTGGAGGTCTATACGTCCTCTTGCGACCGATACCCTTTCGATGTCTTCCTTGTCGGAGATGTCTACCATACGTGCTCTGTCGTCCTCTATATGTGTGAACTCGGTCATAAAGCAGGATGTCGCGCCGACTTAATTAATCCTCGCTAAGTCTAGGTGTGCTCCTCGACCATATCGCGCGCCATCTCGTCGTCGTAGGCGTAGAGGACGCCGTCGGAGTGAGGTAAGCTTACTTCGGTCGCCTTCTCAAGTCTCTCCTTTTCGACGGGAGCGTAGAGTTCGACGTAGAAGGGCGAGTCGAGGAGGTCGTCGAAGTTCCAGGCGAGTGTCTCGAGCCAGTAGGTCGTCTCATAATGCATGTCATAGATTGGGACGACGTAGAAGTCGACTATCTCGTCGGCGCGTTTGAGGTCGAGACCGAACCTCTCGTACTGATGTTCCGCCGACGGGTCAGGGTAGAGTGTGAGCGAGAGGTCGGTGTCATCTGATACCTTATCCGCGGCGGATTCGACTGTCTCTGTAATAACGGAGGCGCGCCAGTCCTCCCAGTCGAGGTTCGACGCCTCGAACTCGTCGGTACATCTCTCACACCGGCAGAAGTCCTCGCGCGGGAAGCCGAGAGTGTCGAGACGTACTCCGTCGCCTACGTCACAGTCTTCTATGTACGTAAGTATCTCGTCCCTGTACTCCGAAGTCGGGCAGACGTAGTCCCAGTCGAAACGGTCGTCGTCACGCACCGCGCGTCTCCCCTCGGAGTCGACTGGCGCGAGTCCGGGGTTCTCCTCGACTGCGGCGTTGTCACCGAAGACAGAGACCATGTTGTGGCAGTCGTCCCGTGGCTCCTCGCTCCTTCCGACTACGTCGTTGACCTCATAGAAACACAGATCGAACTCTTCACACTCCTCAGGGTTCCTCGTTACGTTTCCGAATCTCTCCATGTAGAAGAGAGCCGTTCGAACCTCTTGTGCTTTGCAGTACGTTGTCCCTGGTCACACAGCTTTCTTAACCCGGCTGTACCTACACGTGCCCCGAAGCTATGCAGAGTGACAGACTCCTCCGACGTTTCCACGAGGCGACCTTCGCCGAGAAGTTAGAGGAGGTAATGAGGTGGCTAGAACTCGTAACCGCGGGGGTGCTTGTCGTTCTGTTTGGCGTCGGTGTCTTCGACTTCGGACTCTCGATAGTCGAGCTAGCCCGTACAGGACGTATCACAGAGGCACGTGAGGTCGTTGGTCTGATAGACACAGCGCTCCTCCTCTTCATAGAGATAGCGAGGCGGATACCCCATCCCGAGATCTTCGATCTCGTGGGTATGCCAATCTTTGATTGGCTACAGTCGCAAATCGAAGATTTGCGAACGATCCTTGAGGTCGGGGAGGAAGCCGACACTCGATGACACAAACCACACACGATGGCAAGGCCGACTCTCCCACGCCCGAAAAATACTCTTAAGTATCTCCAAGCATACTAATGAAGTATGGAGGTCGTCCGCAACATCCAGCTAAAGCTCGACGTTCCCGAGGACGCTCACAGCGTTCTCGAGGAGACGTTCGAGCAATTCCGCCAAGCGGCCCAACACGTCGCTGACGCTGGATGGAGTGACGACCCTACAGAAATCGAGGACACCAAAAACACGCTCCACGACCAAACCTACACCGACGTTCGGGAGCAGACAAATCTACAATCCAGTCTCGTCCAATCTGCCCGAAACCTCGCCGCCGACGCACTCGGCAACTGCAAAGACCGCATCCTTGACGACGGTAAGAAAGCCAGCAAGCCAGAGTTCCGAGGCTCAGTTGTCGTGTACAATGGGCGTACCATCACCTATCACGACGACCACGTAACGCTCGCCACGGTTGGCGACCGCGTGACTGCCGAGTTTGTCACGCCCGAAGACGACGCGGGGACACCCTTCGCGGAGTATTGGACGCCAGAGTGGGAACGCAAGGAAGCAACACTCCACAAGCGTGACGGCACGTACTACCTCCACGTCGCAGTCGAGAAAGAAGTCGAACCCGCTGATTCTAGCGACGAATCGACCGAGAACGGAGTGGTTCTCGGCGTTGACTTGAACGTGGACAGCTACCTCGCGGTCACCAGCACGGGAGCGTTCCTCGGCAATGCAGACTATCTCAACCACAAGCGTGACGAGTATGAACGTCGTCGCGGAAACCTGCAACAGACAGGCACTCGTTCCGCGCACATCACCATCAAGAGTATCGGCTCACGGTTCGCTCGGTGGAGTGCGGACTACCTCCACCGCGTCTCGAAAGCGATTGTGCAGGAAGCCGTGGAGAACGACTGCACGGCGATTGCGTTCGAGAACCTGACGCACATCCGCGAACGCATCTCGAACGCCAGCAAGTTCCAGCAGTGGGCGTTCCGCGAACTCCAACGCCACGTCGAATACAAGGCCGAAGAGTACGGTATCGATGTGGATGACGTTGCACCGCAGTACACGTCGCAGCGGTGCAGTCACGGCGAGTGCGGATTCACGCACGAGGACAACCGTGATGGTGACGAGTTTGAGTGCCTGAAGTGTGGGAAGGAACTGCACTCCGACTATAATGCTGCCCGAAACATTGGGTGGCGTCTTGTTCAGCACTGGCTCAAGTCTGGTGCTGGACGGGCCACCAGTCAACTGGCCCTCAAGTCAGGGACGTTGAACGCGAACGGCGATTACACGCCTTCCGAGTTGCTCGGATAGAGCGGGAGTCCACTGACAAGCCTCGTTCGCAAATCTTCGATTTGCGAGCCCGCGAGAGCAAAGCTCTCGGGACGGGGCTTGACCCCGAGGCGGTTGACGACTGTCGTAGCTTACAGCCGAGACGAGCCTGTGATACGTATAGTCGTCGTATCGGGCATGATAGCCATAGGACGGAAGATCATCACATACCGCGCCGACAAGTACGCTACTCCCACCGACGCCCTTGTCACAGCTGCAGCGTACGCTCTCCTCCTCGGTGTTCTGACGGGCGCGTTCTACCTGATACGGAGACACGAGATGCCCGACACGGCGGCTGTATAGTACGACTACTAGTGTAGTATCTTATGTAGAAGGGACAGGTATTTTTACGCGACCCCTGTCTTATAGGCTGTACTATACTGGTGGAAAGGGGTGGCATCGGTAAGTACCCGTTCTGTCGTTCTGTTTTTCCTAACCGTCTATCATAAGTTATAAACTTCTCTTAAGAAAACTCAATTGTATGGCAGAACCTGACCAGACTAAGTACCCCGATCCGTCGAACGGCACGCGTCTCGTCGTCTCTCCCGGAAAGATAGAGATAGGGAGAGGAGCGATACAGAAGATAGGCGAGTACGCTGACGTCTACGGAAGCAAGGCTCTTGTCGTCACGACAGAGGATCTCTACGGCTTCTACGGCGACCAAGTCGTCGAGATACTCGAAGACGCCGGAGTCGAGACCGCTGTCTTCGACGGCGTAAGACCCGATCCGACTGTCGAGAACATAGAGGACGGCTACGAGGTATGGGAGGAAGAGGACTGTGACGTCATAGTCACCCTCGGCGGAGGATCGTCGATAGACACAGGAAAGGGAATCGGAATTGTCGCCTCGAACGAGGGCGAGATACGTGACTTCGGAGTCGACAAGGCGGGATACGAGGGAGTTCCCAAGCCCACACCTCCCACGATCTCGATCAACACCACAGCCGGTACGGGAAGTGAGGCGACGCGTTCGGTCGTCGTCACCGACGAGTCGACTTCTACGAAGTTCCTCATAGTCTCGAAGAACGTCGTTCCCGACGTCGCTATAGAAGACCCCGAGATGACGATGTCGCTCCCCGAGAGCCACACCGCGTTCACGGGAATAGACGCTCTGACTCACGCAATAGAGGCGTACGTCTCTGTCAAGTCGTACAGCGTCCCCGACAACTTCGCCGAGAACGCGATGGAGCGCATCTCGAACTCGCTCAGAAAGGCGTGGGCGAACGGAGACGACATAGAGGCGCGTACCGACATGATGATAGGACAGCTTCAGGCGGGACAGGCTTTCACCAACTCGTCTGTCGCACTCGTCCACGGAATGGCACGTCCCCTCGGAGCACAGCTACATATCCCCCACGGACTCGCCAACGGACTCATACTCCCGTACGTCATAGAGTTCTCCGCGATGGCGGCACCCGAGAAGTACGCCGAGATAGCACGTATCATGGGAGCGGCGGACGACGACGACACCGACATGGAAGCGGCTAAGAAGGCAAGCGACGCAGTCATGGAGCTGTGTGAGGACATCAAGCTCACTTCGTACCTCGACGACTTCGGTGAGGTACCCGACCGCGGCGAGTACGTCGAGGTCGTTCCGAAGATGGCACAGGACGCCGTCGACTCGGGATCGCCCGACAACAACCCGAGGAAGCCCTCGAAGGAAGAGATAGAGGATCTCTTCATCAAGCTCTACGACGACGCTCTCGCTTCGGACAGCAGAAGACGTACTCAGTAGAGTAGAACGTATTTCTCTTTTCTTCAGACTCGACACTGTCGGATATACGAAGTTTTTTAGGCTGGCTTAAAAAATACGAGGTAGATGGAGTTCGTGAGACAGTGGACGTCGAGACGCGGTCTGTTCGCAGTCGCGGGTACAGCTTTAGCTCTTGGCGGTCTCCTCGTAGCCTTTGGGGACGCCGACTTCGACGACGCGGTCGAAGGAGCCGTGTCTGCCGATCCTCTTCTCCTCGGGGTCGGCGTCTGTGTCTATGCCGTCTCGTGGCTCTTCCGTGGGAGACGTTACTCCGACATACTCGGTTCAATGGGGCACACAGACGGTCTCAGCCTCCTCACGATGGCGGTACTCGCTAGCCAGACCGTCAACCTCGTGCTCCCGGCGAGGGGCGGCGATCCCGTGCGTGCCTACATACTCAAGTCGAGATCCGACGTCCCGTACACCACAGGTGCGGCGTCGCTCGTCGTCGAGAGAGGTTTCGACTTAGCCGCTGTACTCGGAATATCTGTGGTCTCGGCGTCTCTTCTACATCTGAGCGGAGTCCGTGTGACACAGCGGCTACCCTTTGGAGGTCAGACGGCTTTAGGCGTAGCCGGAGGAGCTGTTGGAGTCGGCATCGGAGTAGCCTTGGTATACAGACGTCTCCCGCGTCTGACTCTTCGAGGAAGACTGTCTTCGGTCTTCGAGACCCTGAGTGACTTCGTCTCAGACGTACTCTGTGTCGCGGGGCAGCCGAGGAGCCTCGTCTATGTCGGAGCCGGAACCACGGCGGTCTGGCTCCTCGACGTCCTCACGGGTGTAGCTGTCGTCTACGCTGTCGGGGTTCCACTCGAGCCCCTGACGGCTCTTCTTCTCGGAAGTCTAGCCGTGAGCGTCGGTAACCTAGCCAAGGTACTCCCGCTCTCACAGGGGGGCGTCGGACTCTACGAGGGTGGCTTCACCGCTGTCTTCGTGGCTCTCTCGACAGTCGAACCGTCAGTCGCACTCGCCGCGGCGGCACTCGACCATCTCCTCAAGAACGCGGTGACCCTTGTCGGCGGTGGCATCGCGTTCCCGTCGCTTGGGGTCTCCTCAACTCACGAAGAATCCGAAGTCTTTTAGGCTTGCCTAAAAAACTACGACTCGATGGACTCTGACATCTGCGTAGTTGTTCCCACGATACGTGAGTACGGCTGTATGAGAAGCTACTTCGAGAACGCACGCCAACACGGCTTCGACCTCTCACGTCTCCACGTTCTACTCGTGACCGAGGATTTCTGTGACACCGACGAGATGGAGCGGATGCTCGAAGACGAGGGGGTCTCTGGTGAGGTATTCGACAGTAGCCGGCGCGACGACTGGTTCTCCAAACACGGCATCGACGAGTACTCACATCTGATACCTGAGGCTAGCCACGCACAGACGAGCTTCGGTCTACTCTACGTCTGGGCGAACGACTTTGACTACTGCTTTTTCATAGACGACGACACGTTGCCCCACGACGACTACGACTTCTTCGGTCACCATCTCGAGAACCTGGAGTTCGAGGGAGAGATCACAGAGGTCTCGTCGGACGAGAGCTGGGTCAACGTGCTGTATCAGAGCGTCGACGAGAAGGGTCTGTATCCCCGAGGCTACCCCTACTCCGCGATGGACGAGGACGTCTCGACCAAAACTACTGAGGTCGACGGCGTAGTCGCGTCACAGGGTCTCTGGACTAACGTACCCGACCTCGACGCCGTACGTATTCTGATGGACGGTGACCTCAACGGACAGGCACAGACACGTACCACGCCTGACGACTTCGGCGACGACTTCGTAGCAGCGCGCCGTAACTACCTCACGGTCTGTTCGATGAATCTCGCCTTCGATCCCGAGATAATACCCGCTTTCTACCAGCTTCCGATGGACGACAACCCGTGGGAGGTCGGCAGGTTCGACGACATCTGGTCGGGTATCTTCCTTAAACGCGCGTGTGACGTCCTCGACAGACGTATCTACAACGGTGCTCCGCTGTGTGAGCACAACAAGGCTCCGCGGTCGACCTTCAGCGACCTACAGAACGAGGTCGCGGGTCTCGAACTCAACGAGCATCTCTGGGAGACTGTCGACTCGGTCGGTGACGACGCTGAGTCGTACGAGGAGGTCTTCGAAGAGATAGCCGACTCACTCGTCGAGGGCGACTGGGATGACCTCAACAACGGCGAGTTCCTTAGCTACTGCGGCGAGTATATGCACGACTGGCTCGACTGCCTCGAAGACCTCTCCGAGACGACACAAACCGCAAGCGTTTAATGTGTTTAGGTGAACCTAAAAGTATGGACGACGACAGCTACACGAGACGGCGTGTTCTGAAGGTCTTGGGTGCGGGTTCTATGACGGGTCTCGCGGGATGTGCGGGTCTGACGGGTGGTGGGAGTCAAAACGAGTCGGGATCAGGCTCGACGGACGAGGTCGAGATACCCTCCCTGAGTAGCTTCAGGGGATCGGGAGCCCTAGCCGAGGGACGTCCCGCGCCGGGAGGTACTTCGATACAGGATCTCCCCGACTTAGAAGGCACACTAAACCTCTACATAGGCGGTGGAGAGGGAGGTATCTACATGGAGTTCGTCGATATGTTACAGGAGATCTACCCCAACTTCGAGGTTCTACCGAGCTCGGCGGGCTCTGCGTCGCTCGCGCAGACGGTAGTCAACGAGGTCAACAGGGGTGCTCCACAGGCTGACGTCTTCTGGTCTATCGACGCTAGCTCCCTGAGCTACGTGGCTAACAACGACGCCTACGAGCCACTCGGCGACGAGGTTGTAAGTCCGGTTCCCGAGAGCTTCAGAGGCTCCGACAACGCCTGGGTGGGTGTCGCGGGACGTGCGAGGAGCATACCGTACAACACCAACCGTCTGAGTGAGGACGATATTCCCGACAAGGTTCAGGAGTTCCCTGAAACAGAGGCGCTCAGGGGAAGCATGGGATGGGCACCTACCTACGGAGCCTTCCAGTCGTTCGTGACAGCGATGAGAATACTCGAAGGACGTGAAGCCACACGTGACTGGCTCGTCTCGATGCGTGAGGCGGGCACACAGCGTTTCTCGAACGAGTACGTCGTCTCACAGCAGGTCGCCGACGGAGCCTTAGACGCCGGATTCGCCAACCATTACTACGCCATGAGGGTCAAGAACCAGAGACCCGACGCACCCATAGATCTCGCGTTCACACAGGGTGACGCTGGGGCTCTCGTCAACGTCGCGGGGGCTTTACGTATAAAGGGAACCCAGAAGGGCGAACTCGTCAACAACTTCGTCCGCCATCTCCTCTCCTCGGAGGCTCAGGAGTTCTTCACTACCGTGAGCTTCGCTTACCCCATGATAGAGGGCGTCGAGCCTGTTGGAGACCTGCCGACTGTCGACGAGCTTAGTCCTCCGGAGATCGACCTAGCCGAGCTCTCCGACCTTGAACCCACGCTCGAACTCATGAGGGAAGCCGGAGTTTCGGGATAGGACGAGTATGAACATTGACAGGCTGATCGGTACGGCGCGGGAGAGGCTCCCCGGTGACACCACGGACGCCCTCGGTACAGGCATGACCCTCGTGGGTCTCGTGCTCGCACTCCTACTTGTCTTCCCGCTTAGCTGGCTCTTCGTCGGTGTACTGGGTCTCGGAGCCGAATCCCTCGATCTTCTCACTGACTCAACGACACTGGAGGTTCTTGTGAGAAGCGTCGGCTTAGTCGCCGTGGTCACCGGAGCGAGCGTCGTCATAGGAGTTCCTCTCGCCGTCCTCACCGTACAGGACGTACCTCTCAGACGGGCGTGGACGGTAATTGCGGCTCTCCCGCTCGCAATACCCAGCTACCTCGGGGCTTTCGCTGTCGTCTCGGCTTTCGGTCCTCGTGGAACTCTCGCTGACGTTCTTGCTCCTCTCGGCGTCGAGAGACTACCCGAGATATACGGCTTCGCAGGTGCCGCGGTGGTTCTGACTCTGTATACCTACCCGTATGTCTTTCTCACGACACGTGCGTCTCTCCTCTCGCTCGACGCGTCGCTGTTCGAGGCGGCGCGGAGCCTCAACTGTGGCAGATGGGAGTCGTTCAGACGTGTCATACTCCCCCAGATAACCCCGGGAATAACAGCGGGTGCTCTCCTCGTCGCTCTCTACACACTCTCCGACTTCGGAACCCCGAACATAATGCGCGTTGAGGTCTTTACCCAGTTCATATACGCGCGTTACAACGCATTCATGCGCGACTACGCCGCTCTCCTGTCTCTCCAGCTCGTCGGCATTACCGCACTCATACTCATGATCGAATCACGTATAGGGGTCGACGAATCTAAGGCATACGAGAGCCGTGGGAGACGTGGAGTCGGAAGCCTCAACCTCCTCGGAAGATGGCAGTATCCCGCGGTCGTATTCCCAGCTGTGGTGGGACTTGCGGCTGTCCTCCTTCCCGTTGTTATATTCGGGTCGTGGCTCTTCACCAACCAGCCGGGCTACGCCACGGGTACGATGTCGTTCTCGTGGGAGTACGGCTGGAACTCGGTCTATGTATCCCTCTTAGCCGCCGTTGCTTCGGTCGTAGTTGCGTTCCCGATAGCCCTCAGGTCGGCGGTCTCCGACTCAAAGCTGGCTTTCGTAGCCGACCGGATTCCGTATGTCGGATACGCAACCCCAGGTATCGTCCTAGCGATCGCCCTCGTGGGATTCAGCCTCGACGTCTTGCCGTCGCTCTACAAGACGGTACCCCTCTTAGTCTTCGCCTACGTCGTCCGTTTCACACCACAGGCGATAGGCTCTGTACGTGCCTCGACGTTACAGGTCGACACTGAGCTAGTCGAAGCGGCACGCACACTCGGAAGCTCGCGTCTCGAGGCGTTCAGATCAGTGACACTCCCGCTTGTACTCCCCGGAATAGCCACGGGAGCGGCACTAGTCTTCCTCACGACTATGAAGGAACTCCCCGCGACACTCGTACTCCGACCCATGGGTTTTGACACTCTCGTGACCTACATCTGGCGGGTCGAGGAAGCGGGACTCTACAGCCAGGCAGCCGTCCCCGCCTTCGTCCTGGTCGCAGTCTCGGGACTCTCGATGGTCGTGATAATATCACAGGAGGGTGACGGGTGAACCACGTGGTTACGAGTACGAGGTAGACGATGGAAACCGAACAAAGTCAACGTACAGCCATAGCCACAGCCTTAGTCGCCGTCTTCGGGGGCATTGTAGTCTGGACCGTCTCTACCGACGTCTTCGCGTACCACTCTCTCAACCACGACGAAGGGGTCTATCTCCACCACGCTTCGATGCTCCTCGATGGAAAGCTGAGGCTTAAACCACCTGTCGAGGGTGTCTTCCGGCCGTGGTTCTTCGTCGAAGGCGACGACGGTCTCTACCCCAAGTACTCGCCCGTCCCGGCGGTAATCTTCAGTCTCGGAGAGCTACTCGGCGGATACCGTCTCTCTCTTGTCGGCGTCTCTGTCGGAGTCCTCGTACTTGTCTCTGCGACGGTACGTGAGGCGTTCGACTCCGTAACAGGAGTCCTCGCGGCAGTCTTCGTCGGTGCCTCACCCATCTTTATCGTCGACGCGTCTGTCTTCCTGCCTTACGCGCCGACGACCCTCCTTAACCTCGTATTCGCTTACTCGTACCTCCGAGCCGACCGTCTCAACGACCTCAGATGGGCTTCGTTAGCCGGCGTCGGAGTCGGTCTGTCTTTCTTCGCACGTCCCTACACAGCGGTTCTGTTCGCAGCCCCCTTCATAGTCCATGCCGTCTACACAGTCTACTCCGAGCCGCGGGTCGCAGTCCCGAGACAGACAGCCACCGCCGTCCTCGGACTCTCGGGAGTCGCCGCCACAGTCGCCTACAACGCCGTTATGACGGGATCGCCTCTTGGATTTCCCTACCTTGAGTTCGCTCCGCTCGACGGGATCGGATTCGGGAGACGGCGTATACTCAGCCACGAGATAGTATACACGCCCGAACTCGCCCTCAGGTCGAACTACGAGGCTGTGAGGCTCTTCTTCACCGACTGGATCGCGGGCGGCGTCTTAGGAGGGCTCCTCGCAGTAGTCGGTCTACTCGTTGCCTTCGACGACGGGATCGACCGACGTAAGGCGACCGTCGCAGGCATCTTCGTCTCGGTGATCGCTGGAAACCTCTACTTCTGGGGCAACTTCAACATACTCGGAGACCTCGACGCCGCGGGCGACGGCTTAGTCTCGTTCTTCGGACCCTACTACCACTTCGACCTCCTGGTTCCGACCGCGGCGTTCGCGTCGGCGGGTGCGGTGGGTCTCTACAGACGTCTCAGGACAGGCGTGAGCACACGAGGTATCACAGCCGTCGTGCTTCTGTCGGCGGCGGTCTTCGGTGGCGTCACAGCCGTCGAGGCGGAGGAGAAGATCTCCCGGAACGCCGAGGTTACACGAACCTACTCCGATGTCTACGAGCCCTTCGAGGAGACGTCTTTCGAGAACGCGGTCGTGTTTCTTCCTGACCCGTACGGCGACTGGCTGGCTCATCCCTTCCAGTACCTCCGGAACAGTCCCGACTACGACGGCGACGCCATCTATGTGATCGACGACAGACCCTTCGATCTTGTCGACGAGTACCCCGACAGGACTCTCTACAGGTACTCGTACCGCGGCGTCTGGTCGCCCGGTGACGGCTCTCCCGAGACAGCGCGTCTCGAAGAGATCGAACACGTTGAGGGCAGCCGTCTCAGCCTCGACGCTACTCTCGGGATTCCCGACCCCGATGAAGACGACGAGATCACAGCGACCGTAACGACCGACGAGGGAACCGAGTTCGTGACCTTCCCCGACGCCTCAGGGTCGGAGTCAGTGAATCTCAGTCTCGGCGTGACACGGGACGAGGTTCGTCTTAGGTCTGTCTCGAGCTCCGGTTCAACTCAAAACGTCTCTGTCGAACTCGGAGACTCCTCGACCGTCGAAGTCGTAGTCTTCGTAGACCAGGGCTTCGGGAACAGCTTCGAGTACCGTCTCTCACTACCTGTCGAGTCTGAGACGGGAGTACGTGGACTCACACCTCGGAAGAAGTACTGTGACGACGTACGTCTGTGTGACGGCTACGGCGGAGCCTATGTCCCAGAGTCGTCTCCCGAAGGCGTCTTCGTCAGAACCGACCTTCACGCCGAAACCGAGGGGGAAGTATGAAGCTCACGAGACGTGACCTGATGGCTGCGCTTGCTGCCGTCGGTGTCGGAGGCGCGTCTTTAGTCGTTGTCGAGGAGTCCGAGGAATCCGATCAGGGGACAAAACCCCTCACCGACGAAGAGGTCGAAGTATTCGTCGCCGCCGCCCAGACTGTCTACCCCTCCGAACTCGAAGCCGACGAGACCGAGGAGTTCGTGAGTTCGTACGTTCTCAGCCGGGCACACGACTCGCCCGACCGTGCCGAACGCCTCTCTGATGCGGTCGCCTATCTCGACAAGTACGCTGAGTCGTGGTACGGTGACCGGTTCGCCGACCTTAGCCGCGACGAGAGGGACGAGGCTCTCAGGGCGATGGGCGCGGACACGGCTGACCCAGACCCCGAGGGATCAGGAGTCGAGGCGGTGAGGTACCACGTCGTAAACGAGCTACTCTTTGCCCTCTACACCACACCTACGGGAGGCGAGCTAGTGGGTCTTGAGAACCCACAGGGACATCCGGGCGGTACTTCGAGTTACACGAGGGGTCCAGATGTCTGAGGAGACCGACAGGACGCCGTCGGAGAGGGTCGACGTCTGTGTAATAGGATCGGGTCCTGCGGGTGCACTGATAGCTCACGAGCTCTCAGAGAGAGGACACGAGACGGCCGTTCTCGAAGCCGGAAAGAGGTTCGACCCGCGAGACAGGGACGAGAGGATGGAGAGGTCGATAAGACCCGGACACGACGACCTCTCAGTCTGGGAGATGGGAGGCGAACGTGACGCCTACACCTCGTCGGGCGACCTCTTTTACCCTCTCAACGCGACACGTGTCAAGGCTGTCGGGGGATCGACCCTTCACTGGCAGGGAATGGTGATGCGTCTCCACGAGTCCGACTTCGAGACACGGACGAGACACGGAGTCGCGAGGGACTGGCCTCTGAGCTACGACGACCTCAAGCCCTACTACGCCGAGGCGGAGAGACGTTTAGGAGTCTCGGGTAGCGGCGACAACCCCTTTGCACCCCCTAGAGACGACGAGTATCCCCTACCGGGCTTCGAACCGTCTTACTCCGACTCCCTCTTCGAGGAGGCGTGTGACGAACTCGGTATCAGAGTACATCGAGTTCCGAACGCGCGTAACTCCGAGTCGTACGACGGCGAGCCAGCGTGTGTCGGATACGGCACCTGTGACCCCGTCTGTCCCTCGGGAGCCAAGTACGACGCGACCCGTGACGTAAGAAAGGCGGAGGAGGAGGGTGCGCGCGTGATAGACAGATCGACCGCAGTCCGTCTCGAACACGACCGCACGGGCGACTCAGTCGAGTCGGTCGTCTATGTCACCCCTGACGGCGAGAGACACAGACAGGAGGCACGTGTCTTCGTGGTCGCGTGTGGAGGGATCGAGAACCCGCGTCTCCTTCTCCTCTCGAAGTCGGAGAAGTACCCCGACGGACTCGGTAACTCCAGCGGCGCTGTCGGACGTTACTTCATGGAGCATCTCTTCGCGGGAACGGGAGGCGTACTCGACGAGAGGACGCGCCAGAACCACGTCGGCTTCATCACGAGCGAGAGCCACGAGTTCTACGACAGACCCGCTAAGTCGACCGAGGGCGTCCCTTCCGCCGACGTAGACAGGTCGTCTCTCACTCCGATAAAGATCGAGTTCCTCAACTACGCAGGACCCTCCCCAGTCGAGACTGCGCTCAGCTCCGACGACTGGGGCGACTCACTCCTCTCGGATCTCAGGGACTCGTACGGAAACTCGGTCGGTGTCGGCGGTCTCGTGGGTCAGAGACCCCGGAAGAAAAACTACGTCGGACTCGACTCCTCGAAGACCGACCACAACGGCAATCCTGTCCCCGAAATAAACTGGGAGATAGACGAGGTCACGAGACGTTCTATACGTCGTGCGAACACGGTACAGGAGGCGATACTCTCCAAGATGGGAGCCGAGGTGACGTGGCAGGTCAGTCCCGAGAACACGGGTCCGGCTTACCACCACATGGGAACCACACGGATGGGAACCGACTCTGACGAGTCGGTCGTGAATCCGCGTATGAGGACACACGACCTCGACAACCTCTGGATAGCCGGGAGTAGCGTCTTTGTCACGAGCGGCGCGATGAACCCTACCCTCACGATAGCCGCCCTCTCGCTCAAGGCTGCCGACCACATAGACGAGTACCTCTGATTTTTAGGTTAACCTAAGAAGTTAAGTAGGCGGGGACACATCTACGACTACACAGATGTCGTCTCAGACACTCACGACTCAGACTCAGACACAGGACGAGACAGCGAGCCAAAGCCACGACGGATACGACTTCACAGACGTCAGCGTCGTAATGGGGACTTACAACGAGGAGGAAGCTGTCGGAAAGGTTCTCGACGACATTCATGAGGTCACCGACGGTAAAGCCGAGGTGGTCTGTGTCGACGGCTCCTCCGACGCGACCCCGGAGATAGCGAGGGAGAAGGGGGCGAGGGTGATAGAACAGGAGCCCCAGGGCTACGGGGTCGCAGTACGTGAGGCTGTTCTCACACCCGACAGGGAGGTGATAGTCACGACCGACTGTGACGACACCTACCCGATGGAACAGCTACCCGAGTTTCTCGAAGCCATAAACTCGGGATACGACGTCGTGAGCGGCGACAGACTCTACCACGGTGCCGACGCGATGCCGTCGATGAACCGTCTCGGAAACGTCGTCTTCGCACTGACAGCGACAGTCCTCATGGGAAGACGTGTCCACGACACCACCACGGGAATGCGTGCCTACAGACGTGAGGTCGTCGAGTCGGTAGACTGGACAGAGAACACGGGTCTCTCCGCTGAGCTTCTGATGAGACCCGTGATGAGAGGCTACGATGTGCGTGAGATACCCATAGAGTACCGTGAGAGGGCGGGCGACTCGAAGCTCGATCCCCTCTCAGGAGGTGCTGAGATAGCCAAGTCGGTACTCAAGGTCGGAATACAGGAACGACTCAGGGGCTAGAACTGATCTCTCGCGTAGCTTTTCTGACGCTTTCCTCGCTGTCGTGTTGGGGCTGCCATCCCGTATCCATTAGCTTCTCGACAGAAAGTCTCATCTCAGGGACGTCGCCTGTCCAGCCGCGTCGTCCACCCGTGTACTCGAAATCGGGATCGAGACCCATCTCCTCACTAACTATCTCTGCGATCTCTGTGACAGAGACGGTGTCACGGCTTCCGATGTTGTAGACAGTACCGTCGGCGTTCTCGACCGCATGTACCATCGCGTCTACGCAGTCGGAGACGTGTAGGTATGACTTCCTCTGTCTGCCGTCGCCGAGTATTTCGAGTCTCTCGGGATCGTTCTCCAGCTTCTCGACGAAGTCGGGGACTACGCCGTGTCCTCTCTCACCCACTATGTTAGCGAACCTGAATATCCACGTGTCGAATCCGAAGCTACCCTCGTAAGCCGTACACAGTCCCTCACATCCCAGCTTCGAGGCTCCGTAGAGCGAGATGGGCTTCAGAGGACCGTACGTCTCGGGAGTCG
This sequence comes from Halorutilales archaeon Cl-col2-1, assembly GCA_041891055.1. Lineage (GTDB taxonomy): Archaea > Halobacteriota > Halobacteria > Halobacteriales > Afararchaeaceae > Afararchaeum. The sequence continues at coordinate 670,177 of CP169074.1, read as the reverse complement.
GCATCGGAACGTCCTCGCCGTATACCGTCGACGTCGAAGTGAACGCTATCTTGTCGACGCCGTTTGCCTTCATCGACTCAAGGAGGTTGTTAGTCGCGACCGTGTTCTGTTCGAGGTCGAGGCTCGTCTTCTCCGCACCGCTTCTGACGTCGGGGTTCGCGGCTAAGTGAAACACTAAGTCGAAGTCAGACTTCATGACCTCGGAGAGGGCGTCTGTGTCAAGTAGGTCGACCTCGTGTATCTTGACCTCGTCGGGGAGGTAGTCGGCGTTCCCCGAACTCAGGCTGTCGACGACCTCGACGTGGTTCGACGGATGGAGACGTTCGATCAGATGGCTTCCTATGAATCCCGCTCCGCCCGTTACGAGCACCGACGAGTCTTTGAGTTCCATGCTTCGACGTCGAACTCCGAAATCTTATTTCCCACGAAGGACGCCGATCGCTACTTCCTGTACGACGGCTCCCTGTCCTCCACAAAGGCTCTGACGCCTTCCTGTGACTCCTCCGACATGAACAGATGTGCGAAGCCTCCGAGCATCCTCTCCTTTTCTCCCGTCTCGGAGATCCGCTGGTTGGCGTACTTCTTAGCGATCTTAGTCGAACGTTTGGGCGACATACAGATCGCTTCGACGAACTCGTCGACAGTCTCCTCTATCTCGTCTTTCTGAACCACGCGGTTGACGAGTCCCCAGTCGAGGGCGGTCTCGGCGTCTATCGACTCTCCCGTGAGTATCATCTCCATCGTTCTCTTACGTCCCGCCATCTCGGCGACCCTCTCGACGGCGTAGGGCGGATACGCGCCTATACGTGTCTCGGGGAGCGCGAACGAAGCACCCTGAGCCGCGACTGCGAGGTCACACGCCGCGACTATCTCGAATCCGCCACCGTATGCGAGTCCGTTGACAGCGGCTATCACAGGCACTCCCGTCTCCTCTATTCCCTGAAGAACGTCGAAGAGCATCTCGCCGAGCTTCTCGACGTCGTCGGCGTCGTCGAGGTCGTCAAGAACCTGTATGTCGTCACCCGCACAGAAGACGTCGTTCACACCGGTTATGACTGCGACCCTCGCCTCTTCCTCCGCTTTTTCGAGCCCGTCCGAGATACCTTCCCAGTCTTCGAGGTCGAGCGAGTTCATCTTCTCGGGACGGTCTATGGTTATCCAGAAAGCGTCGCCTCTCTTCTCGTGTTCTATCATTTCGGACGGAATTGTCCTGACTAATTTATATAATCTGTGCCTCGGTAGACCCGGAAGTTTTGTGACTCTCCTCTTATACTCCTTAGATGGGATGCTTGCCTCCCAAGAGCGTCTTGAGAGGACTGTCACTCCCCTCTCACAACTCGGGACACGGTGGGCAGCCGTACCACTCGCTCCCATCGTCGTGACATTAGTGGCTGTCACCCTCGTCTATACGGTCAACGGAGGAGACGACACACGGATCTTCTCGAAGCTCCCTACCGTAGTTTACGGAGTCGCTAACGTCGGAACCCTCGTAGCCGTGTATCTACGTGTCAGCGACGATGTCTGGGAAGCTATTAGGGCTGCGAGACGTCCTTCGAGGTCTGAGACCGTTGCAGGAGTCTTAGCAACAGTGTTAGGTGTGGCGGTCGGATGGCGGACTACGACTCTTCTCTCGGATGTCCTCGGTGTCAGTCGGTATACTCCTCCGGCATTCTCTTCGACTCCCGAAGCCGTGTCGGTGTTTCTGGTGGCTGTGGTTGTGGCTCCAGTAGCCGAGGAGCTTCTTTTCCGCGGTCTGTTACTCGGAATACTACTCGAACGGGGACACACCCAAGCCACGGCTGGGGTGATTTCATTACTCGTCTTCGGTCTGATACATGTCTTCACAGCAGGTGTCGCGGGGGTCATAAACGCCTTACTCTTGGGTTTACTCCTGACCTGGCTCCGTCTCAGGTACGACAGTCTGACAGGAGCGTGGCTGATGCATTTCCTCAACAACCTGATTGAGTTCGTGGTAGTAGTGGGACTTCTGCCGTCACTATATATATGATATCTATGTCTCAGTGTCGTGTCTGTGTGACTCGACCCATAGCTCACCGAGTCTCGACAGACGCGTCTCGTGGCTCTTCCCCGACTCCTCCTGTAGTATGTAGCCCTTCTCGCGCAGAGACCGAGTGTTGTAGATAACCTTCGACCGGAACGAGTCGGTGTACTCCTCGTCGAGGTCGTCGGCGAGATGGTCGGCGAGTTCGCTAACCGACTTGACAACTCCCTCCTCGTGTAGCTTGAAGAGTATGACGCGCTCGAACGGCTTTATCTTGCTCAGAGGAGCGACGGGTATCTCTATTATGTGTGAGCCGTCGAAGCTCTTCGCTCCGACCGTGGTACCGCGCTCGTCGAACTCGTCGAGTAGGTCGTTTGCCTCCGCGAACCTCTCGTCGAGGTCCGACTCGACGCTGTCTGTTAGACCCTCATTCTTGAGACGTCTGAGGAGATGAACCATCTCCTGAAGCTCCTCGGCGAGATCTGTTTCGAGGTACTTCTCGGGGGCGGTGTAGTAGGTGTGTATGTGCTCTCTCGCCTCGTCCTCCTCGACTATGACGGCGTGTGCCGCAGTCGTGAACCCGAAAGAGACAGTACGTGGCATCGCGCTTACGTTGACGTAGACCTCTCTTCCCGATGTGAACTCGTCGAGTATCAGACCGTATGCGCGCGCGAATATCTCCTGGTAGTCGTATACGTTTTCGAGTGTCACGCGTTCAGTCTCGGCGTCGAGGAGCGACTCGAAGTCCTCCTCAAGCTTCGCCGCGACCTTCTTCGAGTACTCGACGTTCTCCTCGCTCCCGACCGACCCCTGAAGGAGAATCACGCGGTCGACGTCGAGCTTGTCCCTTATAAGCGGAGCTATGAGACGGTCGTAGTCGAACCCGACCGGTATGATATGTACTGTGGGTCTGCCCATCTACGTGTTTCTGTGAGCGCGCTGAAGTAAAGCTTTCCAAGATCCTTCTATCTCTCTCGTGTTTCCCACCACCCAATCTAATACCTCTCGAAGCCGTATGTCGTGTATGGAGTTCGAGTCCGAGACATACATCGACGCGCCCCTCGAAGACGTCTGGGAGTTCCACTCGGGAGTCGAGGGTCTCAAACGTCTGACACCCGGCTGGATGAACCTCCGTCTTCTCGAAGTCGAGAACGGTGACGCCGACGAACTCACCGAGGGCTCGGAGATCCGTCTCTCGGTCAAGCCGTTAGGTCTCCTACGAGTCTCTTGGACTTCGACAATAGTCGAGCGCGAGTCCGACTTCGACGAGGGAAGAGCCTTCTTCGTCGACGAGATGGAACGTGGACCCTTCGAGAAATGGAGACACACACACGGCTTCGAGAGATCCGACGGCGGAACAGTAATGAGGGACACCGTCGAGTACGAGTCGGGGAAGATACCCAACTCGTTCGTGAAGCTCCAGCTTAAGGGCTTTTTCAGGTACAGGCACTCGAAGACGAAGAAGATACTCGAAGACTCAGACGACGACTGAGACACTCTCGACCCTCTCATTTTATTCTGAATCAAAAGTACCATGTCGCAGCGTTACAGACTCTACCCTACTAGGTGGATTACGTGACTCAGAAACGCGAATACAAGGACGACTACCCCAATAAGACGCTGTACATACCAGGACCGACCGAGGTACGTGAAGACGTAATCGAAGAGATGTGTCAGCCGATGTTCGGTCACCGTATGGATCGTATGACCGACCTCTACACGACAATAGTCGAGGACACGAAGGAGTTCCTCGGCACCGAACACAACGTCATCATCCTCACGGGTTCGGGAACCGAGTTCATGGAGAGCTCAGTACTCAACTTAGTCGACGACGACGTCCTGTGTACGACGTGTGGTAGCTTCAGCGAGAGACAGGCGAACGTCGCTGAGCGTCTCGGGAAGAACGTCGATACCTTAGAGTACGACTGGGGTCAGGCTGTCAAGCCCGAAGACGTCCGCGAGGCACTCGAAACGAGCGACAAGGAGTACGACGCAGTCACGTGCGTGATGAACGAGAGCTCTACGGGAGTCCGTAACCCGATAGAGGAGATAGGCGACGTCGTCGACGAGTACCCTGACACCTACTTCATAGTCGACGCTGTCTCGTCTCTCGGAGGCGACTACGTCGACATCGATGCACACGGAATCGACGTCATATTCACTTCTGTCCAGAAGGCGTTCGCCATGCCCCCCGGACTCGGTGTCTGTGTCGTCAACGACGAAGCATACGAACGTGAGGTCGAGAAGGACTCGGCGTCGTGGTACGGCGGCTTCCAGAGGTCGCTCGACTACTACGACAGGAAGGGTCAGACCCACTCGACGCCCGCAATCCCCGTGATGCTCGCCTACCGGAAACAGATGAAGCACATGCTCGAAGAGGGACACGAGGCTCGTGACGAGAGACACCGCGAGATGGCTGAGTACACACGCGACTGGGCACGCGACCACTTCGAGATCTTCCCCGAGGAGGGATACGAGTCACAGACAGTCGGCTGTATCGAGAACACACACGGGATCGATGTCGCCGCGACTATCGAGGAGGTCTCCGAGAAGTACGACATGGTGTTCTCGAACGGCTACGGGTCGACCCTCGGCGAGAAGACCTTCAGGATCGGACATATGGGAGAGCACGACGTCGACTCGATCAAGAAGCTCACCGACGCTATCGAGGACGTCGCAGGGCTGTGAAGCAGAATAGAAACCAGAACTCAGATCAACCACTCGACTAAGACTCGGCGTCGGCGACCTCGACTAACTGTCTTCCCTCGACGAAAGTGAGACCGTTCTCGTCTGCGTATCTCTTCGCGTCCTCCTTCGATAGAGCCTCACCCGTCTCGTCGTCGAGCATCTCACAGATTACTGCCGCGGGTGTCAGACCCGCCTCATCGACGAGCTTCACACTCATCTCTGTCTGTCCCTGTCTGCCTTCCAAGAGATCCTCGTCGGCTCTGAGAACAGCCATATGTCCCGGCGTGCGGAACTCCTCCTCGATACTCAGACTCTCCTCCGACGCCGACTCCGAGAGCGAAGACCCGACGGCTTCCGAGAGCTTACGCGCAGTCTTCGCGCGGTCTTTGTCGGTAATTCCGGTGTAGTTCGACTTGTGGTTGACCCAGAGAGAGAACGACGAACGGCTGTCGTACCCAAGGTCGCCCGCCTCCTCGACTAGCGGATTGTCCTGGAGGACGTCGGCTATGAACGGAAGACCGAGTCTCTCAGCGGCTTCGGGATGTATAGCCGTACAGATCAGACCCCCTGCGTCGTTCCTGAGACGTGCTATGTCGTCGTGATCGACCTTCTCGGCGGCGTAGACTATGTCGGTCTCAGCCTCTCTGTCGTCGAAGTCGTATACTAAGACGGGCTTTCCCTCCCTCAGGTCGTCGACTGCCTCGGAAATCATCTCAGCTTCACCTCCACAGTTATGCCGTCGCCGTCTTCGAGTCCGAGTTCGTCCCTCAGCTTCACGGGGGCTATGACCTCCGCCATGTCCTCTGGGTAATGTGACCTATGAGGCTTCACTAGATGTCCGTCGACGCCGCCGATCTCAGCCTCGTAACACGTCAGAGCGCCGAAGGTTCTCTCTTCGTTCTCCCACTCCTCTATCAGAATTCCGTCGGCATTGTTGACCGCTGATCTCGCCCTCACGCTGTCGTCATCGAGCTCTATGTTGAGAGTGCCCGGGAAGGGCTCGTATCCGAGCTTCTCCTGAAACTGTCTCTGGTATCCGTCGAGTGAGATGTAGTACTCGCCCTCACCCATTCCGCTCACGACCTCGCCCGTGAGGTCGACAGTCGTAGCGTCCTCGAAGATCCTCCTGTACTCCTCGTACTCGTTCCTCAGGACTCTCTCACCCTCGTCTGTGATCTCGATCCACTGTCCGTCAGCCGCCATCTCACGGTCTATGAGATCGGAGCTTTCGAGGGACTGGAGCCTCCGCGAAACAGTCTGGTCGCTCGTGCCGATCCTCTCTCCGAGACCGCTACACGAAGTCTTGACTTCCCTCTCGACACCACCCTCAAGACCGAGTATCTTAAGGACTGCTACCGCCTCGTGTTTAACAGGAGGTCTTCTTTCCAGTTCTGGCATGCATAACAGATTTGAAATACCGACGTAAGAAGCTTTTCATGGGGCTGTCGTCGGGGACTGCATCCCCGAGTTCGAATCACAACCTATAAAGAATACCCCGTCAAAGTTAGAAACGCAGTGGGCCGGTAGCTTAGTCCGGTTAAAGCGTCTGGCTCTTAACCAGATGACCGAGGGTTCGAATCCCTCCCGGCCCGTTTAACTCTCAGGAAGGATTCGAACTCGGGAATGCAATGACCAAAGTTCGAATCCCTCCCGGCCCGTACAACGACGACTGTAAGGAGGAGTGAGCCCGTTCGTATTTGTTCTATTCCCGTGAATTAATAAGACGAGCTTTCTTAGACAGAACAGACAGATAAGATACTGATGATGAGGAAAGTCGCCAACAGGGTCTACGAGTTCTTCCTGAGACGTCAGATTGATGGTGAGAGGATTCCCGAACACATAGCCGTGATACAGGACGGTAACAGACGTTTCGCGACGGCGAACGGAAAGCCGCCGGAAGAAGGTCACAAACACGGAGCCGAGAAGGCGGAGGAGCTACTCGACTGGGCGTCCGAAATCGGCGTGAAGGAGGTCACCCTCTACACATTCTCGACAGAAAACTTCCGACGTCCCGAGAACGAACTCGACTCACTTTTCGACCTCATGGAGGAGAAGTTCCTCGAACTCGCCGAAGACAAACGTATACACTCGAACGAGATACGTATACGTGCTGTGGGCGACCTCGGACGTCTCCCTGACAGGGTCGAGGGAGCTATAAGAGAAGCGGAGGAGAAGACGAGCGAGTACGACGAGTTCCATCTCAACGTCGCAGTCGGATACGGAGGACGCGACGAGCTACTCAGAGCTTCGCGTGAGGTTCTCAGAGAGGTGGAAGACGGAGACCTCGAACCCGACGAGATAGACATCGATACTGTCTCCGAGTATGTCTACACTCCGAAGTCGAACGACGTCGATCTCATGATAAGGACGGGGGGCGAAGAGCGTCTCTCGAACTTCCTGCCGTGGCAGGCGAAGGGGAGCGAGTCGGCTGTCTACTTCTGTGATCCTTACTGGCCTGCGTTCCGGAAGATAGACTTCCTGAGGGCGATAAGAAGTTACGCCGATGTCGAGAGGTCTCGGTCGGATCTCAACGAGGAAAAACAAGACACAGAGCCCGCCTCAACCGCGGGTTCGGGGATGGACTCCGACAAGGCGGAGCCGAGTTCACGGTAATACTTAGTCGTCGCCTCTCCCGTCTGCTGAGACCCCGGAGTCGGCTGCTTCTGTCTCTGCCGATCCCCAGCTATCTTCTGTCTCGGTGTCTGTTACGTCTGTCACGTCCACGTTTTCTTCGATGTCTTGACTACTGCCACCAGCCTCGACCTCGAACTCTCCGAGGAGATCGTTCAGCCTCTCTGCTCTATCAGAGAGTTTAGAGGCGTTTTGGGAGACTTCGTTGAGAGCGGAGGTTTGTTCTTCGGCGGAGGCGGCGACGTTTTCGGACTGTGAGGAGGTTTCTTCGGAGACGCTGGCGATGTCATCGACCATAGAGACGACTTCTTGAGTTGAGTCGGCTTGGTCGTCAGTAGCGCCAGAGATTTCCTGGACGCCGGTGTTAGTTTCGTTGACGTTTTCGACGATTTCCTCTAGCGCGTCGACAGCGTCGCTAACAGCGTTGGAGCCATCGGAGATTCTGTCTTCCATCTCGTTCATGTCGTCGACGGCGGTTGAGGTTTGGTTCTGTACTTCGTCGATTATGGATTCGATTTCCTCGGCGGACTCTTTAGTTTCCTCGGCGAGGCTTTTGACCTCGTTGGCGACGACACCGAAGCCTTCGCCAGCGTCGTCGCCGCCGGAGCCAGCTCTTGCGGCTTCTATGTTGGCGTTGAGGGCGAGAATGTTGGTCTGTTCGGCGATATCAGTGATGACGTTGACGATATTGCCGATTTCTTTCATCCTGTCGTCGAGAGCTTTGATTTCGTCGGAGGTTTTGTCGGCTTTGGACTCTATGGAGTTCATTTCGTCGATGGCGTTGGAGGCGGCGTTTTTGCCGGATTCGCCGATTTCGGCGGTTTCCTTTGATTTTTGAGCGACGTTGTCCGCTGACGACGCTATTTCCTCTATTGTCGCCGAGAGGTCGCTCATTTCGTTAGAGACGTCGTCGAGTTTTTGGTTTTGGCTGTTGGCACCGTCGGCGATTTCCTGAATTGATTCGGAGACCTGCTGGCTGGCGGTTTTGACCTCTTCGCTTGAGGCAGTGACCTGTTCGCTCGACTCGGCGACTTCGTCGGCGAAGCTACGGATTTCGCTGATGACGTTTTCCCAGTCGTTGACCATTGAGTTGAAGCCTTGAGCGATTGAGTTCATGGCGTCACTCTGGCTGTCGGAGTTCATTCTGAGGGTGAGGTCGCCGTCGGCAACCTTTGACATGACGTTTTCGTACTCCTGGGCTTTGTCTTCGAGATGCTGTCTCATCTCCTCGGCTTCCCTCTTCGCCTCCTCTGCCTCTTCCTTCTGCGTCTCTGCTTCCTCCTTCGCGTTCTCTGCCTCGTCTATCTTCTCCTTGAGAGACGACCTCATGCTGTCGAACGACGAGAAAAGCCCGCCTATCTCGTCTTTTCTGTCGGAGCTAAGATCAGCGTCGAGATTTCCGTCCTCTATCTCCTCGGCTTTCGAGGAGAGCGTCTTGACGGAACTGAGTGTGTTACGTCCTATTGTGACCCCTATGAGTCCCATTCCGAACACCGCGGAGACGAGTATTCCGAGTATCCCCATCGAAACGCTCTGTTGTACCGAGAGGAGACTCGATGACGGAGCGTGTGTAACCACTGCCCAGTTGAGAGATTCGATGGGTGAATATCCCATAACTACTGTCTCACCGTCAGCCTGGATTACGCCCGTGTTACCGTCAAGCGCACTTGCCACGGCGTCAGAACTCACACCCTCCTCCTCGGTGTTCTGAGTCCCGACAGAGTTGGGATTTTTCTGACTGAGCATGACACGCCCCTCGGAGGAGACTATCTTCGTACCACTCGAATCCACGGGCTGTTCGAGACCCTTAGCTACCTCACTTATACTCGTGACTAGAACTATGCCACGGTTCTCTCCGTCGGGGACAGGGGTTACGAACGTCATTACTGTGGCATTAGCCACTTCCGGCTTGAACGCCGATATCTTGACTTCATCAGTCTCAAGCTGTGTCAGGTCTTCCTGAGCCCAGGGTGCACCCTCCTGTCGCGGATTACCACCTATCCTCCCGTCGAGGCTGCTCGTGAGTATCTCAGTAGTCTCTGTATCTATGTAATGTATTGCTCTAGTCCCCTGAACAGTCTCGTCGTCCTCAACTAGACCGTCGACGTATGTCTTAACTTCCTGTCTATTTCCCGTCGATACGTGCTCCGACTCCGAGATCATACGAGCCTGCTGCCGTGACGACGTTATCCAGCTCTCCATCTGACTCGAATGTAGCTCCGCAGTCGTCTCCATCTTCTGGTTAGCGTCCTGAGTCAGTGTCGCCTTCGAGTCGAGATACATATATCCGCCTATGCCGCCTATCAATCCGAGTATCAGAAAGAATGACACGAGTAATTTTAGACCGTAGCTCTGCCTAATCTTACCTAGAATCACTCCACCCATACCCTCCGTATTCCGAGGCTGACTACTAATAAATCTAACGGTGAACCCACCGAGTTGTGGATGAATTCCATGTGTCTCTGATGGCTTCGGGCTAGGACGTCTCGGTCTGGTCTGAACAAGGCTTTTAACCCACAAACACCATTTCAACTTGATGAATGGGACGGATGTTTCGAGACACGCGCGCGAACTCGCCGAGAGTCTCGATGCCGACGCCGACGAGGTCGAGGAGAGACTCCGGAATCTCGTCGAGTACAGCGTTCCGATAGACGAAGCTAAGAAGACTCTCAGACGTAGATACTCCACCGACTCCTCGTCCGACTCCACAGACGAAGCCGCGTCTGAGCCGATGGGGATAGATGAACTCAGTACCGAGGATCAAGGAGTCACTGTCGAGGGGATGGTTCTGAGTGTCGGAAGACGTAGCATACGATCGGGAGGCGACGCGAACACAATATTCGAGGGAGAGATAGCCGACGAGACCGACGTCATCAAGTTCACGGCTTGGGATGACTTCGGTCTCTCAGCCGGTGACACCGTACGTATAGAGGGATCCGATGTCCGCGAGTGGAACGGTGAGAGACAGATAAACCTCGGGAACGAGACACGTGTCGAGGACGCTGAGAACATTGAGACTGAGTACGGGACTCATGGAGTCCGTGATATCGCCGACCTAAGAGAGGGCGACCGCGCCGTCGATCTCGAAGCAGCCGTCGTCGAGTCGGAGGAGAGGACGATAGACGGACGTGAGGGTGAGACACGTATAAAGTCGGGTGTCCTCGCCGACGCGTCGGGACGGCTACCTTTCACCGACTGGGAGAACCGCGACTTCGAAGAGGATGATTCCTTGAGAGTCGAGAATGCCTACGTCAACGAGTACCGCGGCGTGCCTCAGATAAACATGGGAGAGTATACAGCCGTTGAGGAGGCAGAGACCCAAGTCGAAGTCGACGACGAAACCTCGGAAGTCACCGTGAGGGAGGCTGTCGAGGACGGGGGAGCCTTCGACGTCGCAGTCACGGGAACCGTTATCTCAGTTAAGGACGGTTCTGGTATAATAAAGAGATGTCCCGAATGTGGCAGAGTGATACAGAAGGGGCAGTGCAGGGCGCATGGGGAAGTCGAGGGTGTCTCCGACATGCGTACTAAGGCGGTTCTCGACGACGGAACCGGGGCACTCACTCTCGTTCTCGGACGTGATCTGACAGAGAAGGTCTACGGCGGAAGTCTCGAAGACGCCGAGGAAGAGGCGAGGGAGGCGATGGATCAGTCTGTTGTCGAGGAAGCGATAGCCGACGAGATGGTGGGAAGAGAGTGGATGGCACGTGGAAACGTCAGCGTCGGAGAGTACGGCGCCAACATGGAAGTCAAGGATCTGTCGGAGGTCGACGTCCCCCCCGAGTCTATGGCAAGAGAGGTAATACAGAAGCATGAGTGAAACACAGACACAGAACCGTACGGAGACGTCGAACGGCTTCAACAGGGAGGTCGCATGGCGTCTCTTCGCCACGGAGTACGATGACTCGACTTACTCGTTCAAACAGGGCGAGGGTGACCGTGCCCCCAACTACGTCCTCACGCCGACCGGGGCGAAGGTTAACCGTCTCTTCATCGTAGGGGTCGTCACCGAGGTCGAGAGACTCGACGACGACCTTTATAGAGCGAGGATAGCTGATCCGACCGGCGCATTCGTCGTCTACGCCGGACAGTATCAGCCCGACGCTATGAACTTCTTCTCGGAGGCCGATGTTCCGTCGTTCGTCGCGGTCGTAGGGAAGGCGAGAACCTACGAACCCGACGACTCTGACGAGGTCTACACGAGCGTCCGTCCCGAGGAAGTCAGCGAGGTCGACTCCGAGACACGTGACAGATGGGTCGTCAACACAGCCGAGAGAAGCCTCAGTAGAATAGAAAACGTCGAGTCGGTGTTAGAAGGCGAGGGCGAGGACGCCGATGTCAAGATGGCGATAGACGAGTATGGAACCGACACTCAGTACCTCGACTCGCTCAGACGTGAATGTCTCGATGCTCTCGAAGAGATCGCAGATACGGATACTGCCGAGGGCGAAGAGGAAGAGAGACTGGCAGATACCGAGCTTGAATCCAAGACTGAGGAAGAGACTTCGGCTGAGACAGATGCACAAGCTGAGCCTACGGCTTCGAGCTCCGACGAGAAAGAGATAGACTCACACGGAGCGGCAGAGACCGACACTGACGAGACGGAGTCAGTCTCAGCCTCGGAGACGGAGACCGAAGCCGATATTGACTTCGAAGACGAGCCCGACTGGGACTGGGATGAGGGTGAGAGGGAAGCAGTCGAGGAGGAGTTCGGATCGGAGTTCCAGAGTGCGACCGAGATAGAGTCGGGAGAGGACACTGATGCTGGCTACGAGGACGAATCCACGGAGGAAGCCGAGGAATCTACCGGTGAATACGCTGAGAAAGATGACACCGAGGCTTCGGACAGTCCAGAGTCTGTCGTCATGGGGATAATAGAAGAGGAGAACGGCGACGAGGGTGTTGAGAGGTCGACCATAATCTCACGCGCGGTAGAGTCGGGGATAGACGAGGAGGTCGCCGACGAGACTCTCGAACATCTCCTGATGGACGGAATGTGCTACCCAACTAACGGTGACAGGATTAAGCCTCTCTGAACACAGTCTCCGCCTATTATATAGCAGGTCTTTTACGTCTGATAGATAATCTCCCTCTATGTCCATAGACTCAGACTCGTCAGACGCCGAGGTCAGAGAAACAGTAGAAAGATGGCTCACCGAGGAAGCCATCGAACACGAAGAGGTCGACGACGAACACAGTGTCTTTAACTTCTCAGTCAGGATGGGTGAGTTCAACCTCCACGTCCTCAAGACGAACGAGGGGTCCGACAAGATAGACATAGTCTCACGTCTCGTACTCGACGACGAACAGCGCGATGCGGTAGCCGGACTCGACGACAGACAGACGACCGAACTCAAGACGAAGCTAGAGAGATTCCTCTTTCAGAAACGTGGAACTTTCGAGTACGGTGGCGACTTCGAGGATCTCGACTACATAGACGTCTCACGCCTCGTCTACCACGACGCTCTTGGAAAGGATCGTTTCGTCAACGACCTAATAGAGACACGTAAGACGGTCGAGTTCGCTAACACGACGCTCTTCAACTACATCGACCTGATGGAGTAGAGCCGCGGTTTCTCAGAAGAATTGAAGAACACGTATAGTATATATACCTGGGAGAGCTATTTCAGACAAAGAATTGTACAATCTTCACCAAGCTATGAAATCCAAGATGAACTCAGCTCTGAGACACGGCGCAGTAGTTCTAGCAGTGGTAGTTTCGGCGGTTGTTCTCGTCTCCGCTCCCGCATTAGGAGCCCAGGAGAGCGTGCGTTACGACGAGCCCGACCTGATGACGAGCATAGGAAGTGAGTCAAACGTCGTAGATCCGGGAGAGACAACTCGTCTCAGGATCGACGTACAGAATAGGGGTAGTACGATAGCCGAGACTCCTAACGGAATACAGGAGCTATCACAGATCATAGGCAACCGGTATACGTCGACGCCCGGCGCGGCGATAACCACGAGGGTCGACGTCAGAAGCGGTGACGCTCCCGTAGACATAAGATCTGACACCCAGTCAGCGGGCACTGTGACGCCTTCGAGAGGTTCATCCGTCGGAGTGATGATGGAGGTCGACGAGAACGCCACACCGGGTACTTACAGACTCCCTGTCGAGATCGACTACGAGTACGTCACTTACATGAGCGTCGACTCGGTCGCGCGTGACTCGTCTTACCAGATCATAAGGAACGAGAAGACAGAGACCGAGTATATCACCGTACGTGTAGACTCGACATTCGACCTCGACGTAGTAGATATGGAGTCGGAGTCACTCAGGGTCGACAGTGAGGGCAGTATAACCGCGACAGTACGTAACGAGGGACACGAGACCGCACACGACGCCACGCTCCAGATAGTCGACAGCAGTCCCATAACCTCGGAGGACAACTCGAAGTCGGTCGGCAGCTTAGAGCCAGGGCAGGAGAAGACCTTTGACTTCCGTGTCAAAGTCGGCTCTAAGGCAGTCGCGGGTAGATACCCCGTCAACTTCCGCGTCTCGTACGAGGACGAGAACGGTGTCGCACGACAGTCGGACGTCAAGACTGGAACAGCCGAGGTTGACGAAGAGATCAAGTTCGACATGTCGGCGTCATCGACCGATCTCTACGTCAACTCAATGGGACAGGTCAACGTCGAGGTCACTAATGAGGCTGACACCTCGGTCGACAACGCCAAACTTGTAATGCATCCGACAGAGCCCTTCGTACCTGTCTCGACCACGGCAAGCCTTGGTGATCTCGAAGCCGGTGAGACCGCAAACGCGAGCTTCAAGGCGGAGGTAGTCGACAGGGCGGTTCCCCAAGACTACTCGCTCGACTTCGCGGTTGAGTACTACGACTACTTCGACGAGAAGACGACCTCCGACGTCAACACTGTCTCAGTAGACGTCGGTCCTGAGATGACCTTCGACGTCCTCAATACTCCTGAGATAGAAGCCGGGGCTACCGACACTGTCGAGGTCGAGATAGAGAACACGGGTGAGGGTGTCTACAGAGACGCCGTTGCGAGGATGAACGTCGACACGCCGTTCTCGACAGACGACGACACTGCCTACATAGGCGACCTCGAACCCGGTGAGAGTACTACTGTGACCTACAAGGTCAGCGTCGCGAGCTCGGCTACCCCGAAGGAGTACTCAGTCGACATGGCTATCAAGTACGACAACGCCTTCGGTGACAAGGTCGTGACCGACATACAGAAGGCTCCCGTAAGAGTCACCCAGGGAGGCGGCGGACTCCTGGGTAGCCTACTCGGTCTCGTAGGTCTATAAGATCAGGCTACATCCATCTTACCTACCACACAATGAGCCTAGAGGAAAAAGTAAAGGACGTACTCGAAGACGTAGGACGGTTCTCATCTGAAAACCAACGTATAGTCTTCGGGATAGTCGCCGTAGTCCTCGTCATCTCGGCGGCGTCGGCGGCGTCGTCGATACAGATGCAGATGGGAATGAGCCTCTACATAGAGGAGGAGTCGGAGACGTGGGACGACTGGTCACATCTCAAGGAGGAATTCGACGAGGGCAACAACGTCTTCGTAGTAGTCGAGTCGGACGACCTCTACGACCCCGAGACGATACGTGCGATAGACAGGCTTGACAAGAGGTACTCGTCAGTCGACAACGTCAAGGGGGTCACGAGTCTCGCCGACATAGTCCGTATGGGGAACGACGGCGAGATGCCTCAGACGGAGTACGGAGTCAGACAGTCGATAGACCGAGTCAGAAACTACGGTTCGGGCTCCGCGGATGTCGTCGACAACCTCGTGCCCAGGAACGACATGACCGTACTCCTTGCTCCCTACGGAAACGTCGACACGCTCAAGACGGGCAACTTCATGCCTAGACGTGGCTCC
Source organism: Halorutilales archaeon Cl-col2-1 (assembly GCA_041891055.1). Taxonomy (GTDB): domain Archaea; phylum Halobacteriota; class Halobacteria; order Halobacteriales; family Afararchaeaceae; genus Afararchaeum. The sequence continues at coordinate 654,999 of CP169074.1, read as the reverse complement.
GACATAATCTACTCCGAGTTCGAGTCGGAGACACAGTTCGTCGAGACGCCACCCGGTATGACCGTCACGGTTACGGGGCAGCCAGTCTTCGAGAACGCCGCATTCGGTCTGATGCTTCCCGAGATGATAATGCTGTTTGCGGGAGCCTTCGGTATGATATTCCTCGTCGTCTATCTCATAATGAGAAACAAGATAGAGAAAGGCTGGCACGTCGTCTTCCCTCTCGGAATGACGATGGCAGCCCTTATGACGATGATGGGAGTCATGGGAGTCCTCGGATACGACTTCAACGCCATAATGCTCGGTGTGATGCCGATAGCCCTCGGTCTCGGAATCGACTACGGTCTCCAGATACAGACGAGATACACCGAGGAGAGGGAAAACGGCAGGAGCCCCGTCGATGCCGCCGGGATGTCGGCGAGGACAACCGGAAGGGCGATACTTCTCGCTATGGGAACCACTGTGATAGGTCTCGGGTCGCTCTTCATATCGAGCGTGCCTCCCGTGAGACAGTTCGGCGTGACGAGTGCGTCAAGCGTCCTGGCGAGCATGTTACTCTCGGTGACGCTTCTCCCCGCTCTCCTCGTCAAGTTCGACAGCCGTGACACGACCGACACGCCTCAGAGATCCGTCGCCGCAGCCGACGGAGGCGAAAGAGACGGAGACGAAGACGAAGTAGACCCAGACCCTGTCGAGTCGTTCTTCGAGAGGTTCACGGGCGACGTGATCTGCCACAAGCCGAAGCTCACACTCGCAGTCGTCTTAGTACTCGTCTTAGGTGGAGCGTGGGCGTACCCACAGGTCGAGCCCAAACAGGAGATGATGGACTTCTGGCCTCAGAACCTCGAAGCTAAGAACGACCTCACCTTCCTCGAAAATAACGTCGAGAGCCCCAAGGTCATGTACGCAGTCGTCGAGGGTGGCGATGTCTACACTCCCGAGAAGTTCCGTGAGATCTCGGAGTACCAGCGTCTTATGTCGGAGAATCCCAACGTCAACTCGGCTCTTAGTCCCGTCACTAAGACTAAGATGCTAAACGGCGGCAGGCTTCCTGAGAGTCAGTACCGTCTCGACTCGTCCCTGAGCCGTCTCACGAAGATGGAGACACTCGGAATAGAAGACCCCGACGACAAGCCGACACAGATGAGGATTGCCTTCTACGTCGACGATGTCGCGGGCGAGGAGGTCAGGACACTCATAGACGAGTTCGAGGGAAACGCCGAGATGACGATAAAGGACGGCGACGTACGTATAACGGGCAAGCCCGTCCTAAATAGGAATGTCATAGAGAACGTCACTGCGGGTCTGACACCTATGACACTCCTGAGCTTCAGTCTCGGTCTGATATTCCTCACGATCACATTCAAGTCGCTCCGCGTGAGCGCGATACTCGTCCTCGGGGTCGCAGCCAGCGCGGCATTACTCGTCACCGGAGGAATGTTCGTAGCGGGAGTTCCGTGGAACCCTCTCACGGTTACGATGTCGTCGCTGACTCTCGGAATAGGAATTGACTACGGAATACATATCTACGAGAGGTTCGAGGAGGAGATGATAGAACACGGAGCGACACCCTTCGACGCCATAGAGACGGCGATAGGAAAGCTCTCACGTCCAATACTCGGATCGGGACTCACGACGATCACGGGATTCGGAGTCCTCCTCCTGTCGAGGTTCCCCGTGCTTGCGAACTTCGGATGGACGACTGTCTTCGCGATAGCCTTCTCACTGTTTGCGGGCTTTGTGGTACTCCCCGCAGTCCTCACTGTCGTAAAGGTCATAGACTCGGGACAGAGATGTAGAATCTGATCTCTTTCTTCTTTCTCAGTCGTCCGACCCGGGTTCGGATGGATCACACAGGACGCAGTAGTAGTTTATGTCGACCTCTCCAGTGTTACCCTCTAAAAGCACGTCGTACTCCTTCCTGCCTATCTTGAGATGCCATCTCTCGCACGCGTCACATCTCTTGGGTCTGAGCCTGTCGAGGATTGAGGGCGGAACTTCGAGGACGTAACGTCTCTTACTCTCGGTGTCCTCGATCGGGTCTAGTAACGAGTCGGTTCCGCCTTCGAAGATACCGACTATTCTCTCAAGAGCCTCCTCGGTCTTGGGCTCCGCCTCCGCTTCGGTTTCGGTCGGTAGTTCTCTCCCGGTCTGATCGTGTCTGACGGTCTCGCCGCAGAGAGGACAGTCGCCGTCTATGAGTTCCTCCTCATAGATTTCCTCTCCACATCCCGGACAGTTCATCTGTCTCGTCACAACCTGAGTTCTCAACCTATATATAGGTTGTGTGGAGTATGGCAACGAAGCCAGAACGGTATTCTTATGTTCGGAAACTCGAAACTCAAATGACACGATGACGGATCTCAAGTTCAGCGTAGCTACGACTCTTATCGTGACGATAGTCTTCGTAGCGTTACTCGTAGTGTCTGAGTCACTCGAACCCGGTATGAAGTCGTGGGGACTCTTAGCCTCACTACTCGTCTTCGTGGCACTCTCGACCCTCACGGGAATAGGAATATCTAAGAGGAGCTACTCATAGCCGTAGCTGTCTCAGTCTTCGTCATCCTCTGACTCACCGTTCGTCTTACCGGTGGAGGTATCTTTCGAGTCGTTGTCTTCGTCTCCCACGTCCTCTTCTTCCTTCGCGTCGAGACGTCTCCTGTAGTACTCCAGCGGATGGCTAATCTTGTCACATAGGTCGTCCTTGTTCCGGCAGTCGCCGTATGTCACCATTGTCGCGCAAGACGGCGTAGTGTACTCAGTCGGACTCGTCTCACCCTGTATGTGGCTAGCCTGGTACCGCGTCATCTCCTCGCCGAATCCGGGATTGACCTCGTAGGTCTCTATTATCTCGTCGACCGACATCCCGATGTTGGTGAGGAAAGTAGTTATAGCGAACCGCGAGTGGTGTTCGAGATGCTCGCCCTCACGCACCTCGGCTAAGAGAGTCTTCATACACGGCGGGAACTCGTCCTCGTCGACCTCGTCTATTTCGCGCGAGAAGGAGGCTTCTGAGAGGATTTCTCTCACCGACTCGACGGCATCCGAGACGAGAGCCTCGACGTCTCTCGGTATACTCAGAGGCAGTTCGTCCTCTACCCGACGTCTGATCGCCTCCCTCACGAGTATCAGAATCCCGTTCGTGTCTATCCTTACCCAGCCGTCGTCGACCGTCCTGTTGACGAGCTTCCATCTCTTGTCGGAGAGACCCGAGGCGAGTTCGAGGTAGTCGTCGAGACGTATCTCGTATCCGCCGTCGATCTCCCCCACTTCCAGACCGAACTCGTCTATCAGGTCTCCGAGGCTCAGACGCGCCGACTCGACGCTTCCGAAAGACTCTGACGACCTCAGGTCGTCCTTTATCCTGTCGTAAGCCGTAGAAGCCTCCGCCCACGCGTACCTCCTAGTTAACATCTCGTCGTCGACTACGCTCACGACGGCGCGCGCGACGGGGTACGAGAAAAGTTCCGTCGTCGCGGGCTTGGTTATGTCGCCGACTGTCTTCTCCTCGACTGCGAGCGTAACGCGTTCTTCCGCTCTTTCGAGAACAGGATCGGAGACGAGGTCGGCGAACGAGTCGACTCTTTCTTCTACGGTGTCCGAAGCACCCTCAAGAAACGGGTAACGCGCGTAGAGTATCGGTACTGATACGGACATGACTACTCTACTCGGCGCTTACTCGTTCTCTATACGTGGTGCGAGGAGGTATGTGACGTGACCCTCGCCGTCTGCTATGTCGAAATGCATCTTGACGGGGTAGTCGACCCCAATCTCCATCCTGACCTCGGCGTCGTTGGGTATAGCCTTCGACATGTCGTCGAGGTAATCGAGAGAGAAAAGCGAACGTGCCTCCTCGCCCTCGATCCCTATTATCTCGTCCTCCGGGAGATCGACACGTACGTCATCGGTGTCCCCCTCTGCGTGCATGAAGAAGTCGCCGCCCTCGACCCCGAACTCCATGTGGTCGCTCACCATTCCCGCCGCCTTGACGCCCCTCTTGATCTCGTTTCCTGCTATCTTTACCTCACACGACAGGTCGAGGTCGGGGACGTTAGGCTCCTGTCTGACGGCGTCTGCGTCTATGAGAGAGAGTGTGTAACGCAGACCGTTTATACGTATCTTGAGCTTGTGGGTCTCGTCGTCAAGTTCGAGCTCGACCGAGTCGCCCTTGTTCGCCATCCCGATTATGTCCTTGAAACGCGTCACGTTGAGACCTATGACCTGACCGTCGCCCTCGTACGACTCGAATGAGTCCTCGGGGATCGAGAGATCGACCATTCCGACGTTCGCGGGGTCGACTGCCTTTATAGTGATCCCGTCTTCCTCAAGCCTCACCTTGCACTCGTCAACGAGTACGTCGACGGTGTCTATCGCCGAGCTTATGACTCCAGCGTTTATAACGGACTTGAACATTCTCTTGGCTAAAACTGCGGGGCTCGCTTATTAAGTCTGTCCTTGCTCGTCTATCTACCTTCTATACGCCACGAACCTGAGACGGCGGTAGTCGGCGATCCACGACTCCGTGCCCTCGTGGAAGAGGTCGTCTCTGAGAAGACTCTCAACCTCCGAGACGATGCGTCTCCTCTCGTCGTCGGGAACGTCTGAGAAGAACGAGTCGCCGAACATCTCTATCCAGTTTCTGAGACCGTCCTCGCCTCCGTCGAGTGCAGTCGGGCGATCGAAGGTGACCGCCTTACCCACCTCAAAGCCGTGTCTCTCCAGGAGATTCGCGTACTCTCCTAGGCTGGGAAAGTACCACGGGCTAGTCACGTCGTAACCCCTCTCGGAGAGACGCTTGACGAGTGCTGTTACGATTCTGTCGGCATTCCCCCTCGCTCCCATCTCCGCGACGAAACGTCCGTCGTCGACTAGTGAGTCGGCGACCCCCTCTAATACGTCGTCGTGTTCTTTCTCGTCTATCCAGTGAAGAGCGGCGTTCGAGAAGACTGCGTCGTATCCAGACGTGTCGAAGTCCCTCGCGTCGGCGTGGATGAAGTCGATCCCGGGATACGTTTCGCGCGCCTTTTCGAGCATCTCCTCCGACGAGTCGAGACCCGTAACCTCGACGTTCTTAGCCTCTGTCTGTATCTGTTTCGTGAGATGACCGGTTCCACAGCCGAGGTCAAGTACGCGTTCTCCTTCGGAGACCGAGAGTAGATCCATTAGATCCTCTCCGTACTCGGCTACAAAGAGATGGCCGCCGTCGTAAAGATCAGCGTCCCACGAGTTTGTCGCCATTAGACGATAGACGGTCGCGTGACCCGTAAGCCTCCCGGTTCAGCCTACGAAGAAGACGAGTATGTCGTAGAATGCGTGGGTGTAGACCACTACGCCGAATCCTCTGACGAGGTAGACGAGAGCAAAGACAGCACCCCCGACTGCACGGAAGGTAAAGACGTACGGCGAGAGAGCCGACGGGTCTCCCGTGACGTGTGCCGCCGAGAAGACTATGCTCGAAATCCCTATTAGGAGGATGTACCCCCCGAAGCCGGGGCTGTCTCCGAGACCTACGAGACGTCCGACTCCCGAGATGAGTATCACCCGGAAGACTATCTCCTCGTATATACCCGCGCCAACGCTCATCAGAATCTTGTCGAGCGCCGAAGCCGACTCTATACCTGAGATCGCCGCAGAGACGTCGGAGGGGACTAGCTCGGGCGGAAGCACGGCTCCCGTGACGACTGAGACGGCGTATCCGAAGAAGGTAGCGTAGACAAGACTCTCAAGCAACATTCCACCGAAGTAAGACGGCTTCACTCGTCTGTCGTTGTAGAAGACGTCGTAGACGGTTCCCACGACTGCGACGCCTATAACCACGTAGAAGAAGCCGGCATAAGACTCAACTCCTATGAAACCCAGGATTGACGCGAGAACTGCCTCAGCTCCGTTCACGGGACGTATTCCGCCCGACGCGGATGTTACCATTATCAACGTCTGATATGAGAGTATGAGTGGAAGGACGAAGATCAACGAGTACCCCCACGTCCGTGATAGAAGTAGATACTCCGACCCCGGAACACGGGCGGAGAGCCTCTTCATGCCTGTGCCCATGTCCGAGATTCGAGACACGGAGGCTTGAGGCTTTTCCTATCCTAACCCGTCACGAACTTCTTTCTGTATGTCTCTGCGAGGGACATGTCGAACGAAGTCAGCGGTATTATGTCGTCCTCGGATAAGTCGTCGTACTCGTCGATGTACGCCGTCGCGTCGTCGGGATTAGAGAACGGAAGCGGGTTCTTCATCATCGGATCGTCAACCCTGTCGGCGTTAGTCACGAGGACGTAGTCGGCGAGCCTTGCATCTATGAGATCCTTCGTCTCGAAGTCGTGTGCCCAGACTCCGACTATGTCGTCCTGTGTCTTACCGTCGTTGAATGTCTCAGGCGTCGCGTAGTAGGTCGTCATACATCCCGGCGAACAGAAGAAGTCCCTGTCTCCGTTCTCGTGTGAAGCCTGAGCGTTCCAGTCGGGGAACTTCGCCGCCTTCATTCCACAGACTGTACATTCGGCGTCGTCGGGGACATCGACTGACTCAGTTATCGGAGTCGCCTCGACTTCCGACTCGGCTATGAAGTTAGGGCTGTATCTCTCAGCGAGCGACCTGTCGAAAGCCATGAGGGAAACAACGTCGTGTTTCGAGAGGTCATCGTACTCCTCGGTGTAGGCGACTGCGTCTTCCTCGGCTCCGTATGGAAGAGGATTGTCACCCATGACCATCTCTATCCTGTCAGCGTTGTGTTCGAGTACATAGCTCGCCTCCGTAGCGTCGATGTACTCCTTGGTTCCGTAGTCGTGTACCCACGCATGTGCGACCTTGTCCTCCCAGTCGCCGTGGCTGAACTCCGCGGGAGCGCTGAACTTCGACGAGTCAGGGTAGGCGTAGTACGCCGTGAAACAGCTCGACGAGCAGAAGTAGACCCGACCTCCGTCGGAGAGCGAGAGCTGTGCGTTCGAGTCGGGGTACTCGGCGGCTTTCATGTTACAGACGGCACACCGCTTGTCGTCTGGAACGGGAGAAACGGGCTCAGATAGAGAGGTCTCTTGGGCTTCACCACTCTCTGAGTCTCCGTCGGTCTCGTTTGTTTCTCCGCCTTCTCCAGTATCTCCACCTGATTCGTTGGCGTTGGCATTGGTGTCACCACCTTCACCGCCGTTTCCGCCACCCGTACAGCCTGCGACTCCTACACTGAGACCCGCTCCTGTCACAGCCAGAAGTCTTCTTCTCGTTATATTCGTTATACTGTCGTCGTTCTCCATGTAAGAAGGTCATTCCAGAAACATATGTTTAATTTGGTTCGTTAGACGAAAAATCTTAGTACGATTCTCGAAAATTAGAGTTGGACGGCTTCGGCTACCGTCTCGAAGAGTCTCTTCGAGTCCTCACGAGACTCCATGACCGTGTTAGCGGATACTGTCTCACAGCCGAGGTCGAGGCTAGACTCCGTCTCGTCGACGACGACCACGTCGACGAACTCGGAGTAAGCCTCGTAGACGCCTCGCGTGCTGGCTTCGAGACCCTCGGCACGCATAAGCTTAGGCGCGGGACCGCTCACGACATCTCCGCCGACGAAGGGTGAGACTGAGACGACTCTCGTCTCACGTAAAGCCTCGATAACACCGTCGAGTGAGAGTATGGGTCCGAGGCTCGTCACGGGATTCGACGGACCTATGACTACGGGACTTTCGAGTGCTTCGAGGGTCTCGGCGGTCGGCTCGGAACCGTCTACTCCGCGGAACTCGACGTTCTCGACCGCGGGATCGCCGTTTTCTGCTATCCAGAAGACCTGGAAATGAACCTCGCCTTCGGGGGTCTCTATGTAGGTCGATACTGGATCGTCGCTCATCGGGAGTACGTCGGCTTCGATACCCATCGACGACGCTAAGTCAGAGGTGGCTTCCGTGAGTGTCTTACCCTCGTCTATCAGCGACGTGCGGTGGATATGTGTCGCCCTGTCTCTGTCGCCTATCAGCATGAACTCGCCGGCTCCCGAGAAAGCTCTCCCCTCAGATATACTCCTGTTCGCCTCGACCCTCTCGGTCTTCCCCTCGGCGTCGGCGAGGTCGGTGAGACGTTCGTGTGTCTCGTAGGTGTCGTCAACGGTGCCCCACCATCTGTCCCTGTCTATTACGTCGGCGAGAGTATACAGAACAGTGTCGACGTCGGGACAGACGAGGTTTCCGGCTATCTCTATGTCATCTCCCGTGTTGACGACGACGTTTATCTCCGACTCGTCTATCCTGTGACTCGCGAGTGCTCCGTCTAAGAGCTTCGGAGTGCCTGTTCCGCCCGAGACGAAAGTGATCTCACTCATTCAGAACTCCCCGAGTCCTGTCTGTTCCTGTCCGCTCTCGACCTCACTCCACGACCAGTCGAGTGCTTCGAGTATGCGCGAGATAGGCTCTTCGAGCGTCTTCTGGAGCATCTTGTCCCAGTCGACGACGAACTCGTCAGGTATCTGTTCCTCGTATTCGAAACAGACGACGTCTGTCGGCGGGTACTGCTGTCCGTCGTCGCTCGGCTTGACACGTTTGATGTAGAGCCTCTTCGGCTTGCTCCCGCTCGTGAAGTTGGTGCCGAGGTTCTCGTTGGCGTACTTAGCTCCCTTGACCTGTGCCGTGTCGGTGTCGTAGGCGTCGAGCTTCTGTCCTATGCCGCCCGGGATTCCTATGTAGTCGTACGAGAAGTCGCCCTCCTTGAACTCGTCTATGACATCCCTGAGGTACTCGGCGACGCTGTCGAACTCTTCTCCGGTGACTATACGGCGTATGACCTCCTCCTGGACGTCCTTCGTGACCTGGGCGACGTCGCTCCTCTTGTACTCGAAGCCGGTGATGTCGATCTCGTCTACCTCCTTCCCCTCGTTCCAGGTCAGATGTCCAGCATACCTCTTCTTCTTTCCCGCCTGGAAGAAACGTCGGTAGAGCTTCTCGAACTCTATCTCCCATCTGTGTGTGTCGGCACTCGCGTTGAACTCGTCGCGCGCGAGGTCGTCGTAGCTCTCATTGACTTTCTCCTCTATGACCTCGCCAGTCTCGATTATCTCGTCGAACTCTCTGTCGGAGCCTAGCTCGACGAGGGTTGAATCAGTATCTCCATATATCACGTCGTAACCCATCTCCTGTATGGTGTCACGAGTGTGTTCTATGACACGTCTTCCCGTCGCTGTAACTGCACTTCCCATTTCCCTGTCGTAGAGACGGAAACGCGGGTAACCCGCTACGCCGTAGTACGACTGTCCGACCCACTGGAACTTGCCGTCTCTTCCTGCGAGTACGGTGTGGTTGTCCTCGACTGTAACGCAGTAGACCTTGCCATCTTGGCTCCGGGATATCGAGCCGTTTCTGTGCATCCTGAAGCTCCCCTTGTTACGTGAGAAACGTATTCTCCAGACCCCCGAGTCACGGCTAACCATGGGTTTGTAGCCGAGATGTACGGCGAGACGTACCATGTCGTCCTTGAGACGGTCGCTCTTCGTCGAGTACCGTATTCCCGAGTGGGTGTCTCCGTCACCCTGTATGAGAGTGTCGAAGAGTACTTCGAGGAGGGACGAGTCGAGGCTGAAGACGAAGTCGGGAAGACGTTTGTTCTCGCTTCCACTCCCACAGTTCTCGACTAGCCAGTCGGCGATTACGGCGTTCGTGACACTGATCTGTCTCTCCTCTGACAGCGGGTTCATACCCATACGTTCGAGGAGCGACCTTATCGAGTCCCTGCCGTCGCCGTCTATCTGTGCGAACTGTATCTTCTTCGACCTCCCTCTCTTCGTCGTCTCGTACTCCTTTGGGTGGATCTCGTGAATCAAAGATTCACGACGAGTACGCAAATCTTCGATTTGCTTGATTTCATACACAGAACCTTCGGTCACGTACCAGCCTACGAGACGTAGCCAGTCCTCGATGTCAAACTCGTGAGGGACTGTTGACTGTCTCGCTCCCCTCTGCAAGAGGATTTCGTCGGCTTCGTCGGCGACCACGGGGTTTTCACGTATGTGACCAAGGGAGCATCTGTATGCCTTCCTGTTCGACTCGTACTCAAGCTTCTTGGAAGCCTCGCCTATACTCTTCTTGAAGGATGTTCCGTGTCCATCGGCGTAGATAAAGACATTCTCGGCTTTTCCTTCTTCCAGCAGGCTGAACTTCTCGGGCTTCTCACCGTCGATGGGATCTCCTGTCGGAATCTGGTAGTTGGTGTAGTCGTTGAGATCGCCTGCTTCGACGAACTCTGTCCCCGACTCAGTCTCGACGAGCATCTTGTGGTTCGGGGTGACAGAAAAGTCGGTGTGCCGGGTCTCTATATCGACCATCTCTCCCGAGTAGTCGTACTCATAGGTCTCGACGACCTCCTTGAACTCGACTTGCTTCGTCTCGGGGTCGACTGAGTAGACGTACTCGCCCGTCTCGATGTCCTTTATGTTCCTCACACCGTCCTCGGTCACCACGTCGGTGTCTCCCGAGAAACAGTTCATAACAACCTTTATCGCGCTCTGCTGGTTGTCGAACTTATTGTACTCGGGACTCCCGTACTCGTGTTCGTCCCTCGCGTCTTTCTTCTTCTGACGTTCCTCGAGAAGCTCGGTGACTATCGTCTTCGTGAGTCCCTCGATGTCTTTCCTGAACTCGACGCCGTTAGGTGCCTCGTAAGTATCGCCGTCGTATTCGTCGCCCGCCTTCGTCTCGGGACTCGCGTTTATAGAGACCATCGACATGGGGTAGAGAGACTGTCCGACCCACTGGAACTTGCCTTCTCGTCCCGCGAGAACCACGTGGTTGTTCTCGGCTGTAACGCAGTAGACCTTGCCGTCATGTTCTTCGACTGACGCATTTACGGATTTATTGAACGAGCCTCTTTTTCCGAACGAGACATACCAGGTGCCGTCGGTCTGTTTCTTCACGGTCGGCTTATGTCCACACCTGACACCGAGACGCACCACGTCATCTTTGAGTCTGTCGCTCGCTGTCCAGAACTTATCGACGTTCCCGGTTCTCTCAGACGGGGTTCCGTCACCTTTTACGAGCGTCTCAAGGAGTATATTGAGATGTGACGAGTCGAGGTCGAAGACGAAGTCGGGAAGCCGTTTGTTCTCGCTTCCACTCCCACAGTTTTGCGTGAGCCAGTCATGGAGAGTACGGTTCGAGAGGTTGAAACCGCGTGAGTCGACCGAGTAGTTCAGACTCATCCGGTCGAGTAGGTCACGTATCTCGTCGCGTTCGTCTCCTTTCTGGTGTAATGTAACCCTGTGTACTCCCTCGTCGTCTTTTCTCCGCGCACTTCCCTCGGTGACATACCAGCCTATGAGACGGAGCCAGTCGTCGAAGTCGAACTCCGTGGGGACTCCTCGGTGCTGCCTTCCGCGTTTGAGGACGACCTCATCCGCAGCCGTCTCGACTGCTTCACGGTGTTTCCTGTAGGTTTCCAGAGGAACGAGGTACTTCCCTGTCTTTTCGAGCTTGAGCCTCCCCGAAGAGCCGTGTATTAGCTCCACCGAGTCACAGACTTCGTCGGGTAAGTCGTGACGTACTGACCGAAGATCACGGTCGGAGTAGAGGGCTACGTAGCCCTCCTCGGCATCGCGCCAGAGTTCGAAGACGTCCCGTGTCTCGCCTTCGACAGCTTCGTGGTTCGGGAAAGCGAACCTGTCGGAGCCAGGTACGTCACGGTACTCCATGAAGTCGAAGTCCTCGGGGGACTGGCTGTCCCACCCTCTCTCGTTTGAGACTAGGAAACGGTGATTCTCTGTGACCTTGAAGTCGTGGGTGTTACCGCTGACGTGGTGTATTTCGCCGTACTTATTGTCGTACTCGTGTGTCTCGATAATCTCTTCCACCTCTACCTCGAATGTCTCGGGATTGAGTGTATACACCTCGTCGCCCTCCGACATCCGTTTGATATCCACGACGCCATCGGGTGTCACAACCTCCGTGTCTCCTGTGAAACACGCCAGGTCGAGAACAGCGACGTTCTCCCTGATTCCCGTGATAGGCTCGAAGACCTCGCCTCCGGCGTACTCCTCGCCGCTTCCTCCTCCCTTCGAGGGCAGGACGAACTCGCCGTGTGCCTTCCTGAGTACGTATATATCGACTACGTCGCTCGGGGTTGTCGAGTCTTCGAGCGAACATCCGACGAAACGTGACAGCTCGCGGAAGAAGTCTATTATGTCGACCTTCTCGTCTATACGGACACATAGCTCGACGTCGATCTTGTTGTACTCCAAGAGACGTTCGGTGTCGTCGTGCCACAGATCGCCTATCTTTCCGGTGTAATGTACCTTCGACTCGCCGAGTTCCTCCTCAGCAATCGCGTCCAAGCGGTACGACTCTAGCTCCGTGAACTTCATCCTCTGGTAGGCGTAGAGGAGGTCGAACGTCGTGCGTCCTTTCACGGTAGGACCGCCCCAGTCGGAGTGCCAGACCTCGTTTAGACGTGACAGACGCGCCGAGTCGAGGTCGAGTACGTCGAGTCTGTCGATGAGATACGGCGCGTCGAAGTCGTTGAAGTTCCATCCCGAAAACAGGTCGAAGTCCTTCTCCTCGACGTACGAGAGGAACTCGTCGAGCATCTCCTCCTCTGTCTCGTAAGAGTGGACGCGCGCGCCGTCGACCTCGTCGGGTGCGTCGGCGTCGAAGACGAATACGTCATACTCGTCTTCGAACGAGTCCCACGCCGTGAGACAGATTATCGACTCCTCGCCGTTCTCGGGAAATCCGTGCCTGTCCTCAACTTCTATGTCTATGATACCCGTCCGTGCGGGAGCATTTACATCGCACGGCTCGACTTCTGACTCGTCTATCTCTATGACTTCATCTCCGTCGTACTCCGGAGGTATACGTATCCCCGACTTGACCCCCTTGTCTATCCTGAAACGGTTGGGGAAGAGTATGTCCGCCTCGTAGTGGTGGTACGACTCCCTCACCTCGCCGACGTCTGCGGGTATACGCGTGTAGACACGGACGAGGTCGTCGCCCTCTATCGACTCGTACCCGTCCTCGGTGCGCGTGACACGTTCCTCCTTCTCGTCTATCCCTTCTGCTTGATCTTCGGGAACATAGAAGTAGGGCTCGAATCCGAGGACACGGACGTGTCTGGCTTCTCTGTCGCGTGTCCTTCCGAAGACATTTACGACGGGATACGGCTCTCCGTCGGCGTCGGACTCGACAGTGTAATCTATGTTGGTGACGCCTATCTCCGTCCCTTCGGTCTCTGTCTCCGTCCCCGGATTCTCGGGTTCCTCCCCGAAGTCACGTATGCTCGACTGGTTCCCGTCGCCCATATCCGGATTAGACGTCTCACCTATATATTCGCGGTGGTTGGGTTCAGTGTGACAACAAGTCACAAGGGTTATATACTGCGCGTCCTAAGCGTGGTACAAGGTGACACACAACATGTCCAGTGCGAGCCGCGAGATGGACGAAGAGGTCTCGAACATAGAGTCATACGACACCGACGACGGGACGGTGCTCTATGACGCGAGGAACCCGCTCGCCTGGATCAAGTCCGACGAGACCGTCGTCTTAGACGAACAGGTCTGAAGGTCTCCGACGAACAAGAACGGAAACGGAAAAGAGTTAAGCACTTCTTCTCCGACTTTCGACCATGGTAAGATTAGGTCTTGTAGTCGCTGAGTTCAACAGAGACATAACGAGTGAGATGGAAGAAGTCGCACGTGAGCACGCCAACTTTCTCGACGCCGACATAGCCGAGACGGTCTATGTCCCGGGGGTCTACGACATGCCTCTCTTCGTGAAGAAGCTATGTCAGAGGGACGACATCGACGCTGTCGTCACACTCGGAGTCGTAATAGAGGGCGACACCGACCACGACGACGTAGTCGTCTCGAATGCGTCACAGAAGATCTCCGACCTCTCGCTTGAGTACGACACACCCGTCGCCCTAGGCGTCTCGGGACCCGGAATGTCACGTATAGAGGCTCACAGCCGTGTCGACTACGCTAAGAGAGGTGTCGAGAGTGCCGTCAAGATGGCGAGACGTCTATCCGACATCTCCTCCTGATCGTAAGTGAATCCAGTCTATCTCGATGTAGCACGGGGAGTCATCGCGCTCTCAGTCTTCGGATACGCCTCTTACCGCGACATTTTGGAGAGACGCGTACGCGACGAGGTCTGGTATCCCTTGGTAGCCGTGGGCGTCGTCGCACTCGGGGTCGACCTTCTCCTGCTTGACACTGAGAGAGTCGCAGTCTTCACCTTGATCAGTCTGATTTTCGGCGGTGTCTTCGGCTACTTCTTCTACCGTGTCGGCGCTTTCGGTGGTGCCGACATGAAGGCGATAGTAGTCCTGAGTCTTCTGTTTCCGGTATATCCCGACTTCTGGGGACTTCCCGTAGTCCGGTCGGAAGCCGGGATCTTCATTCTCACAGTCCTCGGAAACACTGTCGTAGCGGGTGCTTTATATCCACTCGGACTCTTCGTCGAGAATATCTTGAGACACGGGTTCAGTAACCCCGTCCTGATGGTGGTCGGCAGACAGGTCAAAGTTGACGACTTACACACGCGACATGGACGTATTCTGAGGCTACCCGACGAGTCAATGACCTTTTCGGGTACGGATCTCGACTTTTTCCGTGACTACGTAGACTGGAGAGGAGTAGAGTCGCTGTCGGATGTAGACTTCTCGGATCTGCGTCTCAGGAGATTCGTCAACGAGACCGACTGGGTCACCGACGACATAGAGAACGACGAGGAGGAGATGAGACGGATACTCAAGGCGGAAAAGGTCTGGATCACCCCCGGAATACCCTTCATAGTTCCTATGACGGTGGGTCTCGTCGTCGCTCTGATCTACGGCGATGTCGTCTACGCTGTCTTGCGCTGGCTTTTTCTAACGTAGCGGCGTACTCGGGGTATGGCTGAGACACAGACGGGCAAAGATTCAGACGCGGATACGCACTCGAACTCGAACGAGGAGATAGAGGTCGACTTCGGTAACGACGGTCTCGTCCCTGCTGTTACACAGGACGCCGAGACGCGAGAGGTTCTGATGCTCGCCTACATGAATGAGGAGGCTCTCGAAAAGACGCGGGAGACACGTGAGGCACATTACTATTCGAGGTCGCGCGACGAGATATGGCACAAGGGAGCCACGAGCGGACACACCCAGGACGTCGACGAGATACTCGTCGACTGTGACGCCGACGCCGTTCTACTCAAGGTCGAACAGGAGGGAGGCGCGTGCCACACCGGCTACAGGTCGTGTTTCCACAGAAGAGTAGATGGCGAGGTCGTCGGCGAGAAGGTCTTCGACCCCGACGAGGTATACTGATACTACTACTGAGTAGATTATATTACTCGTCGTCTTCCCTCATGTCAGGAGGGAGGAGGTTCGGGATTCCGTCTTCTATGGGGTATGTCTCGTCACAGTTCTCACAGTAGAGACTACCCTCGATTATCTCGCCGTCGTCGTCCTCCTCGTTGACAGTGAGTTCGAGGTCGGACTTACACACCGGACAGCAGATTATATCCATTAGGTCTGGCTTCATGGCTTGTCAAACGGGTTGGTACGGATTATAGTTTGCTCTCTTCCGGGACCCACGCTCACGGCGTAGAACTCGGTGTCGAGTTCGTCCTCAAGGTACTCTACGTAGGTGCGCGCGTTCTCGGGTATCTCGTCGTAGGTCTCTATCGAGTCCCAGTCGACGCCTTCCCAGCCGTCGAATCTCTCGTAGACGGGCTCACATCTCGCCCAGTCGTCCATGTCGGCGGGGATGGTCTCGACACGTTCGCCGTCGAGGTCGTACGCCTCACAGACCTTGACCTCATCGAGACCGTCGAGGACGTCTATGCTCGTGATCACACCTCCAGTGAAGTCGTTTATACGTGAGGCGTGTCTCACCATCGGCAGGTCGAACCAGCCGACACGTCTCCGTCTGCCCGTCGTCGTGCCGTACTCGTTTCCGACCTCGACGAGATGGTCTCCGACGTCGTTTTCGAGCTCTGTCGGCAGGGGTCCTGTTCCGACGCGCGAGAGGTACGCCTTCATGACACCGACGGTCTCGTCGAGACGTGTCGCTCCGACTCCGCTTCCCGTACACGCTCCTCCGACTGTGGTGTTAGAGCTCGTGAGGTACGGGTATATTCCGTGGTCTATGTCGAGCGATGTTCCCTGTGCGCCCTCGAAGAGGACGTCGTCGCCGTCGTCGAGACTCCGGTTTATGACTTCGCTCGCGTTTATTATCCGGTCTTCGAGCTCCTCGCCGTACTCGACGTACTCCTCGTATATCTTGTCGACGTCGAACTCGTCACCCGCTTCGAGTCCGTAGACGTCCTCTACGACAGCTCTCTTGCGCGGCACGACGTACTCTAGCTTCTCTCTGAGTCTGTCGGGGTTGAGAAGGTCGAGCGCGCGCACTCCACGTCTACCGACCTTGTCCTCGTAACACGGTCCTATTCCACGTCCCGTCGTTCCGGCTGCCATGTCTCCCTTGGCGTCCTCCTCCATTCCGTCGAGGACGCGGTGGTACGGCATTATGATATGTGCGCGCTCCGCGAGATACAGATCGGGATCGACGCCCTTTGACCTGAGCTCTTCTATCTCTTCGAGGAGGACACTTGGGTTGACGACACAGCCGTTGCCGACGACTGCTGTCTTACCTCTTATGACGCCGCTAGGGACGAGATGGAGCTTGAACTCCTCCCCGTCTGCGACGACGGTGTGTCCGGCGTTGTCTCCTCCCTGAAAACGGACTATGACATCCGCCGACTCCCCGTAGAGATCGGTTATCTTCCCTTTGCCTTCGTCTCCTAACTGAGAACCGACTATAGTTACTCCTGCTCCCATTCTTCTACCTCTATTACCCTCTTGATCTTCCTCGCGCGCGTTTTAGTAGCTTTCGTTATCCTCGGCTCGGTCTCTCATCTCCGGGTCTATCTCGTGAGGAACGTCCGTGATTACTCCGGCTCCCATACTGACGAGTTCGAGAGCCCTTCCGACATCGTTGACAGTCCACGCGTTGACTTCGAGACCTCTTTGGATGGCTTCGTCTACGTATTCCGCGTCGACGAGGTCGTGGTGGGGATGTACCGCCGACGCGTCGACCTCCTCGGCAACACCGAATCCGTCCCCCTCCTCGAAGAGAGGCGCGAGACCGTGGTTCGACTTCTCGGCTAACTCCCTCAGAGCCGCGTAGTCGAAGGACGAGACGAGGACGTCTCCCGGGTAGCCTTCGAGGAGGTCGAGTACTGCGTCGGTGACACGTCTCTCCTTCACCTCTATGTTGAGGTCTAAGCCGTACTCCTCGGCGGCTTCGAGAGCCTCGTCGAGACGTGGGACGAAGTCCTCTATCTCCTCGTACCTGTATGAGTCGAGTCTTCCCGTCTTCGAAGTCGTCCTGTCGACTGTCTCGTCGTGGAGGAGAACCGGAACCCCGTCCTTTGTCGCTCGGACATCGACCTCGACCACATCGACGTAATCGGCTGCCTTCTCGACCGCCTCTACCGTGTTCTCGGGTGCGAGCCCACAGCCTCTATGTCCGATGAGTCTCGTCATATCCCGGGTACGAAACGCAGACTCTAAAGCACTACGTGACTACTATACAACAGTTCATGGAGTCTTCTGTTCCCGACTACGACCCCGATCAAGTATATAAAGAGGCTGAGGAGTTCGTGCGACAGGCTTACTCCGAACTCGGAAAGGAAGACGAGATCGACGAACGTCTCGAAGAGATAAGATCCTCGATAGACGAGACTGGGCATTACGAACACACCTACGAGGAGCTCGAACACGGGGCGCGGATGGCGTGGCGTAACAGTAACAGATGTATAGGGCGTCTCTTCTGGGACAGGCTCAATGTCATAGACGAGCGCGGACGTGAGACTGCCAAAGGGGTATATGAAGCTCTGTGTGACCATATCGAGTACGCCACTAATGATGGCGACATAAAGCCCGCCATATCGATATTCAAGCCGATGGTGCGGGGCGAACAGCAGGTACGTATCTGGAACTACGAACTCGTGCGTTACGCGGGTTACGAGACAGAAGACGGCATAATTGGTGACCCCGACGAGGTCGAGTTCACCGAGTACTGCGAGTCGAGGGGATGGGAGCCCGACGGAGAGAGGACAGAGTTCGATCTACTTCCTCTCGTGATACAGATCCGGGACAACGAGCCTCAGATCTTCGACGCCCCCGACGAGATAGCTCTCGAAGTCGGTATACGCCATCCTGAGTACGACTGGTTCGAGGATCTGGGTCTGAGATGGTACGCCGTTCCGATAGTCTCGGACATGCGTCTCGAAATAGGAGGACTCCAGTATACCGCCGCGCCCTTCAACGGCTGGTACATGGAGACAGAGATAGGCGCGCGTAACTTCGCCGACGAAGACAGGTACGACATGCTTCCCGAGGTCGCCGAGGGACTCGGATACGACACATCGAACCCGCGCTCACTCTGGAAGGACGAGGCAGTAGTCGAGCTAAACAGGGCGGTTCTACACTCCTACGAGGAAGACGGCGTACAGATAGTCGACCACCACACTGCAGCCGAACAGTTCGAACAGTTCGAGGAGGAGGAAGAAGACGAGGGACGCGAGGTCACGGGGAAATGGAGCTGGCTCATACCTCCCGTCTCGCCCGCGACGACACATATCTTCCACAAGCCCTACGATGACACCGTGAAGACACCCAACTACTTCTACCAGGACGCTCCGTACGAGAACGACGACGAAGACTAAAACCGTCTTTTTAGCCTAAGTCAGTTATAACTGTTTTTCGGGCAGATGTAGAATTACGATGTCGCAGACACAGACAGCCCGGGCTTCCAAGCACCGACGTGACGACTACAATGACGAACGGAGAGCAATCGTCGAGTATCTCAGAAAGAGATCCGAAGAGGGGAAGGTCTTCTTCAAGAGCAAAAAGATTGCCCGCGACCTCGGAATCTCGGCGAAGAAGGTCGGAGCCAACCTCGGAAGGCTGTCGGAGGAGTCGGATCTCCCCGTCTCGATAGAGAGATGGAGCCAGAGCAATGCGACGACTTGGAAGGTAGACCCACGCTAGGATCTGTGGAAAGGCTTCCTTGACACGGTTTTTCTGAGGTCGCCTATCGACTCCTTTCCGACGTCGGAGTCGGGCGACGTGAAGGCATCTATTATTGCCATCACTTCTCTGCGTGATATCTTTACGTCGCCCTCTAAGACGACGTCACTCGGACGTGACCTGAGTTCACGGAGTGTAGCGACCGCGAGGAGGAAAGGTACTGCCCACGCCTCTAAGTTGTTGCCGTCTTTCTCGGGAACCTCCTCGAGATATCTCTGTGAGTCGTCGAGATAGCCCTCGGCGCGGTCTACGACACGTCTCACGACTCTCGCGACGGCGTCGGCGTTCTCCTCATCCGCGACCTCCTCCTGTCCTACGCCCTCCTCTTCGAGCCACTCAGCGGGGAGATAGACGTTGTTCTCCTCCTCGTAGTCCTTCCTGACGTCCTTGGCGACGTTGACCAACTGGAGGAGGAGACCGAACGAACGTGAGTTCTGTCTCAGAACATCGACCTTTGTCTTCGACTTCGATGCACCTCTCACGACGAGGTTAGTTATGAGGTCGCCTACGGTTCCGGCGACGTACCAGCAGTACTCCTCTAACTCCTCGACTGAGTGTATACGTAGACCGCCCTTCGACGAGTATCTCTCTACGAACTCAGACATCCCACCTACGAGTTCCTGTACGGGCGGGAGTATCGCCTTCCGGCTCTCGGGCGAGAACGACCTGAATACACCTACGACTCGCGAGGCGTTGCCCACGAGCTTCCAGTCGTCGTCGTTCCCGTCGGGAATCCAGTCCTCGACCTCTTCCTCGAACTCCTCGGGGTCGGCTCCTTCAAGTACGTCGTTGTATCTGTCGAGTATCTCAGCCTGTTCCTCGGGGGGTATATGTCCGGCGTCTTCGACGGTATCGGCGATACGGCAGAGGAGATAACCTACACAGATATACGATGACATCGGCTCGTCGAGTAGATCCACAGTGATAGCAAACGTGCGCGAGACGTCCTGGACCGTGTCGTAACACCACTCCAGGTCTTCATCCTTAGAGTTCCTGTCTCCGAGGTCGAGGCTGGACTCTTCCATGTTACCCTATATAATCCAACCAAACAAAAGGTTAAGGTACTTTGGTTACTGTTCGACTCCTAATACGGCGGCGACTGACCTGTGATGACCTCCGAGACGTTGGCGAGCTCGTCGCTGAGGAGTACTACCATGTCATCGAGTGTGACGATACCCGCGAGTTCGCCGTTCTCGACTACGGGACATCTCCTTATACTCTCGCCCGACATCGTCCTCAGAACCTCGAAGACACCATCGTCTGCGTCGGCAGTCACGAGGTCGGTCGTCATTATCTCGCTTACGGGCGCTCCGCCGTCGACTCCGTGCCCCATCTCCATAGCTATCTTCCTGTCTGTCACGAGCCCCTCAGGAGAGCCGTTCTCCTCTATCACGACACTCCCGACGGTCTCGTCTTCCATCTTTCTACAAGGAGGGAATCCCGTCGTTTACGTCGGGAAGGAATCCGACATGGTACTATACAGCCGCTATTCGTCGCTCTCGTCGGAATCCAACTCCCGTTGGGCGTGCAGCATCATTCCTTTCCACGTCAGCCCGTGCCGCTTCTTCGTCTCTTTCAACCGCTCATACTGGTCATCCTCTACCTCGAAATTGATGTTCGGCATACAACAGTCTATTTCACCAATACACTTAATTTTGTTTAACACATAACTAAGTTCGTGTCCGAAACGGTGACGAAGACGCTACAAGCCACGCTCGCAACGCCCACCACGGGCAAAGAGCAACGCCTACAGCGGCTCTTGGACACCTACCGCGACGCTCTCCACGACGCTTTCGATGCCGAAGCGACCACAATGTCTGCCGTCAACGACGTTGTGACGCCCTACGACCTGCCGTACCAAGCCAAAGACGCGCTCAAATCCTACGTCCCGAAACTCCATTCGACGTACAACGCCGAGGAGTTAGACAACGAGCATCCGCTACGGTTCGTCAATCGGGCGGCGACCTTCGACTATTCCGACGAGCGTGACTACGGCTTCGTGTGGCAGGTTCCACAGCCCGGTCGCGGAACGAACTTCTGGATTCCGCTTCGGATCAATCCAGAACAGGAATCTCTGTGGTTCGACCTACTCTCCGAAGACGCGAAGGCAGGCGAGTTGCGGCTACAACGACACCGCACATCGTGGGAGTTACACGTCACCGTCGAATACCCGGTCGAAGAACCGACCGAACCGGACAACCCAACGTACATCGGCTTCGACGTAGGTGAGAGCGCGTTGATTACGGGCTGTGCCCTGAAACGCGACGTACCACGGAAGCCGATGATCGTCAGTGGCAGTCGGGCACGACACCTCCGCAAAGAAATGCACACGACTTTGAAACGACTACAGGAGCGTGACGCCGCCGAGTGGCGGATCGACGAGCGATTCAACTACTACCAGAACGCGCTTACGGATATCGTGGAGAAAGCGTCTCGGCAGGCTGTCGAGTACACCAAGCAGTTTGATGATCCGGTAATCGTACTCGAAGACTTGTCGTATATCCGCGAGCAGCTCGACTACGGCAAGTGGATGAACCGCCGCCTCCACAACTGGGCATTCGCCCGGCTACAGGGGCGTATTGGGGATAAAGCGACCGAGGCAGGTATTCGCGTTGAATACGTGAACGCCGCGTACACTTCGCAGACGTGCCACGCTTGCGGTCGTCTCGGTCGGCGGAGTCAGCAAGCGGAGTTTGTGTGTCCGCACGACGACTGCCACGTATCGGAGTTCCAAGCAGATATTAACGCGGCGGCAAATATCGCCAGTCGCGTAGACCCGTGGGGAGAGAGCGTCCGTTGGGAACCCGGACGCAATGACTCGCCGCGGGGACGGGAGCGGTTGTGACACCGCCTCTGGAACACGTCGTGTTCCAGTATGCACGCAAGACTCCTAACGTCTTGCGAACGCCACAGTCCACCGTGAGCCGAGCGAGAAACCCTCGCAGATGACGCTCGCGGCGTACTCGGACTGAAACCTGCCAGCCCGGATTCCCCTCGTAGGGGAAGCCGCGCCGTTCACGGCGCGGAGGATGTCACTATCTCACATACGTTTGCTATGCTCTCTTTCCCATCTGCGGTCACGACGTCTTCTCTGGCGATATCTTTTACTGTCATTTTCCTTCTCTGGATGTCTGTGGCATCTGTCGGGCGATACCCTAGAATGATCACAATTAATACTTATGAGTCTTTGGGGGTTGTCTCGAGATTCCTATGGAAGAACTCACAGTTCAACAGTTAACTAAATGCGTCTATATAGCAGTATATACCTAAATGGCACAAAACTCTATATATGTAGCTGAATATATATTTATACCGTTAGGTTTATTTTGGCTTCAGCACTTCTCAAAACCGATGCCAGACCAAGACGGAGTTTCGAGACGTGACTTGATCAAGGCGGCAGGTGCGGCGGGTGTCGCTGGACTCGCGGGCTGTACGAGTAATGGAGGCGGAGGTGGCGATGACGGCGAAGGAGGAGATGACGGCGGCTCTGAAACGCTCTCGGGAGACATACGTATCTCGGGTAGTAGTACTGTCTATCCGGTAGCACAGGCGGTGAGCCGTAGATTCAATCAACCCGAGCCTGCACCTGCCCATCCTGAGGTCAGCTTCAACCTGACACGTGACGGGAGCTCTGGTGGATTCAGGAACGTCTTCATACCCGGCGACTCCGACATCAACAACGCGAGCCGTCCCATCGCACAGGAAGAGGTTCAGCAGTGTCGTGATAACGGCTTTGAGCCCGTCGAGTTCTTCATCGCTCAGGACGCACTTACAGTCATCGTCAACAACGAAAACGACTGGATTGACTCTATATCCATTGAGACGTTACGTGAGATCTGGTCTCCAGACACCAAGCCTGAAACGTGGGCGGACGTCAACTCCGACTGGCCCGACGAGCCGATCGCTCTCTACGGACCCGCGACGACCTCGGGAACCTTCGACTACTTCACTGAGAACGTAATCGGAGAAGAGGGCAAGATACGTAGCGACTTCGAGGGCACCGAGGAGGACGACCTCATAGCCCAGGGAGTCGAGGGTGACGAGTACGCGATGGGATACCTGCCTTTCGCTTACTACACAAATAACCCTGACAGTACTAAGGCTCTCAGCCTGAGTCAGGACGGCGGCGACCCCGTTGAGCCGAGCCTGGAGGGCGCACAGAGCGGCAACTACCCTCTCGCACGTCCTCTCTTCTTCTATGCTAACATGAACAAGATACAGGAGAAGAACCATCTCCAGGAGTTCATACGGTTCTACGCCAACCAGGCTGGCAAGGACTTCATCTCCGAGGATATAGGATACGTTCCGAGTAGCGAAGAGATGATCGAGGAAAATCTCTCAAACCTCGAAGACGCGGTAGCCGGAGAGTACGAGTACTCGGCTTAGGCTCGTAAGGTAGATTCACATATTATTTAACACGTCTGTTCTTAGTAGGACAGTAAAGAACTCACATGAGTAACGAACCGGACTCAGTATCTGATTCGCTCCAGAGAAACTCGATGGTAGTAAAGAAGGAACGTCTCTATGGACGTCTCATAGCAGCGAGTGCGGTTCTGACTATACTCGTGACTGTCGGCATCGTACTGTCGCTGTCGGGGAGGGCTATCACGTTTTGGACACATGTATCTCCCCTCGACTTCTTCACGGGAACTTCCTGGAGTCCCATAATCAACAACGAGTACGGGGTTCTGCCTCTCGTTAGCGGAACCCTCCTCGTGACAGTCATGTCGGCGCTCATAGCACTCCCTATCGGACTCGCCGCTGCTATCTATCTAAGCGAGTACGCGAGCGACCGAGTGAGATCGATCCTGAAGCCAGCTCTTGAGATACTCGCGGGAGTCCCGACAGTTATCTACGGATACATGGCTCTCGTCTACGTCACCCCCTTGATCGACGGATTTCTCCCCGTCTCGGTGCGTCTTATACCGCCCGGAGTCCCCCTACTCCCCGAGTTCACACTCGTCTTCCCATCTCTCGGTACCTTCAATGTTCTGTCGGCGAGTATCGTCGTGGGAATAATGATAATACCCATGGTATCATCGATCAGCGAGGACGCCCTGAGCGCGGTTCCCGACAGTCTCCGTGAAGCCGCATACGGTCTGGGATCGACTAAGTTCGACGTCTCAACGAAGGTAGTCGTCCCCGCGGCGACGTCGGGTATAGTCGCTTCTTACGTCCTCGCAATCTCGCGCGCAATAGGTGAGACGATGGCGGTGACTATGGCGATGGGGATGAGTCCACAGATGCCCTACTTCCCAGACGTCCTCCGGAATCTCGCCGAGTCGAGCCAGACTATCACTGCGGCTATGGTACAGATAGCGGGTGCTGACTCACTCGGCGGGGTTACCTACGAGGCGATGTTCGCGCTCGGAATGACACTCTTCGTGATCACACTTGGAATGAACGTCTTAGCTGAACTCGTCCGAAGACGGTTCAGGGAGGAGTACGAATAATGGCAGCTCAAGACACCGACACGGGCGTCGAGGGTATAAGAAACGCCAAGGAGTCACGTCTCAGACGTATCAGAGACGGCGTCTTCGAGGCGGTTCTCCTGTTTGCGACCCTGATAGGCATACTCTCTCTCGTAGTACTCTTCGGATACATAGGATTCGACGCCTTCAGACCTCTGACGGCTTCCGCCCGGTGGTATCTTCTCTACTTCGGTGTTCTCGTGGCTCCGACCGCTGCCTTCACCGTCTACGCCCGGAGACATCCCAAAGTCCGGTCGACTAACGCGATGTCGTTCGGCGTCTTCTTCGGTAGCCTAACGGTGGCTCTCGTGACATACGTAGTCGCCGACGCAGTCAGTCCGTACGACATCCTCGTCTACCTGGTATTCGGAGGTGTTCCGCCGGCTCTGGTTATACTCTACGGACGCACGAGAGGAGACAGGAGGTACACAGGTCCCGCTGTTCCCGTCTCGGTGATTGTCGGAGTCGGTGTCGCAGCTGGGCTCTACGACTTCGTCCGTCCAGTCGTGGGAATAGCGGCTGAATGGATAGCCTACTTCGGGATAGTGACGGTTCCTGCCGCGTTACTCTTAGGCGGAATAGGGTCGCGCCGTAAGTCACGACGCCACGGTCTGAGAACATCCGCCTCGGTAGCCATTGGTGCGTTGACCGTCGCAGGTGGTCTCCTCGTCACGGGAACTAATCCGTCGTTCTGGGTCGTCATCTTCTCGTCTTTCGTGGCTCCCGTAGCTTACTTCGTCTTGACGGCTGTCAGAGACGAGGGTAAAACCGGAGTCCTTGGACCCTTCATAGTCGTAGGCGGCGTACTGGTAGGTGCGTATCTCGAACGTCTCCTCGGCATACAGGGACTCGAAGGCTACCTCACGCCTACCCTTCTTCTCAGCTCGTGGAACGGGCTCTCAGCGAGCGAAGCCGGAGTCTATCCCCAGATAGTCGGCTCGATAGTCATAGTCGGATTCATGTCCGTGCTCGCGTTTCCAATCGGAGTTGGAGCGGCTGTCTACCTTGAGGAGTACGCTCCTAACTCGGGATGGAGAGGGCGTCTGGCGACCGTACTTGAGGTCAATATCTCGAACCTCGCGGGAGTCCCGTCCGTAGTCTACGGACTCCTGGGTCTCGCGCTCTTCAGAAACACGCTCAGCTTCGGAACAGGAGTCGTAGTCTCGGCATCGGGCACGCTCGCACTTCTCATACTCCCAATAGTTGTCGTCTCGTCACAGGAGGCTATCCGTTCTGTCCCCGACTCTGTTCGCCAGGCATCTTACGGAATAGGTGCGAGCAGATGGCAGACACTCCGGAACGTCGTCCTTCCTGAGGCTATTCCGGGGATACTCACAGGGACTATACTCGCTCTCGCACGCGCCATCGGTGAGACAGCCCCGCTCGTGATAATATCCGTAGCTACGACGACCTATTCCCCGCCTGAAGGCCTCTTCTCGTCGGCTACTGCACTGCCTCTCCAGATATTCGCCGCGAGGAGCAACGTCGACGCCGCTTTCAGACACGGAATCGTCCCGGCGACAGCTGTTGTCTTGCTGGTTCTGATGCTCGTGATGAACGCGACGGCTGTGGTCATACGAAACAGGTACGAACGTGAGTGATACGAAATGAGTCAAGACGAAACACAGAAGGAGTCGAAGATGACTGAGACCGAAGACGAACAGACTGACACACCGTTGATAGACACCGGCGTCGAGTCGGAAGGAGAGGGATCTCCCGGGAGCGTCGATCCAGACGACGCCGTCATAGAGTCGCGCAACCTAACTGTCTACTATGGCGAGGAAGAAGCCATACAGGATGCGAGTCTGCGTATTCCCGGGAACCAAGTCACTGCGATAATTGGTCCGTCAGGCTGTGGTAAGTCGACCTTCCTCAGATGTATCAACCGGATGAATGACCTCGTAGAGTCGGCGAGGATTGAGGGTGAGCTACTCCTCAACGGAACTGACATCTACGGCAACGACATAGACCCCGTCGCGCTCCGACGTCGTATAGGTATGGTCTTCCAGCACCCTAATCCGTTCCCGAAGAGCATCTACGACAATATCGCCTACGGTCTGCGTATACAGGGGATAACCGACAACATGGACGAACGTGTAGAACGCGCTCTCAAACGCGCCGCACTCTGGGACGAAGTCAAGGATCAGCTCGACAAGAGTGCTCTCGACCTCTCGGGAGGACAGCAGCAGCGTCTCTGTATCGCACGAGCGATAGCGGTCGACCCTAACGTTCTCCTGATGGACGAGCCCGCAAGTGCTCTCGACCCGATCGCCACCTCGAAGATAGAAGACCTCGTAGAGGAGCTATCCGAGGACTACACAGTCGTAATTGTGACACATAACATGCAGCAGGCGGCACGTATCTCCGACCGTACAGCCGTCTTCCTCACCGGCGGTGAACTCGTCGAGTACGACGAGACGAACAAGATATTCGAGAACCCCGAGAGTCAGCGCGTAGAGGATTACATCACTGGCAAGTTCGGATAAGACAGAAAGAAGTCGGAAACGAGAGACTACGACTCCACTCGGTCAACATCGCCTCACGTGTCCTGTATATCGCACAGAACGAGGAGGAGCTCGTCTACTGAGACCCGACTCAGACAGGAAAGACCTTTCCGAGTAGACGTACTACTTAGGAGCAATGCCCCGAGCCTCTAACCGTTACGACCCAGACAGACACGAAGAGTACCTCGCGTGTCCCAGAAGCAGATGTACCGCGAGGAACGCTCCTCCTGACTCTGACGACTTCGAGCCTCACTGCTGGAAATGTGGCGTAGAGCTTCCACGTAAACAGCCCGTGAGTGTCGGAGATGAGGTCGTAGTCGAGATAACCGACATACATCAGAGCGGTGAAGGGCTCGGAAGAACAGACGACGGCTTCATAATACTCGTAGATGGAGTAGTCCCGGGTGTCAAGGTACGTGCACGTGTCTCCGAGGTCAAAAACTCCTACGCTAGATCGAAGCTCATAGAGAGACTCCCTGACGACGCCGACGAGAAGATTGTCGAGTCGGACGACGAGGACGCCTCCGAGACAGAGACCGAGACAGAATCCGAGACAGACGACCCTGCGCTTGGAAGCCGCGACAACTTCTGGGGATAAGCCGGTAGTGTTCAGATAAGATGATTCCAAGCGAAGGCGAACGACTTTAGCTAGTCGTCGGCTGTCTGAAGGTGAGCGTTGCTGAAGCTGTTTGAGAAGGCTTGCGTACGGCGTTTTAATTCTCTAAAGACGCGTTCTACGGAGTTCCGATTTCCATGTTTAGTG
Organism: Halorutilales archaeon Cl-col2-1; assembly: GCA_041891055.1. GTDB lineage: Archaea > Halobacteriota > Halobacteria > Halobacteriales > Afararchaeaceae > Afararchaeum. Next base: position 627,214 of record CP169074.1, on the reverse strand, counting down.
ACCCGAAATCGGAGTGAGTGGTACCGACAAGCATCATGAAGCGACAGGTTACCGTCAACGAGAAACAGACTCTCGTCCAAGTCGTGTTTCTCGATTAGTTCACTCATGAAATCTTTTGCCGTATAGTGGTTTCTCGTTGGTTGAAGCTTTGTGTGGAGGATGTCGTTAGTGTCAGGATCTACAGCCATGTACAGCCAGTACCACCTCCCGTTGAACCGAATCATGGTTTCGTCAACTGCTACCTGATTCGGACTGCCGCCGCTGTCTGGCTGTAGATCGGCTTTATGCACCCAGTTGTGAATTGTTGAACGCACTCGCTCGACACCCAAGGACTCCAGTACAGAGGCGGTATTCGATAGCGATAATCCAGCCAAATGCATCTGAATACCTACCTTCATCGCAAATTGGGGTGTCGCTTCTCGTTCCATAAAACCTAATTCGATTGCGTCTATACCTCTACTGAGGCAGGCGTTTTTGGACATGGACACTCTCAAAACGCCCCGCCTCATCCTTCATTCATTCCTTATCTGAACACCGCCTCCCAAACAAATTTAGGATTTAACTCACAACACTGTGGTTAATCGTATGATAGGATCTCGGCTTTTCGATGTGTACGTATATGCGGTAGTTCCACTCGCTTTTCTGTCGGTCTCCTTAGGCTACTCAGTCCTCAAGACGTACAGACTCAGATCCTGGAAGCCCGTATTTCTGGTCGCTCTTCTCTCGATAATGGCAGCTCATCAGACGAGCGAGACGTATTTCTTCATTTCGACTCCGATGGGTCTCGACGGTACTGAGACCGACGCAGTACTGGAGACGACCGAGACAGTAGCCAACGTAGCCGCGAGCCTCTCCGCCTACTTCGTCCTCGGAATAGTGGGCGACGAGAGACGCGCGAAGGAGAGTACAGCCGTTCTGAGCCGAGTGATGCGCCACGACCTGCGTAACAGACTGACCGTGATAAAGGGGTACATACAGTTAGCCGAGGAGGAGGCTCGCGCCTCAGAGGAGAACGAGATAGCTGAATACCTCGACAAGCCCGTCGACGAGATAGAGAACCTGAGTCAGACAGCCGACAAGGCTCGGAGACTCGAAGACGTTCTCGAAGAGAGGACTACGCCACGCGGTGTAAATCTCAGGGAGGTGGTCTCGGCTGAAGTCGAGGACGCACGCCGACGTTTCGACGACGCCGAAATATATCTGAGAAATAAGGCTCATACTAAGGTCAGAGCCGACGATAATCTCGGAGAGGCTCTGAGAGCCGTGATAGAGAACGGCGTCGTACACAACGACAAGGAGACGCCGAGGGTTGAGGTAGACATTGAGGAGAACCGTTTCAACGTGGTGCTGTCGGTTAGGGACAACGGTCCCGGGATCGCGGAGGAAGATAGGGAAAAGATACTGGGACGTGATGAGAGGAGCCAGCTTCACCACGGAGAGGGAATCTCTCTCTTTGTAGTCGACTCCCTCGTCGACGAGTACGGGGGGAGCATATGGATAGAGGACGACGGCTTAGACGGAGAGGGATCGGCGTTCAAGATCAGGCTATGGAAGTCTGTGGAGGGGATTCTGTAGTGTAGACCCGAGTACTCATCGTGAACCTTCGATTCACGGATCACTCATAGAAAGAGTTCGTGTTCCACGTTTTTTGTCCTCCAGTATAAGCCAAGGGCCGGATTTGAACCGGCGATAGGCGGCTCTGCAGGCCGCTGCATTAGGCCGGACTCTGCCACCTTGGCGCGTTCACGCACTCAGGTTGGTCGGCTTGAGACAAAAACCTATCGGAGAGACGCGGGTATCCGGGGGATATAAGGTCGTCGCGGGACATCTTCGTGTATGGTAGAAGCACCCGACACAGCAGAAGGCTGGTACATACTCCACGACATGAGAACCGTCGACTGGGACGACTGGGAGTCAGCGGGGAGAGGAAAGAAGAAGTCCGCAGTCTCCGACGGCGAGGAGTTCTTAGAAGATCTCGAAGGAGACGGAGACGAGGGCGACCAGGCAGTCTACTCCGTAGTCGGCGACAAGGCTGACCTGATGTTCATCTATCTGCGTGAGACTCTCGAAGAGCTAAACGCGATAGAGAGACAGTTCGAGTCGACAGCCCTCGCGGAGTTCACGACACGCACTGACTCACACGTCTCGGTCACAGAGCTCGGAGGCTACACAAACGAGGAGATCGCCTCCGACGAGCTTGAGGAGTCGACGAGGAAGTTCGTCGAGTCACGTCTCTACCCGAGTATACCCGACACCAACTTCGTCTCGTTCTACCCGATGAACAAGAAGCGCGAGAAGGGGCAGAACTGGTACAGCCTCCCGAAGGAGGAGCGCGAGGAGATGATGAAGAGCCACGGGATGATAGGACGACAGTACGCCGGTGAGGTCACACAGACGATCTCGGGATCGGTCGGAATTGACGACTGGGAGTGGGGTGTCGATCTCTTCGGAGACGACATGATTCCTATCAAGCACCTAGTCTATGAGATGCGTTTCGACGAGGCGAGTGCGAAATACGCCGACTTCGGACCTTTCTATACCGGAATCCGTTTCCCCGCCTCCGACCTCGACGCGTTCATGTCGGGTGACGAAGTCCCGACAACCGACATAAGAGCGGAGCTTGAGGAGAGAGGAATCTACTCGGGAGAGCCCCATGGAGAGGACGTCTTCGCGATGGTCGTCTACTCCGACGCAGACGCCGACGACCTCCACGATGAGGTCGAGGAGATCAGATCGGGCATAGACGCCGACGGACATATATCGACAGACGTCTACACCACAGAAGCCGAGAACGCCGTCGTATCCCTCTGGGAGTCGAGACAGGGGGCGGAGGAGGTCTACGAGGAGCTCGGCGAGATAGAGGGAGCTCGCAAAGCCGGAGAGGGCAGCGGCTTCTCGACGATGGGTATGTTCTACAAGGTCGAGCCCGAGTACAAGGAAGAGTTCGAGGGCATGTTCGCAGACGCCGGAGAGCTACTCGAAGACATGGACGGACACAGGGAGACACATCTCCTCGAAAACGTCGAGGACGAGAACGACATGTTCATAACTTCGAGATGGGACTCGAAGGACGCAGCGATGGGATTCTTCCGTTCGGACGACTTCAAGGACACAGTCGACGCAGGCAGGGAGATACTCGCCGACAGACCCCGCCACGTCTTCCTCGCATAGATAAAGAAAAAGACGTCAGATTCGGTTTCTCCGTTCTTACTTTTCTGTTCTGTTTTTCTTCGGTTCAGGTGTCTTTTCAGAGATTCTCGTTAACCTTCTCCCCTATCCCATCGAGGAGGACGAGTGTCGGCGGGAGTGTCACGAGCGCGGCGACGAGTGTCATACCGAGTATTCCGACCGTCACTGTACCGAAGTCGCTGAGTATCGGGAACGGCGAGGCGACCAGAGCCGAGAAGCCGAATATAGTCGTGAGACCCGAGACGGTTATCGCCTCTCCGACACGTGAAGTCGCAGTCTCGATCGCGTCGAGCTTCGAGGCTCCCGATCTCTTCTCCTCGAAGTACCTCTCCATCACTATCACTGTGTACTCCGCGCCTATTCCTATCGTGAGAGCTCCGAGGGACGCGCTCAGGGGGGAGACCTTGATTCCGAGTAGGTACATGTATAGACCCTGCCATCCCACGACGAACAGCATAGGGACTACCGGCGCGACTGACTTCACGGGGCTCCTGTAGTAGACGAGAAGGAGCATGAAGACGAGGAAGGCACCGAGGGCTGTCGTCGTGTTCCTCGACTCTATTCCGCTGACTGTGTTCTGTGGCGAGAGAACCGACGACCCCGTCAGATCGGCTTCGACACCGGGAGGAGGCTGACTCGTCTCTATCGCTCTCTCGACGTTGTCGACGAACGACAGTACTTCGTCGGTGTCCATTCCCCGCTCGGCGTTGACCGTGATATGTGCGTATCCGTCGGAGTAGTAGACAGCAGTCTGGCTCTCTGTGAGGCGAGAGATGACTTCTTCGACGCCCGCACGTGTCTCAGGTATCTCGCCGGCGTTGTTCTGTTTGACGAGGTCGGTAGGCGAGTCGACTCCCGTAATCAGGGGCTTACCCGTCGCTACGGTCTCGAACTCCTCCATCCAGTCGAGTGTCTCGGGGTTTCTGAGATCCGAGCCACTTACGAGAACTGAGTACTGAACGCTACTTCCGCCTCCTGTCACGCTCCGGAAGTTCTGGAGATTGACGTACGCGGGGAGATCCTGTGGTATGAACTCCTCGCTGTCTGTGAGAGTGTCTAGATCCTCGCTGACGTAGAGACCCCCCACCATGAGGAGTCCCGCGACGAGTATGACGGCTCCAGGACGCTGAGCCAGCTTCCTCGAACCCTTTCCTATTATCCTGCCGAAGAGGGTTGCCGTCATGACCTCCTGTCTCGGCTTCTCCTTCGTGTAGGTTCCCTCCCTGTCGTTCTCGTCGACATTCGACCCTCTCTCCTTCCAGTGGGCGTAGATAGTCAGGACTGAGAGGAGAAGTATGATCCCGGATATGTACGAGAGGATTATGCCGATGATCGACGTCTGTGAGAACCAGACGAGTGCGGGCGTGCCGACCGAGGTTATCCACGTCGCCGCGAAGCCGAGTCCCGCCGCGAGCATAGCTACCAAGACCGCAGGACCAATACCCTTGAGAGCACGTGGAAGCGCGACACTCGGCGGGTTTCTGTCGAGTTCTTCCTCGTATCTCTGGTGGAACTGTACTGAGTAGTCTATGCCGAGTCCTATGAGTATCGGGAAGACAGCACTCGTGAGGGTCGAGTTGGGTATTCCGAGGTAACCCATCGCACCGAAGGTATAGATGACCCCTACGAAGACCGCGACTATCGGAAGGAGACGCAGACGTACTCCTCTGAAGAAGAAGAAGAGAGCGACGATCATCAGACCGACTGCGAGACGAAGCTGGCTCTGTGTGCTACTCTGTATCGTGTCGGAGAGCTGTGCCGAGAAAGCGGGATTTCCGGTGATGGTGACCGATACTCCCGCGGGGAACTCCGCCCAGTCCTTCGCCTCGACCGACTTCTCGTAGACGGGCTTCTCGTCCTGCTGTGTCAGGTCGGGCTTGAGAACGACCTGGACGACTGTGTACCTCGGATTCCCCACGACGGAGTTGATCTCCTCCGAGGACTCGGGTATGCCGCCGTACTCCGCCCTCACCCTGTCGGCGGGACTCACGACCGTCTCGACGTTCTCGACCTCCGACATACGTGAGTCGAACCTGTCTATCGCCTCCATCGTCTTGGGGTCGTCGACCTCTCCCCTCACGAGTACGGCTATCGCGCCTCTGTCGAAGTTCTCAGTGTACTGGTCGTAGGTCGGGTTCTCGCTTATGAACGCCCTGTCACCCGTCACGCTGGTTATCTGTGAGGCTCCTCCCACCGCGACGAATAAAAGGACGACTGCGAGAGCCACGAAGACGAGGGGATGTCTCTCTATCCTCTCGCCGAGGTACTCAAACGGCTTTCTTAGTAACTCCATCTTGTTCTTGTTTTACGTTCTACGTCTCCAGACGAAGGCTCCTACTGCGACTACCACGACGACTAAGCCAGCGACGACGTACGGAACCGGGGGTCCGCCTCCCTCCGACTCCTCGATGGGTATGCCGACCGAGAGGCTGTCGGTGAACTGAGTGTCACCTCCTCTGTCGTCGTACCTGATCTCCATCGATCCCGTGTACTCCTTCGGGATCGCCGACGAAGTCGCGCTGACTGTGAAGACGGCAGTCTTGGTCTCACCCGGCCCCATCTCACCCAGGAAAGCCTCGTCGTCGCCGCTCGATATGGGATCGCTCACGAATACCTTGGCGTTGATGTTGTCAGCCGCGTAGTCGGCGTTGTTGGTGACATCGACACGCATCTCGGCTGTGCCTCCCGACGTGAGGCTCGTGTTGACTGAGGTGACCTCGAAGGGATCGATTTCCTCACCGACTTCGAAGCTCTTCCTTATGGGCTCGGAGTACCGTCTCGTCTCTCCGTATGAGTTCTCGTACTTGACGTCGAAGACGAGTTCACGGCTGCCCGGCTCGGCGTTTTCGTTCACCGAAAGATCGAACCCGACCTCCGACGACTCTCCCGCTCCGAGGTCGCCGACCGCCGACTCCCCACCGGTGACACGTATACCCGACGTATCTCCCGAGGAGACAGTCACGACGACGTTTCTGACTGGCGAGCTACCCATGTTAGTCAGACTTCCCGAGACAGTCGCGTCGTCCTCGTCGACCCTGAGTGCCTCCGAGGATACGTCTTCGAGCGTGAACGTCCTCTCAGGCATCACATCGACGTTAGTGCGGAGAGTCTCCGAGGTCTCTGTGACCCCGTTCGAGTTCTCGTACTCGACTACTGCGTTCACGGGATACTTACCCGGTACTACGTCGGAGTCGGCTCCCACCTTGATGGTGTACTCCTTTACCGATCCCGGCTCTATAGGACTTGACGATACGGTTCTCGACCTCTGTCTCTGGCTCATGCCTCCGAAGAAGACACCTTCCGATCCAGACTCCAGCCTTATACGTGGGTCGTAAGCAGTCTCGACACCCGTGTTTCGGAGGCTAAACTTAAGACGTCCCGTGTCTCCAGCGAAGACATTCTCTGACTCGGAGGTGGCTATCTCGAACTCGGGTCTCCTCTCGATGACTATCTCTATGTACTTAGTCTCCTCGCGCGAGAAATCGTTGTAGTCGGGCGCTGTGACGTCGCTGTACTCAACCGAACGTGTGTAGTCGTAGCTCACCTCGACCGGAATTCGGTAGGTGCCCGGTTCGGCGTCTCCTATCTCGATATCGAACGAGTAGGGTCCTGCGCCACCCTCGGGGACTGATCCGACGGAGACTGTTCCCGACTGGACGTCTATCGGAGCGTCGAGTCGGCTCTCGTCTATGCTCATCTGGAGGTTACGTGCCGTCTTGACGCGCTGTTCGTGCTGTGCGGGACCTCCCTGTTCGAGGTCACCGTTGTTAGTTATCCAGACTTCGACGTCGGCGTCTGTGTTAGACGAGAAATGGTTGTCACGTACAGACAGATCTATCTCGGGACTTCCTATCACCGAGTCAGCCCCGGCGACGGGCTGTACAGATACCATAATCACGAGTAGTAACGTGGCTACACCAGACACAGATACACGTTTCATACGTGTGTTAAACCGAGTCTCGGCGATATATAATCCTGTCTATCCTAAACACTCAAACTGTTGTTTCAAGCTCAGAAAGAAACCATAAGAGTGTTGTTTACAGTCTCCGAAGATGGCTTAGATGGACACGGATCTACTCGAACGTCTGAAGGATCTCGGTCTCTCGGAGTACGAGGCTCGGGCGTATCTAGTTCTCGCTAAGGTGTCTGTGATCTCGGCGGAGGAAATCTCTGGGAGGTCGGAGGTGCCTAAGGGACGTATCTACGATGTACTCAACTCGCTCTCGGAGAAGTCGCTGGTGAGATGTGACGAGTCACGTCCCAAGAGGTACTCCGCCGTCGATCCTGAGACCGCTGTCGGTCGACTTCTGAGTTCACGCGAGGAAGAGCTTTCGAGGAAGGAGAAGGAGTACGAGGAAGCTGCCGACGAGGCTAAGGATCTACTCTCACGTCTCGGCTCCGACGACTCCGTCGAGTCGGGGTCGGGATTCTGGACCACAGCAGTCCACGAGGAGAACGCGAAGGAGCTTCTCTTTGAGAGGTTCTCGACCGCAGAAGACGAGATACTAATCTGTGCTAGCTCGGGCGACACTCCGAGGGAGATACAGAAGAGGTTCGTCGAGAAGATATACGGTATACTCAATGACGGCGTCGACGTCAGACTCATAACCGGAGAGGACGACGAACTCGTCGACCTGAGTCTTCTTATAGAGGAGGGGCTCGAACTGAGACGTATAGACGACGTCCCGAGACAGCGTTTCAACGTCATAGACTCGTCGGAGGCGTGTATAGAGGTTCTCCATCCCTCCGACGAGTCGGAGATACTCTCGGTCATAAACTTCAGGGACGGACGTGTAGTCGACGAGCTACACACGACATTCGAGTCTCTGTGGGAGAGGGGTGAAAGAGAGAGGCAAGGAGGTACCGACTGATGTCTGGTTCCGGGTCGAGATCGGAGTCAGAATCAGAGTCAGAGTCAGACTCGGAGTCAAGAACTTACCTCGGAATCGACACCGACAGACGTGTACTCGCTCTCGCTTTCGCGAGGATGGCGGACTCGCTCGGGAACTCGTTTCTCATAATCGTACTCCCTCTCTACATACACAGCGGACGTATAACCGGCGACTTCGTCGGCTTCTCAGTCGGTGAGGCGGGTGCTATAAGCATAGGTCTCATAACCGGAATAATACTCTCGTCGTTCGGCTTCCTCAACAGCTTCGGACAGCCTTTCACGGGTAGGCTCTCCGACTCACTCCGGAGGAGGAAGATATTCGTTATAACGGGTCTCGGAATACTCGCGGTCACCAACTTCCTCTACTCAGTAGTCGGGAGCTACGAGGTCATGTTCGTCGTCCGTGCTGTACAGGGTATCGGGGTCGCCTTCACAATACCCACCTCGATAGCACTCGTCAACGAGCTTGCGACCGACACGACACGTGGTAGCAACATGGGTGTCTACAACACCTTCCGTCTCCTCGGCTTCGGCGCGGGACCTCTAGTCGCGGGTGGCATAGTCGAGGCAGGTCCCTACATGGTCGCGGGTCTCACGGTAAACGGCTTCAACGCTGCTTTCTACATCGCGTCGGTCTCGGCGATGTTGAGTATCTTCTTAGTTCACATACTCGTCACCGACCCCGAGGAGCTCGAAGAGGAGGCTGGAGGCAATCTCTCTGTCTCGGTCTTCTACGACGGCGACCGAAGGACACTCGATCCCGTCTTCACTCTCGGCGTAGCCTCGCTCTTCATGGCGGTCGGGATAGCCCTCCTTGCCGCTATAGAGACACACGTCAACGCACGTCTCGGACAGGGAAGCTTTCTCTTCGGTGTCGAGTTCGCCGCCTTCGTGGGCGCACAGGTTCTCCTACAGGCACCCATAGGTAGCGTGAGTGACCGTATAGGACGTAAGCCATTCATCGTCGCGGGACTCGTCTTACTCGTACCCTCGACACTCGCACAGGGTCTCGTCACAGTCCCCGCACAGATGATAGTCGCGCGTTTCGTACAGGGTGTCGCGGGTGCTATGGTCTTCGCTCCCGCTCTCGCACTCGCGGGTGACATAGCAAGGACTGGCGAGTCGGGAACTCAGCTCTCAGTCCTCACTATGAGTTTTGGTCTCGGAATAGCAATAGGTCCGCTGTCGTCGGGGTTCCTCGTCGACTACGGCTACGTCTACCCCTTCGTCTTCGGCTCTTTCCTCGCCGCGGTCGGGGCGGTCTTGGTCTACACACAGGTTGAGGAGACACTGGGACGTGGATCGGAGACGGCTGAGAGAAAAGAACTGGCTTAGCTAGTACGTCGGACGTTCTTCCTTGGTGCCTTCCCTGTGGTTGACCACACGTCCGAGTATGAACAGGAGGTCGGACAGCCTGTTGAGGAACTGGACGACCTTCTGTGTGTCGTCGACGTCGGTACCTTCTGTCTCTTCTACCTCGGCGAGGAGGCCCACCGAGCGTCTCTCAGATCTCCTACATACAGTACGTGCGAGATGGAGAGATGAACCCGCTGACGACCCGCTCGGAAGTATGAAGGATTCGAGAGGCGGGATCTCCTCGTCGAAGTCATCACACTTCTCCTCCAGCCAGTCGGTGTCGTCGTCAGTGACACGTGGGTCGTCTTCTCCCTTGTCGGGGTTCGAGAGATGAGCCTGTGCCTTGAAGAGACGGTTCTGTACCTCCTTGAGAACGTCGACGACATCGCCGTGCTGACCCGCGTCGAGGTTCGAGGCAGCGAAGCCGACGTGTGCGTTGAGTTCGTCGACTGTTCCGTATGCCTCTATCCTTGCAGACGACTTAGAGACGCGTCCGCCGTTTCTGAGATCAGTCTGTCCCTTGTCACCTCTTCCCGTGTATATCTTCATGGTTCTACATCGTCGGATCGGAGATTAAGGCTTGTGTTATGTACTTATATGAACTCCTCTATCCTGTCGAGAGCCTCTTTGAGCTCGTCGAGACCCGTGGCGTATGAGACACGTAGATGACCCTCGCCACTCTCACCGAATACCCTACCCGGAACGACAGCGACCTTCTTCTCCTTGAGAAGATCCTCGGCGAACTCCTCGTCGTCGTAGGGCGACTCGGGGAAGAGATAGAAGGCACCCTCGGCGGTGAAACAGTCGATGCCCATCTCCTCGAAACGCGAGAGGACATAACGCCGTCTCCTGTTGTACTCACGTCTCATCTCAGCGACGTCGTCATCACACGATTCGAGGGCATCGATCGCTGCGTACTGCGCCGTCGTCGGAGCCGAGAGCATCGTGTACTGGTGTATCCGGTTCATCGCGTCGATGACCTCTGAGGGACCGAGTGCGTAGCCGAGACGTAGACCTGTCATCGCATAAGCCTTCGAGAAGCCGTTGAATACTACGGTGCGTTCTCTCATGCCGTCGAGAGTCGCTATCGAGGCGTGGTCTCCCCCGTCTTTTCCCCCGTACGTCAGGTCGGCGTAGACCTCGTCGGAGACGACAGTTATGTCGTTCTCGCGCGCGAAGTCGGCTACTTCCCTCAGTTCTTCCTCAGTCATCACGGCCCCTGTGGGGTTGTTGGGGTAACAGATTATGAGAACCTCGGCGTCTTCGGCACCCGCTTCTTCGAGGTCTTCGTAACGTAGCTTGAAGTCGTTCTCAAGACGCGTCGGAATCCTGAGAGGCTCACCCCCTGAGAATATCACTCCCGGGACGTAAGAGACGTACGACGGCTCGGCGACTGCGACTGTGTCGCCCGGGTCGACGAGGGCTCTCAGAGCGAGATCGGCAGCCTCACTCACTCCCGTAGTCACGAGTATCTCGTCGTCGGCTGCGTATTCGAGACCGTACTCCGAGACCTTCCGGGATACCGCCTCACGTAGCTCACGTTTTCCTCTGTTCGTAGTGTACGAGGTCTGTCCGCGTTCTAGCGACTCTATCGCCGCCTCCCTCGCCGACCACGGCGCTGAGAAGTCGGGCTCCCCGACTCCGAGGGATATGACGTCGTCCATCTCCTCTGCGAGTTCGAAGAAACGACGGATTCCCGACGGAGGAACCTGTCTCGCCCTTTCGGATATGTCCATCTTCTGTCCTCCGTAATTAGTTAGGGTGAGACCGAAAGCCGGTCGTCGTCGTGTGAGTCGGTCAGTTCGGTTCCTCCCTCCTTGTAAGTCCTCATTATGAGATGGGTGACGGTCTGTGTGACCTCGGGAACCGGAGCGATCTTCTCGCTCACGAAGTTCGAGATCTCAGCCATTGACTCCGCCTCGACTTCTAAGGCGAAGTCGTAGTTGCCGCTCACGAGCTTGAGCGAATGTACCTTCGAGAACTTGCTTATACGCCGAGCGACGTCGTCGTAGCTCGTCTCACGGTCGAGTGTGACGTTGAGCTCTATCATAGCCCTGACGTACTCGCCCTCTATCTCCTCCCAGTCGACTATAGCCTGGTAGCCACGTATGATACCCTCGTCCTCCATCTCCTCTATGAGGCTCTCGACCCTGTCCTCGTCGAGACCCGTGAGACGCGCTAGATCCTCAGAAGACAGACGCGCGTTCTTAGATAATGCCTCTATCAGGTCTCTTCTCTTGGTCATACAGAAGACGGAAAGCTAGGAGACAAAAAGCTTGCTATACTCCCGGATACAGGACTCCTACGAGCCACTCAGGTTCCGAAGCTCGCCGACGACGTCCTCGTGTGTCTTGTTGAGTCCTCCCGCGACCTCAAGGAAGGTAGATATCGAACCCTCCTCGTCCGAGGGGAACGCACATACCTCGACGTCGTCACCGTATGACTCCTTCTCGTCGACCACGAAGTACTCGGTCTCTACTGTCATTACGTTGTCTACCGCTGAACACACCGGATGCTCTACCTCGGCGGGTTCGTCTAGCTTCACGAGCCATGCGTCCTCACGTTCTTCGAGACCTTTCTTTATTATCCTCGGCATGCTATCCCCTGTTTTTGCTTTCTTCATTATTGTTCCTGTGGCTAATCTTATTTATATCTATCTGATTTTTCATGACTTTTTGGCACCCTGATCCAAATAAAAATCTTCTTTACGCCGAACCCCCTACTCGAAGCTGCGCCTCGGTAGCTCAGAGGTAGAGCGCGTCATTGGTAATGACGAGGTTCGCGGGTTCAAATCCCGCCCGAGGCTTCGCTAAACCGAGTTTAGCGTGCCTCAAGCGGTCTGAACTAGGGAAGGAACTGACCGGCGTTCAAATCCCGCCCGAGGCTTCGCTAAACAGATGCAGCTTTTAATCTAGAGGATCTTCGAGCTCACCCATCACGGCTTCGAGTGCGTCGGTCGCGGTCAGAAGTCCCACGACTACACCGTCTTCGATTACGAGGGCTAGCTCCTGATCCTCCGCCTGGAACTGGTCGAACGCGTCACTCACGTTAGTATCCGCCGAAAGAGTCATCGGGGGTGCCGCGATCTCGGTGAACGAGAGACTTCCCGATCTGAGTTCGTCGAGATGCTCCATGACTGAGGGGAGATACACGATTCCGTGGAAGTCAGTCGCCTCCTCACCCACGACCGGAAACCGAGTGTGGGGTGTTTTGCGTATCCGATCGAGGTTCTCCTCGGGAGAATCAGCCGTCGACAGGAATACGATCTCGTCTTTCGGAACCATTATCTCGTTGATCGTAATTTCGTCGGCGTCTAAGGCTCCGAGGACTTCCTCACGTCTTTCCTCGGGAATCTCACCCTCCTCTAGGAGCGAGTAGAGCCGGTTACGTAGCTGTGCACGTGATTCGAGAACCTCCTCCTCTGTTTCAAGCCACGCACCCGTCATCTCGATCCCGAAGACCTTGAGTGTCGCCTTAGCGATCCAGTCGCCGAAGGTTATGAGAGGCGAGATCAGACGGTTGAACCAGTAGAGAGGTCCTGCGCCGTACCGACAGACCATTCTTGACCGTTCGACACCGAGGTAGGTCGGCGTCTGTTCTCCGTGAGTGAGATGTAGGAGATTGATAATACCGAATGCGATGATCGCACCTGCTCCTATCGAAGCCAGAGGCGTGCCGACGAAGTAGGGCTCGAAGAGAGCCGCGAGAGCGGGCTCTGCGACGATACCAACAGCGATACTCGACGCCGTAATGCCGACCTGACACGTCGTTAGGTATATCTCTAGGTTCTGTGTCATCTCCCACGCTCTTTCGAGGGCGGAGTCCCCGTCGATGAACTCCTTCTCACTGAACTGCCGCGCACGTGTCAGAGCGAACTCGATGGCTACGAAGAAGCCGTTGGCGAGGATAAGGAGAAGACCCGCGGCGATACGGAGACTTATCTCAAGAGGTGTCATCGTGTGTTTTCCTAAGGAGTCTCAGTCTGATATCCCTGTCGAACATCCACACTTGTTATCTCTCACGGCTGTTGTCGGTGTCGCGATATGCTTTTTCGGCTTTCAGTCTCTGTGTGACCACATTTCGGACAGCCACGTTCGGTGTCTGGTTCCGGGGCGGAATCCATACAGGTCATATACTTGGGATATTTTAGGCATTTGTGGGATTATCAGACATGGCACTGTGTCCGAGATGCACGAAGAACGAGGAGAATGAACCGATGCCCGAGATGAGGGTGGGATGTCGGAAAAGGAGATGTGACCGGTGCGGCAAGAAGTACTGATCCCTCTATTCTCTCTTCTCTTCCCTGTCTTCGAGGAGACTCGTTATACCTCCTATGACGTCGGTGAGGTAAGCCGTGCCCCAGATTCCGACGATCACACCCCCCACTATGTCGAATATCAGGTCTTTCATGGTGTCTTCGAGGCTGTACTGGGTCAGAAGGGTCTGACATGTCGCCTCTCCGACTTTCTCGACACCGAACTCCAGAACCTCCCATGTGACACCGAAGGCGACCACGAAGACCAGGACGAACACGAACGTCAGCCGCGGCGGTATCTCGACTTCGTCTGAGTGTATGTCGAGAGCGCGAACCGTCGAGTATCCCGCCCCTGCGACTACTGCGGCTGAGAGGGTGTGAGTGACGTGATCCCACCACCATACCGAGGAGTAGGGGCCGAGTGTTCCGACTGCGTGGAGGAAGATCGCGCTAGTTATCCAGAGCGTTAGCCTCGCGTCCATGGGTATCTCGTAGTCGCGTTCGAGAGCAGAGGGCAAGAAAGTTATAACCAGACCCACGAGACTGTTGATCACGGTTCCTACGCTCCTCCGGTGGAGTCCGTAGACAGCTACGATGACGAGTAGAATCTGCATTCCTCTGCTTATACGTGCCTGTGAACTCTCCGACATTAATCTGTCACGTCTCTCCATGTCCTACCTCCTTCTCTTCCTTTTTCGAGGAGTGTGGATTGGAGCCTCCACGCCGGAAGTAGAAGGTTAGGCTTACTCCGGCGACTAGTCCCGCGGCTGTCGCCGTGACGAAACCCCACATCAGATCCTCTTCCGTCGGCACCATCGATGTCCCGAGGTAGACGTCGGAGAGCCAGCTGACGACGCCCCAGATGCCTGCTGAGGCGACCGTGGCGACGGCTACGAGTACAGCCGTGAGATAGTCGGGAATTTTTGTCGAGGTAAAGACACGTATCTCAGCCACGACGATTAGGGCGACAGCCGCAACCGAGATGTAAGTTCCGAGACGTGTCGTGAGGAAAGGTGCCCCGACGGTCTGACCGACTACCGGAAGAAGAGCGAGTAGGAGTATCTTCCAGTGTATGACTGCAGACACGTTCCTGTACCTCACGGAGGGATAGACGCTCACAACGGCGACGGCTAAGACGAGTCCCGACCACAGGAGTTCGCCCCTAAGAAGACTCACACTCGCGACTCCCAAGACGAAGAGTATGAGAAGCCACGAGACCGTTGTGTTGAGTCTTCCCGAACCTCGTAAGATACCTACGTCGCCAATCTCCATGTCGTAGATTCGAACCGAGCCTTAATCGGTCTTGGGTTCAGACAGAATTGGTAGCGACCGATAGAAATGGGAACGCTTTTCTGACTTATAGGTAACATGATCGTGTGATTCTTAGAAAGACCGCACTCAGCCTTTTGCTAGGTTTACTGGTCATCTCCGCAGGTTGTACTGCACTCCAGAACAGCAGTAGTCCAACCGACACCGTCTATCTTGTTAATCAGGATGACATCAGCCACGCAGTTGTCGTTGAAATCACGAAGGGCGGAGGATTAGTCTATTCAGCAGGTCGAACACTCGACGCTGAGTCAGATACCCAACTGGACTCCTTTAGCGAAAACGGTGAGTATGAGGTCGCAGTGTCCGTTGATGGGAACACTACCGTGAAGACATACACATTCCCAAGCGATGATTCTGCAACAACGATTGGCATCGATAACGATGGTCAGGTGACGATTAGTACATAGTAGCTCTGTTGAAATCCTCAGAAAATGATATATTCTGGATTGGTTCGTTCAATATAGGGAACGCACGCATCGTTCAGTACAGTGAGCAAATGTGGTACGAACCGAGTTTGATCTGCGGGAAGGTGTGATCGGTCTGTACGAATGAGTGAGTTACTCCTTACTGGCTATCGTCATCATCGTCGGGGAGTGACCGATGAATCTGGAATGCTCGATAGGCTAAGAACGCGCCTACCGGGAGACCAATCACTGAAAGTGTGGTAAAGAAGGCGACGACGATGTACACGTCTCTTTGGACTTTCGGATCGTTGATGGAGGTCATTGAGACACAATTCTGGGGTATCTTGCCAACCGTGTATGAATTCTTTGATCGATCTCAACACTATTCTACTTGCACCCTTCAGCGACCGGGTGTTTCAGACAGCTATGTAACCGACTGCGTACGCGAGGACAGCTACTGTCACTCCGGTGAGTCCGGTGACTGTCGCGGAGTAGACAGAGTCGGCGTCGATCCCAATGGGGTTCTTGAGTTCGTTATCCGACACCGATGAGGGAAGTGTACTCGTACTCAGCGGGAGACTGCCGACGACTCCGACCGAGACGGCTGTGAAGACGAAGTGGTACGATCTGTCGAGTGTCGGTGGAGAAATTACCGGGACTGCTAAGACGTAGAAGACACCCGCGAGTGCTCGTAAGTCGATGTCGGACCTCACGGATCTTCGTCTGAGACGGCTGTACACGTAGACGCCGAGCCAGATTACAGACAGCTCTAAGAGGAAGACTCCCAGTAGGTTCAGTGTCGCGTCGGAGACGAGGACGACACGGTCTTCGAACAACTCGAAACCGAGCGGATAGACGAAATCCGGAGTCTCACCCGTGAAGATGTCTCCGAAGGGGTGCGTGATTAAGCCCAATACTGCCGCTCCCGTAACGGTTCGCGCCGTGAACTCGCGCGAGGCTACGACACCGATTCCCCCGCCTACTAAACCGAACAGGAGAGCGACGCCTCCTGTTAACGAACCGCCCAGAGCCACGCCTCCGACGACGAGTGACCCGAGCACGACCGTGGAGACGAGGAGACTTCTCGCGGCGGCTCCGAACCCGAACGCAGCGACGGTACCCACGATTAGGGAGTGAGTTATACCTCTGTGTGTCACTGTCGAGTGCTCCCAGAACGACTCGACGCCACCCCAGATGCTTCCGGAACCCAGGAATCCCAAGACAGCGTAGGCCATGTCGACGTCGGGAACAGCGCCAAAAGCCGCGGCTACGACGCCGAGCCTGAGGGCTTTGTCACGATCCCATCCCGCGGCGACAGTGACCCCAGCCGCAACCGCAAACGCCAGAGCCGCGTGTCCGACAAACATATGGAAGTTTCGGCGTAGTAAAGCATAAGACCTTGGCTTGTAACCCATACCAAAGACTAAGACCGAACATACTCTAGGTTAGTATGAGTAAGCGATGACATACATAGAAAGCCTCCTGAGTCTTGTGATCGACACGTCGCTAGGGGTCTGGCTCGGCGAGATAGTCTTCTTCTCCTTCGTCGCCGCACCACGTATATTCGGGGAGCTTGAACGCGATAGAGCCGGTGACGTAGTTAACTCGATATTCCCAGCCTACTACTTCATAGGTGTAGTCCTCGGCTCAGTCACGGTCGTCTCGTCGGTCGCTCTCGGCGTAGTCGATGGTTTCTCGACTCCCCTCATCTTAGTCGTCGGAGCGGGTGGCGTCGGCGGGGTACTTAACCTCTATGCGCGCCAGGTTCTGATTCCCAAGATAAAGGGGAACGACAAGTCACGCGAAGACCCCGACACCGACGCTTTCGAGAGGTATCACAGTCTATCCGTCAAGCTAAACGGAGTCGTCCTCGTCGCAGTCGGAGTCGGTCTCGTGGCGTCGCACTTGTGACGAGACAGCTACTACCCACGTAGTCTCCCTCAGATATGAGGAAGGTTTATAAATCATACCGTGTTAGTTCTTGCCAGGTGGGGTTGTTAAACATTGACATCCAACGTTGATAAGAGAGAAGCCGACAGAAGCATAACTGCCGAGGAGCTCAGAGACAAGATCGACGCGGGGGAAGACATCAGTATAGTCGATGTACGTTTCGAGGACGAGTTTGAGGACTGGAGGATTCCGGGTTCGGAGAACATTCCTTTCATGGACATAGAGGAAGAGCCCGACGAGTACGCCGACGAGATTTCCGAGGACAAGCCCGTCTACATGGTCTGTGCCAAGGGCGGATCTTCGGGATACGCCGCCGACATGATGGACGAGAGAGGACACGACAACGTCTACAACGTCGAGGGCGGCATGGAGGCGTGGAGCGCGGTCTACGATGTTGTCGACATCGACATAGGTGACGACGACCTCGATGTCAAGCAGGTACAGAGACGCGCGAAGGGCTGTCTGAGCTACGTCGTGGGAGACAAGAAGTCGGGTAATGCCGTCGTCATAGACGCGACACAGCACACAGACGAGTTCACTGACATCGCAGACGAAAACGGCTACGAGATAACACACGTTCTCGACACACATATCCACGCTGACCATCTCTCGGGAGGAGAAGACCTCGCACATGAGGTCGGCGCTACTTACTACCTCCCCGAGGGAGCCCCCGAGAGAGGCGCCGAGGGTGACTTCGATACCCTAGGAGACGGCGAGGTCTTAGAGGTCGGCGAGAACCTAGAGATCGAGGGAGTCCACGCTCCGGGACACACGACCGATATAATGAACTACCTCATCAACGGAGAGGCTCTCGCTACGGGAGACACTATCTTCGTTGAGTCGATAGGACGTCCCGACCTCGAAGGTGGAGACGAGGGTGCCGAAGACTTCGCCCACAGACAGTACGAGACGATACATGAGAGGATACTCTCGCTCGACGACGACACCGACATACTCCCGGGACATTTCTCTGTGGGAGCCGACGGAGAGGCGATCGGAGTCGAGTTCGCCGAGCCGATGACGACATCAGTCGGAGAGCTCAAGGAGGTCAACCCGGTTCTACAGATGGACGAGGAAGACTTCGTCGAGTCGCTCCTAAGTGACATGCCGTCACGTCCCTCGAACTACACCGACATAATCGAGACCAACCTCGGACAGAACGAGATAGAGGACGAGGAAGAGGCGATAAACCTCGAACTCGGTCCCAACAACTGCGCGGCGAGCCAGGACGACATGACAGCAGACGCCGACTAAGTAGGAGTAGAGAAGAAGTTCTTCCTTATTCTTCGTAGAGGTCGAGTACCTGTCTGTGTATCTCGGTGTTAGTCGCTACTATGTCGCCCGTCTCGAAGTAACTCTCACCACCTTCGAGGTCGGTGACCGTACCTCCCGCCTCCTCGACTATAAGAGACCCCGCGGCGATATCCCATGGACTGAGGAACCTCTCGTAGAATCCGTCGAGGACGCCCGATGCGACTAGGACGAGGTCGGTAGCCGCCGATCCCATCCGTCTCACACCGTGGCTCTCAGCTATAACCGTCCTGAGAGCCGACATCAGAGCCTCGTCTTCAACCGACTCGCGCGAAAATCCCGTGGCTATCACCGACTCCTCCAGGTCGGGGTTCGACGAGACCGAAATCTCTTCGCCGTTTAAATACGCACCCTCGCCCTCCGAGGCGGTGTATACGTCGTCGGTCGGCGTGTGGTAGACAACGCCGTGTTGTACCTCTCCGTCGACTTCGAGGGCTATCGAGACTGCGTAATGGGGTACTCCGTGTACGAAGTTAGTGGTTCCGTCGAGGGGATCGATTATCCATCTGTACTCGGAGTCGCCCTCCTCACCTTCCTCCTCTGCGAGCACGGAGTGGTCGGGGTACTCGCCGAGTAGAGTCTCACGTATCGCCTCCTCGGACTCGTAGTCTATCTGAGTTACGAGGTCGCGTCTCCCTTTGTAGCCGTGGTCGGTAGTCCGTCTTTCTCCTTTCTTACTCTGTATCTCAGCCGCCGACTCAGCGGCTTCTACGGCGGTCTGTATGTACTCGTTCATACGTGTTTTACTTTGCCGGGTTACTTTACTCAGTCGGCTTCCGGAGCCAGACCTCGACCGTGGTTCCCTCGTCGGTGACGTCGAACTCGACACGTCCATCGGATCTCTCGACAACCCAGTTGGCTATCCAGAGACCGAGACCGCTCGCGTGTGAGACGGGATCGATCTCCTTCTCTCCCGTCACGACGTCGATCTCGTCCTGTGGAATACCCGATCCGTTGTCCGACACAGTAACTACGGCTCTGTCGTCGTGTTTCTCGACACCGACCTCGACCCGCGGCTCCGACGAGTCGTTGTGTTCGACCGCGTTTTCGAGTATCTCCCTGAAGGCGGCGTCGACGGATTCGATGGCGTAGACAGTGACCGAGTCGGGTATCTCGGACTTTATCTCCACCTCGGAGCTCTCGTCTCTCAGACTCTCGACCTCAGCTTCGAGAACCTCGGCAATGTCTGTTCTCCTCAGACTCGTCTCCTTCTCGATGAGAACCTCGTCGATCTTACGCGCTTTCTCGGCGTGTCCCAGGAGTGTCTTCACCGTGTCGACTATGCGCTCGGCTTTCTCTCTGTTTTCTCCCGATAGTCCTGTCTGTATGTCCTGTGCGTAACCCATGACTATGTTCATCTTGTTCCGAAGGTTGTGGCGCAGGACACGGTCGAGTACCTTGATCTGCTGTTCCTGTTCCTTCTCGTGGGATATGTCACGGAGTATTCCGACCGACCCGCGGAAGGTATCACCCTCGTAAGGCAGGTATCCCATGTGGTCGATACACGGAATGGTGTCGCCGTCCGCCGACTCTATCTCGACCTCGAAACGCACTGTGTCGGGACCGTCGCTCGAAAGTATGCTTCCGAGATGGTTCTCCGCCGCCTCGACTGTCTCCTTGTCCTTCATCAGGGACGTTGGACTCCCGATTATCTCGTCACGACTGTATCCTGTGAGGTCGACGAAACAGTCGTTGACGAACGAGAACTCGCCTTCTTCGTCGACGACGTAGACGGGGTATCCGAGTGCCTCTATGACGGCTCCGTATCTGTCAGCCCTCACCTTGTCGGCGTGTTCTGAGACGGCGTCTTCGACCCTCTCCACCAGCTTCTCGTAGAAGCCGTCCGAGGACTTCTTGACATACCCCATCACGTCGGAGTTGACCGCACGTGAGGCTACCTCCTCCGATCCGTCCTCGACGAAGAGAACCATCGGAGGATGGGGCTTACTTGTCGCGTCTCTGACCGCGTCGTAGAGGTCGAACGCGTCCAGTTCTCCGAGGTCGTACGAGGAGACTATACAGCCCGTCTCCCCGTTCACGTATTCGAGAGCGTCTCCGTAGGCTCCAGCTTCTTGTACGGCGTAGTCGGAGTCCCCCCTCAGAGCCGAGGCTGTCTCTTCGAGCCTCGCGTCGTCGGTGTCCACCACTACGACTCTCGTCTGGTATGTTGCGGAAGCCGTCAATTCGTGTATTCCTCCCCTGGATTCTATGTGTCGGAGACTAAAAGAACTGGGGAACAGCCGAAAGCTTAAACATCCCGGGCTACGACTCTAAGACAGATGCGTCGCAGAAAGAAACTCATATTCGGCGGCACGGGGATGGCGGTTCTTCTCCTAGTTCTGACAGCGACCACGATGGGAACCACGACGAGGTTCGTCTCACCGACCGACGTCTCCCAGGAGAACCTCGACGGCGAACGTATCAACTTAGAGGGACGTGTCACCGCTATGAACGACTCGGGCGAGACACTCCGTTTCGAGGTCTTCGACGAGAACGCCTCCGTACCGGTTGTTCACGACGGCACTACCCCGGAGACGATGGGTAAAGGACGTATAGTCGTCGCCAAGGGGGTCTATAAGGACGGCAGAGTCGAGGCTCAGAAGCTCTCCGTGAGGGCACACGAGGGCTCCGAGAGACCCGAAAGCTCGAAGTAACCGATCAATCACTCTTTTCGCCGTTATCAGAACTGAAAAACGAGTGCTTACCTTTAAATAGAACCCCGCTTTTGTTTAAGCCAGTAAGAGGCGTTAGCCTCGGTGGAAACAATGAGAATGCAAAAGACGACAGCAGAAGACAGAGGTCAGGTAGGTATTGGAACCCTGATCATATTCATAGCGATGGTGCTGGTTGCAGCCATCGCGGCGGCGGTGCTGATCAACACGAGTGGGTTCCTACAGGAGCAGGCACAGAGCACAGGACAGCAGAGTACAGAACAGGTTGCGACGGGAGTCAACGTCGATGGTGTGACAGGTAATGTGACTGGCAATAATACGATCGACTGGATAAATATGACAATAAGCCTCCAGCCGGGTAGTAATAACATAGACCTCACTAACACAACGATAACCTACACCGACTCCGATAACGTCCAGCCGCTCACGTACACTAATGACACTATCAGTAATATGACTGACTCGTCGGAGTACAACGTAACTGCCGTACAGGATGCCTTCCAGAACGAGGACGATGACTCCATAACTGTAAGTGGAGTCCTCAACGACCCGGCAGATATGGCAGAGATTCACATAAATGCGAGCGCGATACGTGGTGACGATGGTCTACCCGAGGGATCCGAAGCGACAATAGAGATCAACCCGCCGAGGGGATCCGGATCAACACAGACAGCAGTAATCCCGTCGTCTCTCACAGGTAAGACGAAAGCGAAGCTAGGATAGACAGAGTATCTCTTTTTTAGTTCTGTCTAATAAAAAGCGCAGCTAAAAAAGAAACCAGACGCGTAAAAACTACTTTTCTTAAAGGTAAGCGATATTGAGAACCTGAACTAGAACTCCTATAGCTATGCCGCCTGCGACTACTGTCTTGGGATCTATGTTTATGGCTCTCTGATCCTCGGACTCGAAGTAACGTACGAGTCCCGCCGAGGACATGAGTCCGGAGTCTGACGATGACATGTTCTTAGATCCAACTTGGAGTCTAAAACCTCTTTTGGTTAATACGTCCTGTGCTCTGTCGGGTCGAGGTCTTCGGCGCATTCGACACACAGGTTCTCCGATGCTACGAAATGTTCGTCACAGACAGGCTGCCCGCACGAGTTGCACGTCTGTGTCGCGGGGTCTTCGCATATGTAACAGATGCTCGATACGCTCATAGACCGAGTTAAGACTCGGACAACATAAAGAGTGGGGCGTTACATCTCGGGATGCGTCTCGCGCATCCAGATTAAGGTGATCCCACCAGAGACGAACATCGAGACTGCGACGAAGTAGAACGCCGCGTCGATGCTGAAGACGTCGACTGCGACGCCTATGAGTATAGCTCCGAATCCGTATCCCGCGTCGCGCCACATTCGGTAGACTCCGAGACCCGTAGCGCGCCAGCTTGGATGTGCGTCGTCGCTCACGACCGTGATGAGGTTGGGGTATAGGAGAGCCATTCCTACTCCGGTAACCCCGGCGGCGGCTGTCCACTCGTAGTATCCCGAGACGAGTATAGTTAGAAGAACGCCGGCTCCCGCTACGAACATCCCCGAGACGATGGGGGGCTTCCTGCCTATGTCGTCGGCGAGCTTCCCTGTGTAGATCTGTAAGACGCCCCAGATGCCGCCGTAGACACCGACGACGACTCCTACCTGTGCAGGGTCGAGTCCCTCCGATGTGAGGTAGAGCGGGTAGGCTATCCAGACGAGTGCGTCGACGAACTTCTCGACACTCCCTGCCTGTGACGCCGCGAAAAGTGTGGCGTCTCCGTAGGTCGCTCTCTTGAGTATCTCTACGAAGGGGAGATCGGAGCCTTCGTCGTCGGAGTCGGCGGCTTCCGACTCGGCGTACGGTAATGTCTCCTCCACGAAAAGGACGGCTATCACGAGTCCGACGACTATGACTCCCAAGAGGAAGTAGAAGGGCTCTGGTCGGAGACTGTATCTCGAAGCTATGACACCCGTGATCCAGCTTCCGACTGCGACCCCTCCGTATCCGAGTGCCTCGTCGAGTCCGACCGCCAAGCCACGTCTCTCACTCCCCGCTAAGTCTATCTTGGCGTTGACCGACATACTCCACGAGAGTCCCTGGTTTATCCCGAGGAGGACGTTTCCGACGGTTATCCACCACCAGTTTGGAGCGACTATTATTATGATCGGAATCGGAAGAGCCACGATCCAGCCCGCTATGAGTATAGGCTTGCGCCCGTACTCCTCTGCCCATTTCCCACCGTAGAGGTTGAGTATCGCCTTCACGAATCCGAACGAGACGACGAACGATCCTATCACGAGGAAAGACTCGACTGAGAGGATGTCACGTCCTATGATAGGAACCACGTTCCTCTCGGAGCCTATCGTGAGACCCACCGCGAAGACGGTAAGAAGCTGTAAACTAAACTGCCACCAGTTCTCGCGTATTCCCTGTCTGTACTCTGTCATACGTCGACGTATCCTACCACTCACTTATCCATATAGGTGCTGCCGGTTATAGCCGGCTTTAACATTCCCCGCTACTTAAGCCGTATATGCCGATCTACGAGGCTTCGTTCAAGCTAAGACACGACTGTCCCTATCGTGAGCTATCAGAGCAATATCCCGACCTCACAGTTCGTGAGTGGCATCTCAACGACTGTCAGGTTCTCGAAGTCACCTCTCCGATGTCTTCGGAGTCCGTCTCGTCCGATGACGTCGTCGACGAGGTCGGCTCCATGGGCGAGATACTTCACACGTCGGAGTCGGATGACGGCTCCGGTATCCGGGTTGTAGCGAGATCGTGTAGCTGCCCTCTTGAGGACTCGGTTATACAGGAGCTTGAGGATCACAGCTGTCTCTATATGCCTCCAACGGTCTACCGACAGGGATGGGAGCATTACACCGTCACGGCGTTCGACGAGGGCGACGTCGAGAGTCTACTCAGAGATCTTGATGAGGACAGGGAGATAGAGGTAATCTCTAAGACGTCCCTACGTGAGAGACGGATGCCCTACACCACCGTGACAGCTGAGACGCTCGTCGACGACATAACACCCAGACAGATCGAAGCCCTCCGGATCGCTCTCGACAACGGTTATTACGACGAGCCGCGTAACGCGTCTGTCGCCGATCTCTCGGAGAGGACAGACGTCGCGAGATCGACCTACGAGGAGCATCTGCGTAAGGCGGAGAACAGTCTAATCTCGAACGCGGGCGAGATAATCCGTCTCGTGTCACAGACCGAGACCGAGACCGAGTTGGCGTCGGAGTCGTGTCCGACCGGGACACCTACTCGGCATTAAGTTTTAGACCCCGCGGTGTGACACCGAATTATGAGGAACAAGGAAGTCGCCGACCTCCTCTATGAAATAGCTGATCTGCTTGAGATGAAGGAGGTCGAGTGGAAACCGAGAGCCTACCGGCGCGCCGCACGTAACATCGAGTCGCTCTCGGAGGAGATAGACGAGATACACGACAGGGGTGAGCTTCAGGAGATAGACGGAGTCGGGGAGTCAATAGCCGAGAAGGTCTCTGAGTATCTCGAAACCGGCGAACTCGGCTACTACGACGAACTCAAGGACGAGCTACCCGTCGACATAGACGCCCTCAAGTCGGTAGAGGGGGTGGGTCCGAAGACCGCGAAGGATCTCTACATCGAACTCGGCGTGACCGACCTCGACGACCTCGAAGAAGCCGCAGAGTCGGGTGAGATCGCTGGCTTGGAGGGCTACGGCGAGAAGACACAGGAGAAGATTCTCGAAGGCATAGGGTTAGCCAGAAAAAGTCAGGAGAGGATGCTCCTCGGCGAGGCTTTCCCGATCACACAGGACATACGTGAGACTGTCGAGGGGTTCGAGAGCATAGACACGGCGACCGTAGTCGGCTCGTTCAGGAGACGGCGTCCTACTGTTGGAGATGTCGACATTCTCGCGACCTCCGGCGTCCCCGAGGAGGCGTCCGACTCCTTCTGTGACATGAGAGACGTCAAGGAGGTACTCACGAAGGGGGAGACGAAGACTTCGGTTCTCGTCTCGGGCGACCTGCGTGTCGATCTGCGTATAGTCGCAGAAGACGCTTACGGCTCCGCCCTCCAGTACTTCACGGGATCGAAGGATCACAATATAAGGGTCAGAAACATCGCTATCGAGAAGGACTGGAAGCTCAATGAGTACGGTCTATTCGACGTTGAGGACGATGCCGAGCCCGAGGAGGGCGACAGGATAGCCGGAGAGACCGAGGAGGAGATCTACGAGGCTCTCGGACTCGACTACATACCCCCCGAACTCAGAGAGGACACCGGAGAGGTCGACGCGGCGCGTAACGGAGATCTACCTGACCTCGTCGAAGTCGACGACATAAGCGGCGATCTCCAGACCCACACAGACTACTCCGACGGATCTAACACTGTGAGGGAGATGGCACAGAAAGCCGACGAGATAGGACACGACTACCTACTCGTGACAGACCACGGTCCCGCTCTCAGGGTCGCGGGCGGACCGTCTTCGAGAGACGACTTCGAGGAACAGAAAGACGAGATAGACGAGGTCAACGCTGACGACGAGATCGGCGTCGAGGTTCTCTTCGGAGCCGAGGCTAACATTACTGACGACGGTCTCGACATCTCGGAGGAGACGTCCGAGATATTCGACGTCCTCGTCGCGGCGTTACATTCAAGTCCCGACGAACCGACCGACAGGATCGTCTCGGCACTCGAAGAGTACCCCGTCGACGTCCTCGCACATCCTCTCAACAGGAAGATAAACGAGCGTGAGTCCCTCGACATAGATCTCGACGCTGTCGTAGCTAAAGCCGCCGATGAGAACGTCGCACTCGAAATCAACTCGCAGCCTGCGAGGCTCGACATGCCGTGGAACCACGTCAAGGAGTACCGCGGCGATGTCAAGTACGTCATCTCGACAGACGCCCACTCGACTTCTGAGCTTGACCATATGCATCTCGGGGTCTCACAGGCACGGAGAGGATGGTGTGAGCCCGACGACGTCCTCAACACGAGGGACTTAGATGGACTCCTGTCTTACTTCGAGAGCGATGACTGAGAAACCCGACACCGACGAGAATCCATACATCGAGAATCCCGAACTCGACTTCGATCCGGTCGAGGATCTGACACAAGAGGAAGCGGAGAAACAGGTTCGTCTCCTGCGTGAGGCGGTGCGTTACCACGACTACCGTTACTACGTCGAGAACGACCCCGTCATCTCCGATAGGGCGTACGACGAGCTTTACGCGAGACTCGAAGATCTGGAGGACGAGTTCGGCTTAGCTACCGAGAACTCACCGACTCAGAGAGTGGGGGGCGAGCCCGTCGACGAGTTTGAGACGGTCGAACACGTCACCGAGATGCTTAGCCTGTCTTCGTCTGATGACGAGGACGACGTCAGGAAGTTCGACGAGAGGGTGAGACGTGAGGTCGGTGACGTCGAGTACAACTGTGAGCCCAAGTTTGACGGTCTCTCGGTCGAGGTCGTCTACGAAAGTGCCGAGTATTCGAGAGCGGTTACACGCGGAGACGGCGTAGAGGGAGACGACGTGACACGTAACGTCCGTACTATAAGATCGGTGCCTCTGTCCCTTCCGTCCGACGCCCCCGACTTCCTCGCTGTGAGGGGCGAGATCTACATTCCGAAGGATGGCTTCCAGAGTCTCAACGAGAAGAGGATTCAGGAGGGGAATGAGCCCTTCGCCAACCCGAGGAACGCCGCCGCGGGAAGTCTGAGACAGCTAGATCCGAACGTAGTCGCCGACAGACCCCTCGATATCTTCTTTTACTCTATACTCGACTCTGACCTCGGGGTCGAATCACACGACGAGGCGATGGAGTTCCTGAGTGACCTCGGATTCGAGACTAGTCCCAACAGACGGATAGTCGACGACATAGACGGATTCATCGAGTACAGGGACGAGATTCTCGAAAGACGAGACGAACTCAACTACGATGTCGACGGCGTCGTCGCGAAGGTCAACGACTACTCGAAGAGGGGCGAACTCGGCGTGACTTCGAGCCATCCAAGATGGGCGTTCGCCTACAAGTTCCCCGCGAAGACGGGAGAGACAACCGTCGAGAGGATAGTCGTACAGGTCGGAAGGACGGGCAAGCTCACCCCCGTTGCTCTCCTCGAACCCGTAGACGTCAAGGGCGTGACTATCAGCCGTGCGACCCTTCACAACGAGTCACAGGCTCGCCAACTCGGAGTCTCGGAGGGCGCGAGGGTCAGGATAAAGAGGGCGGGCGACGTCATACCTGAGGTCGTAGAGGTCACGTCCGAGACCGAAGACAGAGAAGTCTTCGAGATGCCCGACGAATGTCCCGTCTGTGGGAGCGACGTCGTGCGTGAGGGCGAGTACCATTACTGCACTGGTGGGGTCTCGTGTCCCGCACAGCTCAGACGTGGTCTCGAACATTTCGGGTCGAAGGACGCGATGGATATACAAGGTCTCGGCGAGAAGATCGCTTCAGTTCTCGTCGACGAGGGAATAGTCGAGGAGGTCGCCGATCTCTACCGACTCGAAAAGGACGACTTAGTCGAGTTGGATGGCTTCGGAGAGAAGTCGGCTCAGAAGCTCGTGTGCGAGATAGACGACAGTAAGACGACAGATCTGAGTAGCTTCCTGACCTCGCTCGGGATAAGACACGTCGGCTCAGAGACCGCACGCCGTCTCTCGGACGAGATGAGTCTCGAAGAGATAAGAGACGCCACGGTAGAAGAGCTGAGACGTATCGACGACGTGGGTGAGGAGACAGCAGAGAGCATACATTCGTTCTTCGAGGGAAGGGGCGGCGACTTAGTCGACGACCTACTTGACGCCGGAGTAACGCCTCAGAGACGTGAGAGGAGTGACGAGTTAGAGGGTCTCAAGATAGTCTTCACGGGAAGTCTCGACTCCTATACGCGAGACGAGGCTACGGATCTCGTCGAGTCCCACGGCGGAGACGTGACTTCTTCTGTGAGCGGAGAGACCGACTACCTCGTCGTCGGAGAGGATCCCGGAGCGAGAAAGACTCAGGACGCCGACGAACACGGCGTTGAGACACTCGACGAGGGCGGGTTCGAGGAGAAGGTGCTCGGTAAGACGGATGGAGGATAGACGAGAGAAAACCCTCTTAGTACCCACCACCCTCTATAACCTATGACCATGCCAGATCCCGAGACCGACGACGCGACAGACGTCGACGGCATAGATGCCCGAGGCGAAATAGCCGTCGCCCTCGACTTCGACTCCGTCCTGAAGAGCTTCGAGAACCCGCGTGAGACATTTGAGTCGATAAACGGCTGGGCTGAGTACGTCGGCGTCGTGGGATCGACCTCACAGCACGTCATAAACGGCTACTGTACGAAGAACCGGATAGATCCCGACTTCTTCCCCGCGCCCGACGACGGAAAGCTCGATGCCCTCGAACGCGCGATGGACAGCGAGATGTACGACGCCGAGAGGTACGTCTTCGTCGGCGCGTCGAAGAGGGACGAGGTAGTAGCTGAGAAGGCGGGATGGGAGTACGTCGACGTAGACGAAGCCGCCGAGACTGCGGGCTGGAGCCTCGAGTAACCCACCAAAAGTACGTTATGCGTCGACGGCGAGATACGAACGATGTCAGCTGTCGAGTGGATAACCGGAGGTGTCTTCGTCGTCGTCTATCTCTTCCTACCTGGCTTAGTCGCGGGAGTCCTCTGGTCTCCTTTTCTGGTCTCCGAACGTGTCCGTTCGGTCTTCGACGAGGCTCCCGTCCCTCTCTACGTCGCGTATCCCGTCTTCTGTGTAGCTGCGGCAGTTCCTTACTTACTCGGACTCGGTGCTGTCTTCGTTCTCGATCCTACGGGCACAGCGACGTACTCGAACGCGATAATCAGTCTATCGGTGGTCGTGACCTTACTCTATACCGTCGGCTTTCCGTCTCTAGCACTACTCGTCCTTCCGCGTTTAGGCTACGACCAGGTGGACGACCGACGCGTCACGACGTGGCTCCTACTCGGCGCGGGCGGTCTCTGGTACGGTATAGTGATGAGTCTCCCGCTCTTCTTAGTCGCAGTCGTCCTCGCTCTCCCGGGCGGCTACTGACCACACCGTTAACGACTTGTCTCATCACCTCGACTTATGGGTATGAGTCTCCGTGAAGTCGTCTCGGCTCCATTCCGTATGAGGGACACCGACACTGTGTCACACGTTGAATTCGTCTTCTCGCTCTCGCGCGACAAGGGCTGGTACAGTCCCGACGAGGCGGAGGAGATACTCGAAGCCGCCGATGAGAGAGGTCTCGTAACTATTGACGACGGGGACGAGGTAGAATCCGAGTTCGACTTCGGCGAGGTCGATCTCACTGACTTCTCGCCGCCTGACGTCGGAAGCTTGGTGGGAGAAGTCGACGTCTTCGACGCAGTCCTCGACAGACTCGTAGCCGAAGGCTTCGACAAACGTGAGACAGTTGCCGAGATAAACAGGTCGAAACGCCGACTCGGGGCGGTCAACATACACGCAGCCGCGCTCTATGTTGCTGAGACGAAAGACATCGACGTAGACGACCTAATAGACGACGCCCTCGACGAACTCGTCCCGTCGTAAACCGCGAAAGAAACAAGACGTCTGAATCCGAAGCTGGTTCCTATGGCGTCAGACAGTCCTTCCGACGGCGGGAACAGAGACCGAGACAGTGGTGAGACGACTATCGAAGATCTCATCGAGACGGTTGAAAGACTCGAAAGACAGGGACGCGAACTTCCCAGCATGGAAGACCTCCACTCCCAAGTCTCCGAGTCACTCGCCAAGTTCGACGAGACCTCACCCGACGAGATGGCGGCTTTCGGAGAGTTCCTTGGTGAAGTCGAGACAGAGGGCGCGCTCAGTACGAAACAGAAGGAGCTTACAGCCGTCTCGCTCTCGGTCGTTACCCACTGTAAATGGTGTATAGCCTACCACGTCAAGAACGCCGTTGACGAGGGCGCGACCCCCGACGAGATAAGAGAGGCTGGCTGGATGGCGGTTCTAATGGGAGGCGGTCCCGCGCTGATGTACTACCAGTTGGTCGAGAAGGCTGTCGACGAGATGGCTTAGGACTTAGCACAAAACATTTTTGTGTCTTAAACACTAACTCCAAGTTAAGGAGTGGTCGAGATGACAAGGAGAAACCCGTTCGACGAGATATTCGAGGAGGTAGAGAGGATGATGAAACAGCTCGCCGACGAGAACTCGGAGATGAGGGCGTACAGTTTCGGTCTCACGCCCGACGACCTGCGCGAGAGAGCCACGACCGACGCCTCTAATCACGGCTCCGAGGCTGAGACGTCACCACGTGTCGAGGTGTTCGACGACGACGACTCCGTGAGGGTCGTAGCGGATCTCCCGGGAGTCAGAAAGGAGGATATCAGTCTCAACGCGACCGACGATAGCCTCAGGATACGTGCTTCGAGCGACGAAAGGAGGTACGACACCACGGTACAGCTTCCTGAGAGGGTTGATCCCGACACCGCGGAGGCGACCTACCGAAACGGGGTTCTCGAGACCACGTTCGAGAAGGAAGAAGAAATAAGAGGAAAGGAGATAGACATAGAGTAATGGGAGATTACGAATACCTACCTGATCCGGGAGAAGACCTGTCTCCCGAGGAGCGCAGGGATCTCAAGAAGACACTCAACGAGTGGATAATCGAGGACTTCACTCCTCACGTAGCTAGTTAGTTAACGCCCCAGTTTCTCGTGCGACTCCGAGAGATGGCGTGACGCGAGTGCGGCGTGTAGGCTTAGCTCGCCTGCGACTGCGGCGGCTCCTATTATCTCGGCGAACGCCTTTGCGTTCTCCCCGGGCGTTTCGCCGCCGCCTTCTACGCCCAGGATAGACAGAGCCTCGTTCTGTGTCTCAAGCGACGTACCACCGCCGACAGTACCGACCTCTACGGCGGGGAGGGTCACGCTGAAGTAGAGGTCGCCGTCCTTGACAGAAGCAGTCGTCGTAGCCATCGATCCCTCGACGACCTGTGCGGGATCCTGTCCCGTGGCGATATAGACGGCTGAGAGGACGTTCGAGACGTGGGCGTTGAATCCGAACGATCCCGCCCTCGCGCTTCCGACGAGTGTCTTTCTCGAGTTGACCTCGGCTACGTTCTCAGGTGTAGTGTTGAGGACGTTCTCGACGGTCGACCTCTCCATCTCGACGTCGGCACTTACTGTTCTTCCGCGCCCCTCTATCTGGTTTATCGCGGCGGGCTTCTTGTCGGTACACATGTTGCCCGACAGGGCGATAAGGCTCGCGCCTGTCTCTTCCTCGACGACCTCCGAGACGGCACGGCTCGCGACGGTAGCCATGTTCATTCCCATAGCGTCCTTGGTGTCGTAGCTCAGACGCAGATAGAGGCTGTCACCAGCGACGTAGGGGTCTGCGGCGACTAACTCGCCGTGGCTCGTGGTCTCCTCCGCGGCTGTCTTGACCGTCTCGAAGCTCTCGGAGAGCCAGTCGACGACCTCCTTGGCGTGTTCGACCCCCTCTACACGGAAGACAGGAGCGCGCGTCATCGCGTCCTTGAAGAGACGTGAACTTACCCCTCCCGACTCGGACGCAGCCGACGCGCCCCTATTTGTCGACGCGACAAGAGCACCCTCGGTCGTTGCCATAGGTACGTAGTACTCTCCTGTTGCGTACTCGCCGTCTACCCTGAGTGGACCCGCGACGCCGAGAGGTATCTGTATTCCGCCGACCATGTTCTCGACGTTCTTGTCGGTGGCTGTCTCGGCGTCGAAGACGTACTCTCCGACGTTCGCGAGCGAAGTCCCTGTCTCTTCCTCTATGACCTTTCTCCTGACTTCGACCGCCTCGTCCGCCGACTCAGACTCGTCCTCGACTGCGTATAGAGGGACGTCACCGTCGACAACCCTGTCGTATAGCCCTGAATCTTTCATCCTTGGGTCTCTTCCCCCTTCACGTTGCCGTGTTTGTCTATCTCTCCCTTGACAACCCTAGTCGACGATATCGGATCGCCGTCCTCGGCGGCTATGTAGGGAACTACGACTATGTCGAGAGTCTCCATCCCGTTCTCCTGTCTTATCCCGTTGATCTTCTCGGCTCCTTTCTTGGTCTCAGGTGAGACGACTATGCAGTCAAACGAGGGGTCTTCGCTCGCTATCCCGAACGGGTCTTCTAGCTTGTCGACCTCGTAGTCGCGGTTCCACTCGTTGACCTCTTCTATCGCCTCTACGAGATCCTCCTTCCTCTCCTCGAAAGGTCTTATCCTGCGTTCCTCGTCACGTGTCTTCGGGGCGAGGTCGTCGCTCGTGAGTCCGACTACTACTCCCTCGTCGCCGAGTTCGAAAGCCTTCTTCAGCAGAGCATAATGTCCGTCGTGCACAGGGTCGAAAGTCCCGCCTACAGCAACACGCATACACGGTGTTAGAAACGGATTACGTATTATGGTATCGGTATACATGCTCGTGCTGTGGTCGGCGCGAACCAGCCTCCCCCGTTCTTTATACTCCTCTAAACTGGGGGACTGTCTTATTGTGTCTGTCACTCCCTACTGAGGTGCATGAGAGTACTCACGGAGTACGTCTTCGACTGCTCGGGGTGTGGCGAGTCGGTCGCGGTCAACGCCGAGATGAAACAGACTCTTCTCCGTGAGGGCTGTCCCGTCTGTGGGGAGGACGTCTCTGAGGAAGACTTTGACCCGCGGTGTGAGTAGCTTCAAGTAGAGACGACTCCTTTACTTCCCCGGGATGAGACACGACGGTGACGCGGGTAAGACAGGAAGTCTCTACGAGACCGACGTCAGCAGTATTACTGAGATAACCAACGCCGCCGCCGAGATGTACTACGGAGTCCTTCCCGAGAGATGTTACAGCCGTCCTTACACCACACCCGAAGACGTAAGACGTGACATTGAGGAAGGAGTCGTATACCGGGGTTACTTCCTCGACTCAGAGCTCGTCGGTGTCATAGGGGTTCAGGAGATGGATATGTCGGAGCCTCCGACACACGACGACGGGTATCTGGACGGGGAAAGCGTCGTCGCCGTGAGACGCCTCTACGTCGAGCCCAATCACCAGCGACGGGGGATAGGAACTTTTCTCCTCGAAGACTGTCTCCGGAGACACCCCCACAGCGATGTCTATACAGTAACGTGGAAGGACGCTACGTGGGCTGTCGAGTTCTATGAGAAGAACGGCTTCGAAAACATTGGAGTTCAGCCCGATACCGTAGAGAGATACTGGAGCCCACCTGAGGGATGCGAAGACGAGTTCGTCGTCCTACTCCTCGAAAGATAACAGTACAGTAGCTATCCCTGACCGACCATGCGGTCTTCGTCTTCCCACTCCCTCTCACGTAGCTCGTACTTCTGAACCTTTCCGGTTGCGGTGGTGGGAAGGGAGTCGACGAACTCGGCGTCCTTGATTATTTTGTAGGAGGCGAGGTTTTCGCGGCAGAAATCTATGAGTTCGTCCTGGGTCATGCCGGGGTTTTCGGGGTCGTTGTTCTCGGGGACAACGAAAGCCTTGGGGACTTCGCCCCACTCCTCGTTCGGCGCAGGTATTACGGCGACATCGCCGACCTTGTGGTGGTCGAAGAGAGCGTCTTCGAGCTCTATCGACGATATGTTCTCACCGCCCGATATGATGATGTCCTTCTTCCTGTCCTGTATCGAGACCATGCCGTTTTCGTCTATGACGGCTAAGTCGCCTGTGTGGAACCAGCCTTCACGTCTGTCGTTGAACGCCTTCTCGGTCTCCTCGGGCTTGTTCCAGTATCTGTCCATGACCTGGTTACCTTTGACGACGACCTCTCCGAGAGTCGAGCCGTCACGGGGTACGGAGTTACCGTCCTCATCGACCACGTCGACCTCGGTTCCTAAGACGCCCATGCCCTGTTTCTTCTTGATGTCGAACCTCGTCTCATCGTCGATGTACCGTCGAGCGTCGGACTGGGTTATGAGAGGACCTGTCTCGGTGAGTCCGTAGAGATGCTTGATGTACCAGCCGAAGTCGTCCTCGACAGTACGTATAGTAGCCTCGGGGGGCGCGCTACCGGCGGTGGTTACGCGGACGTCGTTGTCGCCCGCAGTCTCGGGTTCGTTTTCGTGGTAGTACTCGATGAGGAGGTTGAGTACGGTAGGAGCGGCGCAGAGGAACGAGACGTCTTCGTCACGCACTGTGTCGAATATCCACTCGGCGTCGATTCCGCGCGTACAGACGTGTTTCGCGCCCATGCCGGTTACGGCGTATATGTGTCCCCAGCCGTTGGCGTGGAACATCGGGAGAGTCCAGAGGTATACGTCGTCGTCGTATATCTCGTGGTGAACCGAGAGGATATACGAGTGTAACGTCTCAGTGCGGTGAGTACGCATGACACCCTTGGGGTCGCCGGTGGTACCGGAGGTGTAGTTTATAGTGATGACTTCGTCCTCGGACATCTCGGGACGCTCGTAGGAGTCGGGATCAGCGTCGTCGAGTACGTCGTCGAAGTCCTCCCAGTCGCCTTCGACTTCCGAAGGATCGTTAGTGATGAAGACCTCTGTTGGGACGTCGTCACGTATTTCATTTATTTTGTCGGCGTACTCGTAGTCGGCGTAGATCGCTTTTACCTCCGCGTCGTTGAGTATGTACTCGTAGTCGTCGGGCGTTAAGCGGTAGTTGAGGGGAGTGTGTACACCGCCTATCTGCATGATACCGTACGCCGACTCTAAGTGGTAATGCGTGTTGGGATCGAGAACTCCTATCCTGTCGCCTTTCCCGAGTCCCTTGTCTTGGAGAGCGGCGGAGAACCTGTCGACTCTCTCTCCTAGCTCGTCGTAGGTGTACCTCTCTCCTGTTGTCGCTACGACCGCCTCGGCGTCGCCGTAGTGCCGGCGCGCTCTGTCGAGGAAGTCGGTTACTAGAAGCTCTTTCTTCATACACCAAATATAATCCAAATAAAAGATATTAAGGCTTGCGTAGTCGAACCATCTAGTGTGATGATTAATCACCAACATAGGCACGACACGAACCATGCACGAGATTGTTTATCAATATTTAAGTTGTGTCCAAATTAGAATACTATGATTAATTACATGAACGACTGGATAGCAGTGGCGGCTATGGGCGTGGTGGTCTTAGCTATCCCCTTAGTGATGCAGGGGGTCAGCTACTTCCTACGTCCGACCGTTCCAGAGAAACAGAAATCGATCACGTACGAGAGCGGTGAGAGTCCTACGGGGGATACACGTATAGGCTTCAGCATACAGTACTACATGCTGGCGCTCCTGTTCGTTGTCTTCGACATAGAGACGGTTCTACTCTACCCGTGGGTCACCGTCTTCGCCGACAACCCCGGGACTTTCGTGCCAGCGTTCATCTTTATCGTCGTCCTCTTCGTAGGACTCGGATGGGCTTGGAAGAACGGAGCAATGGAATGGGTGAAACCAGATGTTAGACAACAGTAAGACACAGATAAGCGAGACACGCGAGGGAGACGTCGACCCGAGGATGAACTCGAAGCTTCGGGAGATGTTCGGGTCACTCCCCGTAGTCACGGCAAAGCTTGACGACATAATGAACTGGGCGCGTGCTTCGAGCATGTTCCCGTTCCAGTTCGGGATAGCGTGTTGTTCGATAGAGATGATGCAGACAGTCGCCATAAAGCACGACATGGACAGGTTCGGTGCGGGCGTCTTCAGAAACTCGCCGCGCGCCGCTGATCTTATGATCGTGCCGGGAACCATAAACGCGAAGCTCGCGCCGCGTGTGAAGAGACTCTACGAACAGATACCAGAGCCGAAGTTCGTCGTCTCAATGGGGTCGTGTACGATAGCGGGCGGTCCTTTCCAGGAGGGCTACAACGTAGTCAAGGGACTCGAACTCTTCGCGCCCGCCGACATACACGTACCGGGCTGTCCGCCGCGTCCTGAGGCTCTCCTCTACGGCGTGATGAAGATGCAGGAGAAGATAGCGAGAGGCGAGTCGTCGCCCGTCACGGTCAAGCCCTACGAGGTCAAGGAGCTTCAGGACTGGGACAGGGACGAACTCGCCGACTTCTTCGAGAGGGAGATAAACAAGGACGACCTCGTGATGAAGTACACACATTCGCCCGAAGTGAACGACGAGGCTGAGGCGAGCATAGACACAGAGGAGGATCGAAGATGAGTCAGAAGATCGACAGACGGTACCAGGAGATACACGAGTCGATAGAGGACGAACTTCCCGACGCAGTCGCGGGTGTCGAGGAACACGGAAACGCTCCCGCGATAATCGCGAATCCGTCACGTGTCGATGAGGTCGTCGCTGCTCTCAAACAGAACGGCTACAACCATCTCTCGTCGGTCTCTGCGGTCGAGTACGACAACAGGTACGAGAGCGTCTACCACCTCAGACGTATCACAGACGACCCCGAGGACTTCGACGAGATAAACGTCGTCGCGATGGCAGACCCCGAAGACCCGACGGTCAAGACGGTCTCTCACGTCTTCAAGGGCGCGAACTGGCACGAGCGCGAGGCATACGATCTCATGGGGATCGAGTACGAGGATCACCCCGACCCCAGACGTATACTCCTTCCCGAGACCTGGAAGGGACATCCTCTGAGAGACGAGTACGACGTCGACCAGGTTCAGTACACCTCACTTGAGGAGTGGCAGAACCCCATAGAGGAGAGGTACGAGGTCGAACTCGAGGACGAGAGCCTCGACACTATGTTCATAAACATAGGTCCTCACCATCCCGCGACTCACGGCGTCCTCCATCTCAAGACAGTCTTAGACGGAGAGGTCGTCGTCGACGTCGACCCCGACATAGGCTACCTCCACAGATGTGAGGAGTACCTGTGTGAGAGGCTCAACTATAAGTACCAGATAATGCCTTATCCCGACAGATGGGACTACGTCTCGGCGGGTCTCCTCAACGAGATGGCGTACGCTCGCACGATAGAGGACATGGCAGACATAGAGGTTCCCGAGTACGCTCAGGTCGTGAGGACGCTCGGAATGGAGCTCTCACGTATAGCCGCACATCTCCTCGCTGTCGGTACATACGCACTCGATGTCTACGGCGAGCTAAACGTTCTCTTCATGTACGCCTTCAAGGATCGTGAGATAATACAGGACATACTCGAAGACCTCACGGGACAGCGCCTGATGTTCAACTACTTCAGGCTCGGGGGCGTCGCCTACGACATACCCGAGCCTCGTGAGGAGTGGTTCGGTCAGATACGTGACTACCTGCGTGACCTTCCCGAGAAGCTCGACGAGTTCCACACACTCCTCGACGACAACGAGCTCTTTCAGAAGAGGACTGTCGACACTGGGATACTTGAACCCGAGGTCGCTAAGGAGTACGGCGTCACAGGTCCAGTCCTGAGAGGCAGCGGTGTCGGATACGACGTGAGGGAGGTCGACTCGTACGCCTACTACGACGAGCTCGACTGGGATGTCGTGACGTATGACGGCTGTGACAATATGTCGCGCATCCTCACGCGTCTCGGAGAGGTCGAACAGAGTGCGCGTATCATAGAACAGTGCGTCGACATACTCGAAGACTGGGACGGCGAAAGAAAGATTAGGACTGAGGTTCCGCGCTCTGTCGAGCCGCCCGAGGACGCCGAGATGTACAGAGCCGTCGAGGGAGCGAAGGGTGAGCTCGGAATCTACATAGTCAGCGACGGGAGTGAGTCGCCCCACCGGTTCAAGATACGTGCCCCCGGATTCTCAAACCTCGCCGCATTCCACGAGATGGTCGAGGGCGAGTACCTCGCCGACATGGTTGCTAGCCTGGGAAGCCTCGACTTGGTCTTCGGGGAGGTGGACAGGTGATGCTCGCGTCTACTCCGATGGCGACCTTCACCGAGACAGTCGGATTCGGCGAGTCGGGTCCTCTCGCTCAGTTCGGCGTGGGTCTCGTGGTCGCGTTCATCTGGACATCTGTGATACTCACACTCCTCGGATTCGGAGGGGTCTGGTTCAAGAGGAAATGGAACGCCGCCTTCGGTGACAGGGTCGCTGTAAACAGGGTAGGACCCTTTGGTCTCCTGATAATAGTTGCCGACTCGCTCAAGCTCTTATCGAAGGAGGTTGTCGTACCCAACGATGTTGACAAGCTCGCCTACTGGGGAGCGCCTATACTCTCGACGTCGTCGATACTCATCTCGTTCGTCTTCATTCCGTGGGGAAGCGGTCTCCAGATCTCTGACCCTCAGGCGGGTCTCGTACTCACCTTCGCTCTCGCGAGCATACCCACCCTCGGAGTCGTGATGGCAGGGTACGGATCGAACAACAAGTACGCCTTCCTCGGCTTCGAGAGGGAAGTCGCACAGGCTATCGCCTACGAGATACCCTTCGTGATCTCTGCCGCCGCTCTCGTCCCCCTCGTCGCGTTCTTCGGCGACGGAGCCCCGCTCCAGATGTCACAGATAGTTGCCGCACAGCAGGGTTCACTCTTCGGTGTCGAGGGTATGCCACTTCCGAACTGGTTCATATTCGCTCAGCCTCTCGCGGCGGTGATCTTCTTCGTGGCAATGCTAGCCGAGGTTGCACGTAACCCGTTCGACCTTCCCGAGGCAGCCTCGGAGCTCGTCGCAGGATATCTCACCGAGTACGGGGGAGTCAACTTCACCCTGATGTTCCTCACCGAGTTCGCGCATATGTTCCTCGGCGGGGCGATATTCACGACGCTCTTCCTCGGTGGTGGAGCCGGACCCGTGCTTCCCGCGGTACTCTGGTTCGTAATCAAGATGTTTGCTGTCTACGCAGTCATACAGTGGCTACGTGCGACGATACCGCGTGTACGTATAGACCAGCTTCTACAGATAGGATGGAAGCGTCTACTTGAACTCAGCTTCCTCAACCTTCTGTTCACGACAGGTATTATGTGGGTGATACTATGATGGGAGTACTCAAATCGTTAGGAGTCACAGCAAAGCACGCCATAAGAGGCGAGACATTCACGGTCGAGTACCCCGAGGAGTCGCCCGAGGTATCGCCGCGGTTCAGGGGCACACATAAGTTCAGCCTCTCGCGGTGTATCTCGTGTAGGATGTGTGAGGAGGTCTGTCCCAACAACACGATAGAGATAAAGACCGACAGGAAGAGGAACATAGAGGAGTACAACCTCAACCTCGGTC
The DNA here is from genome assembly GCA_041891055.1 of Halorutilales archaeon Cl-col2-1. Taxonomy (GTDB): domain Archaea; phylum Halobacteriota; class Halobacteria; order Halobacteriales; family Afararchaeaceae; genus Afararchaeum. The sequence continues at coordinate 587,819 of CP169074.1, read as the reverse complement.
AGTGTATCTACTGCCGTCTGTGTGAGGAGGTCTGTCCCACAGACGCCATAATCCTGACACAGCACTTCGAGCTAAACGCCGGAATGAAGGCGGAGCTCGAGTACACGAAGGAAGATCTCATGGACGTGCCGTGGTACAAGGACACCGATCCGCTCGAAGCCAGAGAGTCCGACAGGGGTGGCTGGATAGGAACGAGCGAGGAAGAACAGCAGGAGACAGAGGAGCTTTACGGAGATTAAAAATGACAGGATTAGAGACAGCCGTCTTCGTTCTGTTCGCGGTCGTGACCGTGGGAGCGAGCCTCGGGGTCGTTCTCGTCGAGAACGTCTTCCACGAGGCGCTTCTCCTCGGTCTCGCTCTCATGAGCGTGGCGGCACATTACATACTCCTTCAGGCGGAGTTCGTGGCGGCAATGCAGGTACTCGTCTACGTCGGAGGTGTCCTCATACTCATCATATTCGCGATCATGTTCATGAGGGGAGAACTCGAACCCGAACCCGAAACCGAAGAGAAGGAGGCAAGATAAGATGGAAAGAAAGAGACTAAGACTCATACCAGGGGCGATAGTGACGGCACTCTTCGTCATGATTTCGACCGTAGCTGTCGGAACCCCGTTCCCCGCTCCGCGTCCCGTTACCGGAGACGTAACGTATATGATAGGAACAGTCCTGTTCGACGAGTTTCTCGCGGCGTTCGAGATAATAGATATGCTTCTCGTCGCCGCCCTTATAGGCGGTCTCTACCTCGCCAAGAGGGACAAGGGCGAGGAGAGGGACGTCGGTGGAGCCGTCGAGAAGAAGCCGATGACAGAAGCAGACGAAGCACGTGAGAACATGGAGACCACAGCCACAGCCAAGGAGGTGAAGCCGGATGGTGCCGAGTAGCTACTACGTCGTCCTGAGCGCCGCAGTCTTCAGCATTGGAGTCTACGGAGTCCTGACACGTACGAACGCGGTGGTCATACTTATGTCGGTAGAGCTCATGCTCAACGCGGGCAACCTCAACCTCGTGGCTTTCTCGGCACAGGTCGGCAACCTTCAGGGACAGGTATTTTCGCTGTTCGTGATGGCTCTCGCCGCGGCGGAAGTCGCCGTAGGACTCGGAATATTCATAACTATGTACCGTGAGTTCGGAACAGTCGAAGTAACTAAACCCAGCTTCATGAGGTGGTAAGAGATGGCGATGATAGACTACGCTTGGCTCGTGCCGGTCATACCCTTCGTGTCGTTCGTGTTGATCTTCCTCGGGATGGTTCCAGGATACGTAGGAAAGTACAGCGACGGTAAGAGAGGGATAGGCGGCGGTCTGAGTACTGTCATAGGCACTCTCTCGGTGGGTGCGACACTTGCTCTCAGCCTCGCTATATTCGCCGAGACGTTCGGGGGGCACGGGGAACCACACATAGTCAAACAGGTTACGTGGACGGCGGCTTCGTCGGTAAGTCTCAGCTTCGGTATACTCGTCGACCCTCTGAGCGCGCTCATGATCGTGATAGTCACGACGGTGAGCTTCCTCGTCCACGTCTTCTCGAAGGGTTACATGAACGACGAGGGCGAGACCGGACTCCCGAGGTACTACGCCGAGCTCTCGCTCTTCACGGCAAGCATGCTTGGGTTCGCTCTCGCAGACGGACTCCTGATGGCGTTCGTCTTCTTCGAACTCGTCGGACTGTGTTCGTACCTCCTCATAGGATTCTGGTTCGACCGCCCGAGTGCGGCAAGCGCGGCGAAGAAGGCTTTCCTCGTCACGAGGTTCGGTGACTACTTCTTCCTTGTCGGAGTCGTCGGGGTCTTCGCCGCATTCGGCAACTTCGCCTTCACGGGTGAGAACTCGTTCCCGTCGACCGCAGCGACGATGATAGACGAGGGAGAAGCGATACTCGGACTCGCACCCGAGACGGGGGTCACGGTACTCGGACTCCTCGTCTTAGGCGGTGTGATAGGCAAGAGCGCCCAGTTCCCTCTACACACGTGGCTACCCGACGCGATGGAGGGTCCCACGACGGTCTCGGCACTCATACACGCTGCGACGATGGTCGCCGCGGGTGTCTACCTCGTCGCGCGTCTCTTTCCTCTCTACGCCCTCTCGTCGACTGCGCTTCTCGTGATAGCGATTGTCGGAGGAATCACTGCTCTCTACTCGGCGACTATCGCAGTCGTCGCAGACGACATAAAACGCGTACTCGCCTACTCGACGATATCCCAGTACGGCTACATGATGATCGCTCTCGGCGCGGGAGGATACACCGCGGGAGTCTTCCATCTCATGAACCATGCCTTCTTCAAGGCGCTCCTCTTCCTCGGTGCGGGAAGTGTCATAATCGCCAACCACCACATAATGGACATGTGGGAGTACGGCGGTCTGAGGAAGAAGATGCCCGTGACCTACTACAGCTTCTTAGCCGGCGCGTTCGCTCTCGCGGGAATCGTGCCGTTCTCGGGATTCTGGAGTAAGGACGAGGTACTCGCGGTCGCCTTCGAGAACGCATCACACGAACCTCTCCTCTGGATACCCTTCGGAATGGGAATGGTCGCTGTACTCTTCACGGGGTACTACACCTTCCGGATGGTCGCACTCACCTTCCACGGATCGCCGAGGTCGGAACACTCCGAACACGCCTCGGGCAACTCCGCCGCGGTCAAGATACCCTTGATAGTCCTTGGACTTCTTGCGACAGTCGTGGGATTCGTCAACGCAGCGCCGATAGGGATTCATCAGCTCGAACATTTCCTCCACTCGGGAAGTCTCAGGACGATCGCGGCGGAGAATGTCGGCTACGTCGAGGAGTTCGAGGTCAGCTACGCCGTCACGGGACTCTCACTCAGTCTCGCTCTCATAGGAGCGTACCTCGGCTTCTCGGGATACGCCGAGTCGCCGACGAGGAGGAAGGAAAGCTGGGGATTCACCCCTGTCCTCGAAAAGGGCTACTACGTAAATGCCTTCCAGCTCTGGATCGCTGAGGGATTCACGCTTCCTCTCACGAAGTACCTCAACTCGTTCGACCTCGGCGTAGTCGACGGCGTCGTCAACGCAGTCTCGTCGACATCGAAGGGAAGTGGTGACGCGATGAGACGTATACAGACTGGGGTCGTGAGTAACTACGCCGCAATAATCAGCTTCGGACTTGCGACGTTACTTCTCATAATCGGACTCTACGGAGGGTGGTTCTAATGAAGATAACAGCACTCATAGCCGTACCGATGGTAGCAGCGCTCGTCACCCTCTTCATTAAGGGTGACAAGTCGAAGTACTTCGCCTTCGTGGCGTCTCTCGCGCCTCTCGGCATCAGTCTCTACGTCTGGTCGCTCTTCGACCCGTCGGGAGGAAACGCTCTCCTCGACTCGGGAGCCGTCCAGTTCGAGGAGGCGGTACACTGGATCACTCTCGGAGGCTACGACGTCCAGTACCTCGTGGGTCTCGACGGGGTCAGCATGCCCTTAGTCGTACTCACGACGTTCCTCGCGAGCCTCGCGATACTCTCGGCGTGGCAGTCGATAGACGAGAGACAGAACGAGTTCTACGCCCTCGTCCTCCTACTCGAAGGTGGTCTCATAGGCGTCTTCACTGCACTCGACTTCCTAGTCTTCTACGTCTTCTGGGAAGCCGTACTCGTCCCGATGTACTTCCTCATAGCAGTCTGGGGAGGCGAAGACAGGAAGTACGCCGCGATGAAGTTCTTCGTCTACACCAACATCGCGTCTCTCGTGATGTTCATAGGTGTCTTCGCGCTGATCTTCAACTCGGGAATCGACAGCCTCAGCCTGGTCGCTCTGACACAGGCTCTACAGTCGGGCGGTCTCACAGGCGCGTGGGGAATACCCGCTGACATCCTCGTACTGATGGCGTTCGTCGCCCTCTTCATAGGATTCGCCGTAAAGGTTCCCCTAGTTCCTTTTCACACATGGCTACCCGACGCCCACGTTCAGGCACCGACGCCCGTTAGTGTCCTACTCGCGGGCGTACTCCTCAAGATGGGTACTTACGCCCTACTGAGGTTCAACTTCACTATGCTCTCCGACGTCGCCGCGGGACTCACCGCTGAGATCGCGGTCGTCGGCGCGGTCAGTGTCATCTACGGCGCGCTCTTAGCGATGGCACAGACCGACCTCAAGAGGATAGTCGCTTACTCGTCCATATCGAGTATGGGATATGTCATAGTCGGCTTAGCGGCGTACACCGAGTACTCCGTCGGAGGCGCGACCTTCCAGATGATCTCACACGGTCTCATAAGCGGTCTCCTCTTCATGGTAGTCGGAGTCGTATACCACAAGCTCCACACGCGTGACGTACACGAGATCTCCGGCTTAGCCCACAGGATGCCCGTCGTGACGACAGTCTTCGTTGCGGCGGCTTTCGGATACATGGGGCTCCCCGGTATGTCGGGATTCGCCGCCGAGATCTTCGTCTTCCTTGGATCGATGGGATCGTTCGAGGGATCGAGGATTATAGTCCCGGTAGCGATGTTCGGAGTCGTTATAGTCGCGGGATACCTACTCTTCGCGATGCAGAGAACCCTCTTCGGCGAGTACGACGCTCCCGAAGAGTACAAGGACGGACTCACCGACGCCTCGATCACCGAGACAGTTCCTCTCGTCCTTCTCGTACTCGTGATAATCGCGCTCGGGGTACAGCCCGACATCGCTTTCGAAATGATACAGAGCTCGACCGCGGGTGTTGTCGAGCTCACCGCAGGAGGTGTGTAGAATGAGACATAGCAGATACCAAGACAGAAACCAAGGTCGAGGTCGAGTTCAAACCATGAAGTCAGACGAAAGCCAGACGAGGTGGTCGACGTGGTAAGCCTCGAAGCCGTGTCGCCCGAACTCTCTGTGGGAGGTGTTGCGCTTCTCATACTCCTCGTCGACACTTTCACACAGTCGAAACACGGACGTATCGCGGGAGTCCTCGGATTCTTAGGAGTCACGGGAGGCTTCGGACTCAGTCTCTACGTCTACGGGAGCGGAGTGAGAGCCGACGCCGTCGCGGGTATGCTGATAGTCGACGAGTTCTCGCTCTTCTTCAACTTAGCCGTCCTGATAGTCTCGGCTCTTGTGATCGTAGCGAGCTTCGAGTACCTGAGCGAGTTCGCCCCCGAGACGAAGAACAACACGACAGAGTACGTCGTCCTCGTACTACTCGCGACACTCGGAATGATGCTGATGGGTAGCTCACGTTCTCTCGTGACTGCCTTCATATCGCTTGAGATGACATCGCTCGCGTCGTACGCACTCGTGGGATTCACGAAGAAGAAGAAGGCGAGTATCGAGGGTGCTATGAAGTACCTCATACTCGGAGGTCTTTCGAGCTCTATACTCCTCTACGGAATCTCGCTCGTCTACGGAGTCACAGGAACCTTCGACCTCTTTGAACTCGGTACGATGGAGTCTCCCGTCGCACTTGTCGGCGTCGGAGCCCTCTTCATACTCGCAGGATTCGCGTTCAAGGTAGCCGCAGTACCTTTCCAGGTCTGGGCACCCGACGCCTACACTGGAGCACCGACTCCGATAGCGGGCTTCATATCGAGTGCGTCTAAGATAGCGGGCTTCGTCGTCCTCTTCCGTGTCTTCACAGTCGCGTTCCCGACACGCGTCGACTGGGTGCTCGCTGTCCAGATACTCGCAGTCGTGACGATGACATTCGGTAACTTCGCCGCCGCGGCACAGTCGAGCGTCAAGAGGATGCTCGCCTACTCGTCGATAGGACACGCCGGCTACGCTCTGATAGCACTCGCCGTCTTCTCGTCGTCAGGTGACCAGGCGTTCGCACTCGGAGCCGCGATGAGTCATCTCTTCGTCTACGGTCTTATGAACACGGGAGCCTTCCTAGTCGTAGGACTCGTCGACGACTACTGGGGATTCGGATATGAGTTCGAGGACTACGCGGGAGTCGGAAGACAGGTTCCCGTTATAGGAGTCGCGATGGCGATATTCATGTTCTCGCTCGCGGGTCTTCCGACGGGAGCCGGATTCGTCTCTAAGCTCGCGGTCTTCGCGAGTGCTGTCGAGTCGGGATACTGGTGGCTCGCACTTGTGGGCTCGGTAAATTCGGCACTCAGCCTCTACTACTACACGAGAGTTCTCAGGTATATGTGGGTCGAGGACTCGTCGAGTGAGTCGCCCGACATAACTAAGAAGCCTCTCGGCATCTACGCCGCCATAATATTCGCCGCCGCGGCTACATTCGCCCTGATGTTCGGCTTCGAGCCGGTTCTACAGACCGCGACAGACGCCGCTAGCCAGCTTCTGTCGGTATGAGGATAGAGGACGGGGTCGAGAGGATACCCACGCCCTCGACGTCTTCTAACGTCTACTCAGTCGACGGTGTCTTAGTTGACGTCGGAACCGACTTATCGGCTCTTCCCGACTCTGACGAGGTCTACATAACACACGCCCACGCCGACCACGTAGGCTGTCTTCCCGAGTACGTCGACGAGACCGACGCGGAGTTCTACATACATCCGAAGGCGTGGGACACTCTCGCTGAAGACGACGAGTACGCGCGTCTCAATCCCTGCTTCGTCAACGACGGCGACACAGTCTACTTCGGCGAGTACGCCTTCGAAGTTCTCCACACACCCGGACACTCACCCGGAAGCGTCTCGTACTACTCTGAGGACGAAAAGACTCTCTTCGCGGGCGACGTCGTCTTCGGAAACGGAAGTCCGGGACGTACCGACATGCCGGGGGGCGACTCCGAACAGCTTAGAAGATCGCTCGAACGTCTCAAGACTCTCGAAGTCGAATATCTATATCCCGGACACTCCGACCCGAGTCACACAGACGTCGAAGGCAAGATACACGTCGCCGCGAGTCTTGTCTGAGTATATGAGTCCGAAGGACGACACACAAGGCGGCATCTATACTCTCGTTCTCCGTCTCGAAGACGACACGGCTATAGAGGTAGGAGCACTCGGCGAGATAGAGTTCGAGTCGGGACTCTACGCCTACACAGGCAGCGCGCTAGGAAGAGGTGGTTTCAGCCGTGTGGAGAGACACAGGGACGTCTCTGAGGGCGAAAACGACACGAGGAGATGGCACATAGACTACCTCAACGGCGACGCGAGGACGAGTATCGTCGAGGTCGTCAAGTCCCCGGGAGTCGAAGAGGAGTGTGAGATAAGCCGACGTATCGAAGGCGAGAGGATCGGTTCCTTCGGAGCGTCTGACTCCGAATGTGACTCACATCTCGTCTACTCCGAGGAGAAGACAGAGGAGTTCCTCGAAACCGTACGTGAAGCCCACGCCTCGGTCTCTGGAGGAAGTTTCTCAGAGACGAGACGCTCGTAGACCTCTTCTCTGACACCTATCGTCTTAGTCGGCATCATGATGTGTTTGTATACACAGACACAAAACACTTCTCGGGGTAGAGTACTTGAACTGAGTTTCGGTTGTGACATCTTTACACATACTCAGACCGGAAGTCTTCCCAGATCCCGCGAGCCGTAGACCGGAGATGGTGACTCACGACGAGCTCCAAGCCGCCATAGACGACTCCGCCGACGACGAGGTAACCGACGACATCGATCCAGCTCGATACTCCGAATACTTCCTTCGTGCCGTAGACTATGACAGCCATCACGGCTCCTGAGACCAGTTGCTTGAGGAAGGGAGCTGTCACGACGAAGTCGGTGTCTGTAATCTGACGTACTTGTCTGACCGTCAGAAGGTAGGTGACGCCTGACGTGACCGCAGTAGCTATGACTATACCCGAAGCTCCGACCACGAACCAGAGACCCACGCCGAGTACGACGTTGAGAACGAACGAGACTACGGATATTCTGAAGCCTATGTCGGGTCGGTCTAATCCCGTTATAATCGACCTGAACGACGAGGTCTGGGTCTTGATGAGACGGTGGAGTGCGAGCCCGACGACGAAGACACCCGCGCCGGAGTACTCGCCGCTGAAGACTGTGACTGCGAGCTCCTCACCTATCACGAGGCTTCCGAAGAAGATGGGTACGCTGAGGAGACTGCCGTACGACAGCGAGTTCCAGAGGTCGTCCTTCCAGTCTTCGTCGCGCGATTCGAGGTTCGAGACACGTCCCATAAGTCCCGTGCCGATCACGCTAGAGATGAAGACTGCGGGCATAGTGATCTTGAGTCCGACCTGGTACTTTCCCGCCACAGACGCCGTGGCGAGCCAGCCGAGGAGGACTGTGTCCATCCGAGAGAGTGCAGTTCCGACGAATCCGCTCGGTATCGACCATCTGGCGTACTCGGCGATCGACCGGATCGAGTTCCACGACGGTACCGAGGGACGCACACCGACCCAGCGTACGAGAACCGGAAGGACGAGGACGGGACCGATTACGGTTCCTCCGACCATTCCCCAGACCCCGAGTCCGAGGAGAACGAGGAGTATCTTTCCTACGATCTGTATCAGAGTGCTCAAAGACCCGCTCCAGACTGACAGCGAGAAGTTCTTTCTCCCCGAGAGAAACGTGTTGAGCGCCCAGTACGACGAGGTCGCGGTGAAGAGAAGAGGCACAGCGACCGGAATAACCGGGTTCTGAGTCATCAGACTTAGGAGAACATAAGACGCCGGCGCTCCGACTACTGCTAAGACCCCGACGGCTATCAGAACCGAGCCGAGAGCCTCCGAGCCGTCGAAGTCGGGCTCAGTCATCCGTTTCTTACACGCCGTCGCCCATCCTGTCACGGGGTTTTCGAGGAACTGGCTGATCGACATCGATATGTAGAAGACTCCGTAGCCCGACGGTCCTACGACACGTGCTACGACTATCGAACCCACGAGTCCGAGGACTGCTGTGACTAACTTGCCGAGGAATCCTATTCCTACCTGTACGCCGAACTCGGTGTCACCGATGTCTTTCATGCTCTGCTGGAATGTGGATTGGACTCGAGAGGCTGTCTGTCCCCTTGTAGTCGCTGTTTTTAATGGAGATGCCGACCGACGGGAAAAGTACGGGCTCAGATCCCCATATCTGACACAGGCAGGTCGGGCATACCGCCTACGACGTCGCTCCTCTTGATTCTCGTCGTCTGCTTCGGAATATCCTTCGAGGCTGTGAAGGGTCCCAACTCTATCTCCGCGGTGCCCTCGATCCTCACGAAGACGTCGCCGTCGACGGCTAAAGTCCCTGCGAGCTTCGCGCTCTCGTCGTTCTGAGCCTCGAACTCCGTCCTCTGTGTCACCGTATCCGAAGGCGGGACTCTCACGTCCTCGAAGCTTCCGTCTCCGAGACGGCTGTACTCGCCGTCCTCGTCGTCCGCCCAGTAGACATCGTAGTCGACTGACTTCACGGAGCCGCCTATCTCGTTCGCCGAGTTGTTGACGTAGAACGGAATGTCGAGTGTCACAGCGGATGTGGATATCTCGGTAATTCTCATCCGAGGGACGTCCACGGGACCCACCGACTCGGTGACCACGCCGATATCGGGAGCCTCAACGTCGCCCGTGGCTAACTGTGAGACGGCACCTGCTGGATCACCGACTAGGACGTATCCTGATCCTACTGCTCCTCCGACTACGACGGCAGCGAGGACGACAACAGTTACTACTCCTTTTCGTATGGCTCCCATCTGATCTACTCTACGTTCCCCGAGATAGACTCAGCAATCTCGTCCATCTCGTCGTCCTCGAGTTCGACCGTAGAGGGTAGTATGTTGTGTATCGGACCACCTCCGTCACCCTCGAAACGTGGGACTATATGAGCGTGAAGATGCGGAACCTCCTGTCCCGCTGCCTCTCCGTTGTTTATTCCGACGTTCGCGGCGTCGGCGTCGACAGCTTCTGTGACGGGCTCGACGAGGTCTCTCACCGCACTGAAGACCGCCTCCGAGTACTCATCGTCGAGGTCTTCGAGAGTCTCGGAGTGGTTCTTAGGTATCACGAGTGTGTGTCCGCGTGACAGGGGATTGACATCGAGGAACGAGAGCACTTTGTCGTCCTCGTATACCTTACGTGACGGTAGCTCTCCGTCTATTATCTTACAGAATATGCAGTCTTCTGACATGGTTATGTGTAGTAACCGGTGGGAGCAAAAAGGTTACCTTACTATTTTTGCATCTCAGCCAGATGAATAGTACTCCGTTTCGAGGCTATCTATCTTCTCGAAGTCTCTGTCTCTAGTAACGAGACACATACCGCGGCTTCTGGCTACACCGCCTATCAGAGTATCAGTCTCCCCTATCTTCTCACCGTCTTCCTTGAGGCTTCTGTATATACTACCTGAGGATCTAACGTCACCCAACGTAAGACGAAGGACTGACTTGCCGTCGAGACAGTCTGAGCTGAATCCCTCGAACTTTGTGAGTTCGTAGACACAGACTGTGGATGTCGACTCGGAGCCTCGTATCGTCTCGTGGAGTTCTACAGCGTCGGGATGACCGTTGAGGAGATCTATGAGAAAGCTCGTGTCGAGAAGATACTCGTCGTTAGACTCCGAAGTCATAAACCAAGCTTCTCCTCTCTCCTCTCGTCCTCGTCAGATCTCTCTCTTTCTTCTTTGAGACTATCCCACGTGGCATCTATCCCAGTACCTATGAGATCGGAGAAGTCATTGGGGTCGTCTTCCGTGAGCTTGAGAATCACGTCGCTGAAGCTCTCGTCGTCCTCTTTTCGTTTCTTGAGTCTCTCGTATGCCTTCTCCCTTATCGATATTGTCTTCGATGCCATTACGTGTACATGTACAAATACAGAGTGAATAAGTCTGTCGCCGATTCCCCGCCTTCTCTCAAGAAAGAGAAATCACTCAACTGTCACACTCTTAGCGAGGTTTCTCGGCTTGTCTATATTCCTGCCTTTGAGATCGGCGACGTGGTAGGCGAGAAGCTGGAGATAGACGTTGGCTAAGACCGGCTCCATTGCACCCGCATCGGGGACTTCGAGGACGTCGTCGGCGTACCTCCCGGCTCTGTCGACTGACGAGACACCTATAACGGGTGCTTCCCTCGACTTGACCTCCTTGACGTTGTTGAGTGTCTCTCCGGGTCTCGTGGCTTGGGTCAGGACTGCGACTACGGCTGTCTCCGAAGTCACGAGAGCGAGAGGACCGTGCTTTAGCTCCCCGGCAGGGAATCCCTCGGCGTGGTCGTACGATATTTCCTTGAGCTTGAGAGCGCCTTCGAGTGAGACGGGATGCCCCAGCTTTCTACCGATGTAGAAGAAGGCGTCCGAGTCGGCGTACTCCTCGGCGACTTGTCTGACCTTCTCCTCGTTGTCGAGAACCTGCTGTACACCACCCGGGAGACTCCGTATGTCTTCGAGTATCTCCGAGGCTGTCTCGGATCCCAACGCGCCCCGTTTTCGTCCGACGTAGACGGTGAGGAGACCGAGTGTGGCAACCTGTGAGACGAATGTCTTGGTCGCCGCGACGCCTATCTCGGGTCCTGCACGTATGTAGAGGGTTTCGTTAGCCTCACGCGTCACTGTGCTTCCTACGGTGTTTGTGACAGCAAGTGTCTTAGCCCCGCTCCTCTTCGCCCTCTTGAGAGCCGAGAGGGTGTCGGCTGTCTCACCGCTCTGTGTCACCGCGACCACGAGTGTCCGCCACGGGTCACGTCCCCCGTCGAAGTCGTACTCGTGGGAGTACTCCGCAGTCACACGTACGTCTGCGTACTCCTCCATGAGCTCCTCGGCAACGAGACAGGCGTGGTACGACGTTCCTGCGCCGACTACCTGTATCTCCTCAACTGAGTTGAGGTACTCGTCGGGAAGCGACACGTCGAGGTTCGCCTCTCCCTCTATCTCGTCTATACGTCCCGAGAGGGTCTGGCGGAGCGACTGTGGCTGTTCGTGTATCTCCTTGAGCATGTAATGGTCGTATCCGCCTTTCTCGGCAGCCTCGGGCTCCCAGTCGACTGTCTCGACCTCACGTTCGACCCTCTCACCTCTCTCGGAGTCGTATATCTCGACGCCGTCGGGTGTTACGAGGGCGACGTCACCGTTTTCGAGGTAGGTGACTTCGTCAGTGTAATCTATGAAAGCCGTGACGTCGCTTCCGACGTAGTTCTCGTCGTCTCCGTAACCGAGTATCAGAGGGCTGTCCTGACGTGCGACCGCGATCTCGTCGTTCGACGAGGAGACTGCTGCGACAGCGTAGCTTCCCTCTATTCTCCCGACCGTCTTCCGGAATGCCTCGAAGAACTCCGCGCCGGCGTCGATCTCTTCTCCGATGAGATGTGGTATGACCTCTGTGTCGGTATCGCTACTGAATTCGTGGCTCGCGAGTTCGTGTTTCAGGTCGTCGAAGTTGTCGATTATGCCGTTATGAACGACGCCTATCTCACCCGTACAGTCGGTGTGCGGATGTGCGTTCTCGTCTGTGGGCTCTCCGTGGGTCGACCACCGGGTGTGTCCAATACCTGTACCTGTCTTGGCTTCCCCGGTTTCGGGTAGTACCTCTTCGAGACGGTCTATCTTGCCCTTTTTCTTGTAGACATCGAGACTGTCGGACGAGAGCGCGACACCCGCCGAGTCGTATCCCCTGTAGTCGAGGTTCCGGAGTCCGTTGACGAGGACTTCGAGAGCCTCGGAGCCGTCGTCGCTCGTGTATCCCACTATCCCACACATACTATCCCCTCCTCACCTCTGAGTTCGACGGTACTTCTCCCGAGAGTCTAACACCTTCCTCGGCTGTCGTCCCGTCTCCGATTACCGTACCTGCTTCGACTATCGCTCCGCCGCCTATACGTGAGTTGTCGCCTATGACACCGCCGAGACGGACGTCCTCGTGTACCTCGTTCTCGACGACAACGTCGGATTTACCGCCTGCGACGGTACTGTTGGGCTCTATAACGGCGTTAGCACCCACGACGGCGTCCTTGACGACCGCACCTTCTCCTATGTAGGCGTCTTCGAGCACGACGGAGTTAGATACGACAGCGTTCGCTCCGACACGTACGTTGTCCCCGAGAGACGTTCCCCGCATAACTGTGGCGTTGTGTCCGACACGGCAGTCGTCGCCGACACAGACCGATCCGACTACCTCCCCGTCGACACGGCTGTCACCGATCCCCTCGTACCCTCTGTCTATCGCGTCCGAGTTGACCTGTATGAGATCCCAGAGGTACGAGACGTCTATCCACATCTCCGATCTCACCGCCCTGACTCTCTGACTCCGGTCTATCAGACGGCTGAGTGTCGAGGTTATAGATACCTCTCCGTCGGCACCCGTCGGAGTATCACGTATCTCGCCGAAGACAGAGACGTCGAATCCGTAGACTCCTGCGTTTATCACGTCTGTCTGTGTCTCGTACTCGGGTGGCTTCTCAGTTATGCTAACGACCTCGTCTCCTTCGGTTTCTACGACTCCGTAGTCACTCGGCTCGTCGGCGCGTGTGACTGCGACCACAGTGCCGTCTCCGTCCCTGTGTTCGTCTACGATACTCTCTACGACGTCCGACTCTATCATCCTGTCTCCGTTGAGTACGACGAAGTCGCCGTCGACGTACTCCTCAGCCTGTAGAACTGCGTGTCCCGTACCTAGCTGTCTCTCCTGTACGGCGTACTCGACTGAGACGTCCCAGTCGTTTCCGTCTCCGAAGTAGCTCTGTATCCTCTCACGTTTGTATCCGACGACTATCACAATCTCATCGATACCCGCCCCGGCGACCGCCTCGACGACGTGTTCGAGAAGGGGCTTGTTGGCGACGGGTATCATCGGCTTTGGGCGCAGGTTCGTGAGAGGCTTGAGACGTCTACCTTCCCCCGCGGCGAGGATTACGGCTTTCATACTCTGTCCTCCATTACTGTCTCCCCAGGCTTGGATGTTTCCTTCGGTGCCATCTTGACTCCGGCGTTGAGACTCGTATTGATTCCAGTCTTGACCCCGTCTCCTAGGACGACGCCTAGCTTACGCCTGCCTGTGTCGAGAGACTCACCCTTGACGTTCATTCTGACGTTCTCGCCGTCGTGTCTCAGATTTGCGACCATACTACCCGCGCCTAAGTTGACGTCCTCTCCGAGGACTGAGTCGCCGACGTACGACAGATGTCCTGCTGTCGCGCCCTCCATGAGTACGGAGTTCTTGACCTCTACGGAGCTTCCGACCTTGGCGTTCTCTCCTACTGTCGTCGAGCCCCTCACGTATGCGTTGGGTCCTACGACTGCACCCGACTTCACGACTACGTCGCCCTCGATACGTGTCCCCGACTTGATCTTAGCGCCCTCCTCGACGACGACCTTTCCGTCGCCTACTACGACGCCGTCCTCGACATCGCCGTCTACCGAAGTGTCGTTACGTGACAGGATCTCGGTGTTGGCTTCGAGTATCTCCCACGGACGTCCGACGTCGAGCCAGACGCCGTCGTGTTCGACGACGTCGAAACTGAAGCCGTCATCTACCATCGCACGTATACTGTCAGTGATCTCGTACTCTCCTCTCTCGCTCTTGGGCGTCTCACGTATGTAGTCGAAGACGTCGGGTTTGAAGACGTATAGACCGAGGTTGGCGAGGTTCGACGGCGGGTCGTCGGGCTTCTCGACGACAGAGGAGACCTCACCGTCTTCGACTCCCACGACGCCGTACTCCGTCGGGTTTTCGACTCTTCTGACCGTGACCGCGGATTCGTGCTCGACGAGTCTCTCGACGAGTTCGGGGAAGACTACAACGTCCCCGTTGAGTCCTATAAACCTCTCGTCGACGTAGGGCTCCGCCGTGCCTATCGCGTGGGCGGTGCCTTCTTGCTCGTCCTGTACGGCGTACTCGACTGGCTTCCCATCGTACTCATCGCCGAAGTACTCCTTCACGTCTTCGGAGCCGTATCCGACGACTATTACGAAGCCGTCGACGTACTCCGAACACGCGTCTAAGACTTCTTCGAGAAGGGGCTTGCCTCCGACGGGCACCATCGGCTTCGGACGCGTCCGTGTGACCGGGCGCATACGTGTTCCCTCACCCGCGGCGAGGACTACCGCCTTCATTCGGATACCATCTCCCTCACTGCCCTCTCTATGTCGTACTCCGCCTCGAAGCCTATCCCGTCGCGTGCCTTCGTCGTGTCGACAGTGAAGTCGTCCACGAGTGTCTCGTCCTCACGTGGGTTGTCGACGAGTTCTACCTCTGGGGAGTAGCCTCTCTCATCCTCGACTACCTCCTGTACTGTCTCGGCGATTTCGAGTATGCTGCGGCAGTCTCCGCTCGCTATCGGATACGTCGTCGCACCGTCTTCCTCGTCGAGTATGACGTCGAGAGAGTCGGCGTAGGCACGTGCTGTGTCCTTTACGTGTATGAAGTCGCGCGCCTGTGTCCCGGGCTTGAAGACTGTGAGTGGCTCCCTGTCGAGTGCCTTGTCGACGAATATGTTTATGACGGTGTTCTTTCCTATCTCCTTACCGCCGAGTTCGTGGTGTCCGTAGAGGTTCGACTTCATGTAGACGTGAGCGGGGAACTCGCCGTGCGAGAGCGAGTAGATGTCGTCCTCACCCATCGACTTAGTGAGACCGTAGGTGTTGAGTGGCTTCCTCGGATGGTCAGAGGTGATCGGAAACTCGACGGGATCACCGATTATAGCCATGCTACACGGGAAGACGAGTGGTATACCGTTCTCACGGCAGACCCAAGCGACGTTCTCGGTGCCTCCGACGTTGACGTCGAAGGCGAGTTCGGGATTGTCATCACACGAGTCGACACCACTCACAGCCGCGAGATGCATCAGCACATCGACGTCTTCGTACGTCTCCCGCAGACCGTCCCTGTCACGTACGTCTAAGTCACGTATCTCGACTCCCTCGACCTCGTCGACCTTCGCGTTGTAGAAGTTGTCTGTCGGTACGACCTCGTGTCCTTCTTCGAGTAGGTTCGCTGTTAGACGTGAACCTATGTATCCACCCGCTCCTGTGACTCCTATCTTATATGTCTCTGTCATATCTGTTTCTCCTTAGTCTTGGCTCGGTCGGCTAAAAACCTGTCTCTGAGATCACGGACTCCTTCACGTAGGCTGTGTTCGAGTGAGAATCCCTGATCACTTACCTTGTCGAACGATACGTGGTACGACGGTCCGGGGTTCTCATCACGCAGGTACTCTGTCTTCACATCAGTCCCGACCACCTCGGACACAGTCTCGGCGATTCCATCTATCGTGTAGTTCTCGCCTCCCGTGTTGTAGACTCCCTCGTCCCACGACAGAGCCTCGACGAAGGCTCGTGCTGCGTCTTTGACGTGTATGAAGGGTCTCCAGTTACTGCCGTCGCCGTAGACGGTGAGAGTCTCGTCTGCGAGCGCGCGGAATACGAAGCTGTTTACGACGAGGTTGAAACGTACACCCGGCGACCAGCCGTAGTTGGTGGCGAGTCTGAGACTCACCGTCTCGACCTCCGACTCCTTACATCTCTCTTCTGCCATCAGCTTCGCTTCTGAGTAGGGGTTCATAGGGTCGGGGTCGTCGTCCTCTGTGAGATCGTCGGAGTAGCTTCCGCCGTAGACGTTGCACGAGCTAGCGAGGACGAATCGCTCGACATCCTCCGACTCCGACTCGTCTAGTACCTTCTCTACACCTTCGTGGTTGACCTCGATAGTCTTCTTACGTATCTCGTGGGTGTCCGATGCTCCTGTGATTCCCGCGAGATGTATGATACTGTCGACTCCGTCTACCGCACGTCTCACGGCTTCTGTGTCACGTATGTCGCCTCTGACGAACTCGATACCGTCGGTATCGCCGTTACTACTGCCGAAGCTCCCCGCGAGGTTCCGTGGCGACGAAAGTGAGAAGTCATCGAGAACCACGACTTCGTGACCGCGTTCCTGAAGCATCGGCACGACTGCACTGCCTACGTAGCCCGCGCCTCCGGTGACGAGTACCTTAATCCTGAAGCACCCCCGGAAGGAACCGGTCTTCGTGTGCCTCGACTACGTCGCTGCGGTCGTCGAGTGTCGAGAGTATGCCACGAACCCCCTCCTCGAGTGTCTGCCTCTGTTCGCCGAGAAGATCCATGAAACGGTCGTTTTCCATCTCCATCTCGTGCTCCTCGTCCTCCTCACGCGGGTTCTCGAAATGCTCGACGTCGGCGTCTAAACCGAACTCGTCGCCGACATCCGAGATAGTCTCGGCGAGCTCTACTATAGCTACGGGTCTCGTGACCTGGTTGTAGACCTCTAATCCGTCGCCTCCGTGTCCCTCTTCGACGAGGTTCACGAGACTCTCGACCGCGTCCTCTAAGCTCACCATCGGCTTTCTCTGTTCTCCCTTTCCGTAGACCGTGAGAGGATATCCCGCGACAGCCTGTGCACAGAACCGGTTGACTACCGTCCCGAAGTAGTAGTCGAAGTCGTACCTCGTCCCGAGTCCCGTCTCACGTGTCTCCTCTGTCTCTGTGCCGTAGACGATCGCAGTACGTACGTCACTCACGGGCTGATCCCACTGTTTCGACGCGAGACGCATGTTGGCGGCGTCGAAGTCCTTCGTGGCGTGGTACCACGAACCACCCATGTTGGGGAAAGGAACTTCGTCGGACTCGCCGTTACGGTCGACCTCGAAGCCGCCCTCAGGTATCTCGAACTCGGGTGCTCCGTAGAGACCCGTCGTAGTCGTCTCTATGAAATGGGTGTCTTCGAGACCCGCCTCGCGGAGCCCCCAGAGGAGGTTGACGTTCATCGAGTTGTTGTTCCTCTGGGTTTCGAGGGCACGCTCGCCGTTTATCTGGGAGTAGGGAGCACTCGGCTGTGCGGCGGCGTGGACTACGGTGTCTGGCTCGTGGACTTCGAGTATCTGTTTGACGAACTCCCTGTCGGCGAGGTCTCCCTCTATAAAGCTGAGGTTGGGCTCGGCGTCGAACCTCTCCTTGGGCGAGTCGATCGGAACCGCCGAGACACTTCCCGACTCCTCGACCCATCTCCTCCTGTCGAGGCTGTCGACTCCGATCACTCTCTCATCGAGTCTCCTCGAAAGACGTAACGAGAGGGGCCATCCGACGTATCCGTCTGCTCCTGTGACTAAGACAGACATTTACTCAGATAATGAGTAACTATTATCTTAAAGCTTTGCATAGGTCACCTATGTCAGACATAAACCGAGCCGCGGATCTCCTCGAAGACCTCGGATTCAAGGAGTACCACGCCAAGTCACTCGCTCATCTGCTTGAGATGGGAGAGTCGAAGGCTCCCGACCTCTCGCGTGCGAGCGGAGTCCCGAAGGCACGTATATACGGCGTTCTCGACGACTTAGTCGAGAGAGGCTTTGTCGACGTCGAACCCGGTAGACCCAAGATCTACTCACCCAGGAACCCCGACGAGATAGTCGAGACTATGAAGTCGAACCGGCGCGCCAAGTACGAGTGCGAGGTCGAGAGGATAGAGTCGAAGTCGGACGACCTAGTCGACGTCCTACCCGACGACGAGACGGAAGCCGAGAAGAGGAGTCTTCTAAGACTCGTGCCCGTCGGGGAGCCGAGTGAACGTGAGACACGCGATCTCTACGATGACGCCGAGGACAGCATAGACATCGCCACGAAGTCAATGGAGTACTACGACTCGGTCTCGGAGTCTCTCAGGGACGCAGTCGACCGCGGCGTGGATCTGCGTATTCTCTTTCTGCATCCGTCACGTCTGGAGGAGTCGAACCGACGTGTACAGGAAGAGATCACTCAGAGGATCGAGGAAGAGATACCCGAGGCGTCTCTGCGGTACTCGAACTCGAAGCTACCCCTGAGAGGATCGATAGTCGACCCGACTATGGACTACACGACTGGGAAGGCAATCTTCGTCGTAGAAGGCGACGAACCTCTCTCGCTGCGTGACTCGGCTATCACCGACAACCCGAGTCTCGTGGCGGGAACCGAGAAGTACTTTGATCTTGTATGGAAGCACGAGTCGGTGGGGGGATTCTGAGGAAGAAGTCGAAGACAGATGATCTCTATTAGCTTTTGGAAGTTTCGACATCGTCTTGAGTTTATGTATCATATGGCGACCTTGGGATTGTCGACTCCTAAACCAACTTCTCCAAACAGCGCGTTAGAATAGGCCTACTGTTGGATTCGGTCAGACTTTTTTAGTTCGCTCATGTGAAGTAGATTATTGGTAGAAGTTGCTTGGTTATTTCACACAGAGTTCCTTAAATTGGATTAGCTTTTCTTACCGCATAAAATAGCAGATATTCCTTCTCAGACTAATACTTCTTAGCTACCAACAATCCCTTTCATAAGAGCATGCTATAACTTTGATCTAATAGTCTCTAACATCTCAGGGCTATTTAAGTACCAATCTATTGTTTTGTCCATTCCTTTATTTAGAGAAATTTCAGGTTCGAAATTGAGTATCGATCTCGATTTGGAAATGTCTGATACGTACTGTCCAACATCTCCTGTTCTATTGTCAGAGACACTCCATCCGGGACAAGATTCAATTGATTCTGAAATATAAGATGCTATTTCTGGTAGAGATGTCCCCACTCCCGACCCGATATTTATTGCTTCACCGTCGGTTATTTCAGACCGATTAATCGTAGATTGTATTGCACGACAGACGTCGTCGACATGGATGAAATCCAATAATTTCTGTTTACCGAATACGGTTAGTTCTTCGCCAGCGTCTGCAAGAGCAATAAATATGGGGATAACTCGTTGATTTGTGTCCATTGAACCATAGACATTAGCTAAACGAAGTGAAGTAACAGAAACATCCATAGTATGTCGGAAAGCATTTGATAGAGCTTCAGAGCTTATCTTACTTGCGGCGTATCCATTTGGGCTGTCTATAGTGGATTCATCCTCAGAAGGCTGTAGAGAATTTCCATATATATCCCGACTTGATATATTAATAACAGAGGCATCCATCCGATCTGCTTCACTTAGTATATTCTGAGTCATTTGAATGTTTTCAAGAGCTAATTCTGGACTTTCGACAACTGGCTGGACTTGTGAATGTGCAGCGAGATGGACTATTATATCGGATTCAGGGAGCTCTGTAGGCTCTGTTAAGTCAGTTATATGTGTCTCTATGGACTCAGGCAATTCAAATTTAGGTTGCGAAATATCCACACCCTCTACATTATATCCTTCTTCAACTAACGCATGACAGAGATGTGTCCCTATGAATCCGCTTGACCCCGTAACTAGTATTTTATTCATACATTCAATTTAGGAATCATCATGCAAATAAACTATGATGGGATTTGAAAAATGTCTCAGACAATATGCCACTCTATTTGAGTCTCATATACGTTCATTAAAATACTGAATAGATTTATCTAGTCCTTCACGTAACGAAATCTTTGGCTCCCAATCTAGTTTATCTCGAGCTTTTGATATGTCCGGCCGACGTACCTCAGGATCTTGAGGGGGTAAATCCTCATACGTAATTCCACTTTCACTTTCTGTCACCTCTAATACTACCTCGGCAAGTTCGTTTATTGTTCTTTCATCGGGATTGCCGATATTCACGGGTGTCTGAACATCCGATTCCCAAAGTGCAATCAATCCATCTATCATATCCGAGACATAACAGAAACTTCGTGTCTGCTTTCCATCACCGTACACAGTTAGATCTTTGTCTGTTAATGCCTGTTTCATAAAGTTCGGGATTACACGACCATCGTCAATACGCATCCGAGAACCGTACGTGTTGAAGATACGAGCAACACGTACATCCAAATCATGTTCGTCTCGATATGCGCGAACTAATGATTCACCGTATCGTTTTGACTCATCATAACACGATCTTGGACCGTAAGGATCTACGTTTCCGCGGTAATCCTCTGGCTGTGGGTTCACTTCAGGATTACCGTATACTTCGCTTGTCGATGTGAAAAAGTATGTAGCGTCCTTTTGTTTTGCGAGTCCCAATGTCTTATGTGTTCCAAGAGCACCTACTTTCAGCGTCTTAATTGGGTGTTCTCGGTAGAATTTTGGCGATGCCAGACTTGCCAGATGCATAACTGCGTCTAACTCTCCAGAAACATGAATAAACTCTGTAACATCGTGTTCATAAAATGAGAAACGATCATTTTCAAACGCTTTATCTAGGTTTTCTGTTTTCCCGCTTACTCTATTATCCATCCCGATAACCTTGTGACCTTCTTCAAGCAACTGATCACAGAGATGTGATCCTAGAAATCCCGCCGCACCAGTTACTAATATACGACTCATGCCAATTCCTCTTCTAATAATTCCTCTACTGCGTTGTTCATATCACCATCGTCGTGCTGAAGTGACATCTCGATATTAGCCCGTAGCCAGCTTGGAATATTTCCGATATCATACCGATCACCTTCTAATTCTACTCCACGCACATCGTCCAGCTTTCTTATTGCGTCTGTTAGCTGAAGTTCGCCACCAACTCCTTTTTCTGTTTTCTCAAGTATATCGAAGACCTTAGGCTTGAGAATATATCTTCCGGTAATGGCTAAGTTTGATGGTGCTTGATCTTCAGGAGGTTTCTCAACGAAGTCGTTTACTGGAAAGCTTTCTGCTGCCGGTTCTGTATCTTCAATATCTGCTACTCCATATGAGGTAACCTGATCCCATGGTACTCTTTCTAAGGAAATTACGGATGACTCATGTTTCTCAGCTTGTGTGATAAGGTTTTCAGTACATGGTGTTTCATTTTTAATTATCGTATCTCCAAGAAGAAGTGCAAATGGCTTGTTGCCAACATGCTTTTGAGCATATAGGACAGCATCGCCCAGACCCTCACGCTCTTTTTGTCGGACATAATGGATATCTGCTAAATCGGAAATCTCCTGGACTCTGTCAAGCCTGTCTTCTTTTCCCGCAGACTTGAGTTCTTCTTCAAGTTCGTATGACTTATCGAAATGTCGTTCAATAGCCTGCTTCCCCCTTCCTGTAATGATGAGAATATCATCTATACCTGAGTCTACAGCTTCCTCAACAACGTACTGTATAGTTGGTTTGTCTAAAACAGGCATCATCTCTTTGGGCTGGGCTTTTGTCACAGGTAAGAAACGAGTACCAAACCCAGCAGCCGGTATCACTGCTTTCGAGACTTCCATCACTCCGTTAGTGCTTCGGCTTCTATGTTAAAGCTTATTCTTTATACACAGTTAGTGAAATCACATTGATATTTGTTTTGCTAACCTTCCTGTGAAGCCAACTAAAGAGAAGTATTAAGCAATCTGCGTAAAGACCCATATATAATGAAGATAAGCATCGTAGGGAGTGGCTACGTGGGTACGACGGTGGCAGCGTGTTTCGCCGACCTCGGACATGATATCACGAACATAGACATAGACGAAGACGTAGTAGAGAGCATAAACTCGGGAGAAGCACCTATACACGAGCCTCAGTTAGACGACCTTATAGCCGAACACGGCGGCGACCGTCTCACAGCGACGACGGATTACAGTGCCGTCAACGACACAGAGGTGACGTTTCTCGCTCTCCCCACGCCGTCGAACGACGATGGCAGTATCGATCTAACTTACATGAAGAAGGGAGCGGAGTCACTCGGCGAGGCATTGGGACATAAGGATGACAGCCACACAGTCGTAGTCAAGAGTACTGTAGTGCCTGGTACGACCGAGGAGGTTCTCACGCCGATCATAGAAGAAAATTCGGACAAAGAAGAAGGAGAAGACTTTAGCGTGGCGATGAACCCCGAGTTCCTGCGTGAAGGCACCGCGGTAGACGACTTTCTACATCCCGACAAGATAGTCCTTGGGCAGAACCAAGACAACGAGGAGCTAAGACGGGTCTTTGATCCTCTCGTAGAACGCAACGACGACGTACCAGTAGTCGAGACGGGAGTTAGAGAGGCGGAGATGATCAAGTACGCCAACAACGCCTTCCTCGCCTCGAAGGTCAGTCTCATAAACGAACTCGGCAACATCTGTAAGGAGTACGGAGTCGACGCCTACGAGGTCGCCGACGCTATAGGACTCGATCATCGCATAAGCTCGGAGTTTCTGAGAAGCGGAGTAGGCTGGGGAGGTAGCTGTTTCCCGAAGGACGTCAAGGCACTCATCGCCGCCGCTGAGGAGAAAGGATACGATCCTTCGTTGCTACATTCCGCCGTCGAAGTCAACGACAAACAGCCAAAACGTCTCCTCCAGCTACTCGATAGACATATAGATCCTGAGGATAAGAGAGTCGCCGTCCTGGGACTCTCGTTCAAGCCGGGCACAGACGACATAAGAAACTCACGTGCGATACCCGTGATAGAGGGTCTCAAAGACAGAGACGCAGAGGTAGTCGCATACGATCCCGTCGCAGTCGACAACATGAGAGAACGTTTCGGCGACATCGATTATGCTGACTCTGATGAAGACGCACTCGAAGACGCCGATGCCGCAGTAGTCGTCACCGACTGGGACGAGTTCGCGGCACTCGACGACGAGTTCGATACGATGAACCAGAAAGTGGTAATCGACGGACGTCGAGTCATCGAACCCAGAGAAGGTATCGAGTACGAGGGTCTTACCTGGTGATGCTGCACTATCCTGAGGATTCTTTACGCTGATTCCGACGGCATCGTGGATAGAATCGATCCTAGCCGATTAGAACGTAGCTAACCAACATTTTTTCGAAAATTATCTAGGAATGTTGGTTAGCTAATGGGACAGAACAAACCTTGGAGGATATAGACTGCCTACGGGAGTAATGATCTCTAGAGAAGAGATAGAATTCTATCTGTAGGTCTCGTGGAGAGGAGAATAGCACTACATATAGCACTATGTATACGATGTCTTTGATTTTTCTTGAGAACAGACAAATGGAGTTAGGTAGAGACCCTATAGAAGACCTTCTCAGAGGATCCGTAGAATGAGCTGAGGATGGATTTTTGGTATGGTTCTCGACGTTGTTCTCAGAAAAGGTCGGTCTAGGTTACTTTCACCAGAATCGCAAGAAGACGGAGACTCCGTGGGAGAGTGAGCGGAGAGTTTCTCGGAGATGCCTCTAACGAGACGAAAGCTAACAAACTGCTGTAAGGCGTCGGTGTAAGGCTAAGTCACCTTGCTCTTCTTTGTCTTTGGAGGTGGCTTACTCTGTCTTCTTCTGCTGGTATCGGTCTTACTAACTTCTTTCTCTGAGTCAAGACCTTCTACGAAGAAACCTGAAAGAGAGGATCTGAATCTGGCTGTCTTCTCTACACCGATGTCCATCACTAGACTCGTGAAAGCTACACCTACGTCGGTCAGAGAGATCTTTACACGTCTTTCGTCCTTATCCTTCTCTACGAGTCGGTTCGCCTCTAGAAGCTTTGTATACGTTATCAGAGTACTCCTGTCGAGGTCGGTTAGTTTCTGTAGTTGCTCATAGTTGTACTCGTAGTCGTTGCTCTTGGTCTGTAGATCATCGGCTATGTCCTCGAGTACTCTCAGAGCCCTGTCCGGAGTCTCTACGGCTTTGTGGAGATCTTGTCTTTTATGCCAGTAGCCATGTTTGTCTCTCTTCGAGTGACCTGTATCTAAATCTATATGGACATACTCTGGTAGTTGGGTAGGCTCGTCTGTGTCTCCAAGGCTGACCTCTATCCCTAAGTCGACGTATTCGCCCAATTCGTCGAAGAACTCTCTATCGATCCCACCCACCGCTCTGGAGGGTATATCTATCTCGATTTCGGGCTGTATGCCGGCTATATCGAGGATCTTGAAGGGAGCGAAGACGTCGTCTTTTGTTGTGTTGTATGTGCCATATAGCTCTTCGTCGACGGGGCTGATCCTCTTACCTGATCCGAGTGCGAGAGTGAGGTTTTTGAGTCTCTCTACCGAGGTCTCTTTCTCGAACTCATAAGAGACCATATCGAGGGCGTACTCGTGGTTCATCTCGGTTACGCCGTTACGCCAGAGATATGACGGCAGTCGGCTCCAGGTCGTGAGTTCGAGGTCTTCGACGATCCTCTTGACTGCTCGACCGAGTAGATCGAAGTTGTCCCTCCAAAAACTCTCATGAAACTCCCTGCGTGTTAGCTCGGAGAGACTCAGATCTATACTCGGAGTTAATACCTCAGAACCTGCTGTTGTCTTTGTCATAGATATTCTGAAAAATGATGGGATAGAGGTGGTCTAGTCAGATCACGCTGGAGCTATCTCCTCGGCGGATCTGTGGTACTCTTTTTCGTCGTGTACGTGGAGGTAGCTGTCCGTGTACCGAGCGTAGTCCTCCCAAAAGACGACGACAAAATGGGCCTCTCCGTTCTCGTCTACTTGATTCAAGAGATAGTGAGTGTTGATCTCTCCGTTTACGATGTAGTTGATGAGACCTTGTGTACGGCAGAGTCCGACGTTGATTAATTCTCCATCACGCACATACGCCTGAGAGGTGATCTGTGGGTGTAACCCGCCGAACTCAATCGACTTGAGACGCTTGCCGAACTCGGTGGGTTTGTGACTTTCACGTTTTAGACGAACTGTAAAGCTACCGTAGTCGGTCGATCTCTGCACGCGACTCGCTATCCCACGTACTATCCCGTCGGTGTCTTTATGTAGGTAATCGATCCCAGCATAGCTATCGAGCATCTCTATTATCCTCTGACTCTCCGGGTCGTCAGGATCGGCTCTCTCTACCGAGAGTAGCTCTCCTCCGCCTACGCCGATCTCGTCGGCTATCTCGGGATAGACGACTCTCTCGAAAGCGTCGGCACTCTGTCTGAGGTCGCCCCTCCATCCTCTACTCTTACTCATCGAGGACACACCCCCTCTTTCTGGCAGTCTCTATGGCTTCGTTGTCTATGTCACAGCCGTATGCTTCTCTGCCTAAACTCGCTGCTGTGAGCAAGACAGTCCCGGAGCCAGCGAATGGATCGATCACTAAATCGTCTTCTTGGCTCGAATGCCTGATGAAGCGCTCGAGGAGTTCTTCAGGCTTCTGCCATTTGTGGTGTTTCTCTTCGTGCCTCGGGTCAGGAGCATTGATGTTTTGGACTGCCCACTGTTCGGAGGTCTTGGGGGCGTTGAGCTCTCTGGTCTCGTTACCGCGTAAGAAGAGGACTGCCTGATAGTTACGCGTGTAGCGGTTTGCGGGAGTCTGTCCGAGTGTGTTCTTGTACTCCCAGACCAGGATCTGGCTCTCGAACCTGTCTATCTCCTCAAGCACTGAGAGATAGGCATAGATCTCCTGAGTGTATCCGCCTATGAAGACGTATGCGTAGCCGTCGTCTTTGACTTTCTCGAGTGCCGTGGGTAGCCAGCCTTGAGCGAACCCGTCGATATCGTCTACGTCAGTACAGTATGGTGGGTCGGTGATCAGAAGGTCGACAGCTCTATTCTCGTACTCTTCGATGAACTCCAGAGCGGGTTTGGCGGTTATACTGGGGGCTGTCTCTCCACCGTCTGTCCGGCGTTGTTGTTCTACTTCTTTCTCTGCCTCCTCTTTTTCCACTTTCTTGTGAGCAGTATGGACTGAGGTTCTGTCGTCTTCTATCCTCTGTAGCTGCTCTTGGGCAGTTTGGTTGCCTTTATCGGCTTTGTTTCTGAGACTCCGGAGTTTCTTGACTTCTTTCGAGTCAGCGTTGCGAAGAGTCAAAGAAAGCTCTGAGTCTGTCTTTTCTTTGTCCGAACTTGAGTCGGATTCGGAGTTACTGCTTTTGTCAGTGGAGTCTTCAGATTCATCGGAGTCAGAGTTCGAGTCGCTCTCTTTGTTTTGATCCTCAGACTTACGCCATTTGCCGACAGTCACGTGGGAAACATCGCAGTCGACTTCTTGTGCCACTTCGCGGTTCGAGGCGTCGGGATTGTCCTCGATGTATTCTCTGACTATCTCACGTTTTTCAGATGTGTTAAGTTCGGTCACCTGACCGAGCTTACCATCTTCTTGAAGGTCGTGTTTGGCGCGGTTGACAGTCTTTCTATGGATACCGAGGGTATCGGCTATTTCTTCTTCTGTAGCCTCACCGTCCCAGATATCGAGTAGATACTCCCTCGCTAGATCACGTTTCTGACCGTCCTCGAGATGACGCCTCTGTAGGTTGAGTCTCCAGGCGAGTTCTTTCTTCTCCTCTTCTGATAGTCCGACGTGGATACGTGCCTCTATCTCGTCTATGCCGAGTTCACGACATGCACGAATACGCTGGTGTCCATCGATTACATTGTTTTCGTCGTCGACGTCTATCGCAGTCTGGATGCCGTTGTCACCGATGTCACGTTTGAGCTTCTCGTAGTCCTCCTCGTCAAGATCGGGCATGACCTGGTACTTCTCTGGATCGAGGCTGAGATCTTCGATGTCTATCATCTCTCAGCCCTCCACGACTTGGGCTTCAGTCTGCGAATACCGAGCCTGAGCCTTCTCGGGGACTCACATCCACATTTAACGACGAGTACTTCTTGGTTGTCGACGGCACGGTGTAGCGACGGATACTCACCACAGTGATCACAGCGGAGTTTACGTAGACGTTCTTCCGAGTCCATCTCAGTAACCTCCGTCGCTCTTTGTTACTGCAAGAGTCTGTGTCTCGACGCCTTCTTTCTCGCTACTGTAATCGAGGACTTCTATCTCTACGAGGACGAGGGATGACGTCTGATACTTAGCATCCTGGAGAAGAGCTATATGTCCATGAACGACGACTTCTTCGTTGTTCTTAGTGGATGTCTCTATCTGAGTCTTCGAGCAGTTACGGCAGTAGACACCTTTCGTATGCCAGCTACTCTCCCCCGCTCTGGAGTTGGCGTATGCCGTAGCTTCGGATCCTTCGCGTAGACGAACTCCACAGCTATCGCATACAGCGATCTCGTTACGCGATTCTCCTACTCCAACGCGGAGTCCATGTAGGAGTTGCTCTAATAACGATACGTTTTTCCGAGTCTCGTGGCTATGATACATTTGCTTCTCACTCCGAGAAGCGCTCGGCGGGTGTTGGCGCACCCGTCCCTTTCTACGAGAACTAAGCCCCGTAGTCCGGAGTATCGCGCTTCTTAACTTACCTAATGGTAGCCGACCACTTATACTTTACTAACAGTCACTTACTTACCAGAATATACTTATGGACTATGCCCCATGTATAAGTAATGGCAAATATTGATCTGAATGATACGGATACAAAAATAATAAATGAGCTTAGAGAAGGCAGAAATACCCCTGCTAATTTAGCAGATAGAATCGGTGTAAGTAGGCAGTATGCCAGTCAAAGAATAAAGAGATTGACAGAACACGGGATTTTAGAGAAAGTAGATAGAGGCCTCTATGAGCTAGTAGAAGATCCTCGTGAAGTCTCGAACTCGGACTGAGTACATATACAGACTATCGTAGCTACTTGTTGGTTTTTTACCAACACTTGAACTTACACAGGAGCGAAAGTTAGAACTGAATATTTCTTTAGGATCTTGGTACGTTATCCAGTTGATTTCGGAGAGATTTCTCTGTTGTCCATGGGTAACATCTCCCGTGTAACTCAAACTGTCGGAACTCATTCATTTGTACCCAGCTGTACTCAGGCATATCATCTTCTTCGAGGTTCTTTTGATCGATTACTTCTCGTATCTCCGATCGGTCTATATCTATGTGATTCTCCTCTGCCTTCTCCAGTAACTTGTCCATTCTACTGGAGTTGAGATCATTCTCAGAATCCATCTCTATAGCCTCTATAAGAATATCGAGTTTACTCTCCGGCTGGTCTTTTTCAGACCATCTGTAGTACCGAGGTAGTATATGCGAGTATTCGAAGTACGGTTTCTCCGTTATCTTACCTAACTCCGTTACTTCTCCGCCCCCTCTTTTTTCATATACACCGACGATGTAGTCAGTCGATAATCCGAGCAAGTGAAACTCTATACGAAACTCAGGTAGT
The DNA here is from genome assembly GCA_041891055.1 of Halorutilales archaeon Cl-col2-1. GTDB lineage: Archaea > Halobacteriota > Halobacteria > Halobacteriales > Afararchaeaceae > Afararchaeum. The sequence goes on along the minus strand of CP169074.1, from coordinate 559,186 downwards.
CTATCTATATCTATCTGGGGCAAATCCCCCATTATGAACGGATATGATCCTGTTCTCCTGCTCAGTTCGTTATGAACTATTCTGAGTCTTCGTATATAGGGGTATTCGTAGCTACCCAGAACAAAGTAGGATGTTGTCTCTGGGCGTAGTAAGTGTGGCAGCTCTCTATTTACATAACCCATTATCTTGGATGCCTCGAATGGCTCAAGATCTATGTCCTGTAAGATCCCGTCTATGAGTTGGTAAATCTCCTCCGAGTTCGATGGTGTTGATATATCCTCCATTACCAATCACTTATCCTATATTCGGATATAACTTCTCCACCACTTTAGTATTTCTAGAAAAAACTACATTAGTCAAGCCCAAGTATTATATCCAGTGAGACTGTATGAGTACACACATGAGCGAAACCGGGACGAGAATCAAAGAGGATCCACTAGAGGAGCAGAGACAGCTATTTGATCTGCTTTCTCAAGAAACCCGCCACCAAGTAGTACGGTATATTCTCGGACATCCAAAACACCTCATGTCTCTTGATGAGTTAGACTATATGATCCCTAAGAGCAAGGGGGCTATTGACGATCAGCTTGATAATCTTATAGAGGAGGGGATACTTGATCTATATGAGTATCCTCCTAACAAGGATAAGAGAGACCTACCTTCTCGTTTCTATGGGTTTACTGAAAGAGGTATTCAGGTACTAAGGGATTATCAGTACCTCAATAATGTCCCGGTCTTGAGAGCAGTCTATGATAATACAAAGAAGTCTGAAAAATTAGAAAGGCATCAGGATGCCCCCCGTCCAGAACTACCAGAAACTGTTGAACAGGGACTTTCTTTGTAAGCTAACCAACGACTTCTAATATTGGAGTCTGTTGGTTAGACAAAAGCTCAGCACCTGCTACCTAAAGACACGGGAGACTCAAGACTCCAGAACTAGGGTCTCGTACCAGTCTCTGTTGTCGCGGTACCAGTCGACGAACTCCGAGACGCCTTCACGTATCTCCGTATTCGGCTCGTAGCCTATAAGATTCTTAGCCTTCGAGATGTCGGCGTGGGTGTGTTCGGCGTCGGCGTCGTGTCTCTCGTCGTACTCGATGTCGAGGTCGGGATCTATCTCATCCCGTATCTCCCTCGCGAGCTCGTTTATCGAGATATTGTCAGTACTGCCGATATTCATGACCTCGCCGTCTGCTTCGTCAGTATCAAGAAGAGTGCGGTGGGCGTCGACTATGTCCTCGATATACGTGAAGTCACGTGTCTGTTCGCCGTCTCCGTAGACGACCGGCGACTTGCCGTTGATACACCGTGAGACGAAGTTGGTTATAGCCATGTTGGGACGCATACGTGGACCGTAGACTGTGAAGGGACGTATGACGACGGTCGAGAGCCCGTGTAACTCGTTGTAGACACGCGTGTAGTTCTCTGAAGCCAGCTTCGAGACTCCGTACGGACTCACAGGACTCTTGGGATGCTCCTCGTCGTAGGGCAGATACTCTGGCTTGCCGTAGACAGACGACGAACTCGCCACTACGATGCGTTCGGTACCCGAGTCCTTCGCGGCTTCGAGTATATTGAGAAGTCCTCCCTCGTTTATGCTGTTGACCTTCTGTGGATTCTCGACGCTCGTACGTACGCCTGCCTGTGCCGCCTCGTGAAAGACGTAGTCGGCGTCCTCGACTAACTCGGAGATGACTTTCTCGTCACGGATGTCGCCCTCTACTAACTCGTACGTGCCGTCACTCTCCTCAGCCGCAGAACGCGCACAGTCGACGTTGTGTCTCTTGAGACCTACGCTGTAGTAGGGGTCGAAGTTGTCTATAGCTACGACATCGTGTCCATCTTCGACGAAAGTCTCGGCGAGATGTCCCCCAATGAAGCCCGCCCCTCCTGTTACGAGTATGCTCATTTTGTTGAAGTTCGATAGGTTCCAATAAAACTCTGACGAGAATAATCGATTTTGAGGGCATTATCTCTTTGTATTTCTGGTCTTTGTTATATGGATTTTCTCTCTTAGAGTATATCAATGCTGGTCTTGAAACAGCACTCTTATTATCCGAACGAGAAAACTATGGTTTAATCCAGATGTCTGACTCAGAAGATATTACTTGGCGTGAGAAGATTGATGCTTTGGCACGCGTCGCTCGCTACAACCCCAAGTTAACTGCGAGTATAGCTGTCTTCGGCGGTCTTACAGCCTTTCTTGAAGGCGTTGGTCTGAGCTTCATATATCCTATCATAGAGGTAGCACAAGCGGGTGAGCCGATAGAAGATGCTAGTGGTGTACTTGGAGTTTTCCTGTCCATATACGAGATGCTCGGTATACCGTTCAGACTTGAGTTCCTGCTGACAGGCATCGGTGCTGTTATGACGGTACGTTTCACATCGTCGTTCCTCGTCGCGTGGCTCAAAGCGAACTTGAGAAGGAATTACGAGAAGGATCTGCGTACGCGAACCTTCAAAACAGCTCTTGATGCAAGGATCGGGTACTTCGACGATGAAGGTTCGGACAATATACTCAACTCGATAATAACAGAGACACGTTACTCCGGGAAAGTAATCCAACATACCGTACAGTCGATGGAGACGGCGTTTCTAGTATCAGTCTATCTCGCTGTTATGTTCTACATAGCACCTGCGATGACTGTATTTGCGTTTGTTCTTCTTGGGGGTATAACCTTCCTGCTGAGGTATGTTATCGAGCCGGGATACACGGTCGGAGACCGGGTTGCGAGAGCGAACGAACGTGTTCAACAGAAGGTACAGGCGGGAACACAGGGTATACGTGACGTCAAGCTTTTCGGTGTCTCTGATGAAGTCTTCGAAGGATTCAAAGACGCCATCCGCCAGTACACACATTCGAGCATCGATCTAACGAGGAACAAAGCCGCTATTCAGAACTTCTACGACCTCTCAACATCGCTCGCGCTTTTTATTCTAATCTATATTGGATTCACATACAGCGGTCTCTCGATAGGTGCACTCGGTATCTTCCTTCTAGCTATGTTCCGTCTCTCACCGCTCGTGAGTCGTCTGAACAGTCAGATATACAACGTTGAGGGTAACATCTCACATCTTGTTCGTACACAGACATTTCTCGTCGAACTGGCGAGACGGAAAGAAGAGGACGGTTCGCGCAGTGTTTCCGGAGTTGACCACGTAGAGTTCGATGATGTACGTTTCTCGTACAACGAAGAGGAACAGGTTCTTTCCGGTATCTCATTCGAGGTTGAACGAGGAGACTTTATCGCATTCGTCGGACAGTCAGGTGCAGGTAAGTCGACTATCGTTTCACTACTCGCACGTATGTACGATCCTGACGACGGCGAGATACGTGGCGATGGTGTGCCTATAGACGAGTACGACATGGAAGACTGGCGTTCGCGGATTGCCGTCGTACGACAGAAACCGTTCATCTTCAACGATACTCTCGAAAGAAATGTCACGGTTGCGAGACGTGACGCGACGCGCGAAGAGGTTGAACGTGTCTGCGAGATAGCTAAGGTCGACGAATTTGTCGATGACCTCCCGAACGGCTACGAGTCTGAGCTAGGTGACGAAGGTGTACGTCTCTCAGGTGGTCAGCGACAACGTATCGCTCTCGCACGCGCCCTGCTCAAGGACGCTGACTTCCTCGTACTTGACGAAGCGACGAGTGATCTTGACACAAATCTCGAAAAGGAGGTGCAGGAGTCTATAGAGGCTATGGATCGGGACTACGGTATTATAGCGATTGCGCACAGACTTTCGACTGTCAAGAACGCTGACTGTATATATACTCTTGACGACGGCGAGATAGTCGAGTCGGGAACACATGGGGAACTTCTTGACCACGGCAGAGAATACGCGGATCTATACACTATTCAGTCGAAGGGATGACTTATTCACTCACCTCCTTATATATATCAATATAGTTTTTAATGACATGTGAGATGGTTAGTTCTTTATTCTGGATTGTTTTGAAGCCTTTCTTCACTTTTTGTCTGTATTTGCTTTTATTCGAGGTTAAGTTGTCAATTTCAGAATTTATTGACTCAGGGGACCTTTCTTCAGTCCAAGTGTACGCGCCTGTGTCTTGAAATATCCGTGACATATCGCATGAATCGGAAGTTGTCGTAATAACAGGAGTTCCGCAAGCTATAGACTCAAGACTAACTATTGAGAAGGATTCATGCTTGCTGGGGACTATCGTTATGTCAGCAATGTTGTAATAGATGGGTAGGTTTTCATTATCTACAAATCCAGCATATAGGAAATCTCCATCCTCCTCAAACTTCTCCCTTAGTGGGCCATTACCCGCAACTACCGGGGTAATATCCCCTCCACTATAATGCTCTTTTACTAATTGGTAAAATAAATGTGCGCCTTTGAATTTATTGAGCTTGCCTACAAAGAGGAGGACAGTATCTTTTTCTGATACTCCTACTTCCTCTCTCGCTTCACGAAGCTCCTCTCTTCCGAAAGGGTAGAATATATCCTCGTCAATAGTGGGATAGATATAAGTTGAATCAACACCGGATTTCCTCCATAAATATGATATATACTCGTGTGTCTCCACCATTTTATCAATATTCAGACGCTTTGCTAAGGTACGGGAGTATAATTCATGTTGTATCCCAGGACCTGCAACTAAAGAACCGTTATATATCAAACGCACAAACATAAGTTGTTTTATATTTACCGGTACATGAACAACATCCACTTCTTTAAAATACTCCCTCGTTTTATATAACCCTTTGACAAGTCCACTCACTGATAGCTCTAGTTCATGATGCACTTCGGCGTTTTGATTGGTAAAATCCTCCTCTTTACTTGTTACAACCACAATATCATGGTTCGTCCTATTGGCTAACGCGTTAATTAATGTTCGTGACCTAGTACGAGGGCCAGCACCGGAGAGGTGGTACGCGAAAAAACCGATTTTCATTCCATCATTGGATAGCTAACCATGTATATATATACATTATGAAGTTCCATATACTAAAGTACGACTAACTCACTATAAAAACCAATATACTAATAAACTAATTATAATTACATAAAGGAATTTGGAAGTAGACTTATTAACCAGTGTGTAACTCGATTGTTGTGGGGAATTATTTATACCCTAGTGCTTTCAGCTGACCATCAATTTCGTTTAATTTGGCATCCGTTTTTTTATCTGACTCTCCTTCGGTTATTGTTCTTCTTTCGTTATAATCGAGAGCTACCCAAGGGACTTTACGTAATTCTTCAACATATATGCCACGCCCATGTCCAATACAGCTTTCCATTCCCCCATATTACATGGCAAGAAAGCTTTGGTTTCACCTAGCATTTCTCCGTGGTCAGCGGTTATAATTGTCTTTCCATTTATTATATTTTGTAACTCCTCTACAAATCCTAGCACATAATTTAAATTTTCCTTATATAGTGCAATGAGCTCATTTTCCCCAATAAGTCCATTTTGAGCAGCGTCAAGTAAGTGACTTAATATATAATCATCTTCACTTCTCTCTTCTTTATTTATTTCATCTGTCCATGCCCAGAATTTATACCCCTTATTCTGTAGCCTATCTCGGATACTTTTAGCTCTCTCGCCGAAATATGGGGCATGAGGCTGCATAAAATGAACTATCATTCGCTTATTAGGATTACGTTCAAAGGACTCTAAAGCAGCTTGGTGAACCCTCTTTGGAGACCAACTTTTTCCCAAATCCTCCAGTTGTGACTTGTTCTTGTTTATCTCCATGCTACTATTAAATGTAACTACTGTCTCATAAAAGGTGGATGAGTCAACTTGTGCCCCGAACGGGTTAGCAGTAACGTAGACGGTGTCGTTATATGTACAATTTGAAAAATAATTCTCAACGAATTCAGGGCTGTTTGACGAATCTGCCCTGTAGGATCGCTAGACAGCGCTAGAATCGGTCTATTTTAGTATAGGTAGAAGCGACGAGAGATTGCTGATGATGATTGTAGATAGTAATCTCCGTCGCTTCACGGAAAGATGCGTAAAGCTAGCTAAAAACGCTGTTGATAATCCGAACGAACCCGCCCCGCCGGAAGGCGGAGGTGGGTTCGCAGAGTGGGCGATGATAGCACTTCATTCATTACGGCTTCACCTAGAGGACTCCTATAGAGTAACGCTAGATCTCTTGATAGAAATGCCGAGAATACGTGAGGAGATCGGTCTCTCCGTGACCGATCTCCCTCACTTCACTACGTTCTGTGACTGGTTCGATAAGATAAACATCAAAGCAATGAGGCTCTTTCTTCGTCTATCCTCAGAGTCTAAGGACGAAAGAAACGTCGCTGTTGACAGCACTGGATTCGATCGAGATAGAGCTAGTAAACACTACTGCCAGCGAGCGAACTACAGTGTTCGCTCGCTTAAAGTAACGGCTCTAGTTGATACTGACACACTTTCTGTCTTGGACATTCACTGTATCTCGTGAATCTTTGATTCACGATGTACGCGAATCTCCGATTCGCTTAACCACAACCAAGAAACATGATACTAAGATAGGAGAACAGGTCATTAAGCGGAACGCTGATGACCTGCTCTCCGTCGCTGGAGACAAAGGTTATGACTGGCAGAAGCTACGGGACGACCTCCGCGAAAGCGGAGTCCGTCCCTTGATTAAGCATCGTGAATTTACACACCTAGACAAGGCTCACAACGCTAGGATGAAAGATGAAGATTACAATCAACGCTGGATGTGTGAAACTGTCTTCTCAACCATCAAGCGCACGCTCGGCACAGCCGTGCGTGCGCGCCTCTGGAACCGTGAGTTCAGAGAAATGATCCTAAAATCTGCTATCTACAACATCGACAAAACCGTCAAATCGTGAAATCCTACGCCTTATAGCGATCCTACAAAGCAGACGAATCTAATACTTTGTATTTTGTATCGCCATACTTGCCTAGCTCATCAAGTACATCATAACGACAAGCATCAAGAATGATTAAGTTATCCCAGTCATAATTGATAATGTTAGAATCATTATAGTTATACAAGAAGGCTACTTGACGAGGGTAATGTAGAAAAGAATGACATATATCCCTCATTTCTTCTTTGACAAGATGCGGATTTCTGAGGCCTTTAATTAGATCTCTTTTCGAATATGCACCGAGCATATAAATTGAGTCGTCAGTGGTAGATATATATTCTTTTATCTTGTGGAGGGATGACCTATCGAAGAGGATTTAAAAAGATCTAGACACGTAGGCTGCATATATAGCACTCGTAATTGAGTCATCATAGTGAACTTTTTAATCTACAGTACTCTAACCAGCATGTGACACTCGTAGTTCTTGGTATTGACGCCCTTGATCCCGAGCTTGCTGACCCAGATGACCACCCCCATCTTACCCTCTGTTCGCACGCAAGCATAGACACCATCGTAAGCTCTGCGGGCGAGCCTTCGACGCACGAACTCTGGCCCAGTATAATCACAGGTCTAACGCCCGAGGAGCACGGTCTGAAGCTTGACGAGGGCGTCTCTTGGGAGAACCCGGTTATAGACTTAGGAAGCGAGGTAGCCGACTACGTCGTCCCTGACGGCTTGCAGACACTTATCGGAGCATGGCTCCTCAACAACACCGAACAGGACGCCTTCAGGGTGCCCGCGACTTATTACGATAAAAACGGTTTGGAAACTCTCTTCGACGGACGAGAAGCAAAGGCGATAGGCGTTCCCAACTACGTAACCGATCCCGACGACGAGGACCGCGAGCACCAACTGAGGAGGGATATGGATGAGCTTTTCGAGAGGGATACCGACGCGAAAGGAGGCCACACGAGCGACGACCCCGTCGAGTTCTACGAACTCTGCATGGAGATGTCCATGGTGCGTATCGCGCTTGTCAGGCGTGCGCTCCGAAGCATGAACTACGAACTCGTCTTTGGGTACACGAGCGGTCTTGACCTCATAGGACATGTCTCGTACGACCTTCCCGAGCTACAGGATCGCGCCTACGAAGAGCTAAACGACTTCGTGGGTGAGTTACGCGGCGACCTCAGCGAAGACGACGAACTTGTCGTCGTCAGCGACCACGGTCTGCAGGACGGCGTTCATACGGACGAGGCTTTCATCTCGTCAACCGATCCGAGTATAGTCGAATCCGTGGAGGGGATACTTGACCTACGTGGTGTCGTCAACGAAGAACTCGAAAGAGGACACATTCCTGACAAGCCGGATTACGAAAGAGACGAGGGATGCGAGGGCGAACGCGTCAAGGAGCAGTTGGAAGATCTTGGGTATATGTAGTCAACCTCACAGCGGACATACAGTCTTGGAGTCGGTTACTCGGCGTACCCAAGGGCTTGTAGTCTTTCTCCAACTGTATCCGAGGTTTCTGTAACCCCGTCATCAGCGCGTACTTCTATCCAAGGAACCCTCACGAGAGGTGCCACATGACACCTGCATGGGTGTTCATAAAAACCAAACTCGCGGTAACGACCGAAGGTCTCCCCGTGGTCGGCGGTGACAACTACATTATTCCCATCCGACACCCACTCAGCAAGGTACGTCTTTAGTACGTTCCACACGCTGTGTATAGAGGACTCGTACGCCTTTTTAGCCATCTCAACATCCACAAGGCCGCGTTGCATCGCAACCTGTAGAGAAGTTATCTCTTCGTCGTCGTTCCACGGGCCGAGTTCATCGTACGCAAGGAGCCATCTGTCGCCAAGCTTTGCTATGTAAGGCCAGTGCGGCTGTTGCAAATGACCGACAACTCTGCCTGACGAGTTCTGGGATATCTCGCTTACGCGGTCAAGTACCTGTTCGGGGACGGTCGTCTGTAGGTCATCGTCCCAGTGGGTTTCCCAGTACGGCTCTATCTCTTCACAGCCTAAGTCCGCATCGACTTTCTCATACTGAGGGTTAGCAGAGACGACCCTACTCCCACTAAGAACGCGGCTAGATGACACCTCTCCAATCCACTCGGGAGTGCAACTCGCCGGAGATACCACCGAATCGACAGGCCAGTTCGCTAATCCCTCGAGGACATCCACGCGACAGGCGTCCAGAACTATCAGTATGTCCCAGTCGGTCGCGGATAGCTCCTCCAGCTGGTTAGAACTCCTTGAGGATGTTAGCTTCTGTAGAGCCGACTTCCACGCCTGATATCCAATCCTTTCTTTTTTTTCGACTTCATATCTGGGTGTCAATCCTCAAGGGTGCTCCATAGTATTTTTTCTTCCTATTTAGTTGTATCAGGTTCGTTCGGTTGGTGAAAAATGAGCATACCACAAATCCGGTATCTGTTCATAAATGACTCGGTGGCTCAGGATAAGAGATTAACTCGCGAGTATTTCATCAAACAGGTACTCGTTCTCATTATACCAAGAGACTGTCTTATCAATACCGTCCGAGAGGTTGTACGTTGGTTCATATCCGATAACCTTCTTGGCTTTTGAGATATCCGCGACGTATCTGCTGACCTCACCTGTTCTGTTCTCCTCAACGTTTATTTCCACGTCTCTGTCTGTTTTCTGGGCAACTAGCTCAGCGAGCTCCGTAATTGAGGGCCCCTCGCCCGAAGCAATGTTGAGCGTCGTATCCTTTACTTTATTAAAATTATCTAAGGTCCTCAGTATACCATCAACACAGTCGTCTATATACGTGAAATCAAGAACTTTTTGGCTGCCATAGACAGTCAGGTCGTGTCCTCTAGAGGCTTGTGCTATAAACAGTGGAATCACCCTATCTGACGAGTCGTACTTGCCATAGACGTTTGAGAACCTCAGTATGCACGAGTCGATATCATAGCAGTTCTCATAAGCCTTTACCATCGATTCCCCGCCTACTTTGCTCGCGGTATACGGGCTTTCGCACTCGTCAACATAAGTATCCTCCTCGCTGTATATCATCTTCCCTTTGTTACCATACACCTCCCTACTACTCGCAAATACGATATTCCGTATATCGTTTTTTCGGGCGTGGTCAAGTATATTGAAAGTCATGTCAAAGTTCTTCTTTGCACCAACAGGCTCCTTGACCAACTTGTGAACACGTGCGTTCGCAGCGAAGTGTATTATCGTGTCCACATCCGTGGGTAGTTCCTCTACTGAATCACTCTTTGCCAGGTCAGCTTCAACACCCACCTCATCAACTCTTTCGGATCATCGGTTAGGTATACTATCAACGCCATGTAACTCTATACCTCTATCAAGTAGCCTCTTCCCCAACTCAACGCCTATCGTGCCGCTACTGCCGGTCAAAAGGATGCTTTCCATAACCACATCTCATTCCCAAGGTCAAATATCTTCTTTGGTTCCGTACCGATATATTTACCAAAGCTATTTAGTATTACTGGCGTTAGAGTGCCCACGAAATAAAATATGAGCAGAGATGAAGAAGATATACGCGTATGTCACGTAGTTAACTCCGTAGGGGAATCAAGTGTACCTGCTGATATAGCCGTTGCAATCACAAGGTATACCGACGTTGAAGCGGATATACTCGCTTGGTTCAACGCCGACGAGTTTGATAATGACGATATTATAGATGTCAGTTGCGTGAATGCGCCTGATAACGTACTGGGAGTGAGTAGAGAGACATACGCAAAGGCACGGGATACTCTCAAAGAGTACGATATAATACAAGCACACCACAATCACTCGGGAACCTACGCCAAGATAATCGGATTGAGAAACGGTATACCGGTGATATCAACGGAACAGAACAACCACGTAGGGTTTACCCGCAAAGGCAGGTTAGCCAACGGAATAACTAATGCATGGGCTGATCGGATTACCTGTGTCTCCCAGTCAGTCTACGAATCGTTCAATAAATGGGAACACCTTCTGATTGATGACGGAGACGTTAGGATAATATATAACGGTGTTGATATTGAAAGAATAGAAGAGTTTCGGGATTTGGACTGGTCGGTAAGGGACGAGATAGGGATAAGCGAAGACATCGTGTTGATGGGGACTGCGGGGATGCTTACTGAACAGAAAGCACACGATACGCTTATACAGGCTCTATTACGTGCTAATAAGAAGACAAACGAAGAGATTCATCTCGTCATCGCGGGGGATGGGGAACTTCGAGACCATCTCAAAAACATAGCCAAGAATGAGGATATACTGGATAATGTTCACTTTCTTGGCTTTGTAAACAGGCAAAGAGCTTATAAAATGATGGAGGAGTGTGATATATACGCGATGCCGTCGCGGTGGGAAGGTTTTAGCGCAGCCGCCGTTGAGGCTATGAGCCTAGGTTCGGCTTGCATATTCTCTGATATCGGCGAATTTAAACATTCGTACGAGGGTGCCGCTCTTTTTCATCCCGTTGACGATTCCGAAACACTCTCCGAAAGAGTGGTTGAACTTACCGAGAACCCTGAGAAAAGGAAGGAACTAGGCAAAAAGGCACGAGAGCGCGCTAAGGATTACTCAACGGAGAATATCTCAGAAGAGTATGTGGACCTCTACGAGGAGGTATTATCCAAAAATCAGGGGTGAATCTTCAGCCATCCCGCTTGCGGGTTTTCGATTCTAAGTATCAATTAAGTGGTTATCCTTATGCCTATCTCGTAGAAAATTACACCCTCAGAACTAGCTGCGTTTGCTCACCGGCCCTCGTGAAAGGCTCGAAAATATAAAACCCTCTCATCATGCCCCTTCTACATAGATTTCTTATCTAGGCGCCGGCTGTATTATATCCGATTCACTATGTCGCGGTACCTACCCACCGCCGCGTCGAAGCTATACCGCTCCTCAACGAGTTCACGGCACCTACGGCTCATCCCATCCATTCCGTCCTCAAGGGCTCCGTCTACACGCCGCGCTATCTCGTCCGGGGTTTTGTCATCCATCACGAAGCCCGTCTCGCCGTCACGCACGACGTCAGGGACGCCCGAGACCGGATTTGCGTAGACCGGAGTGCCGCACGCGAAGGCTTCGAGTATGACTGTCGGTAGCCCTTCCGTGGGCTCCGACCTGAGAAGAAGGAGGCGCAAGCGATTCATCTGTTCGGGGACCTCGTCGTAATCTACCCAGCCGGTTATCTCGACTTCTCTGGATTCTATCTCGTCTGCGAGTTCTTCTTCAAGCCATCCGCGGTCGTTTCCGTCGCCAACGAAGACGAAACGGGCGTCAACGCGGCGCGCCACCTCAGCGAGTTCTTTTATACCTTTCTCCTCGTCAAGACGTCCGACGTAGCCAACAGTGTTATCACGCTCTTCGTAAGGTTTTGTAATTCGAAAACGCTCAGTATCGACGTACCGCGCGCCGTCGGTGTAGAGCTTATCGTCGTACCTGCGCAGACCGAGTTCGTCTGCCATTGACGGCGTGTAGGTAACGATGGCGTGTGCTGTCGTGTACGATACTCTTTCGAGTGTGGCTACAGACCCGGCGAGAAAACGTGCGATTGGTACAGGCATACGTTCTTCCCACTGGAGACGTAAAGTAAGAGGTACATCACCACGCGGCTCTACAATCACTGTTTTACCTATACTGCGTGCAAATATAACCGGCAGGACGTACGATGTCGTCCCGAAGAAGAGAACGAACTCTTCATCTCTTCTCAGCAGAGCCTGACATATCCTGATCTGGTTGAGGACGAAACGAACAGCGGCAGTAAAGATACTGCTACCCACACCACTTTTATCGTACTCCACGATATCGTGTTCTCTCAGCGACGAACTCTCGTCTAAGTTAGCGGTAAGGACAACGACACCTGTTATTTCGGCAAGAATATTTGCGAGAGCGTGTGCATGCATCTTCTCCGTCTCTTCCTGTGCCGGCTGTGTCACGACACAGATGCCGCGCTCGGAGATCTCCATATTTATCGTGTCAGTGGAAGAAGACAAAGGTCTTACTAAGCGATAAGCGAAGTATCTGATCCAATTGATCTATCTCCATTTCTTGAATCCATACAGATACCCGCTCCCGACACACATGGTTAATACACCGAGCATAACGAACTTCTTCGCCTCAGTCAGAGATAGATCCACGACTGCGTTACGGAGGCGGTTGGGCATGAAATCCAGTAATAGCTTACCCAGAAACTCGTCCTCTTCCCCACCTGACTCAGGCACAAGGACCTCCATAGCTCTCTTAGAGTAGCCCTGCCAGAAGGCACGTTCTAACAACCACTTCTTACTCGTTCTGTAATCAAACACCTTGTGAGCGACCTCGGCGTCGGGATTGTACCAGACGCGTTCGCCGTACTCGTCGTAGAGGCGCGCGCAGAGCTCCGTCTCGCCGCCCTGTAAGTTCTTGTCGCCTTTACGCCCACCTATATTGGGGTCGAAGCCACCGAGTTCGAGGAAGACATCTCGTCGGAACGAGATATTCGATCCGAAGGTGTTTCGCACCTCCTGTTCTTCCTCGTCGTCGACGAAGCCCCTGTGTGTCACTCCTACGAGCCAGTAGAACTCCTTGGGAAGGAAGTCGGGCTTTCCCGCGACCCACTCTGGTACCATCTTGCCTCCTGCGGCGAGAGCGTCGTGTCTCTGGTAAGTAGCTACGAGTTCTTCTACCCATTTTTCGTCGGCGACGGCGTCGTCATCTATGAAAGCGACTACGTCACCCGACGAGAGTTCGGCACCTTTGTTCCTACTCCTTAGAAGACCCATGTTCTCGTCGTTGAGATGTATAACTACGCCGTCTCTACCGCCGTAGTCGTCCTCGACTCTTTCGTAAACCTCGTCGGTACCGTCGACGACTACCACGACTTCGAGTTCGTCGTAGGTCTGAGACAGAAGACTCTCGGCTGCTTCCTTAAAATCGTCGTACATCTCGAGAGAGTAGGTACACAGAACCACCGAGACCTTCATTGGGCGGGATAGGATGTAAAAAGTTAAACCGTCTTCGGAACGTGGTTAGTGCGATGGATAACGACGACAGTCTGTCTCTCGCGTATAAGTACGCGCCGTATCCGTTGCTCGCTGCCATTGTGGGCTTCATGGCGTGGGTACGTACCATGCCGTACGACGAGATGGTGACGGAGAGCGGAGTATACTTCTCGGGAAACGATCCGTGGTACCACATGCGAATAGTGCGTCTCGTTGTCGCCAACTTCCCCGCGACACCTGACTTCGATCCGTGGTCTTACTTTCCTTACGGCACGGGACGTCACTCGGGATTCGGCGGATTATTCGACCAGATAATCGCGCTGTTCGCGATCATAGCAGGCGGTGGTGACCCGTCGACACGCACGATCGAGACGGTCGGGGCACTAGCTCCTGTGGCATTCGGAGCACTAACTGCAGTCATCGTCTTCTTCATAGTCAAGAGGATCGCCGACCGTTGGACTGCTGTCTTCTCGGCGTTCGTCCTCGCGCTCTTCACGGGACAGTTCCTCAACAGGACGATGGTAGGAAACCCCGACCATCAGTCGGCAGAGGCTTTCTTTGGCTCTCTCGCACTACTCGGATTCATCTACGGTATACAGACAGCTTACACCGAGAAGCCGACGGTCGCACATCTCAAGGACTCCGACTGGAAGGGACTCAAGACTCCGATAGTCGCGTCGGTACTCGGCGGAATAGCGGTTGCGTCGTATCTGATGACCTGGCCTCCCGGTGTGATGGTGGTCTTCGCTTTCGGTATATTCGTCCTCCTACAGGCGTCGCGTGACCATTACGACGGAGTCTCGACAGAGTATCTCGCATTCGGTACGGCTGCGACGCTTGGAGTCACAGCAGTTCTGACACTACTCTACGCGAAGACCTACGCACTCGAAGGCACCGGATTCTCGCTTCTCCAGCCTCTCACGGCTGTCGGCGTAGCCGTAGGTGCTGTCGTTCTACATTATCTCTCGGAGTACATGCGTGACGAGTACGATCCCGAGTACTATCCCGCGGTTGTAATAGGTGGTGCAGTACTCGGCAGCATTCTTCTGTGGTTCACGGTTCCTCAGTTCCAGTCTCTCATAAACCGTGTGTACAGCTTTGGTCTCTTGACCTCTGCGTCCGGTCTTACAGTCGCAGAGATACAGCCTGCGAGTATACAGGACGCGTGGCGGTCGTTCGGGGCGATGTTCTTCGTCGGGCTCGCGGGACTCGCAGTCGTACTCTTCCGATCTCTATCTGACAGGAATCCCGGCGAACTCATAGTCTTCGTCTTCGGATTCACGATGTTCTCGGCGTACTTCACGTCGATACGTTTCGGCTACTACATGGCTGTGACAGTCGCAGTCCTCTCGGGCTTCTTCGTCTGGTGGCTCGTAAAACAGATAGGCATAGAACACGACACAGATCTGAGCGATATAAAGGGCTACCAGGCGATAGCCATAGTCCTCGTGTTAGTCCTCGTGATACCGGGTAACGTCCTCGCAGTCGCGGGAACGTCTCCAGCGTGGAGTCAGGCACCACGTCTCGCGGGATACGACGGCGCGTGGGACGACGAACTCAGCTGGATGCAGAACAATACTCCCGAGGAGCCGCTTAGCTACGACAGGTACTACGACAAGCCTCAGGACGGTGACTTCGACTATCCCGAAGAAGCCTACGGAGTCCAGTCGTGGTGGGACTACGGACACTGGATAACCTACCAGGCGGAACGTATACCCAACGCCAACCCGTTCCAGGAGGGACCGAATCCCGCGTCGGCGTACCTCACGGCACAGTCCGAGGAGAGAGCGAACTTAGTCCTCGACTCGCTCCCGTCTGCGGACGACGAGGAGATAGACTGGGGCAACGTCTCTAACGACCGTCTGAGATCGGTAGCCGAGTCACAGAACGAACAGGAGAGACAGGAGCGCAACACGCGGTACGTCATGATCGACGACCAGATGGCGGCGGGCAAGTTCGGCGCGATAGCGACGTGGACACAGTTCGACGAGTACACGTCGAGACAGAGCTTCCAGCAGAGTCAGGGCAACCAGACTCTGAATCTCCCTGCCACCAACTCGAAGTACGAGAACACGACTCTCTCACGTCTCTACTTCGACGACGCTAACGGCATGTCACATTACAGGCTCGTCCACGAGACACAGCAGTACTCGCTCATAGGCAACATACTCAGACAGGGACTACAGCAGGGACAGCAGGGACAGATTACGGCGTTCAACCGTATAATCAACAGAGGGAACGCGAGCAGATTCGCAAACACCGACACGCGCAACCAGCTAATCCCGGCTGGCGGTAGCTCGTTCGTCTACGACGCAAAGGGGGTCGCACGCGTCAAGACCTACGAGAAGGTCGAAGGTGCCGAGTTCTCGGGAAGCGTGAGCATGGAGAACGTCTCGAACGCGACTATAACCGCTATACTCAACCTCCAGACGACCAACACGGGACGTAACTTCACCTACAGCCAGGACGTCTCAGTCGACGACGACGGCGACTTCACGATGACGGTACCGTACCCGACCGAAAACGACGTCTCTGTCTCTGAGGGAGGCACAGACGAAGGTGTGAGAGCGACCGGCAACTACACTCTCTACAAGGGCGGTGCCTACGTGCCTACGTTCGGAACAGTCTTAGGAGCCAGCAGCGTCGGAAACGCCGAAGTTCCCGAGTCGGCAGTCTATGACGGCGAGACGATAGAAGTCGAGATGGAGGAAGTTCAGCAGAACCAGGGTAACCAGACCCAGACTCAGACTCAGGCGAACACCACATCGACGGCGACCAACAGTACTTCGACGGCGACGAATACGACGAGTAACGGTAACACCAGGTGAACGACGAGTCTTTTTTCAGGGAGGATTGGAGTAGCCGTTTACATCGTCTATCGACCCCGTTTCGTAGGCTCTTCGCCAGAGTTTGTGTACGGCACGTGCTACTAGCTCGATCTCACTAACCTGTATACATGACTCTTCTACATTGTCAGCATCCGTCGACGCGTCAGGAGGAGGATGAAAATGTCTATCGTCGGCTGGTCTCGGATACTCATGAGGATGTAGATCCCAGCGAAAATCCCGACCGGCATCGTCGGTATAATGGATATTGTAGTCGCCGTGGACAGTCCAGACAACGTCGATTCTAGAGCTCTGAGCGTCTCCTATACCGTCGTCGAGACGAATACGGAGTACATCGGGACTCAGAAAGTCGTCTAGCTCTGCCGTCGCTAACGGCTCCATCTCCTCGAAGGTATCACGGAAGTCGAGAAGAGCACCTCGATCCGTCGCGCCACGCACAGCGTGAGATTCACTACTATGTCCGGACATCTGCTGGACTGTTTGTCTGTATTCTCACAGAGTCCTCAGCCTCGCTAAGAGCTAGAGCAGCCTTGGCGATGCCCAGGTTACGCTCCGTAGTCTGCCAGTCGCGTAGCTCCTCGTCATCTATGTTGACATCCTCTAATACCGCATCCTCGGGAGATTCGACGCCGTACTCGTCTCTGTACTCTCTGAGATCTTCCTGCATCCCGTGTATACGAGATACGAGTTCTCCAGAGTCCATCTCGTCAAGTATATCACGAGCTTGCTCAAGGACGACTGACTCACTAGATCTCCGGTAAAGGGTTGCATCCCTGTCTTCTCGTGAAGTCTTTTCTACGAATCCACTCTCATACAGCTGCTGTAGATGCTTACGTGCCGTCGTCGAGGTCGTCTCGGCACGGTCGGCTATCGCAGACGCCGCCTGAGGCTCATACGTTCTCTTCATCACTTCCCTGATCCGCTCGAAGGGCGTTGTCTCCTCGACCCACCCTGAGGTCACCTCTTGGTTTATGTCTGTGTCTGTATCTGTAGGAGTCTCTGTCATTGCTACATCCTACTTGACACAAGTATATTACTCTTCGGGAGAATATATTAGTCAAGAATTCTGGATTTAGCCGTGGGTAGATGACTATATCAGTCAGGACGAGGAGCGTTCTCATAGTCCTTTATACGATCTCTCTTAGTACGTTGATATAGTTCGTTCAGCTTATCCTCGGCTTTCATCAAGTTGTGAACTTCAATCAGATTTCCCCCTTTATCTGAGATCTCATAGAACTTGTAGGGTAGGTCATTAGACTTTTTCTCGTCTTCGAGTTCTCTTTCTTCAAGTATATCGGCATCAACGAGTTTCTCTATGTGGTTACGGATAGTTGCCTCGCTTTTATCGGGGATCATGTAGTCGAGCTCTCCCATACTTATAGACTGCTTGGGATGTCCGATTATGAGCTCAAGAATCTTAAGACGAGTCTCTTGAAGCATCAGACTGAGGTCTTGTGCTGTTGATCTATCCCCACTCTCTTCGATGCTCATAGGTCATCTACAGTCTCCAAGTACTATAGCTTTACGTAGGCTAACTTAGCTACTAAGTCATGTATTAACTAATATAATGAGTCAGGACGTAGATACCACAGAGATGACTGAAGAGATCGAGCCAGAGGAGCTAAACGAGATACTTGACACGGTTAACCAAAATGAGATACGTCCTGTGCTCAGATATGGTACAAGCTACTTCGTGCTCGGCAATTACAGCAAAATAAGGAATCTAGATTTAGTTAAAGACAGACTAAATAGAAGAAAGGATGCCTATGCTTTTCTGATGAGTGACATATTACTCTCCCTGAGAAACTTCACAGACAAATTCGAATTAATAGCTAAGATATCAAGTTATGTAGTCGGGGTCGCAGAGGATTCAGAGGGAGATTTCAGGCTCGAATCAGGCGGTATACGGTTCGCAGACTGGCTAAAAAAGAAATCATATGTCCTAAAGCGAGAGTACGAGGAGAAAGATCCGTACAGTCCTATGCACAAGGGAGTCTTCAAAGAGTTAGACAAACTCAACAGACTATACAGATGGAGGGACAGAGACGAACTCGTAGAGGCCACAGAAAAGTTGCCTTCTAAAACAAAAGAAGAATATGTCTAAGAAACACACATACCTGATTTTGAGCATAACATACCGCGAGCTAATCAACATTTTTTCTCTAGAAGGCGTTGGTTAGCTCTGAGATTCGTCTTTGAAGTCCGTAGACTCTGATGTTAAGGACGAAGATATCGAAAAGCTCCGTCCCGAACTCTATGGATTCGATGCGTGATTACATCGCCCAGAAATCTAACCGCTCCCAGCGCCGGTACAGCTCGCCAAAAAATAGACGTACCGCTGTGTTTCTCACTTAGCCGTGAAGCTCGCCTAGCTTCTTCGCGTTCTCGTACTTCTCGGCTATGTCGTCCCAGTCAACGACCTCGAAGACGTTGTCGACGAAGTCACCGCGGTCAGGTCCATAGTCGTGGTAGTACGAGTGCTCCCAGACATCGACCGCGAAGATGGGATGTGTGTGCCAGAGCGCGCCGTCGTTGTGCTTCTGGACAGCGAGGTTACGCAGGCAGTCGGAGACGGGGTCGTAGACGAGAAGTGCCCAGCCACCCGCGGACCAGCCGGCTGCCTCCTTGAACTCTCCCTTCCACGCCTCGTAGCTTCCGAAGTCCTCTTCTATGCGGTCGGCGAGTTCTCCCTCGGGCTCTCCGCCGCCGTTGGGCGACATGTTCTCCCAGAAGAGAGTGTGGAGATAATGTCCACAGCCGTTGTGGCTCATGCTTCTCATCGCGGCAGCACTTCCGTCGAAGTCTCCCGCCTCGCGGTTCTCCTCAAGCGTCTCCTCGGCGCTGTTGAGTCCGTTTACGTATCCCTGATGGTGAGTGTCGTGGTGCCAGCGGACGACCTGTTCGCTTATGTGCGGTTCAAGAGCGTCGTAATCGTACGGCAGTTCAGGCAGTTCATGCGACATACGGTACCGAAGTATGCACTTACCTTACATGAAGTTACCGCTCGTATTGGTTTTTTTCTCGTCTCATCCATCTGTACCAAGCTGCGAAAGCATTTTCTCCGAAAAGATACCCAGTACCAGTGTAGTCACAGACATCTTTGTCTCTCTCTTTGCCCGTTTCTCGGTTAGGATCTTTTTGACTGACATAATCATGCTTCTCCATATTTTTCGAATGTGAGCGTGCTGGCTCTACGATTCGAGGCGCATAGCTGACTTTATCAATCTTAGATTTTTGAGCAAGCAAACCTTCGATTTGCATACGACCCCGGGGCATTCGTCTCGACTGCCTGTAAAAACCGACATCTCGGCAAAATGATTAAGACTCAGTAAAATCAACAGTACACACAGAAGAGGGATATGTCTAGTGAAGAGGCTCTGTTTGCTCTTGAAAAAGATGGTGACATCTCTGGTCTAATCGAGCATATAGAAAATAACCCGGTTGTAGCTGCCAGAACACGAGCAGCCGAGGTCATCGGAGACCTAGAAATACAGGACGAAGATCTCCAAGAAAAAAGAGTAAACATCCTGATCAAGACAGCAGTGGGTGACCGAAGTCAGAAAGTACGAAAAGCTGCTGCTGAGTCACTAGTGTGGTCTGCGGACATAGACAAGGTCAGACGTCTTATCGGTAAATACGAGACAGAGAACGACACGAAGCTATCCCAGGACGACGACGATAGAGCTTCAACGGAGTTTCTCATAAATGCACTTGACTCAGAATCACCCGTTATCCGAATTGTTGCTGCACTCGGTCTAGGACACATAGGTGAAAAAAGAGCACTCAAGCCACTCATACACGCTTTGGATGACAACGATCCCAAGGTCAGAGAGAACGTCGCTCGTAGTCTAGGCAGTCTTGGAGACGAGAGAGCCGTCGAACCCTTAACCGGTCTTTTAGACGATCCAAACCAGGAGGTGCGGAGACAGGCTACGGTTTCTCTCAAAGACATAGGCAGTAAAAAAGGAGTTGAAGATCTGATAAAGGCTCTAAACGACGAGTACCTCTATGTCCGAAAAACCGCAGCCTATGCACTCGGTAGTGTAGGAGGTGAAGAAGTTATAGACCCTCTTCTCGACTCTCTGACAGACGACGAAGTACTGGTTAGAGAGAGTATCACGATAGCATTGATAGAGATTCTTTCGAAGGCTCCCGTCGAAGAGAGCCACAGGATACGTGAGAAGATAGCTTCTCGCCTTGAAGACTTGGATACAGAGATGGGTGTAGCTCCTGTTGTCTCCGCTCTCGAAGAATCAAGTCAAGCACCTATAAGAAGAAATGCAGCATGGTTGTTGGGGCATATAGGTAACAGAAGAATGATAGACCCTCTTATCGACGCTCTCGAAGACGACGATCAACAGGTGAGAAGGCTAGCCGCCACGAGTCTTACTGAGATAGGACAGCCGGCTGTCTATCACCTCACGGATGCTCTCAGACACAGAGAGCCCGAGGTCAGAAAGATGGCTGCGTTCGCACTCGGTAAGATAGGAGCTAAGAAAGCCGTTGGTGACCTCAACAGAATGATCCGCGAGGAGAGAAACGAGGACGTCAGAAACTTCGCCTCAAGTGCAGTAAATAAGATAACAAGTGACCGAAGCTGAACCCAGTATTCTGTGTTGCCAAAGATTTTTTGCCCTCTCCTAGTTATTCGACTCTATGAACAGACAAATTTTTGTACTGATGGCTATTTTAAGCATAGTTGCAACTCCACCTCTTTCTACAGCTCAGGATCCTGGATTTGACATGAATAATAGTACATTTAGCAAGACGGGTAACTTGTCTGGGGTGTCTTCTGATGGTTCTAATTATGATTTTAAGATAGGGAGTGGTCCTTATATTGGGGTTGATATGAACTTCTCTCTGCTTAAAAACCCTATATCGCCAGATAATAAATTTCAGTTTGAAACATATGGTATAATGAATGATAAGCGTATTATTGAGATGGATATTAACATAGCTTCTAAGGGTCTTAACGGGACTACGCCTGACTTCAATTCTAATTATCAGTTTGACCTCAATCTCCCGTTCGGGGTTTGACTGGTACGGTACAAGACACCAACTTTGGGGAGGTGAATGGTGATGTCGTCGACGAGAGAATAGAGAGCTAACCAACATTTTCGAAAATAATCTAGAGACTGTTGGTTAGATATACTAGGACAGAACAACCTTGGACGATATAGACTACCTACGGGAGTAATGACATCTATACGGAATCTTCTCTGAACCTCTCGACGTCGACGTCGTCGATTGTGTCGAAGTCGTCGTCAGCTCCGGCGAGGAGAGTACCGTCGACGTAGTTAGCGGTTGCTAGAGAGTAGGCGTCTCCGAGTGCGACCTGGTGTTTTTCCTTGTATCGTGCTGCGTCATTCCAACAGTCCGACGCGTCTACTCTGTGTAGTAGGGTCTGTATCCAACTAAGGAAGACGTCGGTCGGTATAGCTGTCTCAACTCTCTGTGTTATGTACTTGACCTCGGTTAGGGTAACAGGACTGACGAAGCCTTCAAGGTCGCCTTCTTTGACGCGGTCAAGGTATGACTCTACTACTTCCTCGCCCGTTTCTGAGGCGGCTTGTGCGACGAGTGGTTCCGTGTCGAAGACAATACGTTCGTTATTCATTCTTCGCTACGTCCATAAGACGTTCTTCGCGCTCGCGATCCTTCTCACGGGCTTCTTCGACGAGTTGCTTAGCCGTCTTGTCTGTCTTTATGATTCCGCGGAAGTCGGACGCGTCCATATCCTCGATGTCGGCGTCGACCTCGGGTTGGGGCTTGACTTTAGCCCACCATGCGACGGCACGTGCACCTGTCTTCTTTCGTCCTACGAGCCCGCTGTCATGCATCTCTTTGAGCCTTTCTCCTACGATGACATTCGAGGCGTCGAGCTCGTCGGCGATCTCCTTAGCCGTCATTATAGGAGCGTCGGCACTGTCGAGTGTCTTCAGTATGTCTTGTTCGGTGACTGTTTTCTCGAAAGTCCCGTCTTCGCGTCGCGGTCTCTCTCCACCCATAGAACGACGTACGAATGGATTATACTTAAGCCTATTTACTCGTGTTATATGGGCGGTGTGTTTCTGCGATAGCTTTATTACCTTCTAACACGTATTAATTGGATATCAACTCCATGGAGGAGAAAGGTGTTGCTGTCGACGAGATGACACTCAACGCGCTCTACAAATAAAATTCTCTTCTCGACTTCATTCTTAATCCTCTAACGATTAATCCCTACGCTGTACCTCTCTTCAACACGGCAGAAGAAACTGCAATACGGGAGGAAAAGCTATTTCCTCGAATGGAAGTATCTATGACTATGTCTATCTGAGTTCTACTCGGAGTCAAGGAAGGAAACTACGAATATAGCTAACCAACGTCTCTAGAGAAATATTAGAAATGTTAGTTAGCTCTCTTGTCACTGCGACGCGTCGACCTCTCGGAAGGCGAGATGTGGCTGGCGGAGCTGGGGCTGCCCGCCACCGGCGTGCGGCAGCAGTAGTTCCCAAGGGAGTTGCCGGCGTGTGTCCGGTCAATCCTCGAACTCCGCGTTTCGGTCGGTCTCCCGGAGGATGAACGGCCCGATCGAGAGAGTCCGTTTGGTGACGGTGACGATCCGGAGGATGTACGCGAGCAGCACCGCAAACGGCAGCAGCGCGATCGCGACCACCCCCGCGGTTACCAGCAGCGAGAGCGGAATACCAAGGAGCGTGTCGGCCATGACTGTGGCGTCGAAGAACAACAGTGCCCACATCGACACCAGTAGCGACGGCAGCGATGCCCAGAGGATAGACCGCGAGAGGTCGATCAGCTCCCACTGGAAGTAGAGCGTCTTAAAGTGCTCGCGGGCGGGGCCGAACAGTTCGAGCACGCTCGACAGTGCCTCCAGCCGGTCAATCGCATGGTCGGTAAGTCGATCCTCGTAGTCGGCCCGGAGCTTCCGGGCAGCGTACAGCTTCCAGGAGTAGTTGAAGTCGAGCGCCGCACGGATCACGTCGAACTCGCCGAAGTTGGCACCGTCGAGGCTCTCGCGCACGCCCTGGCTGTTCTCCTGGACGCCCCGAGTGTACTCCGTCAGGCGTTCGGTCACCTCCTGATCCAGTCCCTCAGCCGCGGACTCGACCTCCTCGGCGCGACGCTGCGTCGCCTGTACCAGCGCACGGAGGAACGCCGAGGGTTCGGTCGGACTCACGGGCTCTTCCAGCAGTTCGGCCACGTCCGACCGGAACGACATCGCCTCTTCCATCCGGTTGCGTTGATCGCCGACAGCACCTTGTTCCTGTGAAAGCACCAACTGTGAAAGGGTGAGTACCAACGTGACGCCGGTCACCGTCGAGCCGACCAGCGCCTGTGCGAGCGTCTCCATCGGGTCGCCGTCGGCAATCAAGGTGTGGGCGTCCGTCGGGTGGAGGATTCCGCCAATCACGACACCGGCGAACAGGAATCCGACTATCCCCGAGGTGATCAGCCGGCGGTCAGCCGTCATCAGCAGCCAGAGCTTCCGGGTGCTTGCCTCCGCCCGCTCGCGCATCGTGTCCTGGGTCTGTCCCCGGGAATCGTCGGGTACGTCGTCGTCACTCATGTGAGGTCACTCCTGAAAAAGGTGTCACGTCGCCCCGGAAAACTGCTGGGCTTACTCGTCATCCTGCAGCTCCTCTTTCTTCTCGACGAGGCGATCCTGTGAATCTTAGAGTTCGGCGATCTAAATCTCTAGATCCTCGATCTCCTGCGTCTTGGACTTCTTCTTCTCCAGCGCCTCGCGAGCGAGGTCGTCGCGATCCTGCCGGACGGCCTCGCGGGCCTGTTCGTTGTGTTTCTCGACTTTCTCCTCCAGCCGACGCTTTTGGATCTCCAGCCGTTTCTTCTGGGTCATCAGGTCGATGATGCCCTGCTTGACCTCCTGTAGCTGGTCGCGCATCTGCTTGTAGGAGTAGTTGAGCGTCTCGTCGGGGTTCTCGGCGAGGTTGAGCACCAAGTTGACCTTCGACCGCACGATGTACGACGCGCGAGAGGATTCCCATGCCCGGTGTTGGAGCCGTTAGCACCTTAAACTTCCCGCGGATGACTTTTACATCCTGGTACCAATGACAGAAGAACTCACCGCGAAACAACAAGTCCGGAAGCGCGAACAGTACACCAAGTGGATCAACAGATCCGTTGGGTTCGGTGTTGCGAGTTTCTTCATTGCGACGGCGATATGGATGGTCACCGAAGAACAGCTTGTGCTCTTTGCCGGATTAGGGCTTTATTGGCTCGGTGCCATCGGAATGGGAATCGGATACTGGTACTCGCAAGTTGTACTCAGGGATGAATTCGAACAGCACACGGAGCGGGAAGCAAGCCAAGCGACATTGACATTCATTACCGCTGTCGTTATCATCGGAATTCCGGCAGATGTCGTCCTCAGCACGACTGGCGTGTATACCGCTCCCGCAGCTATCCGAGGAGCGATCTGGAGTTATCTCCTGTTGACGTTTATCTTCGGAGCTGCTCACTGGTATGTAAAACGACAGTACGAATAGCAGCGACGTATCCATGAAAAATAAAATAGATGTTTACCGCGAACGCAAAGGGATAAGTCAGGAGGACTTAGCCACAGCCGTTGGCGTCTCACGTCAAACGATAAACGCAGTCGAACGTAACCGCTACGATCCATCGCTAGAGTTGGCATTCAAACTTTCTGAGTACTTCGATTGCCGGATCGAAGAGCTGTTCGATCCCAACACCGAACCGGTTGGGGAGTGACCGATTCGCGCTTGTATCACGTATATAAATTCAAGAGGTCTGGATGAATAGACCGTGGGATGCCTTCTGTGACACGCTGAGAAAGCGTTGGTATTGAGGCGATTAAGTACAGTTCGTCAAATCAACCTCAAACTGGCTGAAATCCTATTCTCCTCTTCACAACATCATGCTCTAAACGAAAAGCAGCGCGAGTTCCCCGCCCTTCCGAAAACCGCAGGTTTTCGGCTTCGTGAATCATAGATTCACGGGCTGTTAGATCGGAGATCTAACAACTTTCGCTAATCTCCGATTAGCGAGTACACGAGATCGGAGATCTCGGGACTTTCGCAAATCTTTGATTTGCGTCAACACCGTGGGCGGGGGTGAAGCGCGTTCGCTCCGCTGCACAATCCATATGTTCAAGTTGCTGTCGAACCATATTTACAGTACGGGAGCCACGGTATCCGCCTCGCAAAACACCGCAAGGTTGCGCCGGGCTTCAAGTGTGTCGGGCGGTGGTGAAGCCGCCGACCTCCACGGACACGCCACCTACGGCAGCACTAGACGATCTCTAGTGCGGTAGGAGACACGGCGTGTTCGGGTGTTACTGCTCCCACACGACCCATCTGGGAAGTGCGGAGGAAATTAAATTCGCCTGCCGCCGTTACGCTCCCTGTTGGGAGAGGCCAAACGGCGAAGCCCCGCGCCACCGTGCGCGGGGTACTTCACACTTGACCCTCACACCAGAAGGGTTAACGAATCTCGGGCTAATTAACCGGTGTGCTCCTCAAAAATTCGAAAGTAGTCGACTCAGACGGCGAGAGACACGGCGACGTCTTGATACGTGACGGTAAGATAGATGAGATAGACTCCGATATCTCCGATGTTGACGGAGACGATGAGATCTATGACCTCGACGGCGACTACGTCGTCCCGGGTGTCATAGACTGCCACGTACATCTTGTCTCGGAGTGTCTCCCGACTAACAGACACGGCGACGACAGGATGAGATGGTACCGAGTCGTCGACAACATGGAGAAGACCCTCTCTGCTGGAGTGACGACGGTCAGAGACCTCAACGCACCCGACCCGTCGGTGATAGACGCCGGCAGAGCGGTCGAGGAGGGTCTGATCGACGGTCCACGCGTCGTGGCGTGTGGACAGGGTATATCGTGTACGGGAGGACATTTCTCGGGAAGCTGTCGCGAGGCAGACGGCGTCTCAGAGGTCAGAAAGGCTGTGAGGGAACAGATCGAACGGGATGCCGAAGTCATAAAGCTGATGACGACTTCGAGTGCCTACTCGTCGACACGGGGCGCACAGGAGATGACGCGCGACGAGATAGAGGCAGCTGTCGAGGTCGCCGAGATGAAGGACGTCCCTACTGCGGCACACGCCGAGGGGAAAGACGGCATACTCGCCGCATCGGAGGCAGGTGTCGACAGCGTCGAACACTGTAAGTTCGCCGACGACGAAGCCGCCGAGACGCTCGCGCGGAACGGTACCTTCTGGGTTCCGACCCACAAGCCGACACGTATGTCCATCGAGAACCCCGAGAAAGTCTCCGACGAGAAGTTACGTAAGGCGGAGGAAACCGTCGAGAGACAGAAGTCAGTCGTCGACAGAATGGTCGAGAACGGCGTCAGGGTCGCAATGGGAAGTGACGCCGGTACGTCGTACAACTACCACAGTGAGAACCTCCACGAGTTAGAACTCATGTCGGAGTACGGCATTGACGAGAAGACCGTACTCGATGCGGCGACGTCGAACGCCGCCGAACTCTTGGGCATCGACGACGAGGTGGGATACGTGCGCGAGGGTTACACAGCCGACCTCCTCGTACTGTCGGGAGACCCCCTCGAAGACGTCTCGAACTGGAGGAACCAGAGGCTGGTAATAAAGGACGGCAACCTCGTAGACTCATAGTAGACGTAGACGAAAACGGAATCAGTCGATAAGAGACTCTGCCTCTTTTCTGGCTTTCTCCCTCTCGTGGCACTTGTAACAGTCGCCACAGCCGTCGGGGTCGTCGGTGAGTATACACGAGACGGTGTCGTCAAATCCCACCTCGAACTCTCCTGTTATAAGCTCGGCGGCGATCTCCGCCTTCTCCCTGCCGTAGAGCGGGGTGTGTATACTCAGGTCGTCGTCGAGCCCCGTCGAGAGAGCGTCCTCGATCGCGTCGTAGAATCCGCGTGACGAGTCACGGAAGGATCTGTCGCCCGATGCGAGAGTCCCCTCGTAGATATCCGTGACACCCATAGCCGTCAACTCTACCGAGGCGTTTGTTATGAGACTACTCGACCTGCCGTGTATGTAGGTGAAGTACTTGTCCTCGGGGTCGACATCTTTATATCTCATCCTCGAAGGGTCGTCGTGCTGTACCTCGATCTCCATGAGTTCTTCCGCGTTCTCTACTCTTTCGACGTGCTGCCTCGCCTTCTTCCGCTCGTACTCCTCCCACGGAAAGCCGTAGCTGACATAGACGGGCTGGATCTCGCCATCGAGACTCTGTAGGAGGTAGGCGCTCTCGACCCCGCCGCTGTAGAGTAGCCCTTTCATACTCCGTCTTGTGGGTCTCGACTCATAAACCGAACGGAGCCTCTGTCATCAGACGGTACGGTTTTCCGGTTTCCCCCCGTCGTATACGTATGTCCGAACTCGACTCTAAGACAGCCCTCGTGACGGGAAGTGCTAAACGCGTCGGGAAGGAGATAGCGCTCGCTCTCGCCGACGAAGGTGCCGACGTCGGAGTCCATTACAGGACGAGTGGCGACGCCGCCGAGAAGACCGCTGAGGAGATACGTGAGAAAGGCGTCGAGTCGTCGGTGTTTCAGGCAGACCTCTCTGAGGTCGAGGAGTGTGAGTCTCTCGTCGACGACGTAGCCGACGAATTCGAAGGTCTCGACATAGTCGTAAACAGCGCGTCGGTCTTCTTCGAGACTCCTTTCGGCGAGGTCGACGAAGACGACTGGAACCACAACATAGACGTCAACCTCAGAGCGCCCTTCTTCGTCTCACAGAGGGCGGCGGAAGTCATCGACGAGGGTAAGATAGTCAACATCGCGGGAGTCGGCGGTATAACGCCGTACCCGAGCTATCTCCCATACTCCGCCTCGAAGGCGGGACTGATCTCTCTCACGAAAGGGATGGCGAAGGAGCTCGCGCCCGAGATCTCCGTAAACGCCGTAGCACCCGCTACAGTCCTCTCGCCTCCCGACAGGGACGAGGAAGAGGAGAGACGTATCGCCGAGACGATCCCCGTCGGAAGTATAGGCTCCCCGGACGACGTCTCGGAAGCCGTCGTCTATCTCACGTCGGCGTCGGAGTTCGTGACCGGTGTCGTACTCCCGGTCGACGGCGGCAAGACGGCTTAAATGAAAACTGTTATGTCATCCAGTCTTATAAAGAAGTAATGCAGTAAGACGAAGCCGCCTTAGCTCAGCCTGGGAGAGCGCTCGACTGAAGATCGAGTTGTCCCTGGTTCAAATCCGGGAGGCGGCATTTTCCTGCGAACAACGTGAGAGGTGAAAATGCTCCCGAGCGATATTTGAACTACACGAGACGAACGAACTGAGTCTCGTATCAAGTTCAAATCCGGGAGGCGGCATCCCCTTACCGATCCTCTCCTATTGACGGTACGGCGTAGGGATTACGTCGTATATTACCCTGTTCTTGCGGTAGGATTTGAACCGGTCAAAATACGCGCCCTCTGCCGTCCAGTACTTCGTTAGATTGGAAGCGGGGAACCTACCAAAAATCATCGGGATATTGATAGCTTTTTGACGTTAGCCCTTGCGGACAGTATAGTCGCCCGTTGTTGATAGCAGGTCGATTCCAGTCGAATTCTATCGCCGTCACAGAACTATCGGGGCCGGAGCGAGAAACCGGGGCTACACCTGACTCGGTGCGCTTACGACCTACCCGCTCGGGAATCTGATATCATTGACCACTCCTGCAGCCTGTTGGTCATCGTACGCACCATGAGCGTGTTTGAGCTGCTTCTCGGATAGTTCAAAGACGAGAGAGTATGGTCCACC
Organism: Halorutilales archaeon Cl-col2-1; assembly: GCA_041891055.1. GTDB lineage: Archaea > Halobacteriota > Halobacteria > Halobacteriales > Afararchaeaceae > Afararchaeum. The sequence goes on along the minus strand of CP169074.1, from coordinate 529,793 downwards.
TCTCCCCGGGCCGATTGATTCGAGGTAGATTTCATGATTCTCGGCGGAGTACCCTGCTTCACCCTGGACCGTCATCGTTGGATAATCAGTGTGGGTCGTCGCGTTCGGCGCATAGTACTGGTGGCCTTCAATTACGAGGGTCTCCATAGCACGGTGGTATGATTCCTCGGGGGTGGACATGCCTGACCACAACTTCTCAGTGACAGACAATAAAACAGTAGAGCGGTCTGTTCGAAGCTGCGTGAGAGATTAGAGTCGCTGAATCCGGTTGTGGAAGTGCTCATGGAATAACTCGCCACACTCGACGAACCAGTCTTGGTACTCCGTCCAACGGTCGATATCTTCAATCTCAGCGTCTTTATGGAAGAATATACGACTTCGCTCTTTGTCCGCTCGGGTCTCCTCCACAATCACTACCAAGAGGTTCTTAACCACGACTAGAACCCGAGCACCCTGCGTAAGATTTATTATTGGATCTCCGAAAATATCGGTTTATGGTGTCACCAGATACCATTTTGATGTACGACGAGGACGAGCGCAAGCCACTCGATAAACGACGCGAGCGCACATTCCATGACGGTTGGGACGACGCACTGGAAGATGGTTCGTACACACAGGGGACGCTCAACACTCTGAGCTGGCAAAACCTCGGCAACCGTCTCGGCTGTCTCTTTGGAGATGTGCCCGACGAGATGCGTGACGAACTCATGTTCTGGGCGGAGCGACAACGACGACTCGATTAGTGGACCTCAACAGAAAGGTCAGAAACCAGCCTTCCCCTCCCGTTTCCACTCATTCTCGCACAGGGGTGTCTCTTTAGTCGTCGGCAGTGAGGCTGCTTATCGGCTCCCAGGTTCCGTCTCCCCGGTTCCATTCCCATTTCTCCCATCCGTTCCACGTTGATGCGTCCTCACCTCGGATGAGATTATCAACCTCGCGGGCGGCACCTGATGGGCTCCAGGTTTCCCCTTGGAACTCGATTCGGCCATCCCTCACACGGGCATGGTACTCAACGCCCTCGTACTCCGTACGGTAGTACTTGAAGCGGAGCACGGTATCGTCTGGAAGCATTGTCAATTCTGCATCGTTGTTGTCTGATGTCATGGGTTATCACCTTGTGATGTCGGACACTTTGATGGCCTATTCGCGGAGTGTATCTATTGGAACCCAATTGCCGTCTTCATTCTGATACTCCCACCATTCCCAGCCGCTGTATCCGCTACCACGGGCGTCGTCTCCCCGGACGAGTTTGTCAGCTTCTCGGGCAGCACCTGAGGGTGTTCTCGTCTCGATAGCGCGGTCTTCCGGTCCCTCATCGCCCTCAACGTTAATTCGACCTCTCTGTACCGTTGCCTCCACATCCTCGCCACTGTATTCACCACGCTGGTACACGTGGCGAACCACCGTACCATCCTCCAGTGTACTGAGAGGGCTATCATCAGTAGCCGATGACTGACCTTCATAGGTCGTCACGCGGTTATTCCTGTCTTCAAGGGCCGCCTCCTCGTCAACGTGTTCGAGCACACGCGCAACTACATCGTTCCAGGATTCGTCTCGATTGCCATATTGTCCCAGAGCTTCATAGAGCTCTGAGTCGAGATGCATACTTGGCGACATGCGATCCTTACTACCTACTCTAAGTTTATAAACATTGTCCTTATACACAATTAGTTATTTGTGTATAATCACACCCAAGTAAGAACCCAGGACTCCGACAATACCACTGGAGCCTAAACCGATCCACGAAACGCGTGAGTTTGCGATCCGCTCTAACTCCTTGGCCAGTTGGCCGACTACACCGTTCGCCAGCATCGCGGTCGACACGGTTCCGCACCTCGGCCCAAGTTCCTTCGACGGTCGCGCCTTCGGGTTCGGCACCACATTCTCGCGCCCCTATCAGGTGCCACGTTCCCGACCCCTCGTGTCGAACGGCCCCCATATCCTGAACCATGAGCGGAGTAATGATAGAATCGCTGGAATGTTTCTCTCCAGAAATGCCAGGTAGCGGCGGATTTCCTGGCTTTATTTCAGGGTTCCGTTCCCGAGGTTCAAATCCGGGAGGTGGCATACTTCGAGTCCGTGAGGAGAACTATCGGTGAAGAACTCAGTTAGTCTATCTCTTCTAAGACCTCTCGTGTACGCACGACGTTGACCTTCTCAGCCACAGTATCCGTGTGAAAGTCCTTGTCACCGGTGACGAAGTAATCCGGATTAGCTTCGAGCACCGAGGCGAAGACCTTAGCGTCGTTGCCTTCGCTTAATACATCGACTGCCTCACCGTATCGATCCTCGTACTCTTCTTCGGGGATAATGTCGATGTCTATCAGCGCGGTGTCGAGAGCCTCAACTGCTCCCTGTTCGGAGATCCTGAAAGTACCTGACTTACGTACTGCTACTTCTTCGAGTTCATCACGACAGACCTCAGCTGTAACGAGATATATACTCCGTGAGTCTAAGAGTTCAGCTTCAAGACCATCGAAGAAGATCCCCGAGATTAGAACGTTAGTATCCACGAAAGCAGTACGATTACCGGAGTTCATCCGTGTCTAACTTCGTCGAGCTCTTCGAGCATCTCGTCTTCACTCACGCCTGCGCGTTCAGCTAACTCACGTAGGGACTCACGTCGGTTCTCGGCGAGTAGCTTCCGGAGAGCCTCACGGATCACTTCACTCCGACTTGCGTACTCGCCCGTCTCTATGAGTTCGTCTAGCTCTTCCTCGACTTTCTCAGGTATACGTGCCTGTACTGGTTTTAGACTCTCCGACATGTGTACTCGTTTGTATTACAGAGCTAAATAGGTGTCGGCAGTTGAACTTGGAGTGTCCCTCTGAGATAACTAACGGTTTCAACTTGTTCAGGCGGAGTCCCCTTCCTCAAGGAATCCGCTTTCAAGCAAATCAAAGATTTGCGTACCTTCGTGAATCTCCGATTCACGAGATAGCGGATGAGTAGGGAGGGGAGGAAGACGTACACTTATTTGACTCAAGGGAGTACAGTAAGACACGTCCATTCAAGCCAACAGCTGTTCGGATGGACGGGCAACAGTCAACTTGCCCCGAAGTCCGGGACGATGACCCCGAGTGCGGTTTGACCGCCCACGTAGTATAGAACAATACTACGGTCGAGGGCGAGAACACGGACAAGCCCTACCCTCAACGAGCGTTCGTGAATCTTAGATTCACGAGCCCTCAAACTCGTAGAGTTTGAGACGAAGTCGTCAGACTGAGCGAAGTAGGGTGGGGTAGTTGACATGTTACCCTTCTCCTTAGCTCGTTCTCTATCTTCGTCGTCACCCGGAGTATAGATATACCTCTTCCCCGAGTCACCCCATCGATAGTAGCCCTTCCTTTCGCCGTCCCGTGTTGTATAGCCTTGTTGCAACGGCATATCTCCTAACTACCGATCCGACGGTATTACTCTTTCGCCGGTCTTGACAAAATGACTCTTTGCATCTCGAGTCAAGGAGTCAGATAGGAGTTGTATTTTGCCAGAGTGTGCCAATCCCCCCCTAGCTTCATAAACATAGGATAGTATATTGCCATCAGTGTAGTCTGCGAAACCTATCGCAGACGAAGGTGAGGGTGAAGGTGAAAATGAGGATAATAACAAACAAAACCAGCCAGATAAAAGGATGGGCTATTATCCTACTTCTTTCGATAATAGCCGTATTTCTTTGGTTTCGGGCATCATTAACGTCTACTCCCAAAACAGGAGTGATATGGGGACGTATCTTGGGTGAATTTATCGTAGCAGTCGTTTCATTCACAGGGATTATAGGAGTACAAAGACTCTCGGATGAGAAAGATATCTACCGTCCCTTAGTCACGGGTATATCCCTGTTTTTCTTAGGCTTCTTCGTAGATGCATTAGAGGACATCTACGAGCCGGGCGTGCATTTCGAGATACTAGAGGCTACGGGGCTGTCAGTAGGTATTGTACTAATCGTATTCGGTATCTACCGCTGGATGAGTAAGAAAGAGAAGTACGAGAAGAGTCTCAAAGAAACCAATCAAGGTCTCAAGGAAGAAAAGAAGTACCGTGAGAAGATAGAGGACTCGTTCGAGGATATTATATATATCCATGACACGGAAGGAGATCTGATAGACTGGAACGCGAGAGTCAACGAAGTAACGGGATACTCAGACGAAGAGATAGGATCGAGGAATGTTACTGAATTCTTCCCCGAAGAGGACAAAGAGTCTATACGAGACGCAGTTCGGGAAGCCGTCGAGACAGGAGGTATCAAGGTAGAGTCACTTCTGAGGACTAAGGATGGTAAAGAGATCCCTTACGAGTTCTTATCGAGCAGAATAACGAATCCTGAGGGAGAGACCGTTGTAATAGGTATAGGCAGAGATATCTCGGAGCGTAAGAAACGTGAAAGGAGATTAAGTGAGTACAAACAGGCAATAGAGAGTTCGAAGGATCTAATCGCTGCAGTCGATAGGGATTTCAACTACCTGTTTGCCAACGACTCGTACATCAAGTACAACCTCCCGAACTCCGAAGAAATCGTCGGAAAAAATCTTTCGAGCATTCTCGGAGAAGAGATGTTCGAGGAAATAAAACCACATATCCAGGAAGTCCTAGACGGAGAGGCAGTCGAGTACGAGATGGAGCGTGAGAGCCCAGAGGGAGAGGACAGAGTCTTCGATATACGGTACTATCCTTTAAGAGACGACGAAGGTGAAATCCGAGGTATTGCTGGCGCACTGCGGGATATTACAGAACATAAACGACAGCAGGAGCGTCTGAGGGATCTAGTAGAGGTTCTGAAAGTCGTACGTGAAGTCAACGAGTGTCTCGTCAGGTACGACAGTAGAGAAGAGATTGCTACTTCGACGGCTGAGATAATCTCTGAGAGTGAACTCTTCGGATGTACTTTCGTCTGTCTTACTGACGGCGAAGAGTTGACACATATCGGTAAAGGAGACACGGTTCTCTCAGAGGAAGAGATAGAAGAGTTCCATTCGGACGAATACGTGCGAGAAGTGTTCGAAGACGGCATCTTAGTTATGGAAGATGTGACTTCTTCTCCATACCAACAGCATTCTATGGATAAGGGGAAGCACGAAGGGGTAGGAATCGCGATACACCACGGTGGTGAGAGATACGGGATACTGACAGTACATTCTCTGCCTCAGTCATCAATCTCTAACGAGGAGATCAATCTTCTCAATGATCTTGCGGATGACATCGGTCTGACGCTGAACAGCATACAGCAAAGAGAGCTACGTGAGGAGCGCGAGCAGGAATACAGGAGTCTATACAACAGCATTAGTGACCCTGTTTTCGTCCACGAGATGGAGGGGGAGTTAGTGAGTGTGAACAGGGCGTCTGTCGACAAGCTAGGCTACTCAGAGGAAGAGTTACTCGAACTTGAGCTTCAAGATATTACTCTCTCTTCGAAGGAAGAGTTCGCAGAATTAAACCGAGAATTAGAGGAGGATGGAGAAGCAACTTTTGAAGGTATTTTTCTGACTAAGACCGGATACGAGTTCCAAGCAGAGGTACACGCTTCTGTGACCGAGTACAGAGGCGAGAAACGCATACTCAGTATAGCGAGGGACATAACGGATCTGAAGCAGCGCGAAAAGCAGCTTCGAGTATTTGACCGAATTCTCCGGCATAACATGCATAACAAGATGAATGTGATACTCGGGTACTCCGAGCTCCTAGAGGATAAGCTGTCAGGAGAAGAGAGAGAACAGATCCTCCAGATACACAAAGAAGCCGAAAGCCTAGTCAAGACGACTGATAAAGAGGCGGAGATAGTCGAGCTAATATCGGAGAGTAGAGACACTGAAACTGTATCTCTCGACAGTGTTGTTCAATACGTAATCGACGACCTGAGTGAGGAATATCCGGATGCTGAGATAAGCTATGACACCCGAGACGGAGACAGACAGGGGACTGAGGTGTCTGCCATACCCGAGATTAGAAGAGCGATAACCGAACTCGTGGAAAACGCCGTAATACACAACGATATGGATACGCCTCAGGTAACCCTCTCAGTAGAACCAAACGAGATGGTGGAGGTTTGTATTTCGGACAATGGACCGACTATACCCGAGATGGAGAGAGGCGTTCTGACACACGAAGGCAGGATCGAACCCCTCTACCACGGGAGCCTGGGTCTGTGGCTCGTCAACTGGATTGTGAGGGAGTCGGGTGGGGAACTCGGGTTTGAGAGGAACGATCCGAGAGGCAACATAGTCAAGATGAAACTGCCGAGACCGGAGGAAGATACAAATGACAGGAGATGACCAGACATTCGAGAGTATAGTAGAGAATATACGCGACGGCGTAGTCGTAGTCCAAGACGGCGAAGTAGTATACGTCAACGAACGCACCCTCGAACTCACGGGATACACCGAAGACGAGATCATAGGAGAGTCACCCGCTGAGTTCGTAGCTCCCGATTATAGAGAAGAGCTGATGGAGAGATATAGAGAGAGACTAGAGGGTGAAGAGCCTCTTGAGAAGTACGAAGTGGAGGTACTCTCGAAAGAAGGGGAGAGTATCTGTGCTGAGATGAATGTCTCTACGATCAAGTACGAGGGCGAGCCTGCTACACTTACTGTACTCAGAGATATATCAGAGCGTATACAGTATGAAGATGAGTTAGAGGGGGAGAGAAACAGAGCCCAGAAGTACTTTGATACTGCGGGGGTTATGATGGTGGTTATCGATGAGGATCACACTGTCAGTCGAATTAATAAGAAAGGGTCTGAGGTCTTAGGCTATGATGACAAAGAGGAAGTCATAGGCAAAAACTGGTTTGAAAACTTTATTCCTGAGCGGGAACGGGACAGACTTGAAGAAGTCTTCTCTCAAGCAATGGCAGGTGAGATAGAGTACGAGGAGGAGTTTGAGAGTCCCATCTTGACTAAGGATGGGGAAGAGAGGGTTATTAGTTGGCGTAATACCGTGATAACCGACGAGGAGGGCGAAATAGTTAGTGTTCTCAGCTCGGGAGAGGATATTACCGAACGTAAAGAGAGACAGAAAGAGCTACAGCGGTATGAAGCCTATATTGAGGAGTCGACGGATTTAGTCATAGTCCAGGATGACTCCGGAGTGATACAGTACCAGGGCCCGTCAGTCACTCGTATCCTCGGATATGAGCCCGGCGAACTCGTCGGTAAGAACGGGTTCGATCTTCTCCATCCCGAGGACGAAGAAAGGGCCAAGAGAAAATTCAGGAGGCTGATTTCCGAACCCGACGAAAGAGTAACTCTTGAAGCTAGGTTCAAGACAGCGGATGGAGAATGGCGTTGGCTCGAAGTTCGCGGCAACAACCAGCTTGAGAATCCCGCGATTAACGGTATCATATCTAACAGCAGAGATATAACTCAGAGAAAAAAGCGTGAACAGGAGCTTGAAGACGAAAAGGAGTACACTGACCTTATACTGGACGCGATTGAGGATACCCTCTATATACTAGATTCTGACGGGTATATGAAAAGATGGAACCAGAGTTTCTCAGAGGTGACTGGATACTCGGATGAGGAGATAGGATCGATGCACGCCACCGGCTTCTTCCCCGAGGAGGAAACTGAGAATGTACTAGACGTATTCAAAGAGGTGATGGAAACAGGCAGCGTGAGAACAGAAGAGACCTTCTTGACCAAGGACGGAGAAGAGATACCCTACGAATTCATCGCTAATAGGCTAAAAGACAAAGAAGGAAATACTGTTGTCGTTGGTATTGGGAGAGATATCAGTAAAAGAGTAGAGTACGAGAGTGAGCTAGAGAAGACACGTGACCGACTCCAAGAGGCACAGAGAATAGCTAATATAGGACACTGGGTTTCGGACTTCGAGAACATCGAGTGGTCCGACGAGGTATACAGGATATTCGGCGTCGAAGTTGGTGGGATAGATCCGACACACGAGAAGTGGCTTGAGTTCGTACATCCCGACGACCGCGAAAGAGTACAGGAGGCAGTAGACGAAGCTCTCGAAAAGGACAACTACGACATAGATCACCGTATAATACGCCCGGACGGAGAAATACGTATAGTACACGAGAAAGGCGATGTTTACTACGAGGACGGCGAGCCAGTGCGGATGGTCGGCACTGTACAGGACGTGACCAAGGAAAGTCGTCTGGAGAGTATGTTAAACTCGATACGGGATATCGCTCAGGGGATACTCCAAGCAGAAACTAAAGAGGAGATCCTTGAATCATCAAAGGAAGCCCTGGCTTCTCGAAGTGAAGTGGGATACACGTATGGCTGTACTGCGATTGGGGTTCTAGATCAAGACGGTGATCTTTCCGAAGTCTACGATGCCGGAAAGATAGCTGAAGCTGAGGACTGTGAATCCAAATGGCGGAGTATCTATTCGGAGGACTACATAGAGGAGGTTCTCGGCGAGGGCGTTTTATACATGGACGATGTGACCCAGTCACCATATCAGCAACATCCTGAAGACACGGAGAGCCATCCCGGAATAGCCCTCGCTCTGAAGTACCGAGACACAGAGTACGGGGTTATGACGTTACATCTTCCCGTCGAAGGGATATCCGACGAAGAGAGGACAATTCTAGAGGAAATAGCGCACGATCTCTCGATAGGCCTATACACGCTTGAGACTGAGGAGAGGATTGAGAGCGAGAGAGACGAGTTAACTCTGCTCAACCGTATCGTCCGCCATGACATACGTAACGATATGAACCTAGTCTTAGGCTGGGGAGACATGCTGAGAGACCACGTCGACGATGAGGGTGAGGAGTACTTAGAAACAGTCTTAAGTACAAGTCAGCACGTTGTCGACCTCACGAAGACGGCGCGTGACTTTGTTGATGCGATTGAACAGGAAGAAGAGATGGATCTCCGCCCCACAGTTCTCTCCAAAGTACTCAAGGACTCCGTCGAAAAAAGAAAACAAGCATACGACGAAGCCGAGTTCAGTATAGAGGGACTTCCGAAGACCTCCGTCAAAGCAAATGATCTACTTTCAACAGCCTTCAGAAATATACTCAATAACGCCGTACAGCATAACGACAAAGAAACGCCAAAAGTCGAAATTTCGGCTGAGGAAACCGACGGAGATGTTGTTGTGAGCATAGCGGATAACGGTCCTGGGGTACCCGACTCACAGAAGGAAGAGATCTTCGGTAGAGGGGAGAAAGGACTAGAGAGTGGAGGTACGGGTATCGGTCTTTATCTAGTCCAGACTCTTGTCGACAGTTACAATGGCGAAGTCTGGGTGGAGGACAACGTTCCAGAGGGTTCTGTCTTCAAAGTGAAGCTGAAAACTGCCTGAATCCACTCGGATAAATCGATAGATCGTCAGCTCAACTCCACAAAGCCAGGTCTAGGTATTTTAGCTTTGACTACATTCCCTCTCGGTTCTTTCTGTTCGAACTCAAGCTCGCCGTTCGACTTTTCAATAACCCAGTTGACGAGCCAGAGCCCCATTCCACTTCCGTGATACAGAGGATCGATCACTTTATCTGTTACAACTTTAATTTCCTCTTCAGGTATTCTCGGATTATTATCGGCAATCCGTATCTGGACTGTCTGATCCGTCTCCCTAACCTTAATTTCTACTTTAGGGCGACTCTCCTCACTGTGTATTACCGAGTTCCGTGTGAGTTCTTCTATAGACTTCCTTATCTGAGGTAGTGCTAGAGCTTCGGCTTCCTCTGATCTGTACTCTATATCTGCACCGGAGTATTCATCTCTCAGCTCACTCACGACATCCCGAGTAACTTTATCTATCCGAATAGGTTCAGGCTCTGGTTCTTCGGTAATTACATTAATGACCTCTCTCTCCTTGTTTGTGATATCCACGAGCTTTTTCCCAGCCTGTATGATATTACTGACTTTCTTTCGTTCAGTCTCAGAAACTTGGTTCTTCAGAAAATCGCTGTATCCGAGAATTACATTCATCTTATTGTGCATATTGTGTCGTAGAACACGATCTAGGATCTTTATTAGTGTCTCACGCTCATTTCGGAGGTTTCTCTCACGGATACTATCCAGACTGTTTGCGAGGTCATCCGAGACCTGTTTGAGTAGATCCTTATCTTTCTCCGTGGGTGGCGAATCGGGGGGAAAATGGACTGTAAGCACACCGAACTCCTGCCCATTATGTCTTAATGCGAGAGCTACACCTTGGTGTTTCTCCCTCTCAGAAGTATGCTGTTTATACGGAGGCTGAGTGACATCTTCTATAACGAGAATGCCTTTGTCAAATACCTCGTTTATGTAATCTTTTGAGTGGAGGTCTGAGGTCTTTTGAGGGGCATAGTCCGACTCTGATTCACACACATATGTTGTCTGTCTGTCCCGGGTAAGAGCGATGAATGTACATCCGAACCTTTGGCTTTTCGCGATAGTCTCAGCTACAGACGTTATCAGCTCTTCACGGTCTGTCTTCTTTATCAGGGTTCTATTTACAGATTGGATGATGTCGAGTGTTTTTTCTCTCTCTTTGAGTCGTTCACTTAGCTCTCTATAATGCTCTTTAGTTTCTACTTCGTGACTCTGTTTACGCATTCTCAGAAGGTTATCTATACGGATACCGAGTTCGTGTTTGCTTAGGGGAGTGGCTACTATTTCATCAACTGTATTTCTGATAACTTCAGCAGAGTCAGCGAACCGAGGCTTATCGAAGTTCTTGGCTTGACTTTCCGGGAATAGAAGCAGAAAAGGGAGTAATACCGAACTAAGTTCTTTTACTTTTCTGATCCAGTCTTTATGCTGTTCGAAGCTGTCTTCATCCAGTATACAGAGGTCGAATGTCAGGTCTAAGTTTTCGGGGGTTTGTGGGTTAGACTGAGGCGAGAGTGTGTAATCAGTTTCATCCTTTACCCATCTCTCCACCATTTTTTTGTCAGATTTATTAGAAATAAAGACCAATATTCTACCGGTCATTCATTATAAATACATATCCTAATTTATAAAACCTCAGTTTTGTAGGTCAGTTTCAGTAAGTCCGAATCTTCTACTCGAACTTAGAGCCTATCCAAGCACCTATCTCGCTCCCGATAACACCTATTACTGCGCTGACTACGAGTACGAAGCCAGCCGCTACGGCTGTTATGGCTGCGGTAGGTGCCAGAGACCACCCCGTTGCGAAGTCGTTACGTGACGCCATTACCAAGACCCACACTGAGCCCGGGACGCCTCCTACCATACCTGCGCGGGCTCCTACGGAGTTAGAGTCCAACGACTTTTTCTCAGCTAAGTATCCCGCGAGTATCCCTCCGAAGAAGACCATGCTGACTGAGAAGTACTCCATCCCTGTTAGCCAGAACCTCAGGAAAGTCAGTGGGAGGGAAGCGGCTCCGGCGATGACTGCGTACTTCCATGTCTCCGATATCCTACTGTATGTCTGAGTAGATGGCATTCGTGAGTTGCTCGGTAGAAGTCGTGTCCCGTCATACTAAGGGCTTCTGGTAAACTACCCTACCCTACTTTGCTCGGGGGCAATGGCCCCACTCGCTCGTTGAGGGTCCCGTCAGACTGCGTCTGACGACGTGCAAGCTTGTGCCTGCACTAGGGCTTTCGCGTGGACTCCCGTTCTACGCCTCAGATGAGGCAGGAAGGTTGTACTCTCCACTCACGTTCAGCGTCCCGCGATTCAAGCGCACGTCTACGGGTGTGCTCACTGAGCGAAGCTCAGTGACATACCAAAAATCTTTGATTTTTGAGCACGCCTCCATCGTCTGCGTTTTGCCGACGTTGACGAGACGCGAAGCGTCTCGTTCGCACACCAGAAATCTCCGATTTCTGGGGACGACGGAGATACCGCAAACCGATATTCTTCGAAGCGTTGTAGTCGGCGTGGTTCTCGTATCCGCACTGCTGACACTCAAACGACTGCCCGACCGATTGTGGTCGTGGGTAAATCCACACGTTGAGCAACGCTTCGACGTATTTCGAGGGTCAACCTGCACGGCTTCGATAAGACGGAGCTAGCCGAACACGCAGGCGTGACGCGTCAGACGGTAGCCAACTACGTCGACCTACTTCTCGAACTGAGTATCATCGAAGAGGTGCCCGAGACGTCACCTACACGTTACCGTGTAGCCGAGAGCGACGTCGTGAAGGAGCTATACGAACTCAACAGTAGATTAACTCGGTGTGATGCGTAGGGTAGAAGTCGACGAGATGCCAATTGATGAACAGTAGATTAGAGCCTGAGTACGGGCTCGGTGTCGTGACGACTGAGTATTAGGTCTGGGGCTTCTTGGCGATCTCCCCGCTTATCCTGACAGTCTCGTATGGGATGTAGGGTCTCTTAGCGCGTCCCTCCTCCTCGAACTTGACTATACCGTACTCTTCGAGGAGTTCAAGATCCTCGTGTACCTCACGTAGACCTCTGTCGAGCTTGTCGGCTAGATCACGTATGCTCTCGGGAGGGTCTTCTACGACGGTCTCTATGAGTTCGAGACGTTTGGATGTGAGTAGCTTACGGAACTCGCTTGGGTCTTCTATGTTGACAACGTGGGGTGGCTGTTCTCCTTCGTCTAACGACCTAGCTCTATCTACCGAACCCTCTTTGAACTCTTCCCAGGACTCTGACGTGATTATCAGATCCGTACCCTCGGGTATCTCGGGTATCTCTATACCTTCGTGCCTGTCTTTATTCATGCTCATGTATGACTCCGTCTGAGAATCTCTCAAAGACCGCAACTCTGTAAGCTATCGCCTCAATACTGGAGTAAATGTTCTCTTAGACTCTCAAAGCAGACAAACACGTGTAGAAATCTACCAGTCGATATCGTTATTATTAGTCACTTCAAATGTAACTTCCTTCTGACTTCCGTCACTAAATTCCAAGATTACTGTAATATCATCTCCATTTAGATCATATTTCATCTTATTGTTATCATCTCCGTTAAAGTATCCCATATCAAAGGTAGAAGTTCCTCCCGAGGGTATTGTAGGTTTACTATCAAAACTATAGAATGTACCATCTGTATTAAAGTCAAAACCAGGTTCATCATTAGCATCAGCATATCCAGTCCCATCTCCTGTTACTTCAACCTCCCCTCTGTCATATTCAAATTCTTGTATAAAGTCCAAAACATCTGCCTCATTTTTGGAATTAATGCTAAATTGGTCAACTGTAATTGAGTTACAGCTTCCACTATTAGTTATACTAAATCTCAGAGTTTTCGTATTCCCACTTCCTTCATCTGTTATACCTTGAACACAGGAAGCACTTTCAGTACCATCACCCCCACCATTACCACCATCTCCGTCATCTCCACCAGAAGTAATATCTAAGTAAAACGTCACATTCTCCTTCTGTCTCGGCTGGAAGTTACTTCCTGCCTTCGAAGCGTTAGAATCCATGCTGACGTTGACTTCTATCGTTCCCGTGGAATCAGAGGCTGTATAGTCGAAAGTAGTCTGTCCACTAGCATCGGAGGTCTTTACCGTGAAGTTATCTCCATTTGAAAAGTTTCCCTCGTCCTGTTTTACGCTCGCGTTCACGGTCACCCCACTCACGGGATTGTTATACTTATCACGCACCTCCGCGACGAGATTCTGAGATCCATCTGTGTTGTTACCTTCGATGTCAGTCAGATAATACTCGGGGACTTCCCTGCCCTGCTGTATACCGACCTCAGCCATACGCAGATTATAGGTCTTGTCGGATTCGAGAGTGATCTCCAGCTTATTTAGTCCATTATATTTTCCCGTGTCCGAGACATCGACGACGTTTCCGTTATCTATCTCATCCTGTAGCGCGCTCGTCCAGTTCGCCGCCGTCAGAGGCGATGTGACTGTGATAGTGATAGGATCGCCGTCGTCAGTCGGGGCTATAGTAGTCTCCATTACGCTGTTAGGCTTCAGAGAGACAGTCTTAGACTCGACCTGTCCCGTCGAGATAGAGCCGTTGAGGACGACGAGGTTTATGTTACGTCCGTTAATCATCGACTGTTCTGAGAGGGTCAGGTTGGCGTTGTACTGCGAGTCGGCGATTCCCGACCAGTAATTGTAGACCATCGAGTTGCCGTAGACCGTCGAGGGCGCGTCCTGGTACCGGTTGTAGTCTGGCGAGTACGTGAGGATCCTAGTCTCGAACGGCTTCTCCGATCCGTCCCAGTAGTCCCGGGTCTCTCTGGAAGTCTCGACTTGTGCATTAGAGATATTCATATATCCGTCGATACTCCGGAGAGTGCCACTAGCGTCGGGAGGGTTCTGTAGGACTACCCTATCTGTGTACTCGGTTCCCATGTCGACTGTAACCGACCTCGGGGTTCCTGACGAAGACACGAAGCTTATCGCACTTCCGAGGCTCTGGATATCCTCCTGGACGTTCTGACTGTGGGAGAACTCGGTGTCCTCGTTCCAGACAGGGACTGCCTGGGTTTGAAGAATAGCTAGGAAGGTTATGGCGATGCCGAGCATCAACACCGCACCTATGACTACAGATACGGCGTCTTCCCCACTGTCGGCTTTACGCATACTCTATTACTACCGTGGGAGCGGGGATAAAGATTGGGTCAGACGTCGGGTTCGATGTACGAAGAGAAAAAGACGCAGAGAATGGTGGTGTGGGGGTTGGGGGGTGGTGGGGTGGGGGCTGGTTTTGCTGACTTGGCGTCAGCATAGCACCGGTAAGTACCCAGTTCGCCGGTGCTACTACATTATTAGTAGCGGGTGCCTAAAGCGTTTTTGGATGCTCCTCCGTCTTCGAGTCATGTACCACAACCTCAGAGTGGTAAGATACATCTCAGACAGGCGGAGAGCCGGGTAGGCTGTCTCTTCCGTGGTCGTCTTCGAGGTCTATCTCGGGGTCGACTGCTATGATACGTTTTGGGTTGACGCTCGGATGGGTGGTGTAGTAATGTTCCTTTATGTGGTCGAAGTCGACTGTCTCGGAGAAGCCGGGGGTCTGGTAGAGGTCACGCAGGTAGCCCGAGAGGTTCTCGTAGTCGTCTATACGGCGTCTGCTACATTTGAAATGTATGTTGTAGACGCGGTCGAAACGCACGAGTGTCGTGAACATAAAGACGTCCGCCTCTGTGAGACGGTCTCCGGCTAAGTACCTCTGGTCGGCGAGGATGCCTTCCCAGTGGTCGAGTGCGTCGAAGAGCTCGTCGACCGCCTCCTCGTAAGCCTCCTGTGTCTCGGCAAATCCCGCCTTGTAGACGCCGTTGTTGATCGGTTCGTATATCGCGTCTATTATCCGGTCGACCTCGTCGTTGTGTTCCTCGGGATAGAGGTCGACGTCGTTCTCGGCGAGAGAGTCGAACTCCGTGTTGAGGAACCGGGTTATTTCGGCTGACTCGTTGTTAACGATAGTCCCGCGTTCCTTGTCCCAGAGAACGGGGACGGTGACACGTGTCGTCACGTTGGGGTCAGCCTTGAGGTAGACCTCACGGAGGTACTCCTCGCCGTTGACCGTATCGGGAGTACAGCCGTCCTTATCGGGAGTAAAATCCCAGCCGTCTTCGGCACGGAAGGGATCGACGACGTCGACAGAGACGACGTCTTCGAGACCCTTGAGCTTACGTGTGATGAGTGTCCTGTGAGCCCACGGACACGCGAGCGAGACGTAGAGATGGTAACGTCCCGACTCGACAGGAAAGTCGGCTTCGGGATCATCTTTTACCTCGCTGTGGAAACGCGCCTCCTGTCTCTCGAATCTCCCCTCGTCGTCTGTCTCGTCGTAGCCTCCCACGACCCATTCTCCATCCACGAGTCCATTCATACACCGTCTTAGTGACTCAGACTCAAAAGAGTACGCCGTACTTACTCGACTTCCTCGACGTGTCGTACGTCTACCGAGACTCCTCTCGTGCTCCTCGCCATCTCGTCGCCGAACATCTTCGCCCTTCCGACGCCGCGTGCCTTCTCGCCCTCGAAGTAGACCTCATCACCTATACGTATTTCGTCGTCGGCGTCTAAGACTCCGGGAGCGAGGACGTTTCCGTGTGGCACGAATGCGTCTATCTCGACTCTCGGTACGTCTAAGACCTCAGCACCTTTCACGGTGAGTGCGAGACTGCCGTAGGTCGGTACGAGAGCGCCTAGCTGTTCGTCCTCGTACTCGTCTCTGCCGAAGAGACGGAGACGTGGAAGCCTTCCCCTTATCTCGACTCCCGATAGCCCGAGTTCGGAGTCGAAGACGTCTTCCCCGAACTGGTAGTCGACGACACCTCTGACGTTCCATTTGTCGAGTATCCCGTGGGGCGACTTCTCGACCCCGTCGAGTGCCGATCCGAGTCTTTCGAGAGGGTCGTCGTCACGCGGATGTTCGTCCTCCTTGACTGTGAACTCGACCTCGACGTCCTTCGACTCTACGACCGAACGCACTATCTCTCCGTAGCCCTCCTCGGGAAGATGTGCTACGAGACGGTCATAGGGATTGTTCTCGACGTACGACTCGAAGACCGACGAGACGAACTCCCTCTCCTTCGCGTCCCACCGACCCGTGACCGGAGTGTCGTAATGCGCCGCGGGGTAGATGTTTTCGAGCTCTCTGGGTACGACTCCTAAGGGGCTCGTGACTATTACCTCGTGTCCACGTCTGCCTATGACCTGCCGGAAGTCCTGGTGTGACTTCGACTGGGAGTAGGGCTTCCCGGCTGAACACGGCAGAAGGACGCCGACGTCAGTTCGGGGTGCTCTGTACCTCTCGACGACACGTTCGGCAAACCTCTTTACCTCAATCCTGTCGAGCGTCTCCGACGAGTTGGCGTCGAGACGTGTGTTCCTGACGACGGGGGTTCTCGTCTCTATGTAGTCGCGCTCCTGGTCAACGAGACGCATCGCCTCGACGAGCCATCTCTCCGACCTCACCTGTCCCTCGATGTACTCGCGGAGACGTCCGTTACGTATCCTGTCACGCACCGTCGCGAGTTCGGCGCGGAGCATAGAGACGTTATGTTTAGCCACGTCTTCCCTGCCGAGGTCGTCGGGACTTGATCCCGCACAGACCTCACAAGAACACGGTAGCTCGGTGAGTTCGTCTAAGTCGACCGAGAGGTCACGCGTCATGTAGGTCTCGCCATAGCCCTGTACTGCGGTGTAGTCTTCGTCGAACCCGTCGACACCGAGGTAGGCGAGTAGGGCGACGTTACGTGGAGTCGCAATCCCGGGAGCCACAAGAGCGGAGTCGGGTTCGAGTGTTCTCCTCGCACCTATTACTGCGTCGACGACCTGTCTCGCGCGTCCCTTCCGGAGACCCGTGAGTATGTAGACGTCACGTCCCGACGCGACCGGGTTCTCGACGTTGACGACCTCCGCGGTCGGGAAGTCGTACTTCTCCTTTGTATATGACGCTGTCTTAACAATCTCGTCGGGGGTTCCCGAAGGCATCGCCCTGTGTGGCAGAACCGTCACAGCGTCCGACGAGCCTTCTATCTCCTCGCTGGAGTCGGAGTCTGCTTGAGTCCATCTGCTGTATGTGTCTCTGAGTACGTCGCCGACGAGAGCCGGCGTCGTAATTGGGTCGTCGAGACGTAGCTTGCCGAGTCTTGCCGCCGAGTCGTGGTCTCTTACCTCGAAATAGTCTGTCATGTCTGTTGTTCCGTTTCTGTGTTACTGTTTCTTGTCTTGGAACCGTTACTTCTGCGTATCACATCGACGCATTCGTCCTCTATCTCCCCGAGAAGAGGGTGATCCCATGGGGAGACGAGTACTGCGTCGGTATCGTGGAGACGTACGAGACGCAGGACGCCCTCGTAGACAGCCCCCACCTCGTCGTGGCTCGGCTCTTCGGGAACCTCGGCGTTGAAAGGATAGGTGTGTGAAAGCTCCTTCGGGTAGGGTCCGAGAGGCGGAAGTAGACGTAGCACGGTGTCGAAGTCGCCGGTGTAGATATCGAGTTCGTCCTCCCAGCCGTCTTCGAGGTAGTCAGTCGCGGGAACCACGAGAATCCGGTCGCCGTCGTCGACATCTATCCTATCGAGACGTCTGTGGTGTCTCACGACCTCGGGACGCCGTCCAAGCCCGAGACTGAAGACTGTCGACTTCGAGGACGGATCGTACTTCTCTATCTGATCGGCGTGGTCTCCAAAGCTCCTCAGACCGTCTAAGAGCTTCGGATGGGAGCGGCATCTCTGTTCGACGAGCTCTATGAGGTTACCCTCTCTGACCGCCTGTCTCACACGTCTCATCTCGGCGAACGAGACGTTGAGGTTGTGCTGTGCGAGGAGACTGAGAGAGTCACGGAGGTCATCGACGTCGTGTGAGACACAGACCTCACAAGAACACGGTAGCTCCCTGAGGTCGTCGACGTACTCGGTTCCTTCGGGAGTGATGTAACGTCCGTCCTCGGCGTAGAGAGCGTAAGCCGCCGAGTCGAAGAGATCACAGCCGACTGCGACTGCGAGGCTGAAGACCATCGGATGTCCCGCTCCGAAGAGATGTACGGGGGCGTCGGAGTCGAGTCCCCTCTTCGCTGCGGCTACGACGTCGACGAGGTCGCTGAACCTGTACTCCTGCATCAGAGGGACGACCGCACCCACGGGGTAGATGTCGCCAAGACCCGAAGCCTCCCTCCCGGCTCTCTCACGCAGGTCGGGGTGTGTCGATCCCTGCACGGGGACGTTGAGACCTGCCTTGGCATCGAGTTCTGAGAGAATCTCCCTCGCCTCTTTTATCCTACTGAGGGTGGTCTCCCAGTCGTCCCCGGCGGTCTCGTGCGACGAGTCGGGTGGTGTGGGAATGTCGAGTGGAGTAGCTATGTCGGTTCCGATATTGACTTGGAACTCGACAGTCTCGCGGTTCGAGAGGGTGACTTCTTCCTCGCCGTAGACACTCATCTGGTACGAACCCGAATCAGTCACGACGACGCCGTCGAAGTCGAGAGTGTCGTGGAGACCGTCTTCGACTGCCTTCTCGCGGTAGTCGTCGCTCTTGTTTATGATGTAGGCGTTCGTAATGAGTATCTGTGCCTCAGAGATGTCGGGACGCGTAAGATGAGGGTTTATGACAGGCATAAGTGCGGGAGTCTGTACAGTCTTGTCGCCGACTTCGAGACTCCCTATACGTCCCATCGCTGCCTTCGACTCGATCTCGAAACCGAAATCCTCAGACATAGCTCGTACCTTCGATTAGCTCTCCGAGAGGGAGATAGAGATACTCTTCCTCTCTCGCTATCGCGTTACCTCCGCGGCTTTGACTCTGGATCTTTCCTCGTCGGTGTTCCTGCACGTCTAACCAAGATCGGAGGTAGTTCATCCTGAAGAAGTCCCTCACGAGTCCCTCCTTGACCTCCTCCCTGAGACACCGGTAGACTTCTCTTCCGATCTCCTTTGCGTCATCACACGTCTCTGTCGTAGAGAATCCCGACGAGAAGTACATGTATGCGTAGTCACTGTCGAATATGTACGGGACTATGTCGTCGACGTTGTCTCCTATCTCGTCCTCCCTGACATCGAATCCGTCTATTTCTGTGACATTCTGACTGTCGGCGTCTTCGTCGTCGGGACAGTCGGGGTATCCGAGGACTGACTTCCTGTACTCCTCGAAGTCGAAGCCGTCGCCGTCGTTTTCCTCCGAGACGACCGACTCGACGTTTTTCTGTATGATACCGTCGGGGCTCACGTCGACGTCTTCACCGAGGAAGTAGGCTCTCGCTGTGTAGCTCAGACCCCCGCGTCTACGAACCCACTCGGGAACGACGAAGACCTCCACGTCGTCGGGCGTGTTGTCGTCGAGGAACTCCGCCTCGTAAGTCTCCTCGAACTTCTGGCGTAGCTCCTCAGACGCCTCTGTGAGAGTCTCAGTATCGATTCCGCCTATTTTGACCTTGACGTTGACGACGGTGTCGTACGACTCACGGAGACCCTGAAGCCTGTCGGAGAGGTTCGCCGCCTTCTCGTCGTAAGTCCTACCTATCGCTCCTCTCTGTCCCTCGAAGTAGTCCCTGTCGAGTTCGACGGTCGCCCCCTTTCTGACACCCTGTGACACGGGTATAGTTTCGAGAGCAACCGACGTAGGAAGGTCGTTCATTGAGTATTACGAGGTCGTGAGGACTAATAACTTCGGCGTTCTAACGGAAGCTTTTAAATCCCGAACCCCATACGACTGGATGAGCCGAGGTCGCCTAGTCTGGCAGGGCGCACGCCTGGAAAGCGTGTGGCTTCAAGCCACGGGGGTTCAAATCCCTCCCTCGGCGTACTTCGTTTACTTTAACTCCCGATAAGACATTTCGACTGACACCACCCACAGATATATTTTCACGTATACGGTACGGGAAGCCATGCTTGTAGAGGAGATAATGTCGAAAGACGTAGTGAAAGCCGAGGTCGACGATACGGTTCAGGAGGGGGTTGGTAAGATGCTGGAGAACCGTGTCGGAAGCGTAGTAGTTACACAGAGCGGTGATCCGACGGGGATAATGACCGAGAGCGACGTGTTAAAACACACCTACGAGACACAGAAGCCTTTCACCGACGTGGTTCTCTCGGATGTCATGAGCTCACCTCTCGTCACCGTCGAGCCCGACGTTTCGGTGAGAACTGCTAGTGAGAAGATGAAGTCCAACTCGGTGAAGAAGCTCGTCGTGATGGACAGTCTCAAACTCGAAGGAGTAGTCACTCTCATGGACATAGTCTACAGCCAGAACGAGATACTCAAGGAAGCACACAGTCTCGAAGACAGAGAAGGCTGGGACAGTCCTGACGAGTACCTCGGCTACGAGAACTTTGACTGACTAGAACCGGAAGAAAGTTGGTCTGTCCTGTCGAAGCTGGATATGTTCGATGGACGTCCCAGGCAGTAAACACTCCGAGTTAGGCAGTATACTCAAGTACTACCTCTACAAGTCGACGCGAGCCGACGAGTTCTACCGTCCTATCATGTACCTCTTCTTCCTCTCGAATGGTTTTAGTTTCACACAGATAGCAATCCTCGAAGCCGTCTATAACATAACGACGGTAGTGGGCGAAATTCCGACGGGATACGTGGGCGACCGGGTCGGACGACGCAACAGTCTTCTGATCGGAACCCTCCTCATCTCGGTGACACTCGTAGGGATCGGTCTCTCGGAGTCTTTCGCCACCGTCGTACTCCTCTATGTCTTCTGGTCTACGGGGTATAACTTCCGGTCGGGGAGTGAGGACGCCTGGCTCTACGACACTCTGATCGACGACCTGGGATCGGAGAGATTCGCCCACGTACGCGGTAGAGGAGAGGCAGTCTCTCTCGGAACGGGAGCCGTCGCGGCTGTCGTGGGCGGCTACCTCGGAGGCATCGACCTCTCGTACCCGTGGTTCGTAGGAGCGGCTGTCACCTTCTTGGGAGCCTTAGTCCTCGTGACAGTCGACGAGCCCGAGACCTACGAAGCCGCTGACACAGAGAGCCTGAGTCTCCGCAGAACCGCGCGGATCGTCAGAGACGCTGTTTCACAGAAGAACCTCAGGGCGTTCGTCGTCTACTACTATGTCCTCTACTCCGCGGTCACCTACCTGATATTCGTTTTTCTCCAGCCCATATTCGAGACGGTCGTCGTAGATCTGGGTGTCGCCGCGAGCCAGGTCGAGTCACTCCTCGGATGGTTCTACGCGGCTTACAGTCTCCTGGGGGCTGTGATCAGTTACTACGCGGGGGCGATAAAGGAGTACATCGGCGTCCGAGCTTGGTTCCTCTACCTGCCGTTCGGTGTCGGAGCCGCACTCGTGGGAATGTACTTCTTCCCTGTGCTTTCGCTTCTGACGTTTCTGTTCGTAAGAGGACTCTCGGACGTTACTAAGTCGTTCGCGGGACAGTAC
Organism: Halorutilales archaeon Cl-col2-1; assembly: GCA_041891055.1. Taxonomy (GTDB): domain Archaea; phylum Halobacteriota; class Halobacteria; order Halobacteriales; family Afararchaeaceae; genus Afararchaeum. The sequence goes on along the minus strand of CP169074.1, from coordinate 508,096 downwards.
GTGAACGACAGGATAGCCACCTTAGGAAGAGCCACGGTTCTGAGCGGGATGGCAATGGTCAGCGGTCTCGCAGTCGTCCCGTTCCAGCTCGGAAGCGGAGTGATTTCGGACTACGTCTCGCCTCTCTTCGCACTCTTCGTGGGCGGTGTCGTCCTGATACTCGGGTCAGGAGCGATCCTAGTCTGGGAGACACCCGTGTCAGAAGAGACAGAGTCCGAGGCTACATCGACGTGAGGTATGAGCCGTCAAACTCAGACTGAAAACTAAAAAATCTACCCGAGGACTCCTTTCTCTTCGAGGAGACGTCTTAGCTCCTCGACAGAAGCCACGACTGTGTCACACTCCTCGCGGACAGTAGGCTTCGGCTCGTATCCTATCGCATCGCCGGCAATTCTGAGCATCGGAAGGTCGTTCGCACCGTCGCCGACAGCCATTGTGTCTTCGAGGTCTACCCCCTCTGACGTAGCCAGACGTTCGAGAGCCTCGTCCTTGGTTCCCTCTATGAGGCTTCCCTCAACCTCACCCGTGAGGGCACCGTTTTCGAGGACGAGCCTGTTGGCGACTATCTCGTCGACCTCTATACCGTTGCGTTCGAGAACCGACTCGACTCCCCTCTCGAATCCCCCCGTGAGTATGGCGACGAAGACTCCCGCGTCACGCAGGTCGTTTATGAGGTCGGCTGCGCCCTCGTGGAACTTTATTCTCTCGAAGGCGTGGTTCATCCTCTCTTCGGGAAGACCTTCGAGAAGCTCTATCCGCTGTCTCAGACTCTCGGCGTATCCTATCTCGCCGTTCATCGCCCTGTCGGTAATTCCGGCTATCTCCTCGGCTACGTCCTTTTCCTCACCCAGAAGTACAGTCATCTCTGAGTCAGAGAGCGTTCCGTCGAAGTCGAAGGCTATCAACATAGAACCGTCTTTGTGTCAGTCCCTTATTTATGTTAAGACTGACACCCGAGAGACAGACGTTTGGGGCGCAGGTAGATATATAAGCCTGGGTTAGGTAAGGGAGCCCATGTCTGATATAGACATACGTGTCGCGGTATTAGCCGTATTAGTCGTCTTAACCGGGATCGTAGTCGCAGGGACGATCTCGGTAGCCGCGCAGGACGCCGACGACACGGACACGAACGCCACGAACGTCACACAGTCCGAACCACCGGGTCTCGGACTCGGACACGAGATAAGCATCGCTCTCAGATCCCAGAGGGGATACGTTGAGGGCGCAGTCGAACGTGAGTCTTTCCGCCTAGCCTTCGAGAACGCCTCCGAGACCAACAGGTCGAGGGTCGCCGAACGTGAGGTGGAGATGATTCACGAGGAGATAGCCGACGCACACCAGGAACGTGAACGCCTCGTAGAAGAGCTTCAGAACGGGAGTATATCCCCTACCGAGTTCGCGATGAGGATGGCTGAGATAAACACGAGGGTCTCCGAAGCCGGGCGTAGCCTCGGACGCGTCGAGAATGTATCCGAGAGACGTAACGTCAGCCTCAACAGAAGCCGTCTCAACCAGACACGGGGTCTCGCACGTGGAATCGTCGGTAACGAGACACCGACACATCCGCGTGGATTAGGGCCAGTCGAGACGGCGAGACGTGCGATGAGTCTCGCGAGGAACGCGAGTAACATGACGGGACACGAGGTCGCCCAGAGAGCACGCAACCTCAGCCGTGACCGTGTCCACGCTCCCCCGGTCGACACAAACAGAACCGACCGAGCCCCGGGTCAGGGACAGCAGGCAGACAACACGAACGGGTCGGGGAGTAACGGAGCACAACAGGGGAGTCAAAGTATGAACGGAGGTCAGAACTCCGATCGCGGAGGGGGAGGGGGAGGGAGTAACCCAGGCTCGAACGGAGCCGTGGGAATGGATGGACAAGGGCAGGGAGGTGACAGAAGATGAGCCGTAGACTGCGGCTCTTAGGCGTCAGTCTCCTACTCCTTATCGCGTTATCGGCAGTCGCGGTCTCTGTCTCGGCACAGAACCCTAGCCAGACCGACATACAGATAGACATCGACGACAACGGCGACGCAGACTTGGTCATAGACAACCACGTCTCGCTCGGTACACAGTCCGAGAGACGAGCCTTCGACTCGATACTCTCGAACCAGACGAGGCTCGATGAGATGGGAGCCGAAGCCGCCGCCCCCTTCGAGTCGTTCGCCGAGAGAGCGTCGGAAGAAGTCGAGAGGGATATGTCGGTCTCGGTTGAGTCAGTAGAAGGAACCAGAGACGGCGAGACGGGAACCATCTCAATCACACTAAGCTGGGAGAACTTCGGGCGTGTTGACGACAGCCGAGTCTACGTGGGCGACGTCTTCGAGGGAGGTCTCAGCCTCTCCGAGGGACAGAGCCTATCCGTGGTAGCTCCCGAGGGATACAGTCTCTCGGAGGGCGACTCGGAGATTCCAGAGGGAGCCGTGGACGGAAACACGGTAACTCTCGAAGGTCCTGTCGAGGTTGACCGGACACTCGGCGTTGTCTACGTATCGGAGGAAGGAGATGGTGGTGATGGAGGTGCAGAAGGAGAAGACAGCCAAGCTGACGGAGAAGGTGCCGAGGACGGAAACGGAATGCCCGGCTTCGGTGTCGTCGGAGTCCTAGCCTCCCTCTTGTTCTTCGGAGCCCGCCGCGTTGCGGAGAAAAAGTAAGGAGTAACGGGAAGTCCCCGTCTCCCGATCCGATTCCGGGAGGTTTGTTACCTCCGACTTCGAACTGGGTATATGATAAGATCCGGTAGCTTCGTCGCTGACCACATCGAGCCAGCCGACTCGACCGACTTCGACGAGGCGATACAGCCTAACGGCTTCGACCTCAGCATACGGGAGATATACAGACACGAGACCCGAGCCACTCTTACCGACGACGACTACGACAAGCCCGATAGGAGACGTATTGAGACAGAGGAGAGAGACGGAGGGGAGTTCTACTCGCTCGAACCCGGCTCTTACGTAGTCGAGTACGCCGAGGTCGTCGAGATACCCGAGAACCACGTCGGATTCGTCTACCCGCGGAGCAGGCTCATGAGGAGCGGCGGTATGCTCTTCACTGCTGTCTGGGACTCGGGCTACAAGGGAAGAGGAGAAGGCGGTCTGAGGATCGACGTTCCTATGGAGATACAGGCGGACATGAGGATCTGCCAGATAGTCTTCGAGAAGACCGAGAAGCTTTCGGAGACCTACTCAGGGTCACACCAGAACGAGAATCTCGACTGAGTGAGGTATGCCGAAGCTCTCAGTCGTCTTAGTTGATCCCGAGACTCCGGGGAACGTCGGTACTGCGGCGAGGGCTGTCAAGAACTTCGGCTTTGACGAACTCCTCGTGGTAGACCCTCCCGGTATAGAGGAGGGCGACGAGGCGTACGGCTTCGCACAGGACGCCGACGACGTACTCAGGTCGCGCCGATCCGTGGGGTTCGATGAGGTCGTCGAGAGCTACTACACCGTGGGATTTACGGCGACGACGGGCTCACCCAAACAGCACGCAAGGTTCCCTTATACGACTCCCGAGGAGATACGTTACGAGATTGAGGATCTGGATGCCAAAGTCGCACTAGTCTTCGGTAGGGAGTCGACGGGACTCACCAACGAGGAGATAGGACGTCTCGACCGTGTCTGTTCGATACCCGCGAACCCCGAGTATCCGTCTCTCAACCTCGGACAGGCTGTCACTGTCGCTCTCTACGAGATGAGGAAGTCTCAAGAAGACGACAACGACAACGAGAGACAGAAACAGAGACACGACAGGGCAGACGACGAGTACATAGAGAGGTTCCACACCGTCTTCGGAGATCTCCTCGCAGCGGTCGACCATCCCGAGGGAAGACGCGAAAAGACAGCGAGAATGATGAGACGTGTCCTCGGTAGGTGCCATCCCACTAAGAGGGAAATAACCACTCTAATAGGAACTGTTAACGAGGCTTCTGAGACCATCAAACATCTACGTAAACGTAAGCAGTGTGACTGTAATAAAGACGAGAACGAGAGTGACGAGTAGTAGCTATCTATATCCTGTCCTTCACTCCATCTTCTATCTCCTTGACCCCCTTTTCGACCGACTCACGTTCGAGGTAGAAGAATTCGAGGACTAAGACAGCCGCGAATATTCCTACCACAGAGACAAAGACACCGAACTCATGTACGTAGAGGTGGTGGAGAACTATGGGTATCGCAACGACTGTACCGACTAATCCGAGAGCGGGGAATACGGGATTCGACCCCGTCTCGTCGTAGATTCTGAGGTTGGTGTAGTTGGCTATCGCGTCGGAGATCAGAAATGCGACAGAGCCGAACTCGGTTATCTGTCTCAGGGTGCCGAGTGCGGCGAAGATCGCCGTGAGAACCCCCATCACGACGAGGGCGTACTTGGGCACTCCGTGTCTGTCACGGAACGAGAATACCTGTGGCATCTTCCCCTCGGTTGCGACCTTGTGTGCGAGCCTTGAAGCGCCGAAGAGTGTGGCGTTTATCCCCGAAGACGTGCTTTTCATCGCCGACAGAATCACGAGAATGAAGCCCGCACCCCCGAGTACGGGTATGTTCGAGACCGCCTTTGCGAGTGCTGTCTCCTTGTGTTCGACTAGCTGTTCGGGGGTAAGATGTAGGGTCGCCATGAAGGACACCGAGACGTAGATGAGGATGGCTATGGCGATGGCTATGTATATGCCACGTCGGAGGTTAGTCTCGACGTTCTCTATGTCGTTGTAGTCGTATGTCAGGAGCTGAAAGCCCTCGTATGACACGAAGATCACAGCGAAACCCGTGACTGGACTCACGTATCCCTTGTTGAAGAAGTCGACAGCCGCGAGGCTGCCGTCGTAGAAGACGACTCCGAGAGACGCGAGGGACAGAAGTATTACTATTTTGAGATATACTGCTATGTCCTCGAACAAGCCTGTCTCTCTCACCCCGGCGAGGTTGAGACCTACGAGGAGCCCCACGATTCCCACAGAGATCATGGGTCTGAGTATCTGAGGCAGGCTGACGGACGCGATCTCGCGCGCCGCGGTCAATGTATAAGCCCCGAATGCGAAGGCGTACATCGCCATCACGCCGACGTACCCTACTATCAGAACCCATCCCGTGACGCCTGCTATATGCGGGTTCTCCGTCGTGTGGTCGATGAAGGCGAAAGCACCGCCCTTCTCTCCGAAGTGGACTGTGAGCTTGACGTACGAGTACGCAGTGAGGAGCGTGATGACGCCTGCGAGAAGGTACGAGACTGGGACGGCGTTCCCCGCCTGACGCATCGCAACCCCGAGTGCAGCGTAGATGCCTCCAGAGACCATACCGCCGACACCCATGGCGACGACCTCCTTGAGACCGAGCTTCTCGGATTCCATTCCGTGTCCCGTATCCGCGGTCTGTCTTCTTATATTTATGGAGTTTTAGACGAAGAAGAACGGGACATAGAGTGCCATACATACTAGGGCGGTTCGACGGCTGATCCCTCGTCTCCAGTAGAGGAGTCCGAGGACAAAGACCGAGACGCCAATCATATACCGCGACGAGACGAGTACCGACCCGACATCCGAGACTATGACATCTGAGACGAGAGCTCCTACGCCGAGAGAGAAGACGGGATCGGTAATATTACTCCCGAGTATCGATCCCACCGATATTCCGGCTTTGCCCCTGTGTGCGGCGAGACCTGCGACTGCTATCTCGGGAGTTGTCGTCCCAAGTCCCGTCAAGACGCCCACTGTGTATTCGGGCACGCCAACAAGACGAGCGATCTCGGCTCCGTTAGTGACTAAGAGATGTCCACCGACTACGACGAGTCCGACGCCCAAGAGTATGAGAGGGACTGCTCTCTTAGGGGGTTCAGCCTCCTCTACCTCCTCGGCTATCTCTTCTCCGCCCTCTGAGGAGTAGAGGTCGTGTATGAAGACGACGTACGACAGCATCATGAGGAAGCCCTCCGAACGTGTTATTACGCCGTCTTCGACTGTGAGATACATTATCACCATCGCGAGTATCATCGCCCCGCCGTAGACTGCCGTGTTCCGTCTCTCGGCGGATATGGGTGATATCAGAGCCACGATTCCTACAGCGAGTGTGATCTGGGCGACCTCGGAGCCGACTATGTTTCCGACTACTAGGTCTCCCGATCCGTAGACGGCGCCATAGACCGAAGTCGTCATCTCGGGAACTGACGTGCCTATCGAGATGACTGTTACTCCCACGAAAAACGCTGAGACACCGTAGTAGAGTGCGAGGTCTCCCGCCGACCTCACCGCTGTGTCAGCACCGACGACGAGAACTGTGAGTCCGAGACCGAACAGGAGCACCTCGGCTATCATACTATATCCTCCGGATCGTGGGTCTTGAGGCTTTGGTCAGTTACCAAGCGGTTGAGGAGCCACGATACTACGACGTTTAAGACCAGGAAGCCCACGAAGCCGACGCCTATCCTGAGCCACGCGCCGGCACCGAGAGGTGTGACCTCGAAGAGAGACGACACGGGGGTGTAGAGGACGCCGAGATGGAGGACGAGCGAGAGACCCACAGCGCCGATGAGCCACGGGTTTGAGAAGATCGACTGACCGTACCTGTGGCGTATGACCTGGATACGTACCATCTCGGCAGCCACGAGGAAGGTGAAGAGCGAAGTCTGTGCGAGGACGAGGCTACGTGTACGTGAGAGAGTCTCGAAGAAGAGCGGAAGACCCGTGAGTGTCGTCACGAGACCTATTCCCACCACCGACGCGCCTATCCTCAGATCGATGACTGGCTCGTCGCTGGGTCGGGGCTGTCTCTCCATTATGCTCGGAGAATGGGGATCGGCTCCGAGGGCGAGTGCGGGGAGTCCGTCGGTCACGAGGTTTATCCAGAGGAGCATCACGGGTGTGAGTATGAGTGACTCGCCTGCACCCGCGAACAGATCCGGGAAGACGAGGCTTCCGAGCAGAATTCCGAAGGTCACGACCAAGATCTCGCCCGCGTTCGCCGAGAGTAGGTAGTTGACGAACTTACGTATGTTGTCGAATATCCCTCTCCCTTCTGCTATCGCGTCACGTATGGTCACGAAGTTGTCGTCTCTCAGAACCATGTCGGAAGCCTGCTGGGCGACGTCTGTTCCCCTCTGTCCCATCGCTATACCGACGTCGGCGTTCCTGAGAGCCGGCGCGTCGTTGACTCCGTCACCCGTCATAGCGACGTTGTGACCGTTCTCCTGGGACGCTTTGAGTATACGAACCTTGTGGCTCGGTGAGACCCTCGCGAAGACCTCCGTCTCCTCGACGACCTCACGTAACTCGTCGTCTTCCATCTTCTCGACCTCGCGCCCCGACATCGCGTTCTCGGGATCGAATCCGACCTCCTCTCCAATTGCCTTAGCCGTCCCCATTCCATCGCCCGTGACCATGATAACATCTATCCCCGCACTCCGGCAGTCGTCGACAGCACCCCTGACGCCGTCCCTCGGCGGATCTATCATAGCCTGTAACCCGAGGAAGACAAAGCCGTCCTCGTCGTCCTCGTCGGAGACACGTCCGTCCTTGTACGCGAACCCGAGGACACGGAGAGCATCTTCCTCGAACTCGGTCTGTCTGTCTCTGATATCTTTCCTCGCCTCGTCGTCGAGTTCTACGGCATCACCCTCGACGAGATGCGTGTCACACCGGCTGAGAACTTCCTGGGGAGCTCCCTTCATGTAGGAAATGTACCCGCCGTTCTCGTCACCGCTGGGCACTGTAACAGTCATCCGTTTCCTGTCCGAGGTGAACGGTACCTCGTCGGTTCTTCTTCGTTGTCTCTCGTCTCCAACCCCGACGTCGATACCCGCTTTCTGTGCCGAGACGAGTAGGGCTATCTCTGTGGGATCGCCGTAGTAGTCGTCGTCGGAGTCGTTGAGGGATCTCTCGGAGTTGTTACAGACGACACCCGCCCTGAGAAGAGGTTCGACCACCTCAGGATCGACTTCGGTCTCCGATTCTTCCTCGACAAACTCGCCCTGGGTCTTGAGTCCGGTTCCCGTGACACCGTAGGTCTCATCCGAGAAGTAGACGCGTCTGACCGTCATGAGGTTCTCGGTGAGTGTTCCCGTCTTGTCAGTCACGATCACGTCTGTCGACCCGAGGCTCTCGACGACGGGGAGGTTACGTACTATCGCATTCCTGTCTAGCATCTTCCTCGAACCCAGAGCGAGAGTGAGTGTCACGACTGCGGGGAGACCCTCGGGTACTGCGGCGACAGCGAGTGTTATAGAGACGAGGAAGACCGTAATGAGTGATGCCGATGTGAACCCCCACTGTACGCCTGCGACTACAAGTATGAGAGCCACGACACCGTAGCCTATTGTCCTCCCGAGTCTGTCGACCTCCCTCTCGAACGGAGTCTGTCTCTCCTCAGCCTGAGTGATCTGTGTCGCTATCTTCCCGACCTCTGTCTCCATCCCCGTCTCGACGACGACAGCCTTACCTCTTCCCCTCACGACGTTCGTGTTCATGAAGACGAGGTTCGAGGTCTCGGCAGTAGGTGTGTCCTCCTCGACGACACCCGTCTCCTTTGGCACCGATGTGCTCTCTCCGGTTAATGCCGACTCATCGACCTCTAAGCTCTGTGACTCGATCAGGCGCGCGTCTGCGGGAACTGCATCGCCCTGTTCGATGAAGACGACGTCTCCGGGGACGACGCGTTTCGAGTCGACCCTGACCTTCTCTCCGTCTCTCACCACGGTAGCGTCGGGTGTCGACAGCTCACGCAGAGCCTCTATCGATTTCTCGGCGCGGTAGTCCTGGACGAAGCCGAAGATCCCGTTCGCGATGAGTATAACAGTTATGAGTCCGGCGTCGACATACTCGGGCTGTCTCCCGGGTAGGAGTCCGACGCCGAGAGACAGGAGAGCCGCGACCACGAGGAGATATATCAGGAAGTCGTCGAACTGTGAGACGAGTATCCTCAGAGGAGAGACGCCCTCATCACCGCGTATATCGTTCTCGCCGTACTCCTCAAGCCGCGCCTCCACCTCCTCCGAGCTTAGACCCTCCTCGGAGGTTCCGATATCTTCTATCACCTCGTCCGTTTTCTTCGACTTCCATCCTTCTTTCATTCTTATCCCGGGAGTAGAACGTTGATTCCTGCGACTACGACTCCTGCTACGCCCATACGGAGACCCGCGACGTACCATCTCTGTTTGGAGATAGATCCCATGTAGGCACCGAAGACGAAGAGGACAGAGACTGCGACAGCCACAGAGAGGAGGGTGGCTTCGAGCATCGTGAGGTAGACGCCCTCGAAGGCGAAGACTAAGACGGGAAGGAGTATACCCACGACTGGACCCAGACCGCTCATAACCGAGTTGACTATCCTTACGCGTTTCTTCTCGGCGTGTATCGAGGTGTCTTCGAGGCTTCTCAGCATAGCTGCCTCTACGCCCTGTAGCTCAGCGAGCTTCTCGGCACGTTCTATCTCCCAGACACTCCAGACACCCGACGTCGACAGACCGACTGCGGCACCCACTCCGACCTTGACTACCGTGAGACCGTCGGGGACTCCCGAGAGGTACGAGCCGACTGTGATTCCGACACTCGTGAGAGCACCGTCGAAGCCGTTCGATATGAAGTAACGCCGCGATATCGAACGTGCTTCCTCGTCCTGGAGCGTCTCACGCACGAAGTCGATTCCCCACATCTCTCAGTCCTGTGGGGTGATGCTCTCCTCGACTATGGTCTCACCACACGCCACCTCGTCGACCGAGTGGACGCTTCCCCCGAGGTGTTCTATACGGTCTTTAACCGCGTCGTAGTCGATGTCCTCGCCCTCGACTGTCATCTTTATGTTCTGAACCTTACTGTCGGTCTCTATGAGCTTCGCGTTTACACCCGAGACGCCGTCGGTGTCTGCGACCTTGACGGCTACGTCGTGCATCGGCGGCTCATGCGGCTTCATTATGTCCAGGACGAGCCTTCTTATCATACAACACAAGAAAAGACTCCAGGAGTATTAGTTATGGGGGCGGTACTACTCTACGGGCGACTTCTCGCCACACGCCTCACACTTTATCGAGAGGTTCTCGTCGTCGCCTTCGAGACGTGTGTCAGGAGAGCCACACTCGGGGCAGATAACGTACTTGTCGGTGAACTCCTCGACTGCTTCCATTATACGTCCGGCGTTGAAGTCTCCGACGAGACGTGCGCGTCCCTTCTCGTCGAGGTGTGCGCTCGTTCCCATGTCTCTCTGGAGGAACTCCAAGACGTCGTTCTCGTCTCTGTCGACCGTCTGGACGAAGTCCTGGAAGTTCTCGTAGACTGTCGTGTTGCCCTCCTGTCTCACGTCGGGCTCGGGAAGAGAGAACCTACCTATCTCTTCAGTCTCGGAAGCTTCAGATAAAGCACGCTCAAGCTGATCCTCGTACTTCGACATACCTTATCTTCGTGGGCTAGCTACTTATACTGTCTGACAGAAGACGAATCCGAACGTATATACTGAAGGAGAATCAGAGCCGAGGAAAGGCTTAATATGTCAGACTACTTAGAGATAGATGTCAGATGAAAGCCCAAGAACACGAGTCAGAGCTTCACAGCCCCGAAAAACTATACCCCCACGACAGGGTCGTCTTCCACTGGAAGGACGGTACCGACAGGAAGGGCGAGGTACGTGAGATAGACGGTGACTCGGTCGTTCTCTTAGAGCATCCCAGCGGCACACAGAGAAAGATCTCGAAACAGGTCGTAAGGAAGAGGTAGCTTTTTATTACTTGTAGCTCTTTTCTCCCGCCTCTATACTTACGTCTAGCCAGTTGGTCGTGGGTATGAGAGCACACTCGTAGTCGTCGGAGTAGACACAGAAAGGGTTGTAGGCTTGGTTGAAGTCGAGTATCCATCTGTCATCGTCGAGCCTGTGGCTATCCTCGTCGAGGTCGAGGTATCTCCCCGCGCCGTAGGTCTCGTCTCCGTTGGTCTCGTCCCTGAAGGGAACCCAGAGACGGCTCTCGTCGGGGTCGCTCTTGTAAGCGTGTAGCTCACAGTCCTCTCCGTCGACAGTAAAACTGAAGACTCCCCAGTCGAGGTACTTCCTCTCACCCTCCTCCGTCGTGCCTATCTCGACCACGCTCTTGTCGTCGAACTCGTCGAGCTTCAGCTCATAACGGTAGTCGGGGTCGGGTTCGAAGTAGTTGAGACCGTCGAAGTCGTCGCGTTCGTCGGCAGGTATAGGTGACCTGCGCGAACTCCCGAAGAAGTCGTCTTTCTCGTCCCTCATCGCTCTTATGCGTTCTTCCCAGTCGGATTCCATGAATATGTCTTGGTTTCGTCGACGAAAAGTCCACCGGAGAATGTAGTTTGCCTAATATAAAATATCTTTTCCTATAGGATAATTACGAATGTGGAATTGCGAATATTTCTTGCGTTGAGTAAGCTTTAAGTCCTCTCCACACGTGTAGTAGTATGATGTCAGAAGAAAAACCCACGATGCCGCTGCTTGGTGACAGGTTCCCCGAAGTCGAAGTATCCACAACACACGGAGAGATGAAGCTCCCCGACGAGTACGAGGGCGAGTGGTTCGTGCTCTTCAGCCACCCCGGTGACTTCACGCCCGTCTGTACGACCGAGTTCATCGCGTTCGAACAGAGACGTGACGAGTTCGAGGAGTTAGGCGCGAACCTCATAGGTCTCTCGGTCGACCGCGTCCACTCCCACATCAAATGGACCGACTGGATAGAGGAGGAGATAGGCGTAGACATAGGCTTCCCCATAATAGCCGACGAGATGGGTGGAGTCGCACAGGAGCTCGGAATGCTCCATCCTGGAATGGGATCGTCGACAGTACGTGCGGTCTTCATAGTCGACCCCGACGGTGTCCTACGTCTCACTCTCTACTACCCCTTCGAGATCGGACGTAACATAGACGAGATACTCCGATCGCTCGAAGCACTCCAGACGAGCGACGATGAAGGAGTCGCCACACCCGCCGACTGGCCCGAGAACCAGAACTTCGGCGACCAGGTTCTTGTTCCGCCGCCCGGCAGCGACCAGGACGCCGAGGACAGACTCGCAGAAGCCGAGGCAGAGGGCTACGACTGTAAGGACTGGTGGTTCTGCCTTACCGACCTAGAAGAAGAGTAAGACGGGACAGACGACAGACTCTTTTTTATTTTGACCTCGACGAGCCTCGTCTCACGCTCCCTGAATTAAACTTCATTTGTATTAGTTCAACCAAAATTGTTTTAATCCCTTCTCTGGTAGAAGGGGGTGTGGTGACACGGACATGCACATAATGGAAGGGTTTCTACCCGTAGAGTGGGCTGCGGCATGGTACGTAGTCGCGGCTCCCTTCGTCGGATACGGAGCGTACAAGACAGCAAAGTCGATGGACAGTTCGAGGTCGAAGGCTCTCTTAGCCGTCTCGGCGGGTTTCATATTCGTCCTCTCGGCTCTCAAGATGCCGTCGGTAACCGGCAGTACGTCACATCCCACGGGAACCGGTCTCGCAGTCGTCCTCTTCGGTCCCGTGGTGACTTCCTTCCTCTCGGCTGTCGTCTTACTATACCAGTCGTTACTTCTGGCTCATGGCGGAATCACGACACTCGGAGCGAACGTCGCCTCGATGGGTGTCATAGGACCCTTCGTCGGCTACGGAGCCTATAAGCTCGTCAGACCCCGAACCGACATACGTAAGTCGACCTTTGTCGCTGCGGTGGTCACCGACTGGACGACCTACGTCTTTACGTCGTTACAGTTAGCAGTCGCGTTCCCGTCGGAGGCGGGTATCGACGGAATAATGTCTTCGGCGGCTCGGTTCATGGGAATATTCGCGGTGACTCAGATTCCGATAGGCATAGTCGAGGGGGCACTCGCGGCGGCTGTCGTGGGATACCTCGTCAAGGCTAAGGACTCAGTCAGAAAACGCATGGGGGTCCCGGCATGAAGGGGAGAGGATACGCCGCCATAGGGATCGGACTCCTCGCAGTCCTCGTAGTCGGAAGCTTCGTGATGTCTTCGGCAGCCTGGGGAGGAGCCGACGGTCAGGCACAGGAGGGCATAAACCAGATCAGCCCGGGCTATGAGCCGTGGTTCAACCCCGTCTGGACACCGCCGAGCGGCGAGATAGAGAGTCTCCTCTTCTCGTTACAGGCGGCGGTAGGAGGGCTCGCGATAGGCTACTACCTCGGCAGATTCAGAGGCTCGGAGCCCGAAGAGACAGAGACAGAGACGACTTCGACAGACGCGTCACAGACTCAGACGTAGACAAACAGTTATTACATAGATGCACCACGCGAGCCTGGAGAAGACACAGTCGTCCTCTACCCCTCTTGTAGACGGAGAGCTAAACGTCTACTTCTCGCTCGCGGGTCTCGTCTTAGCCGTCGCTGCTCCGAGCCGTCTGACAAAGTTAGCCACAGCTGGGGTCTTCGTAACACTGGGCCTCCACGCAGTTGGACGTGACTACCTCGACTTCGTCCGTCTCCCCATCTACTTCGCGGTGCCGAGTATAGGCGTGATACTCGTCTTTACCTCGGGGGAGACGGCTTTCTCGGTTCCTCTCATCTTCGACTTCGTCTTACGTTTCTCGGACAGAGGAGTCGAAAGAGGGGTCACGACTGCGGTCAGATCAGGGGCATCGCTGTCAGTTCTCGTCTACTTCATACTCACGACGACGGTTCCCGTGACCTTCTCGGCACTCAAGAGACTACGTCTCCCTGATTTCTTCGTCGAGTTCTGCCTTCTGACCTACCGAGGAATACAGATACTCACCGAAGAGTCGGAGAGGCTCCAGACTGCGGCTAGGTCACGTCTCGGCTACTCCGACAGACTTTCTCTCTTCAGATCGACAAAGCTAATCGGCTTCTCCCTCTTTCTGAAATCACTAACGAGGGCAGAGAGGATGGAAGAGTCGATGAGATCGAGATCGTACTCGGGCGAGATGCCGAGTCCACGCAGACAGAGCTCGGGACACGTATACGCGGCTATGATACTCCTCTTGCTCTCGTCGACACTGGTGGTCTGATGATAGAGACGCGTGATCTAGTCTTCGGATACGGCGACGACACAGTACTCAACGGCACCGACTTCAAGGCAGAGTCGGGAGAGGTGACCGTTCTCATGGGGAAAAACGGTGCGGGGAAGTCGACCTTACTCCGTCATTTCAACGGTCTCCTGGAGCCCGACTCGGGAGAAGTCTATGTCGGTGGCGAAAAAGTCAGATACGACGACGACAGCCTCGAAGATCTGCGTCAGAGGGTCGGCTATGTCTTCCAAGACCCCAACGACCAGATAATAGCTCCGACCGTCTCCCAGGACGTGAGGTTCGGCTTGAAGAACGCCGGTATCGAGGACGACGGACGCGTAGAAGAAGCTCTCGAAACCATGGGAATTTCGGGATACGGCGACCGCCTCTGTAACACACTCAGCGGTGGCGAGAAGAAACGTGTCGCTCTCGCGGGCGTCTTAGTCATGGAGCCCGACTACGTGTTACTCGACGAGCCCACAGCGGGACTCGACGGAGAGGGCTGTGACGCCATAGTCGAGATAGTCGAGAAGCTCTCGAAGAAGGGAATAACTCTCGTGATATCGACACATGACACCGGATTCGGTCTCGAAGTCGGAGACAGTATCGCAGTTCTGGAGGACGGTGTCGTCGACTACACGGGCGACTCTATCTCACCCGAGACAGCCGAAAGGTACGGTCTGAGAACGTTCGTATTCTGATCCGAAAAGAAGGAGAATGCGGCTGCAGATGTTTGGGGAAAGACTGTTTCGGAACTTACAGTAGTTTCCGTAATACCCCCACCCCCACGAGGGGCATTTACGTCTGAAACAGTGGAGTCAGAGTATAAATGGTTGAATATTAATAGGATAGTACTACGTAGATAGTTGGTACCAGTACGCGTATCAGTACGCCTTTGTCCTTGACTTCCGTACACTCCCCGTGGAAGACGTATCAGAGAACGGTTTCGGATGGGAAAGAATCACAGTACGTGATGAGATTACTCTCGAAAAGGAGCGCGAGTGGGCAGACGAGATAGACAGGTTCAGGGAGAGGATAGAGGACTCGGAGGACTACGACACGGAGGCAGAGGTCTTCGACGTCCCGACTCTCAAGGCGGTCTATAAGCTCGTCGAGGACGGCTACGTAGACGCAGTCGGAGCCCCGGTCTCGACGGGGAAGGAGGCGAACGTCTTCGAGGCAGACGGTGAAGAGGGGAGCGTCGCACTCAAGATATACAGGGTCGCGACCTCGAACTTCCGCGACATGAGGGACTACTTCGAGGGCGATCCGAGGTTCGAGGGCGTCAAGAATGACAAGAAAGACACCGTGATAGCGTGGACGAAGAAGGAGTTCTCGAACCTCAAGAGAGCCAGGGAGGCGGGCGTGAGAGTCCCGAGCCCTATCGCTGTACAGAGAAACGTCCTCGTAATGGAGTTCATAGGCAGGAACGAAGAAAGGGCTCCGACGCTAAAGGAGGTCAGACTTGAGAACCCCGAGACCGCCCTCGATGTCGTCGTCGAGTACATGAGGCGTCTCTACTCCGCAGGTCTCGTACACGGCGACCTGAGCGAGTACAACATACTCGTACACGAGGGCGATATAGTGATTATAGACGTCGGACAGGCGGTTACGATCCACCATCCCAACTCGCGCGACTTCTTGGAACGCGACTGCCGTAACGTCGCGCGGTTCTTCTCGTCGAGGGGCGTCGAAGTCGACGCCGACGCGATACTCGAAGACGTAACCGAGACTTGAGCCTCAAAAGGGTTAAGTCGGTAGGACACCTACTCCGAGACAACTCAGTTCTACGATATTATGTCACAACACATAAAGATACCACAGGACAGGATAGGTGTTATAATAGGAGAGGGAGGTGAGACCAAGAGAGAGATAGAGGAAGCCGCCGAGGTCTCTCTCACAGTCGACTCCGACAGCGGGAGCGTCAGAATAGACAAGACGGGTGACCCCATAAAGGGACTCAAGGGCTCCGACATAGTCAAGGCTATCGGGAGAGGATTTCCGCCTGAGTCGGCACTCAAGCTACTCGAAAACGAGATGATGGTCTTCGAGACCATCGACCTCAAGAAAGCCACCGGAAGCGACTCCGAACGCAGGTCACAGAAGGGGCGTCTCATAGGCAGGAACGGGAAGACACGTGAGCTAATGGAGGATCTCACGGGTGCCGAGGTACGTATCTACGGGAACACCTTCGGAGTTATAGGTACGCATGAACAGGTCGACGTGGCGATGACTGCGGCGGAGATGATACTCGACGGAGCACCCCACGGCACTGTCTACTCGTTCTTAGAGGAGAAACGCCGCGAGCTAAAGAGAAACGCCATAGAGTACTACGAGAGGTGAGGTGAATGGATACCGAGTCACAGTCAGAGTCACAGTCTCAGCCGAAGACTGACTGGAACCCGACACGCAGAGACGACGCCGAGGAGATAGTCGAGACTGTCGTAGACGGAGAGTACGTCGGCTTCGACAGGGAGCCATCGACGGCTACGTGTAACATACACGAAGACGGAATCGGTGACGTTGACGAGTACGATGAGCTTCAGATACTTGTCAACATAGACGAATACGGCACGACTTACATAGAGTCGCGGTGTTCTGACTGCCGTGTCGAGGAGATAGACGAGAGCCATCTCAACGACTCGGGGATACAGGCTCTCGTGACGGGAACCCTCGTCGGAAAACCCAACGTGCCGATAGCCGAACAGGACTGGGACAGGGACTTCGACCTAGAACGTTACGTCAGCATGAAGCCCTGGCTCACTGAGCCTTGTAACGCCGCACTTCATCTCGAAGACATAGAGATTGACGAGGTGTCGCCCGCCGAAGACGGGTTCGACGTCTCAGATGTCGAGTTCTGATCCTTCTCACTCCGACGGTGTCGGAACCAGAAGACTCACCCTACTTCCCGCCTCAGTGTCTTCTATCTCTATGCTTCCACCCACCATTCTGAGTATCCAGTAGACGAACCAGAGACCGAGGCCGCTTCCGTGTATCAGAGGGGTCTCCTCGCCGGTTCTGAGAACCTCCCTCTCGTACTCGGGAATTCCGCCGGCGTTGTCGTCGATGTCTATCCTGACTCTGTCTCCGCCGTCCTCTTCCGAGACTTCGACTGAGACACACGGTCTCCCGGAGTCGTTGTGTAGCACGCCGTTCTCGACGACCTCCTCGACAGCCGATCCCAGAACCACGGGGAGACGTCTCTCCGCGACGTCGTCAGAGTACTCGACCGACACGTTGGCTTCGGGATATCTCTCGCACAGATTCTCGACCGCCTCGTCTACTATTTCGGAGACACGTCTCGTGTCTGTCTCGGCGTTTCTCACGAACTCGATAGTCTCGTTGATCTCCTCCGTCTTATCACTGAGTTCGACGAGGCTGTCTGCACTCTCAGATATCTCGACGAGCTTCTCCTCACAGTAGTCGTCGTCGATCTCGTCGAGGAGTATCTCGACGTTTCCCTTTATGAGATTGAGAGAGTTACGCAGATTATGTCGGAGTATCCTGTGAAGAACTTCGAGACGCTGTTCACGCATCTCCCTCTTTGTAATATCCGACTGAACCGCGACGAACTTAGTGATCTCGCCCTCGTCGTTCTCGACGGGTGCTATTGTCTGGTACGCCGTATAGATCTTACCGTCCTTCCTGCGGTTGATTATCTTCTCCTCCCATACTTCACCCTCTCTCAGAGTCCTCCAGAGCCTGTCGTAGTACTTCTCGTCCTGCTTCCCTGACTTGAGTATCTCGGGAGACCCGCCGACTACTTCTTCCTCCGAGTATCCTGTCGTCTCCTCGAACTCCTCGTTGACGTACTCTATCCTTCCGTCGTCATCTGTTATGTAGATCGAGTGCCCCGCGTGCTCGATGGCTTTCCGAAACTCGTTGAGCTTCTCGTTTCTTTCCCTAAGAGCTTCCTGCATCTCGGCTTCATGGTCGGTGTACTCGACGAGGTAGTATACTAGAACCAGTGCGAGAAAACTGACCACGAGACCCGGTAGCTCTGTCAGGGACTGTGGCAGGAGATTGAGGTACGTGAGAATCTGACGCGTAGCCATGAGGGACAGCATCAGAGTCAGGTAGCCGAAACGTGGGTCACCGACCTGGTAGAGAAGATAGATAGAGTAGACGACCCCGACGACTCGGAGACCTACCGATCCGAGAAGAACCGCGTCCATGGTTCCGATTTAACTGTCTAAGTAGAAGACAGTTTCGTCTGACGCTTCGGGTTAATTAAGCTAAGATGTGTCCCGCCTTCTGTCCTCAGCCGTCTCCGACACCTCGGCTAGTTCGTCGAAGAGATCGTTCGCCTCGTCTTCTATTTCGTAGACACCGTCGAAGCTCTCTGGACTCCCCTCGGTTCGAGTGACCTTACGTATGACCTCCGAGACCGTCTCGTACCTGTCGCCCAAAAGGTCGCCCACGAGACCCGGAAGCCCGGCTCTGTCGGCTAGCTCCTCGGCGGCGTCACCTCCAGCGTATACCTTGCCTTCCTCAGAGTCGACGAGGAAGAGGACGAAAGGCGTCTCGCCGAACTCGGCTTCGAGGAACCACTGGGCTTCGTCGTCGTACCACGAGACAGCACCGACGTCTTCGAGTCTTTCGAGTGCCCTAGAAGCCGTCGAACAGAAGGGACATTCGCCGTCGTATATTATGACCGAGTCCGGATTCATGGATGTATTGAGTAAATAAGTGAGACCGACGTATAAGAGAAGCGCCGCCACCAGGGCTCGAACCTGGGACTACCTCGTTAACAGCGAGGTGCTCTACCAGCTGAGCTATGGCGGCACCGTGTTTCGTTCTTCGCATTAAACCGTTTGTCTTGCCTCTTTTTAATACTTTCTTTATCTCTCACCGGGTCTGGGTCTCGGCGTGGGCGCGGCTCCGGATCTCTCCCGTCTCGGTGGCGTCTGATTCGAGCGCGGGTTCGACCTCTACCGTTGACCTGTCGTATGCCTTGGCTATGATCTCGTCACGTGCCTTGAACTCGACACGTATCTGGTCGCCGTACTCGACGTCTAAGACCTCGGCGTTGTCGTAGAGCCACGAGACGGTGCTCATTCCGTCGTCGTCCATTGAGAGTGAGACCTCCGCCTCGTCCCAGTCGGGAAGCTCGTCCTTGACCCTCGAAAGTATCTCATCAATACCTTCGCCTTCCTTCGCACTCACGACGACGGGCTCAGGTGTGAGGTACTCGACCTCACGTATCTTTGTCTCAAGCTCCTCGTCGGAGACGAGATCAGCCTTGTTGAAGACAGTGACTATCGGAGCCTCGACCCTGTCCCAGAGAGTGTCGTGTGAGGTCACGAGCTTTTCACGCATCTCCTCGACAGGGTCGCTGACATCGACAACCAGGAGGACGAGGTCTGCGAGATAGACTTCGTCGAGTGTACTCTTGAAGCTGTCTACGAGCCAGTGGGGGAGGTCGCTTATGAATCCGACGGTGTCGCTCAGAAGGACGTCCCTGCCGGGAACCTCCATCTTCCTCGTAGTCGTTCCGAGCGTCGTGAAGAGACGGTTCTCCGACTTCGCCGTCTCGTCTATGTCGGGATGGCTCTCGTTCTCGTCGGGGTCGACCTCGGCGAGCTTCGACATCAGAGTCGACTTTCCGGCGTTGGTGTATCCCGCGAGGGCGACGAGTTCGAATCCCGAGTTACGTCTCTCACGTCTCCACGCCTCTTCCTTGTCGGCGAGAGAGTCGAGTTCGTCACGTATCCTCGATATCCTGTCCTTTATGTCGCTCTTACGTTTCTCGTCGTACTCTCCGAGACCCATGAAACCCGGCTTCTCGTCACGTTTGGCGAGCGAAGTCTTGGCGTCTACCCTCGGTAGCTCGTATCTGAGTTCCGCGAGCTCGACCTGAAGCTGAGCCTTCCGGCTTCCTGCCCTCTGCCCGAATATCTCAAGTATGAGTGTGAAACGGTCTATGACCTCGGCGTCTATCACGTTTCCGAGGTTGTAGACCTGGTAAGGACCGAGCTGATTGTCGAATATCACCTTGTCGGCGTCTTCCGTCTCAGCGAGACGCGCTACTTCGTCCGCCTTTCCGCGTCCTATCTGGTACGCGGGGTCCTGTTTCCTCGACTGTGTGATTTCGCCGACTATCTCGTACCCTGCCGACTCAGATAACTCGGTTATCTCGGACGTGTCAGCCGTCTCGCCCGAGCCGACGCGTTTTACAATTACTGCCTTATCCTTTCGGTCTCTCATTCTTGGTGTTGGAGTCTGTGTACTCAATCAGAAGCTTCCTGCCGCCGTAAGCGGCGTGGTGGGCTATCCCCACCGCCTTACGTTCACTTATGGTTTCTATGTACTTAAACGACCTGCCGCGCCTCAGTCCAAGTGCCCCCTCGACGACCCAGTCTGGCTTGTTGTAGAACTCGCCTTCCTCGGCGACGACGGTACTCGTGTCGTCGGACATCTTTCCGACAGTGCCACTCACGGCGTCGACTACGACGTCAAAGCCGGGCTTCTTGGGGGTGTCTACGACCGAGTACTCAATCTCGTTGACTTCGTCGACAGAGTCGGATGTTAGGTCGACTGAGACCGCGGCACAGACCATGAGATACCTGCCTTCCCTCTCATGTCTCCCGCTTATGTCGACTGCGACACGTCTCGACCCCCGATCCGTTCTAGTACCGGTTTCCCGCGAACGGATCTTTTCACGCACCTCCGTCGGCTCCTACCTTCCCGGAAGACTGTGTCTCTGTCACGTGTTGACACACGATAGTACCGATTCCAACAAAAGTCTAACTATACCCAGAGGAGGAGGAACCGGGGAGCGGAGTCCCGAACCCGTGTGTTTTTGGGACTCCGACACCAAATTGGCTCAGATGTGGAGACCAGAGATACCCGACGTCCTCACGAGGATCGGAAGGTCTTACGTAGCCCTTGTCGCCGCCGCACTCCTCTTAGGTCTCATGATCTCTCCCGTGGTTTCAGGCTGGCTTACGACAGAGGGTGAGGTCGCAGTCGTTCCTCTCGAAGGAAGCATAGACGGTAGTACTGCGACCACGGTGACAGGGATGCTCGAAAGAGCGAGAAACGACCCCGGGGTCGAGGCGGTAGTTTTGAGAGTCAATAGTCCCGGCGGGTCGGCGTCGGCGAGCGAGACGATCTACCTCGAAGTTCTGAGGACGGCGGACGAGATGCCCGTGGTGACGAGTGTAGACTCGTCGGCGGCGTCGGGAGCCTACTATTCGTCACTCCCGAGCGATGAGATCTATGCTAAGCCGTCGTCCTTCATCGGGAGCGTCGGCGTCGTGATGCAGATGCCACAGAACCCCGGGTCGGTAGAGGGCGTGATAACCACAGGACCCAACAAGCTCAATGCGGGGGACGAGAGGGACTGGTACTACCGTATAGAGACAGCGAAGAGGGCGTTCGTGGGATCGGTGATGAAGCACAGGGATGACGACCTAAACATAACGAGGGAAGAGGTTGAGTACGCTAAGCTATACTCGGGTCCTACGGCTGTCGAGAACGGCATCGCCGACGAGATAGGTGGCTTGGACGCCGCAGCAGAAAAGGCGGCAGAGTTAGCGGGAATGGAAAGCTACTCCGTGACACGTATGAGACGCGACGGAATAGTGCGTTTCATCTCGCGTTCCAACTACGTCGCGTCGGACGCCTCCGAGAAGAAGCTCGTTGACCCCTCCTACATAACCGGAGTCGACACGCGAACCGAGTTCCCTAATCCCGTTATGCTTCCTCCCGAGTTGGTCTCCGGAAACTCCACACGGACATGGGAGACGGCGGAGGTGGAAAATGCCACGAGATAACGACGGTAACTCCGAAGTCACAAAACGACTCGTTATCTTCTTAGGGATAGTCGTAGCTGTCGTGATGGTTTCGGGAGTCTCGACGTACCTCGAAGCAGGGCTGGAGTCAGCCCGGTCCGACACCGATATCTACGACACGTCCGACCTGACACCCAATAGGCTGGAGTCGTCGGGGAGGACAGACGTCAACCTCAGCCCCGACACGGGAGTCGTAGCGGTCGACCTCGCACACTCTAACCGTATAACACGTGATGGGATCGACTCAGTAGTCTCTACGGTCACCGAAACGGGATACGAGGTCGAGTACCTCGAAGAAAGAAGGGATCTGGGCGAGACACTTAGCCGGGCAGACGCCTTCGTTGTCGCCGACCCCGGAAGGAGTTACTCCGAACGTGAGATTAACGCAGTCGAGTCCTTCGTCGACGACGGTGGACGTCTCCTCCTTCTCGGCGAACCCTCGGATTCACGTCTCGGAGTCCTCGGAACTACGTCGGAGGAGAGCTACATCAACCCGTTGGCTTCGAGGTTCGGTCTGAGATTCGGCTCCGACTACCTCTACAACATGGAGTCTGACGCGACCGACGGCAACTACAAGAACGTCCTCGCCTCGGGACGTGCAGGCTCCGACATCGCCGACGGAGTCAACCGTATCTCCACTTACACAGCTACCCACGTCTCGTCAACACGCGGTGTCACAGTAGCGACTGCGGTTCCGGGAACCAGGAGATCGGGCGGCGACTCACCGGGAGCTTACTCGGTCTCAGTTGTCAACGGCAACGTCTTAGGCGTGGGAGACACGACCTTCCTCGAAGGAGGTAAGTACAACGTCGCCGACAACGAGGTTCTGATCTCGAACATAGCCGAGTTCCTCGTGAGTGGAGACAGAAGACGCGACCTCCTCGACTACCCCTACGTA
Organism: Halorutilales archaeon Cl-col2-1; assembly: GCA_041891055.1. Lineage (GTDB taxonomy): Archaea > Halobacteriota > Halobacteria > Halobacteriales > Afararchaeaceae > Afararchaeum. Next base: position 485,453 of record CP169074.1, on the reverse strand, counting down.
GTCGGCGACGACGCCACGGTAAGGTATACGTCCCATTCGCTCGCCTCCGCGTCGGTGGGCATCAGACGTGACCTCAAGGACGCGGGACGCAGGTCTTTTGCGGTATACGGTGAGAGCCCGTCACCGTCGAACACAGACGTCCTCGTGACGACGTACGGCTTCCTGCGCGGAAAGGGAATGGACGCCGACGTTCCCTCCGAGTTCGTCGAGTCGCCGTTACAGGGAAGTGATACAGTGGTCGTTACGGCTCCCGACTCGGGATACGACCTCGTCGTAGCGGGCGACACTCCCGAAAACGTCCGAACCGTGGCACGTAATCTGCCTACGAAGATAGACGCGTACGCAGTGACCGACTCCAGAGCCGTGATACCCGTCTCGGAGGCGGAGTCCGAGACGGACTCAGAAGCCGCCTCCAACTCGTCGTCGTAACCCGAGTACCCAGATATTTATGCGAGTAGATCCAACGTTACTCCATGTCAGGATCTGAGGGAGGCGAGGCTATCCGACACCGGGTTGACGGTGAGAGTCTCGTGGATGAGATAGGGGTAGACAGACAGGAGATAGAGTGGAGGAAGGAGTACACGGGCTTTACGAGAGAGGACGAGCGCCGTCTCGAAGAGATGTCACACGTCTTCGAGGATATACAGGACGATCTCGTCGAGGAGTTCTACGGACATCTCCAGGATTACTCCGAGACTAAGGAGATCCTCTCGAAGTCGACGAGAACAGTCGAACAGCTTAAACGGACACAGAAGGAGTACCTCGTCGATCTCGGAAGCGGAGAGTACGGTAAGGGTTACTTCGAGGACAGGGCACGTATAGGAAAGATCCACGACATACTCGACCTCGGTCCCAAGATCTACCTCGGGGCTTACTCGATGTACTACGAAGGCGTACTAGAAGCCATAGCCGAGGACGTCAAAGACGAGTACACGGAGAACGAGGAGATGACAGACGGAGGTGGCGTCGGTGTCACAGACAAGGAGCGAGGTATGGCTCCGACCCGATCCACCGAATCACCGAAGGAGACACCGACGGATACGGCTACTGAGACCGGAACCGGAACCGGGACAGACGACGAGGAAGGGTCAGTTCTACACAGGGCGGCGTCGAAGGTCTCTTCCTTCCTCGGATTCGGCGCCTCAGATGAGTTAGAGACTCAGACAGGAGCCGACGACGAGACGGAGACGACAGCCACAGACGGTGGCACCCGTACGTCCGAAGCTGCCTCACAAGCCCCGTCTTCCCAGGTCACCTCCCAGGACGTCGAGGACGCAGTCGACGAGACCGTCGATAGGGCTATGTCTTTTCTGCGTCTCGCCAACCTCGACCAGCAGATGGCGATGGACACCTACATACATTCGTACAGTCAGCAGATGGAGGAAGAGCTAGAGAGACGCAAAGAAGTCTCTTCACAGATAGAGCAGTCGATAGACGACCTCCAGAGAACCTCCGAGGGCGTCTCCGACAGCTCACAGGAGATAAGCCAGCTTGCCGACGAGCAGTCGGAGTCGATAGAACAGATATCGTCGGAGATCTCGAACCTGAGTGCGACTGTCGAGGAGATCGCTTCGAGTGCGAACCAGGTCAACGCCAAGAGCGAAGAGGCGGAGGATCTCGCCGAGGACGGTCAGGAGTCGGCTACGAAGGCGGTTGAGACTATGGCGAACGTCGAGGACGCCGCGAACGAGGTCTCGGAGGATGTCTACCGTCTCCGCGAGAACGTCGAGGAGATAGACGAGATCGTAGACGTCATAAACGACATAGCAGACCAGACTAACCTCCTCGCACTCAACGCGAGCATAGAGGCTGCGAGGGCGGGAGAGGCGGGCGACGGATTCGCAGTCGTCGCCGACGAGGTCAAGGATCTCGCCGAACAGTCGCAGGAACGTGCGACAGAGATAGAGAAGATAGTCAACGAGATACAGGAGAACACAGAGGAGACAGTCGAGAGCCTTGACACTGCCAACGAGGAGATCTCCGAGGGCGTCGAGATGGTTGAGGACGCCGGAGACAGCCTGAGTCAGATTGCCGACGCCGTCCGTGAGGCGTCACAGGGAATGAACGAGGTCGCCGACGCCACCGACGACCAAGCGGCTTCGACAGAAGAGGTCGCTAGCATGATAGATGAGGCTGCGGAGAAGGCGGATCAGGTCGCCGACGAGATAAAGGACATAGCGGCGTCGAACCAGGAGCAGACGTCGAGGGTCAACGAGATTGGACACGCTGTCGAGGAGCTAAACTCGAACGCGGGTTCCGATGACACCGAGATGGGAACACAGGCGGACTGAGTCTGAGCTCGATCCACCGCAGTATCAGGAAAGATTTTTTATTCGGACACCGATACTCAAGCCGGAATGGACAGTATCATCAGTATAAAGGAGATGTCGAGAGCCGAGATAGAGTCGGTTCTCGACAGGGCTTCTGAGATCGAAGGCTCGGGATCGGAACTCTCCGACAAGGTTCTGGCACTTCTCTTCTTCGAGCCGTCGACGCGTACACGTATGAGCTTCGACACCGCAGTCAAACGTCTCGGAGGGAGGAGTATCGACCTCGGAAGCGTCGAGTCGAGTAGCGTGAAGAAGGGCGAGACGCTCGCAGACACCGTGAGAGTCATAGAGGGATACGCCGACGCGATAGTCATACGCCATCCCAAGGAGGGGTCTGCACGTCTCGCCTCGGAGTTCGTAGACGTCCCTGTCATAAACGCGGGCGATGGCACGGGTCAGCATCCGACACAGACACTTCTCGATCTCTACACCATGAGACAGAACAGCGGTCTCGAAGACCTCACGGTGGGTATACTCGGGGATCTCAAGTACGGCAGGACTGTACACTCGCTCGCTCTCGCTCTCACGAAGTTCGACGTCACCATGAAGTTCATATCGCCTCCTCAGCTACGTCTCCCAGAGCGGGTGCGTTTCGACCTCGATAACTCCGACGCCGACTTCGAGGAGACTGAGGATCTCGACGGTGTAATCGACGAACTCGACGTCCTCTACGCGACGAGGATACAGGAAGAGAGGTTCCCAGACGAGTCGGAGTACAGGAAGGTCTCGGACTCGTACCAGATAACACCTGAGACCCTAGAGTCCGCTAAGGACGAACTCGGTCTGATGCATCCTCTTCCCCGGGTAGACGAGATAACCCCCGAGGTCGACTCGATGCCACAGGCGAAGTACTTCGAACAGGCACACAACGGAGTCGAGGTCAGAATGGCTATACTCGACTTAGTCTTAGGAGGTGACTGAGATGGAGGAACTCAGGATAAGTCCGATACGTAACGGAACCGTGATCGATCACATACCACAGGGACAGTCTATCGACGTACTTCATATACTCGGGATAGATGAGTCGACACGCGACACAGTCAGCGTCGCTATGAACGTCCCGAGCGAACAGATGGGTAAGAAGGACATAGTCAAGGTCGAGGGAAGAGAGATAGAGGAGGACGAAGCGGCTATAATCGCTCTGATAGCACCCGAGGTGACTGTCAACATGATACGTGAGTACGATGTCGTCGAGAAGTACGAGGTCTCTATGCCTGACTGTATAGTTGGAATACTCGACTGTCCCAACCCCAACTGCATAACCAACACCGACGAACCTGTTGAGACGCGTTTCGACGTTGTGGTTCCTCACGAGATGGAGTCAGCTGAACTCCAGTGCCATTACTGCGAGACGGTCGTCAAGGGAGACGTCACCGATCTTCTCTGAGAATAGAGGATTACAGATAGAACGGGTCGGAGCAGTCGGCTACTACGCCGCAGTTGGGGCAGAGTATCTTACAGTGTCTCGTTCTGAGATCTTCTCCGCATGTGGGACAGCCGTTCATATTCGTCTTCGGTTCGGGAGCCATGTCTTTCTCTTCGGCGTGTTTCGAGCTACTCCGACTTCGACTCACGTCTCAGCGAGTCGAGCTCTCTAGTCGTGAGTACTCTGTCAGAGCCACAGTTGGGGCAGTACTCGGTCTCGATATGAAGACTGCTCCAGTAGCTCCAGAGTGCCTCGCAGTCGAGGCACTTGTAGTCGTGAAGGAGCTCCTCAAGAGACAGCTCCGTAACTGACTCGTCGAAACCTTCGAGGTCGCTGAGATCCCCACCCTCTGAGATCAGCTCCTTGAACTCCTTCTTGCTCGGTGGGAAGTCCTGGTTCTGATTCTGATTCTGATCCTGATCCTGACCCTGGCTCTGGCTCCGATCGCGGTCCGAGTCATCCGACATTGATCTTAATGGGAAGGTCTTCAACATAAAACCTTGTACGAGTTCGGTACTCGGATTCGGTCGGATCGGGTGCCCCAAACCCTAAGACCTCAAACAGTGAGTATACATACGGATGTCGCACAACAGATTCTTCCGAGGATGTATGACTGTCGACGAAGACGAGATACGTATAAGAGGAAAAGGTCCACTCCCCAACGTCACAGTACAGAAGCCGTCGGAGATACGTATAGATCCGTCGGAGACCTTCGAGACACTGTCGAGGATTCCGGGAGTAGAGTTCGAGACGTCTAAGACTGTCTCGAAGGAATCGACAAGCCAGGGAGGTATGACTCAGATAGAGGTCACCGATCCCGATGAGACAGAGGACGGCTGAGGATCAGCCCTCTACCTGATCCGTACACGTCTCTTCGAGAGCTTTAGTAGCTCCGTCCACGAGATCGGTTATGACCTCTTTGGCGGGCTTTACCTCGTCGATTAGACCCGAACTCTGTCCCGCGTAGAGGGGTAGTTCCTCTAAGTTCCCCTCCATTCCGGGAACTCCAAGCGCGTCCTCGTATCTTCGAATCCGTCTCTCGTCGTCGGTGACTGCGATTACCTCGCTCTCGCTCGGCTTGTCTTCTGTGTGTTTTGCTTCGGAGACCGTCTGGTTCTCGATCACTCTGTGAGGAACCCCCTCCCATCCTCTGTCGAACAGTGTGGTATAGACGGTCTCCGTCTCGTCGGCTTGAGATATACTATCCTGATAAATCTGGTGAGCATAAGCCTCGTGAGTCGCGACGAAACGCGTCCCTAGCCACGCACCGTCGGCGCCTAGTGTTAGAACGGAAGCAACACCTCTTCCGTCTGAGATTCCCCCAGCCGCAACCACCGGTGTATCGGGGACTGCGTCGCGTACGCGAGGGATCAGCGGGAGTGTGGCTACGTCGCTCTCAACGTGTCCGCCTGCCTCCCATCCCTGAGCAACTACTATGTCCACTCCAGCATCCACAGCCTCCCTTGCTTCTTGAGCACTCCCAACTGTCTCGAGAACTTTTCCTCCCTGGGACTGTATCTTTTCGACATATGGAGCCGCCTCGCCGAATGAAAACGAGAATATCTCGATGCCCTCGTCAAGACAGATATCGACGTGTGTCTCCGTCGGTATCTCTTTCGCGTCGGGATCTACGACTATGTTTACTCCGAACATGCTCTGTGTCTCACGTTTCGTTCTCTCGATAACCTCACGTGTCTCGCTTTCGTCCCTCCAAGTCACGGACAGCATTCCTAAGGCTCCCGCCTCAGACACAGCGGTTACGAGCTCGGGACACGTCGCACTCCCTATCGGTGCTTGGACTATTGGAAGATCTATGTTGAGAGTCTTAGTTAGCTTTGTATCAAAGGGAGACATGGTTCGAGGAGTAAGTGATACCCGTGTATAACCATACTGGTACTGAAGGGCAGTAGCCGTAGTCGACAGTGTGCAAGACATGTCCAATCCTACGTAACTACCATCCACGACAAAGCTCAGAGCTTGATAACGGCTATCTCTCCGCACAGAAGCTGGGGAGACAGACCTTATGTCGCACGCAGTCTCGATCTACTCCACCAGAAACCTGTCGACTGAGACGTTGAGTAGGTCGACGTAACGTCTCACGAGGAAGACGGCGTCCATTATCTCCTGCTTACCCACGTCGCCGTAGAGACGTCTTGCGACTCTTATCTCCCTCGCCTCGTCGAAGGTGACTGGCTGCCCTAACTCGTCGACAAAGTGGCGTGTCACCGGCTGCCCACTTACCACTTCGGATATCCTCTCGTAGAAGGCGTGTCTGTCAGGATCGGAGAGAGAGTCGAACTCACGCCAGTCTTCGATCTCGACACGTCCCGAGACGACTATCCTTTCCTCGTGGGGTATCCCCGTGACAGAGACGGCGGTGTTCTGTAACCAGCAGTTTATCTGGAAGACGTCGTCGTCAGAGGTCACCGTCTCAACCTCATTGAACGCGGCGTCGTCTATCATACCCCTCACAGTTGTCAGGTCTATTGGGACGTCTTCGTCCTCCGTGTCGGAGCCGTTATCAGTCTCAGTGTCTCTCTCAGTGTCGGACGCCATTAAGACGTCTATTGTTGTTCGGGTTTATATTAAGGACGATACTTTTCTCCCTGGACTCAGACGTCGCGTTCCTCGGAATCCGTGCTATTGCTGTCTTCCGCACCGAGATCGACGACGCCTCCGAGAGTGGCTAGCTTGGCTGTGTGGGTCTCACATACGTAGTCCCCCTCACAGTCATCACAGTCGTCTATCTCGTCCTCTATGCGATCCGCCTCGGACAGAAGACTGTCGAAGTTGGTGTCGGTGTCGGTGTCAGTGTCAGTATCAGTGTCAGTCATACCCGGTATAAGTCACGCAGTCTAATACTTTTACCGTACTGATCCCATACCTCATCCAAACGACTCTATCTTGGCTTCTTCGATGTCGTAGCCAGCGTCTTCGAGGGCGTCGCGCGCTTTCTCCACGAACTCCTCGAAGCCGTAGACGAAGACCTGACTTCCCGACTCGACGGCATCCGAGACAGAGTCGGTGAAGTCAGTGTCGGTCTCGACGTAGATGACCTCGCCTCTCTCACTAGTGTCGACGGCGTTGAGTCTATCGCGGTGGACGGGATCGTCGTCGTAGTAGATAACTGTCGCCGAACCGCCGTCGTCGACTGCCCTCTCGGCTATACCGACTGCGGGACCTACACCAGGTCCTCCAGCTAAGACGACGACATCTTTCTCCCCTTCGTAGTAGCTACTGCCGTAAGGACCCTCGACTGAGACGGAGACCGAGTCCTCCGGAGTCGAAAGGTAAGGACTCAGATCTCCCTCGGGATCGACCTCGACGGTCGTCTCGAAGGTCTCGGTGACATACGGCGACGAGATAGTGTAGTAACGAGAGACCTCTTCGCCGTCTATCTCAGCCGAAATCTCGACGAACTGACCCGGCGACGCCGAATCCGAGAGGTCGGCTGGTGACTCGATCTCGACGCTAACTGTGTCGTCTCCGACGTCGTCGACTGATAGAACTCTGTAATCTGACATCGGTTAGTCTTCGTCGGGTCTGTGTATATGCCTTCTCCTCTGTTCTCCAGAAGTTATATCCGATCACGGCGGCTAAACGACGCCGTGACACGACAAGGCGAAGCTCTGTGTTTCGACATGTACGGAACCCTGTGTGACACTTCGAGCGTCAGGGAAGAGATATCTGACGTCCTCGGTCTCACCGAGAGCTTCGGAGCCTCGGTAGACGAACTCTGGAGACGTAAACAGCTCCAGTACTCGTACCAGTCCGCCCAGATGGGGGAGTACGAGACCTTCTGGGAGATTACTTCAAAGGCTCTCGATTACTCACTCGACTTCTACTCGATCGATGCAACTTCCGACGAGACAGAACGCCTGATGAAGTCATACGACAGTCTCGACCCGTTCTCCGACACCTTAGATGCCCTTAACTCACTCTCCGACGGCTACAGACTCGCGGTACTCTCGAACGGAAACCCCGATATGCTCGAAAGACTCGCCGAGAACACGGGGATAGACGGCTACGTGGACGACATAATAAGTGCCGACGAGGTCTCTGACTTCAAGCCGTCGCCCGTCGTCTACGAGAACGCCGCGGATAGACTCGACAGGCAGATAGGTAACTGCCGTCTCGTGTCGTCGAACGCGTGGGACATAGCAGGAGCCTCACAGGCAGGTATGGCGACAGCTTGGGTGAACAGGAAGACGGAGCCAGAGGAAAGGGTTGGCGGAGAGCCGGATCTTGTCGTCGAGAGCCTCTCGGATCTGGCGGAGGAGCTAACTTCTTGAGCCTGGAGCTCAAACGACGGAAGGATGAGACGAGACGGATCTGAGACAGTCACAGAGACGGAAGCCTCGACTTCGACTGAGACTGAGGCGAGCTTGAACTCGGTTCAGATCGCGGCTGTGTCGGTAGTCCTCCTCGTGTTCGTGGCTGGAGTCTTCGGGTTCGTGTTTTTGATGGGGGACAGCCGAGACTCCGAGGAGACTCAAGCCCGACTCACCGCCGATTTCCGGATGGTCGAGACAGACAGCCGAACGCGTGTCATCCTACAGTCGACGAACGGTGAAGTCGTCTATCTCGCCGAGGTGGGTGGCGAGAAGATAAGCGGAACTGAGATGTACGACGAAGGCGACACCGTGACCACGGAAAGAAATCAGTTCGATGTCGTGGCGAAGTCGGGGAACCGGAGTAGGGTCGTGAGAACAGTCACGGGCGGCGTGACTCCGGTCGGGTGATCAAGCCTTTCTGAGTCTGATCCTGAATACGGCTCCCTCGGGTTCGTTGTCCTCTACCCAGACCTCACCACCGTACTCATCGACGAGCATCTTCACAAGATAGAGACCGACTCCCGTACCCTCGCTCTCGGGTCCTTTCTCTTCCTCGCCGAACACCTCGTCCTTCCTGTCGTCGGGTACACCGGGACCGTTGTCTGCGACAGAGACGACTACTTCCTCGTCGTTCTCCTCGGCAGAGACCTCGACCCTCGGAGTCTCCTTGTCGTTATGCTGTACTGCGTTGTTGAGGAGGTTTCTGAAGACTGTCGAGATCAGACTGTTGGCACAGACAGTCACATCGGGTATCTCAGCCGTCTCGAAGACTGCGTTATCGTACGCCTCTCTACGTTTCTCCACCACGTGGCTGAGTCTCTCGCGGAGGTCTATCTCGGACGTCTCGGAGCCGTCGATAGTCTTGACAAAGTCCCTCGCGTTCTTAGTGAGGTCGACTGTGTGTCTCGCAGCGTCGAGGATTTTACGGAGACACTCCTCGCCTTCTTCGTCGACGTGGTCTCTCAGGATATCCCCCCAGCCGAGTATGAGATTCATGTCGTTACGTATGTCGTGGCGAGTGATTCTGTTGAGAACCGTAAGCTGTCTGTTCTTGTTCTCGATCTGCTTCTCGTACTCCTTGTAGTCGGTTATGTCACGGAGTGATGCTGCAACTCCACGTACCTTGTCCTCGCCCTCTTCCCACATGGGGTAGTACTGGATATGGAAGAAACTCCCGTGGCGTTCCATCTCGTACTCGACGTGGTTTCCATCGAAAGCCCTGTCGACATCGTCTATTATCTCGTTGTATATCTCATCGCCCACGATCTCTCTGAGACTTTCCCCCTCTACCGCAGCCGGTGAGGAAACTGAGGTGTGGGTCTCGACGTACCTCTGATTGGCAAAGATATAGTTATAGTTGGTATCGACAGCGGCTATGAGATCCTCGGAGCAGTCTATGACTCTCCTGTAACTGTCGAGACGCATCTCACGTTCCTTCGTGAGCGTAACGTCCTGTATCGAACCTCTCATCAGAACCGCTTCTCCTGCGTGAGTCTCGGCTTCGGGCTTCGATGGCTTGCCTATTACACGTACCCATTTTGAACCCGAATCAGAGTCGTCGCTTCGACCTGAGTCCGAACGGACAGTTACGTCGAACTCCGACCTGTTGACCAAGCCGTCTCTTATCTCTTCTCTGTCTTCGGGATGCACGAAGCTGAGTGCTTCTTCGACTTCAACCTCCAGTGGCATCTCCTCTGAGTCACAGCAGATACGTCTGGCTCCCTGAGTCCATCTTATCTTTCCCTCCACCCCCGACTTGTCGGCACTGTGGACGTACTCCCAGCCTCCGATGCCGGCTGTCATCTCTGTGATCGAGAGGAACTCACTCTTCCGCTCCGTCTCCCGACGTGTCCGTATCGCGTTGAGACCGAAGCCTATGTCCTCGCCTATCTCCCTCAGAAGCTCCTTTTCGTCCTCGTCGAAGGCGAACTTCCTGTCTGCGTAGATGTTGAGAGTACCGTAGAGCTCTCCGGAGTAGACCGCTGGGACTGACGCGCTCGATCTGTAACCACGTTCGAGAGCCTGTTCCCGCCAAGGCTCGTAACTCGGATCCTCGGGTATGTTCTGCATCACCTCGACCTCCCTGTTTCGGACTGCACGTCCCGTAGGACCCTCCGACGTCTCGCCGTCTACCTTTATCTCTATCTCGTCGAGGTATCCCGCTTCTACGCCGGCGTACTCGGTCGGAACCACCGTCCGTGTCTCGTCATCGTACTCGCCGAACCACGCGAATACGTACGGCTCAGACCCGGCTATCACATCACAGACAGTCTGCTTTAGCCCTTCCTGAGTCGAGGATCTGGTAACAGCGCGGTTTACCTCACGTATGACTCCGAGCACCCTACTCCGCTCCTTCTCGTCTTCGACAGCACGTCTGTGTTCAACAGTCTCCTCTATCCTCTTCACGAGGAGGTCGAGTCTGTCGTCGGAGTCAGCTCTGCTCTTCTCGACGTACTCGGTGAGACGGTAGCCGAGTACCTCGGACGCAACTGAGCTGTCGACGTCTGAGTAGAAGACGAAGGGTATCTTGGGCATCTCGCCACGGATCTCCCTCATGAATTCGATCCCGTCAGCCTCGCCGAGCCGGTACTCAGTAACCACACAGTCGATCTCAGTACCACGCCTTTCGACGCAGGCGCTCGCCTCGGCGACCGTCGACGTCGTAGACACGTCGAATCCCGCGTCTCTGAGATACTCGGAGGCTGTTCCGAGGACGTCTTCTGAGGGATCTAAGACGAGAAGACTGAGAGGGTCTGTCATTGTGCTCCGTGTTCGACACGCGTAGTGCTTTTCCAAAACTCTTGTCCCTGTTGATACTACACAAGCCAGACAGTCTTAAGACGATACCCGACGTAGAGTCTCTGATGTCCGACGACGAGATACCTGACCACGTCTTCGAGAGCCATAGTGACTCCCCAGACTGTGAGATCTGTGGCAGGGACGTAGAGACCGAGGTACACCATCTCACACCGAAGGACAGGAAGAGCTCTCAGACCGCAGACGTCTGTGAGGCGTGCCACAGACAGATACACGCAGTCTTCACCAACCACGAGCTAAGACACGAGTACAACAGCCCCGAAGACATAAGAGAATCAGAGAGGATGTCGGAGTTCCTCGGCTGGATACGTCAGACCGACAAGACACGTATACAGGTCGACAAGAGCCGGAGGGTACGTGACTGGAGGGGCTGACGGTCTGTGGTGTGTACACGTATATGTGTCAACACTACCCAAAGGTTAATAAGCTAGCCGCTGAGAATAATACTCAGTTGGAGTACATAACATAGGGGGAGCATGTCATTCGACTCAGAGGTGGGGTCGGGGTTAACCAGCGACACAGGGTCAAAACAGTGTCAAGACTCGGACAGATACTTCTTCGAGACGTCTTCGGGGTACGAGGCTTCGGTAGTTGGAATTGGGGTTCTTCTTTTCACAGGCTATCTCTACGAGGAAGCCTCGGCTGTCTCGGACATCGCTTCCGCTCCATCCGTCTCACATCTCTTCTTCGTCGTCCTTCCGATGTTCTCGGCACTTCTCGGCTCTGTGGCACTCGCGTATAAGCTACGGTACTCCGATCTCGCGGTGCCGTGTAAGAGACGTGTGGTGTCGTGGATGGTCTTCGGAGGCTTCGCTGGCGTAGTAACTGCGGGGGTCATACTCTTACAGAACGACATAAGAGGCGGCGTCTCGGCGAATCCTCTCAACACGGTTCTTCTAGTCTCCGAGGCAGGGATAATAGCCGGCACAGCCGTGGGAGTCTACAACGCCAGAAACATCACGAGCCTCGAAAAGCTCAGAGACAGGAGACAGAGACTGGAGAAGTACAGGAAGGTCTTCGAGAGCACCGAGAACCCCGTCGTAATTACCGACACGTCGCCCGAGATAGTCGAGGTCAACGACGCCTACGTCGAGAAGTTCGGCTATACACGTGACGAGCTCGTAGGGGAGAATCCCAGTATAGTCGGATCTCCCGAGACCCCCGACGAGACTTACGATGAGATGTGGGGGAAGCTAGACGATGGAGAGACGTGGTCCAACACGATTACTGACAGAGCCAAGGACGGCAGACGTCTTCATCTACATCTCACCGTAGTCCCGATACAAGTCGACAGACGGAGAATCGGCTACGCGGGAGTCTTCGCCGACGTGACCGAGATGGAGAGGATGACCCAGTCCCTCAAGGTCATAAACAGGGCACTGAGACACGACCTCCGTAACGACCTGAGTGTCGCACTCGGAAGGATAGGGATAGCTAAGAAACGGTCGTCTTCGGACGAGGTCGCTGGGAGTCTCGAAGACGCCGAGGATAAACTCAAACGTATAAACAAGAAGGCGGATCAGGCGAGGGAAACGAGGAAGATACTCGAAGCCGAGCTATCCCCAGACGCCGAGGTCTGCTTGGAGGAGGTCTTAGACGACAGCATAGACAGGGTCAGAGACGAACCGAACCCCGACTCCGTCGAGGTAGAGGTAGAATGTCTCTACGGCGACTCCGAGACAGATGTTAACGGAATTGGAGAGAGGTACGTACGTATGGCGTTCGAGGAGGTGATCGAGAACGCCGTCGAACACGCCACCGACAGGATCGAGGTCGGCGTAGAAAGGAACGAGGAGACTGCCGTCGTCTCGGTCGCCGACGACGGCTCCGGAGTTCCGGACAGAGCGAAGGAGGAAATATTCGGAAGACGTGAGATCGACGATCTCCGCCACGGCGAAGGGATGGGGCTATTCCTCGTGGACAGGATAGTAGAGAGGTCGGGTGGACGTATCTGGGTCGAGGACTCCGAACTCGGCGGTGCCGACTTCAGGATGAAGCTCAGGAGGGTGTGAGCCTATCGTGCTACCTTACCCTCACTACCTCGTAGTCGAACCTCATCGTGTTGTGGGGCATTATGTCTGCACTCCAGTCTCCGCTCGACGGGTTCTCGACCGTGTAGACGAACTCCTTCGAGCCGCCTGCTACACCGTACTCACCCACTGTCTGTGAGTCACGGACTCCGCCGTTTCCGAGGCTGACGTGACCCTTGTTAGTCGTCCTGACCATCTCGGGCTCTACCTCGTCCCCACTCGGGCTCGTAAGACTCACGTCGAAGTCGACTTCGGGTCTCTGGGACTCTCCGTGGGCTGACTGACTCGTTATCTTGACTCTAACCTCGGTCGTGTTCGAGTCGACACTGAAGGGTACCTCGAAGGCTTCGGACGGCTGTTTCCAGACCTCGGTTCTGAGACGTACCCTCTGCCAGTAGCCGTTTTCGGACTGTCTCGTCGGGTCTTTTATCCCGAGGTCGATCTCTCCGCGGTAGTCGCCTCTGTTGACTGACGAGGGTGGTGAGACCGTCAGTTCGACGGTAGCGGTCTCACCCGAACCTATCTGTGTGGGCGCGTCTACCGAGAGCCACGATCTGTCTATCTTATCCGGCGTGTCCCCGCTGTAGACTACGTTCCTGTCCTGACCGTTCATCTCGGGATTGAGGGGAACCGAGGTTTCTCCCGTGTTCTCTATCCTGATCTCACGTGTCACTGACTCTCCGGCTTTCACCTGAGTATGTACGTAGGTGTCTGAGAGTATCTCGACCGTGGGCTCACGCCATACATCGACGTTGAAGTTAGCCGTGTGTACGTGTCTAGACGGTCTCCCGGGGTACGAGATCGTCTCGTTCGTAAACGCTACAGTGCCGTCGTAGTTTCCAAGGCTAGCGTCTTCGGGGACGTTGACAGTGAACTCGAACTCCTCCGACCCGTCGGCTTCGAGAGTAGTCTCTCCCGTTTGGATCTCGAGCCACGAGGAGTCGACGAAGTTCTGGTTCGGTATGGGTGGCTGTACGAGTCGTGGATTCACAGTCACGGAGGAGTCCTCCCTGTTCTCCAGAGTCAGACTGAACGACTCCGACTCCCCGGGCTTCACGCTGAAGTCACGGTAGTTATCGTCTATGTATATATTCGTGTAGTTGGTGATACCCGACTGTGTCTGTACCGTAGCCTCCGACGCGGTAGCTGTCGCTGAGGCTCCTGAGCCTCCACTCGAGGACATCTGTGCACCCGCGACGGGCAGAGCCGCCAAGACTAACAGTAACGCCGCCACTGTTTTTAGGTCTCTCATGTATAGACGCACTCTCTTACGTATATAAAGCATTTCTCACGGATAGGTATGTAAAGCATTTATGGGAGGCTGGCTGAGAAACACGTCAGTCTCAGAGGTAGTAGTCCTCGAAGACAGCTACAGCATGGCGGAAACTCAGAAGAGACGCCGAGACGAAGAGAGCCGACGACAGAGCTACCGCGCCTACTCCTCCTAAGGGCAGCAGGCTGTCGACCAGGTCAATACCCGACTGTGCGATTATACCCGGTGCTGAGACGATGCCGAATGTGAGTACGAAGAAGAGATAAGCCCAGCCACTCGGAACCACAGCCTCACGACGACCCTGTACGGCTGTCTTCTCGAACTTAGGGAACTCGACCCCGAATCCCGTCGACAGGAGGGGTCCGAAGGCTGCCATAACCGCCACGAGGACTACCGAAGCCGCTGTACTCACAGACCCGTTGGGTCCGACGACTCCCACGACAGCCGTGGCGAGCACAGACACGGGAAGACCCACCGTAATACCTCCGAGAACGAGTCCTCCGAGGAACTGTCTCGGCTCGACACGTGAGGTCAGAACCAAGGGCAGAACCGATCCCTCGCCTCCTATCGGGTTGAGTGTAAAAGCCGACGACGCACTGAGGGCGACTGCTGCCCCAGTAACCGGCGCGACCACGGGAGAGAAGCCAGATCTTACCGACATGACGAAAACGTACACGAGCATAAACACGGGGACAAAGGCGTACTGGAGCGTGAAGGGAGCGCGTCTCGCGCGTTTCCAGCTTTTGTCGGCTGTCCGAAGAGTGGCTTTCGGGAGTCTGCCTTCGAAGAGGCTGAAGACAGAGGATGTGTCGGGGTTCGCCGTCCCGGAGTTCAGACTGTCGCTGAACCACAGACTCCGTGTTAGTCTTCCCGAGGCTACGACTCCGAGAGTAATCACCATGAGACAGACTGTGAGACCCCCGAGTCCACGTGTCAGATCTCCGGCAGAGACGGGTAAAGACACGAGTATGAGGTCGCCTAGCCAGCTACTCGGCAGATAGCCGACAGTCTCGGAGACGATACGTCCCGTAGACTCCTCAGTCATGAAGAAGAAGTAGACCGTGAGTGACACGACAGACGCCACGAGACTCAGGCTCGTCCTGTGACTAGCTACGAGCCTCGAACGTGCCGCGGCTACTTTTACGAAGACACCAGCCGTGAAACCCAATGTCACCCCGAGTCCCATTAGAAGTAGAAGTACAGCCCCGGTCAGACCGAAGGCGAGAGCCGAGCGCGCGCCCGCGCCGACACCTACCGAGAGGACGACGACAGGAAAGACAGCCGCCGCGAGCCACCGTCCTACCTCTCCGAGAAGAACCCCGAGGAAGACGTTGTAGTGGGAGGTGGCTGAGAGAACAGCCCTGTCTTCGTCGACTGTTCCGACCGACTTGACCGTCCTCTGTAACGTGAAGAAGCCGACAAAGGCGGCAGTGCCCGTCAACGTGACACCGACCGCAAGGGGACTCTCAGGACTCATACCCTCCGACACGAGCGACCTGACGAAGAAGTAAGATCCGACACCTAAGCCGACTGAGTAGAGAAGTCCGAATCCCGCGCCGATGACCGTCATCGCAGCTGCCTTCGTGTTAGAGTTGAGTTTCCGGTAGCTTCGGCGGAGCTCTGTTCTCGCCACGAGGAGTATCTTACTCGTGTCTATCTGAGACGTTTCAGCCATTCTGACTCCCCGTGCCGGTGTCTCTGGATCTGGTCAGGTCGAGGAAGACCTCTTCAAGTGTCGTACCGCCAGTGTCGGTTTCCTCGTCACGGACACGACGTTTTAGGTCTTCGGGAGATCCCTTAGCCACAAGAGTTCCTTCGTACAGAACACCCACCTCGTCGGCGATCTCCTCGACTACTGGGAGTATATGGGTCGACAGAAAGACTGTCGTCTCGGAGTCTGCGATCTCTCCTATGAAGTCACGCACAGTGCGTGCGGCTCTGGGATCGAGTCCGCTCGTGGGCTCGTCGAGAAAGAGTACGTCGGGTCTGTGCATCACAGCCTGTATCAGGCTCAGCTTCTGTTTCATCCCCTTCGAGTAGGCTGAGACCCTCTTGTCGAGGTCTTGTCTGAGTCCGAACCTCTCGGCTAGGTCTTCGAACCCCGACTCGTCTCCGAAGTCCCTGAGACCCGCTACGTACGAAAGCTGTTCGCGCCCCGTGAGTTCGTCGTAGACAGGAGGCTCCTCGGGGAGATAGCCGATCAGTGGAACTACCTCGGATCGGTTAGAGACGTCGTGCCCTTGAATACGTACCTCACCCGAGGTCGGCTGACGAAGAGTCGAGAGAATCTCTATCGTAGTCGTCTTCCCCGCTCCGTTCGAGCCGAGAAATCCGAAGACAGTCTCTTCCTCTACGGTGAGGTCGAGCCCGTCGATAGCAGTAGTTTCGTCGTACTCCTTCCGGAGTCCCGATACCTCGATAGCCGGAGCTGACATTACTTCAGAGTCGGAACGGCTGTTCAAGTAACTTTTTGTTAATTCAGCATACAGAGGCTCCATGTATCAGAAATGCTTAATATATCCGCCGGATTTCCGAAAACATAAACATGAGTCTGAGCATAGGATCGTCGGTATCAGGCGGCATCAGACGTATAGCCAACCGGAACGGAGCCCTGTTCGTGGTAGTCTACGCCCTGGTGGGAGTCATCTGGCAGGTGACTGTCAACAGCTTCATGATGAGTATGATGAGGGAAAGGGGTGCCGAGATGACGGGAGACACCTTCGCAGTCACGGTGGATCTGCCACTGAGTATTCTCGGAGTTGCGGGCGTTGTGATGTTCATCCTTCTCGGATACTTGAGTATACTCGCTACACGTACCTTCGTCGGAGGACACACAGACTCTATACCCTCTGAGTACTACAGTCGAAACATCGGCTGGGCTCTCATAAACATATTCGTCGGAGGGGTCGCTTACGGCATACTCGTCGTGGTCGGGTCGTTTCTCCTCCTCATACCGGGAATCATAGCGTACGTCGCTTTCGTCTTCATGGTGCCCTACATCGCTGTCGAGGACGACAGCTTCGTCACTGCCCTCAAGAAGAGCTGGAACCTCACACGTGGTCACTGGCTACGTCTCTTCGTGGTTCTGCTTATCATATTCGGAGCCGGAATCGTAGCCGGAGGTATAAGCAGCCTGATCGCCTTAGCCACAGGAACACAGATAATCGGCACCGCGATCTCAATGGCAGTTTCGGTAGTCTCGCTCGGAATCATCGCCGAAGCCTTCGTTCAGCTAAGGTCTGGGTCGGCTTCAGCTTCTTAAGCAGGAAGTACATAGAATACATAAGACATGACACGGTCTGATACGGACGAAAGGACTTTCCTCGTCAAGGCTGGAGTCGGAGTAGCTGTGGCTCTCGTACTGTATATGGCTGTAGTCCAGCAGATATTCCTCGGGGCTGTGATGGGAGCTATCATAGTCTTCCTGTACCTCGTCTGGCGGTTCGTACGTGCTCACGAACGTATAGCCGAAGCCGTGGAAGACTGATTCAGGATACCGCCGGTACTCACGTGCTTCCGTCGTCTAAGACCTCAGCCGTGTATGTTCTGCCCTTGTAGACGTAGCTCTTACTCGTCTCTGAAGAAAACGGTAAAGACGGGAAGACAGCCCGTTTCTCGGTCTCGACTACGACGGCTTCGACTCCGCCCTCGAAGAAGGGCACCGAGTACCTCAGATGGCTGTTTCCTCTGTAGATATTTTCGGCTATGACACGTCTGTCTCCCTCCGTCCCGTCCGACCTCTCGACACGTATACTCAGATCCGATCCGTCCTCCGAGTCGACGGTACTGACTACTACAGTACTTCCTCTCCTCTCGACTTCGACGTCGTCGGGCTTTTCTATGGTTAGCTCGGGAGCCTCGATATCGAGAAGCGCGGCGTGTCTTTCTCCTTCTCTTCCGAAGTCGACAGTATAGGCGTATCTTCCTCCCCCGAGACGGTCGACGTCTCTGACCTTACCGTCTGGAGTCTGACACTCACATCCAAGTCCCTCTCCGTGGAAGAGATGTAAAGAAGACCTCTCGGTGTCGCCTGGGTAGACATATGACATAGGCAGGTTGACGATGAGTGGGGCTATGTGGAACCAGTCTCCGTCAACGAGCTTGTATAGATCCCAGCCATAGGGGTTTCCGGAGACCTTTTTCCGACTCCGGTTTACGAACTCGAACTCTATGTCGGCGGGAAGATCCGTCTTTTCCATCGACGGACGTAGGTATATCTGTGTCTCGGAGTCAGCCTCGTGGAACCAGTGTGTGTCTGTCTTTTCGTTGTCTTCGTCGTCTTTGTCTCGGTTAGGAGTCTGTGACAGATCGGGCACCTCGACGTTCTCGAAGACGGATTCACGGTCTGGACCCGGCGATTCAGTCTCCCAGAGAGCAAGCGAGAGAGTTCCGCCGTCTCCCTGTGTACTGTAGGTACCTGTCGGTCTACCCGAGCGGTTGTGATGTCCCACGACGGCGTACTCGCCTATGAATCCTCTTCCGGATTCGAGTCTGAAGACTTCGGGAAGCCAGTCTATTATACCACCGCTAACATGCCACGTTCCCTCCTGAGCGTAGGTGTAGGGTTCGTCCTCGTAATCCACTAACGGATGGCTCGGTGTCGGTACGAGGTAGAGAGGATCGTGGCTTTGGTTGTAGAGTATCGGCTTGGTATCATAGGGCGGAGCCTCGGATATCTTGTAGACGTACTCGAAGTCATTTCTGTTTACGACGGATATCTCTATCTTCGCAGGAGATTCCTGAGTTGCGGTCTCTGTGATACCGATACCGGCTGACACCGATCCAAATACCCGATGCGCCGAGAGTGTCAGAGGTAGAGTCTCGTAGTCGACGACCTGAGACACCTCTTCAAACCTGGCGTCGATCTCGTCTGCCGACAGAGTAGGATCGGGACGGGGTATCTGAGACCCCTTGTCAAGTGAGGCGTCTGATCGGTTAAGCCGTGATTCCACGTCTTGGTCTTGGCTTCGATCAGATCCGAGACAGCCGGCTACTCCACTCGCTATGCCGATCTTAGCCGCGGCTCCGAGGAAGTCACGCCGAAGCATGGAACCGACTACAGATCACCTATTTAAAGCATTTGTGCAGGCTATCTCCAAGCGGGGTCTTCAAACACTGGAGTATGACTGAGGTAGAACTCAGTTTAGAAATGAGATAGATCGGTTCGGCGGCGTCAGTTTATAGATAGTACAGGAGAATACACCCGCCTTTAGGCGTTCGTAAATCGAAGATTTACGAGCCAATCAGACGCTCCGCGTCTGATGACGGGTGATGAATCCGTCGAACTACTCAGCTAACCATGAAGTGCAGACTGTTTTGGATATTCGTTTCCTTTAATATAGAACGGTACATAACCGATTATGTGTTGGAAACAACCCGCACCTATGTTGGCAAGATAGCCAATCATAGTCAGGTCAAAGACGACCTCGACAAGTGCGGGTTTTCCGCCTCGAAACTATGGAACGTTGGTCGCCACTACATCCAAGAACGCTGGGACGAAGACGGTGAGATACCTGACGAAAGCGAACTCAAGTCGGAGTTGAAAGACCACGAACGCTACAAGGACTTACATAGTCAGTCCAGTCAGAGAGTTCTTGAAGAGCTTTCTGAGGCGTTCAACGGTTGGTACAACTCCGACAACGAAAACAATCCCCCTGGCTACAGAAAACGTGGCGACGACCACCCACGCTCTACCGTTACATGGAAGAAACGCGGCATCAAGCACGACGACGAGTACAACCGTCTACGACTCTCCAAAGGCTGGAACCTAAAAGGGAGTCGTAGCGACTACATCCTCGTGGAGTACGAGACTCGTCCAGACGTAGAAGTCGAGAACGTACAGCAAGTACGAGCGGTGTGGAACGGAGACAGATGGGAAGTCCATATCGTCTGTAAGAAAGAAATTCCCGTTGAAGAAGCTCCCGGTGACGACGTAGCGGGTATCGACCTCGGAATAAAAAACTACGTCGCTATAGCCTACGAAGACGGTGACGCAGAACTCTACCCCGGCAACCGGCTCAAGCAGGACAAACACTACTTCACGCGGGAAGAGTACCAGACGGAAGGTGAAGACGGACCTTCAAAAAGAGCGTTACGCGCGCGTCGTAAGCTCTCTCGTAGGAAAGACCACTTCCTTCACACGTTGTCTCGCCACATCGTAGAGCGATGTGTAGAGAAAGGTGTCGGAACTATCGCGGTAGGTGACTTGAGCGATATACGAGAGGACGAAGACAGAGAGAGTCGTAGCTGGGGTAAGTCAGGTAACAAGAAGTTACACGGTTGGGAGTTCAACCGTTTCACCCGTCTGCTTGAGTACAAAGCCGAAGAGTACGGTATCTTGGTAGACCGAGTGGACGAGGAAAATACGTCAAAGACCTGTTGTTGTTGTGGTAAGATAGACGACAGCAACCGTGTAGAGCGTGGTCTATACGTCTGTAGTTCGTGTGATACGGTGATGAACGCAGACGTGAACGGTGCGGTGAACATACGCAGAAAGATATCACGAAGCAAAGCTTCGTTAACCTCTGAACGAAGTTCAGAGATAACTCAGAGTCCTCCCTCGGAGGATATGAGTAACGGCTGTTTGGCACAGCCCGGAGTCTATCTGTTCGATACTACGGCTGGAATAGTGTCTCCAGATGCGGTATCTGGAGGCTAACCAAATCGTAGATTTGGTGATGCCACAAGAACAGGTAGACTACAAACCCTAATATCCCAAGGTGGGATTCCCGCGACTTTAGGCGCGGGAGGATGTCAAAGAGGCTGTGGACTCGTGTCTCTAACTACATGGCATCCCTCAGAAGCCGTCTTCGGAGACTGCCGAGAGAAAGCCCGCTGGCTACTCTCGTCCTCAGTATTCTGTGTGTCGAGGCTGTCGGTGCATCCGGGTCAGTCTTCACCGCACGCGGACTCGACGGATGGTACGAGACACTCCGACAGCCGAGTATACTGCCGCCGGGATGGGTATTCGGTCTCGTGTGGACTCTCCTGTTCGGTCTCATGGGGGTTGCGGTCTGGCTCGTCTGGCGTCAAGCCGAGGAGTCGCCAACTGAGGTACGTCTCGCTGCGGGTATATTCGCCTTCCATTTCGTCTTCAACATCGGCTGGTCGGCTGTCTTCTTCGGGATGAGGAGGATAGGTCTCGGTCTGTTGACTATAGTAGTTCTCTGGCTGCTTGTCCTGGCTACTGTGTGGTCGTTCAGCCGTGTGAGCCGACGCGCCGGTGTAGCTCTTCTCCCGTATCTCCTCTGGGTCTCGTTCGCGACGTATCTCAACTACCGGTTCTGGGTTCTAAACTGAGTCAGTCTCTTCTGAGTAGTCGTCTCGAAAGGCACCTTGAAGACGTGAGGACCGAAGCTGAACTCGGCTGAGCCGTTGACTCTTACGTACACCCGCAACTCACCAACAGCCTTATTATATCTAAAACGGTTGGTGTACTCGAACTGGATATGTTTGATGGGACATGGGAGATATATCTGTACAGCGTGTTTCCGATGGTGTTTCTGTTCCTCACTATATCACACGTAATACTCAGGACAAACAGGCTGAGAAGCTGGAAGCCCTTGACTGTAGTCTTACTACTCTGGTCGATGGCTATACACCAGTCAGTTGAGACGGTCTCATTCATACAGACGGGGGACGCAGTGATAGTCTCGAAGTTCGAGGCTGTAGAGACGGCTACTAACCTGATTGCCGGATTCTCAGCCTACTTCGCACTCGGAGTCATAAACGAGGAGAAGAAGATAAAGGAAGGCAAGGACGTCCTCGACAGGGTGATGAGACACGATCTCAGAAACAGCCTTACGGTAATCAAGGGACAGATAGACCTCGTAGAGACCAAGATCGAGAACGGAGACTACTCCCGGGTTCGGGATCACCTAGCTAAGTCGGAGAGGGAGATCGAGAGGATGGACAGGACTGCGAGTAAAGCCCGTCGTCTCGAAAGCATACTCGCAGAAAGCCGACGGCTTCACTCGGTTAGTCTCGACAGAATACTCGAAGAAGAGGTCGAGAGGCTCAGGGAGAGGTTCGACGAAGCCGATATACGTCTCGGACTCGACGGGACAGACAGTCTGAAAGTCGTGGCTGACGAAGATCTGAGATCAGTCATCCGAGCCGTGGCTGAGAACGGAGTCGTACACAACGACAAAGACGAGCCGCGTCTTGAGATAGACGTCGAGAGAAACCGGCTCAGTGTGACTGTCTCAGTAGAGGACAACGGTCCGGGTATTCCCGAGGAAGACAGGAGTCTCGTCTTCGGACACGAGGAAAAGGACGACCTTCGGCACGGAGAGGGAATCTCTCTCTTCTTCGCCGACAAGCTGGTGGAGGAGTACAGGGGTGACATACGGGTCAGGGACAGCTATCCCGAGGGCACAGTCTTCGAGATACGTCTGTGGAGGTCGTTCGACGACGTCGTCTGAAGACTAAAAAGAGAAAGAAGAACCGACTGAGACGAGGACATGTCTCCGAGACTGCGTCCCCGACTGTGGTTACGGGGTCGGTTCTGTGTAATCCGGGCTCGGCTGAGATCACAGACAGGAAGCCTTGGATCTCCTCTGTCAGAACTCCTATCCTCTCAGACGTGGTGTCGGATTTCGACATCTGATAAGTCATATCTCCAGTAAATATTAAATCTTCCGTAGGATGTGGAATATATGTAAAAGTTTAGGAGTCATGGAAATATTACCGTATATGGACAAAGTGAACTACTTCTCCACGAAGATTACGTCCTCAAGGGCTATGTCCTCGCTATCTCCGTTCTTCGACGCAGCGACGTCGTAGATCCGCCGTATAACCTCGACGTCATCCTCTGACAGCACCTCCTCTGAGAGACCGTCGTAGAGACGTGAGGCACCCCCGATTACGAGATACCTCTGACTCTCGTCTGCGATGTAGATAAACCCCGAAGAGCCACCGTCTCCGGCTGCCCTGTCTCTGAGATCCGACAGTACGGATTCCGTCAGAACTGCCTCCTCGAACTTCTGTAGGAGTCTGTCAGCCTCGGATGTGGATATGTCTAGACCCTCGGTCGCCTCGTTCAACACCTCCGACGAGTGGGGTGAGTAGTAGTCCCTCGACTCAGAGGACGAGTCCTTGAGGAACCCCAATATAGAGGCTAAGTCTAACACGTCCGTGAGTATCTTCCGAACTCTCAAGTATCTTGTCTATCCGAGAAGGAGTGGGAACGTATTTCGTCACGAGACTACTACAGTATGTAGTGACAGACATACTCCGTGAGAGTTCCGACGAGATACTTGAGAGGAGGACACGTGAGGGCATAGAGGAAGCAGTCTGTGAAACTCTTACCTCGACAGCGACGTACACACGAGCCTGGGTTTCTGAGGTGAAAAATCGGAACGAGGTCGTCTTACGTGAGTACGGCGTCGAAGGGGAGACAGATCCAAGAGAGTTCCTATCAGACACAGAGAAGGAAGCCGTCCTCGAATCCGCCGGGAGACGTGAGAGACGAGTCGTCGAGAGCCGCGGTACGCCAGACACAGACACAGATACAGATACCGACGACACAGACACGGGTACCGACGCCGAGACTGAGTACATAGCCACAGTTCCGATAAGTTTCGAGGACGTTCCCTACGGTGTCCTCGGTGTGGTTTCCGAGAGACGTTTCGGCGACGACGAGGTACAGACCTTTGAGAGCCTGAGCGACCTCGTAGGATTCACTATAAGCTCCGCCGAGACGAGAAAGAGCCTCCTGTCAGACAGATACGTCGAGCTTGAGTTCGGTGTCTCGGACTCACGTCTCTTCTCTGTCTATGTCTCGGAAGAGCTGTCTTCGACTGTCGAGATCGAAAGCATGGTACAACGTCCTGACGGTAGATTCCTCCAGATACTCACAGTAGAGGTAGACGGTACCGCCGACTCTGAGATACGTGAGATAGCGGAGGGGTTCGGGAAGATTGACGAGTACGCGAGGATAGCCGTCCCGGATGACACCGCGACCGAGAGTAGATGTAGATGGGCTGTAGTCACCTCGAAGCCGTGTATAGCCGCAGTCATAGCCGAGTACGGGGGCAAGCTTGAGACGGCAGCCGCTGACGACGGCGAGGGAACAGTAGTAGCCCGTCTTCCGCCCGAGTCTGACGTGTCGGGTCTAATGGAGTCGTTAGAGTCGGAGTACGAAGGAGTGGAGATACTAGCAAGACGTGATCCCGCGAGAAGACCCAGAGGACGCGGGATCGTGGGTGAAGACACAGACGGAGACGTATCCGGAGACAGACGTGTCGTGTCCTCACCGACTGACGGTCTGACGAGGAGACAGACGGAAGTCCTGGAGACGGCTTATCTCAGCGGATACTTCGAGTATCCGAGACGTAAGACCTCCGACGAGGTCGCCGATATGCTCGGGATCTCTCAGCCCACCTTCTCAGAACACATACGTGAAGCCGAGAGCGAGATACTCTCGTCTATTCTCGGAGGCTGACCAAGTCACAAGAGTCAGTCCGGAACTCGTCACATACTTCGTCCCCGGGCTCGGCTCCTACCGAACAGTCGACTGACTGAAGCTCCTCCCACTCTTCGTCGGAGTAGTCGGCTCTCTGGAGGTTGGGCGGATAGTAGACACAGCTTTCACATATCATTGTGTCAGTATCAATATGTATCAGTTGCAAGAGAGATGTCGAGGCTGACCTCGTTAGTGACGTTGTCGTAGAGTGGCGAGGTCTGTTTGACCTCCTCGTGGAGATCCTCGATCTCTTCTTCGGAGGCTTCGGTCTCTATACTCAGTCTACAGCTTATCTCGTCGTAGCCGGGTCTGACGTCACCGATTCCGAGGAATCCGCGGAGGTCTAACTCGCCCTCGAACTCGAACTCCATATCTTCTATCTCGATGCCTTTCGCGGCTGCGTGTCCCGAGTAGGTGACGCTGAGACACGACCCAACCGCGCCAAGGAGTAGCTCTACTGCGTTAGGCCCCTCGCGTTCTCCGAGAAGTGCCTCTGGCTCGTCGCCGACGATCTCGAACTCGGGGGATTCGACCGTCTCGCCGTTGTGATCGAAGTCGGATATCCTCGTTACGCTCGAAAACCCGCCCGTCCACTCGGTCTCGGATCGGAAGGTGAACGACGCGGCTTCGGGGTTCTGGTTGACGTCTTCGAGGAGGCTCTCCAGCTTCTGAGTCGGGAGTCCGTTTACTCGGTTCATCTCGTGTCTAAGTACTCCCTCGACTCCGAAAAAGACGGAGCCTATATGTATAGGCGAGAACGCAGTGGAAGGCTTTTACAGCCCCGACGAGGATATACGTATATGAGAGCCGCAGTCTATAACTCGCCCGGAGATATATCAGTCGAGGAGGTTCCGAAGCCGGAGGTCGACAGCCCGAACGACGCCGTGGTACGTATCACACACACTGCGATCTGTGGCTCTGACCTCTGGTTCTACCGCGGCGAGAAGGATCAGGAGCCGGGTTCACGCGTTGGTCACGAGCCGATGGGGATAGTCGAGGAGGTCGGCGACGACGTCACGTCTGTCGAGCCCGGAGACCGCGTCCTGGCACCCTTCTCTATAAGCTGTGGAGACTGTGAGTTCTGCAGGAAGGGTCTCTACACGTCGTGCGTTAAATCCGAGTCGTGGGACGACGAAAACGGCGGGGCACAGGGAGAGTACGTCCGGTGTCCCTACGCCGACGGAACTCTCGTGAGAATACCTGACAGACACGCCGCCGACGACGACACACTCGAAGCCCTTCTTCCCCTCACCGACGTCATGGGTACGGGACACCACGCCGCGAAGAGTGCCCGCGTCGGAGAGGGCGACACGTGTGTAGTTATAGGGGACGGAGCGGTTGGTCTCTGTGGAGTCCTAGCCGCAAGCCGTCTCGGAGCCGAACGTGTAATTGCGGTGGGACACCACGACGACAGGCTCGAAGTCGCCGAGGAGTTCGGAGCGACCCAGACAGTCTCGGAGAGGGGTGAGGAAGCCATCGAACGCGTACGTGAACTCACATACGGCGGTGCCAACCACGTACTCGAATGTGTAGGTGCGGCGTCTTCGATGGAGACCGCTGTCGAGGTGTGTAGACCTGGAGGTACTGTCGGATACGTCGGAGTCCCATACGGCGTCGAAGAGGGAGGCATGGATCTCTTCTCTTTCTTCCGGAAGAACGTCGAGTTACGTGGAGGCGTCGCTCCCGTCCGGGGGTACATCGACGATCTCATGGAAGACGTCTTACAGGGTACTCTCGATCCATCACCGGTATTCACGAAGACGGTGAGTCTCGACGAGATCGCTGAGGGCTACCGTGCGATGGACGACCGCGAGGCGATCAAGGTTCTCGTGAAGCCTTGAGCACCGCACGAAGTATCACAAAGTCGCTCGTTTGATATACTCGTCGGCAAGTGCCTCTACTTTCTCAGAGTCTCCGAGTCGGCGTCCGTCGATGCTCGATATACGCCGCACGCCCCAGGTCGAGTTAGTGAGGAAGCCCGAGACATATTCGTCGACTGCGTCACGTCTTGGATTCTTCTCTCTGACCTCGATCCCGAGACTTTCGGCTGTCTCCAAGACGACCTCACGCGTGACACCTTTACGTATACGTGTCCCGGGGGTCACGAGGACGCCGTCGGAGTCGAAGAAGAAGACGTTCGAGACCGCGCCCGAGGCTACACATCCCGATCCGTCGAGCATCAGAGCCTCGTCAGTCTCAGTCTCCGACTTCGCGAGTATATTCGGCAGGTAGTTATGTGTCTTGAGACTTCCCATGGCTCCATCGGGTCTCGTCTCTTCGACCACCTCGACGTCTGCGGGCGGATACCTCCTAGATCCGTCTAACGCCTTGGCTACGGCGACGAGTGTCGGAGACTTCTCGGTGGGGGACAGGAGCCCGCGTCTCTCGCCCCTAGTGACCGAAACACGGACGTAAGCGTCTATCTCGTAGCCCGCGTCGTCGTGTATTCTATCGAGAAGCCGCCGTATACGTGATTCGAGGTCATCAACAGTGAATGACGCGGGTATTCCGACTTCGTCGAGAGCCGAGTTGAGACGCTGGGTGTGTCTGCCGAGAAACGCGGGACTCGATCCGTAACACCGTAACGTCTCGAAGACTGCGTCACCGTACAGGAAGCCTCTGTCGAGGGGCGAGACCGACGCCTCGCCGGGTCTGACGACCTCGGCTTCCGTCTTATTCTCGGCTTCGAGTTCGTCTTCGACTATCACGTATGTCTCGCCAGAAGACGAGACGTCTTCCCTATTACCGCTCATTCTCGACTATCTCCACGAAGTTTCTTACCAGACTCTTTCCCTCGGGAGTGAGAATGCTCTCGGGATGGAACTGGACGCCGTAGAGGGGACGAGTCTCGTGACGAACTCCCATTATCTCGTCCGCACCCCGAGCCGTCACGATGAGTTCGTCGGGCGTGTCGTCGATCACGAGAGAGTGGTACCTCCCGACTTCCATCGGGTCGGGTAGTCCCTCGAAGATTCCCCTTCCGTCGTGGCTTATCTCTGACGTCTTGCCGTGGACGACCTCGTCGGCGTATCGAATATCGCCGCCAAAGAAGTCGGCTATCGACTGGTGTCCGAGACAGACTCCCAGGACGGGAACGTCGGTCTCGCGGAGTACGTCCTGCATGACCTCGAACTCGTCCTCGTCGGGGGTTCCCGGACCCGGTGAGAATACTATGCCGTCGGCGTCCTTTGGCGGCGAGTCGTACCTCCCCACCTCGACCTCCGTGAACTCGCCGACGTACTGCTCTAGGTTATGAACGAAAGAGTCGTAGTTGTCGACTATCGCAATCACTGTTTGGTCACCTCACCCGTATCTACTGACGAACCCAGAGCTCTCAGACTCCCCTCTGCCTTCTGAAGCGTCTCGTCGTACTCAACCTTCGGACCTGAGTCGTGTACGACGCCTCCGCCGACGTGGAGATGGTGCTCATCGCCGTCCTTAAAGACTGTTCTTATGAGTATGTTGAGTGTCATGTCTCCGTCGGGCTCTATGACCCCCATCGAACCCGTGTAAGGACCCCTCTCGTGAGGCTCCGTCTCGTCTATTATCGAGAGGGTACGTGGCTTCGGAGCCCCCGTAACGGTTCCTCCGGGGAAGACTGCCTCTATCACGTCGACGAGGTCGGCGTCGTCACGTTTCTTCCCATTTACGACGGATTCGAGATGCTGAACCTCGGCGTACTTCTCGATACCCGCGAAGGACTCGACCTCGACAGTTCCGTACTCCGAGGTCTTTCCGAGGTCGTTACGTGCAAGGTCAACGAGTATCGAGTGTTCGGCTATCTCCTTACTGCTGTTTCTGAGCTGTCTTTCGAGTCTCTCGTCTTCGTTGGGATCGTCACTCCGCGGACGTGTCCCCGCTATCGGACGCGTCTCGACAGCCTCACCGTTCTTCCTCACGAGAAGCTCGGGACTCGACGAGACGACGGCGTAGTCTCCGTAACTCAGAAGGCCCATGTACGGCGCTGGGTTTGTCCGTCGAAGCTCGGAGTAGAGTCTGAGTGGATCGGCGTCTGTCTCGAAGCTCAGGCGGTGTGAGATGTTAGTCTGGAAGGTGTCGCCCTCACGTATGTACTCCTTGACTCGTTCGACGGCTTCTCGGTAGGACTCCTGGGTGAAGTTCGACTCTATTTCGGTGATATCTACCTCATCTGATCCGACACGTCTGAAGCCGTCATAGTCGAGAAGAGCCTCCTTAGCTTCCTCAGCGCGTCTCTCGGCTGGTACTGACTGTCCGGGGTACTCGACCGCCGAGACCACCGTGTTGTCGTCTATCTCCACGACAGTGCCGTATATGTCAAAGGCTATGTCGGGAAGACCGTACTCCGGAGAGGTTGAGACCTCGACAGTGTCCTCTATCTCCTCCGAGATCTCGTATCCTATATATCCGAAGGCTCTCGCTCCGGTTCCCTCAAACCCGTCCTCGAAGCTGTCGAGCCAGTCGGAGAGCCCCCCGAGACCGTCGTCCCCTGAGTCGCTCCTCGTGTAACGAAAGCTCCCGAACGGATCGGCTCCGACGTACGTGGTCTCCCAGCCTCTCTGGGTTCCTTCGAGAATAACGTCACCGTCCAAGGCGTCGTATACCTCGACGGGAGACAGATCTACCTTTACTCTTCTTCGGACACACATCTACTCCCTGTGTGACCGAAAGTATCAAAACAGTTACGTTATGCCGAAAAGGTCACGAGTCAGCCTGACTCACGAGAGGACGCCCCTCGGAGTGAAGATCGACCTTTTCCCTCTCGACTCCTCTTACGACACCGTTCTTGGGCTTACCGCTCTCGGTGTACTCCTGTATGATTATCCTGTCAGACTCAGCCTTTATACGGTAGACTTCACCCTGTCTCTCCCTGCCCTTCCACTCGAAGACAACGAAGTCGTTGGGGTAGATTTCGTCGGAGGGATCAACCCACTCCGCCGTCTCCTCACATCTCGGGCAGTAGGCTTCGGACACTGAGTGGTCTATCTCCGAATCTTCCGACTCTACGGGCTCCCCGCTCCTGTAAACAGTTACTCGCGTCCCTGCGCCCGCGTCGGAGATGTTGACTCTAAGTCTGTCCTCAGTCTCGGGGTTCTGACAGTTACATCTAAACATTCTTACCTGTTGTGTGATAACGTATCTCATAGTAGTAGCTCCCCTCTTAAATATCTATCGCCGATAAGACACAGACGGAAGACGTATCCGTCTGAGAGAAGACGGCTCAGTATGAACTACGTAGCCTGGGCAGTCGTAGCACTTGGGTCGTATACGATGGTTCCGATCCTCATGAAGGCAGCTACCGAGGAGATACCGAGTGACGTCGCTGCTATGATCTCGAACTCGATACTCGTAGTCATAACTGCAGGGGTTGTCGTCTTCGAGGGAAGGTCAGTACGTCCCTACCTCACACAGCCGCGTTCGGTCTACGTCTACGCCGCAGGAGTCTTCCTCGCAGTTGGAATACTGTCGTACTACAGGGCGCTCTCGATGGGAGAGATCAGCGTCGTGGTTCCGATATTCGGGATGTTCATAGTCACTAGCTCGGTCGTGGGAATGGTCTTCCTCGGCGAGTCAGTAACCACAAGAAAGATCGTGGGTATCTCACTCGCAGTCGTAGCCGTCTATCTCACCTCAGTCGAGTAGACAGAGTCATTTATCGGTCTAAGTCGGTGGATACAAGTCGAACCGAGCCTAAATTTATATGAGTGAACGAAATTGATTCCGGAAGACCTCCTATGTCTGTTCAATTCACGAGTCGAAGAGCGCGATGACTCCTACGTCATCGAAGTCCCTAAGACAGAGATAGATTACGGTGAGATCGAGAAGAGAGGAAGTTACAGGTTCGGTGTCTTCGAGCAGGTCTCGCCGACAGAAAGTCAGAGTATGGATATAGAGTCGGAGGATCTTTCCGACGGATCACAGGCTTACAGTCCGCCTGTGGAAGAAGGCGAGATACGTGAGGTCACTATCGAAAGCCTCGGAGACGACGGCGACGGAGTCGCTAAGGTCGACGGAAACTTCGTTATCTTCGTTCCCAACACCGACGTCGACGATACCGTCACGATAAGGATAGACGACGTCAAGAAGACCTTCGCGAAGGGCGAGGTCATAAAACAGGGCTACTGACTCCGGCAGTTCTGAAAATCAATATAATTCCTCTGTTGGTTTAAGTTCTTTGGAGCTACTGTTTTATTCCTTGAGTTATATACGGCAATAGACATGCCCACGAAAACAAAGCTGTCTGTTGCCCTCATAATAACAATGTTCGTCTTAGGTGCGGTGGCTACTACCGCAGTGGCTCAGTCGTCCCCACGCGAGGACTGGGATCAAGCCGAGGGCACAGGCGAGATAATCCTCGACGCCGACAGCTACTACCGTGTCTTCCAGGGAGAGGAGGACATACAGGGCTGGAAGAACCCTAACGGCACCGACATTTCGGATAGTATACTCACCGGAGTTCCGAACGGCGGCGCCGAGGGCGAACAGCTCGAACTCGTCTCATCTGTGCCGAGGTCACAGGAGACCGGTAGGTACGCTGACACGGATGTCACGGCTCTGGTCGCCAAGCCGCGTATAGTCTCAGTTGACATGTACAACCATCTCGGGGTCGAGATAGGATCGGGAAGTAGTCTGAGACAGAACCAGAAGCTACTCGTCAGGGCTACGTGGAACTTCGCTGACGCTGAGGACGTAGAGCTAGAACTCACTGACGACCGAGGCGTGAACGTAGTAAGGGAGGCACTCTCGGACAGTCCGTCGGAGGATCAGGAGGAGATACTCCCGTCGGGATTTAACAACGGATACCTCGAACGTGAGAGCCAGGGTATCGGAACGACTGGACACAGGACGGCTTACTGGCTCATAGACCTCGATCAGCTTGACGACGGGAGCCATAGCCTCACCGTGAAGGGAGTCGACGACCTCGACTTCGGTGACGCGACCGAGTCAGTTAATATAGACGTCGGAGCCGAGACACGTCCGGCTCTTAGCCTCGAAAGAAGCACAGTGACACAGGGCGAGAGACTCAGGTTTACGGTTGTGGGATCTGATCCCGGAAGATACCACGCGGTCGGGATACCCATACAAGACCTGC
Source organism: Halorutilales archaeon Cl-col2-1 (assembly GCA_041891055.1). GTDB lineage: Archaea > Halobacteriota > Halobacteria > Halobacteriales > Afararchaeaceae > Afararchaeum. The sequence goes on along the minus strand of CP169074.1, from coordinate 453,706 downwards.
GTAACCAGAATGCCAATCCCGACGATGTCTTCCGTCTAGCGGGCGACACTATCGAGACGGGTAGCACGGAGGGATTCGCTTACGGAGTGGTTGAGATCGACGATGACGGAGTCGGAATCGGTATCATAGACACGGGACTCCTCGACGACACGCGTGTGACAGCCACTCTCTTTGAGGGAAGGAACACACGGAGTAGGGCAAGACAAGCTTTGGAGGACGGATTAGACGCCGACGACAGAGGCTTACGAGTCGAAGAGGGACGTATAGTCACTAACATAGGCGGCTTCTCGTACGCCATAGGTGACAGCACCACACTCCGCGGCACGGCGTCGTCAGGCGTCGACGGGATAGCAATCTACGTCAGGGACAGGGGAGACTGGACTCTTCTCCAGCTAAACGGCAGGAACACGACTGGCGTGAGGGCTGACGGTACGTGGGTGGCTAGAGACGTCGTACTCTCCGACGAGAAGTACGCCGGAAGGGAGATACTCAGATACCCCGGAACCTACCAGATCGCCGCCGTGAACGCCGACTCGCTTCCCGACCCGATACCCGTACGTATACCTCCGTCTGAGATCTCGGAGTACAGTCCGAGCCGTAACCGTCTGAGGTCGGTCGGGCCCTACTTCTCGGCACGTATGACAGCGGATGAGGTCGCTCAGGGCGACAGACTCCACGTTAGCGGTGTCTCGGTCGGCTCCGACGAAGTCGTTGTGTCGGTAATAGGTGAGAGAGGACGTGTAGTCTCGGAGGTCATAGACGTCGGGGACAACAACCTGTTTGAGGAGAACATCGACCTCGGCGATATACGTCGGGGAGACGCGACGGTTCTGGCTACTACGCCGGGAAGAGACGGAGAGTTCGGCGACGGCTCCGCGACGAGCGCGAGAGGACAGCCCGTTTCGACTAGATCGGCGTCTTCATTCAGCAGCTTCGTCGAGGGATTCGATAGGAGGGGTCTCGCGAAGGATCAGATAGTCGAGAGGATTCTGAGCGAGTCAGCCGACGAGAGGGGAACCGACGACCTACTCCAGAGGGACGAGATAAGAGTAGCGTCGCCGAGTACTGAGATAGATGACGTGGTTCCTGATTCGTTTGCGAACCTTACGGGAGTACGTACATTAGAACTGGGTGAGACCGCAGTTGTGAGAGGAACCACTAACCGTAACCCCGACGACACATCCATAACTCTCGAGGCTACTGAGGGCGCCTCCGCCGACGAACTCCCTCTCGTGACCGTCGAGACGTGGAACAGGGAGACCGGAGAGTGGTCGGCGTCGGTAGACACTGAGGGTCTCGAAACAGATGAGTACGTCCTCAGAGCCGAGGACGGCGACGGTGAGAGTTCGGACACTGTGACTGTACGTGTCGTCGCCGAGGGAGAACGCAGAGCCGAGGAGATGAGGAGCCGTGACGACCTAACCTCGGAGATAGAGGATCTTGAGTCACGTATAGAGAACGTCACTACGGAGAACAGGGAGCTTGAGACACGAATAGAGAATCTCACGAGCCGGAACGAGAATCTGAGCCGGAGCATAGACGACTTAGAGTCGGAGAGGCAGAGCTTAGAGGAGCGTCTGAGAGAGCTGAACGAGTCGCGCGAGGAGGGTGAAGATCAGCCTGGCTTCGGTTTCGTAACCGTATTAGTCGCTGTCGCCGTGGTAGCCGCTGTCTCAGTCGTAAGACGTCGGAGGAGACAGTAGTACCATAGCGACAGAATCTTAACTCGGGGAGACGAAGAAAGCCCGAGGATGTCGAAAAGACGAAAACAGTCGTTCTCCGACTCAGACAGCCGTCTCGACAAGTACCCCGAGTTCTACGACGAGGAGATACAGTACGTTCTTGAGATAAACGACTCGGGTCTACTTCTCAACGAGATTACGGAGAGCGTCTTCAAGGACTATCCCGTCCAGGTTCCACGCGACGAACTCCAGTGGAGCCAGCTTCCCGTCGAGGACGTCCGTCTCGAAGTTGTCGGCATAGGCTTTAGGGGCGAATCAGAGGACAAGAAGTCGGTGATACTCAAGATAGATTCGGTTGACACAGACGTAGCCGACGTGCCGGAGACACGGAGAAAACTCGAACTCAACGACGACGGTGTTGTACTCAAGGAAGTTAGGGAGTACGTCTTCCGTGACGGCACTAACGAGATAGAGTTCGAGAGTCTCGGCTGGGACGACCTCCCGATAGACGGCGTCTCCCTCGAAGTAGTCGGGATAGACATGGATGACGGCGTAGAGGAGAGGAAGGTCGTGTTCGAGGTCGCCTGAGTCCATTTCTATTTCTGTCCACGAGTTCCAAAACCCACCACAACCACGCTGGAACTATTAAGCCCCGACGTCTATGTTATAGAGTGTCATCCGTAGTCAACGGTCTCGTGGGGGGACTGATAGCCACCGTAGTCATGACGGTATTCATGGAGTTACTCGGAGACGAATCACCACCTCTCACAGCAATATTCTGGTCGAAGTACATCGGTGGCGCGAGCCCCGAAGAGTACACGTTACACGGTCTGGCGCTTCACTTAGTATACGGAGCGTCCGCTGGTGGTGTCTTCGAGCACGCCGCGGGTGTACTCAAGATAGACATAGGAACCGTAGACAGCGGCGTACTCTGGGGTTCTATGTACGGCGTTCTCCTCTTCGTAATAGGCGTCGGCTTCTGGATGAGACTGATACTCGGCGTCAAGATTAGGACGAAGATGTTGGGAATGTCTCTTTTCTTCCATCTCGTCTACGGAGTCGTACACGGAGCTTGGGCAGGGTTCGGTATAATCGGCTGAGAACGGCTGTCGAGTTCGGTGAGAAGCTGACACGTATATCGCTCACTTTCGATGATCAGGTTCGAGATTCCTCCTATTTGACACCACTCTACTAAAGAGCCACCGGAAGAGTAAGAAGGTATTATATGACCCAACAGAAGAATACAAGAACCAATCGAGAGATACAGAGATGTCCTCTGAAAAGCCCGCTGAACCCGAAAAAAGTCGATAGACGAGTGGCTTGTGGAAAAACTAACTCGAACCAGAGAGTCTCGAAAACGCCAAGCCAAGAAAGAGGCACAGGAAACTGTCCAGAGAGAGGAAAGGGAAAGTCTCCGAAGTAGATAAGTCGTGTCTCGCCAAAGCCGACTACATGGAACACACGTTTTCGACACGCGTGAGATGGAGACACACCGACGCCTCGGGACAGATACATTTCGCCAGCGTCTTCAGGTACTTCGAGGACGCAGAGATGGAGCTTCTGAGAGAGGCGGGCTGGTCGCTCGACAGACTCCATGACGAGGGATACGACATACCCAGAGCCAACGCCGAGGCTAACTACAACGACGCCCTAGGATACGACGATGAGATCGAGGTCGTGGCTCGGGTGGAAGAGACAGGAGAGACGTCTTTCACTGTCGGATTCGAGGTCTACAAGAACGGTGACGACGATCCTGCGGTAGAGGGCGAGATCACTCCCGTAGTCGTCGAGGAAGGAGACTGGACACCCACTGAGCCGCCCGAGGGATTCTTCGAGTCGATAGACTGACAGCCTGTGGTAAGTCACACTGGCACACAGGAACATACCAATTAATATATATAAATGAAGGTACTTCCGAACAATACGAATGTCTGAATACGTAATTATCGGAGACGGAATCGCGGGATCAACCGCAGCAGAGACGCTTAGGGAGGAGTCTGACTCCGCAGAAATCACGGTTATTACCGACGAGCCCGAGCCGCTCTACAACCGTATAAATATAAAGGAGTACGCCAAGGGCAAGATGCCCGAGGAAGAGATCAGGATGCATGACGAGGAGTGGTACGACGAGAATGACATCGACCTGATGCTCAACACACGTGTCAACAGGATAGACAACGACAACAGTCAGGTAATACTCCACAACGAGGAGACAGTCGAGTACGACAAGCTCCTCGTCGCCGCAGGAGGTAAGCCGTGGAACCTTCCCGTACCACACGGAGACGCCGACGGAATACACAACTTCTGGACCTTCGTCGACTCGCGCAGAATAAGGAGAGACGCCGAGGAAGCCGACTCGGGCGTCATAGTCGGAGCGGGTCTCCTCGGAATAGACTTCGCGTACGCGATGGGGGAGAACAACGTCGACGCGAAGTACCTCATGCGAGGAGACAGATGGTGGAGATACGGCATCGACAAGGACGGCGCTGAGATAATCCACGACGAGCTAAGATCGATAGGAGTCGAGCCCGTCTTCCAGGAGGGCGTCGAGAGATTCGGAGTCGACCGCATGGGAAGCGTCGAGGAGTGTGTCGGAACCTCGGGAGAGGTCTATGACTGTGACATAGCCGGTGTCTGTATAGGACTCGACCTCAACACCGATCTCATGGAAGGAACCGAGGTCGAGACAAACGACGGCATAGTCGTCGACGAGACACTCCAGACGAAGGACGAGGACATCTACGCTGCGGGAGACATAGCCGAGTTCTACGACCCGATCACACAGGAGTACAAGACGAACGGTTCCTGGGACTCAGCGATGGCACAGGGTGAGCGCGCCGCGAAGAACATGCTCAACCCCGACGACGCCGAGGCGTTCGAGTTCGTCTCAACCTACTCGGTCGCCCATTTCTCGATGCCGTTCATATCGCTCGGAAGCCCGCCGATGGCTGACACCTACGAGTCGAGGAAGTACGGCGAGAAAGAGTACAGAAGACTGTGCTACAAGGACGGACGTCTCATCGGTGCGATACTCATAGGAAACGTACGTCCCGTCGGAAAGCTCACGAAGATAATAGAGGACAAGATGGACATCGAGGGACACGAGCACGAGCTCCTCGAAGAGGAGATTGACCTCGCCTCGATAATGGCTTAAGCCTAAGCGAGTTTGGGATACTCCGACTCTACTCTTTCCCCGAACTCACCGGGCTCTATAATTCCGATCTCGGTGACTATCCCTTCTAAGACGTCGTTAGGCACTAACTCGAAGGCGTAGTTGACGACATCGACTCCGTCGGGAGCCTCCTCCCAGACTTCGTCGGGGTCACGTCTCTCAAGACGTTTCTCGACTTCTTCCTCGACATCGGGGAGGTACTTCCACGAGTCGGCGAGTACATAGACAGGAACGTCGAGCGAGTCGGCTACGTTTGCGAAGACACGGCTTCCTATCTTGTTTATGACGTTGCCTCTCGATCCGACAGCGTCGGCACCTATCAACATCACATCGGCTGGGTCTTCTCCGACCCCTTCGAGTGCGAGACGCGCCCCCGAGTCGACGTAGAGACTCGTCGGAATACGGCTGTTCGAGAGCTCTCTGGCTGTCTCTCTACCCTGGTAGAGAGGACGTGTCTCGGTCGCACGTACCTCGAAGTCGGTGTCTCGGTAGGTCTGCCTCAGAACACGTGTGACTGTCGACGAGTGACAGTGTGTGTAGACCACCTCGGAGTCCTTGAGAATCCCTCTTCCGTTAGATACTATCTCGTCACGCGACTCGTCTATGTGTCCGAGTATGGCGTCGTAGCTCTCCCGACCTCCGAGAGCCATGTCGAGCGAGTTGAATAGAAGTGGCTCAGTCGGACGCGCTTCCCGGAGTCTCTCTGCTACGTCCTCGACTTCGTCGCGGCTCCTACCTGCTTCCTCCATACGTCGCAGAAGACGGATTCCCTCTCTCGCGACCGAGGTCGCTCCCTGTATCTCGACCTCGCGTATCTTTCTTATTACCTCATCGGTGTCTTCTCCTTTCATGTCAGGGATACTTCTTCTGCATCTTCCAGATCTTCCAGTCTATCGACGGATCTTCGTCGTCTTTCACCATCTTTGTCACTGTCTCGAACTCTATCTTCTTCTCGGGGTAATGCGCGACGCCTTCGAGTTCGAGTAGGTCGATCTCTCCCGCGGTGTCGATGTGAGGGTTCTCTATGTCGCTCCAGTAGTCGGTCGGAACCTCCATACGTACCTTGTCGGGGTCACCGGGAAGCTGAGATAGAAGGAAGTCCTGTATTCCGTGGCGTGAGACCCAGTTTCTCTCGTCACACGTGTCCTCGAACTTGTGTAGCTGATCCTTGTCCTCGGACGCCCACCAGATGAACTTGCTCGGCTGCATACTACGAAGAAGTACGAAGACACGACAGATCAAACTGGTGGTGACTGTAGTTGTACTAATGGTCAGAGATTGACATACACCCCTCAAAACGGTTGTTTAAAGTGGTGCTGAGACGGATTAGTAACTACCTATATGGTCAAGATAGCACCATCACTACTCTCAGCAGACTTCTCACATCTCGCCGATGAGGTCGAGAAAGTCGAGGAAGCCGACATGTTACACCTCGACGTCATGGACGGTCATTTCGTTCCCAACATCACGTTCGGTCCTCTCGTTCTCGACTCGCTCGACCCGGTCACCAATCTGTCTTTCGACACCCATCTGATGATAGAAAATCCCGACGACTATATATCAGAGTTCGCCGACTCGGGTGCCGATACTCTCACAGTCCATGAGGAGGCGTGTGTCCATCTCCACAGAACTGTACAGAGGATACACGACGCAGGCATGGACGCGGGTGTGGCGATAAACCCCGCGACTCCTGCGACCGTCTTAGACGAAGTTCTGAGCGAGATCGACCGCGTTCTCGTGATGTCGGTCAACCCCGGCTTCGGCGGACAGGAGTTCCTCCCCGGAGTCCTCGACAAGGTCGAGGAGATAGACTCGAAGTCGGACGTCGAGATAGAGATCGACGGCGGAGTGGGAGTCGGGAACGCACGCGACTGCGTCGAGGCTGGTGTCGACGTACTCGTGTCCGGCTCTTCTATATTCGGCTCTGACAACCCGGCAGAAGCCATGAGAGACATAAGAAACGCAGCCGAGGAGAAACAATGACACAGAAAGAGAAAACAGCTTACGAGAACTACGAAGAGCGAGCTAGACAGACACGTAAGGAGATACTCAAGATGACGAACGCCGCGGGATCGGGACATCCCGGAGGGTCGCTCTCGGCGACCGAGATGCTGATCTGGCTCTACAACGAGGAGCTAGATGTCGACCCCGACAGTCCCGACGCAGGCGACAGGGACAGGCTGGTCTACAGCAAGGGACACGCCTGCCCAGCCTACTACTCCGTCCTCGCGAGACAGGGCTTCTTCTCAGACGACGAGCTAATGAAGTTCCGCGGCTTCGACGAGCTACTCCAGGGACACTCTAGCATGAAGATACCCGGTGTCGACTTCTCGTCGGGGTCGCTCGGACAGGGTCTGTCGTTCGCCAACGGTATCGCGCTCGCGGGCAAGCTCGACGGTGCTGACTACCACGTCTACGCGATGCTCGGAGACGGAGAAGTACAGGAAGGTGCCGTCTGGGAGGCGGCTATGACCGCGGGAGACAAGTCGATAGACAACCTCACCGTAGTCGTCGACAACAACGGAGTACAGAACGACCGTCCCGTCGAGGAGTCGAAGACGATAGAGCCTCTCGACGACAAGTTCGAGTCGTTCGGCTGGTATGTCACCGACTGTGACGGACACGACTTCGAATCGATACGTGAGGCGTTCGAGGACGTAGACGAGAACCGTGACGACGAGCCCGCCGTGGTAATCTCCCACTCGACGAAGGGCAAGGGAATCTCGTTCATGGAGGAGGAGCTCTCGGGATTCCACGGAAAGGCACCGAACGACGAACAGCTCAGGAAAGGACTCAGGGAACTCGGATTCGAGGAAGAAGCGGAGGAGATATAGATGATGTCGAAACCACCTTCTGAACACGACGAACTGCCGACGAGGAACGGATACGGATACGGTCTCGTAGAGATCGGAAGAGAGAGAGAAGACGTAGTCGCACTCGACGCCGACCTCGCGGGATCGACACGAGGCGCTTGGTTCAAGGACGAGAACCCCGACCGCTGGTTCAACATGGGTATCGCAGAACAGGACATGATGGTGACCGCCGCGGGAATGGCATCGACAGGAAAGACCGCGTTCGCGAGCACATTCGCTATATTCACCGAGAGGGGATTCGAACAGGTCAGAAACCAGATAGCGAGGAACGACCTCAACGTGACCGTCGCGGGAAGCCACGCGGGTCTCATCACGGGACAGGACGGAGAGAGTGCCCAAGCGATAGAGGACGTCTCGATATACAGGACTCTCCCCAACATGAAGGTCATCTCGCCCGGCGACGCAGTCGAGGCTGAGAAGTACGTCGAGAAGATCGCAGACGACGACAGTCCGGTCTACTTCCGTCTGATACGTGAGGACGTTCCGGTAGTATTCGACGACGACCACGACCCCGAGATAGGCGAGGGTACCGTGATGAGAGACGGAGACGACGTGACAGTAATCGCACACGGAGCCATGCTCCACGAGGCGATAGAGGCGGGAGAGAAGCTCGCCGACGAGGGTATAGACGCTCGCGTCATCAACATGCCGTCGATAAAGCCCCTTGACGACGATCTGGTGGTAGAAGCCGCCGAGGAGACGCGAGGCATAGTCACCGCCGAGGATCACTCTGTGATAGGAGGACTCGGAAGCGCGGTAGCCGAGACTGTCACAGAGAGTTGTCCCGTTCCTATGAGACGTGTCGGAGTCGACGACACCTTCGGGGAGTCGGGTCTTCCCGACGACCTCTACGAGGCGTACGGTCTCACGGCAGACGACATAGTCGAGTCGGCAAAGGAGTTACTTTAAGTAAGACAGCCAAACAGGTACGATACATAATGAAGTTCTTCATAGACTCAGCAGACGTAGAAGAGGTACGTGAGGCACACGAGCTCGGATTCGTAGACGGTGTGACGACGAACCCGTCTCTCGTCTCCGACACGGGAAGGGAGTACGACGAGATAATAAGCGAACTCGACGACTTCGTCGAGGGTCCGATAAGCGTCGAGGTCATCGCAACCGACGCTGAGGGAATGATAGAGGAGGCGCGCGAGTACGACACATGGGGGGACAACATCGCCGTCAAGCTCCCGATGACACGTGACGGAATGAAGGCACTCAAGACACTCACCGCAGAGGGCATAGACACCAACGTCACACTCGTATTCTCGCCCAACCAGGCTCTCCTCGCCGCGAAGAACGGCGCGACATTTGTCTCGCCCTTCGTCGGCAGGATAGACGACATAGGACACGACGGAATGGGTCTGATAGACGAGATATCCCAGATCTACGGCTCGTACGACTTCGAGACTCAGATACTCGTAGCGAGCATAAGACATCCCAAACACGTCAAGGAGTCGGCTAAGATGGGCGCAGACGTCGCTACGCTTCCGCCTAGTGTGCTCGACGGCATGTTCGAGCATCCCAAGACTGACGAGGGACTCGAAGCCTTCCTCGACGACTGGGGAGACCGCGAGAGTCCCGCGATGAAGTAAAGTCAGGTATAAAACCTTATCAACTGAGCCGACGAATCACCTTCTATGAGCCAAGCAGAACAGGATCAGCGCAAGAGCTGTGTCTCGTGTGGCATCACGATAGTCGGCACGGGATACGCTCAGTTCAAGTGTCCCGACTGTGGACACGAGATCTACCGTTGTTCGAACTGCAGAAAACAGGGTAACAAGTACAAGTGCCCCGACTGCGGATTCGTAGGACCGTGATAAGATGGCTAAGGTAGCTGCTCAGATCAAGGTCATGCCCACGGGCCCCGACATCGACCTCGACGGTCTCAGGGAGAGACTCGAAGGGACTCTTCCCGAAAACGCCAAGATAAGCAACGTCGACACCGAAGACGTCGCATTCGGTCTTACCGCACTCATAGTGACTGTCGTCGTCCCCGACGAGGCGGGAGGAACCGAGGCGGTCGAGGAGGCGTTCGCCGACGTCGACGACGTCGAGAGCGTGAGTGTCGAGGACGTCGGAAGGCTTTAGACCAGCGTCTTTTTCTCTTACCCACAGCACAGTCAGATGAACACTAGCAAGGTTATGGGAACGGTTCTACTCCTCTTAGGAGTCATCTTAGCCGGCGTAGTTCCGGGCCTCTCGTCGCCCGTCTATATCGCAGCCGGCTTCGTCGGGGTCGCGTCTCTTTTCTACATGGGAATAGGTCTGAGATCACGCGGAGACACAGAGTCGGGAGTCCTTAGAAGCGCCGACGAGGGACAGAAGAAGGACGCAATGGCGACGACGGCGTTCTACGTCTCGGGACTCGCGGCTGCCGGGAGCTTAGTCGGATTCATCGGGGCGACCGCGAGCGGTGCAGAGATCGTAGTCAGGGTGTTGTTCGGAGTCGTCTTCGTATATACAGTCTCTACGACTGCCTGGCTGAGGACGACAACAAACTGAGTTTCTCCGTCTTGGTCTCTGAGAATGTAGCTACGCAACCCGCGAAAAAGCGGCAAGTTATGCGGATTTCCGGTGGTTTGATGTGGGTTCCGGTAATTATTACGTATATGAGGAAGTCACCTCAAGACTGGTGGCCTGACCAGCTAGACCTGAGTATACTAGACAAGAACGCACGTGACGTCAGTCCGTACGATGAAGACTTCGACTACGCTGAGGAGTTCGAATCCCTCGACCTCGACGAGGTCAAGTCGGACATCAAGGAGGTCATGACCGACTCGAAAGACTGGTGGCCTGCCGACTACGGAAATTACGGTCCTCTCTTCATCCGTATGGCGTGGCACAGTGCCGGAACCTACCGCACTGTCGACGGTCGTGGAGGTGCGTCGGGAGGTCGTCAACGTCTCCCGCCCCTTGACAGCTGGCCCGACAACGTCAACCTCGACAAGGCGCGCCGGCTCCTCTGGCCCGTCAAAAAGAAGTACGGACGTAAACTCTCGTGGGCTGACCTAATTGTCTTGACCGGAAACGTCGCACTCGAGTCGATGGGATTCGAGACATTCGGCTTCGCGGGCGGGCGTGAGGACGACTTCGAGCCCGACGAGGCGGTCGACTGGGGTCCCGAGGACGACTGGGAAGTTACCTCTGACGACCGTTTCGACGAGGAGGGTAACCTTAAGGATCCTCTCGGCAACACAGTGATGGGTCTCATCTACGTTAACCCCGAAGGACCCAACGGAGAGCCCGACCTCGAAGGGTCGGCGAAGAATATCCGTCAGGCGTTCGACCGTATGGCGATGAATGACGAGGAGACTGTCGCACTCATCGCGGGAGGACACACTTTCGGTAAAGTTCACGGAGCCGAAGATCCCGACGAACACGTCGGACCTGAGCCCGCCGCCGCACCTATCGAGCAGCAGGGATTCGGATGGGAGAACGACTACGGTGAGGGTAAGGGAGGAGATACAATCAGCAGCGGAATAGAGGGACCGTGGACTAGCGCGCCGACACAGTGGGACATGGGTTATATCTCCAACCTCCTCGACTACGAGTGGGAGCCTCACAAAGGACCTGGAGGAGCGTGGCAGTGGCGTCCGGCGGACGAGGAAGTAGCCGACACTGCTCCTGATGCCCATGACCCGTCGGAGGAGGTCGAGCCGATGATGCTCACTACGGATGTCGCCCTCAAGAAAGACCCCGACTACCTCGAGATACTCAAACGGTTCCAGAAGAACCCCGACGAGTTCCAGGAAGCCTTTGCGAAGGCTTGGTACAAGCTGATCCACCGTGACATGGGTCCCCCAGAGAGGTTCCTCGGTTCCGAGGTTCCCGACGAGGAGATGATCTGGCAGGATCCGATCCCGGATGCCGACTACGGCCTTATCAGCGACGGGGAGATCGACGACCTCAAGGACGAGATACTCGACTCCGACCTGTCTGTCTCCGAGTTAGTCAAGACGGCGTGGGCGTCGGCTTCGACCTACCGTGAGAGTGACAAACGTGGAGGCGCGAACGGCGCGCGTATACGTCTCGAGCCTCAGAGAAGCTGGGAGGTCAACGAGCCCGACGAACTCGAAGAAGTTCTGGAGACACTCGAAGAGATACAGGAGGAGTTCAACTCTTCGCAGTCCGACGGCACTAAGGTGTCGCTCGCCGACCTGATAGTTCTGGGCGGAACTGCCGCGGTCGAAAAAGCGGCGGAGGAAGCAGGCTACGACGTAGAGATAGGGTTCGAGCCCGGGAGGACAGACGCGAAGCAGGAACAGACCGATGTCGAGTCCTTCGAGGCTCTCAAGCCCGATGCCGACGGCTTCCGTAACTACGTCGGAGATGAGGCAGGGGAACGTCCGGAGGAGATACTTGTGGACAGATCCGAACTCCTCAACCTCACGGTTCCCGAGATGACGGTTCTTGTCGGCGGAATGAGGACACTCGGCGCGAACTACGACGACTCCGACCTGGGTGTCTTCACTGATGAGACCGGGACACTCACCAACGACTTCTTCGTCAATCTCCTCGATGACGGAGTCGAGTGGGAGGAGTCGGGCGAGTCCGGAAATATGACCGTCTACGAGGGACGCGACCGTGACACGGGAGAGGTCGAGTGGAAGGGATCGCGTTTCGACCTTATCTTCGGTTCAAACTCACGTCTCCGAACCGTCGCCGACGTCTATGCTTCCGACGACGGGGAGGAGAAATTCGTCGAGGACTTCGTCGACGCATGGACAAAGGTAATGCGGCTCGACCGGTTCGACCTGTCTTAAGAAAACTAAACGCGTCATCTCGATCCGGTTCTTCGGCTTTTCTTCGCCTAAACGTCAGTCAGTAGTCCGAGACGGAGTCTGACTATACTTCCCCGCGACTCCCTCTCGTCGAAGTCGAGTGATCCGCCGCTCTGATCGATTATCTCTTTGACGAGCCAGAGTCCGAGACCGCTTCCGTGGTAGAGTGGCTCGATAGACTCATTGTCTGTCAGAACCTTCCTCTCCATCTCGGGGATTCCCGAACCGTTGTCCCTGACCTCGACAACAGCCTCTTCCTCGTCGAGTGTTAGCTCTACGTCGACCTTAGGTGTCGACCGGTCGGAGTGGGACAACGAGTTGTCGATTAGCTCCTCAAGAGCGGTTCCTATCTCGGGTATAGCTCCGACAGTGGGTCTGGACTCGGCGACTGACACGGATATGTCGGCGTCGGGATACTTCTCACGGAACTTCTCGGCTTTCGACTCGATCATCGCCGCGATGTCGACCTCGCCCACCGACGAAGGGTCGGCGAGAAGATTCGTAATCTCACGTTGCTTGTCGGCAGTCTTGAGAAGCTGTTGAGTCTCGTCTATGATCGTTTCTGAATGGGATCTAATATCTACGGAGTTCCTATCCTCTCCTCTTCCGACACTATCCCTGATTAGCTCGGCGTGTCCCTTGACGACGTTCAGGTCGTTACGTAGGTTATGGCGGAGGACACGATCCATGACCGAAAGCTGTCTGTTCTTTTTCTCTATCTCGTGCTCGTACTCCTTACGCTCTGAGATGTCGTTCTGGATAGCGACGTATCCGGTTATCTCTCCGTCCTGAGTTATTGGGGCTATCGTCTGGTGAGCGATGTATATGTCCCCCGACTTCCGTTGATCGTATATCTCCTCGCTCCATATCTTCCCCGACTTCACGGTTTTCCATAGCTCCTCGTAGTAGTCGTCGTCCATCCTTCCCGACTTGAGAATACGAGGCGTCTTACCGATAGCCTCCTCAGCGGTGTAGCCTGTTATACGTTCAAACGCCGGATTGACGTACTCTATCACGCCGTCTGAGTCGGTGATATAGACCGCGTGTCCCGTCTCTTCTATGGCTCGTTCGAACCGCTTTCTGACTTTCTCCTGTCTCCTCCTCTCGGTAATATCGTGTATGATTGAGAAGAGAAGCTCGTCGCCCTCGAACTCGATTGGGGACGAATGTACCTCGACGGTACGGATCTCACCGTCGGAGAGTTTGTGCTTGAAGACGAAGTGATTGCGGTCTTGTCTCTCCGCCTTCTTACGTTCCTCCTCAACCTGTTCCGGGGAGAGAGTATTTATCTCCTGTATTCCCATCGACGTGAGTTCGTCGTCTGAGTAGCCGTAGAACTCGACCGCCGCCTGGTTCGCCTCCTGAATACTACCCGTATCGGGTTCGATCAGAAGCATGGGAGCACTGTGGCGCTCGAACATAGCACGGAACTGTCTCTCACGTCTCCGAAGCTCGGACTCAATCTGTTTGCGTTCGGAGATATCGCGCCAGACTACTACTGACCCGATCCTCGAACCGTCTTCTTCCATAGGGACTACGCGTGCCTCCGCGGGTAACTTAGGGGGAACAGGTGCTGAGTCGGGATGTCGTGTCAGTACCTCGACACGTCTCTCGTCGGAGTCGCCGTCGGAGACCTCCTCGACTGCTTGAGTCAGACGGTCGAATCCCTCATCGACGAAACGTCTGAACATCACGTAGTAACTAGCTCCCAGAGTATCATCCGACGAGAGCTGTGTGACGTTGAGGAGTCTCTGGTTAGCGAACGCGATTTGACCGGTGGCATCGACCGCGACGATAGGCTCTTTGAGGCTCTGGGAGACTGTCTCCACGTCGATGTCGATACGCCGAGACAAGGCGTCATGCTCGCCTACCCCGTCTTCCTTTTCGGCGTGGTAATCCTCAACTGCACCGAGTATCCTGCGGGCTAGTGCCTCGTGACCCGGGTCACCGTCGGCGTGTCTGTCTTTCGTAAGGTAGTCAGTGACATCTGCTGAGATAGCCTTGCTAGCGATCTCCTCCGAGCCACTGTCAGTGTACAGAATGAAGGGAAGATTTGGAAACCTATTGCGCACGGATTCGAGTAGCTTGATACCGTCTCCTCCGGGTACTCCGTAGCCGCTGACCACGCAGTCGTAGTCAACCGAGACTATCCGGTCGAGACAGTCTGTATAGCACGACGCGGTTTCGACGTCGAACCCGCTGTGGCTCCGTTCCAGGGAGTCGGCGACTTCGTCGTCGTCGACAACCAGGATCCGGGTCGGGCTGTCCATCTCTCTTCTAAACCTTCTTGGCTCCGAGATATAACTCCCACGATGATATCCAAGACTGACTCCTACCGAAAGCCGCGGTCTCGAAGATGATCCTGCTTCGTGCTCGACTGAGAGATACTGATATTTCGGATGCCGTAGCTGTTTTTGAGGTACTCAACCCCTTTGAAACCCAGGCTCACCACAGTCTGAACACTGCGGTTGAACTCCGAGAGTCCGAATCTCTCTGAGTAAGGGAAGATCTTTCTGTCGATGTTGAACCCGTGAATCTGCTGAGAGTCATCAGGCACAAAAGAAATCGCTGATTCGGGGGTCGAGAGCATCTGTATCATCTTCTGTCGAACCTGAGCCACCTCCTCCTGGCTCTCCTGAGAAAGCTGTTGGTATAGTTCCTCTTTCGCATTCTGGAGGTCTTGGTCGGTCAGATCGACGTTTATATTGACCTCTTGGTTTTCACTCGCTTCAGGTACCTCCGCTCTCTGGAGCTTCTGGGCTACGGCGTAGTCACCGTATATCTGGTAAGAGTACCTCAGTATGAAGTACTCCCAGTCCTGAGTCCCGATTATCCGGTACTTGTGCCCTCCGTGGTCACATTCGTATCCATGGAGAGGCGATCCGTCAGCCTCTCCCTCAACCTCACCTGTTACTTCGTCGCCTATACGTTCGACGTAGTTAGACAGCTCTCGGAGCTTCGTGTCGAACTCTCTCTGAGAAGGCATTACAGTCGGTTTTAGCCGTGGGGACACGAGTCTTTTGGTTAGCTGAGAGTGGCAACAGTACCCACACCACTCATTTATGCGTGACGTAACAAGTCTCAGATATGCGACATCTTGGACTCAAGATTCGGATGCTAATAGCCGGATCAGTCCTCTTTGCACTGTATGCTGTTGCAGCCGCTGTGGCGATGGGTGTCTTCGGTCTTTCACTCCCCTTAGTTCTCGTCGGAAGCATAGGACTGGTCGGTTTTCAGTACAAGATCGGCAAGTGGGCGGCTCTCAGAAGCGTAGGAGCCGATGACCTTCCCGAGAGTCGAGCCCCTGAGATACACAGACGTGTCGAGTCGCTGTCCAACGACATGGGAATAGAGAAGCCGCGTCTGATGGTGGCTAAGATGGGGGTACCGAACGCCTTCGCGGTCGGACGCAAGGGAGCCGGAACTGTCGTCGTGTCACAGGAGCTCCTCAACAGGCTTAACTCCGACGAGGTGGAGGGAGTCCTCGCTCACGAGCTCGCACATATACGTAACCGTGACGTGGTTATGATGGTTCTGGGTCAAGGCATAGCCTCGATAGTCGCTATAACGGCTGAGTGGGCTGTTCTCCTCACCGG
This sequence comes from Halorutilales archaeon Cl-col2-1, assembly GCA_041891055.1. GTDB lineage: Archaea > Halobacteriota > Halobacteria > Halobacteriales > Afararchaeaceae > Afararchaeum. The sequence goes on along the minus strand of CP169074.1, from coordinate 437,599 downwards.
AGACAACGACCTCGCCGACTTCTTCATGGCGATAGTAGTCGGACAGGTGGTTCAGATGCTGGTGATGACAGTCGTCTTCGCCATCTCACGTTACAGGGAGTACGTCGCCGACAGGGACGCAGCATCCGAGATCGGCGGTGGGGAGCCTCTTGCGAGTGCCCTCGAAAAGATAAGCCGCGGAAACGAGCGTTCACGTAAATCCGAGGTCGACGCCAATGTCAACGCGCTCTGTATCTTCGGCGACGGAGTCGGTATCGCACGTCTGTTCGCTACTCATCCTCCGGTCGAGAAGAGGATAGAACGCCTGCGTAGCTACTGAGACTGAGATGGATATACGAACCCTTCTTTCGGCAGTAATCGGCGTAGTAGTAGGTCTCGTGTTTCTGAGGTTCCCCGAGATAGTAGTCCGTGTCAACCTCGGAGGACGTCTTCCCACCGACAGACGGGGAGAGTACGGCTCTGACTCGGAACCTTCCCTCCGTGTTAGACGTCTCGTCCAGTCTGTCGGAGTCCTTCTAATTATAGCCGGAGTCTACTTCGGCTACTCTCTCCTAAGCTGAGTCGAAAAGCCGGAAGCGAAGACTTGCTTTCGACATCAACGACGACGAGTTGGAGATACGGACTTCGGAAGGTTTTTAGGCTTGGCTAAAAACATCCGACATGTGGTTTAGGCGAGCCTAAAGAGTCTCGGAGGATAAGGTGAGACGGCTGTGACGACGATAAACCGACTCCGACAGCACCGTGAACCGTGGCGAGCGTCCGTTCGGGCACTGTGGAGCTGGCACCTCCAATAGAGCGTGTCTGATGTCCTACCGTCGCCGATGCAGCCAGTCCATGATCAGTTCGAGGCACGCTAGGGATAAGACAAGACGAGCAAACTGACCCGAAATGCGAGTCCTCGCCACGCACGTAAGTACTGTCGGAGGATAAGAGAATGTATGTCTGCGCTGACTCCGAGTTGGCTTCGAGTTAGGAAGGTGGATTACTCTATCTCTATCGCGGGCTTTCCGGGACGTGCCTTGTCCGCCCTCTCGGAGTCCGACTCGTCGGCGTTCTGAATCCGGATCTCGGCGTCGAACTCCTTCACGAAGAGCCATCTAGCGCGTTCGAGAGCCTCGGCTTCCCTCTCAGGCGGAAGCTCGTCCTCTAGCTTCATCTGGTTCTTCTGGAGGTACTGACCGTAGCTCGCGGCGGCGTCGCCGTGTCTCCTTATTTCGTCTTCTGACATGATACGTCCGATAACGTCGGCGTCGGAGTCGAGGTCGAGCGCGATCTGTAGGGCGTCGTACTTCCAGCCAGGCGCGGTAATTATACGTATCTCTTCGGGGTCTTCTATCCCCGCGACCTCGCTTATCTCACGTACGTCCTCGCGTGTGTTCTCTATCAGCCTCTCCTCGAGGGCGTAGTCGTCGGGTACCTCCGCAGAGGGCCAGTCCGCCTCGGCGACGAGACCCTCTCCTCCGAGTTCGTCCCACATCTCCTCTGAGACATGGGGTGTGATCGGCGCGAGTACCTTGACAGCGGTTTCGAGACCCCTTCTGAACACCTCGGGGTCGGGCTCTCCGTTCCTGTACTCGGAGTACTGTTCGAGGAGAGAGACGAGGTTCTTGACGTCTCTGACAGCGTGGTTGAACTCGAAGTTCTCGTACTCGTCGCTCGCAGTCTCTACCGTCGCGTCTGTCTCAGCTTCGACGTACTTCTCTGCGGCTCCGTCGCGAGTTAGGGCGTCGTCTTCGTCCTCGGCGTAGTCGGTGAAGTTCGAGACGAGTGTGTGGAGACGTTCTATGAAGGCGTAGTTCGACTTGACTCCCTTCTCGGTCCAGTCGAAGTCCTTCTCGGGGAGTGCGGCACCCATAGTGAAGAGACGTGCGGTGTCGGCACCGTAGTCGTCGACTATCCTCTGTGGCGAGACGACGTTGCCCTTGCTCTTCGACATCTTCTCTCCCTCTAAGAGAACCATTCCCTGTGTCACGAGGTTCTCGAAGGGCTCCTTGACGTCGACGAGGTCGGTGTCGTTGAGGACGTGTGTGAAGAAACGTGAGTAGAGTAGATGCATCACTGCGTGCTCTATGCCGCCGACGTACTGGTCTACGGGCATCCAGTCGTTCGCGGTCTCGACGTCGAAGGGGGCGTCGTCGTAGTCGGGAGAGGTATAACGCAGGAAGTACCACGACGAGTCGACGAATGTGTCCATCGTGTCGGTCTCACGTCTCGCCTCGCCGCCACATTCGGGACACTCGGTCTCGACGAAGCCGTCGACCTCTTCTAAGGGGTTGCCCGTCGACTGGACGAACTCGGGGAGTTCGACCGGAAGCTCTTCGTCGGAGACGAGAACCTCCCCGCAGTCTTCACAGTGGACGACGGGGATCGGTGTTCCCCAGTACCTCTGTCTCGATATGAGCCAGTCACGTAGCCTGTACTCGGTATCTTCCTCCGCGGCGTCGAGATCCTCGGCTATCGCCTTGCGCGCCTCCTCGCTTTCCACTCCGTCGTATCCTCCCGAGTTGACGAGGACGCCGTCTTCAGTGAACACCTCGTCTTCAGCGTCAACGTCACCGTCCTCGGGCTCGACGACCTGTCTGATCTCTATGTCGTACTTCTCGGCGAACTCGTGATCCCTCTCGTCATGTGCAGGGACTGCCATGATGGCTCCCGTGCCGAAGTCCATCATGACGAAGTCGGCGACGTATACGGGTATCTCGTCACCAGTCGCCGGGTTTACGGCGTACTCTCCGGTAAAGACGCCGTTCTTCTCGGCATCGGGTCCGACTTCCCTGTCCTCATCGACCGAGTCTATGAAGTCGGCGACATCGTCGTTTCCGTCGGCGATATCCTCGGCGACGGGATGTTCGGGAGCGAGTGCCATGTAGGTCGCTCCGTGGATAGTGTCGAGACGTGTCGTGAAGACCTCGACGTCACCGTAGCCTTCGACCTCGAAGTCGACCCTCGCGCCCTCCTGTTTTCCTATCCAGTTCCTCTGCATCTCCGTGACACTGTCGGGCCAGCCGTCGAGCTCTTCGAGGTACTCTAGGAGCTCATCGGCGTACTCCGTGATCTCGAAGTACCACTGGTCGAGCATCCTAGTCTCGACGGGGGTCTCACATCTCCAGCATCTGTCGTCCTCGACCTGTTCGTTCGCGAGGACTGTCTCACACGAAGGACACCAGTTGACCTCGCCCTCCTTGTTCTCGACGAGACCCTCGTCGTAGAACCGTTTGAAGAGCCACTGGTTCCAACGGAAGTAGTCGGGGTCGGAGGTCTTTATCTCACGGCTCCAGTCGTAGCCGAACCCCATAGCCTCCATCTGGTCGTGCATCGAGTCGATGCAGTCGATAGTCCAGTCCCTCGGATTGGTGTCACGTTCTAAGGCGGCGTTCTCGGCGGGGAGTCCGAACGAGTCCCATCCCATCGGATGTAGGACTTCGTGCCCTTTCATCCTCCTGTACCGCGCGTAGGCGTCGGTTATCGAGTAGTTGCGGACGTGTCCCATGTGGAGCTTTCCCGAGGGGTAGGGAAACATACCGAGGACGTAGTACTTGTCGTCGCCCTCGTCGTCCGCCTCGAATACACCTTCTTCCTCCCATCTCTCCTGCCACTTCTCCTCTACTGCGTCGTGGTCGTACGTAGAGTCGTCTTCTTCGGTGTCAGTCTCTGTGTCTATATCTGTCAAGGACATAAAGTATCAATCCTCCGTCGAGTAGTCGTGTCTCTCTGCGTCTGGGTCTCTGTATCCGCGTCTGTGTCTATGTCGAAACTGCCTCTACCTCTAATCAGACGTCGAAGCGGCGTCGTAGGGTGGCGCCTATCAGAATCCGTATACGGGTCGGTCTCCGACACCGACTTCGTGACTTCCGAGTCCCAAAAAACGATCCCTCCAGGTACTGGGCATTATGGTAATGGGTAGGACGTTGTCTCAAGATAAATCTTCGCAAATACTGGTGAGCTTATTACGCTCGTCGAAAGCGAAATCTTCTTTGAGTCTCCGTCCCCTCGAAGTCGTATGGTAGACCTCTGGAGAGACGTCGACACAGGACACAACCCGCCCGAACAGATACACGTCGTCGTTGAGTGTCTCAAGGGTGAGAGGAACAAGTACGAGTACCACAAGGAAGTCGAGGACTGTGTCCTCGACCGTGTGCTCCACTCGAACGTCCATTACCCGAGTGACTACGGATTCCTCCCACAGTCGTTCTACGACGACGGAGACCCACTTGACGCTCTCGTCCTCTTAGAGGACAGCACATTCCCCGGCTGTGTCGTCGAGGCACGTCCGATAGGCATGCTCAAGATGCTCGATGACGGTGAGAAGGACGACAAGATAATAGCCGTCCCCGAGGAAGATCCACGTTACGACCACGTCGACGATGTCTCCGACATCCCTGGACACAGGAGAGAGGAGATCGCCCATTTCTTCGAGACCTACAAGGCTCTCGAAGAGGGCAAGGAGACCGAGACTCTCGGATACGAGGACAGGGAAGAGGCAATGGAAGCCATAGAGCACTCGATGGAGCTCTACGAGGAAGAGTGCTGAGATAGAAAACCGACTACTTACTTACTTTCCTCGCTCTGTTCTTAGGCTCTGGTTCGCGTGTGACTGTCGGAAGCTACTTGACCAGTCTCTACGTATGTAGTACCAATATGTCTGTACGTAGCCTAGTAACTAAATACAGGTCGTTGTCGTGGTTCGATGCCGTATTCTACTCGGGATTTGTCATCTATGCCGTGTTCGTAGTTTCCGAGGCTCTCTCACCGTCGGTAGTCCTTACTTTCTCCAGCACCGAGTACGCCGCCGAGGTTCCCGCCGCAGTAGGGAGCGCGATAGGATTCGGCGCGGGGTTCGCGGGGGGTGTCTTCGGCGCGTTCATAGGAGTCCTGACGGTGACCTTCCTGACCCTCTTCGGAGGTCTCCCGCTCACTCTCGCTAAGGGGACGAGCGTCTTCCAAGCCGCCTTCACGTCCTTCTTCGCTGTCTCGAACCATTACAGGAGCGGAACCGCCGATATCAGAGCCGGAGCCGCGGTGGGTGTCGGTGGAATTGTGGGAGCCGTCTTAGGAGCGGCGTGGTCGGCGGGTCTCGACGAGTCTACGATGAGAGGCGTCTTCTCAGCGGTTCTCGTCGGCGGTGCTGTCTACATGGCGAGGGAGTCGGTAAAGTCGGGAGGAGGAGAGATAGAGACCACCGACAGGTCACTCGGCTTCGTCCCCGACTTCCTCAAGTTCACCGGCTCGTACAAGGGCGTCTCGTACACCGTCGACCTCCTGACCTCAGTACTACTCGGACTCGGCATCGGATTCGTCGCGGGTCTCTTGGGTGTGGGCGGTGGCTTCCTACTCACACCCTCGATAAACGTGATACTCGGTCTTCCGATACACGTCGCCGTAGGAACCTCGTCGTCTGTCGTGATGGCGAACAGCGTCTCAGCGACGACGGAGTACTTGAGCCAGGGCGCAGTCTTCCTCGAACTCGGCGTCGCAGTTCTGGTCGGCGGCTTCTTCGGCGCGAGACTCGGTCAGAAGGTCAACCACCGTCTACCCGACAGGGCTCTCAAAGCGGCTTTCTCAGTTCTTCTGGTGTGGTCGGCGTGGAGAATGATGCCCCAGATACAGATCTGACATACTTAGATGCCGATCCCCCAATATTAATACTTGATCCAGATTTAGTTTAAGCATGGCTACGGCGGAGATTCTTATACTCTCCGAAAACAAACCGAATTTACGTCTTCTAGAGGACGAGATCGAGGAGAAACACGACGCAGAACTCGTCGAGTACCAAGACCCTGACGATGTTAGTATTGCCGACACCGACTTCGACCTGTGTATCTTCGACACGGAGATATTGAGACGTAGGGAGTCGGATCTCAGACAGAAGAAGGAGTCCGAGAGACCCGCTTACCTGCCCTACCTCCTCCTTCTCAGCTCCGGCTCGGATCTCAGTACGCCGAACTCCGGGGTTGCTGACTCTGTCAATGACACGAGCCTCATCGACGACATAGTCTCTATGCCCGTGGACAAGCTGGAGCTTAACTACAGAGTCGAGAGTCTTCTGAGAAACAGGAGGCTCTCAGTCGAACTCAGACACAGGAAGGAGATTAGCGACAGACGGTTCAAGTCACTCTTCGAGAACGCCCCCGACCCCGTAGCCGTCGTCTCACAGGACGGTGAGATACTCGATACCAACGAGGCGTTCTCGGAGTCTTTCGAAATAAAAGACGCCTCAGGGAATAACGTAGCCGAACTTAACTTCGAGCCCGAAGAAGAAGTCGACAGAGTCTTTCTCGACATAGAGGAGGACACCACGACAAGTACGACAGTCGAGTATACGTCACCCAGAGACCGCTTAATCTCTGAGCTCAACACGAGTGTGATATCCGACTTATCTGAGTCCGTCGAGACAATAGGTATATTCCGCGACATAACTGCCCAGAAGAAGTACGAGGAGGAGCTTCAGAGAAGAAACACCGAGCTTGAGCTTCTCAACCGTATAGTGCGTCACGACATACGTAACGACATGACTGTCGCCCTCGGATGGCTGTCGAGACTCGAAGGGATGGTCGATGACGACGCTGAGGAGTGCGTCGAGAGAGCCGAGTCGGCGTGTGAGAGCGTCGTCGACCTTACCGAGGTCGCACGTGACTTCGTCAGATCGATAGCGTCGGACGAGGAGATGGAGGTCGAGCCCGTCGATATATCCGAGGTTCTGAGAGAGGAGTATGAGACGAAGCTTTCTCAGACTGACGCCGAGATCACGATGGAGGATATACCCAGTGTCGAGGTCAGGGCAAACGACCTGATAGACTCAGTCTTCAGAAACATACTCAACAACTCGATCGAGCACAACAGCAGTAACACGCCGAGAGTGACATCCTCCCCGCCGTGAACGGCGGGGCTTCCCGTACCGCAGGTGGGATATTTGCCGGTCTACGACACGACCTGTTCTCTCGTGTTGAACGTCCCGCTCTCGCGGTCGAACAAGTGTGTCGATGGCTGTGCCACACAGCCGTTACTCCTATCCTCACCATGAGGACTCAGAGTTATCTTCTGCCGCATATTCTCCGCCCCATTGCAATCCGCGTTGGCTACCATTTCACACGACGAGCAGACGTACAGTCCACGCTCGACACGGTTTGACTTCGTGTCGTCACCACATCGTGAACACGTTTTCGAGGTGTCCCACTCGTTCTCCTTCAGCACCTCGACACCGCGAATCTCGCCTTTGTATTCGAGGTACTGGTAGATGCGGTCGAACGCCCACGAGTGCAGCTTCTTGTTCCCGGTCTTTCCCCAATCCGACTCATGCACGTCTTCGGGCCAACTCACTGCGAGCGTGCCGACACCGCGTTCGACACACTCTGTGATGATGGTGTCTGTCAGCGTGTGGTAGAAGTGTGTCTCGCGCTCTGTGAGTTTTCGACGTGCCCACATCGACTTTTCGGACGGCCCGTTCTCACCCTCTGTATCGTACTCTGCTCGGGTGAAGTAGTGCTTGTCTTCTTTGAGTGAGTTGCCGGGGTAGAGAACGTATTCGTCGGGGAAGGCGACCGTGGCGATGTTCTTGATTCCGAGATCGATTCCTGCCACTCCGTTGCCAGCAGAGTCGTTGGTTTCGAGGCTGACTTTGCAGACGAAGTGCAGTTCCCACTCCTCACCATTCCAGACTGCGCGAACGTTCTGCACCTTGGTTACTTCTGAGAGGTCAACGTCAGGGCGGGTCTGGTACTCACAGAGCAGGAAGTCCGAGCGGTGGTCTTTCAGGTTCTTTCCCTTTGAGAGGCGAATGCGGTTGTTCTCTGGGTCGTGTTTGAAACCGTCTTCTTTGAACGTGACCGTACTCTTGGGGCGAGTGTCGCCGTGTTTGCGGTAGCCGGGCGGATTCGCCTTGTCGTCCTTGTGTCGCAGGTCGAACCATGACTGGAAAGCGTCGGAAAGTTCTTCGATGACTTTCTGACTGGATTGTGCGTTCAAATCTTTCCAGCACTCTCGGTTCTTCATGTACGCTTTGAGCGTTCCTTCGTCTGGGATTTCGCCTGTTTCGCCCCAGATTCGGTCAGCTGTCCAGCGTGCGACGTTCCAGATTTTTGAGGCGGAGTCTCCGAGCGAATCGAGGCCATGGTAAACCTGTCGCTGGTTCTGGATGGAACCAATGTAGGTTCGCGTGACCTCAATCGCCATACATAGCCTATGTCGATAAACTTACTTAATGGTACGGATGAGCGTTGAATATCCGGCCTGCCATCGACAGTGGGTTGTGAGGGAGTTGTCGGATTCACTCCCGCCCTGAAGGGCGGGATTCTCTCCTCGCAGAAAGATAGAGATTACAGCAGAGGAGGTCGAGGGACACGTCGTAATAAGTATAGCCGACAACGGTCCGGGTGTCCCCGACAACGAAAAAGACGAGATATTCGGGAGAGGGGAGAAAGGACTCGAAAGCGAGGGAACCGGCGTCGGGCTCTATCTAGTCGACACATTAGTCGAGAACTACGGCGGCGAAGTCTGGGTCGACGACTCCGAGATGGGGGGTGCCGCGTTCAAGGTTAAACTTCCAGTCTGCTGATCTTGGTTTCGCGATCCCGAGGCTATCGCACCTCAGTTAAACCTACACCTACACCTACACCTGAGGCATACTTCTTCTCTGCATACCGCCTCCCTGGAGAACTTCGAGTGCCGTCACGAGGTCGGTTCTTGAGAGTATCCCGACGACCTCGCCGTCTGTCTCGACTAAGACGCGCCCTATGTCGTTCTGTCCTATCGTTCTGAGAACCTCGAAGGCGTCGTCTTCGGGCTCTACGGTGATGACGTCGTGGGTCATTATGTCGCCCGCAGTGTAGGCGTCTCTCTCGACCTCATCTACTTCCTTTATGTCGGTGAGAGTCACAATACCCACGACCGATCCCGTACCGTCTACGACGGGGTATCCGGTGTGTCTCTGTGTGAGCATCCTGTTGGCAAGGTCGTTCACGCTTATGTCACGCGGTACCGTCTTGACCTCGGTCGTCATCAGATCCGACACCTTCACGTCCTGAAGGAGGTCGCTGACGACAGCCATCCTCGACTCCGACGTCGCCGCGACGTAGACGAAGAGTGCTATGAGGACGAGTAGGGGATTGAAGCTTAGGACTCCGAGTATACCCATTCCGACTGCGAAGAACTTTCCGACTCCCGCCGCGATCTGGGTCGCCTCGACGTAGGGACGTGACCTCGCGAGTAGAGCCCGGAAGACACGTCCGCCGTCCATCGGGAACGCCGGGAGCATGTTAAAGATGGCGAGTGCGAGGTTCATCATAGCGAGCCATCCGACTACGAAGACCGCGACGGGAGGAGTACTCGCGGGGAGTAGCTGGAGTACCCCCATGAAGACACCGCTTATCACGACGCTCGTCACGGGACCTGCGAGAGCCATCCAGAACTCGACGTTCCACTCCTTTGGGTTCTCGTCCATGTTCGCCATTCCGCCGAATATCCAGAGTGTGATCGACGAGATCGTGAGACCGTAACGCCGCGCGACCCACGAGTGTCCGAGCTCGTGGACAGTCACACCCGCGAAAAGACCCACGGCTGCGACTCCTCCGATTATTAAGGGTGCATTACCCGAGAGGAGAGGCTCAGTCGTGAGTGTGTGGGGGTAGAACCCCGAGATTATGTCGGTCCAGATGGTGATCTGTTGTTCCCTGCTTATGAGCCACGCGAGCAGGGGAAGTAGAACGAGGAGCGACAGATGTATCTTTATATCAATTCCCATTATACGTCCGACTTTGTAGCTCCTCATCTTAGAACGTGTACGTGCTTTCGTCTTATAAAGCTAAGCCGTGACTACGGGGTAGTGTTCAGATAAGATGATTCCAAGCGAAGGCGAACGACTTTAGCCAGTCGTCGGCTGTCTGAAGGTGAGCGTTGCTGAAGCTGTTTGAGAAGGCTTGCGTACGGCGTTTTAATTCTCTAAAGACGCGTTCTACGGAGTTCCGATTTCCATGTTTAGTGACCCGAAATCGGAGTGAGTGGTACCGACAAGCATCATGAAGCGACAGGTTACCGTCAACGAGAAACAGACTCTCGTCCAAGTCGTGTTTCTCGATTAGTTCACTCATGAAATCTTTTGCCGTATAGTGGTTTCTCGTTGGTTGAAGCTTTGTGTGGAGGATGTCGTTAGTGTCAGGATCTACAGCCATGTACAGCCAGTACCACCTCCCGTTGAACCGAATCATGGTTTCGTCAACTGCTACCTGATTCGGACTGCCGCCGCTGTCTGGCTGTAGATCGGCTTTATGCACCCAGTTGTGAATTGTTGAACGCACTCGCTCGACACCCAAGGACTCCAGTACAGAGGCGGTATTCGATAGCGATAATCCAGCCAAATGCATCTGAATACCTACCTTCATCGCAAATTGGGGTGTCGCTTCTCGTTCCATAAAACCTAATTCGATTGCGTCTATACCTCTACTGAGGCAGGCGTTTTTGGACATGGACACTCTCAAAACGCCCCGCCTCATCCTTCATTCATTCCTTATCTGAACACCGCCGACTACGGCGCGACCCCTACAGTCAGGAGGGTTCCGAACTCCCTGTAACGTTCGACCATCTCGTCTCGCGTCTCCCAGTCCTGTGTCGGGAACTCCGACTCGTCGGGTATATCGACGTCTGTGTCTGGTATGTTGTCCTGTTCGGCAACGTAGAGACCTGCCTCACGGAAGGCATCTCGGTAGTCGTCACGGCTCCAGAGTGTCATCTCGACAGAGATCATATCCTGCCAGTCGTGGGAGTATATATTCTCGTCGTAGTAGTTGACTGCGCAGTAGAAGGTACCGCCTGAGCGGAGTACGCGTCTCACCTCTTCGAGTGTCTCGTGGGGGTCGTCGGCGTAGTAGAAAGCCTCCATAGACCAGACGTGGTCGAGCGACGAGTCGGAGAAAGGTAGATCCGAGAAGTCGCCAACGATGTAGCCTATACGCGGGTCTTCTGTGTAGCCGCTCGCGTTACGCGCCATCTCGGGAGATCCGTCGAGTCCGTAGACCCTTCCGGCGTCGTAGTTGTCACGGAGTGCGCGTCCGGCGTAGCCACTCCCACAGCCGAGGTCGAGGACGTAGTCGCCCTCCTCGACAGGCATCCTCGCGAGAGCCTTCTTCGCGGTGCTCCAGTGTCTCTCCTCCATCCCTCTGTCGCGTCCCGTCTCCGCCCACGAGTCGAACTCGTCACGTACGGTCATACTTAGTTAGATCTGTACGTGGCTCCTCAAACGTCTAACGTTAAGAGTAGGAGTAGTATTGGGGAAAAAGTTAAGAACCGCTAATACGACCTCCGAGTTATGAAGATACTCGTCCCAATAGACGACTCCGACTGTAGCTTCCGCGCGCTCGGATTCGCTTGTGACCTCGCGAAAAGATTCGAGTCGACCCTCCATGTCATACATATAACCGACAAGAAAACCGACGCGACGCGCGACACCGTAGAGAGAGCCGAAGAGGTACTCGAAGACGAGGGAATAGAAGACGAGCCCGAGGTCAGAACCGACATACGTCTCGACATACGTCCCTCGAACCAGATAGGAGACGACATAGTCCGTATAGCCAAGAATGAGGGCTACGATCACATCGTTATGGGACACCACGGCACCGGAAGAATGGGACGCGCAGTACTTGGAAGTGCTGCCGAAAGGGTCATCGAGTCGAACGAGTTCGCGGTGACTGTGGTTCCGTGAATACAGAGCATAGATTAATGTTCCTGGAGGACGTCTAATTTAACTCATATGTCCTCTAATCTTAGGAGACTCGTCGTTGCCGCCTTGGTTCTCGTGGTGGCTTACGTAGCCTTTTCAGTCCCGTCGCTCTACGGCGAGTACCTCTGGTTCGTCTCGCTCGGTTACGAGTCGGTCTTCACGCGTGTCATAGCCTACAAGATAGGACTCTTCGGGGTCGCGTCGATCGTGACCTTCGTCTCTGTCTACACGGGATACAGGATCGGGGTGCGTAACATACGTGACGCGAAGGAGGACTACGATCCGTCCGTGGTACCCGTCGCAGGTGCATTGGCTGTCTCTGTCTTCGTCGGTCTCGTCTACTCGGGGTCGTGGGAGACCGTCCTGAGGTTCCTCAATCCGACCGAGTTCGGCGTCACCGACCCACTCTACTCAAAAGACGTCTCTTTCTACGTCTTCGACCTGCCTTTCTACGGCTTGATCGTCGGCTACCTCGTCTTCGTCTCGGTAGTCTCACTCGTCTTCTCTCTCGTCCATTACGCCTTCCACTTCGGCTTCGAGGAGGGCGAGACAGTCAGAGTACAGACACAGGACGTAGGTGCTGAGTTCGACGTCAACGAGTACACTAAGGCTCTCAAGAAGAACACCGCCGGACATCTCTCTGTCTACATCGGCTTAATACTCGTAGCACTCGGTCTGGGATTCTACCTCGACCGTTTCGAACTCGTCTTCTCGACCCGGGGTGTGGTCTTCGGAGCGGGTGCGACTGACATCGCTGTCTTCAAGCCTCTACTCTTAGGACTCGCGGGATTCTCGGTTCTCGGAGGTGTGGTGTCGATCCTCAATCCCTACGTTGGCACCGACTCGAAGGCTGTCTACGTCGCAGTCGGAGTCGTCCTTCTCACAGCAGTCGGTGGAAACATAGTCGGCTCGATCCACCAGTCGTATATTGTCGAGCCCGACGAGTTCAACAAACAGAACGAGTACATACAGAACGAGATAGAGTTCACGAGACAGGGCTTCGCCCTCGACCGTGTCAAGGAGTCACAGCTCAATCTCTCGAACCAACTCACGCGTGACGACATAGAGAATAACCCCGGGACAGTGGACAATATACGTCTCTGGGACTACCGTCCGTTACTCACAACCTACAACGAGATACAGGTTTTCAGGTCTTACTACGGCTTCAACGACGTCGACATAGACCGTTACGACGTAAACGGCAGCCAGAAACAGGTCATGGTCTCTGCGCGTGAGATACAGACCGAGTCACTCTCCGGGGGGTCGGGGTCGTGGGTCAACCGACATATGGTCTACACACACGGCTACGGCGTCGCTATGAGTCCCGTGAGTAAGATGTCGTCGGAGGGTCTTCCCGAGTTCTACGTCAAGGACATACCCCCCCAATCGTCGGTCGGAATAGATGTCGAGCAGCCACGTATCTACTACGGTGAGAGTACTGACACCTACGCCCTCGTCAACTCAGGGACTGAGGAGTTCGACTACCCGAGCGGTGACGAGAATGTCTACACGTCATACTCGGGGAACGGAGGAGTCGAACTCTCGTCGTCTCTAAGAAAGCTGATCTACTCGGCGAAGTTCGGAACCCCGAATATATTCGTCTCCGACTCGGTCACTGACGAGACACGTATACAGTACGACCGTGATATACAGAGTCGCGTGAAAAAGCCCGCACCCTTCTTAGAGTACGACTCCGACCCGTACGTCGTTGTGGCTGACGGCGAGCTCTACTGGGTCTACGACGCTTACACGACGACCGAGAACTACCCGTACTCGAAACGTCTCGACTTCAAGGGCGACGAGGAGAACTACGTCAGGAACTCGGTCAAGGTCGTCGTCGACGCCTACTCGGGTGAGACGAACTACTACGTCTCCGACGAGGATGATCCGATAATACAGACATACGAGAAGGTCTTCCCGTCGCTCTTCGAGGAGATGGATCAGATGCCAAAGTCGATAAGCGACAACGTACGTTATCCCACCGACGCATTCGATGTCCAGTCGAGAGCATACCTCGACTACCATATGCAGAACCCGCGCGTCTTCTACAACAAGGAGGACTCATGGAGGATACCCAACGAGGTCTCGCGCGGTGACAGACAGCCGATGGAGCCTTACTACGTCATGATGAAGCTTCCCGGAGAAGAAGACCCCGAGTTCGTCGAGATACTTCCGTTCGTCCCGCGCGGAAAGGAGAACATGATAGGCTGGCTGAGCGCGAGATCCGACCAACCCAACTACGGCGACCTCAGAGCCATACAGTTCTCGAAGCAGAACCTCACATACGGACCGATGCAGATAGAGTCGAGGATCGACCAGAACACCGAGATATCACAGAGGATAACCCTGTGGTCACAGGCGGGATCGTCAGTCATAAGAGGTAACCTGCTCGCGATTCCGATAGACGACAGCATGATCTACGTCGAGCCTCTCTATCTTGAGTCTAGCCAGGACGGAGCCCTCCCTGAACTCAAGAGGGTGATACTCGCACACGAGAACCGTCTCACGATGCAGCCCAACCTCAACGCGTCGCTCGATGTCGTCTTCGGCACGAGACGCACTGAGGGAGAAGGGATAACACGTGTTCCGGCGACTGATGGTCTACCCCCCGAGGAGATACAGCGTCTGAGACAGATCTACGACGAGGCGCAGACGGCTCTCAGAGACGGCGACTTCACGACTTACGCTCAGAGAATAGAGGAACTCGGAAGACGTCTCGAAGAGGCAGAGGCTCGGGCGGAAACTGAGCCAAACACGACCGTCTCACCGAGTCTCAACTCAACCGTGACCGAACCGGGTGGTTAATACAATACTAACTCTTACGCCATCCTGACGTTTACTGCCCTTGGACCCTCGTCGCCCTCCTCCAACTCAAACTCTAGCTCCATGTCTTCCTCGGGAGTTACCGAGTCGTCTACGTCAGTTATGTGGAAGAAGACGTCGTCGTCCTCCGCTTCTGTCTCTATGAATCCGTAACCCTTCTCGTTGTGGTAGAACTTGACCGTGCCAGTTGTCATCTTATCGCTCGTAGTTGGGATTTAACCCACTATGTTAAAAAGCTTCTGTCTGTCTCACTGATACATCGGGGACTGTGGCTGAGACTCCGTCTCCGCCTCGCCTCCGTAAGCCTGTCTGAGCTGTTTAGCTATCTGTTCCATCTGATGTCTTATCTCGTCAGCCTGTTTCTCAAGCTCAGCCGTGTCTATGTCGAACTCGACTAGGGGTTCAAGGGCGTTCTCTATCACTGACTGTGCCGCCGTGGGGTCGGGGAGGTAGGGATGTGAACGGACTATCAGAACAGCGGCTGGAATACCGGCGTGGTAACACTCGTTGGCGAGCGCGCCAGTGATTCCTCCGACTACACCCGGTTCGTCCCCGAGAGGTATCCCGGCTGCCTCAAGGTCGTCGCGGAGGTCATCGTGGGTTGCTACACCCATGACATCACCAATCTCATCCTCGTTTTCGGCGGGAGCCCCCGCGAGGAAGACAGCACGTCCGAACTCGTCGGAGAGTTGGTTTATGACGAAACGGCTAAGCGACTTGTAGTTCGACGGCGGGAGTGTTATGTCGCTCCTCAGTGTCATCACGTCTGGATCGGTTCCCGAGTAGACGCGCACTGTGTCCTGTACCAATCCGTCTTCGAACGACGCCACGGGAGGGAAGCCGTCGGAGACGACGTTGCCGTGGTGCGAGAGGTCTAACTGCTGGTTTATCTGGTTGACAGCTATCGACGCCACGAGACCGTGTCCCGGGAAACCCTCTATGAGTGTCGGCGACTCCGACTCTATCTCCGTTATTCTCTCGAAACTGACCTCAGCGTCGGTGTGTGCCGGTGCCTGTATGTCTGCCTGCGTGGGAGAATCTGACATACCAAACGATAGTAGGAAGACAACTTATACCTGACGCCGGTTCGAGCCACAAACTGTTTTGGGAAGCGGCGTCTACTCGAACCGATGGCTGACGCGGTAGTCCTCGCGGGCGGCTTCTCGACACGTTTCGGCGAAGACGACAAGGCTGTGGCGAGACTCGACGGTTCGCCCCTCATAAGCCATGTCGTCGACTCAGTCTCTGACGTCGAGACGGTCGAGACTGTCATAATCAACACGAGACCTGGACAGACATCCGAAGTAAGTGAGTCTCTTAGATCCGACTCCGTAGTAGACGACACGTGTATCGAGTTCGCAGAGGACGATGAGCCGGGTCTCGGACCCGTCGGAGGCGTAATAACCGGTATGGGGAAAGCCGAGTCGGAGTACGTCGTCGTCGTGGCGTGTGACATGCCTCTCCTGAGTTCCGGCTTAGTTGACTACGTCTTAGACTTGGCTCAACAAACCGGAGACGACGCCGTTGTTCCATCTGTCGATGGCTGGCTCCAGACGACACATGCAGTCTACCGGAGGTCGCCTACTCTCGAAGCGTGCGAAGCTGCTTTTAGTGAAAGTACGAGCGAGGGGGAAGCGAGCATGCGCCGCGTCCTTGAAATCCTCGACTACACTGCCGTCGACGAGGAAACTGTCCTCGAACACGCATCCGAGGAGAGCTTCGTCAACGTCAACACGAGGAGTGATCTCGAAAAAGTAGAGGATTTCTTCTAATCCATCTGCATCCCCGACAGACACCTCACACAGAGACCTGTCTCTGCGTCGTAATGCTCGTCACAGACTGCGCCGCCACACGACCGACACGTAGCCACAGCCTCGTCACCACAGATGTAACAGACACCCGATACTGTCATCCACGGATTTAACCCGTCGAGAGACTTATCTCTTCGGAGTAACGACACAAACTCTTTTAACGTTAAAAGGTATACTGTTAAGTAATGACGACGTCTTCGGTATCAGAGCTTTTACAGAAGGAGATGGAGTGTGAGGGACTCCTCGAATGTGTCCACGGGCTGAAAGACCTCGACAAGGAGTGTTTCATGTCACTTGTCGAGTCGGACGAACCGCTCACGATAGACGAGATAGCAGACAGGATAGACAGGGAGAGGTCGACCGCCTACCGTTCGGTACAGAGACTCCTCCAGTCAGGCTTCGTACAGAAGGAGCAGGTCAACTACGAACAGGGGGGTTACTACCACGTCTATAAGCCGTCCGACCCCGACGCTATCGCCGATAAGATGGAGTCGATGTTACAGGAGTGGCAGGATCAGATGGATGAGATGATACAGGAGTTCCGCGACAAGTACGAGGCGACTGCGGGGTCTAGCTGAAGTAGGGCATAGGAACCTCGGGTCTTGTAGATACCCAGAGGAAAACCGATGTCGACAGTACCATAACTCCGACGGCTACGAGTTTCGACGAAGTCGGGGTATCGTGGTCTGTTTTGTCGAGGCGAGTGAGAGTCACGACACCGACGAGATGTGCGACTACGACGGCTCCGAGTCGGAAGAAGCCGTACCACGTCGGAAGAGGTGCCGTCTCAAGAAGCGGAGGGCTGAAAGGACGTAGAAAGACCTCCGTGACGGTCGGAAAAGTTGTTATGAAGTAGCCGGGGTAATGTGAGAGATGGTATCCCGCGGCGAGAGGAACTACCGCAGCCCCGATCTTCTCGATGCCTCCGAAAGTCGGCACGAGACGGAAGACGACGAGGAAGCCAACGTAGCCGACTACTAGGGCTGAGACGTAGACAGACACGGGCGACAGACCGGTGTCGACGGCTGATCTAGCGAATGCGTCCCAGAAAGGCGTCCTCACGACTGCGTCGTAGACTGTTGCCCAGACGGTCGCTACGACGAATCCGAGACTGCCTTTTTTCGAGAAGACTTCGGAGTCGACGACTGACTTGAAGGGTGTCGTTACGATGAGACGGTTTCCCTCTCTCGACACGGGCGAGATAGATCCGTAGTACGACATGGCTAACGACAGGGGGTCTGCCCTCTCGAACCAGACGTCTCCGAAGACAACAGCACCGGCTAGAGTAACCCCTGTGTAGACTGCTACTAAAGTACCGACTGCGTACGGACGTCTCGACAGAGGGCTTACGGCTAAGAACCAGACGTAGAGAAGGAATCCCAGGATTCCTAATCCCAGACCTACTCGCGGATACTCGGTGTTGGCAGAGGGAAGGTAGGTAGCCATGGTTCTCCAGGGGCTCACTGTCTCCCAACTGTTCGAGACGAGGTAGACTGTGGGTACGTAGCCCGACCACCAGACCGACCAGACGGCTATCAGTGCGAAAGAAGCCGGAACCTGTTCGCCGAATATCCCCGTGACTACGATGAGAACTCCGGTTACCACGCCTACGACCCCTCCAACTGTGATACCCGACGAAGCCACGGCACGAGGTATCGAGAACGAGAACGACTTCGAACACGTGACGAGACGGCACGGCTCCATTACGACTACGGCGTACGACACTAGAGCCAGACCTGAACAGAGAACGAGTAACTCGGAGGCTTCGAGCGTGAGGCGGTAGACACGTGTCCCGAGACCCAGACCATGTGCTGAGACACGTCCCGACACCGCGGAGAGGAGAACACCCGCTAAAAATATACGGAGTAAACGACTTCGGAGACCCGTTTGCAAATCGGTCTCAGTAACAACTCCCCACATCAGACTCTAAGAAAAAGTCGGTGACCTCTACTCGGCTGCTTCTGCCTCGGAGCCGTACCTCATCAGGAAGTAGAATCCCACGAGCGACACGGTAAGGAAACTTATCACTCCGAGGCCCATCTTGACTATGTACCCCATGGTTCCCGAAGGTGTTATCTGTGTCTGATTCCCTCCTTCGCCCCCACCGTCGCCTCCGCCGGTCGAATATCCCATTCCAGAGTTACCCGAGAACTGAGAGAACGAGACGGAGCCCTCGTCGACGATTGTCTGGCTCTCTGGGACGTCGCCGTCAGCTGGCATGCTTCCGTCAGCGGGACCTCCGGGCTCGCCGACGACTATCCTTCCGACCATCCCTAGCGACTTGTGTGGGATACAGAAGTAGTCGTACGTACCCGGCGTCTCGAATGTGTGTGAGAACGACTCGCCCTGTCCGCTTATAGTCCCTGAGTCCCACGCGCTCGCCCCCTCAGGAATCCTATCTTCGTACGCAGTCGACGAGTGGGCACCGCTCTCTATGGCGAACGTGACCGTTGTCCCCTCCTCAACGTGGAGTCCTATCGGATCGAAGAAGTAGGTACTCCCGCTCGTGAACATCCCAACCGTGTTCTCACCCGGTCCTTCCTGTGCAGCCGCTTCACGTGACACTCCCGCTGTCGCTGCCGTCGTTGCCGCCGCCGTCGAAAGGAACTTCCGTCTGTCCATGTCCATCTGTCTCACCTTTAAAAAAGCGTAGTATTGTACCCTGTTAAAATTTCCCATATCTGTCTGAGATTCCGTGCGATTTATACTTCTCAGATCCGCCATATGAAGTAAGTATATGTCCTCTGTCTCAGGTCTCAGAAGCCGGATAGATACCTCCGCAGTCTCGCCTGCTCTGGTCGTCGGAGATCTCTTGGCGATACTCGCGTTCGTAGTAGTCGGAGAGATAAGCCACGGAATAAACCCCGTCAAGATGCCCGTCAGAACAGCCGGAACCTTCCTCCCCTTCGCGATAGGATGGCTCGTCGTCGGAAGTCTAGTCGGTGGTTACCGCCGTGGGATAGGATCGTCGCCACTCCGTACTGTGGGTCTTACGACTCTGTCTTGGCTCTTCTCCGACGTAGCCGCACAGGCTCTGCGTAACACCACGTTTTTCCACGGAAGCGCGAGTCTCAGTTTCTTCGTTGTCTCTTTCATTGCAGGCACAGTCTTTCTCCTCGTCTGGCGTCTCCCGTTTCTGTTTGGAACCGACGCCCTCGACGCCTTCGGGCGTCACGCAAGACCACGACCCCGTGTCGCAACTGGTGTACTCTCGGTGGCGGGCTACTTCGTAGTTCTCGGAACCTTCGCGGGTCTCTTCCCGTATCCTTCGGTGACCAGATCGACCGCTAACCTGATGTCACACGCCATCGCGGTCATAAACACCTTCGCAGTCACCTCGCTGATACTCGGCGTCTACTGGGTCAAGAAGTCACAGATCGAGAAGCACAGAAAGGCTATGCTGTCGTCTTTCGGTCTCATACTCCTCTTCCTAGTCGTCTATCTCTTCAAGGTCGGAGGTGCGGGAGAGAAACACATACTCGTTGAGGGGGTCATCTACTACGCCTACCTCATAATGTTAGCCATCCATCTCGTCCTCTCGGTAGTCGCAGTCCCCTTCGTGATACACGCCGTCGTCCTAGGAGTCTCATTCCCCGTAGAGGAGATTCCCGATACCTCACATCCGCGTGTCGGAAGGATAGCCGCCGGCTCGTGGATACTCTCCCTCGGTCTCGGAATAATAACCTATCTGATGCTCCAGTACTACGGCTGGCACTGGTGAGACCTACTTCCCGCCGATGTTAGTGGCTTCGTTGAGAGGATGTTTGGCGTAGTCTACTACCTCTATGTCGTCTATCGTCTCCAGACCCGACTCTTCCGCAGTCTTCTCCATTCCGAGCTCTACGTCGGCTTCGACAACGACTACGTAAGCGTCCATCTCTTCGACACCCGATCGGTGAGCCGCGACGACGCGGTGGTGTCCGTCGACAAGGAGGGTCTTGCCGTCTGTCTTCTTCTCTATGACTATAAGAGGCTCGACTAAGTCCCTCTCAAGTTCGTAGGATCTCCCCTGTAACTCGTCGGCGTAGACTTTGTCCTGTGTCGGGACGAGGTGGTCTATCTCGACACGGCGTCTCTCCTCTCTGAGGTCTATTCCGTGTATAGACTCGAGAGTGTCCATCAGCTTCCAGACCTTCTGTGGGGTTACTCTCTCTATCTGGGAACGTATGACGTCGGAGTTCGATATTATGCCGACGAGGTTGTCGGCGTCGTCGACGACGGGGAGCTTCTGTATTCCGCTTCTGAGTATGACCCTCGCTGCGTCGGTGACACTCATCTCGGGCTCCGCGACGAGTGGGTCAGTCGACATCAGACGGAAGATGGGTTCGTCGTCGTCTTTCCCGAGCATGTCCTCCGCAGTGATGAATCCCTTGACTTCCCTAGCTTCTGTGACAGGAAATCCACTGTGTCCCTCGTTCTCGATGACCTTCTCTATCACGTCGCCGACGGTGTCGTCGGGAGAGGCTGTGACGACGTCCTTTGTCATGTAGTCTTTGACGAGGGGTTTCGACGAAACGGGCATGTCTTGTCTGATTATTCGGAGTGCCTCTCCATAACTCTTGGCTATGATCCACAAGCAGTACTACTTTTATGTCGGGATGTCTACTCGGAGTATGAGCGAAGTCAAGATAGACGAGGAGACGCAGGAGAAGCTGGAGGAGAAGAGGGAGGAACTCTTCGAGGAGTACGAGATACACGAGGAGTTCCCCGACAGGGCTCTCGAAGAGGCGGACGAGATAACTACGGGGTTCCGCGACGACATACAGGACGAGGCGGAGAAGGAGTACAGAACCGACCTGAGGGATCTCACGACTTTTACCGTCGACCCGAAGAGGGCACAGGACTTCGACGACGCTATCAGCATAGACGACGAGGGCGACGGAGAGGGGTACACGCTGTGGGTGCATATAGCCGACGTCACCCATTACGTCAAGCCCGGGACTGAGCTCTACGAGGAGGCGAAGAGGAGATCGACGACTGTCTACCTCCCCGGACACACAGTACATATGCTCCCATCTTCGCTGTCGGAGACGGTCTGTTCGATAGTCGGAAACGAGGACAGACTCGCCCACACCGTCAGGATGGAGATGGACGAGGATCTCTCGTTCGACAACATAGAGATATTCAAGTCGGTCGTGAGAAGCGACAGACGTCTCACCTACAGGCAGGCTGAGAGGATACTCGACGAGGGACACGAAGCAGTCGACGGCGTGACTCAGGAGTTGGGCGAGAAGGTCGATATGGCGCACGACGTCGCCGACAGGCTCCACGAGTCGAGGAAGGAACAGGGATCGCTCGTCCTCAACCCCAAGAGAGACCGCGCACACACGATAGTCGAGGAGTGTATGCTCAAGGCGAACCGTGCGGTGACATACGAGCTTATGTGGGACAGGGGAGTCGAGGCTGTCTACCGTGTCCATCCCCAGCCGAGCGAGGACAAATGGGCTGAGGCTCTACAGGAGATACAGGATCTCGACGGCGTCAGCATACCCGCGGAGCACTGGGACGAGCCACGTATCGCCGTCAACGCAGCGATAGAGGACGCCGACGAGGACGCACTCAGGAAGATACAGAGAGCAGTCCTCAAGGTCATGCCCCGAGCGAAGTACATGAGCGACCCATTCGGAGGACATTACGCTCTCAACTTCGACATATACGGACATTTCACGTCTCCTATACGCCGGATAGCCGACCTGATGAACCATCTCATAGTCCACGAGGGGGAGATACCCGAGGACGTCGCCCAGATGGCGGACAAGGCGAGTGAGAGACAGAGAATGGCAGAAGCGTGTGAGAGGGACTACAAGAAGTACCTCGAAGAGCTTGGATACGATCCCCACGAGGTCGAAGAGTACAAGATGGAGGATTAGATGATAAAGCTCTACCAGCTTGAGACGTGCCCGTTCTGTATCAAGGTACGCGAGAAGCTAGACGAACTCGGCTTGGAGTACGAGACAGTCGAAGTCTCGTGGAAGACCTCCGAACGCGACGAGGTCGAGGAGATCTCGGGTCAGAGACAGGTTCCGGTGATAGTCGACGAAGAACACGGCGTCGACGGCATGAACGAGAGCTCTGAGATAATCGAGTACCTCGAAGAGACTTACGGTTACGCGTGAGGTAATTACGGATCGGCTTCAGCTCACGCCGTCTTTCTCTCGTAGACGTCCTCCAGGAGCTCGTCCGAACCCCTGATCTCCTCTAGCTCCTCACGTTCGAGTACGGCGGTGTCGTCTATCGACTCACGTTCGGATGTCTCGACGACGTAAAGACTCTCAGTAGACGACCCTGCGACGTCCGAGATGCTACTCATCAGCTTCGCGCGTTTGACCATAGTCTTCGAGTAGCGGCTGATACCCGTGAGTATAGTCGTCTCGTCGTCGTCTTTCTCTCGAGTGCTTGAAACCGCTCGGAAGGGTGCTTTCGATGTCGGTAGGACACGGAAGCCCGCGGAGTCGAGTCTCTCAAAGACTACCCTCTCCTTCTCTCCCACCTCGTCCTCATCTATGTCGGTGTCCTCGGCACCATCTGTCTCGTCTTCACTCTCTTCCTCCATCGAGAGTATGTCTATCGGAGATGTTAGCTCCTCATCGAAGATCTCCTCAAGCTTGAGGGCTACGTCGATAGTGGCGTCCATGCCGTCCTCATACTTCGAGACCGACCGACGTGACACACCCACCTCTCTTGCGACCTGTCCGAGGCTCATCTCCTCCGACTTCCTAACCTCCGAGAGAACATCTCCGTTGAGACTGACATACAGACCGCCGGGACCCATGTAGACGAGAGGTGGAAGGTCGTGGCGGAAGAAGTCGTCCGCAGTCTTGAGGCTGACCGCGGGTATACCGTGTCTCAGGTAGACGACGCTTTCCTCCATCTCGTCGTCACGCGTCCTCTCACCTATTATGAGCGACGACGCGTCTAGATGGTCGGAGAGACGTTTCATCTCGTACGCCGTGTGTGAGTCGAATCCGTCGATGTTCGAGAGTACCTTCACGAGTACGGCTATCGAGGAACGGCGGGCGACGACGTCGAAGCTCTTCGGACGTATGTTACATGTGTCGCTGACGTCGAACCCCGTCTGTCGAAGGAGCTTAACCGTTTCCTCGACAAGTCTGTCTCTCATTACCAAACTAAGCTGAGGACTCGACGGATTTATAGGTTGTCCTTAGCTTCGGGTTCACTCCCCGTACTGTCTGCGTGTCTCGTGGTGCTCCTCAGTGCCTACGACGTCCTTGAACTCGTCGAAAGAGACGGTGTCGACGTCAGTCGTCTCTCCGTCTTCCTTGAGTGTCTCTAATGCGTCTTCGACCGCACGTGTCATCGTGAAGAGCGACGACAGAGGATAGACGACCATCTCGAAGCCGATCTCCTCAAGTTCATCGTAGCTCAGGAAGGGCGTCTTGCCTCCTTCTATCATGTTTGCGAGTGTCGGCGCTTCGATCTCGGCTACGCGTTCGAGTTCGTACTCCGACTCGGGAGCTTCGACGAAGACGACATCCGCACCTGCCTCGTAGTACTCCTCTCCCCTCTGTATAGCCTCGTCGAGACCGTGTGTCTCCCTCGCGTCAGTACGTGCTATAATCACGATGTCCTCCTCCTTCTCGTCACGTATGTCCGCCGCCGCCTCTATCCTGCGGGCGTGTTCCGATCTCGTCACAACAGACTTCTCCTCCATATGTCCACATCTCTTAGGCCACTCCTGATCCTCAAGTATGACTCCCGCGATCCCGGCGTCTATGCAGTCTCCGACGGTTCTCCTGACGTTGAGTACGTTACCGTATCCCGTGTCCATGTCTGCGACGAGGGGTATACCGACAGAGTCGTTTATCCTTTGAGCTCTCTCTATGTTCTCCGACGCCGTCATCAGACCGAGATCGGGAAAGCCAAGCGCCGACGCCGAGATTCCAAATCCCGTCGTGAAGACAGTCTCGAAGCCCGCTCTCTCGACTAGCTTCGCCGACAGGGCGTCGAACGCCCCCGGCATCACGGCTATCCCATCCGACTCTATACTCTCTCGCAGAGTTTCGGCTTTCGTTTTCGTACTGTCACTGTCTCCCATGACCTGTCTTGGGGTCACAGTAGCATCATATTAACGGAGATGTTCGCAGTCGCCCGCAGTAACGACTCTCTCGCCGTCGGACGTTTCTACGCGCAGAGCCCCTGTGTCGTCGACACCGACTGCCTCACCCTCGATCGTCTCGGTTGGTGTCTCTACACGAACCTCTCTTCCGATAGTGTCGGAGTACTCCTTCCACTCCTCGAAGACCATCTTCCTGTCACCGTCGTCGGACGCGAGAGAGTAGAGGTCTTCAAGCTCTTCGAGAACCGACGCCGCGAGCTCAGCCCTGTTGACCTCGTGTCCGACCTCGTCCTTTACAGAGGTCGCGTTCCAGTCGTCATCTTCGATATCGACGTTTGCGTTTATGCCTATGCCGACGACTGCGTGTTCGAGCGACTCGGCGTCAGCCTGTATCTCGACGAGTATACCACAGATTTTCTTCCCGTCGACAAGGACGTCGTTGGGCCATTTTATACGCGGCCCAACTCCGGCTTCTTCGAGCCCACGCGCGACTGCGACCGACGCCGCGACAGTTATCACAGACGCCGACCTCGGGGGTATCTCGGGACGCAGAACCGTACTCATCCAGACGCCGCCGGAGGGGCTCGTCCACTCACGGCCGCGTCTTCCCTTGCCCTGTCTCTGTACGTCGGCGAGCACCACGGTACCCTCGGGAGCCCCGTCACGTGCGAGTTGGGACGCGACGGAGTTCGTAGAAGGTACCTCATCACGGTACTCTATCTCGGTGCCGATAGTCTCGGAGTTGAGGTGGTACGAGAGACCGAAGTCGCCGTACTCCGCCGGTGACGTCAGGACATACCCCTTTGGGTCGCTGTCTATCTCGAAGCCCGCGTCCCTGAGACGTTCTATGTGTTTCCAGACTGCGTTACGTGAGACCCCGAACTCATCCGCAATCTCCTTCCCCGAGACCGGATCGTCCTCTGAGAGAAGCCCGAGTACCTGTGTCGTTTCCATGCCTCGGCTTAGTCGCTCGTCATATATATGGGGTTCCATACGATGGTCTAAGATCCGAAACGAAGCAACTCACCGACTCTTCGGAGTGTTAAGAACCGCGATCCCTAGGCTCACGACTAGCCAGGCGACTAAACCCACGAGACTCGCAACAGGCGACGCGGCGTTCCACGACTCCGCACCCATCGCCGCGCTTACGACTGTTTCGAGGACAAGTCCCCTGTAAGCGCTGTTGGGACTCACGGCTAAGACCTGTGTGAGTGCGTCCTCAGAGACGACTCCCTGACCTAGGAGACCGAGAACCCCGAGGTCGAGTCCGGCTACGAGAACGACTAAGAGTATAACGACGAGGACGACAGCCCCGCGCACTGTGTTAGCGACCGCCGAGACGGCTATCGCGGCTGATAGGACGACGAGAGAGAAAGCCGTGGTTACCGCGACGAATCTGAGGTAGAGTACGACCGAGTCGGCTCCCGAGTGGGACGCGAATATAGCCGACTCGGGTGACGAGACGAGATAAGCGAGAACCGCCGCGGGAAGTAGTGATAGGACGGTGCCGACGGCGAGTACGACTCCACGTCCCACGAAGACACCGACGATGTACGGAAGTCGGTCGATGGGATAGGTCGACAGGAGATCGAGCTCTCCTCTGCGTCTGTCGCCTAGCACGGTTCTGTAACCGAAGGCGAAGCCGAGAACCGGGACTATGACCTCGACAGGGGTGAGGAGGTCGACGACTGTTGGGACGAAACCGCTCTTCGCACCGCCTCCGATCCAGCTTATCGCCGTGACGACTCCCGCGAAGCCGAGTATCAGACCGAGGTAGACACGTGTCCTAACGACAGTGTCTATCTCCCGTTCTGCGACTGTACGTGTCCTTGAGACCGTCTCGGAGAGAGACATCACGCCTCACCCCCGTCTCCGTTTCGGTGTCCGTGTCTCACGGTGGTTCCTTCCTTCTCCTCGACCATGTCAGCGAAGAGCTCCGCGAGGCTACCGTAACCCTCGCTCTCCACAACTTCTTCGGGGGAGCCGTCTAACTGTAGCCTACCCTCGTCGAGTAAGAGAAGCCTGTCGACGTTTGTCTCTATGAGAGTGAGGTCGTGTGAAGTGACGACGACGGTAGTCCCTCTGTCGGCGAGGTCACGCAGAACCTCGAATATACGGTATGACATCGTGGGATCGAGACCGCTCGTAGGCTCGTCGAGGAAGATCACGGAAGGGTCGCCTATAGTCGCCTGTGCGATTCCAAGGAGACGTAACATCCCACCAGAGAGACCGTCGACGTCCGTGTCGGCTGCGCCGCTAAGACCCACGAGTTCGAGTGCCTCCTCGGTCGACTGAGACGAGTCTCCGACGAGTCGGGAGTAGAATTCGAGTGTCTCTTTCACGGTGAAAGCAGACCTGTACTCGGCTTTCTGAGGCAGGTATCCGACCTGTCTGCCGTCGTCTCTTTCTCCGTGAACCGTCACTTCTCCGTCCGTGGCTTCAAGCAGACCCGTGAGTATACGTACGAGAGTCGACTTCCCGCTTCCGTTGGGTCCCACGACACCGTTGAGACTTCCCTCCACGAGACTGAACGAGACTGAGTCAAGGACACGTGTGTCTCCGTAAGAGTGACTGATATCCTCAGCCTCTACTACAGCCCCACGCTTCGCGACCTCGGAGCCGTATGTACTTCGTGTCTGTGAATCTGAGTTACTTGGCATATTTCGTCTGATCGTTCTTGGCTTGTTTTACGAGACGTCTGTTTATACGGCTCTCCGACGGACTCTGGTCGACTATCCCCTCGGCTCTCATTCCGGGTACGGTTCCTTCGAGCGATCTCAGACCCTTGAGAGCGGGTGACTCCGACAGGGTTACGTATCCCGGCTTACGCAGATCGGACTCGACGACGCCCGTCGGACGGTAGCTTTCGGACTCCGACCCAGACTCCGACCCGAGGTCTACGTTCCGGCTCCAGTAGTTGCCGATCCCGTCCGACGACCAGATCCTGAGGGATCCGTAGAGTGACGTCGCAGACCTGTCATTGTCCACGAAGTCGTTCGAGACGACGCGGTTGGAGGCTATTATCCCTGACGCCCTCGCCCCGACACCGTTCTCGACCATGACGTTTTTCTCGTAGACTGAAGTGCGTGTGCCTATCTTGAGACCGTAAGAGTTGTCGACGAGGACGTTGCGCGCGACGTAGGTGTCACCTCCCGCAGTCACGATACCGCTTCTCGACTCACGGACGTCGTTTCCGACTACGACGTTGCCGACGGGACGTGTCATTACAACTATCCCGGAGTAAGCGTCCCTTACGGTGTTGTTGGCTATGTAGGTGTCAGAGGTGAACATCAGATGAACACCGAAACGTCCCGGGTCTATGAAGCTGTTCCGTATAGCGAGGCCGTCGGAACGGTGGGAGTAGACTGCGTCACGTCCGTCGAGGAGTGTCGAGTTCTGTATCAGCATCGGCGACCTCATCACCATCACGCCCATGAAGCCGTCGGAGGATCTCTCCGCGCCCCGTACTACTGAGTGGGTGACCACGGAGTCAGGTGAGTCACGGACGAGAACCCCGTTTGCGGGTGAGGTTATGTTGACGTCGTGGACGAGAGACGAGTTGGCTCTTATGACTGCGACTCCGGCGTCACCGCTTCCGTACGTCCTCTCTATCTCGGAGTCCCAGTTGTCCCCTTCACCGACGCCTCCGTACTTGTCAGTCTGTCTCGTCGCGTTTCCGACGCCCGTGATCCTGACTGACGACACGGCTGACTCAGGAGACGAGAGACGGACGACGGTTCCGTCTCCATCACCTTTGAGATGCGTCGAGTCGCCCTCTCCGACGAGGCTTACTGGCTTAGTGACGTTTAGGGTCTCGTTGATGACGTAAGTACCCTCAGTGAGCCTTACAGACGTCCTCGGAGGCGCGCGTTCCACGGCTCTGCGTAACGCTTCCGAGGTGGCGTTTTCGACTGTCACTGATACCTCCCTGTCGAGGAGGGACAGAGCGCGTGACTCAAGAGAGTCGGCTTCTTCCTCCATTGTCTCTTCCTTCTGCCTCATAGCCTCGGTGGTAGAGGTCTGTTCGTCGTGACCCCGGGCGTACATTCGCTCCGAGACGAGACCGTCCCAGTCGGTGACCTCACCGTTGTGCTCGTCGGCGTACGAACGTGCCGCCGACTCCGACGAGAACGGTACGACTGTCGTGGGCTGAGTCAGTACGAACCAAGCCTCAGACGCTCTGACCCAGTCGGTGTACGACGAACTGTCCTTTCTGACGAATCCTGATGTGTTCGAAGGCTCGACGTCGGTGCCGTCGAAGGCGGTGACGTAGACTGCAAGGGGCTTTCCGAAACGCATCGTGTGTCCGTCGCTGTTGAGCGTCTCGACGAGCGACGAAAGACCTCTATACCCGACGACGTACTCGTACTGTGAGTAGAAAACCTCTGCCTTGGGTGCCGTGAGGCCCTGTGAGTTCGCAGTGATAGTCTGAGCGTGGCTTATACCCGACTTAACAGTCTCCCCGAACCTCACGGGGTCGGGACTGCCTCCCGAACTGTCGACGGCAAAGACACCGAGGGACAGACTCAGAAGAAGTAGACTCAGAGCTATCCAGACCTTCGTCCTCGTCATTTGGTTTAGTATTTATAGCAACACAACAGCCTTGTACTCTCTGGTATGAGCCTCTAATCCCACTCAGACGAGGTAAAAGAGTATGAGTAGTATACATGAGACGACGCCTCCGAGAGCTGTGACTGACAGTCTTCCTATGTTAAGAGGCGCTCTGAAACCCCGATCGATGTCTGGACGTCTGTACCTCAGACTCAGGAGTGAGAGGTTGATGAGGATGAATACGATGAGGAGGAAGAGGTTGGCGAGACCTGCTACGATGCCTATGTCTCCCAAGACCGTGAAAGCGGCAGTCATAACACCGACGGACCAGACGGAGACATACGGCGTCCTGGTGTCTTCGTGTACCTTCGAGAAGACCTCGGGGAAAGAGTCGTACTCCTTCTTGGAGACCCCATAGAGGAGACGTGACGTCGATATCTGGAGTATCATGACGGTGTTCATAGTCGAGAAGAGGGCGATTACGGAGATGACCGTGAAGGCGGCAGGCCCCCATCCCTGGTTTGCGACGACTGCTAATGGCGAGTCAGAGGCTCCGAGAAGCTGTGAGTCGACGACTCCCACCGCCGACAAGCCTACGAGGACATAGAGGACTGTCGTGATACCTATAGAGGCGAGTATGGCTTTGGGTATCGTGTCAGTAGCGTCCTTCGACTCCTCAGAGATGCTGACTATCGAACCGAAGCCGATGTAAGCGAAGAATATCAGAAAAGCCGACTTGAGAACACCTACGCTCCCGTTGGTCATCTGTAGGGGATCGACGTCTCCCCACGTCGACCTACCTATCCAGACTACGAAGATGAGCCCTGCGACCTCGACCGAGGTGAAGATCAGGTTGAGCTTAGACGAAAGCTGTATGCCTCGGTAGTTGACGTAAGCAGTCGCCGCGACGACCGAGACAGCCACCGGAATCCGGGGTATGTCGACGAAAGACGAGAAGTAGCCCGCGAAGGCGAGTGCGACAGCAGCCGCGGATATGACACCCACGAGGAGACGCAGAACAGCCGTGGCTTCGGAGAGCTTCTTGCTTCCGAAAGCCTCTCGGACGTAGATGTAGTCTGCCTCCTCCTTAGGGTAAAGGGAACAGAGTTCGGCGTAGCTGAGTCCGGTGAGTGAGGCTATCACGGCGGCGATCAAGAAAGACACGACGACCGACTCGCCCGTGACCCCCGTAGCCTCTCCGAGAACAGCGTATATACCCGCTCCGAGTATCAGACCCACTCCGTAGACTGTCGCCTCGAAGAGTCCTATCTCACGTCTGAGCCCAGGCTCGTCTTCGCCACGCATAGTGGGTCAGACGTCTCGGTCTAACGACTTGAAGCTTCGTCTAAATATCCCGTGTACGTAAGACGTTGACCCTCTCAGCCACATCATTGGGTGTAATACTGATGCTTATCAGCGCGGTGTCGAGAGCCTCCAATTCTCTTTGTTCGGAGACGCCGAATCCATCGTACTTACGCACTCCGGCTTCTTCGACTTCGTCTCGTCGGGCACAGCTCTCGAGAGGCTCCATATGTTAGTCTGTGTGCTCTGACTTCTGAGTTATGCTCCGGACTGACCGAACTATATTTGAGTCCACCCCGAACAGAGTATAGTATGAGCGAAAATCAGAATACTTTCGAGATGGTCACGAGAGTTCATTCTCGTGTGCACGCAAATCTTCGATTTGCGAACGTCAGGGAGGGATTTGAGACATGACGAGAAAGGCGACCGCGATAGCCCATCCGATACAGGGTCTTATCAAGTACCACGGTCTGCGCGACGACGAACTCCGTATCCCGTACCACGACTCGATCTCGGTATGCACAGCGCCGTCCTCGACCAAGACGACAGTCGAGTTCGGACACGACGACGACACCGTGATAGTCGACGGAGAAGAGATAGACGACTCGGGGTATGAGAGAGCATCTAAGATACTCGACAAGGTGCGCGAGATATCCGACGTCAGTTCGGGGGCGAGGGTTGAGTCGGAGAACACATTCCCGTCAAACGTCGGCTTAGGCGCGTCGTCGTCGGGCTTCGGCGCGCTCTCGGTCGCCGCGGTGAGGGCGGCGGGTCTCGACCTAAGCTTAGAGGAGATATCCGCTATAGCACGACGTGGGGCGACTTCTGCGACGAGGAGCGTAACGGGAGGCTTCTCACATCTCCGGACGAGCATGGTCGACGAAGAGTGTGCGTCCGAACGTATTCAGACGGGGTTCGACGAGGATGACCTCAGGATAGTCGTCGGACTCGTCCCCGAGTTCAAACACACAGCGCGCGCACACGACGAGGCGGCGGAGTCGCATCTCTTCGAGAGCCGTCTCGCGTACATACACGGTGCGGTCGCCGAGATGCGGAAGTCCTTACGTGACGGCGACTTCGACGAGACCTTCTCCTCAGCCGAGAGCGACTCACTCTCGCTACTCGCGGTCACTATGACGGGACCCGAGAACTGGATCTACTGGCAGCCCGAGACACTCGAACTCCTCGAACTCGCGCGCGACCTGAGAGACGACGGCGTGCCCGTCTACTTCTCGACCGACACCGGAGCAACCGCCTACCTCAACACGACTAAGGAACACGCCGACAGGGTCGCTGAGGAAGTCGAAGCCCTCGGGGTCGAGTCACGGATCTGGAAGGTCGGTGGGAGCGCTAGGACGGTCGACGACCATCTGTTTTAACATCTCACAGAACCTCTATCGAGTAAGATGGACACCGAAGACCTCAGACGCGACATGCCTGCTCTCGACGACTGCGTCTACCTCAACACAGGGGCGAGTGGACCCTCGCCACGGCGCGTCGTCGAAGCCGGAGAGGAGTTCCTCGAGTACCACGAGTACGACTCTCCGGCACGTGAGGGGATGTATACCTCCGCAGCCGACGTCCTCGCCGAGACGCGCAACTCCGTAGCGAGCCTTGTAAACGCAGACGCCGATGAGAGCGAGATCTGTCTCACACAGTCGACGACTGAGGGGATAAACATAGTCGCCGAGGCACTCGACTGGGAAGAGGGCGACAAGGCTGTCACTACTGACCTCGAACACTCGTCGGGCATACTCCCGTGGAAACGTCTCCGCGACTTATACGGAATAGATGTCAAGGTCGCCGCGACGACCGACGGCTACCTCGTGCGCGACGAGGACGACAGGGACGCCTTCAAGGACGCCGTCGAGGATGCTAAGCTCGTCTGTCTCAGCTCTATCTCATGGAACTACGGGACACGTCTCGATGTTGAGGACGCAGTCGGTATCGCTCACGACGCCGGAGCGAAGGTTCTCGTCGACGCCGCCCAGTCGCCGGGACAGGTCGATGTTGACGTCAAGGACTGGGGAGCCGACTTCGTCGCGGGAACCGGACACAAATGGCTCCTCGGACCCTGGGGTGCGGGATTCCTCTACGCCGACTCGGAAGTCGTGGAAGGAACGAGATCGAGCCGTGTCGGGTACAGAGGCGTCAAGAATCCCAACGACGACGATTTCGAGTACGAGGACGGCGCGAGACGGTTCGAGATCGCTACGCTTCCCGCGGCTACCTACGCCGGCTTCGCCGAGGCGGTAAAGACATTCGAGGAGATCGGTCTCAGCGAGGTCGAGGAAGAGATTCGGCGTCTCACCGACCGCCTCAAGAACGGCATAGACGAAGAACGTCTCATAAGCCCGAGAGAGTATGAGTCGGGTCTCGTCTCCTTCGAGGCGGACGACCCGGAGGGACTCGTCGAGAGTCTCTCAGACGACTCGGTCGAGATTAGGAGCATACCAGATCCCCACTGCGTCAGAGTCTCGGTACACGCCTTCAACAACGCCGACGACATCGATGCCGTGCTCGACAGGATATAAAACAAGACATGTGTACGGTTCTATTCGCGAAGAACGTCTTCGGTTCGTATCCTACTGTGATCGCCGCCAACCGTGACGAGGAGTACGACAGGGAGTTCTCGTCACCTGAGACGCGCGAGACTGAGGATGAGGGAGA
The DNA here is from genome assembly GCA_041891055.1 of Halorutilales archaeon Cl-col2-1. Taxonomy (GTDB): domain Archaea; phylum Halobacteriota; class Halobacteria; order Halobacteriales; family Afararchaeaceae; genus Afararchaeum. The sequence continues at coordinate 404,658 of CP169074.1, read as the reverse complement.
CAGTGTCGACTGGGTCTTCGCGCCGCGTGACGCGCGCGAAGGAGGGACGTGGATAGGCTTCAACTCGGAAGGGACATCGGTGGCTGTCACCAACATAGAGACGGACGACGAAGACCGAGGAGAAGACGGGACTGACGTCAGGTCACGCGGTCTCCTGTGTGACGACGTCCTCTCGGAGTCAGGCGACATAGAAGACCTCGAAGACATCGTCAGGCACTCGGTCGACGCGAACGAGTACGAGGGCTTCAACCTCGTTGTTGCGACACCGACCCGCGCCTTCGTGGCTGTCTACGACGACGACCTAGACATAATGCATCTCGAAGATGGAGTCTACGTTATAACCAACTCGCGTTTCGACGACCCCGACGACAAGGCGTTGGAAGTCCGCGACAGCCTACCTGACCCGTCACTCGGCTTCGACGACTGGATTAAGGAAGCCAAGGATCTGCTTTCGAGGGACGACATCGATGTCTGTCTCCATAATGGAGACGGTGAAGACAAGGGTACAACGTCTTCGAGCATAATCGGAGTGAAGAATCCCGATGCCTCGGACTCCGTCTATCTTTTCGCCGACGGAGCACCGTGTGAGACCGACTACACCGACGTCAGTTACCGAGTTCCCTTCTCGTGAGGTTCATCTGGACTGGGATCACTCTCAGCCCCGTATGTCAGCTGTCTGAGGACATACCGGGGAAAGACTTATGTTACACGGTACCAATCTTCACGTGAATGTCTGACACACGACGCACAGTGTCGAAGAAGAGGTTTCTGACCGACCGAGCGAGACGTATATTCGAGCGACTCGGCTACTCAGTCGACGTAGACTCCGACGAGGAGACCCTGAGTGCCGAGAGAGACAACAAGCACGTACGTATCGCACCCCTGCCCGAGACGGAGATAGAAGACTCTGACAAGGAGACTGCGTGTCCCTTCCAGTGGCAGGACAACAAGTACTGCTTCGTCGCCGACTCGGAGTCAGGAGACCTCGAACATGTCAAGAAGGCAGTCTCAGACCTTGTGCCGTCGGGAAGCGACTGGGTCGTCATGGGAGTCACCGAGTCAGGCTACGAGGTACACGCTTAGTTAGTAGTCTCAGTTCTCTTCTGTCGTCTTACCCGGTCTAAAGGGGCGGGCTTTTATCTCGTCAGCGGTTACTGAGTCCCTGTATGCCTCTCGCTCTTGGGCTTACCCCGGATATGCTCGTGGTCTTCGGGATAATCCTCTCCGCTTTCGTCCTTTTCATAGTCGAGCCTTTTCCCGTCGACGTCACCGCCATCGGCATAATGGTGGCTCTGATGGTTCTGGAGCCATGGACTCGGATATCGCCGCGTGAGGGGATAGCCGGCTTCGCCAACCCAGCGACTATAACCGTACTCGCTATGATGCTCCTAGCCGAGGGTCTCAGACGTACCGGCTTGGTCAACAGGCTCGGCTCGTACCTCTCCGAGTACACACACGGTGACGACAGGAGACAGCTAGGTGCCGTGATAGCTACTACGACACCTATCTCGGGATTTATCAACAATACCGCGGTGGTTGCAATGTTCCTCCCGATGGTGACAAGTCTTGCCCAGTCGGAGAACACCTCTCCGTCTAAGCTACTCCTGCCGCTGTCGTACGCCTCAATGTTCGGGGGGATGCTGACGCTGATAGGCACGTCGACTAATATACTCGCGAGCGACGTCTCGGAGAGGATAGGTGTGGGAGCCTTCGGAATGTTCGAGTTCACAAAGCTCGGTGTCGTCGTCCTCGTCGTAGGTGTTACCTACATGATGACTGTGGGGTACCGTCTCACTCCCGAGAGGATAAAGCCCGAGGAGAAACCCGACTCGGGGGACAAGTTCGTATCCGAGATCACGGTAATCGAGGGTTCTCCTTTCGTCGGGATGACAGTGAGGGAGGCTCTTGACACTGTCAACCTTGACTTCGAAGTATTACGTGTACACCGCGACGAAAGGAAAACGACTGAGGCTGACTCTATCGAGGCGATGACGATACGTCCCGACGATGTCTTCGTCGTGAGGGCGACTCAGGAAACACTCGCGTCGCTCCTTGACATAGAAGGTGTGAGTCTCGAACCTGAGGAAGAGGAAGTCGAGGAGGGGAAGACACTCGTCGAGATAGTCGTGACTTCGGGTGCGTTCCTAGAGGGCGAGACGGTACGGACTGCAGAGTTCGAGGAGAGATACAACTCCACGGTTCTCGCAGTGAGGAAGGGAGCCGAGGTGATACAGAAACGTCTGAAGGACATACGACTCCGACCGGGTGATCTCCTCCTGATAGAGACTACCCCCGACGCGGTTAAGTCACTCAACGACGACCCCGACATACTCGTCGTAGGGGAGGTCGAGAACCACAGCTTCAGAACCTCGAAGACTAAGGCCGCCGTCGGTATAGTCGTAGGCGTCGTCGGACTCGCCGCATTCGACGTACTCCCTATACTCGTCTCGTCACTCGCGGGGGTCTTAGCGATGTTGGTCACAGGCTGTATAAGACCCAGCGAACTATACGACTCCGTGAGATGGGACGTGGTCTTCCTCCTCGCAGGCGTCATACCCCTTGGGACGGCTCTCGAAAAGACGGGAGCGGCTAACCTTCTCGGCGAACTCATCGTCAGAAGTGCCGACTTCCTCCCCGCGGTAGGGGTACTCGCTCTCTTCTACGTCATAACTTCTCTTCTCACTAACGTTGTGAGTAACAACGCGAGTGTCGTCCTGATGATACCCGTCGCAGTCGAGGCGGCGTCACGTCTCGGAGCCAATGAGTTCTCGTTCGTCCTCGCAGTTACCTTCGCGGCTTCGACAGCTTTCATCTCCCCGATAGGCTACCAGACTAACCTCTTTGTCTACGGTCCTGGAGGATACAGATTTAGCGACTACCTCCGGGTCGGCGGACCTCTCCAGATACTCCTTGCCATCGCCACGACCGCTGGAATCGCTTTCTTCTGGGGAGTCTGACTCACTACCACTCTATCTCACGAGACCCACGGCTCCGAGGCTCTCTGCTGTGACCCAGACCACGAAGACTGCGTAGATACCTAAGAGAAGGTACGCCTCTCTGTTAGTGATCATCATGCCTGTTCTGAGGAAGACGAAGAGAGCTATGGTCGCGAAGACTAAGAAAGCCATCATGGGGACGACGTGTGAGAAGATTACGGTGTCGGAGCCGACGATCATGATTCCCGTCGGGACGGCAATTAAGAGGTCGAATGTGTTACTCCCGAGGACGTTTGCGAGACTCACGTCGCCTTTCCCCGACTTCATAGCCTCGATGCTTACGAAGGCGTCGGGGAGGCTCGTGCCTGCGGCGACGATGACGAGGCTCCAGAAGAACGCTGGAGTGCCGAAGACGTCGCCGAGACCCACGACCGACCTCACGAGACCCTCGACGCCGACGACTATAACGCCCAGGCTCACAGTCAGAATAAGCCAGTTCTTTACGGGAGAGACGTCGGAGTCGGGAGCGTCGTAATCCGCAGTGTCGAGATACTGTATGAATATGTAGAGGAAGTAGAGGAGGATCGGTATGAGCGCGAGAGGCCTCGTGACGCTCCCTTCGAGAAGACTCCGACCACCTACGGGGTAGTAGATGACCGCGAACGAGAAGGTCACGAGGAGTGTGGCTATCGAGAGCATGTAGAACTGCGCCTCCTTGTAGACGAGGTCACGGCTCAGACTCATCGACCCTTCGCGGTAGAAGGTGGCTACCGCGGGTATCACGAGTATGTTGAAGACAGCGGATCCGACTATCGCACCCACTCCTATCTCGAACTCACCCCTGAAAGCCGAGACGACGACCGCCGAGAGCTCGGGCATACTCGAACCCACCGCAGCTACGACTGCTCCCTGGACGACCGCGGGAAGACCGTAGTAGGAGGCGAGCTTGTCGGCAGAGTCCTCGAAGTAAGAAGATGACTTCCAGATCACTAGAGACGAGACTGCCGCGAGAGCCAGGTATCCCAGAGCCTCGATCATACCTCGGATAGAGTCTCAGGTGACGAAAGTCCACCGGTACGTCTGAGGGGTCTCGAAACTAATATCTTTGTCGCGGTTATATCGTCGGTAGTGACAGTCGAGGTTCTCCATCTGAGTGATACCCATCTCGGATACAGACAGTACCGGAGCGACCTGAGGCGTCAGGACTTCACCGACGCCTTCGAGGAGGCGGTCGAGGTCGCCGTAGAGAGGGACGTCGACGCAGTCGTACACACGGGCGACCTCTTCGACTCTCGCGATCCCTCGCTCACAGACCTCACCGACTGCATAGACGTCCTCCGAACTTTGAGACACGAGGGAATACCTTTCTACGGAATAGTCGGGAACCACGAGAGAAAGATCGACAGACAGTGGCTCGACCTACTCGAACGCACCGGAGTCGCCGAACGTCTCGGAAAGGAGCCCATCGTCATCGGAGATGAGGTCGCAGTCTACGGCATAGACTCGGTGAGCCGAGTGTCTTGGGACTCCGCTGACTTGGAGATTCAAGAGACGGATGACGACCTCTACCGACTCGTCTGTATGCACCAGCTTCTACATCCACCCGTCCCTGAGAAGCTATCCGACCACGACACAGATGAGGTGATCGAGAGACTTGGCATCGAGATCGATGCACTCGCACTCGGCGACTACCACGAAGCCGTGAATGCCACCGTAGAAGGTGTCGAGGTCTGGTACGCGGGTTCGACTGAGAGGGTCTCAGCGGGTGAGACACAGCCGAGACGCGTCCATCTACTCAGCTTCGACGACGGAGGGATGACGAGAAAACGGATAGAGATCGACGCCCGCGACCTCGTTGAGTTACCCGTCGAGGTCGGAGCCGACACGACAGTCTCAGACGTCAGAGACGAGTTCGAGAGACGTGACGTTGAGGACAAGACAGTAGTCCCGGTTCTCCGCGGGAGACGCGGAAACATAACAGCGAACGACGTTCACAAAGTCGCTGTCGAAGAGGGAGCCGCGGTCTGTAACGTCAGGGACGAGAGAGAGTCACGTAACTTCGACGTCGAATCCGGGGAGGAGTTCGAGGACGTGAGAGACATAGACGAGATGATAAGCCGTCGTGTCTCCGAGTCGGATCTGTCGGAGATAGCCGTCGAGATAGACGACGAGATCAGAAACGGCGACCTCCCGAAGTCGAGAACAGACGATGTCGTCGAGGAACGCGTCAGACAGAGACGCGACGAGGTGTTCTCGGAAGACGATGACGATACGGATGACCTGGAGAAAGAAGACAGAGACGGCACGGAGGTGGAGACGTGAGGCTAAAGAGGCTACGTCTTCAGAACATACGGAGCTACAGGGACGAGACGGTCGAGTTCCCCGACGGGGCAGTTCTGATACATGGAGACAACGGCGTCGGAAAGACGTCTCTCCTTATGGGCATACTCGGAGGTCTCTTCCTCTCACGCGGTATCGAGTCGAAGCTCGACGACTTCGTTAGGCGGGGCGAGGACGAGGGACGTGTCGAACTCGTCTTTGAGGTAGAGGACAACGAGTATGAGGTCGACTGGAGGATAAGTACCGACGGCGGCTCGAAGGCGAGCCTCGAACTCCCTGGGGGTGACAAGGTGACCGGCGTCAGAGACGTCACAGACCGGGTGAGTAGTATCGTACGTATGGACAGCGACGACCTCACCAACTCGGTCTATGTCCGCCAGACCGAGATGACTAAGCTAGTGGACGCTGACAACCGCGCAGTCGTGATAGACGGACTCCTCGGACTCGACGAGATAGACGAGTACAGAAAGCGTGCCAGCGACGCGATCACCGGAGCGGGAAGGGTGAAAAAGGAGAGCCGTTCGAGACACGAGGCTTACAGACAGGATCTCGACGAGTACACGATGTCGGAGGATGAGTACGAGGACGAGATCGCCGACCTCACGTCACGTATAGACGAGGTCGAGTCAGAGATAGACGAAGGTGAGGAAGCCGTCAGAAAGATCGAGGAGCGTCTCCACGGTATACGGACGAGTATAGAGTCTTACGAGGAGGTCAAGGAGAGGATAGAAGACAGGTCGGAGAAGATAGAGGAGGAGAGACGTAAGAAGCAAAAAGCCAAACAGAAACGCGACGAGGCGAAGTCGGAGATGATCGAGAGACGTGACGAGATAAAGTCGCTCAAGGACGAGATAGAAAGCCTTGGGGAGGAGAATGTTGAGACGGAGGGTCTTGGACTCGACAGACTCCGTCTCGGCTCGAAGCAAAAAGCCAAGGAGTCTCTCGACGAGGTCAACCGGATACGTGACAGCCTCAGAGAGGACGAGACCGAGGCACGTCACCGCTTGGAGTCGGAGAAGGAGAGGCTCGGCGAGATAGACGACGAGATAGATACGCTGAAGTCCGAGGTGGAGTCGAGACGTCACGAGATAGAGAACGCCGAGGACAAGATAGAAGACCTCGAAGCTGACCTCGAAGCAGCGAGGCACGAGTTCGACGAGAAGGTATACGAGGTTGAGGAGAGAGCCGCCTCGCTCGGAGTCGAGTTCGACGACCTCGAAGAGCTACGTGACAGTCTATTAGACGAGAGAAAGGACGAGATAACCTCACGCATAAACGAGATCTCGGGAGAGATAGAGTCGCTCAGAACTCAGGTAGAGACGTACGAGGATGAGATAGACGAGGTGGTGTCTCTCGCCGACGAGGGGAGATGTCCCCGGTGTAAACAGGAGGTCGACGAGGCACACGTCGAGGAGGAGGTCGAGGAACTGAGACATGAGATAGAGAAGACGGAGAGTAAGCTGGAGGAGAAGATAGGGGAGAGGGAGGAACTCGCCGACGAGAGGGACGAGATAGACGAGACGAAGTCTCTCGTGGTCGAGGCTCTACGTTACAGGAGACAGAGGATAAGTAATGTCGAAGAGAGACTCGAGGACAAGACCGAGGAAGTCGAGGCGGCTTCGGAGGAGATAGACGACGCAGAGGAGGCGAAGGCTGAGTTAGAGGACGAGAGAGACGAGATCGTTGAGAGGATACGCGAGGCGGAGGACGAACTCTCAGAAGCCGAGTCTCTCGTCGAGGAGGTCGGATCGGTGAGACAGAGGGTCGACGACGCCATCGATGTATACGACGAGATAGAGCGCCACAGGAGCTTCATCGATCAGAGACAGAAAGACCTCCAGCACGCCGAGTCACGTATAGACGACGCGAACGATGCCATCGACGACCTAAAAGGTGAGAAGGAGGAGCTGAGGGAGAAGATAGGCGAGACCGACATAGAGAGTCTGAAGGAGAAGAGACGCCAAGCCGAGGAGAAACGTGAAAGATGGCAGAAGGGCGTCGAGAAGAGGGAGGAGAAGCTAAACCAGCTGCGTGACGAGAGGTCGAGGCTCGAAAAGGAGCTTGAGGATCTGAGACGTCTCAAACAGAGGATACAGATCCTGGAGGAGAAGGAGTCGTGGGCGTCGGGTGTGCGTGAAGACCTCGGGAAGCTGCGTTCTGTCTACGACGACGTCAAGTCGGAGATGAGGAACGAGTACATAGCCCATCTCAACACATATACGAACGACGTCTTCTCCGAGATATACCAGAACTCGGGCTACCAGTCGATACTCATCGACGAGGTCGAGCTTCCCGAACACAGGAAGTACGACTACGACTACGAGATACGTCTGAGACGTTCGGACGGGAGTACTGAGAGTCCCGGGAACGCGAGCGGGGGCGAGCAGGCTATCGTGAGCCTATCGCTGAGAGCGGGTATATACAGGCTTATCTCGGAGAGACAGTCAGGAGGCTCACTCCCGCCCTTCATACTCGACGAGCCGACAACCTTCCTCGACAGACAGCACGTCGGACGTCTTGAGAGACTCATAGACGAGATAAAGACCTGGGACGTCCCACAGGTAATCGTAGTGTCACACGACGAGAGCCTTATACACGGAGCCGACTACGACTGTGAGGTATGGTACGACCCCGAGACGGAGTCGAGCCACGCCGAGATTTCGAAGGCAGGTGATTAAGATGGAGATCGAAGCATTCCATCTGATAGAGGAGGCGTTCGAGAAGGTCGACGCGGGACTACCCGTAGACGCCGACTCGAACCCCGAGAGGGCGAGGGAGGCACTCTCGTCACTCGCCGACGAGGGCGGCTACGTCTATCCTATCGACGACACCGATCCCGCACCCAGAAAGGTCAGCTTCTCGTCTCTGGGTGCGTGGGACGACGACCCATGGGACGACGCGACCTACGGTGTCGACTCGTCGACGACACAGCCGATGGAGTACAACAACGGCTTGATCGCGAACGCGGCTTACGCCAAGATCGCGGCGACGGGCGACGCCGATACCGAGGTGGAGAGAAAAGGGACTGTCGAGATTACCTACTACTACAAGGGAGACGCCGAGATACCCTCAACTCTGGACGAGAGCTCCGAGATAGACGTCAACATCACACGTCTCCCCGAGTCGGAGATATACGAGACTCGACGCCTCGAAAAGACCGTCTCGGCGGTCGCACAGAAGAACTCCGAGAGTACCCATGTCCTCAGAAACATCGACTCGATAGACAGCATACTCTTCATAGACGGACCCATCTACCCGACTGAGGTTCTGAGGTCGCTCGACTTCAGCGAGAACCGTGCCTTCTCCGTCGCAGACGTCCTGAGGAAGATAGCCGAGAGGTACGTCCGTGTGGTCGAACACCAGTACGAGAGAGGTCTTCCCGTCGTGGGAATAGTCAAGACGTCGAACTCAAGCACCCTAATACGGTCTCTCGAAGACAAGACAGACGACGAGGTACTCTGGAACAAGGACAACCAGCTTATCGGAGAGGCTCTGAGAGACGAGTCGTCGATAGAGTACATACCCTACACACCGTGGTTCGTCGAGGAGAAGGTCGTCTTCGACTCGGGCGAGGCGGAGGTACTCAGCCCTGTCGAGGACTCGCTCGACTACGACATCGAGAGGTACAGGAGATGTTTCTTCTACTACCGTCTCCCGAGCCTCGGGACGGTCATGAGAGCCGACGCACCCTACATGGTAGTCGACACAGACGAGAAGAGACGTAAGGTGCGCGCGAAGGTTCTCAAGGAGGCGGCGAAGAAGAGGGACGTCCCACGCGCGGTGATGAGGGCGGACAAGAACTCGAAGATCACACGTGAGAACAGGGACAAGATAAAGAGAGCGATCTCAGCGGGCTACTACACCGACTACAACGACGACGTGAGGTACGAGACACTCGACGAGGACGAGGGAGGGCTTCTGTGATCTGAGTAGATCAGAATACTTCCAAATATTCCTCGATCACCTGACGTTCTTCCTCAGTCAAGTCAAACAGATCGTACACAGCCTCGTCAATATCAGCTTCGAGTTCCTCTATGTCGGTTTGCCGTACTTCTTTACGATCTTCTTCGAGATTACTGAGAAGCTCTTCTACGCCTTCGTCAGTCCTCGGTATCGGGATAGAGGTCTCCTCTCCACTCTTGACGTTACGTCCGTCTACTGCGGCGTGGACGTACTCGGCGCGTTTCTTTCGCGCGTCTCTATCTCTGGAGTACATAGCCGGATCTTTGATAGTGTCGGATCTTCCGGCTTGCACGGTGAAGTTCCCATCAACGTCTCCCTGCACGTCGGCGTTCACCGGATACCGGCGGGTCTGCCACTCGTAGGTGATGTAGTCGAGTTCTCCGTCGTAGTCGCCGAGGTACGCCTCAGGGAAGCGGTCGATCTTACTGTCGAGGTCGATGGTGTCCACAATCTCCCCCGCTGTCTCGCGCATCGTCCCGAAGACGCCGGCGCTGTCTTCGGTCTTACAGGGCAGTTTCTCGACGTACTGCGAGCGGTATTCGTAGAAGCCGCCCATCTTGACCGTCGTGATGTGCTTGAAGTAGAAGTCCAGCGCCTTCGAGTTCAACTGACAAGCCATCTCCTCGGTGAGGTCGCGGTAGTCGTCTTCGAGAAGGACCGAGTATGCGGTTTTGTAGTACCACGTACCGACCTCATCAAGCATGAACGTCGCGTCCTCGCTGATGTGGGCGAAGACAATTTTCGGTATCTCGAACTTTTCCAAGTTTTGTGGTCGCCCAAACTCCCACCAATTGTCGCTGTTCTCCCAGCGGCCTCCCTCTCGCCCACGGAGTTTCTCCTCGTGAGCCTTGAAGAAGTCCCACGCTAGCGGGTAGTCGCTTTGCAACGTCTCGGCATCGATGAGTGATGCTGAAAGTTCGTCTTCCCCGACTCGCTGAACAGAGTAAGGTAGCACGACGTGTTGGCCGGACCACTCTGCCCGCCAACGTTGAACGTCACGACCCTGAAGCCAGGGTCTTAGCAGGTCTGTTTCAATCTCATACTCCTCTGTACCGCCGGAGGGAACGATAGTCACTGTTCCACCAGTATCTCCCGATTCAACGCGCTCGGCGTCCAGAACGTCAACTACGTAAACTTTGTTCGCACTGGTCTGTGTCCCGTGAGAGACTGAATCGGTAATCTCTTCGAGGGTATCATCCGCTTTCGACTCCAGTTTCTCGAAGACCCGCAACTCCTCGGGCGGCATCATCGCCCAGTAGTCTCCGGCGGTCAGTTTCGACTGCGGGAAGTCGAACACGTCGATGAATTCGTCCGAGTATCCCGGCTCGACGCGGTGTTCGCGCACTGCCTCGATGATGGCCGCGTCGAGTTCACGTCCGCTTTCGTCATCGGTGTCGGCTTTCACCCGCACGCACCGAATTTCGTTGTCCTCCCGGCTGGCCTCCTCGGGTTCGTCCGCCAGAATCACGATGGCCGGATAGTTCGTCGCGTCCTCGAACACCCCGGAGTCCCGGAAGTCGTAGACCTCCTCGATGCGGGCCTCGTCGAGCAGCACCTCCCGCAGGCCCTCGCCGTAGTCCGTGACCATGAACTGGTTCGGCGTGATGAATCCGAGTTTCCCCGAGCCCTCGCGGAGCCAGTCGAGGCCCCGCTCGTAGAACGGACTGTAAATGTCGTAGTTGCCCGTGGTCGCGTCGTACAGGGTATCCATCATCTCCTTCTGCTTATCCGGGAGGTTCTGGATGCGGACGTAAGGAGGATTCCCACGACGTAGTCGTACTCCATGTAGTTCTTGACGACGAGCGCGAGCACGGTGTCCTCGAACATCTTGAACAGCCGCCCGTCGTTGTGCTCCTCTTTCAGGTAGCGCACGTTCTCCAGCATGTCGTCGACGTAGGGCGCGAAGAACTCCTCTACCCCAGAGTAATCTTGCGAAGTGTAGTTGTTAATGCGCTCTTCTAGTCCACTCTGGTACTTCCAGTCGAACTCTCCGCCGAACTCCTCTGCGAGAGCCATGTGGTCTTTGACCGTGTCGAGGACTCCTTGTAGAGCCGCAAAGTACTCTCCGAAGTTACTCACTCCCGTTTCAAGCTGTATAGTGTCGAACAGCGGCATCTGCACACGTCGGACGAGGAATCCATCCTCTGTCTCAGCTACTTCGTCCTCGTCTACTTCGACAGGGAGGGGGACAGGTATACGGACATCCTGTTCGTCCTCCGTTATCGTGTCGAAGGTCATCTGCTGAGTGCCGTCGTCGCCTAGATCAGCTCCCGTCAGCTCACGTTCGTTACGGAGAGTGTCTGTTCTATAGATCGGGAGCCGACGTAGTGTATACTCGGGGTTCTGATCCTTCGCCTTTCTGTAAGCCGGGAGAATTGCGACTACGAAACGTATCTGTGCCATTAGAACCGCAAACGGGTGTATGTCGAGACCCACGACACGGGGACGTGTACATAGATCCTGTAGATGCTCCTCCCAATCGGGATTGTCTTCGTACCGTTCTATGTCCTCCAAGTATCTTTCTACGGCTTCTACGAGGAAGGTACCAGAACCACAAGACGGGTCGATTAGACGCTGATTTGAGATACCGCGTTCGTATCCCACACCGTCCATAATGTAGTCGACGACGGGCTGAGGAGTGTAGAACTCACCGAGTGCCTTACGCGTCTCGGGGTCGAAGTACTTCTGGTAGAGGTCGCCAAGTAGGTCTCCTTGAACGTCGGCAAAGTCGAAGCGTAGGACGTTGAAGAATATCTCCGCGACAGCCCGACTGAAACGGTTACGAGTAGTCTCACTGATACGGTCGACTTCTCCCGTGCCCCGTGCCACAGCCCTAAACTGGCTGGCTCCAGTTTCGTGTCCCCGTGAAAGCTGTTCGGCGTATCCGTCCGTCCACCACACGAAGATGTCGTCCTGGAAAAGCCCCTCGACTAACTGATCCTGCATATCGTCTATCAGGTTATCGGCTGCGACTGGGAACGCGTCGAGGTTGATACTTTCTCCGAAGCCTTGGAGTCCACGGAAGTACTCTCCCATGCCGTTGTATCCTGTGCCTGCGAAGAAGTCGTGATCCTCAGTCGCTTTTGCGAGAAGGAGACGCGAGAGAAGAGCGTGACCACTCTCTAGACAGAACATGAAGTCACGTAGAGACTGTTTTCCGTTGATGAACGGTTCCCACGAGTCGGGGACATCGTCTGGCTCGTCCGCATAGGTTGCCTCCCAGAAGTCATACGCCCCCTTCACGAACTTGGCTTCCTTCTCATCCCTAAGCTCCTGTAGAATGTCCATCATGCCAACTACGAGATCCGCAAATGGACTACCTTCTTCGAGACGGAAGGTGTCGAAGAAATGCTCCTGCCCAAGCTCGGACTCTTCGTCTAAGGGGATAGGATCTAACTCTTCCAAGAACTGATTGACGTCTTCGGGATTAGTAAGGTCGAACTCACGTTTGTAGAGAGCGTCAGCGAGGTCGCGGGCTTGACTCTGTGTTATAGACTCTAAGGAGACAACAAGAACCGGAGAACTCTGCCCTCGACGGTAGAGACGTAGAGTCTCTCCGTTTGTCAGGACTCCATGTTCTGCCTTTAGATACTCCATGTAGTCGAAAAGCTGTGACTTGTGGGGCGACAGTTCACGACCCGATGTCTTGAACTCGTAGACCGTAGTGACCGACTCGTTAGTGTCGAGAGTGATGTAGTCAGGACGCTGATCGTTAGGAAGTGTAAACTCACTCCGTATGTCCGTTCCCGTACCTTCGTAATCGAGCGCTTCGTAGAATCCCTGTTCTATAAACAGAGTTTCTACATCTCGCTCGCTCATATCCTCGTCTATCCGTTCATATATCGACTTTAGAGAATCCCGTAGTGAAGCTACATCTGACATTAATCAAGGTCTCCTCCTGAGTATGGATAACTCAACTCTTTGATATCTTATGGTTCTTTCCTATCGGAGATATATGACATGACAGAGGAAAGACACGACCACCAAGATCAATCTACACGTCGTCCGGCTCCAAGGGTAGTCTCTCAGGATCGACGTCTTCGTATGCCTTGTCGGAGGAAAGAAGACCCAGACCACGGTTCTCCGCAATCGCGGCGTGGAAGGCATCGAACGGAGTCATTCCCTTCTCATAGTAGTCGATGGCTTTCAGAACGGCTTGATTCTCATCGTCTGAGCCGGCGGGGACTACTTCAAGCAGGTTAGAGAATAGACGGACATAGTCGTACTCGTGACGTTCTCGGATGATAAGTAGTTCGAGGTAAGAAAACGGAGAAGTCACGACGTCACGCTCTTCTAGAGCTTCTTCTGCGCGTTCCTGTAGCCAGTCGTCGTCCTTTACGAGAGCTATCAGGAAGTCGGTCTCGACGTATACCGTCATCCGTCGTCTTCTCTTCTCGCGGGCTGAATGTCTTCTCTGGATTCAGACTTGGCTTGTTCGAGAGCCTCTTGCCTAAGCTCCTCGGCTGACTCTCCCTCAAAGGCGTCGCCGGCTGCGTCTCGAGCCGCCTCAAGCGGGTCGTCGTCTATGGGTATGAGTTCGATCCTGTCCTCATACTCAACTACGTGAAACTTCTCGCCGTACCTGTCTCTCAGCTCAGACGAGAGATAGAGACGTCCGTGTGAATCCGTTTCTACTGTCATAGATACAGTATTCATGCCATAAATAAAGATCTTGTCCCAAGATGGACTTTCGAGACGCCGACAAACGAGGGCGGTAGCTTCATCTGTCTTGCCCCGCGATTAAGCCCTAATGGAAGACGACATACTCGAAGACGAGCCATGGGGATCTGACTCTGACAGTAATCCCAACCCCAACTCGGACACCGACGTCCCGACCGGCTCCTCGACGATACCCGAGGGCGACTACCCCTCTCCCAAGACGGAGTCGCCGTCGGATTCGGAGGCGACTGTCGGACACATACTCGCGAGCGAGAGGATCATAGTCGGCGACACCGAGAACAAGATCAACATCTACGTCGACATAGACAGACGTGACGAGATACGTCTCGGCGACTACGTCCAGATACCCTACAGTGTCGGTGACGGCTCGGAGAAGTACCTCTTTGCGGTCGTCTCGTCGCTGAGGTACGAACCCTACACTCAGGTCAACGACAAGTCACAGTCGTACGCCGAGGTCAGCCTCGGTGACGAGGTCGACGAGAGGGAGTTCGTCTTGGTCGCAGAGACGAAGCCTCTCTCGATAGTCGAATCCGAGGGAGACGGCGACGGATACGGACGTAAGCCCGTCGATCAGATTCCGAAGCCCAACACTCCGTCGTCTCTCGCGCGTGACGAGGACGTCCTCCGAACGGGCCTCAACGTCCCTGGTGACGGCATATTCGCGGGGTACATGGCTGTCGGAGGACGCAGGATAGAGGTCGACGGCGAGCCGCTTGCCTACTACCTCGAAAACCCGGGTATCGACCCGTCGGGCGAGGTCGAAGAGGGCGAGCCCGCAGTCTTCCGGCATATGCTCGTCGCGGGTTCGACGGGAAAGGGTAAGACGCATTTCACGAAGAACATCCTGCGTCAGCTTTCGTCGGAGAAGAGGTATCCCATAGACGAGTACGGTAGCGGTGAGACACTCCGTATGCGCCTGAACACGGTAGTTATAGATCCCGAGGGCGAGTACGTCGAGATGTCGGAGGACAACCCCGAACTCCCCGAAGACGACGAGAGACGTCTCCGGAGACGCGGCGTCAAGACTGGTGGGATAGACGACCTTGAGGTCTTCGTCCCAACCGTTGCAGGAGCCCCCGCCCCCTCGGCTCCCTCGTACCGCGAGTTCACGGTGCCTTTCGGAATAGTCGACGACGTGCCCGAACTCCTGATGCCGTTCGACCCGTCGCCCGTGACGCGCCGTGCTATCTCCGACTGTCTCAACGCCTACTTCTCGACCGCGGACGATCCGACATACGAGGGATTCACCGACTACATGGAGACAAACGACTCGTCGGAGGTCAACGCTGTAAAGGAGGCAAACAGCATAGCCGACGCGACGTGGGACGCCGTCATGAGACGCGTCGTAGACAACGGCGTCTACCACCGTGTCTTCGACAACGGAACCGACCCCCTCACGGAGATCACCGACGACGTCTTCGACGAGGGACAGACTACTGTGATACCCACGAGCCACATAAGAGGAGCGGTCGAGGATCTCGTCGTCCTGTCTTTGCTCGCTCTCGTGATAGAGAACAAGATATCCGAACACGACGTCGACGACGAGATAAAGAACACTCCTATATTCGTAGCCACAGACGAGGCACACAACTACTTCGCCGAGGCGGACACCACGAGAGGACGTTACGTCGTCGAGAAGGCACGAGCCGCAGTCAAGCAGGGAAGAAAGGATCTACTCGGACTCGGTATGATCACACAGAACCCCGAGGACATAGACGACGAGATACTCAAACAGATAAACACGAATATCTTCATGGGTCTCAGGGACGAGGTCGTCGAGAGAGTGCCGTCTATACCCTCACAGTTCAGGTCGGAGATACCGACATTCGGAAAGGGCGAGGCGGTCGTAAAGGCTCCCGACGTCGAGGCTGTCGAGGTCGAGGGTCTGAGATACTGCGTGACCAAACACGGGAACTAGCCTAGTATCTCCCCGACTGCTTCGACGAACTTCCGGTTGTTCTCGGGTGTCGATGTCGTGACCCTCATGTAGCCGTCTCCGAGACGGTCTTCGTCGAGTGGCTTGACGAGTATCTTCTTCTCCGCGAGCTTCTCGGCGACCTCGGGAGCGGAGACGGATCTCGGAGAGAAGTCGGCGAGGAAGAAGTAGGTCTCAGTCGGATAGGTCTCGACACCCATCTCGGACAGGCTCTCCGAGAGATCACGTGTCCACGACCTCAGCCTGTCCGCCCTGTCGTAGATCTTCTGTTTGTTCCTCAGCGACGCGACTGCCGCCGCCTCTCCGGCACGTGTGAGGGGATACGCGTCGTTGTTGGCGTTGAGTTCGTCGGCAATCGCTTCGGGAGCGACTACGTATCCGACACGGAATCCGGCTAAGCTGTGTGCCTTCGAGAAGGTACGTGTCACTATCAGGCTACTGTAGTCGGGGACTAAGTCGGCGACAGTCTCACGCGTGAACTCGAAGAAAGCCTCGTCGACTAAGAAGTAGGTGTCGGGGTTCTCCTCTAGGAGGTCGGGTATCTCAGAGACGTTGAAGCTTCCGCCGTTGGGGTTGTTGGGACTCACCACTACGACGAGGTCGGTGTTACTGTCGAAGTCTAAGTCGCCGAGGTCGTACTCGAACTCCTCCTCGGGTGACAGACGTGTCTCGGTGTAGTCGGGTGATATCTCCCTGAAGAGGTTGTACGTCGGAGTGAGGAGATGTGACTTCTCGACGTATCTGTCGAATATCTGTCTTAGTATGAGCTCAGACCCCGCGTTTATATGTATGTTCTTCTCGGGAACCCCTATCTCGTGGCTTATGAGACGTCTCAGGGGCTCGGAGTAGGGCTCTGTATACCGGTTCGACCTCGGAAGCTCCTTCCTCGCCGCCGAGACCGCCTCGTCTATCGGCGGAAGTGGGTTCTCACACAGTAGGAGACGTATGCCTTCTCCGACGCCTCCCTTCTCGGCTCTCGAAGCCTCCGTCATGTCGATATACACGTCACCGTGTCGTCGACCCCCGGAAGCTTCTGTATCTGTCCCGACACGAGATCGAGTATCTGTTCTGTCTTCTCGACCTCGAACTCCGCAATTACGTCGTACTTGCCCGTTACGGCACTCGCTTCCGAGACCTCTCCGATATCGTTGACGTCCTCGACGAGGCTCTGTATCGATCCGGTCTTCGACTCTATTAAGACGTACGACTTGACCATTCTGTCTTCGGAGACGGACTCGAAGTTATCAAGTCTTTCCCCTCGTCCCGGGACGGACGCAGTTCCTACCACGTGAGTCGCATCTGTCAGGTCTTGGAAAAGGTTAAATATTCGGAGGATGGGTGTTGTTAGTACATCACAGTATACGGAACACCGTGAAATCCGATGGGGAAGGAAACTGTGGTGGGGGGAACATGAAACGACGTAAATTCGTGATAGCTACAGCCACGTCAGTCGTAGGGGGACTCGCGGGATGTAGTAGCGCCGGTTCGAGCACAGGAGGGTCTGAGAACACCGAGACCGAGACGGAAACCGATTCAGGATCAGTGTCAGAGCCCGAGGACTCGAATCCGAGTTCGGGCTCGGCGAACGACGGTATGTCGGAGAGCGGCAGCGACAACTCGACGACGTCCAATTCGAACACTGACACCCAGACCGACTCCGGCTCTGACGCAAACGAAGCCGAGTCGCCGGAATCGAACCCGGAGACGGGGTCAGAGGGAACCGGCGACGGAGAGGTGAACAGAGTACACGAGTACGAGGGAAGCTGGAGCGGCGAGGCGACGGGAGGAGTTAATGTCGATGGGACGATACAGCTCACGGTCGACTACTCCAACAACGAGGTCTCGGGAAGCATAGAGGGTGACGCCTCGGGACCCATAGAAGGCTCCGTGTCGGACGGGGAGGTCGATGCTGACGCCTCGGGACGTGCGATGCAGTATATGACGATGAACATGGATATGACGGGCGATGTCTCCGAGAACCTGTCGGTGATAGAGGGCGACTGGAGCGGTGAGAGTAACACCGGAATGTCGGCGTCGGGTAGCTGGACAGTATCCATTGTAGACCCTCTCTGAGGCTGTTTAGCGGTATCAGTCGTGACGCACGACCTCGGTCTCGACTTCGTCCTTAGGCACTCCGATACGCGCGAACTGTGTACGTATGTGCTCGCGCGCACCTTGGATAGCACCGTCTAGGGTCTCGAATCCCCGAGGGACTGGAGGCTCGAATGCGATCCTTTTCTCGTCGCCGTCTACGACCTGTACTGAGCCGCCCGTCTCGACCTCGTAGAACTCGTCACAGATCCAGACGTAGGTCGAGTTGGTCTCGGGTGCTCCCTTGAAAGAAGGAGGGTTCTCGCTTCTCTTGTAAATGGTACCGGTCAGCTCTGTCCCTCCGGCTTTTCCGCGAACCAGAAACATCTTCGTCTGTGAGTACGTCACAGACAGTATTGAATATACTGATGGTGGAAGCTTCAGGGTGTTAGATCCCAGTACGCCTCGGGGTTCTCGTCGTCGTGTAGAGTCTCCCATCCGAGTCTCACGTCTTCGAGGCCGTGGTCGTCGAGAACCTCGAAAGCCACGACACCTCTCACCGACTCGTCGGGCGGTATCTCACCCAGTATGCTTCCCTTCCTGTCGTTGTAGTACTTCGCGTCGTAGATCCTGTCGTCGGCGTACAGATTTATGAGGTAGACGAGGTTCCGTGCCTCGACAGTCTCATCGGTGATGTTAGTGACCTCTATCTCCGCAGTTACGAACCGGTAAGGACTCCCGGGATAGACGGACTCGAGGCTCCCGGTCGTGCCAGGTGTCTCGAACTCGGGCATCAGCTTAGACGGCGACGCCGAGTCGACGACACGTATACGTACCTCGTCCTTGACGGAGCCAGGAGTCACCGAGTCGGTGTAGCTTCCGCCCTCGTCGAGTACTACGGGCTTTACTTCGACAGTCTCCTCCTCGTAGCTGTAGCTCTGGCTCCCCGAGAGACCGAGGCTCCAGTTTCCCGAGTATTCGAGACTCGTGTCTATACTTCTCGTGACCTCCTCCCCCGAACCGACGTCGAATCTCACTCTCTTTTTCTCGACTGTTTCTTCTTCCTTAGTCGAGACGAGAGTAGCCTCGAAGACGCCGTCTCCTCCGAAGTTCTGAACCGAGAGTCGAACCGTGAATTCGTCGCCCGCATGTATCTCGTCGGGAGCGGATATATCCTTGACACTCATCATGGGATCAGTCGACGACGAGTTGGTGTCTTGTGCTGACTCAGACGATGCCGAAGTCGAAGACGAACTCTGTGATGACGCGTTCTGACCGTTACCGCCCGAACCCGAACCGGGCACGCTCGTGCATCCTGCGAGAGCCGATGTAACGAGAGCCGCTAGAAACCTCCGGCGGTAGATACGTGACATGGCTCCATATCAGTCTCTCCCCTTATAATAATTCACGTGGTACTCGTTCCACAAAGAGTCAGATTTAACTCTCGAAAGGTCGCTAAGGCATTTAATGATCTCTGGTCTGGTTACCCTCGTCCGGTCTCCGACTTCTTACTTCCGAGCCAGACGTGACGACCCACCACGGTCTCTTCCGGTAGGCGTCTTAGCCGCGACGGGACTCTCGACACTTCTCGCACAGCTTCTTCTCGTCTCTATGAGCGTGATAGGTGACAGACCTACTATTACCTACGTGACGGCTCCCGTGAGGCTTGAGCTACCCCAGATAACCGTCACGGGAGCTCTCATCAGCTTCGGGCACGTCTACGTCTACTGGATCGTCTACGCAGGAGTCTTCTACCTTCTCACGAAGCCCTTTGCTGACGACGAAAGCGCAGGGTTCTCTCCCTTATTCTGGCTCACAGGCATAGGCTTCTCGCCGTGGGTGCTCGGCGGTATAGTCTGGCTCGGAGCGATGGTAGTGAGCGCGGATATGACACCGCCGCCCGAGACGCCAGCCGGAAACGACGCCTTCGTCGAACAGGTACAGGAGACGTCACTCGTTGAGACTTCGAACTACCTCGACAACGTAATGACTGTATGGTCGCTCTTCCTCTGGACACGTCTCCTGAAGGCTGTACGTGGGGTCACCGACCTACAGTCGGTATTCGCGGTTCTTCCGGTCGCCGCCTTCGAGGCTTTCAAGACCTTCGTCTTGTTCTCGTAAATCTAGTTGAGAGCGTAGTCGACCGAAGCCAGACCCACGAGATATGAGACGGCAATCGACACCACTGAGTATGCGGCTGGTAGCTGAGTCAGCCAGGCTACTCCGTACGAGAGAGCCACCGGAACCGTAGTCAGGAAGAGTATACCGACCCCGATAAAGAGTATACTCCGGCTACCGTGTCTCCTGTATCCCCTGTAAGCCTGTAAGCTCACGAAGAGACCTACTAAGCCGACTACTGACTTGAGACCGAAGACTAAGATGGTCGCTTCTATCACTGTCTGTCACCTCCCCGTGGGAAGTATATCACGTATAGTATCGCTCCGAGACCCAGAAGCTCACTCAGTCCGGTGAGTCCCGAGATGGCATACGTAGGCAGGGAGATGACGGTCGCCAAGACGAAACGCAGGAGTATCGGAACTGTCGTGAGGAGTAGGAGTCCTGCGGCGATGTATACCACACTCGAAGACTCCGCAGTTCTGTAACCCTCTACGACGGTGTACGCGACACGTAACGAGTAGACGACTGCGGCACCTAGTGCGAGGAGTGCCACGACTCCGATCGGAACCGAGTTGGGGTTAGACGCGAGAACAACCCCTGTCATGACAGATCCTCCACTAACTCTGTGAACCTGTCGACGGCGTCCGTCGGACGTTTTTCGACGTCGACAGAGTACTCTCCCGACTCTATACGTATACGGACTTCCTCGACGGCTGTGATATAGACGTCACGGTGGTGTCCGTCGGGATCGGGCTTTTTGTGTGACCTGACCAGACCCAGATTCTCTAGGTCGTCGAGCTGTCGGTAGACGGTCGGCTTCGAGGCGTTCATCTCCTCAATGAGACATGACGCCGACACCGGCTCCTCGGAGGCGCGGACGAGAATCTCACGCGCGTGGTCGTTGTGGACGGCATCTATCACCTCTTCGTGTCTGTCGGCGTCCATCGGTCAGATCACTGTACCTACTAAACTAAAATATCCCGCACTACCTTGTATCTCCTGTGCTATGCCGTGTGCCTCGAATCCGACGTAGACTCGCTCTCGACCTTCCAGGTCGTCGCGTTGCTGTCACTCCATTTCTCTATGGTCACGTCCGCGGAGTCGGAGATACGTCCGAGGTTAGTTCCGACTTTCTTCGTTGATATACCAATCTCACGTGATATATCCTTGCTCTTCAGGAATACGACGCCGTCCTCTGAGACTTCCTTGAGGTACTCAAGTATAGCCTTCTGGTCGTCGTTGAGTCTTCTCTTAGCAGTGGGTGACATCGTGTTTCGAAGATACAGCCGAAAGTAGTTAAATACGAAACCAGAGTTTCATCGTGTGAAACTCTCGGACGGCTGTGGGATTCCTCAGTCGTGTGTCACGGAGTCCGAGACGACCTCCTCGAAAGCCCCGAGTATCTCCGACTTGGACTCGTCGCCCTCCTGTGTCCAGTGTCTGAGGTAGTCGAACATCGTGTCGAAGATGTCGGGCTTACAGCCTGCTGCGCGAGGATGACCGCCGCCACCGAGAAGCTTCGCGACCTCGTGGCATCTCTCGAAGCCGTCGCTCCCTCTGAGAGAGACGCCGCCGGACGGCTTTATGACGGCTGCAGCGTCGGCTCCCTCCTGCCTTAGGCTCTCCGAGACCTCATTCTGTGAGCATCTCCCATAAGTCAGTGCGACCGAGACCTCCCCGATGTCTTCGAACTCCGCCCTCTCGACTGCGAGTTGTATGAGTTTCTCCTTCTCCTCTCGTTTCTCCTTCAGAAGATCCTCCTCTTCGTCGCCTATCTCGGGACCGTCACGTATGACTTCGAGGTAGTCGTCGGGCGAGAGATAGACACCTAAGTCGGCTAAGTCGTCCGATCGGGGATCTTCCTTTATCCAGAGGTCGTGGTCGCGGGTGACGTCGACGAGTTCGTAGACCCAGTCACCGAAGACATACCCCTCGTTCTCAAGTTCGCTGAGGACGACGTCCGCCGAACAGACCTCGTCGCTGTCCCCGATTACTACGTCGACTCCGAAGCCTCTGAGAGCCGAGACGGTCTCGTCGTCCCACTCGTGGTGGTCGTACCAGTAGATGTCGGCGACCTCCGTCAGAACCTCTAGTGTCTCGTACTCGTCGTCGACTTCTTCGAGGGAGTCGAGCGCGAGATCCACTACGTAGACCGTCGCGCCTTCCTCGACGTAGTCGACGGCTCTTTCGAGTGTCTCGTCGAGGTCGTTGGGCGAGGTATAGACATAGCCGAGGTCGTCGAAGACCGTCTCGGCAACAGCGACCGCCGCGAGACCGTCGGGGTCGCCGTCGACTATCATCACAGTAGAGTGTTCGGAAAGTCCGTCACGTATCTTCTCCTCCTTCCTCTTCTCACGTACCGAGTCGGGGACGAAGAATCCCGGCTTCGGCAGGAGCGACCTCTCCTCTATCGGCGCGTCTTCTATGAGTGATTCGTCCATCGTCTACTCGTCCCCGTCCTCTATCGACGGCGGGTACTCGCCGCGGTCTATTACCATGTCGGAGGCGGGACGTGCCATACACGTCAGTACGTAGTCCTCACGCTCCTCGTCGCTCAACCCTCTCGCGCCGGGCTGTTTGACATCGCCCTCGACTATCTTTCCGACACACGCGAGACACATACCGACTCGGCACGAGTACTCGTGGTTGACGCCGTCCTCTATACACGCGTTGAGTATAGTCTGTCCGTCCGAGACCTCGACCTCCTCTCCGTCGGTGAATCTGACAGTATACGTAGACTTAGACTCGGCTTCGGGAGTCTCCGTGTCCATGTCGGAACCTCGTCGGGAACGCTCAAAACTCTTTTCTTACCCCTCGTAAAACTCTACTTATGAGCAAGAAGGAAAACGCCGACGTAGTAGTCGTGGGCGGCGGCACGGGCGGATGTTACGCCGCCGCGGCGGTCGCACGTGAGGGTCTCGATGTCGTCCTAATCGAGAGAAAGACGGAGGACGAGGCGGGACACATAGCGTGCGGCGACGCCCTCAAGGGCTCCGACGCCTTTCCCAACGCCATACCCATAGAGAGGGTCGAGGAGTCGTTTACTAACACGGGAGTTGACCACGGCAGGTTCGAGTTCCCCGACGGCGATAGCCTCGACATTCCCATACCCGGAGAGCTCGCCGTCATAGACAGATGGGAGTACGGTAATATTCTTCTCGAAGAAGCAGAGAAGGCGGGAGTCGACATACATTACGAGACAGTTGTCAACGGAGTGATACAGGACGACGACGGCAAGGTCGAGGGCGTGAGAGCCAAACACGACGGCGAGGTCGTCGAGTACCACGCCGACCTCACGATAGACGCCGCTGGTGCACTCTCCGTCTTACAGGACGACCTCGACGCCTCGAACTCAACATTCGACACCGACGTCTCGTACAGTCAGTTCTGTTCCGCCTACCGCGAAGTCATCGAGGTCGACGAGCCCGTCGACTGGGACGACGCTCTCGTCTTCAAGCCCGTCGAGATCTCGGCTGGATACCTCTGGTACTTCCCGAGGACGCCGACAGAGATCAACGCCGGACTCGGCTTCCAGATGAACGAGGAGCCGATGGAACTCGTCGAGGTTCTGAGAGACGACTTAGAGGAGAGGGACGAGTTCGAGAACGCCGAGGTCAAGGACAAGTTAGGCGCGGCTCTTCCGACGAGACGTCCCTACGACTCAGCAGTCGCAGACGGCTTCATCGCCGTAGGCGACGCCGCAGGACACGTAAATCCTACTACGGGAGGAGGAATATCGACCGCGGCGTTCGCGGGGCAGTACGCGGGCGAGAAGGCGGTCGAGGCGATAGAAAACGAAGATGTCTCAGAGGAGTCTCTCTGGGGATACAACGTCGACGTCATGGACGAGTTCGGGGCGCGTTATGCGACACTCGATGTCTACAACATCTTCGTGACAGCCTACGACACCGACGAGATAATCAGCCTCCTGTCGTCACTCCCGGGTGACAAGATCAGTGAGGCACTCTACGAGGGCAAGACATCGATACCCCTAACACTTAAGCTACGTATGGCGATCTCGAGCTTCGGACACTGGGACACCGTCTACAGCTTCTACAAGGCGAAGAAGAGCGCCGAGAAGGTGCTCGACCATTACGAGGAGTACCCCGAGTCGCGCGACGGCTTCGAGGACTGGCAGGAGGAACGTGACAGTCTTCTCGATGACGTCTACGAGACAACCGGTGCTGAGCCTAAGTATTCGTAGTCGTTCTGTCGTTCGAATCTGCGAGCTGTTTGACCATCTCAGCTATCAGAACCACGACTATGGGTCCGGCTATGACTCCTATCGGACCTATGCTGAGGAGACCTCCTGTGAATCCTATGAAGTAGAGACTCCCCGGTAGTCTCTCGTCGGCGAGATGGACTCTTATGACGGCGTCGGGGAGCCACGCTAGTACGATCCCGCCGACTACGCCGAGTGCGACAGCCTTGGTGAGGCTCCCAACGAAGAGTTCGTAGACTACGAGTCCCATGACGAGGACGCTGGGTCCTACGATGGGGAAGAACTGAAGGAGTCCCGAGATTGCTGCGAGAGTACCCGAGTAGTCGTATCCGAAGAAGGAGAAGACGACGAAGGAGAGTACGAAGGTCACAGCCGAGACAGACGCCTGTAGGACGTAGAGGGAGAAGAGAGTCGACTCAACCTTCTCCTCGACGAGAAGTGTTATGTCGTGGTACTTCGAGGGTACGGCGCGCCACATCGCGTCACCTACTCTCTCTCTATTGTGTGTGAGCGAAAATATCAGAAGCGTGAAGAGTGTGAGCTTTAGGGCGAGAACAGGGGTTCTGCGTGCAAACTCGACGGCTATCTGTGTCAGATACGCCACGAAGCTGTTCCTGAAATCCGTGGCGTCGAGTGTGTACGTGATTCCGAGAGCCTCGACCGTCGTAGTCGAAGGGAAGCCGGTGACTACTTCGACTATCGCACCGCGTCTCAGGTATATCAGAACACCGACGTAGCCGAATACGACGAGTATACTCACGAATCCGACGACTGTCGAGATGAGACTCGCCGACCACGACGGAAGCCCGTGTCTTATGAGCCTCTTGTGGAGAGGAGTGAGTATGTACGCGACGGTGATGGCGAAGAAGACTGTGTTGATAACGTCGAATAGAACCACGACTCCGAGAAGCGTCAGCCCTGCGAGGACTATCAGAACGTTACGTCTACTCGGACTCAAATGGTTCTCCATCTTCTCACGGCTTTGTCGTCTTGTGTGGTCAAAAGAGTTCGGGTGGGTTGAGCAAGAAAAAAGATTAGTGTCTCCCCCGACATCCCCAGGTATGGTACTCAAGGAGTCAGACAGCGACCTCGAAAGAGGAGACACAGCCCCCGACTTCAGTCTGAGAGACACCAACGGCGACGAGAAGTCACTCGAAGACTTCACGGGGTACGACGCCTTACTCGTAGTCTTTACGTGTAACCACTGTCCGTACGCGAAGGCGAAGATACCCGTCCTAAACTCGATAGCCGACGACTACGACGACGTAGGAGTCGTCGGGATAAACCCCAACGACGCCGATGAGTACCCCGACGACTCGTACGAGAGGATGCAGGAGTTAGTTGAAGACGGCGAGGTGAGGTACGACGCCTACCTCAGGGACGAGACACAGGAGGTCGCCGACGAGTACGGTGCCGTCTGTACACCCGACCCCTTCCTCTTCGAGAACGAAAACGGTGATTTCCGACTCGTCTACCACGGACGTCTCGACGACGCCCAGAACCCCGACGACGAGCCGACACAACACGAGATGCGCGACGCGATAGACTCGGTTCTCGGAGGCGACGAAGTTGAAGTCGAGGAGATCCCGTCACGTGGATGCTCTATAAAATGGATTGAGGCTGATACATAGTCGAGCGCATACACCGTTTTAGGAGTTCGCTAATCTCTGATTAGTGAGGAGTTGGATCTAAGTCACATACCTTTAGGCGCGTGAGGATGTCAGTAAGTCTTCTGAGGATCACTGTCGGACTTAGAGAGTTCGACGTTAAAGACGGTGCCCTTCGGATCGTTTTCTTCTATCCAGACCTCTCCGCCGTACGACTCAACGAGGAGATTGACGAGATAGAGACCGATTCCCGATCCTCCGCTTTCGAGACCCTTCTCACCCTTACCGAAAATCTCGTCTTTCTTCTCGTCGGGGATACCAGGACCGTTGTCCGCGAACCGGATCAAGACCGTCTCGGGGCGGTTTTCACACGATACTATGACCTCGGGAGTCTCCTCGTCGCTGTGCTGTATGGCATTACCGAGTATATTCCTGAAGACCGAAGAGACCATCTCATTCGCTTCGACAGAGACATCGGGTATCTCGCCCGAGACTTCGAACTCGGCGTCGGGATACGACTCTCGGACTGCGTCCATCTCGGCTTTGAGGTGGTGGCGTAAGTCGACACGTTTCAGATCCGTACTCTCTCCTTCGCCGAGGGATTCGATGAAGTCGCGCGCTACCCTCGTGATACCGACGACGTGGCGCGACTTCTCTAAGACGTGTTCAAGAGCGTCGCGCCCTTCGTCGTCAACGTGGTCTTCGAGTGTCTCAGCCCATCCGAGAACCACGGTCATGTCGTTACGTATGTCGTGGCGAACCACCCGGTTGAGTGCCTCAAGCTGTTCGGTCTTCTCCTCAAGCCTCCGACGGTATGTCTCTCTGTCGGTCACATCTCTCGCGGTGATAATCTTCCCCGTCACAACCTCGCCCGACACGAAAGGTGCAGCCGATACCTCGTAGAACCTCTTGGTGGCTTCCTCACCGTCGCCGTTGAACCCGCGTGAGACCTCGACTACTTCCGAGCCTACTCCCGACTCAGACCCCGAGAGAGCCTCGGCGACTGACGGAACCGACGACTCCAACGGCTTGCCTATCGAGCCACTGAGGCTCGGAAATATCTCTTCTGCGGCTCGGTTATACTCACGCAGACAGCCGCTTGGGTCGACGAATACTGCGGGGTCGTCAGTTCCGGCTGTGAGACGGACGGCTTCGAACCTCTCGAAGTAGACGAAGAGTGTCCCAACAGCAAAGACTGCGACACCCGGGGGCTCGTACATCAACGGCAGGAGTCCTCCGAGCTCGCCGCTGAGTATCGTGAACACTGCGGGGACAGCCGTGACCCCGGCGAGTAAGACGAGTGGACGGCTGTCTGTCCCCGTATGGTAGAACCGCTCGAAGAGCATGAAGAATCCCACCGAGATGGCGGCATACGAGAGACCGAGTAGTACCCAGTAGAGTAGGTTGTGGTGGACGGCGAGATGGGGAAACGGCTCGGTGGTCCACTCGGTGGTGAAGTAGAGACCGTGGAGAGGATTCGTGATCTTGAGAACGACGAAGACGGCGAAGACTCCGAGAACGGCGTTCCTGTAGGGCATCTGGCGCGGTGACCGTCCCGTGTAGGCGGCACAGAAGTAGACCCAAGACCCGACAGCGACGAAGGCGAAGACAAATCCGAGTATGTAGAAGGTGACCCTCAAACGTGCCGTCGGCGCGAGTAGGTATCCGACGTATCCCCACGACCAGACGGCGACCGAGATGAGGAATACTACGAGTCCCTCGCGCGTGCCACGGTGCTGTACGGTTCTCGCACGCGGTACGGTGCCTAAACAGACAACTCCAGAGACGACAAAAACCAGAACATACCAGACGAGAAGATCCATCTCGCTTGAGTATCAGAAGGACGGCTTATAACTCTGTCGTCGATAACACAGATAGACAGACTCCAATGTGTTGGAAACGGAAGAAGTCTATCCTACCTCAGACGCGCGTCGTCGATATGTAGCTCCCCCCTCATTCCGTCCCATTCCTTCCCGTACTTGACTTCTATCTCCGAGCTCATGTGTGGTCCTCCGAGAACCATCGTCTCGAACTCGCCGCCCTCGCCCATAACATGGACGCCGTACTCGTCGTTGAGACGTTCGAGCTCGTCGATGTCTTCTGAGTCGAGGACGCGTCCGAGCCAAGTCTCGTCGAGTCCATGTGCGGCTACTCCTATCACCATGACCTCGAACTCCTCGACTATCTCCCTCATAGTCTCGGAGGTGTCACAGTGCCAGAGCGGGGCGACGAGCTCGGCTCCTATCTCGTCACAGACATTCTGTATCCGTGACCTCTGGTACTCGCTCTCAACCGCACCCACGACGACCGCATCGGGCGAGAGGTCTTCTAGCTCACATCTCAGAGGGGGTATCTCGTCGTCTCGTGTCTCGACAGTCACGAGATCCCTGTCGACCTTCATTGCGTCAGCGGCAAGAGACGTGAGTTCTATCGCAGGGACGTGGTACATCTTCGACGCCTCCTCTGCGTGTACCGAGACGAGAGTATCGACGTCGTACTCCTCCTGTGCCTTGTAGAGGGCGTAGGTCGAGTCCTTTCCTCCTGAGAAGAGGCTGACCGCTCCCGTCATACTGTGAACAGTTCCCTGTTGTCGTCTGCGTCGAAGACCCCCGACCTCATACCCGCGTCGAGCCACGCGTGTCCGTACGAGAATGCGGCGAGAGCGTTGACCTCGTCGTCGTTTTCGAGGAAGTGTTCGCCGTCGTCGTAGTAAGACTCCGCCATCTCCAGGAACTCGTCGGCTTCGTCGGACTCCTCTACGACCTCGACCGAGTCGAGAGCACGTGACAGGAGACGTCTGTACCTGTTCGTCTTCTCGGTAAGGTCGGCTCCCGAGTTAGGGTCGGAGCCCGGTTCGGTTTTCAGATCGGCTTTCTTCTTTGAGTCCGAGTCTGAGTCTGTCATTAGTAGTTCTTAGCCCCCGAGTTTAATACGTCTGGCGTATATACGCGCGAACAAGATCCTTGAGGGACTACGTTTTCTGACGGGGGCGGTAACAGAGTCTCAAGTATATAGCCAGTTGACTTAAGTTCGGCAGACAAACTAATACATACCATGGACACACAGAAAATATCAGATATAATAGAAGCCTACGAGAGGGAGCAGTACAAGGAAGAGGTGGAGCCCGAACATACCGAAAGACAGATAGCGAGCTTCGACAGAAACGGGAAGTCGATAGAGGTTGCCCTGGTAAAGGACAGAGAGTCGGATATCTACATCCGTATAGAGCCTGAAGGCTATCTAGCTAGCTCGTTAAACGATGTTTTACCTGACGACAAAAGACACGGTATCATGAGACAGATCAAAGAGACGGTATCTGAGTTCTATGGGGTATCCCCTGACGAGGTAAGAATAAAAAAGAGCGATGAAAGCACGGAAAATATTCTGTACTACGACCTGGAAGTCTCTTAATATGCCGTTGCAACAAGGCTATACAACACGGGATGGCGAAAAGAAAGGATACTATCGATGGGGTGACTCGGGGAAGATGTATATCTATCCCCCAGGCGACGACGAGGAAAGAGAACGGGCTAAGGAGAAGGCTAAGAAACAAGGACGGGCTATCGAAGCCAATAGTTGATGGAGGAGTTGTAGATAGGTGGGATGAACTTATCGGTGTGGGTAACGTAGGCTTCTACATGCCTGAAGAAGTTCTGTTCAAATCAGAGGGCGACCAGAGTCGAAAGGATATCGCAGCCTACCTTCGCAGTGTGGCTGATAAGCTCGAACAAGGGAGCGCGATCACGCTAAAATCCGGCTCCGAGTCTGTGACTATGGAGCCTCCAGCCCGCCCGACGTTCGAGGTCAAAGCCGAACGCGAGGGTGCTACGGATCAACCCGGTGAGTTAAGTATCGAGTTCGAACTCGAATGGGAAGAGAACGCCAGTGGGGGAGGAGACGGCAGCAGCGGCGAGTTGGAAATCGAGTAATCAGAACTGATACACAGGACTCCGATCCTCCGGAAAGATAATTAAGACTCTCTCTAAGTTATTTAGCCAAATAAAGGAAAGTAGTATCTATCGTACCGGCGTGTAACGATCTCTCGCTTATACGCGGACGACGTTCGTCGCACGAGGTCCTTTCGGAGCCTCTTCGATATCGAACTCTATCTCTGTGCCTTCTGTGAGATCGTCACCGCCGACGTCCTCCATGTGGAAGAAAACGTCCTCGCCTTCGTCAGTAGCGTCAGTCTCTATGAAACCGTAACCGCCTGTGTCGTTGAAGAAATCAACCTTACCGTTCGTCATTACAGATTAACATAATAACTGCAGACGGGTAAGTCTTCCCCATCTGTTTTCTGAAGATGGTGGAAGAGTAAACAAATGTCCTGACAAGTAACAGTGACTCGACCCGTGTGTGTAAGCTCGCACATCAAAACTCCGGCTCCCTCTCACATCCTGCTATCCTATCGATCCGATGGGTTCATTCATATTCGCTTGGGCGTTCCACAACGATGCGTAGACTCCTTCGGTCTGTACGAGTTCTTTATGCGTGCCCGATTCAACTATTTCGCCGTCCTCTAATACAATTATCCGGTCGGCATTCTTGGTTGTAGCAAGACGGTGAGCAATGATGAAAGCAGTTCTGTCGTGAATGAGACGTTCGAGGCTCTGCTGTATGAGATCCTCCGTCTCAGTATCGACATCACTCGTCGCCTCGTCGAATATTATTATATCGGGGTCGTTGAGTAGTGCTCTAGCGATTGCGACCCGCTGACGCTGTCCTCCCGAGAGCTTAACCCCTCGTTCGCCTATCTGTGTGTCATATCCGTCCGGAAGATCGCGTATGAAACCGTGGGCTTCAGCAGCCTGGGCTGCGTCGGTTATCCGTTTTCGAACCTCATCTTCGTCCTCTTTGTCCGTGGCAGTCTGGCTACTCTCGGCTCGGAGGATTTCTCTGTTGCCATAGGCTATGTTTTCTGCCACCGTTCCGGAGAACAGATATGGATTCTGTTCGACTACAGCTATCTTATCACGTAGTGCCTCTACACCGTACTCACGTACATCAGTTCCATCAACTTTGACCGATCCGGAATCCACGTCATAGAGCCTCGGTATGAGTTTAAGCAGGGTCGATTTTCCGGCTCCGCTTTCCCCTACGAGACCGATGGTGGTGCCTGCAGGCACTTCTAAGGATAGATCCTCGATGACTTTCTCGTTTTTGCTGTCGTTATACCCGAAAGACACAGAATCAAACACGACGTCGCCATCGATCTCCTGTGGTTGATACGGATCGGACGGGCTAGTCATACTGGGTTGAGTTGCAAGTAGTCCGAACACTCGCTCTGCACTCGATTTCGCAAGCTGATATTTATTAGCTGATTTCCCCACTCGTCGCATTGGCGAGTAGAGACGTCTCAACAGCATGAAGAAAGCCGCAAAGGCACCTGCAGAGATTATCGGCTCTTTGCCCGTAGGCGTAGCTATAAAGTCCTTGCCAGCTACGTATAGCACCACGACAAATACCACTCCCGTTAATAAACGTAGACCGGCGAAGAAAGCACGTCGTATACGTAGTGCACCGACCTTCTCGTCGTGGTATCTCTGGCTCTGGTTCTCTACACGGGCACGTTCGAAATCATAACGGTTGAAGGCTTTCACGACTGCAACGCCGCCCAGGTTATTCTCCAAACGGGTGTTCAAACGTGCGACAGTCTCTCGGATGGACTGGTACCGAGGCTCGATCCAACGGAGGAATCCACCGCTCGCAACTCCTACTACAGGAACAGGTGCGAGAGCAATTAGGGCTAGAGTAGGCGAATAGTACCACAGGATTAGGCTAATCCCGCCGACCATAGCTATCACACGGAGGAACTGGCGGAACTCGGTGTTGAGGAACTGTTCGAGTCGGTTGATGTCACTGTTAAGAATCGACATCATACCGCCTGTCTGATGGTTAGTGAAGAAGCTCATCGAAAGATGCTGGAGATGGTCATACGTGTCGTTCCGTAGGTCGCGTTGTATCTTCTGTGCGGCTGACTGGATGAGATACCGCGAAAGAAACCGTGTCACTGACCGGACGAGATAGGCAACAACAGCTATGATTACCAAGGTTTCCAGCAGCTCAGCCCGGGCATTTAGATTAGTGACGGTGTCAGAGGGAACTAAACCTATCCGAGCAAGTAAACCCGGTTCGCCACGCTGGAAGATGATCCTATCTATCGCTGTGGCTATGATTACGGGGGGTGCGAGGCGTGCGAGACGGGTACAGAACGACATCAATACCCCAGTGATCAGACGTAGTTTGTAGGGACGGGTGTAGCCAAGCAATCTCACGATAGGATTGCCCTTGACCTCCTCACGTATACTTTCGAATCCTCCATGCTCGTCAGAGTCAGACATCTATTGGAAGTAACCACAGTTCCTGGATAAATACGTCGAAAGTGGAAGACTCTGAAGAAATAGAAAAATCCCACAAGGAGGGAACGAGTTTTTCTCCCGTTCCGAGAACTCCGTTCTCGCTGGCTCGGAAATCGAAGATTTCCGAACGTTCCGAGATCTCTGATCTCGCAGGCTCGCAAATCTTTGATTTGCATACGTTCGCAAATCGAAGATTTGCTTGCACGCTAATCAGAGATTAGCGAACGTCACAGAATCTACAATTCTGTTCCGTGCAAATTTCAGAGAAATTTGCTCCGTCTGGGATTTGAACCCAGGTCCTCGGCTCGAAAGGCCAAGATGATTGGCCGGACTACACCAACGGAGCGCGCATTCTAACAGTATCGCGGTACAAGTATAAGAATTGTGCTTTGACTCCGCCTTGCGTCTGTATAACGCAATCTATAACGACTCCCACGGCGTCATACTAAGTAAGTATGAGAATAGGAATAATAGGAGGCACGGGTGACTTCGGAGGCGGTCTCTCAGTGCGTCTCGCTCAGGCTGGGCACGAAGTCGTAGTCGGAAGCAGGGATGAGGACAGAGCATCAGAAGCCGCCGACGAGTACTCCGAGAGGACGGGAGTCGAAGTCAAGAGCGGATCGAACGCCGACGCAGCTAAAGCCGAGGTCGTCGTCCTCGCGGTTCCTTTCGGCTCCCTCCCTGACGTCGTGGATCAGGTCGCCGAGGTCGCAGACGAAGAAAAGACAGTCATATCCCCCGTCACGAGCATGAAACGTGACGAGGACGGCTTCAAGTACGACAGACCCGAAGAGGGAAGCGCGGCACAGATCGTGCGTGACGGTCTTCCTGACTCGGTCGGCGTCGCGGGTGCTTTCCACAACATAGCCGCGGGACGTCTCGCCGACCCTGACGCCGAACTCGGAGTCGACATAGCCGTCTTCGGGGAGGCAGACGCGAAACAGACCGCAGTCGAGGTCGTCGAGTCGGTGGAAGGCGTCAACGCACTCGACGCCGGAAGCCTCGGAAACGCCGCACAGATAGAGAGCGTAACACCCCTCCTTATAAATATAGGCATAAAGAACGGTCTCAAGGATCTCGGAATAAAGTTCGTTTAGCTGATAGCAGGCGCTAAGCCTTCTCCCTCAAGGGGGACTCCGCGCTACTGCAAGTTGAACGGGAGCAACGGAAACTCTTCCAGAAAAAACATCGTTCTTCGAACTGGAAAAACAACGGCAAATGGTCGCAGAGTGCCACCAGAGACCTATCGCTTAACTTGACCTCTGGGTAGTTCACCCGCCTCACTCATTCCCTGGGTCTGATCCTGAACTTTACTAGGCTGCTTTTCATCAGAAGGAACTCCTCTGGATACATTATTAGGCTTACCCGAGTTGTCAGTTATGAGATCTTCCGGAGCGTTCTGTCCCCCTATATTTCTTGCCTTTTGGGCAATCTCTTGACCACTCATGTTAACGGCATTTAGTGCAAGATCAAGTGCCTGGTTCGCAGTTCTAAGAACCCCGGGACTCACCGGTGTTTTGTTCTCGAAACTATTCATCTCTTCTCGGCTTACGTTGTTGATATCCTTCTTCTGTATAGTCTCGTTCACTTTTCTCATATCCCTCGCTGCCACTGATATCTGATTATTTATATCTGACATCTTGACGGCGAACTCCTGTGGCTGTATAGATCCGTTGTGGAGCTGTTCCAGAAGTCTCTGGCGTTCGTGTTCTGCTTCCGTGGTTCTCTTATGTATTTCTTCGACCTTTTGGTTGACTACTCTGGACTTATTGCTCGCGTTCTCAACCGAGTGTTTGAACACCTCTCTTTCGATGTCTCCGACGACCTTACTTCTCTGTGACTCGACGACTACCTGGATCTGATGTCCTAACGAAAGTCCTGAGTTTTCCCTTACTTCTGAGTCAGTACTGTTTTCCTGCGCGGACACCGCCGGGAGTGTCATTACGGACATGAGGAGTATGACTAAAGCCGAGGTCGCTATTATTTTCTGTTTCATCGTAGTCCTATGTACACCCCCACCGGCAATAAAAGCAGAAGAAACTCCGAGTGGTTTTCACGCCTTTCTGTTTCTTTTTGACCCTCTTGCAGTCTTTTTCAGTCGTTTGTACGTTTCCCGGACGATAAAAACGAGTGAAAACTACTGAAAACTAATCACAGACAGTTGGATTTAGTCGGACTTCTACGGGTACTAAAGTACACACGGGTACTAAGGAGGAACCGGAGCAATAGAAAATGAGAACGAAAACACTCGGTATAGTAGCGGTCGTAGGCTTAGTAGCGCTCGCCGGCTGTACCGGCGGCATGAATGGAGGAGATGCTGGAACAGATGACGGAGAAGACACCAATCTTGGCACAGTCAACTTATACATAAGTGATCAGCCGAACGCAATTGACGACTTCGAGCACCTAAATGTCACAGTTACTGAAGTCGGATTTAATCGCGTAAACGTAAACGAGTCGTCGAATCAGTCTAACTGGGAGACTCACGAGGTCGACAATGTGACTGTCGACCTGACCAAGCTAAAGGGGGAGAACGCAACCATGATCGACGAGTACGACGTCCCCAACGGCACCTACAGTAAGGTATTCGTGTACGTTGATGAGATTAACGCCACACTTGACAATGGAGAACAGGTCAACGTCAAGCTCCCGAGCGAAAAGCTACACGTCAACAAGAACTTCACAGTAGGCAACAACGAGTCCATTGACTTCGTGTTCGATATCTCAGTACACAAAGCTGGAAAGAGCGGCAAGTACATACTCAAACCAGTAGTCAGTGAGTCAGGTACTGATGTCCCCATGAATCAGGTAGATAGAGAAGATGATGAACATGAGGAAGATGAAGAAGAAGACGAACGCGGAGTGAGGGATGAAGGCGACAAAGACGACAAAGACGACGAGGATGGAGACAGTCAACAGAGAGTCAATATTAATGTTGAAGGAAATGTCACGGCTGGCGAAAATGTGACAGTCACAGCTACAGTAAACGGCTCGGCTGTTACAAACACTAGCGTGAGTGTGAACGACGAAGATGTTGGTAGAACGAACGAAACCGGGAGAATCACTGTTCAGGTACCTGAAGAGGAGTTTGAGATCGAGATAGAGAAGAACGGAATGGAAGGTGAGTTAGAGATCGAAAACGTCTCTTCTTCGTCATCCTAATCCTTCCAGTTTTGATCTTCTAGACCAATCTTACTTTCCTCAATTGGTTTTGGTGAATCACTAGACTGCGTTGGATTAAGCCACTAATGCAAAGGAGATGAAGCGGGAAGTTTTCGATGACATATCCAAAATCTCCCGTTTTGGAACGCTTGCGTTCCAACGTATGTGAATCAAAGATTCACAACACATCACTGATAGAGTCGTGACATTAGCTAAAAACGCTGTCTCAAAGCGGAGCTTTGAGGCTCATGAACGGAGTTCATGATGTCGGTGGTCGGAGCGAAGCCGCCACCCCAGAGCAGGGTGGCGGCTTCGCGGATTACGCCATCGTTTCTCTCCACTGTCTACGGATAAGCACCACTCACCAAACACCGTGAGTTCCGACCCATCGATCAGGCGCATAACGTATTCAAAAATCTCTGATTTTTGGATGTACGCAAATCTCAGATTTGCGACACCAGAATCGATGGGTCTCTCTATGGTCAAAGATCCATGTCTGAAACCGTCTTCTCAAACATCAAGCGCACGCTCGGCACAGCTTAAAATCGAAGATTTTCAGCTAACGAAGCTGTGCTTCGTGAAGCCGTGCGTGAGCGTGCCTGGTACAGAGAGTTTCGTGAACTCATCCTGATCTGCTCTGTCTACAACATCAAACATGCCGTAAAACAGTAAATCAAGCTTCGTATGGCGATTCACCAACGCCGAACAGTTCTATGAAACCCTCAGAAATGTTAGTTAGCTTGTGTAGACTTGCGTATACCTGAGGTATTCCATGGGAAGGAGATATCTCAACTCGGTGTTGAGACCGGATTGAGAGTATAGTAACTTTAACTCTATCAGCATTTGGAAGATAACGTTATCAAGTTCGACTATTTTTAGCACCCTGCCCTACTTCCCGTGCTTTTCTATGAATCGATTTCTACGAGGGAGTTGACTCCCCTCGAAGAGGAATTACTACCCTAACTGTAGTTCCGTCTCCGCTCGTAGTAGCACTAATCGATCCGCCAAGAGATATCGCTAGCCAGTTGACCATCCACAGACCTAAGCCACTGCTGTGCTGAAGAGATTCTTCAGTACCTTCCTCCACGACTACGAGCTCTTGGTCGGAAAGCCCCGGACCGTTGTCCTTGACAGTGAGAACTAGATCGTTGTCGGCTCTCGAAAGCTCGATCTCAACTTTGATCTCGGATAGGGGTCTATCATTGTGAACCACCGCGTTTTCGACCAGCTCCTCAATTATTTGTACTGTCTCAACATCGACTTGATACTCGTCTATATTATCACTAACTTCAACCGAGTGATTCGCATCGAATGACTCCGCAGCCTTCTCCGCTTTCTGAGCTACTTTTTCAATAGGTACTCGAACCTGATCCGTCTGACTCTTCGAGATCTTCTCCTCTATCTCGCGAGCTGTCTCTGCATGATCAGACATCTCTTCAGCCTTACTCCGGATGGTTTCGACAGAACTCTCGATCTCAGGAGGGAGTTCTTCCGATCCGATGACATCTTGAACCCGTTCTTTGAGTAGCGTTGTGTTTCCGGTGATAACGTTGACGGCTGTCCGAAGATTGTGGCGCAGTACTCTGTTGAGTACAGAGAGACGTTGTTCGCGCAAAATCTTGTCGGTGATATCAAGCTGAATAGCCACGAACGCCTCTGGATCGCCATCCTCGTCAGTAACTGGTGATATAGTTTGTCGGGCGATGTACCTGTCTCCGTCTTTCGTTTTATTGATGATCTGTTCCTCAAATATATCTCCTGACAGAACCGTGTTCCACAGGCTCTCGTAATGCTCCTCATCCATCTCGCCCGATTTTAGAATTTGGTGAGTGGAACCAACTGCTTCCTCCTCTGAATAACCTGTGAGATCCTCGAATGCGGGGTTCACATACCGGATCACTCCGTCATTGTCCGTTATACTGATTGCTGCTCCCGCTTGTCTGATTGCTTCCTTGTACTGTAACGCCTCCTTGTGGGTCTCTATCGACTCGATAGCTTGAGGTATTCCCTTACTTATCTCTTCAATCACCCTTCTTTCAGCTGAGTCAAATCCGTCGGGTGCGGTACTGAATACCCCGAGGATATACGTCTGCTGATTACTGAAGGTCATCGGAACCGCGAAAGTGTCAGTTATACCATACTCGCCCGCTCTGTGCCTCCATTCAGATTCGGTGTTAGACTCATCGGAGCTGACAGCAACGTGTTGTTTCTGCTTCTGACGTGCTGCGGCAGTTACGGGCTCTTCTAATCCCGCATTCGAAGATGCCCACGTAGCGTACTCGTCCGCCTTTCCCGCGACGAGCCCAGGTACAGTACCCTCCCCGCTAATTAATTCTTGGTTGCTTACAATGTTACTTGTAGCTGGTTGGATCTGATCCTCAGTAGGAACCGGATACAGCCAGACAAGATCATACACATCAATCTGAGCAAACCTCTCAGGGATATCCTGTATTATATCCCAGGGATCAGTCACCTCGATGAGAGCTTCGTTAATATCTTGGTAGAACCGGACTAGCTGTTCAAGACGAGTCGCCCTCGTTATGTCTTTCAGAATGATGACTTCGTCAGCGATGAGGCTCTCTGTGACTTGGGAACGCCGGGCTTCGTAGACACGTTCTCTCCCTTCAACCTCGTAGTTGATGTGTCTAGTCTCCCCAGCCGCAAGTGAAGCAAGTTCTGTGTCGATCTCCTCTAAGGGTTCACGGGGTATCCCCGGGGTGTTCAGAACTCTGGCTGCTCGGTCATTATAATTGATAACTACCCCGAACTTGTCGAGAACTAGACCCGCCTCCGAGAAGTTCTTGGCGAGAGCGGCCTTCTCGGGTGAACTATGGTTCACAAACTCCGAACGTGCGTAGAAGACAACCCCGACTGCGAAGATAGCGACCCCGAGTGGCTCATAATTTATTCTGAGAAGTAGATTTGAGTATGTCGAAAGAACATAAGGGATTACTGGAAGCCCAGTCACGAGTACGAGGGCGTAGAGAGTAGTCGGTCTCGATTTATCCTTGGATAGACTCCGTTCGAACGACTCAAATAGCCAGAGAAACCCAACTGCTGACGCTGTGTAGGCGAATCCGGTTACAAACCAGTGTATTGGGCCATAATTTATCTTCAGGTAACTGAATGGTTCAGTAGCAGCTGACGTACTGAAGTACAAGCCGTGGAGCGGATTTGTCAGCTTCAGGAGACAAATAAAGCCTAGAAATACCAGACTGACTACCTGAAGAGAACGCTTTCGGTGGTAATGACGACCTGAGTAAGCCGAGGCAAATGAGAGCCAAGCAAAGACAGTCGAGATTCCCGCAATGAGTCCAACAATATGAAGGAAACTTTTCATCGCGTAGGTCGTCACGAAAAGCTGAAACGCAGTTGCGAGTGACCAGACGCCGTTGAGGAGGAGTAGCCCACTAAGGCTGCGACGTATGTCCGGGTGGTCAAATGTTTGAACACCCATCACTCCCCCAATACAAACAACGGCGGCTAGTCCAAAAATAAGAATATAACTATGCTCAAGCGAGTGGATAATAACGTCGAACACTCTATTCTATGTATATAATGGGTTTATATCTATTTAATCTATTGATACACTCTCCTAAATAGTTTTGGTGAATCGCCATACAGAGACAGATTCTAATGGCAACGAGAATGTATACAGGGTTTTCTAAGCCGTCTATTTGAGATGGGGAGAGTGTTCACTACTGATGGCTTAACGAGATTACGAGCTATTTTCGAAGAACTTCATGACCTCGTTTCGATAGGCATCGGGACGATCCTCGACAACCCAGTGATAGGAATCTTCCAAGGTTACGAGCTTCACGTCACCACTCACGTCGGACTGGAGACGTTTGGCATAGTTGACTGACTGTAGGATATCGTCTTCCCCCCACAGTAGGAGAATGTTAGCCTTTAGTTTACTGTAGTCGAGTTCAGTGGTATGGTTGGTATTTGTCGAAGAAGCATTCCGGACTAGAGAAAGCCTTCCTTCTTCTGACTGCCAGGGTGCTCGCATTCCTTCACAGAACTCCGAGTGGCTTTCAGTATCGTCGTCGTAAAGACCCTCGTCGAACACGAAGGACATCTTATCTTCTAGAACCTCGTCGTCGGAGAGTTCATCTACCATACTGGGCAGTGCGAGACTATGGATGAACTCGACAGGCCACGAGTCATAACACGCCGAATTCGAGAGCACAAGGCTTTCGACCATATCGGGGTTGTGGACAGCATACCGGAGAGCAGTACCACCTCCGATATCATGTGCAACGAATGAAACCTCGTCGATACCGAGGTGATCGAGGAGCTTATCGACCATTTCTTCTTGGGCACGTATCGATCTGTCGAAGCCATCATGCTTTGCGGAGTTTCCATAGCCGAGAAGATCCGGTGCCACTACATGGCGCTTGGTAGCAAGTTCAGGAGCTACTTCCCGCCATAGATATGACCATGTTGGAATACCGTGGAGGAAAACGACAGGTGTTGACTCGCCATTACTTTCGCCGTTCTCATAGTAGGCGACTTCGAGGTCGTGATCATCTACAGTTAGAGTCGTCGATGACTGGTTCTCCGTCCACTCCTCATAGCTCATTTTGTCTCCTCCCGGACGTCTATAGAAGTTACTGCTATCATCATATATTTGATATACATACTGTGACCAAAATAGTACTGGTCACAGCGTTTTCATACTTGAGAAAAACGCTCGTCTAAGTAATGAATACTCATATTCCAGCTACGCTCATGTTTATTTCGGAACCCCTATCGAAAATCGATGGACAGATTCACCAGAGAATAGGTGAACTCCTCCTACTCGCTCGACCTGACGGGTTCATATGCAAATCTTCGGTTTACAGGGCATGACGAGACGCGGAGCATTTTCAAGGACACATCCATCAAAGATTTCTGAACTCTCCTTGGAGCGAGTCCTCAGGACGAGCGAAGTAGTTTATGATTCACAAATTCCTTGAGTTGTGAGGAGAGCTGTCAATATAGGTATAGTATACTATCTCCCCCTGATTTATTAGCCCAGGGGGAAAAGACACATCAGGGGATGAATCTTCGTTTCTCAGATGACCTGAAATCCATTGCCGGCTTATCAGTCATCCTTGGTCAAGGAATCCTATACTTGGCCTTTCAAGTATACCATTTCTCTCAGGCTGAGAAACCGATGTTGAGCTTCTTCTCGGGGATACTAGCCCCCTCAGTTCTGTCAGTAATTCTCCTTATGAGCGGAGTCTGGATCATGCTGAGTGACCTAACGCCCGGTTACACGTTACGTGTCGCGGAGTGGTCTCTAATAATCTCAATGATATTCGGGTTCGAGTCGGTTCTGACTATTTTACATCAAGAGGTACATAGTGTAGTAATGGCGCACCAGGTTCCTATGGTTGTAAACCCAATGACAGGGGGAGCAGTTGTGGGTATGATAACAGGTATCTATGAGAGTCGGAGTAAGATGGCGTCTGACAATCTGAGGGAAGAAAAGTCGCATGTTAAAAATCTAAACCAACAGCTCTCAGTTCTAAACCGTATTCTCCGCCACAATCTCAGGAATACTGCGACTGTGGTTAAGGGAAGAGCCGCACTTCTAGAGGAAACCTGCCCCTCAGGCACCGAACACATAGGAGATATACAGGAGAAGATGGAGAGTCTTCTAAGAATTAGTGAAAAGATACGTGTTGGAGAGGAGATATTCCGCGAAGACGAATCTGAGAGAGACGTTATCGAGATAGTTGATGTAATTCAGGACTGTGTTGAGGAGATGAGTCAGGACTATCCGGAAGCTGAGATCCAAACTACGTTACCCGATTCTGAGGAAGTCCTTGCAGTTCCCTTGATAGACTTCGCGTTTGAGAACCTGATAGAAAACGCTATCGAGCACAACGATAAACCGTCCCCTCGTGTTGACGTGGAACTCGACACTGTTGACGACCAAGTAGAGATACAGGTGAAGGATAACGGATCCGGTATTCCAGAGACCACTACGGAGGTTCTAAATCAGGAGGAAGAGACACCCCTCAGGCATATGAGTGGAGTAGGTCTTTGGATCGTGAAATGGATAGTATCCAAGTCCGAGGGAGAGGTCGAGTTCCGAACTCAGGAACCTGAAGGAACAGTAGTGTCTGTCTATCTACGGAAGCCTTGAGCGAAATCAGAGTAAGAAATGTTGGTTAGCTCAGATATGCGTCGTACCGAGATCAATTACGGTAGGGACATCTCACCCCCGGGGGAGTTATGTGTCGAGTTGGTCGTGGTAGTACTCGACCGCCGTCTCAAAGGTTCGAGGACGCGTGACTTGTCGACACTTTCTTTGCCGCCTCCGCTACTATCGTCGACGTCTAGGTAGTCGTTGAGGTCGAACGTCTCAAAATCTATGATTTTGATGGCTCGGAAATTAGAGATTTCCGAACGTGGCGGGATCGTATTCTCTGGGGTGTCTGTTTCTGAGGTGGGTCTCCCAGATCTCGGCGTCGATATGTAGGCTGCAGTCTTCGCAGTAGATTTTCTGGGTCTGTGAGTCCTCGCTCAAGACGACTCACCTCCTTGAAATACTACTGGTAAGAATATTCCCTCCTCGTCATCGCAAGACAGCGTAGACCCGCAATTACGATGTAATTGAACTCTCCTCTCAGAAATGCGGATTTTAGCGACGAACTCTACGCTGTCTGGTGTTTTTACCTCACTCCTTATGACCGAACAAACAGTATGGACTCGCCGGGATTTGAACCCGGGGCCTCTCCCATGCCAAGGGAGTGATCTACCCCTGATCTACGAGCCCTCTACCCCATACTTACGGGTGTCAGACCTTGAATACTTTGGTTTCATACCGGGGGCAGACCTGTTTAAGATCTGTATCCGGTCTTCCGTCCCTCCGTTCGGTGTCAGACTGCGTCGTGTCGTTCTCGCCTCAGATACGTCTCAGGCTCTCGTCGGGATCTAGCTCCTCTACGAAGCCCGCAAAGAGGTCACGCGCGTCTTCGAGGTCGGTCAGGCTCACGACCTCGGAGGGGGTGTGCATGTAACGGTTCGGAACTCCGACGGAGGCAGAAGCTATTCCGCCACGCGAGACGTAGAAGGCGTCGGCATCGGTTCCTCCACGTGTCATCATAGGCTCGTTCTGGAGTTCTATACCTCGGCTATCGGAGACTGTCTGGAGGTGTTCGAGGACACGGGGATGGTTCTCTCTCCCGTGTTTGAGTGCAGGTCCCTCACCCAGGTTTATCTCGCCGTGTTTCTTGCCGCTCAGACCGGGCATGTCGGTGGCGAATGTGACATCGACGACGAGTGCGACGTCGGGGTCGAGGTCGTATCCCACCATCTGTGCGCCCTTGAGACCGACCTCCTCCTGTACGGTCGCTACGGCGTGGAGTGTAACATCGAGTTTTTCGGGATCGACGGCTCTCAGAACCTCCGCGGCGACCCAGATGCCTATACGGTTGTCTATGCCGCGTCCCGCGACTACGTCGCCCTGGAGCCTTTCGAAACCGACATCGTAGGTCACGGGGTCACCGACTGAGACACCCGCGTCCTCGACATCCTCTCTGTCGTCGGCACCTATGTCAATCCAGAGCTCTTCGAGATCGGGAACCTTCTCCCTGTCTTCGTCCTCCTGGAGATGTATCGGCTTACGTCCGACGACGCCCTTGATGTCTTCTCCGTTGTCGCGCGTGTGTACAGTGACGCGCTGTCCCTCGGCGACACCGGGGTCTATCCCACCGATACGTTCGACGTATATGTAGCCGTCGTCGGTGATATAACGCACCATGAAGCCGATCTCGTCGGCGTGTCCAGTCACAACGACCGAGGTGTCACAGCCGGGGTTTAGGGTCGCCGTCGTGTTGCCGTAGGCGTCTGTCTCGATCTCGTCGGCGAAGTCCCCGACCCTCTCACGCCAGTTTTCGAGGTTGGGAATCTCGAAACCTGACGGGCTTGGAGTCTCTACGAGTCTTCTGAGGAAGTCTAAGGAGTCGTCGTCCATGTCTGAGATACGGCGACTCACGTATAAAAACCACCGACGTGTCTCAGTAGAGAAGCAGAGCGACTGTCAACGATATAAAGATTACCTTGAGAGTCGTGTTGAGTATGATGACCTTCGAGCCGAACTTCGCTCCCCACATACCGTACTGGAAAGGGATCGACCGTCTGAATGTCGTGACTGCAAAAGAGACGATACCGCCTATCAGCATAGTCGCGACCGCCTGCCTAGACGTGAAGGCGGTATTGAGCATCGGCGCGAGTGTGAGAGTCCCGCTCGTGGTATCGATAGCATAGACGGCTATAACAGGAATACTCTCGCTCGGCAGACCCGTGACCTCGGCGATAGGCTGTCCGAAAGAGGTGAGAGACCTGACGTCGTAGTTCTCTGTCAAGACGACGACTACGGTATAGATCACCGCGAGACGAGGGAGTATACTCCTGAGTGTCGAGGTACTCGATCCGAGGGCTTCGCGTGTTTTTTCTTTGGGTGTCCTCGTGTCATCGTCGACATCGGTGTCAGCGTCGGTATCTACTTTCGAACCAGTGACCTCTGTCTCGTTCTCCCGAGATACATCGGAGAGGAGTAGTGCTCCCGCTGCGATTCCGACAAATGTAATCGAGAGGCTGATCGCCGCACGCGCTCCGACGTACATCAGTCCCACCTTGAGACCGAGTATAGGTATCAGAACGGGAGCGTAGAAAGTGAGTATATGCTGTGCGAAGCCGAAGAAGGTGTTTATAGTGACAGCGATCAGCGTCTCCGTGTCGTCTATCTTCCCCGACTCGCGGTACTCGGCGAGCATTCCGTAGCCAGCAGTCGTAGAGGCGGCGGTGGCGAGTATAGCAGTCCCGACTTCCTCGGGGAGGTTCGCCGCCTTAGTTATGGGACGCGCCACCGATGCTATGCGTTTTACAGCACCGAACTCAACGGCTATGTTAGCGAGAGACACTCCTACGCCTATCAGAAGGGCTATCTTGAGAACACGTGGAACAACCCTCGTGAGTACGAGTTCGACTAACGATTCCACGCCGTATATACGCTGAGAAAGACAAAAACTCCGTCGGTCTACTGCTCTTCTACTCTTCGAGAGCCTCGATGACTGCCTCGTCGGTGGCGTCTGCCTGAGTCGGACGTCCCGAGGCTTCGAGGGCGGCATCGGGGTCTTTGAGGAGATGTCCCGTCGCGACCGAGACCACAGTCTCGCCCTCGTCTATCTCGCCCGCCTCAATGAGGTCGGCGACTCCAGCGACCGAGGTCGCGCTCGCGGGCTCTACGCCTATTCCCTCTTCGGAGGCGAGCTTCGACTGGAACTCCGCGATAGTCTCGTCGTCGACCCAAGTCGCGGTTCCGTCGGTGTCCTCTATCGCCCTCCTCGCCTTAGGCGCGTTGACCGGGTCGCCTATACGTATCGCGGTTGCCTTCGTCTCGGGCTCGTTGAAGGGTTCGAGCGGACCGCCTTTCTTGACTGCGTGTGCGAACGGCGAGGCTCCTTTCGCCT
Organism: Halorutilales archaeon Cl-col2-1; assembly: GCA_041891055.1. Taxonomy (GTDB): domain Archaea; phylum Halobacteriota; class Halobacteria; order Halobacteriales; family Afararchaeaceae; genus Afararchaeum. The sequence goes on along the minus strand of CP169074.1, from coordinate 359,834 downwards.
GTACTCCTGTCATCTTCGGAAGCTCGTCTATGACCTCGGCGTTGTAGAGCTCACGGAATCCCTTGTGGAGCGCGCTTATGTTGCCCGCGTTTCCGACGGGAAGAACAACCCTGTCGGGAATCTCCCAGTCGAGCTGTTCGAGAACCTCGAAGGCTATCGTCTTCTGTCCCTCTAAGCGGTAGGGATTGACGCTGTTGAGGACGTAGAAGTACTCCTTCTCGCCGAGAGACCTCACGATGTCGAGGCAGTCGTCGAAGTTGCCGTCAAGTTCGAGAACCTCGGCTCCGTGCATCAGTGCCTGTGCTATCTTACCCATAGCGACCTTGTCCTGGGGCAAGAGAACCACCGCGGGTATGTCGGCTCCCGCGCCGTATGCGGCGAGCGCGGCGCTCGTGTTACCCGTTGAGGCACACGCGACTCTCTCTATGCCGAGCTCTATCGCCTTCGAGACTCCGACGGTCATCCCCCTGTCCTTGAAGCTCCCGGTGGGGTTCATCCCCTCGTGTTTTATATGTAGGTCGACACCGAGCTCTCCGGAGAGCTTGTCGGCGTCGTAGAGGGGAGTACCGCCTTCCTGTAACGTTGAGTGGCTGTCGACGGGGAGAAGTGACGAGTACCTCCAGACACCGAGGGAACCCGAGAAGTCGGTTCTGGAAGGCGTCACATCGTACTTGACGTCTAAGAGAGCCCCACAGTCACACGTGTAACGCGGCTTGTCTCCCTTGTACGTCTCGCCGCACTCGATACACTCTAGCCAGCTCATGACAGATCCTCCTTGACCATGTCTACAACAGAGTCGAGAGCCTCGTCAAGTTTCTCCTTTCTGGGTCCTCCGCCCTGTCCGAACTCGGGGGATCCCCCTCCTCCGCCTCCGAGAGACTCAGAGAGACGTGAGGCTATCTCTCCGGCATCTACATCGACGTCCTCGGGCGATCCCACGACGACCTGGGCGTCTCCGTCTGTACTTGCAACGACTGCTACCTTGCCGTCCTCGACGAACGAGTTAGCCGAGGCGCGGAGAGCGTCTATGTCACCGTCTATCTTCTGTGTCACAACTGTGACTCCCTCGACTTCGGTCTCGTCTGTGTCCCCGCCGCTTCCCGACGCACGTAGCTCCGCTATCTCCTTCTTGAGACGGTCTATCTCTTTCCCTCTCTCCTTCCACTCGTCGAAGAACCTCTCGGCTGTCTCGGGGACTTCGTCGGGCGAGACGCCTAAGACGTCGGCGGTCTCGTCGAGAAGCTCGTTCTCTTTCTGGATCGACTTGACACCCTCCTCTCCCGCAGAGAACTCTATCCTCTCGACGCCGTCCTGTACGCGTTCGGTTCCGAGTATCTTTATTACGCCTACGTCTCCTGTCCTGTCTACGTGGGTTCCTCCACACGCCTGTATGTCCTCGCCGACCTCGACTATACGTATCTCCTCGCCGGGCGGAACTCCTCCCTGGTAGAGGTCGAATCCGTACTCGTCCTCCGCCTCGTGTCTGTCGATCCACTCGTCGTCGACACGGATATTTTCCATCACCCTTCTGTTAGCCTCGGTCTCGATCTCCTTGACCTCTTCGTCGGTGATACGTCTGTAATGTGTTACGTCTATACGTGAGCTCTCGACACCCTTCTGTGCGCCCGCCTGACGTATGTGGTCGCCCAGAACGTCACGCGCTGCGTCTATGACTATGTGGGTCGCGGTGTGGTGACGCATCAGCGACCGTCTCCTGTCGGAGTCTATACGTCCCTTGACTACGTCGCCCTTCCCCGGGTTCCCGTCGGTGTGGTGGATTATCACACCGTCGACCTTCTGAACGTCGTCGACACGTACGGTCTTGCCGTTCCTTATGATCCCGTGATCGGCGGGCTGTCCTCCTCCCTCGGGGTAGAAGAGCGTCTGATCGAGGACGACGTCGTAGCCCTCTCCGGACTCATCCTCGAAGACGTCTAGAACCACAGCCTCGAACTCCGTACGCTCGGGGTTATCGTAGTAGAGTGTCTCAGTCTCGGGGAGTCCCTCGACCCTGTCCTCGATAATATCGTCGTCTGTCTCGTGTGCCGCCTCGGGAGCCTCACCACCCCTCTCCTCGTGGCGCTCTGCGACGCGCGAATAGAAGTCGTCAGGTATATCTACGTCTACGTCTTGCTCCTCGGCTATCTCCTCGACCGTCTCTGGCTGTATTCCGTGGGAGTCGTAGAGCTCTATGAGGTCGTCGACTGGAACAGACTCTCCCGTACCCGCGTACTCGCGCGTCGTCCTTCTCACTAGACGTTCTCCCCTTTCGAGTGTCTCGCGGTACTTCTCGACCTCGGTGTCGACTATATCACGTATAGTGTCGCGGTCTCCGTATCCGAGACGTTTCGCCTGTCTGTCGACGAGTTCGGAGAGTTGGGTGTCGAGTCCTACATCATCGATGAGACGTACGGTGCGTCTCAGAACGAGGCGGGCGAGGTATCCCGTGCCGACGTTGCTCGGGACTATGCCGTCGCCGAGCATGTAAGCGAGTACGCGCGAGTGGTCCGAGATAGCGAAGATGTTTTCGAGAGGCGTGAGTATCCTGTCGAGTTCGTCGAGTGTGATTCCGACGTCGTCGGCAACCTGTTCCCTGACATGGCTCAGGTCGTCGACCTCGTCGGCGTCGAGTCTTCCCGCGAGACGCGCGACGTCAGAGAGTATCTCCTCCTCGTTGTCGGCGTGTTTTATCCCAGCCTCGTCGGTGAGGTACTCTATCATCTCGGGATAGATAGCCTCGTAGACGGTCGAAGTTCCCTGACTCACCCACGTGAAACGTTCGAGACCGTACCCCGTATCGACTATGTAGTTGTCCATCTCGGAGTAACGGTTGCCGTCCTTCATGACGTACTCGCCGTCGTCATCACGTTCGAGGTTCATGAAGACGAGAGTGGCAACCTCTGCCCCCCTCAGGATTACTTCGAATGCCGGTCCTGCGTTTCCGCCACCAACCCACGGCGACTCGACGTACGTAATTTCGTCCAAGGGTGCACCAAGTGATTCGAGGAAGGTGTCACAGTACTCGACTGTCTCTTCCTTCCAGTAGACCTCACCCTCGTACGCACCCCCCTCAGTTCGCGAGTTGAAGGCGTGGTGTGCCATCATCTCGAAGGCGAGTGTGTGGCGTCCCGTCTTGCCGACGTTGTCGATGTCCTGCATACGTATACACGGCTGGGAGATACACAGCGGGTTCGCGGGAGGCGGCGTCTTACCGCTTGTCACGAGAGGCTGGAAGTCGTAGATGCTCGCCTGTGTCAGAAGAACGTCGTCACGCCACCTTGAAGCGTCGACTGGATACGGCTCTATACGTTCGTGGTCGTGTTCCTCGAAGAAGGACAGGAACTCCTCACGCATCTCCTCTAAGCTGTACTCGTCGTCGAATGGAGAGTTGTCGATAAAAGAGTAGTCATCACACGGAGGTTCGCCACAGACCTCCCTCGAAGAGTCGCGCGTCCAGAAGAAACGTCCACAGTCGGGGCATTTCTTACGTTCGAAGCCGTTCTCCTCGAAGTAGTCGAGACGGAGAAGATCGGATATGTCACCGCCATCACCGTTATCCCCGCCTCCGGCGGAGTTCTGAGTTGACTCCCTCCCGCCGTCGGCGTCGGTGTCGTGGTCGAACCCGTCTTCGAGACCTTCGGTCATAGTGGGTTCTAACCCGCGTGTTCGTAAAACGTTTTCTAAGCCTCGTCAGGGTTTGGTTTGGTTCATCTGTCCGGAGAAGAAAAGAAGAGAACAGAAGAGACACAAGTCCGACGTTCGAACTCCGTGTATGGCGGAGATTAGATTTCTAGGTACGGGAGCGGCAGTTCCGTCGGAAAGGGTACAGAGCGGCGTCTTAGTCGACGACATACTCGTGGACTGCGGAAGCGGTGTCCTCCACCGTCTCGGACAGGCGGAGAGGGAAGACGATGCGACCTCTTTCGACGAGATAGAGGACATCTTAGTCTCACACACTCATATCGACCATGTCTCTGACATTCCGGCTCTGATGAAGGCAGACTGGATAGTCGGGAAGACATCTCTCACCATCCACGGTCCACCGGGTACACGTGAGACGGTCGAGAGCCTCTTGGATGCCTACGACTACATGAAGGGACGCATAGATCTCGAAATCGAGGAGATACAGCCGGGTGAGAGCTTCAAGGCGGGCGGAAGACAGATCGAGACTTACGAGACATCACACACCGACGAGTCAATGGGGTTCCGGATAGGAGACGTCGTCTACACGGGTGACACCGAGGTCATAGACGAGACAGTCGAGTTCTCCGAGGGCTGTGACCTACTCATACACGAATGTGCTTTCCCTGACGGGGTTGACGTCACGGGACACAGCCGTCCGTCGGACATAGCCGAGATAGCCCCCGACCTCGACGTCGGAGAGATCTATCTAACACATCTCTATCCCCAGACGAGAGGGAAAGAGAGGAAGATGAGACGTAAAGTAGCCGACGAGTTCAACGGCGACGTGAGTATACCCGACGACGGTGAGAGTCTGACGGTCTGACTTACGGTCGCGACTTGCTGGAAAGACGGCATCAGCCTCGGGTTTTATCCATCTCTATCACGTTTCTTAACTTATGTCCGTCATAGTCCTCGGAGGCACGGGCTTCGTAGGCTCGTACCTCGTATCCGCGCTTGCCGGGAGAGGCATCGACGTCGACGCCGCGTCGCGCCATCCCGAGACCACGAACACCGATGTCCCCGAATCAGTCGGAAGCGTGCGCGCAGACGTCTCAGACCCCGACAGCCTGGAGTTCGACGGCTACGAGACCGTAGTCAACCTCGTGGGTCTGTCACCCCTCTTCACCCCGGGCGGAGTGTCCTACCACCAGGTACACGTCGAGGGGACGAAGAACGTCGTGAAGGCGGCGGAGGACGCCGGGGTCGAGAGATACGTCCATATGAGCGCGCTCGGAGCTGACCCCGGTGGAAGTACCGAGTACATACGTACTAAGGGGGTTGCGGAGAACTACGTCAAAAACTCGAACCTCGACTACCACATCTTCAAGCCGTCGGTGATCTTCGGCGACGGAGACGAGTTCATAAGCCAGTTCAAGGACGTGACCTCAAAGGCACCCTTCTTCCCACTCGTCGGAGGCGGTAGGACACGTTTTCAGCCAGTCTATGTCGAAGATCTCGCCGAGATGATGGCAGACGCCGCGACCGGAGAGGTAGAAGCCGACGGAGTCTATGAGATAGGTGGACCCGAGGTTCTGACTCTCAAAGAAGTCGTGAGCCAAGCATTCCGGTACAACGACAAGAAGCCGCGTTTCGTACCCGTTCCAATGATTGCGGCGAAGGCGGGTCTCTCGGTCGCCGAGTTGATTCCTTTCGTCCCCGTTGGAGTCGACCAGTACAGGTCGCTCAAGTTCGACAACACTACCGAGTCGAACGACGCCCCGGAGTTCGGCTACACCGACGACGAACTCACGAGCTTAGGCGAGTACCTCGGCGTCGAAACGTAGTCATAGTGTCGTTCGTGTCGAGACATAAAGAAAAGTTATTATCTATGTGGGACGTCTACAAAGCCCATGGAGAGCAAGACGGTCGATCCGGATCGCCTTGAGAGGGCGGGCAACTTCGAGATACCCGACGAGCTGAGAGAGGCGGTCGACGAGGAGATCGAGTATCTCGAAGAGCGCGGGCGAAACATAAAACGCGTCAGACTGAGGGCACGTGAGGGATCGAACGAGGTCTATCAGGCGACTATACACGCTGGCGACGAGATGTACAGAATGTCTCTCGTCTCTCCCGATTCGGGCTATGTCTCACGTACTGTCTTCAGAAACCCCGAGTCGTTCGAGATAAAGGAAGAGGAAGAAGAGGAAGAAGCCGCCGAGGAAGAAGGAGGAGTCGAGGAAGACGTCCCCGAGGAGGAGCGCGAGGCGACCTACGAGATCGAGTTCGTCAAGGAAGGTAAGACTGTCGAGGTTAAGGGCGATCAGTACATACTCGACGCCGGAGAGGAAGCCGACCTCGATCTTCCATTCGCCTGCCGTGAGGGGGAATGTGTCGCTTGTGCGGCGCGTGTCGAGGGCGAGATAGACGAGCCGCGCGCTAACTCGATAAGCGAGGAGGACGAGGAAGAGGGATACGCTCTCACGTGTGTCGCGATGCCGAGGTCGGATCTCAAGGTCTGGTCGAGCGAGAAGCCCTGAAGCCGAGTCCTTGTGACAATAACCCAAACCCCTTTTTATTAGGAGATACTACTCGTGGCTGTATGAGTGATTTCTCGGACGACGTTGCAGACGCGGACGATGTTGACTCACCTGTCGACAGCGATAAGACTCCACAGGAACGCATAGAGGAGTTACAAGAGGAGGTCAAGAACCTACAGCGTAAGAACGAGAAGGTACGTGACGATCTTCTCGACGCCAACGCGGAGAAGAACAAGTACGAGCAGAAGGTACAGCGTCTCAAGCACGAGAACGAGAAGCTCAAGCAGTCGCCCTTATTCGTGGCTACGGTAGAGGAGATTACCGACGAGGGCGTCATCATCCGACAGCACGGGAACAACCAAGAGGCACTTACTGAAGTTCCCGAGAGGATGCGTGACGAGATCGAGATAGGCACACGTGTCGCGGTCAACAACTCGCTCTCGGTCGTAGAGACACTCGAGGACTCGACCGACATGAGGGCACGCGTGATGGAGGTCTCCGAGAACCCCGAGGTAGGATACGAGGACATAGGGGGTCTCGACGATAAGATACAGGAGGTCTCCGAGACGGTCGAGATGCCACTAGATGAGCCCGAGCTCTTCGAGAACGCGGGTATCGAGCCCCCCGGTGGCATACTCCTACACGGTCCGCCCGGCACAGGTAAGACGATGCTCGCAAAGGCAGTCGCCAACAGAACCGACGCGACCTTCATCAAGATGGCGGGAAGCGAACTCGTCCACAAGTTTATCGGAGAGGGAGCGCGTCTCGTCCGTGATCTCTTCGAGGTCGCGCGCCAGAAGTCGCCGAGCGTGATCTTCATAGACGAGATCGACGCAGTCGCCTCGAAACGTACTGACTCGAAGACGAGCGGTGACGCCGAGGTTCAGAGGACGATGATGCAGCTCCTGAGCGAGATGGACGGCTTCGACAGGAGAGGTGATGTCAAGATCATAGCCGCGACCAACAGGTTCGACATGCTCGACCGAGCCATACTCCGACCCGGAAGGTTCGACCGTCTGATAGAGGTTCCGCCTCCCGACGAGGAGGGACGTGCCGAGATATTCAAGGTACACACGCGCAACATGCAGACAGACGACATCGACTACGAGAGGCTCGCGCGTCTCACCGACGGAATGAGTGGAGCCGATATAAAGGCGGTCTGTACCGAGGCGGGTATGTTCGCTATACGTGACCGGAGAGAGACTGTCGAGATGGGTGACTTCCTCGACGCCTACGACAAGGTGCGCGACGACAAGAGCTCCGACGGCGAGTCGGGCAGGATGTTCGCTTAACTCCGTCTGAACTCTTATCCTCTGAGACGAGTACTACTTCCGACCAAACCTGGAGCTTCTCCTTAGTTACTTAGTTAGACGATGTAGTCTGAGGACTGTCCAGGCACCCTAATTTACTTATAATTTAAACAATTATAGATACAGGATTCCAGAGAAACTATGTTAGCCTCTGGGGATAGACTGAGTCAAAATGAAGATTACACGAAGGGATACTCTCAAACAACTGGCTACAGCCGGATTAGCCGGTCTAAGCGGCTGTCTTCGAACACACAAACCTACGTCTGGGAACGGTGATAGAACCCAGTCATCCGACACAACAGATGAGGGGGAAGACACCGACACAGACGAGACCGTGAGGGCAGCTTTCGTCTACCACGACGCAGTCGGGGACTTCGGCTGGCAGTGGGCGCACGACCAGGCTAGACGTGCCGTCGAAGACGACTTCGACTGGGTGGAAACCGAGGTGTTCGAGAAGGTCTCGCCCGAGGGATCAGAGCCGCGTTTCAGACAGTACGCCGAGCGAGGCTTCGATGTAATCTTCGGGACGTCCTGGGACTACATGGATCCAATGTACGAGGTCGCGCCCGACTATCCCGACGTGGCTTTCGAGCACTGTTCGGGGTACAGGCAGCGTGGGAACCTCGGCTGTTACTTCGGACGTATGTACGAACCAAGATACCTCACAGGTGTCGCCGCAGGGCTCCTTACCGAGACCGACAGGCTCGGATACGTCGCTGCCTTTCCGATCTCCGAGGTCATAAGAGGAATAAATGGCTTCGCTCTCGGGGCGTCTTCAGTTAACGAAGACGTGACTGTGTCTGTGAAGTACACTCAGACGTGGAACGACGCCGGGATAGAGAGCAACACGGCTGAGAGACTAATCGAAGAGGGGGTCGACGTGATGGCACAGCACCAGAACTTTCCCGCAGCCGCCGAGACCGCAGCCGAAGAGGGAATCTGGGCGACGGGTTATAACTCCGACATTGGTGAGTTGATAGGAGAGAACTACGTTACCTCGCCCGTCTGGAACTGGGAGGTTTTCTACGGAGACGCAGTCAACGAGATACGTGACGGTAACTGGGAGTCAGACTTCTACTGGGAAGGGATCGAGTCGGGGATAGTAGGTCTCTCCGACTGGGGCTCCGAGGTTCCCGACGAAGTCATCGAAAGAGTCGAGACGAAAAGAAGAGAGATAGAGAACGGTAATCTAAGTATATGGGGTGGCACACGTTTCGAGGAGTTCGACACAACCCAGCTTTTCCGAAACGTCGACAGCTATGTTGACGCAGTTGAGGGAGAAGTACCACAGTAACGGGACAGAAAGATGACACACAGAAGCACTGCGAAGTACTTCCAGTTTGACTTGTTTCTTAAACACAAACACCGACTGGCATTAGCACAGGCGGGTTCTCAGGAGGAGGAATGACCTCGGATTCAGAGGACAGATCGAATTCGGACGGCAGATCAGTTCTTCGGAGGAGAGTAGCCGTCTTAGCACCAGAAAGTGTGAAACAGAGCCTGACTCTGAAGCTACTCATACTACTCCTAGTGGGATCTCTGATCACAAGTAGTGTTATAGCCATCTCGTACACCGCGATTAATCAGAGTATAACCAGTCAGGTAGAGAACAAAGTTGAGTCGGACACGACTACACAGGCAACCGTATACGCCAACTGGCTCACAGAACGCTGGAGCACTCTAAACGAGATGTCGAGGGCGGAGGAGATTCAGCACGACTCAAGCACCATGATCCACCAGTGGCTCGTCGCTGAGAAGACGGGTGTAGAGTCAGACGTAGATTCACTCCACGTGGCTAGTGTCGAGACGGGAGATATACTCGGAAGTACCGAGGTCAAGTACCACGACAGAAACCTCTACGACGCGGGTCTGAACAGAAAGACTACGCGCAGCCTGATATTCATATCCCAGAGTCCCGTCGAACTCCAAGAGGATCTGCCGAATATGACGCTGATAGGTGCACGTTCGGGCGAGAGGTTCCTCGTAGCTGCGGTTCCGGTCAACACGACTCTCGTGAACTCACACGTGTTCGAGGGCTCAGAGAGTACACTGCGTTCGTTCGAGGGAGAACGCCTCATAGGAGAAACCTCGAAGCAGACTGTCGAACTCCCCGAGACAGCATCCGAGGGAACACATATGATCCACGACGGACAGAACGACACGGTGGCTGGCGTCAGGGTCATCGCCCACGACGTACTCAACGCCGAGAGAGCTGGCGAGTACGACGAGAACACGACAGTCGGAACAGTCGTCGTCACACGTGCACCCGAGGATGAGGTATTTGCAGTCAGGAGCCAGATACTGTCTTACCTCGTAATAACGTTCGGTCTGGGTCTCGTGCTTCTGATAGGAACTGCCGCAGTCTCGATGCGTTCAGTCACGAAAGACATAAACCGACTCTCGAACCGTGCACGCCGTATAAGCGAGGGTGAATTCGACGTCGACGTGACAAACAGCCGTCTCGACGAGATTGGAGTACTGTATGACTCAGTAGACGAGATGAGGGACTCACTTCAGAGTCGTATACGTGAAGTAGAAAGACGGAAAGATGAGACAGAGGAAGCACGTGAGGAGTTACGCCATATAATCGACCTAGTGCCCGACCCAGTCTTCGCGAAGAACTGCGACGGCGAGTACCTTCTGGTAAACAAGACACTCGCGGAGTACTACGGCTACTCCGACCCCGAGGAAGTTGAAGGAAAACACGACTTTGAGGTAGTTCCGTCGAGTGAGGAGGCTGAGAACTTTCGCCGGGAGGACGAGAAGGTTCTCGAATCCGGAGAGTCTCTACACATACCGGAGGACAGTCTGACCACAGCCGATGGAATAACCAAGAGCATAAACACGACCAAGATACCCTTCGAGACGGTGAGTGGAGGCGAGAGAGCCATCCTCGGATACGCGCGTGACGTTACTGAGATAGAGAAACGTGAGGAGAAGTACCGTAGTCTTTTCGAGAACACGCGTGATGCTCTTATGCTCCTAGACCGCGACGGCTTCTTCGACTGTAACGAGACGACCCTCAATCTCTTCGATATCGACTCGGTAGAGGAGTTCATAGATTACGCTCCGTGGGAGCTTTCACCTCCGACACAGCCCGATGGCTCAGACTCGGTTCAAGCAGCTATGTCCCACATCGAGAGGGCTTTTGAGGAGGGCGAAGCCTTCTTCGAGTGGACACACTGCCGCGAGGACGGCACCAAGTTCCCCGCAGAGGTCAAACTCAGCAGGTTCGAGTACGAGGGCGAGCCAGCGTTACACGCGCTCGTGAGGGATATCACTGAGAGGAAAGAGAGGCAACAGAAGATCAGAGACCGCGAAGCCAAGTACCGTAGTCTCTTCGAGGATAGCAGGGACGCTCTCATGCTGTTCGACCGCGATGGGTACATCGACTGTAACCAGAGGGCGCTCGACCTGTTCGGCGTTGACTCAGTCGAGGAATTCCTCGATTACACCCCGTGGGAGCTCGCACCCCCGACGCAGCCCGACGGCTCCGACTCAAAGGAAGTGGCACTTTCGAGGATAGAGGAAGGGTTTGAAGAGGGCGAAGCCTTCTTCGAGTACACTCACCAACGTGAGGACGGTACCGAGTTCCCCGCAGAGGTCAAACTTAGCAGGTTCGAGTACGAGGGTAAGCCAGTCCTACATGGACTCGTGAGAGACATCACCGAGAGGAAAGAGTACGAGAGGAAGATCAAGAACCAGAGAGACAACCTCGAAGTCCTCAACCAGATGGTACGTCACGACATACGCAACGATCTTCAGATAGTGAAGTCGTACAGCAAGCTTCTCATAGACATGTACGACGAGGGCGAGAAGAGAGATTATATAGAGACGGTTCTCGAAAACGCCGAAAGCGCTATCGAGCTTACGATGACGGCGCGTGACATAGCCGACACGATGATGTCGACCGAAGACGACCTTGAGGAGAAGAGTCTTAAGGAAGTTCTCCTCTCGGAGATCGACGAGATAGAGTCGGCGTATACTGACGCGGAAGTAAGACACCAGAGTCTACCCGACGAGACGGTGATGGCAAACAGTATGCTCGGCTCAGTCTTCAGGAACTTACTAAAGAACGCCGTCGAGCACAACGACAAGAACACTCCGGAGGTTACTGTCTCCGCGACGGAAACACGAGACAGTGTGACTGTCCGAGTCGCAGACAACGGATCTGGAGTACCCGATGAGAAGAAGGACGAGATATTCGGCAAGGGAGAAAAAGGGATCGAAAGCGAAGGTACGGGAATGGGTCTCTACTTAGTCCATACTCTCGTCGAGAGCTACGGAGGCGAGGTATGGGTCGAGGACAACGAACCCGAGGGAGCCGTCTTCGTAGTCGAACTTCCCAGGACAACGTCCGACTGAGTATACGACTCCAAATCCCGGTGGTTCGACTTTAGACTTGATGAGTATGTGTCAGAAGTGGCAGCTGTGATCTCCGTACCACAGTGAAGAGAACAACAGGGGGTATCGAAAGACCAAAACTAAACGCGGCTTTAAACATCTCAGACGTCAGGAGTGTCGAGACGGTGGGCCTCCTTCAGGATGTCAGAGTGACTGTATACTATGTCACTCAGAGTGATTATACCCATTAGATCGAGATGATCCATGACGGCAACCTTCTTCACTGACTCCGCCCTCATAGTTTCGGCTGCTTCCCTTATCGACTTCTCGGGCTGTATATTGACCAGGGGAGAACTCATTTATCTTCGAAAGAGAAGTCTCGGTGAACCTGCCTCTTGACCTGTAGCCGTGTTTGAGGATGTCTGTCTCGGTTACTATTCCCATGGGATCGCCCTTACGTGTGACTACCACAGATCCGACGCAGTTTCTGAGCATCTTCTCGATCCCGTCGTGAACTGTCTCGTCACAGCCCGCTTTTACGACTTCGTCCGACATGACATCCCTCACAAGCATGGGACGCCTTACTACTCCGACTGAAATAAGTCTATGGCATACTTTCATGATATATATGTGCAATATATGAAAAATCACGGCTGCTGACATCTTCGGGTTAGAGACGCGAAAGGGGTTGATTACCCTGGGTCATTTCGGCTTAGACTTAGGAGCCGCGTCTGTCTGAGTCTAAGCCTGATCTCGTGGTTATGTCGAAGAGAGGTCAAAATAGGATAGGAGAGGGCTGGCAAGACAGAGGCACAGGGAAGGGGACGGCGGGCTCACCGTCTGTTAGGACGGTGCATATGGTCACAGTAGGGCTGTCTATTAAGCATTTCTGATGGTAAACTTAAGCCTCAGCCGATCTTCTCGACGACCTCTAAGACCGTCTCGGCAGACTCCGTCTCGGAGACTACTGCGTGTCTGAGTTCGTCTCCGTCTGTCTCGTGAGTCCAAGAGACTGCGGCTCCTCGGCTCGTCTCCGAGACAGTGACTGTCGTGTTGACTCCGTCTATAACGACCTCAGTCTCCTGAGTCGATGTCTTGTTTACGCTGGTACTCGTGTGCCGATCAGCGAAGCCGAAGCTTCGGCTGGTGTCTTCGGCTGAGACGACTCTGAGACGCGATCCGTCGTCTACGTACTCCTGTACTGCGGCTGTCTCACCCGCGTAGACGACCTTCCGTCCCTCGTCGAAGCTGTAGTTCGAGCCTAGGCGGAGTAGCTCGAAATCGGTCGAGTCCTGTAGACCGTCGAAGGAGTCGAAGGTCGAAGTCGCGAACTGTGTGGTGTCTTCACCCGTCGGAGGCTCGAAGGTTGAGTCGGCTATACTCACGTTGAACCTCGTCTGAGTCACGTCGACTGTGACAGTCGCGTTCGGGGTCTCCACCTCCTGTCTCAGAACTACGTCGTCGTTCGAGACCCAGTAGGTCACGAGGGTCTCCGGATGTCGGCTCTGGTTCTCATCTCTGAGAGTTATCTCAACTACGTGTGCTTCGGTGCCACGGAGACTCTGTCTTCCGACGTACTCAGACGTCGTGTTTATGGTGTGGTTCGAGGCTTGGCTGTGGTCGTAGCCGTGGTCGTGAACGGCGTCGATGTCCCAAGGCTTAGGATTCGTCTCGTTAGCGTCGACCGATCCCCACAGGTGTTCGTACTCACCGTCACGGCTGTGGTTGTGGTCGAACGGCTGTCTACCGAAGCCGAACGGCTCTATGTCGCCTTCCTTTGCGTCACGTATCTCGTCACGGCTGTAAACACGTGTGACGCCTTCTTTCTCGGAATGTAGCCAGACTGCCGAACCGTTCGATCCCAAGACGGCTGATCGGTTTTCGCTGTCGACCGAGACACGTGACTCGTTCTCGTCAGCCACGGCAAACGAGACAGAGTAGCTTCTGGTTTCATCCTCCTTACTGACCTCAACAGTCGCGTTTCCGGCGAGAGTCTCGGAGGAGTTGTATCTTTCGTGTACCCCTTCGAGGACACCGTCTGCAGTGACTGTCTCGGCGTCTCGCGTGTCAGTGTTGTCCCCCATCGGGGTCTGAGCTATAGTAAGACCCGCTCCTACGACACCTATTACGAGTAGGGCTATCGCAAGTAGACCGAAGCTGTCCGTGATACCCCGGCTTTCCGCGTCGTCGGCTGCGTCGTCGGTGTCAGTGTCGGTGGGACTCTCTCTCTTATCCATCACGATTCATACACACTGTACGGTTAAATGGCTTGTGCGTGTTCGACGTTCTAGAGAGTCGTACCACTGCCGTACAGCGGATAGGACAAAGGTATATACGGTCTCGGACTCTATCTTGAGCAGTGACACACGCTAACTCAGCTCCAAACCACGAGGGTCTGTCGGACTCCGACACGGAAGCAGTAGTCGAGGTCGCTGACGTGGTCAAGAGGTACGACCTCGGCGGCACCGTAAAGGCTCTCGACGGGGTCTCGGTGAGTCTGCGTGAGGGGTCGTACACCTCAGTCATGGGTCCGAGCGGATCGGGTAAGAGCACTCTTCTGAACCTCATAGGCGGTCTCGATGTCCCCGACGAGGGTGAAGTGAGGATACGTGACGAGGAGATCGGGTCGGTTACCGAGGACAGACGTGCGTCCCTGAGAGGTACAGAGGTCGGTTTCATCTTTCAGACTTTCAACCTAATGCCTCGTCTCACAGCCGTCGAGAACGTCGCACTGCCTCTGGCTTTCGCCGGATGGGGAAAGGAAGAAAGGCTCGAACGCGCGAGACAGAGCCTCGACGACGTCGGCTTAGGAGACAGATACGACCACAAGCCGACCCAGCTTAGCGGCGGACAGAGACAGCGTGTTGCGATAGCACGCGCGCTTGCCCCGGATCCGTCGGTGGTTCTCGCCGACGAGCCCACGGGAAACATAGACACCGAGACGGGCGACGAGATAATGGCTCTACTCTCGGAGATTCACGACGACGGAAACACGGTTCTCCTCGTGACACACTCACGCCGTATTGCCGAACACGCCGAGAGAATCGTACATATCCGTGACGGCGACGTTGAGAGGGTCGAAGATCTCAGAAAAGGGGATAGAGTATGAAGCTGAGGGAGATACTACGTATATCCGGACGTTCGATACGTGCCCACCGTCTGAGGTCTTCTCTCACAGTCTTAGGTGTCGTGATCGGTATCGCGTCTGTGATAGTCTTCTCGACCTTCGGCGCGAGTGTAAGGGCTGACGTCGTGGGTCAGATAGGCACGACGAACGCCAACAACATCTATGTATTTCCGGGCGAGGACGAACACGGTGCCCCGACCGACTTCGGATCCTCGATAAACCCCGTGTTTACGACGGGTGACGTAGAGGAGATCTCGGAGATAGAGGGGGTCAGGAAGGTGATACCGAGAGGAATAATTCCGGTGTCGTCCCTGTCGTATGCTAACCGGACGGTCGCACAACAGACAGTGATCGCCACGGTTCCCGAGACGTTTAGCCAGGAATCCGTCTTGGAGGGGCGTGGATTCAGGTCTGGGTCCGACGAGATAGTCATGAACAGGGCTGGGGCGGAGGCGTTCGGGGAGAACGTCACAGTTGGCTCGACGGTGGTTATGACAGACTCGTCGGGCGAGGAGACCGAGTTAAGAGTCGTCGGAGTAGTGTCGTCGACACAGGGAGAGTTCGTCACGGGATTCGGCGACGCTGTCCCACGTTTCTACCTACCCTCAGATCCTTTCTACACCACGACAGTGACGGTACCGGGTCTCGGATACGACCAGAAAGCCTACCCACAGATGACTGTCGTCGCTGACACCGAACGCATCGGAGAGACGGGCGACGGTATCGAGGAGTACCTAAGACAGAGCTCCGCCGCCTCAGATCTGGTTCCCGACAACAGTGGATTCACGGTTCAGACGAGCGGCGACATAATAGACGAGATAGAGGACGTCATAGACAGGATAACCAAGTTCGTGACGGGGATAGCCGTTATATCACTCGTAGTCGGAGCGGTCGGAATAGCTAACATCACACTCGTGAGCGTGACCGAACGTACGAAGGAGATTGGAATAATGAAGTCAGTCGGAGCCACCAACCGCGACGTCGTGAAGCTCTTCCTCACCGAGGCTGTCCTACTGAGCACCGCGGGGTCGGTAATCGGAATACCCATCGGTCTCGGAATAGCCTGGGGTGCTACGGTCTATGCGGGCGTCGGCTTCACTCCCGCAGTCGGATGGGTCGTCTTCTCGGTATTCATGGGAGTCACAGTCGGTGTGGTCGCCGGCATATATCCCGCCTGGAGGGCATCGAAGGTAAACCCCATAGACGCTCTCAGGTACGAGTAGCCCAACCCGGTTCACACAGTTCCATCTGTCTTACTGAGTCTAACCCCGACAGCGCGCACGGGCGACCCGTCAGTATCGAGACGTAATGGATAGGCTCGGAGTTCGAATCTATCGGGGAGTTCTCCGAGGTTCGTGAGGTTCTCGAAGATAAGACATCCCTCGCCGAGAAGAGCACTGTGTGCGTCGAAGCTCGTGTCGTGAGGCTCCTCGGAGGGTGTCGGATCGGGGCTGAGTGTATCGGTTCCGACTGCGACCCCGTGTTCGGCACAGTACTCAGCCGCCTCGCACGACAGATACGGATGGTCGAGGTATCTGTCGGTATTCCAGTGTCTGTCCCAGCCCGTCCAGAAGACTAGGCAGTCGACACAGGTGTCGGCACTGAGGTCAGGGAGACGTTCGAGACCTATACTCTCGCGCGAGCCCAGGTCACGGCAGTCGACACGTACGGTCTCAAAGACGAACGACTCTACTCCGTACGACCCGAGCGAGTCTCCGTCGGGCTCTGTGTGGGACGGCGCGTCGACGTGTGTTCCGGTGTGGCTTCCGAGCGACAGACGTGAAACCCTGCACCCGTCCTCCGAGTAGACCGAGTCGGACTCAATCTCGACGTCGGGATCTCCCGGGTACGTCTGGACGTCGTTCTCGATGCGATGGGTCAGGTCTTGCATAAACGTACGACGCGTCCGCGGGTCAAAAAAGGACGGAACCCCGTATCTTCAGCACAAGGGACTGTTTTTCACTGTATCCCCATCTCCGCCCAAAAAGATATAAGTTACCGTGCTGAAGACAGGCGCATGAGCCTGGGGGAAAAGTCCTCTTCTGGGGGGAGAGGAAGTAAAGTTGACGGCAGTAGTCTCATAGACGAGTTAGGAATAGACGAAAGCGAGATAGAGTTCAGAAAGAAGATACTCGGATTCGACGGTGAGGACGCCCGGAATCTCCGGGAGATTACTCCTGTGTTGGAGGATATAAAGGACGAAGCCGTCGACGACTTCTACGCCACGTTAGAGTCGTTCGACGAGACTGACGAGATACTACGCCGCTCGTCACGTCCCGTCTCCGAACTCAAGAAGACACAGAAGGAGTATCTTCTGTCTCTCGGAAACGGTAGCTACAGTACGGAGTACTTCGCAGACCGCGCACGGATAGGGAAGCTACACGACATGATAAATATGCCTCCGAAGTATTACTTCGGGGCGTACATACTCTATTACAGAAACATACTTCCCGAGATAAGAAGACGTGCCGAAGACGGGATAGCCGAGAGGGTCGCCGACGAGGTATACGACTCTGACTACGAATCCAAGGAAGATCTCAAGCGCGGTGTGGAGTCAGTAATTGAGTCGGAGCTTTCCGACAGTTTCGAGACCGTGATGTCGGTTCTCAAGATAACTAACCTCGACATGCAGGTTGCAGTCGACACATATCAGCATTCTTTCCTAAACGAGATCGAAAACATAGAAGCCATGGAGAGAATGGCGGAAGGCGTTGAGGACTCTACTGAGGTAGTCAAGGACACAAGTCAGGAGGTCAACCAAATCGCGTCGGAGACAGAGGAGACAGTGAAGGAACAGAAGGAGGACATAGACGAGATCGCATCCGAGATATCCAGTCTGAGTGCTTCGGTAGAGGAGATAGCCGCGAGTGCCGACGAGGTATCCCTCGCAGCCGACAAGGCTAGTCAGAAAGGGACTGACGGGAGACGTAAAGCTGAGAGAGCCGAGGGATCGATCCGTAACATACGTGACGCCAACGACGAGGTCAGACAGAACATGGAAGACCTCCACAGCATGATGGACGAGATAAACGAGGTGGTCGAGGTCATAAACGACATAGCCGACCAGACCAACCTACTCGCACTCAACGCGAGCATAGAGGCTGCGAGGGCGGGAGAGGCAGGCGAGGGATTCGCTGTCGTCGCCGACGAGGTCAAGGATCTCGCCGAACAGTCGCAGGAACGTGCGACCGAGATAGAGAAGATTGTCGAGAGTATTCAGGAGACTGCTGATGAGACCCTCGACAGCCTTGAGGAGATGGACGAAGACGTCGGTGAGGGCATCTCCGTCGTGAACACGGCTGCGGAGACATTCAAGGAGGTCAACTCCGCAGTCGAGGAGGCGTCCGACGGAATTAACGAAGTCGCCGAGGCAACCGAAGACCAGGCGACGAGCACCGAGGAGGTCGCCGGAATGGTCGACGAAGTCAGCACTAAGGCGGAGTCTGCGACACGTAAGACTCACGAGATGAAGGAGAAGACCAACGAACAGCTAGAGGACTTCGTTCTGATAACCGAGGCACTTGACAACCTGATATCCGAGGCAGCCGTCGACATAGACGAGATTAGACAGCAGATAGGCTGAGGCTGAGATGAAGGCGGTCTGACTCTTCTGTATATCCGGATTTTTAGTGGGGTTTACTGTGTGAGAATCTTGCAAAATTCCTACATATACAAGTATATATAGCCATGTGATGAAGCCAGTATAGGCATATGTCTATTGATAAGAGTCTCCCGACCCACGGAAGCTCCGACGCCGACCTGTCTCAAGAGATATCAGGGGGTAAGAGCCTGACTGAGGACGAGTTCAAGGAAGAGCTCGGCAACAACATAAGGACAGTGATGGAGTCGACGGGGGCTGCGATGAGGATTCTCGACACCGACTTCAATGTCATACTCGAAAACCAGCAGATGAAGGAGATGGGGGATGTGGAAGCCGAAGGCGTCGAAGGCGTCAAATGCTTCGACCAGTTCTCGAACCCCGACGTATGTGGCACGGATAACTGCACTCTCAACCAGATAGTCGACCACGGCAAGGACGAGATCCGTGTCGAAGTAAACAAGGAAAGCTACGACGGCGAGGTAATACCCACCGAACTCATCTGCCGCCCGGTTCGTGATTCGGAGGGCGACATTATAGGTATCGCCGAAACCTTCAGAGACCTCACAGACGAGAAGGAGACTGTGGGCAACGTCAAGGACTCGGTCGACGACCTCAAGGAAGTCTCCCAGCACGTGGCTCAGAACTCACAGGAGATCAGCCATCTCACCGAGGAACAGTCGGAGTCAATGGAACAGATATCGAGCGAGGTCTCGAATCTGAGTGCGACCGTCGAGGAGATCGCCTCTAGCACCGACGAGGTCAGCCAGAGAAGCGAAACCGCGAGGGACAAAGCTGCGGAGGGAGAGGAGTCAGCCGATGAGGCAGTCGAGATGATGGAGAGGATAGAGGAGTCGTCTCACGAGGTCTCGGAGGACGTCAAAGACCTCAGGAAGAGCGTCGAGGAGATAAACGAGATAGTCGAGGTCATAAACGACATAGCAGACCAGACTAACCTCCTCGCACTCAACGCCAACATAGAGGCGGCGCGCGCAGGAGAGGCAGGCGAAGGATTCGCTGTCGTCGCAGACGAGGTAAAACAGCTAGCAGAGGAGTCACAGAGCCACGCGAGCGAGATAGAGGAGATCGTCGAGACGATACAGGACAACGCGATGGAGACCGTCGAGAGCCTCGAAGACAACAACCAGCTTATCGACGAGGGTGCCGACAAGGTCGAGACCGCGGGCGAGAACTTCAAGGAGATCGCCGAGATGGTCGAGGAGGTCTCCCAGAGCGTCGAGGAAGTTTCGAGTGCCACGAACCAGCAGGCATCTAGCTCCGAGGAGATAGCGAGCATGGTAGACGAGGCATCCGAGAAAGCTGAGAGGGTCTCCGACAAGGCTGAGGACATCGCCGCCTCGAACGAGGAACAGGAGGCTATGGTAGAGGGAATCAGTGAAGAAGTCGACAGCATGAACCAACTCGACGTCCAGAGCGAGATAGACTGAATTTGATTTAAAAGCACCAGTATCTTTTTCGTCACTGAGGACACGTCTGTGGCTGTATGCAGAAGATCGACCTTAACAGTATGACTCCGGAGGAAGACCCCCGGAACAGACAGAGCGTCTCGGAGCCGCTGGGTGCTCAGGACTTCTCGATGAACTACTACGTGCTTGAGCCGGGAGAGAACTTCGCCGATGCTGTACACAGCCATCTCGACCAGGAGGAGACCTTCTTCGTTCTCGAAGGCGAGGCTACCTTCGAGACAAAGCCCGAGTTAGACGCCGAAACTGAGACTGTCACTGTGACTCAGGGACAGATGGTTAGATTCGACCCGGGCGAGTATCTACAGGGACGGAACGAGTCGGACGAGACCGTCCGAGCCCTCGCACTCGGCACTCCTCAGGAGTCGACTGATATCCGTATTGCGGCACCTTGCCGCGACTGTGGTGAAGCCGACTACATGGAGTTCACAGTTATCGACGGAGAGCCGGGGATGAGATGTCCCGACTGTGGCGCGGAGTTCGAGGCTTAGCTTAATCCGTAGCCGTAGACTTAGACTTAGGAGGTCGGCGTGGACGTATCAGAGAAGTAGTATCACAGGTTCGCTATCTCTCGGAGCGACTCCTCCTCTATGTGGTGTAGAGACGCGGGCACGACGAGTATATGGAGAGGAGGTCCGAAGTCGTGGTTCGAGACCTCGTCGGGGGTTCCCGCGAAGACCTCGGGCGACTCGCTCCCCGCGCGCGCTATGCCGACAACAGTGTCTATCTCACCGGAGTCGCCGGTCTCGCCGAGTATCCTCGCGCCTTCGTCGGCAGTCATGTATCTCCCTTCCTCGCCCTCGACCTCTATGTCGAGGAAGACGAGTGTATGGAGATCTCTTTCGAGGTTCTCGAGTATCGCCTCGTAGGGCGAGTCAGGTCTCCAGCCGTCGTGTTCGAACGGAAGAGTCGTCGAACGTCCGAACCTGTAGTTCTGGAGTCCGGTGACACCCGAGACGGCGGTCTGTATGCTCGGCGCGTGTATCACACGTGTCTCTATCCCCTTCTCGTGGGCACGGAGACGCAGGTCGGCGTGTGTCGTACTCACCATCGCGTCGCCTCCCGAGAGGAAGACGACGTTATTCTCACGCGCCTCGTCTAAGAACTCTGGGTCTGACTCGACTTCCTCCCTTGACAGCCTGTTTATCTCGACGCTGTGGAACTCCTCTAGCTCTTCGAGTGACGTCCCCGAGAGTACGCTCGTGTAGAACTCGGCGTAGACGGAGTCGGCGTCGGCAATCGCGTCCCTCCCCTTGAGGGTTATGTCGCGCTCGTCGTAGAGTCCTAGACCAACGAAGCTTAACATACGCCAAAGACGGAACGCGTGGTCAAAAGTCTGATTTTTTATGACTGTGTAGAGCCCAACATGGTAGAGCTAAACCCCGACTCGACCGCCGTCGTGGTCGTCGACATGCAGAATGCCTTCTGTCATCCCGACGGCAGTCTCTACGCCGAGCCGAGCGAGACTGCGATAGTCGGCGTACAAGACGTCGTCGAGGAGGCGCGCGCCAACGGCGTCCAGCTAATCTACACGAGAGACGTACATCCCGAGGGACAGTTCGACGGAAACCATTACTACGACGAGTTCGAGAGATGGGGCGAGCACGTCATCGAGGGGTCCTGGGACTCCGAGATAGTCGACGACATCGACGTACACGAGTCGGATCACGTAGTCGTCAAACACACCTACGACGCCTTCTACGAGACCGAGTTGGAGGGCTTCCTCGACAGCCACGGCATAGACAACCTCGTGATCTGTGGCACACTCTCTAACGTCTGTGTCCTACACACAGCGAGCAGCGCGGGTCTGCGTGACTACCGTCCCGTCTTAGTCGAGGACGCAGTCGGCTATATCGACGAGTCGGACAAGGAGTACTCTCTCGAACACGCCGACTGGCTCTTCGGTGAGGTAGTCGACTCGACCGAGATAGAGTACGAGTAAGAGACAAAAGACCGAGTAAATAAGGTGAGACGACGAGAATACTTCGGTATGGACGAGACCGACAGGAAGTACGACATACTCACTCCCGACGACATAGACGACGGGCGGGTGACCGACGCCTACTTCGAGACGACAGAGGAGGTACTCGAATACTCCGACAGAAACCCCGAAGTCGTCGCCGAAGTTGGCGAGGAAACCGACGACTGGCACGTCTTCGCGGGTCTCAAGGACGTCGCCCAGCTTCTCGAAGGAAAGCCCGTCGACGTCTACTCAGTCCCCGAGGGCACCCTCTTCAGGAACTCGCCCGTGATGCGTATAGAGGGCAAGTACCTCGATTTCGGGAGATACGAGACTGCTCTCCTCGGATTCATCTGTAAGGCGAGCGGCGTCGCCACGAAGGCGATGAGAGCTAAAGCCGCCGCGGGAGACAGGACAGTTCTGAGCTTCGGGACACGCAGACAGCATCCCGCGACCGCGGGGATGATAGAGAGATCCGCCTTGATAGGAGGTATGGACGGCATCTCGAACATCGCAGGAGGAGAGGCGATAGGCGTCGAAGCCGGAGGTACGATGCCCCACGCATTCGTTATCTCGATGGGCGACCAAGAGGAGGCTTGGCTCGCGTACGACGAAGCACTCGACGAGTCGGTGCCGCGGGTTCTTCTGTGTGACACATACGAGGACGAGAAGAAAGAGGCGACGAGAGCCGTCGAGCTCCTCGATAACGTAGACAGCGTCCGTCTCGACACTACGTCGAGCAGACGCGGCGACATGAGAGAGATCGCTGAGGAGGTCAGGTGGGAGTTAGACGCGCGCGGACACGAAGACGTGGGTATCTTCGTGAGCGGCGGTGTCGACGCCGACGAGATACTCGAACTCAGAGACGTCGTAGACGGCTTCGGTGTCGGGGGATACGTAGCCAACGCCGACCCCGTGGACTTCTCTCTAGACATAGTAGAGGTCGACTGCGAGTTCGCGGCTAAGAGGGGAACTAAGAGCGGCGCGAAGGAAATCCACCGTGACTACGACAGGATGGAAGACACCGTCGTGTATACAGGCGGCGACGGTGAGGTTCCCGACGAAGCCGAGAGACTCATGGAACCCGTCATAGACGACGGCGAGATAGTCGCCGACTTCTCGATAGAGGACGCGAGACGTAGAGTAAACGAAGGAGTTGAGAGAGTCAGAGAAAGTGATGGTGACACGAGCCTACTCAGGTAGGCTGACTTCTTCGACCCCACCTCCCGGGTTTCTCTCCCTGAAAACCCTTCCCTCGAAGATATAGACGTTGACGCTGTCCTCCTTCCACGACCCGCGTCCCATCTGACCGTTGTTACAAGAGCCGGCTTTACAGCATACCCTATCGAGGAACTCAGCGGAGCTCCAGCCGTGTTCGACGGGCATCGTCGGAAGCATCCAGCCCGACTCGTCAGAGGTCTCGACTATCAGACCGTGTCGCCCCACTTCGACTTCGGCGCGTGGATTGTCGACCTCGTCTATCGAATCGAGCGCACACAGTGTAATCTCTATGCTTCCGAGTTCCGACTCCTCTATCTCTGAGGTTCCCGAACTCGGCTCGGATGCCTCTATAACGGCGTCGATTATCGCCTCCGAGAACTGCTTGTCCCTGTGGTACGATCCCGCGCTACCCCTCACCGATCCCCGTCCCCGCGTCGAACTGAGCTTTATGAGAACACCTGTCCTCTCGTAGAAGACGTCTTCCATGCTCCCGGGATGTTCCCTCTGCCCGTTCAAGACGTACGACTCCATCGCCTCGCGCGCTAGGTCGATGGCAGCCTTCCCCTTCTCGTGACTTAGAAAACTGTTCTGAGCCGCCATGAGTTAGTACGTATTTAATATACACCGCATTTAATATAATCTTTTGGTACGTTTCCACGTGTCTCGGATACTAACCCGAAACCGTTTAAGAGTAGCGAGTCTACCTTGTAACACGTAGAGGAAGCACGGCTCCCGTGGGTACATTTTTAAGACGTACCACACGAGGAAAGTCCCCCCACCGCAGGGCACACGGCTCGGCGTCCGCTGAGAAACTCTCAGTCTCAGAGGGCTCGTGGTAAGTAAAACCACGAAGCAAGCCGAGGTCGGGAGACCGGCGGCTCTGGAACAGAAACGACACGTCCTCGCCCGATCGATGAGGGACGCGAACTCGACAGCAACTCAACATTCGCGAATCCGAAGATTCGCATGCTTGAAAATCAGAGATTTACAGACGTCGACGAGTTAACCGCCCGAGACACGACGGCGAGGGAACGGTGGAACGGCGAATCCCCGTGGGTGCAAGCCGACTGTGGTAAGCCCTGCCTCGATAGTCGGTGCTCAGCTGAATGCCGTGACGAACAGAAGGGGGCTTACTCTCCTCAACGTACTGTATACAGTTATAGATAGCACAGGAGAATACCCGCACCTTTAGGTGCGGGATGAATCCGTCGAAGTACTCAACTTACTATTTCGGTGACTATACCGGAATTTCAGTAAAAGTTTAGTAGTACCACAACGAATCTTTGTATGGGTCAATCAACCTACGTAGGCGGTTTACCCGCCCAAAGTAACGAGGTAATATACGGAAGGGTTGTGAAAATGCATTAAAAAGTGTGTTGTGAAAACCCCACAGAAGGTAGGTAGAAAGATATCACGAAGCAAAGCTTCGTTAACCTCTGAACGAAGTTCAGAGATAACTCCGAGTCCGAGAGGATAGGAGTAACGGCTGTTTGGCACAGCCTTCAGCCGATATAACCGTGAATGGGGGAAACTCCTGACAAGGTTGTGTTGGTTGGAAACCTTAAATTCCCAATGTGGGATTCACCCGACTTCAGGCGGGTGAGGATGTCAAAGAGTGTTTTCCGCCGACAGTATAAAGTTACTCGCGGTTCTATCTAATTGGTATGACACAGAGAGAGTCAGTAAATAAGCTCAAGTCAGTCGTCAACGATCTTGAGGAGAAAATGGAGTCAGAGGGGAAGAAGAAGGCGTCCGAGCTGACACAGCGTGTGAAGCAGGAGGTCGACAGCCTCGAAAAGAAGATATCCGAGAAGAAAGAGGACAGGAAGAGGAAGAAGGCGGTCAGTAACCTGAGGTCGGAGGTCGACGAGATACAGAACGAGTTCGAGAAGAGTATAGAGGAACAGAGGGAAGAGATGGAAGAGATGGTCGAGAACGTCAAGAAGAGAATAGATGAGGTAGAGGAGAAGATGGACTGAGTTGAGTTAGGTTAATAACTCATTCTCCCGAAGAACGTCTATGGCGTTACGTTTCCCGAGCGAGATAGTTGTCGAGAGGTTCCTTCCGACTGCGAGGTCGATGCTGACATCTGAGCTCAGCGAGAGGGGGTTCACACAGCAGGAGATAGCGAGTCATCTCGGTGTCACTCAGTCGGCTGTGAGCAAGTACATGAGCGGTGAGGGAGGTACGGAGGAGCGTTTCGAGAACGATCCGAGGATGGAGGAGACTGTGGGAAGGATAGCACGTAGGATAGACGACGACGGCATAGGCGGTTACGAGATACTATCGGAGCTTCTGAGCCTCGTGCGTGAGTTCGAGGACAGGGGACCCATATGTGAGGTACACGAGGACGAGATGCCGTCTCTCGAAGGTCTCGGCTGTGACCTGTGCGTGAGAGGATCGGACGAGGAGCTTCTCGCCGAGAGAACCGCGCTCTCTTCTGTCAGAAAGGGAGCGAGGAGGCTTGCCAACACACGAGGAGTATCTGACCATGTCCCGAACGTCGGTACCAATGTCGTGACCGCGCTCCCCGACGCAGACGACGAGACTGATGTCGCGGCAGTCCCCGGGCGCATCTACACGATGAGAGGACGTATCAACATACCCGCGAACCCCGAGTTCGGTGCGTCACAGCACGTTGCGAGAGCCGTCCTAGCGGCTAAACGTGTCGACGCCGACGTGAAGGGCTGTGTCAACATAGCGACATCGAACCGACTTTTGGAAGCCGCAGACGAACTCTGCTTAGACGTCGTCGAGTTCGACGCGACCTACGACAGCCTCAGCTCTGATCTCTTCGAGGTATTCGACGATAACGACGAAGTACCCGATATAGCCTACCACGAAGGCGGATTCGGCGTAGAGCCGATCACGTACGTCTTCGGTGAGACCGCAGTCGAGGCTGCAGACCTCGTGTCACGTCTCGTCGAGTAGAGTAAGGATCAGAGATGGATCTCGACATCCGCCCATCCTCTCAGACTCTCAACTGTCGCCGCCTCCGGACTGTTTAATACTCCCGAGTCCGACAGAACTGTCTCGGTGTCGCCGCCGGAGCGCGGGTCGTAGACGTTGAGAAGACAGTCGTCGGCTCTTTCACAGTACTCGACGAGAGTCCCGGAATCAGAGTCGGGGTACTGGAAGGGTATCGTGGCGTCATTCACGAAGACAGCGTCAGGATCGTGGGGTGCCGACTCTACTAACCCGACTCCCTTATCATGGTTCTCACGTGCTAATTCGACCGCCCCGTCTTCTGTGTCGCTCTCCAGACGCGGAGCGTTCGCTTCGAGTACGTACTCCGAGACAGTCTCGGGGACATCGACGAAACGTGAGACGTGTCCCCCGACGAGGTCTCCGTCCTTCATTAACTCGGGGGCGAAGTCAAGAAGTACCGTCTCGGCTTCGGGATACTTATCGGCGTACCTCACGAGGGTCTCAGCCGTAAGACGTGTCTTTCCGACGTTGAGACCGCCCGAGACCAGGATAGACCCCGAAAATGAGACACTGAGACTTCGACTCATTCTCCCTCCACTGCAAAGGCTCCGAGCACAAGTACCGCAGTTGTCAGAACTACCGTGTAGAGTCCAACGAATATCCCGAGTGGATTGTCGAAGCCACCTCCGATCTGTTCCCTCACGAACGAAGTCGCAGTCAGAAACGTTATTCCTATCAGAACTAAGCCACCGAGGTTGAGAACCGTCGGATTAGGCTCCTCGACTGCGTCGGAGTTGAGTAGATAGAGTACGATGGCGAGAGCGAAGGGGGTTCCGACGAGTCCGAATGCGAGGACGAGAACCAGGAGAGGGAAGAAACTTCCACCTAGGAAGGCACCGAGTGCGCTTATCCCCGCGACGAAGACTAGGAGTATACGGTAACGCACGTCGGAGACGTCCTTCTCCCAGCCGAGCTTGTCGGCGACGAGGTAGGGCGGCACGACTGTATTTCCGCCGAGGGTCGAGACCGCCGCACCCCAGAGTCCCATCAGGAATATCCATTTCGCGTTGGCTCCTGCGATGGGTTCGAGAGCACGCGCCGCCGAGGTCGCCGTGAGTTGGGCGGCGTCGATGTCGGGTGAGTGGAGGACGGACGCCGCGACGACGAATATAGCTAAGCTGTATACTCCGAAGGCGACGAGCATCGAGGTAATTATGTCGAAGGTCGCCACGCCGTAGTCGCCGCGTCGCCAGCCGTGCGATCTCATAGTGTACGACTGCATCGTTATGAGGGTTATATGTACCGCACCTCCGAGGACACCCGCAGCGGTCACCGCACCGCTTAAGCCTCCGGGAAGACTCGGAACGGCTCCCGATATGGCAGCCCCCGGGTCTATCGGGACGACGAAGACAGAGGCGACGAAGGCGAGTACGACTCCCGAGACGAGAATCTTCGCACCGATTTCGGCAATCCTGTATCCGCCTCCCGCGAGACCTACCGCTAGTATCACCGCCCACGCGACACCCCAGATTCTCGCGTCGACTCCCGTAATCGTCGCGCTCACGTCTGCAACAGTCTTCATTATCACGAGCTGTGCGAGACCTGCGGCTAAGACGGCGTCTACGACGAGTAGCCACGCCCAGCCCTCGCCGAGATTTTTCTCGACGGTCGATACTATGCCCTCCTCAGTTAGAAGTCCGAGACGCATCGCGAGGTACTGCGACAGTGATCCGAGAGCCGCAGAGAGGACGACTATCCAGAGGAGGTCGTAGCCGAACGAGGCTCCCGCCGTCAGAAGACTCGCCATCGTCGCGGGACCCGCGGCTATCGCGCCCGCGAGCCATGAGGGTCCGAGATCGGAGACGTATCTTAGAAGACTCTCGTCTTGGGAAGTACTCATTACCCGTCGTATTCTCGCGTTATAGAAAGAGGTTGTGGTGTCGGAGTCTCAGTCGAGTCTTATGCCGTTACCCGACGACTCCAACGCCCTGTTCGAGCCGACCTCGGCTATCTCAACGGCTTCCTTCGCCGACTGTACCACCGCAGATACGGTGTCGTTGAACCTCATGAGTCTCTTGACGTCGTCACCGTCGAACTCCTCAAATGCCGACGAGACGGTCTCCTCCTGTTTTTCTTTGACGTCGTCGAAGAGGTCGCGCGTCTGTGTTGCTGTGTCGATGTCGCCCTGTCTAAGACCGTCGAGAGCCTGGCGGCACGCCGAGTCGGTGAGGTCGACGAGATCTTCGAGGCTGTCAATTAGGTCGGAGTCGAGGTCTTCAACGCCGCCGTCTTCGACCGTCGCCTCGGCGTTCTCCGACATCTCAGCTGCGTAGTCGGCACATCTCTCCAAGCTTTTTGCAGCCGCCCTCGCACCGACTATGTGGAGGGGGCTGTCGAGACCGATCTTGTCGACGAGAACCGGATTCTGCTGTGCGGTGAGTAGTAGGCGAAGTATGAGAACGAAGACCTTGTTGGCGTGTTTCTCGCGGTCAGCGCCCCTTCTCGAAACGTCGGTGTCCGCCTCCCTCAGGGAGTCGACAGCCTCCGATCTCATCGTCTCGGCGGTCGAGTTGAGACGTGTCAAGAGGTCGTTGACTGAGAACTCTGAGGGATTGACCGAGAACCTCAGAACCGCCTTACTTGGACGCTCCTCTATCACGCCCGCGCCCATAAGCTGTCTCTCGGCTCTGTATATCGCGTCGGTCTGTGCGTCTGTGAGACCTTCCTCCGACTCTATCACTATCTCCTTCCTGCCTAAGACGTAACTCCCGACTATCGACCTCTCGACGACTATCGGAGATCTTCCCTCGGCGTCGACCGTGACCTTAGTGACCGAGACTGACCCCGAGACCGACGGATATATAGTGAGCGACGAGTCGTTTCCACTGAAGAGATAGACGTGGTCGCCTTTCTCGACGCCGTACCTCTCAGCCCAGTCGCTCGGGAGAGAGACAGTGAGTGTGCTCTTGCCGACCTGCTGTATCTTTCTCGGTTCCATCCTAAGCTATCCGCTCCTCGGCTTTTGTGATCGATTTTTCGAGTGTCTCCTCGGGCTCATACGACAGATGTCCGTGTCCCGGACATATAACGTCTACTCTGAAGTTGTTGAGACGCCGGAGCGAGTTGGCGTACTCTCCGTAGCTCCCCGACTTGTAGATGTCGGAGATTGTGCCGTATGCGTAGACGGTGTCGCCAGTGACGAGTGCGCGCGTCGACGTGTCGTAGACACACAGCGACCCCGATGTGTGCCCGGGAGTGTGGAGTATCTTGAGCCTCTTACCACCCAGGTCGAATAAGGCGTTGTTTTCGAGCCAGAGGTCGACCTCGTACTCCTCGGGCTGTCCGTTCGCTCTGCACTTCATTACGTCGTCGTCTCCTGTGACCATCTTGACGGCGGAGTACCTGTGTGCTGCGACGAGACAGTCGTCCTGGAACCTCGGGTTAGCACCTATGTGGTCGAAATGCTCGTGCGTGTTCACGAGTATGTCGGGCTCTCCGACCTCCGAGACGACCCTCTCGTAGTTCGAGCTAAGACCCGGATCGATGACGGCGGTTCTCGACTCTCCCTCGAAGACGTAGGTGTGGCTCCCGGGCTTGTCAGCCTCCACGAAGTAGAGGTTCTGGGCTATCTCTTCCATTTCCATTATGGCGTAGGGGGTACTGTCCTCTTGTGTTCGGCTGACTCGTACATCCGACGTAAGCCCGAGACCGTCTCGGTATCGACATCGGTGTCGATCGACTCGGCAATCTCGGAGTCATCGAGGTCTACGTCCGACGAGACCATCAGACGCAGTATCTCGTCGACAGTCTCGTAGGGCGCGCCTAGCTCCGCCTCGTCTGTCTGACCCTCCCACAGACCCGCTGTGGGGGTCTTCTCGACTATCCGGTCGGGAACCCCAACGTGGCGCGCTAACTCACGCACCTCGGTCTTGTAGAGATCGCCGATGGGTAGGAGATCGACACCTCCGTCGCCGTACTTCGTGAAGTATCCGAGGAGTAGCTCGGTTCGGTTTCCCGTGCCGAGGACGAGTAGGTCTCGTGCGTTGGCGACGTAATAGAGGGAAGCCATCCTGAGTCTTGCCTTCGAGTTTCCGACGGCTTTCTTGTCGTTGTCGTCCGCTTCATCGAGTCCCCCCATCGCGTCCGTGAAGCTATCGACGACTGGCTGGAGATCAATCATCTCGTAGTTGATCCCGAGTGACTCAGCAACTCCGACTGCGTCCTCGGTATTCGACTCGGTCGTCGACTCGGTCGGTAGTACGAGACCCAAGACCCGCTCGGAGCCGAGGGCTTCGACCGCGACTGTCGCCGCTACTGTCGAGTCTATGCCTCCGCTCAGACCCACGACGACTCCGTCGGCTCCCGCGTCCTCTACGTAACTCCGGATGAACGAGGTTATCTCGTTGGTCGTGGCTTCGGGATCGAGACGCGTCTCAAACTCGGTGGCTGTCTCAGTCTCGGACTTCCCCTTCATGCTCACTCTCATATCAGACAGCGTCGTCTCCCTCCTCGCCGGTACGTATTCTGACGGCTGTCTCGACGGGCGAGACAAAGATCTTTCCGTCGCCTATATCACCAGTTCTCGCGCTGTCGGCTATGACATCGACTATCTCATCGACGTCCTCCTCTGAGGCGACTATCTCGATCCTCGTTTTGTTGAGGAAGTCGACGTTGTACTCCTCTCCCCTCCACGACTGAGTCACACCTTCCTGGAGACCGCGCCCCTTGACGTCAGTCACCGTCATCGACGGATATCCGGCGTCGGAAAGGGACTCCTTGACATCTTCGATCTTCTCGGGACGTATCACCGCCTCGACCTTCTTCATCTCTTCTCACCTCCGTCGACTGCTGTCTCCCCGGCTCCCGTGCTACCGCCACTTCCGCTGAACTCGGGGTATGCTGAGACGCCGTGTTCGCCCTCGTCGAGACCCTCTATCTCCTCCGACTCAGAGACCCTGAGACCGACAGTTACCTGAGCGAGCTTGAATATGAGGTATGTCGCGACGACGGTCCAGACGGTTATGACTCCTATTCCGACAGCCTGCATTCCGAGCTGTGTAACCGAGAATCCCGAGACTGCGAAGACGGGTATCAGGAAGGTTCCTATCGCACCCGCGCTGCCGTGGACAGCGAAGACGCCACAGACGTCGTCTATGCCGAGAACGTCAACGACCCATCTGTATACGAACGGTAGCTGGACTCCGGCTATCAGACCGAGTATCAGACCGCCGATCCACGTCACGTGGGGGACTGCTCCCGTCACGGCGACGAGTCCCGCGAGAAGGCCGTTCGCAGTGAAGAGGGGATCGGGCTTGCCCTCGGTAAATGTCGTCGTGAGTGCGGCTGCGACTCCTCCCGCACCCATTCCGAGCGTAGTGTTTATCGCTACACGTCCGAGTGCAGTGCCCTTGAAGGCGAGCGCGCCGTTCTCAACTGCGAGGACTGTCGCCTGTGTTCCGACGTTGAAGCCGTACCATCCGAAGGCGAGTATCATAGTCCCGAGGGCGACGAGTGTCATCGAGTGTCCGGGTATCGGGACGCTGTCACCCTTCGAGTCGAACCTGCCGCGTCTCGGTCCTACCATGTAAGCTCCTACGAGACCCGCGACCCCTCCGAGCATATGTACGACTGTGGCTCCCGCGAAGTCGAGGTAGCCGACCCCGAGTGCCGCGCCTAAGAAGCCGTTTCCTGAGAGGAGACCACCGCCCCACGCGAATCCCTGTATTACGGGGTAGACGACCCCCGTGATGCCGACCGAGTAGAAGACGTACGCCTTGAACTTGAGACGCTCGGCTACCGCACCCGAGACTATCGTCGCGGCTGTCATAGCGAAGACAGCACCGAAGAGCCAGCTTACCCACGCGCTTGAGTCGTTTATGTAGGCGAACGACTCGGCGACTGAGAAGCCTCCTGAAGACGTGATTCCACCCGCTATACCCGCTATTCCGAGCCCCGCGAAGAAGTATACGAGGACACCTAGCGACCAGTCCATCATGTTCTTCATCAGGACGTTGGCGACGTTCTTAGCCCTCACCTGTCCGGCTTCGAGCATCGCGAAGCCCGCCTGCATGAAGAATATCAGGAACGTAACTGTGAGGACCCAGATCGCGTTGACACCGTTCGTGAGTACCTCTAGCTCTACCATCTATGCCACCTCTCTCTGTGTTTCTTCTGTGTCGTGTTTAGATGTAGTTATCATTCTCTAATCACCTCAGAACTTCTCTAAGTACCTCTCCGTCTCCCAGTCGGAGACGTATGCCTTGTACTCATTCCACTCGGCTCTCTTCGCCTCGACGAACTTCTCGGCGACGTGGTCACCGAGAGCGTCGAGTATGACGTCGTCTTCTTCGAGCGCGTCGATCGCCTCGTCGAGGTTACTCGGCAGTGTGTCTATGCCGTACTCGTCGCGCTCGTCCTCGTCTAAGTCATAGATGTTTTCGCGCACCGGCTCAGGACCTTCGAGACCTCTCTCGATCCCATCGAGTCCCGCCTGGAGTATGACTGCGAAGGCAAGGTAGGGATTACACGACGGATCGGGAGAACGCAGCTCTATACGTGACGCTGCGGGAGTTCTCGCGGCGGGCTTACGTATCAGAGCCGAACGGTTGGTGTCGCTCCAAGCGACGTAGACGGGAGCCTCGTATCCCGGGACGAGACGTTTGTACGAGTTGACTGTCGGATTCGTGACTGCCGTGATCGCTGGTGCGTGTTCGAGAAGTCCGGCGAGGAACGACTTCGCCGTGTCAGATAAGTTGAAGTCGTCGTCGGGGTCGTGGAATGCGTTTCCATCGTCGTCAAAGAGCGAAAGATGTGTGTGCATTCCGCTTCCGTTGATCTCGGATATCGGCTTAGGCATGAAGGTCGCGTGGAGATCCTTTAGCTCCGAGACCGCCCTCACGACCGAACGGAAGGTAGCGACGTTGTCCGCCGTGGTCAGACCGTCGTCGTACTTGAAGTCGATCTCGTGCTGTCCTTCAGCGACCTCGTGGTGGCTAGCCTCGACGTCGAATCCCATCTCTTCGAGAGCGAGTATGATGTCACGTCGGAGGTCACTCGCCATGTCCTTCGGCGCGAGGTCGAAGTAGCCTCCCGAGTCGTGGGGAGTCATAGTCGGGTCTCCGTCGTCAGTCTCGAAGACGAAGAACTCGGGCTCTGGACCCGCGTTGACGTCGTATCCCATCTCGTCAGCCTTCGAGAGGGCGCGTTTGAGGACGTTCCTCGGGTCGCCCTCGAAGGGTGTTCCGTCGGTGTCGGTCACATCACAGATGAGACGTGCGGTCTTCGAGCCGTCCTTGTCCCTCCACGGCAGGACTGCGAATGTCTCGGGATCTGGGTCGAGACGCATGTCCGACTCCTGTATCCTCACGAATCCGTCTACCGACGATCCGTCGAACCAGATACCTTCCTCGAACGCCTTCTCCGCTTGGTCGGCGGGTACCGAGACGTTCTTCACGACCCCTAAGATGTCCGTAAACTGGAGACGCAGAAAGTCCACGTCCTCCTCGTCTATTTCTTCGAGTACCTCCTCGGCGGTCGTCATACTACCACCTTAGGATTTTCGAAAGACGTCCGTCCAGACTTTACTTCATCAACTTCGGTTCTGTCTATACCATACATACTTCTTTTTATCGGCACATATACTACAAATACACCTACTTATTTATGCTTTACCGAAATATACACGGTACTTAATCCCCTTACAGTTCAGATTCTTTTAATTCTATATTCCGTAAATAGAGTATATACATTGGAAACGTGTCCATATGTAGTGGATTTACTGTAGAAGATAAAGCAGCGACTACGCGTGTGGTACTATCCTAATGATAGTTAATGGTTTAAGACACCGCGTCTACGGATTATATGTGCTCTCTCACAGGGGGAACGGGAGGGCATAGAAGGGGTGACACCGTATACCTGTTCGTGGGGGAATGGGGAAAAGGAATATACGTCAGACCTACTGTTTTCGTATTACCATCTCAGAATAGCTCCGACTCCGCCGAAGCTCTGGTAGAACTGCTCGCCCTTGTCGAAGTCAGTCGAGATATACTCGGTATCTCCTCCCATCTCGTCGGCTTTCTCGGCGAGCTCTTCGTATCTTTCTCCCTCGACATCCTCCGATATTAGGAGTGTCTCGACCCTGCCGTGTTCGACGAGATCCTCGACTCGGTCGATACCATAGGCGTTCTTGCCCTCACGCAGGTCGGAGTAGAAACGTTCGATTAGCTCTTTCTCCTCGTTTATTCTCTGTTCAGAGATGACCTCGTCGGCGGCGTCGGCGAGCTGTCTCAGACCGCTCTCGCCTGCGTAAGAGACAGCGAACCTGCCTATGACCATCTTGTCGAGCTCGTGGTGGAGATATCCGTCGTCGAGGAAGTCCTTTCTCGTGATCTCGGTTCCTCCGACTATCACGCCGTCTATCTCGTCGGCGTCGAGTATCTTACCCGCACTTTCTCCGACCTCCTTGAAGAATCTCTTCTTCTTCTCCCTCCTGTCACGCGCGAAACGCTGGGCACTCTGACCTCCAGCCTTGTGCTTACCGTGGAGGTTACTCTCCATGTGCTTCCTCTCCCTCACTGTGTTGCCCTCCAAGACGCCTATGCTCGCCTCGTTCTCCGTGATTATGACGAGACCATAGGTCGTCGAGCTGTCGAGCGACGTCTCCAAGGGATCTATGAGGAACTCGGAGTCACAGTGGTAACGTGACGAGTCTATCGGGGTTTCGAGGTCGTCGAAGACGTAAGTTTCGTCCTTCGAGGAGAATATCACGAGACCGTTCTCGGGCGTCTGTCTGTAGTTGCCGAGGACATCGAGTATCGACTGGAGAGCCGACTTGACGTTCTGTCTCGTCTCCTTGCTCTTTATGTTGTCCGCCTCCGAAATCTCGGTACGTATCCTGTCCCTGTAGTCGGCGATGTTGCTACCCGGAGAGATGTAGAGCGAGACTAACTCCGTGTTGCCCCCTTTTATCTCGGAGAGCCTCTCGAACTCCTTCTTCTTTTCGTACTCTTTCGCTTTCATATTTTGTGACAGATGAACCTCTCGTACTGGTTACTTACTCAGTTATTCGTGACGGTTACGTATACTGTCTTCGGTAGTTAACCGTCGACAACACCGTCGTTGATGAATACATTTATATATTAGGAACTCGAACTTATAAATCTGTCGCTGAAAAATCAGACGTAGAGGGTCATGGCATCGAGTATCTCGGCTCCCCTCTCGGGATTAGCCGTGAGAAGTACTCCGACACCAGTAAAGGCTACGAGGAGAAGTAGGAGTATATTGCCGTGCCTGTGCTCGCGTGGAGTATACATCACGGTTTATCATTAATTTACACAGATAAATATCTTGTGTTGGGATTATCGGCGGTGTTCAGATAAGGAATGAATGAAGGATGAGGCGGGGCGTTTTGAGAGTGTCCATGTCCAAAAACGCCTGCCTCAGTAGAGGTATAGACGCAATCGAATTAGGTTTTATGGAACGAGAAGCGACACCCCAATTTGCGATGAAGGTAGGTATTCAGATGCATTTGGCTGGATTATCGCTATCGAATACCGCCTCTGTACTGGAGTCCTTGGGTGTCGAGCGAGTGCGTTCAACAATTCACAACTGGGTGCATAAAGCCGATCTACAGCCAGACAGCGGCGGCAGTCCGAATCAGGTAGCAGTTGACGAAACCATGATTCGGTTCAACGGGAGGTGGTACTGGCTGTACATGGCTGTAGATCCTGACACTAACGACATCCTCCACACAAAGCTTCAACCAACGAGAAACCACTATACGGCAAAAGATTTCATGAGTGAACTAATCGAGAAACACGACTTGGACGAGAGTCTGTTTCTCGTTGACGGTAACCTGTCGCTTCATGATGCTTGTCGGTACCACTCACTCCGATTTCGGGTCACTAAACATGGAAATCGGAACTCCGTAGAACGCGTCTTTAGAGAATTAAAACGCCGTACGCAAGCCTTCTCAAACAGCTTCAGCAACGCTCACCTTCAGACAGCCGACGACTGGCTAAAGTCGTTCGCCTTCGCTTGGAATCATCTTATCTGAACACTACCGTTTGGGAGGAGAGCCGCGAGTCAACACCTCCGTGTCACGTGAATCACGCCGACCGTTCCGAAAGTTTAAAACAGATAGCAGGCGACGAATTCTACATGATAGAAGACGTAGAAACCATAGCTGTTCTCGGAGCCGGAACCATGGGACACGGAATAGCCGAGGTCGCCGCACTCGCTGGCTACGACGTCAACCTACGTGACATAAAGGAAGAGTTCGTCCAGAACGGCTACGACGCCGTCGAGGACAGCGTCGAGAGCTTAGACGAGAAGGGCAAGATAGACGACTCCGACGAGGTCATGAGCCGTATAACACCCCTCGTCGACATGGGCGAGGCAGTCGGAGACGCCGACTACGTAATAGAGGCTGTCCCCGAGAAGATGGAGATAAAACAGGACGTCTGGGGAGCCACAGACGAAGAGGCACCCGACGACGCCGTCTTCGCCTCGAACACCTCGTCGCTCTCGATCACACGTCTCAGCGAGATTACCGACAGACCCGAGAGCTTCGTCGGGATGCATTTCTTCAACCCTCCCGTCATAATGGATCTCGTCGAGGTCATACGTGGAGACCACACCTCCGACGAGACGGTGGAGAAGACAGAGGCGCTCGCTGAGGATCTCGGGAAGACGCCTGTTAGGGTCTCGAAGGACTCGCCCGGATTCATAGTCAACCGCCTCCTCATACCCTACATCAACGAGGCGTGCTGGACTGTCGAGGAAGGCGAGGCGTCCCTCGGAGAGGTCGACGCGGTCAAGAACGACCTCGGACTCCCGATGGGACCATTTGAGCTCTCGGATCAGATAGGCAACGACATCAACCTCGACATACTCGAGTACCTCCAGGAGGAGATAGACGACTCCTACGAGCCTTGTCCTCTTCTCGAACAGAAGGTCGAGGACGAGAAGCTCGGCAGGAAGACGGGCGAGGGATTCTACGACTACGACGAGGAGGTCGAGATCCCCGACGAGGGAGTCGACCCGCTCCGTGTTATGTGTATCGCGGTAAACGAGGGCGCGAAGCTCGTCGACAACAACGTCGCTGACCCTGAGAGAATAGACACCGCGATGAAGCTCGGCGCGGCTTTCTCCGAGGGTCCGATGGAGTACGCCGACGAACGCGGTCTCGATGAGGTCGTCGAGGAGCTAGACAGTCTCGAAGAGGAGTACGGAGCACAGAGGTACGAAGCCTCCGACCTCCTGAGACAGAAGGCAGAAAGCGGCGAGACCTTCCACTAGTCGTCTCTCGCTTTCTCTAGGAAGTTGTCTATTATCTCGTGTCCGTGTGCGGTGAGTACGCTCTCGGGATGGAACTGAACGCCTTCTAAGGGCTTCTCGCGGTGGCGCATTCCCATGACTATTCCGTTCGACCTCGACTCGGCGGTGACCTCGAAGACATCGGGGACTTGGCTGACTATCAGAGAATGGTAACGTCCCGCTGGGAATCCCTGTGGCAGACCGTCGTAGACTGACTCGGTGTCGTGGTCGATCTCCGAAGACTTCCCGTGTACGGGCTTGGGAGCGCGTCCGACCTCGCCGCCGTAAGCCTCGGCTAAGGCTTGGTGACCGAGACATACTCCGAGTATAGGCGTGTCCGAGAACTCGTGTATGATCTCTACAGTGTTTCCTATGTCACGTTCCTTCGCGGGATGTCCCGGACCCGGCGATATGATTACGGCGTCGGGGTCGATCTCTTCGACCTCCTCGACCGTGACGGTGTTCTTCTCGACTAAGACGTCGCTCTCGTCGTCGAGTACGACCGAGACGTAGTCGACGAGGTTCCACGTGAACGAGTCAAAGTTGTCGACTAGGAGGACTCTCATTTCGTCACCTCCTGTGTTTCGGTCTTATCTCGGCTCCCAGACACCGACAGGTCGTCGAGTGCAGTGAGGAGGGCGTCCATCTTACCCTCGGTCTCGTCGAACTCGCTCTCGGGGTCGGAGTCGGCGACTATACCAGCCCCCGCCTGGACTGTCATCGTCTTCGTGTCGTGGTTCTCTCTCTCCTCGAAGGTCGCCGTACGTATCGCTATTGCGAGGTCGGCATCTCCTGTCCATGAGTAGTATCCGACACCTCCTCCGTAGACGTCTCTCGGAGAAGTCTCCAGTCTATCGATTATCTCCATCGCACGTATCTTCGGAGCCCCCGACAGCGTCCCCGCGGGGAATATCGACCTCGTGGCGTCGAATGCGTCTTTCCCGTCACGTAGATCGCCCGCGACCGTAGACTCTATGTGCTGGACGTGGGAGTACTGGACTACGCTCATGAACTCCTCGACGTCTATGCTTCCCGACTCGGAGACACGTCTGACATCGTTCCTCCCGAGGTCGACTAGCATGACGTGTTCGGATAGCTCCTTCTCGTCGGAAAGCATCTCACCCGCGAGCCTCCTGTCCTCGACGGCTGTCTCGCCTCTTGGACACGTTCCTGCTATCGGATTCGTCTTGACCCTGTCTCCGTGGACGCTCAGGAGTGTCTCGGGACTCGAACCCACGACACTCCTTCCGTCGAACTCGACGAGATACATATACGGGGACGGGTTTATCTCGCGGAGCTTAGAGTAGAAGTCACGTATGTCGCCTCTCACGTCGATCTCGCGCTGACGTGACACGACAGCCTGGTAGATGTCGCCGTCGAGTATATGTTCACGTGTCTCATCG
The DNA here is from genome assembly GCA_041891055.1 of Halorutilales archaeon Cl-col2-1. Taxonomy (GTDB): domain Archaea; phylum Halobacteriota; class Halobacteria; order Halobacteriales; family Afararchaeaceae; genus Afararchaeum. The sequence goes on along the minus strand of CP169074.1, from coordinate 320,982 downwards.
ACTGCCTCTTCGAAGACGTCCCTGCCGCCCGAACGTGAGTCGAGTACCTCGAATCCCTGAGGAGAACGCGGCTCGTGTTCCTCGATAGCTGAGACCGCCTCGCGTGCCTTCTCCGCCTCACGTCTGTAACTCTGTCGCGGCGAGTCGGTCTCGAGTGGTGTGAAGACGACCGAGACCTGATCCTCGGCGTGGTCGAAGACGACGTTGTGTGTCGAGACGACGAACTCGGCGTCGGGTGTCGACGACTCCTTGTCACGTCCGTCTATCCAGACTTCGTCTACGACGTCGTAGGCGAGATACCCCATCAGACCTCCCTCGAAAGCCTGTCTGTCTTCGCCGTCGAAGCCCGCAGTCTCGACGTCGGGAGCGACCGCTCTCAGAGCGTCCAAGGGATCGTGTCCCTCTTTCACCTCACCGTCTTCGACTACGTCGGTGTCAGGAGTTATCGGATCGGAGACGTCAGACAGACTCTCGACCTCTACCGACCTGCCGTCTATACGTACGACAGCGACGGGGTCGAATCCCACGAACGAGTACCTCGCTCCCGTGTCGGCTCCGGAGTCGTCGTCGGAGACCTGTCTCAGAGCTGATATGTTCTTGTCGGCGCTTTCGAGGAGGAAAGAGTAGTCGCCCCTCAGGGCAGAGTAGACCTCCAAGGGCTTCGCGTCGGTCTCGACCTCCGCCGACAGCTTCACGACGTCCGCGCCTGACTCGATCCTCTCGACGTACTCGTCCTCAGAGACGTCGAAGAACTCAGACACGTGTCTCCACCTCCGTCCGACTCCGTGACTCGGCGACGAAGCTCTCGACGAGTTGGGCGTCCTTACCTCCGTCCGACGACTCGACTCCCGAGGCGACGTCGACTGCGTAGGGCTCGACGGCTTCGACTGCCTCCTTGACGTTGCCGGGTCTGAGACCGCCGGCTAGGACTACGGGGACGTCGACCTCACGTACGACCTCCGAGGTTCTCGACCAGTCGTGCGTCTCTCCGGTTCCCCCCGCGCCGTCTTCGTCGGTCGAGTCCACTATGAGAGCGTCGGCTGTCTCGGAGTACTTCGTCGCGTGTTCGGGATTCGGCTCCACCCTCTTGACGACACCTGCGTCGGTCTCTCGGCTCAGGTACTCGACTTCGTCGGGCTCTAAGTGGCTGTGTACCTGTAGGACGTCGGCTCCCGACGACTCGGCTATCTCGACAGCCTCGTCGGCGGAGTCAGGCATCACGACAGCGACGGTGGTCACGAAGGGCGGCGTCTCTGAGACGAGGCGTGAGACCTCCTCGACAGAGAGGTTACGCGGCGTATCGACGGGAACCTGAGTGATAAATCCGACTGCGTCGGCTCCCGATCTTACGACCTTTCCGAGACCGTCGGAGTCGGTCACTCCACAGATCTTGACACGTACCATCACTGGATCTCCGAGAAGTCGTGGAGCTTTTCGAGTGGATCGCCTTCCTCGACCCTATTCTCAGCTATCTCGACACCCTCCTCGAACGATCCCGCGACTCCGGCGACATAGAGTGCCGCACCCGAGTTGGCTAAGACTATGTCGCGTTTCGCACCGTCCTCCTCGCCCGAGAAGATACGTTCGAGGTCACGTGCGTTCTCCTCTGGACCGCCTCCCGCGACCTCGTCTATTGGAGCCCTTTCGAGTCCGATCTCCTCGGGGGTTATACTGTACTCCTCGACGTCGTCGCCGTGGGTCTCTGCTACGGTCGTCTCGCCGTGGAGACAGATCTCGTCGAGTCCCGAGCCATGGACGACTACCGCGTCCTCCACCTCCATCAGGCTCAGGACACGTGCGATCTTGCCCACGAGATCCTCGTCGTAGACTCCCACGACCTGTGCGTCGGCTCCCGCGGGGTTGGTGAGAGGACCGAGTATGTTGAAGACCGTCCTCATCCCGAGCTCCTTCCTGGGTCCTATCACACGTCCCATCGCGGGATGGAAGACGGGCGCGAGCATGAATCCTATTCCTGCCTCCTCGATCGATCTCTCGACCTCGTCGGGATCGGCTTCTATCTCGACACCGAGTTCGTCGAAGACATCCGCACTTCCGCTGTTCGACGAGACCGAGTAGTTACCGTGTTTGGCGACTGCTACGTCTGCCGACGCCGCTACCACCGATGTCGCCGTAGAGACATTTATAGTGTCGTAGTCGTCGCCTCCGGTTCCGCACGTGTCTATCAGGGGCTCGGCGTCGGGCGATATAGTCTCGGCAGCGTCCCTCATTCCCATCGCAAAGCCCGCTATCTCCTCCTCTGTCTCGCCCTTCGCTCTGAGACCCGCGAGGAGTGCCCCTATCTGTGCGTCAGTCGCGTCCTCGAAGACTGCGTCGGCGGCTTCCTTAGCCTCCTCTAAGCTCAGGTTCTCGCCGTCGACCGTCTTCTCTATGTATTCCTCCATGTATGTTCCCTCGTGTACAAGTATGTCTTCTAATGTACAGAGTAGTGCAAAAGGTATAAGGCTTACGTCAGCCGACGCGATACGCTGTGTCTACTCAGAGGCGTCGTCCGGGACTCCGTAGCCACCGCCTCCCGGGGTCTTGACAGTCACGACGGATCCCTCTTCGGCTTCGACTGTCGTCTTCGCTCCGACCTCTTCCCCGTCGATGAGGTTCCTGCCAAGAGCACCGACCCCTCCGCCGTTCCTACCTCTCGGGGCGTGTCGTCGTCTGTCGGTTATCAGCGAGACAGTCGAGTCGGCTTCAAGACGTAGGGATCTCACGATACCCATTCCTCCCCTGTGTCTTCCCTCGCCGCCGCTTCCGTCCCTGAGCGAGTACTCCTCGACACGCAGGGGATACTCGTTTTCGAGCGACTCGACCGGAGTGTTGAGTGTGTTCGTCATCCCGACGTGGACGCCGTCCATACCGTCAGTTCGGGGACTTCCACCCGAGCCTCCCGCGATAGTCTCGTAGTAGGTGAACTCCGGCTCGGCGGACGACGATCCTATTATAAGGCTGTTCATACTCCCCTGACCCTGTGCGGGCACGTCGACCGCGTAGTCGAATGCGTCGAATACGACGTCGGTGATACGCTGGCTAGTCTCGACGTTGCCTCCAACTACTCCGGCGGGAGGCTCGGGATTAAGGAGACAGCCTTTCGGAGCCTCGACTCTGACGGGCTCGTAACAGCCGTGGTTCGGGGGTATGTCGGGGTCTGTGACAGATCTCACGACGTAGTAGACCGCACTTTTCGCCACTGACAGAGGCGCGTTGACGTTTCCACGTGTCTGTGGATCTGTCCCCGAGAAGTCGACCTCAATCCCGTCTCCGTCTACTGTGACCGTCGCACGTATACGTATGTCGTCGTCGGTGACACCGTCGCCTTCCAAGACGTCCTCAGCGACGTACTCGCCGTCGTCTATCGACTCTATCTCCGAGACTGTCCGACGTCGTGAGTACTCGATCACGGCGTCGAAAGCTTCGTCTACGGAGACGTCGAGTCCTTCTACCACCTCACGTACTCTCTCCTCGGCACGTCTGTTGGCTCCGATCTGTGCCCTCAGGTCGGACTCCCTCTCGTCGGGGTTACGGACGTTCGAGAGTATGAGGTCGAGTATGTCGGTGTTGGTCTCTCCCTCTGAGACTAGACGTACGGGAGGTATACGGAGTCCCTCCTCGTATATCTCGGTCGCACCCGCTGGCATGCTTCCGGGGGTCGACCCCCCTACGTCAGCGTGGTGGGCACGTGAGACGGCGTATCCGATTATCTCGTCTTCGTCGTCTGAGGTTACGGGAGAGACGAGAGTGATGTCGGGTAGATGTGTCCCTCCGGCGTAGGGGTCGTTAAGAGCGAAGACATCTCCCGGCGACGGTTTCATCTCCAGAACAGCGTCGACCGCTTCGGGCATCGCTCCGAGATGGACGGGTATGTGCTCCGCCTGTGCGACCATACGTCCGTCGGTGTCGAAGACTGCGGTCGAGCAGTCCTGACGTTCCTTTATGTTGGGGGAGTAGGACGATCTTATGAGGACGTCGCCCATCTCGTCGGCTACGGCTTCGAGACGGTTCCGGAGTATCTCGGTCTCGACAGGATCGAGCATCTAACTCACCTCCTTCTTCTCGACGGCTATGTTACCGTTCTCTGAGAGAGTCGCTTTCCAAGACGGCGGGACTACGACTGTGGTTTCCTCGTCCTCGATGACGGCTCTTCCCGAGACCTCGTCCTGAGTACTCAGAAGACGTCTGTCGTAGACCCGTGTCTCACCGAATCCGTCTCCCGGGAAGTAAGTCTCACGGACATCCTTGACGGGATCTCCCTCAGCTTCCTCTACCCCCATATCGGGACGGAGTCTCTCGGCGACCGACTCGGCTCTGAGGCTGACTACTTCGACATCCTCTCCATCTCCGAGAGAGTAGCCGTAGCTCTTCTCGTGTTCCTCCTCGAACCTGCGTCTCGCTGACTCGGGGTCGAAGGGGTCGTCGACCTCGACAGTGAGTTCGAAGCTCTGTCCCTCGTATCTCAGGTCGGCGTGTCTCTGAATACGCACCTCGTCTCTGTCACCTGATGTCTCCTCTAATAACTCGTCCTCGATCTCGGCGTAGACTGCCTCGACTTCCGAGACGTCGACCTCGTCGAGTCCCACGAGATGGCTCCTCACAGCGTCGTGTCTCTCGTCAGCCGCGAGGAGTCCGTAAGCCGACAGAACCCCCGCGGCTCTCGGAACTACGACTGTCTCGATGCCGAGTTCGTCGGCGACCGGGGCTGCGTGCATAGGTCCTGCTCCCCCGTAGGCTACTATGCCGAACTCTCTCGGGTCGTGTCCCCTCTCGACGGTAGCCGATCTCACAGCCCTCGCCGTGTTCGAGTTAGCCACCCTGTGGATGCCCGCTGCCGTCTCTGTGACGTCCATCTGAGTCTGATCGGCGAGTCTCTCAACAGCTTCGCGTGCCTTGTCGTCTCTCAGCTTCACCTCCCCTCCGAGGCTCCCGCGTATGTAGCCGAGGACAGCGTCAGCGTCGGTTACCGTCGGCTCCTCTCCGCCGCGTCCGTAACACGCTGGTCCCGGATAGGCACCTGTCGACTCGGGACCCACACGTAGAGCACCTCCGTCGTCGATCCAGGCTATACTTCCTCCTCCCGCCCCGACCGTCTCGATGTCTGCCATGGGTACTCCGACGGGATGACCGCCGACCTCGTTACTCGTGGATCTCTCTATCTCACCGTCGCGCACGAGGCTGACGTCAGTCGAGGTGCCACCCATGTCGAAGGTGACGACCCCCTCGACGTCGACTCCACGTGAGACTGTCCTTGCACCGACGACCCCCGCAGCTGGACCCGAGAAAAGTGTTGTCACGGGCTTGTGTCTGACAGCTTCAAGGCTCGAAACTCCCCCGTTCGACTGCATCACGTCAGGGTCGGGTATGCCGATATCCGAGGCTCTCTCTGAGAGACGTGAGAGGTACGACTCCATCACTGGGGAGACATAGGCGTCGACGGCTGTCGTCGAGGCTCTCTCGTACTCACGGAACTCGGCGAGAACCTCGTGTGACGTTGAGACACGTACTGACTCGGTCTCGTCCTTTATTATTTCGGCGACCCTCGTCTCGTTCTCGGGATGGGCGTACGAATGGAGGAGACAGACAGCTACTGCCTCGACGTCATCCTCTATCTCCGACGTGACCGACCTGACCTCGTCGGGGTCGACCTCTTTCTCGATTCTCTCGGATGTGGCTCTCTCGTCTATCTCGTACCTCCTTTCTCGCGGCACGAGAGGCGGTGTCTTCTCGGCTTCAAGGTCGTAGAGGTCGGGTCGATCCTGACGCCCTATTCCGAGGACGTCTCTGAATCCCTCTGTGGTCACGAGAGCCGTCTCGGCTCCGTCCCTTTCAAGTACGGCGTTCACCGAGACAGTCATCGCGTGGCTGAAGCCGTCTATCTCCTCGGGAGACAGTCCGGCTTTCTCGCACGCCTTACGTATTCCTTCTACGACGCCTCGGCTCTGATCCTCCGTCGTGGGAACCTTCGTGGTCACGACTCCTCCGGGGAACACGAGTACAGTGTCGGTGAAGGTTCCGCCGACATCGACGCCTACGCCGACTTTCGAGTAATCCGGCTCAGTAGAGTCAGATAGTGAGGATGTAGTCATTACTCCCGGGTTCCATCTCCGACAAGTTGAAGAGTGCGGTTCGGACTCAAGGACTGCAGCTTCAGTCTTCCGACCTGATCCTCGAAAGACGCATCGCGTTTCCCGTGACGCCGAGTGTCATCCCCATGTCACCGACGAGTACGGCGACTATGACGTTGACATAGCCGAGTACGGCTCCGGCTGCGAGTAGGAACTTGATCCCAAGGCTCCCGCCTATGTTCCCCCGTATCACTGAATTCGCTCTCAACGAGAGGCGGTAGAGGTAGGGTATCTTAGAGAGATCATCCCCCATGAGTGCGACGTCGGCGGTCTCTATCGCTGTGTCAGTTCCCGCGGCTCCCATAGCTACTCCGACGTCCGCGGCGGCAAGTGCGGGAGCATCGTTGACACCGTCACCGACCATGACGACGTCTCCGTGTTCCTCACGCAGGTCTTCTAAGACCTCGATCTTGTCCTCTGGAAGAAGCCCGGCGTAGTACGAGTCGATCCCCGTCTCGTCAGCCACTGCACGTGCAGTCTTCGGGCTGTCGCCCGTTAGCATCACGACTTTTTCGACGCCAACTGACCTGAGACGTTCGACTGTTCGACGCGCCTCAGGACGCAGTTCGTCGGCGACGCCTATGACGCCGTGAACTTCGTGGGAAGTCCCAACCACGACCGCAGTCTTTCCCTCGTCACGTAGAGATTCGAGAGCCCCTCGGACGTCTTCGAGACCCTTAGCCCCGGCTTCTTCGAAGATCTCGGGCTTTCCGACGTAATAAGTCACACCTTCGATATCCCCCTTTACTCCGGCTCCTGTCAGACTCTCGAACTCCGTGACTTGGCTGTCCACCTCGACAGACTCCGCGACTGCGACCCCTATGGGATGCTGGCTCCTTTCCTCAACCGCCGCAGCTGACCTGAGGACATCTTCGGCTTGCGTGTCTCCGAGAGGAACTACGTCCGTGACCTCTAGCTCCCCGCGTGTGAGGGTCCCCGTCTTGTCGAACGCCACGACCTCCGACTCGCTGACAGCTTCGAGGTAACGTCCTCCCTTTATTAAGACGCCGTTCTTAGCCGCACTCGTGATCCCCGAGACGACCGTAACGGGGGTGCTTATGACGAAAGCACACGGACACGATATGACGAGGAGTGTGAGGCTTCTCACGAACCACGTCGTAGGGTTCATGCCTAAAGCCGTCGGAACAACGAAGACTGCGACGGCTAAGCCAACGACTCCGGGGGTATAGTACTTCGAGAACCTGTCGACGAACTTCTCGCGTTGGGTCTTCTCCGACTCGGCTTCCTCGACGAGTCTTATTATCTGTGAGAGCGTGCTGTGGGTCGAGTCGGACTCAGCGACGACCTCCAGATATCCCTCCTCGTTGACCGTCCCGGCGAACACCTCGTCTCCAACGTCCTTTCCGACAGGGACACTCTCTCCCGTGACAGCCGACTGGTTTACGGCACTCGTGCCTTTCACGACCTTTCCGTCGACCGGAATCTTCTCGCCGGGACGGACGACTACGGTGTCCCCGACCTCGACTTCCTCAACGTCGACTTCAACTGTCTCAGTGTCTCTTCTGATCCTCGCAGTCTCGGGAGATAACGAGACGAGACGCCTGAGTGAGTCACGTGCCCTCTCCATCGAGTACTCCTCAAGTATCTCGGCTACGTTGAATAGGAAGGCGAGTGAAGCCGCCTCGACGAAGAGTCCTATCCCCGTGGCTCCGACTATAGCAAGCGACATCAGGAGATCGATGTCGAGGCTCAGACTTCTCAGCGAGTAGTAGCCGTTCCGGAGAACCACGCCACCGCTGACTCCGACGGCTCCGAGAAGGAGAAGATCGGTGACTCCTAAGACGACGAAACTGTCGACCACATCGGCTTCGAGACCCACGACGAACTCGCCCACGAGAGCCGTGAGAAGAAGTACGCCGCTCAGCCACGTCTTCTTCGCGCGCGACGACCACCAGACGTCGGATCGTGACTCGGTCTCGATCCCCGTCTCATCCGAGACCGAAGCTACCTCGTAGCCCGCACCCTCGACAGCCTCGACTGCGTCGTCAGGTGTCGTCGAGTCGGGGTCGTACCTAATTCTGAGCCTTCCGGTAGTCGGACGTGGATCCTTGTCATGTATACCCTCTACCGAGTCGAGAGAGCTCTCGACCTTTCCGACACACGAGGGACAGTCCATCCCTGGAACAGACATCTCGATCTGTCTAGTGCCGTCCTCGTCTGACTCCTCGTCGCTTTCAGCCTCCGAAGACATCGTCTCAGATTAGGCTCCGAGATATTATTAAGTTTCCTGTTAATAGACTGTGTAAAGTTCACAACTCCTGTGAGGCAGTCATATAAATTTAATAACTTTCCTTATCGACAACCCATCTCAGGAGGACTCCCTCATCAATGCGTTCGACAGATCCGAGTTCGAGACGTGGATACTTATCGACGAAGCCGTCGCCGTCGACGAGTGTCGGCGCGCCTGTTCCGCCTATCACCGACGCGCCGACGTAGACAAGGATCTCGTCCACGAGCTTCTCACGCAGCAACGAGTAGTTGATACCGCCGCCGCCCTCGACCATGAGTCTCTCGACTCCCATCTTTTCGAGAGTCTCGACGGCTTCCCCGAGGTCGACTCTTTCTTTCTCTTCCTCTTGGTCACCGTCGTCACCTCGACCCGTCCGCACGACTTCACATCTCTCGGATAGTCTGTCGACTTCCTCACTCTCGGCGTCGTGGCTAACGAAGACCACGACGTCGCCCTCTCCCTCGAACACCCCGGCGTCAGTCGGCGTCCTGGCGTCTGAGTCGAAGACGACACGGAGAGGGTTCTCGCCCTTGTCGTCTTTCACAGTCAGCGAGGGATCGTCGGCTAAGACTGTTCCGACTCCGACACCTATCGCGTCCGACTCGGCTCTGAGACTGTCGACCCTCTCAAAGTCCTCGGAGCCCGAGATACGGATCTGTTCGCGTCTCACGTTCGATATCTTACCGTCTGCGCTCATCGCCGAGTTGATGAAGACGTGCATCCGTCTTTCTCCTCGGCTTCATACAAAAAAGGAGCTTCGTTACGTTACGACTTGAGCTCGCCGTATCCGAGCACAGCCGCCGCGGCGGCGAGGACTACGAAGGTCAGAACCGTGAGTATCTTGCCCACACTCTCGGGAATGCTAAGCTGGAGTGGCCAGACGAGCGTGACCGCGAACATACCTATTAGGGCGAGCGTAGCACCGCCTTTCTTCATCCCGTCTCCGAGACCCGCTTCGGAGACCCTGTTTCCGTACATGATGTTGAAGTACGCCCCCAGACTTCCCATCGTATGTGCGTGTCTGTGCATCGTCCTCACCATCCCCATGTCGTTCTGCATCCAGTGTCCTATGTTCTGTGCGACGTACAGCCCCCACCCGAACGTCACTATAAGCCAGAGCCAGCCCAGTCCTCGGTTCCATCTGCCGGATTTCATATTTTCACACCACCAAGCCCATACTTCACCATCATTCCTTATAAACTTTGTTTCAGATAGTATACATATCCCTTCCAAAGCTCTAACTTGTGTCAGATCCACGGATCGGCATGGACGGTACGGCAGGCGTCGTCTGGATACGCAGGTCGTTGAGGAGGTACGACAACACTGCACTCGTCGAGGCGGCGCGGAGACACGACGAGGTCGTCCCTGTCTACGTCGTCGACGACGTGCTTCTGAACTCGGAAAGTACGCGAGACAAGAGACTCAGGTTCTGGCACGACTCTCTCTCCGAACTCGAAGATAAATTCGACGCCAGAGACGACGAGAGACTCGTCGTGAGACGCGGCGACCCTATCGAGGAGATCGGAGACGTCTGTGACGAGGTAGAAGCCGAGAGGGTCTACTACAACAACAACTACTCTCCTTACGCGAGACGTAATGAGGACAGACTCGGCGAACTCGAAGTCGAGTCGGAGGGATTCAAGGACGTTGTGATCTCAGAAAAGACCGAGATCACGACACAGAAAGGTGATCCCTACCAAGTCTACTCGTATTACAGTGACAAGTGGTTCGACATCGAGAAGCCCGAGCCCGTGTCTCCAGAGGGCTTCGTGACCCCCGAAGTAGAGTCTTCGGAGCTTCCGAGCCTCGGTCAAATCGGAGTCTCCGATTCGGATTCAGACAGTTCTGTTTTCGAGGGTGGAAGACAGGCAGGTACCAAGAGACTCGAAGATTTCGTAGACTGCATAGACACGTATGACGAGGAGAGAGACTACCCCGCACTCGACTCTACCTCGAAGCTATCGCCCCATCTTAAGTTCGGGACAGTCTCGGTGCGCGAGGCTTTCTGGGCGGCGGAGAGGGTTAGGGAAGAAGCGGAGGGGGAGGACAAGGACGACGACGGAGCGAGAGTCTGGCAGGAGGAGCTCGCGTGGAGAGACTTCTACTTCCAGATGCTCTGGAACCACCCCGAGACGACCGAGAAGGCTTTCATAGAGAAGTACCGCTCGATAGACTGGGGCTGTGAAGACGACGACTGGGGGGCATTTGTCGAGGGAGAGACGGGGTTCCCGTTTGTCGACGCCGGAATGCGTCAGCTTAAGCAGACGGGATGGATGCACAACCGTCCACGTATGGTGACAGCGAGCTTCGCGGCGAAGGATCTTCGCGCCGACTGGAGACGTCTCCACGACCACCTCAAGAAGCATCTAGTCGACGCCGACACTCCCGCGATGGTCGGCGGGATACAGTGGGCGTACTCGGTAGGAACAGACGCCCAGCCCTACTTCAGGGTCTTCAACCCATGGACACAGGGCGAGAAGTACGACCCCGACGGCGAGTACATAAGACAGTGGATTCCGGAGCTACGTGATGTCGACGACTACATACATCGTCCCTACGAGTCTCCAAAGTTCGACGAGATCGATTACCCGTCCCCGATACTCAACCACGATGAGGAGAGGAAGAAGACCGTCGAAATATTCGAGAGACACGGGTAGAAACGAAAGGTATTTTCGGAGACACAAAGTACTTCGTGCATGGACACCGACGGCGAGGGAGGTGACAAGCCTACTGTACTCATAGTCGACGACGAGGAGGAGATAGTCGATCTCTACTCCGTCTGGCTCGACTCCTACGACGTCAGGGTCGCGTACACGGGAACTGAAGCCCTCGAAAAGATCGACGAGGGGATCGATCTCGTTGTTCTCGACAGACGTATGCCCGACATCTCGGGCGACGAGATACTCGAGGAGATACGTGACAACTGCCTCGACACGCGGGTAGTCGTAGTCACAGCTGTGAGTCCGAGCCTCGATGTCGTCGAGATGGATATAGACGACTACGTCGTCAAGCCCGTGGAGAGACACGAGCTTACTGAGGCTGTTGAGAACGTCCTGTCACTCGACTCGTACGACGACGCCACGAGGAGAAGTTACAGCCTCTCGGAGATAAAGAAGACCCTTGAGAACTCGCTGTCGTCTACGGAGCTCTACAACAGCAAGGAGTACTCAAACCTCGAAGACGAACTCGACAGAGCACGTGAGAAAGCCGACGAGGTATTCGAAGCTGAGAACCCCGAATCTGCGATACTGTAAGACGGAATCCGAGATTTTGTTTAGTTGTAAATACTGAACATATAAACTCATTTGTACCACCAGTATAACCTTCGATTATGGGATCAAGCTCCGACTATTCTGGGGATTCGGATTCTACGCAGATATTCAAGCTTCGAAGACTGCCTGAGACGTACTGTGTAACATGAAGGTCGAGGGACACGCGTGTACCCGAGAAGAAGTTCTATCAGAGATGGAGAGTCGGAGAGAGGGTCTGACGTCGGAGGAGGCGGAGGAACGCCTCGAAAAGGAGGGTGAGAACAAGATAGAGGAGGGGGACGGTCCCTCAGCAGTCGAGATACTCGTCGACCAGTTCCGTGACTATCTCGTCTACATACTCCTGATAGCCGTCGTGCTCTCAGTCGGGGTTGGCTTCTTCCCGAACGAAAGTCCGAGATGGGGGGAGGCGGGTATCATCTCCCTAATACTTGTCGGGAACGGTCTCTTCGGCTTCTACCAGGACTACCGTGCTGAGAGGGCTATCTCGTCTCTCATGGAGCTAGCCACGCCGACTGCGAAGGTGAGACGTGGAGGTGAGACGGAGGAGATAGACTCGAAAGAGGTAGTCCCCGGCGACATAATACTACTCGAACAGGGCGACTCGGTTCCAGCCGACGCACGTCTCCTCGAAGCTGAGTCCCTCGAAACCACCGAGTCGGCTCTCACGGGCGAGAGTGAACAGGTCAGTAAGACTACCGAACGCGTCGATGCCGACGCCACGGTCGCCGAGCGCGAAAACACAGTCTTCAGGGGAACCGACGTCGTACGTGGGCGCGGCGTTGCGGTTGTGACACGGACGGGAATGGACACCGAAATAGGCGGGATAGCTGACGAACTCCAGCTTGCCTCAGACGAGAAGACGCCCTTCCAGAAAGAAGTCGATGAGATGGGAAAGAGGCTCGGATACCTCGTATCGGGATTCATCGCAGTCATAGCCGTAATACAGTGGCTCGTAACAGGTACTGACTGGATAACACTCTTCCTCCTCTCGGTCGGACTCGTCGTCGCCGCGATTCCCGAGGCACTCCCGGCGATAGTCACCTTCTCTCTCGCACTCGGCTCGCGTAGGATGTTCGAGAGAAACGCACTCGTTAGACGTCTCCCTGTCGTCGAGTCGCTCGGATCGGTCAACTACATAGTCTCCGACAAAACGGGGACTCTGACACAGGGAACTATGACAGTCCGTAGAATCTACTCGAACGGTAGTGAGGTCTCGGTGACGGGAGTCGGAACCGAGACTGAGGGAGAGTTCTACGGCACAGACGGCGGCGAGATAGACCCCGAGGAAATAGGCGAGATACTCCGATGTGGCGTCTACTCGAACAACACCGACGAGACTGAGGACGGCTTCGACGGAGACCCCACCGAGACCGCACTCCTCGTAGCCGCGAGGAAGGCAGGCATAGACGCGCCCGAGGAACGTGAGCGTTCGATACCCTTCTCTTCGAGCCGTAAACGGATGACTGCTATCACAGACGGCTCGAATGCCTACATGAAAGGCGCACCTGAGACTGTACTCGATAGATGCGACCGAGTACTCGTAGACGACGAGTTCGTCGAACTCGACGACGAAAGACACGACGAGATCGAGGAGAAGGTCTCAGAGTACGCGGGTGACGCACTCCGAGTCCTTGGATTCGCGGTGAAGGAAGTCGACAATCCCGAGGCTGACGACGACGAGATAGAGTCGGGCATGGTCTTCCTCGGATTACAGGCTATGATAGACCCGCCGCGCGACGAGGTCAAGGAGGCGGTCGAGGACTGCCGAACCGCGGGTATACATGTCGTCATGGCTACGGGGGACGACATAAAGACGGCGAGGGCGATAGGAGAGAGTCTAGGCTTCAACCCCGAGAAGGCTGTCACGGGACGCGAGGTCGAATCGATGGATGACGACGAGCTACGTGACGCCGTCACCGATACAGAGATATTCGCAAGAGTCTCGCCGAGCCATAAGGTGCGTATACTCAAGGCTCTTCAGGACAGCGGGCTCCACGTCGCTATGACGGGCGACGGTGTCAACGATGCTCCCGCTCTCAAGAACGCCGACGTAGGAGTGGCTATGGGTCAGCAGGGAACCGACGTCGCGAAGAAGAGCAGCGACATAGTCCTCCTAGACGACAACTTCGTGACTATACGTGACGCCATAAAGGAAGGAAGGACTATATTCGACAACATACGTAAGGTCACCAACTACCTCCTCTCGACCAACTCAGCCGAGGTGATGTTCGTCTTTCTGGGTTCAATCATAGGAGGGCTCCTCTTTCCCGAGTACTTCAGAGGGTCAGACACCGTAGTCCTCACAGCCGTCATGATCCTTTGGGTCAACTTCGCCACCGACGGGCCTCCAGCGATGGCTCTCGCCGCCGACGAGAGCGTTCCGGGTGTTATGAACCGTGACCCGCGTGACCCTAACGCGTCAATAATCGACAGAAAGATCGTCTCGATGGTACTCCTCACAGGATCCTTAGCCGCGATCCTGTTTCTCCAGCTCTTCTTCGCCTATATAGACGATTTCCGTCTCGCACAGACGGTTCTCTTCACATCACTCGCGATGTTCGAGATAGTTATGTTCCAGATAGTAAGGCGGGACTATGGACTCAGTATCTTCTCTAACATCTGGCTCTCGGTTACCGTGGGAGTGGCATTCGTCGCTCAGCTACTCCTCCTTTACACGCCACTTGCGTCGGTATTCGAGGTCGTTCCAATAGGACTCAGCCACTGGATGTACATAATAGGAATGACGGCAGTCTTCACAGTCCTTGAGATAGGATTCCAGAGACAGTTCATAGGAATCTTCGGAAGACGTGACGGAGCCGACGACTAAGATTTATGATTATACGGGGAGGGGGAGTAGTTTCGACTCCTGTACGAGGATTCGAGGTATGTACGCGAAGCCGTAACTTTAGGCGTGTCTTTTGAGAACATGATGAAAACTGTATTTCTGTGCATCAGTAGACCAGTCCTCGTCGACCATATACTTTTGAGACTGCCTAAGAAATACTCGAAAAGATGGTAGTACTTCAGATTACACCCGGTCAGATAGAACAGGTTCTGAGCTTCGGCATACTCCTCCTGTCTCTAACTCTCGGAGTCCTGAGCTTCCTGACTTGGAGAAGAGAGAGGGACAAGAGTATGCTCATCGTCACAGGGGCGTACTTAGCGTTCGGACTCCGTGGTCTCATTGTCTTCGTCGAGACTACACTCAGAACCACATTCGCTCTAGAAACAGTAGAGCATCTATCGTCTTTCTTCATAGTCTTAGGATTAGTCCTCTTCTTCATAGCTATAATTCAGGAGTAAGAAAATGGACGACGAGCCCGATCTGAAGTCGAGACGCGACATATACATGGAGATAGACTCAACTCCCGGCATCCATTTCCGCGAGCTACTCCGAGAACTCGACTACGCACAGGGTACTCTCCAGTATCAGCTGAGACAGCTCGAAGACGAGGGTCTCGTAGAAGTATCAGACGATGGCGACTACACGCGTTACTACACATCAGATTCTTTCGAATCCGAGGACAAAGCAGTTATGAACGCTCTGAGACGTGAGTACTCGCGGCGCATAATAGGACATCTAGCCGACGAGGGCGCGCTCTCAACCTCCGAGCTTAGCGAGAGGATAGACAAGTCACGCTCGACTATATCGTGGCACCTCTCACGTCTCGAAGAAGAAGACGTCGTCGAGAAGGAGAGGGAGGGTCGTAGCGTACTCTACTCACTCAAGGAGCCTGACAAGATCAGACGTCTCTACACAGTACACAGAAAGAGCTTCTCCGACCGCCTCGTCGATAAGATGCTGGGTCTCTGGGAGGGCTACTGATATGATATAATACGGCTTTGGTGAATCACCATACGTAACTTGATTTACTGTTTTACGGCATGTTTGATGTTATAGACAGAGCAGATCAGGACGAGTTCACGAAATTCTCTGTACCAGGCACGCGCACGCACGGCAGTGCCGAGCGTGCGCTTGATGTTTGAGAAGACGGTTTCAGACATGGATCTTTGACCATAGAGAGACCCATCGATTCTGGCGTTATGCGCCTGATCGATGGGTCGGAACTCCCGGTGTTTGATGAGTGGTCTTACGTCTTCTTCTCGTAATTTTTCACGTAGTTTCATCCAGTCATAGCCTTTGTCGGCAGCGAGGGTATGCAGGTCGCCTGCGTTCCGCAGTGCGACCTGCAAGCCGAGCTGAGTATCATGGCGTTTCTCAGTCGTGCAGTGAAGGTCAAGGACTGCTTGAGTTTCTGTGTCGACGAGGGCTGTAGCTTTGAGTGTCTGGACACGGTAATTCGTCCTACGGCAGTAGTGTTTGCTAGCGTTTTCTCGGTCGAAGTAAGTAGAGTCCATAGCAGTGTGGCCGGTGTTGTCGTGTAGTTCCGAAGAGAGACGGAGAAGTACTCTCCATACACCCATCTCTATCCTATCGAATGCTTTGACTAGGGTTGAATGGTGAGGGAGATCGTCCTCTTCGAGGCCGATCTCCTCAAGGATTCTTGGCATCTCGCTCAACAGATCGAGTGCTTCTCTGTAAGATTTCTCCAAGTAAATCCGTAGACAGTGGAGAGAAACGATGGCGTAATCCGCGAAGCCGCCACCCTGCTCTGGGGCGGCGGCTTCGCTCCGACCACCAACAGCGTTTTTAGCTAATGTCACGACTCTATCAGTGAAGCGGGAGATTTTGGACATGTCACCGAAAACTTCCCGCTTCATCTCCTTTGCATTAGTGGCTTAATCCAACGTAGTCTAGTGGTTCACCAGAGCCTATAATACTTAAGCCGTCCTTTTGTCATTTTTACCGAGTTCGGCACTCAGAGATCTCACGATCAAGAGGTAGACCACGAAAGCCACCGAACTCAGTATCGAAACGCGGAGTAGTCTTCTAATCTCAGTTCCGACTGCGACAGCATGTATCGTTGCGAAGGCATATCCTCCATACGCGAAGGCGTGAACGACACGGGGACTGTAAGGTCTGTCGAAACGTCTCGGGTCGAGGAAGGCAACGACTGCGACCACGAGGAGTAGTAGACCTCCGACCCCGACGAGGACTCCGTTGACGAAGAAGTTTATAGGGTAATTGGGGGACGGAACCGCGCCGTCTAAGATGGCTAAGGTGTCGACGGCTCCCACGATTCCGTGTCCGAGAATGGTTAGTGTGGCAAAGACTGAGATGGGGACGTGTACCCTGTCGGCGGCTCTGTGTAGCTCTCCGAACCTCTTCGTGTTATAGAAGACTCCCGTGAGTACGGCGAGATATAGCGAGACATACGAGACGAGTCCCGCCGCCCTGTCGATATACCAGAGGGTCTCGAAAGTCACAACACTCATTAAGACGCCCCCGTGGTCGTGACTATGTCTGGACAGCCGTCGGAGTCCTCGAAGCCGTTCTGTGTCTCAGGACGTGTCGGACATCGGTCAGACGCATCAGGGATTCCGTCTCCGTCATAGTCGTTGGTGGAGTGACGTTCCTCAACCTGGCTGTTGACCAGATCCGCCGTCTTCGACTCTTCCGCCTGTGTCTCCCGGTAGCCACCCACCTGCCACGTGACAGCTACCGATAGTATTAGGACAACTACGGCGGCGAAAGTCACAGCTCTCCTATGTTTCTGCTTCATGTTCCTCGAACCCGGATGTCTTTTTTAAAACGCCCGAGTGGACGAGAAATGCCTCGGTGCCCTCACGTTCCTCGATCAACTCGATAGCCTCGTCGGGGTCTAATGCCGAGACTGCTGTGGCTAGGGCATCGGCTTCGGTACAGTCTCGTTCAGACACGACCGTTACGGATCTGTTCTTCGATCCAACCTCAACTTTGCCCGCGTCACTGTCAGTATTGGTATCGGTGTCAGATCTAGGTCTGTAAATGTGGTCAACGTCTGAACGTCTGCGTCTGTACCCTCCCGACGTGGCTATACTCCAGTCAGTCTTGATTTTCTTCAACGGCTTCTCGGAGGGGTACGGGCTCTCGATGCCTACCCTAATCGGATACGTAGTGGCTATGTCCCCGCCTCCATCGACGAATCCCTCGACACCGAGCCGGTCGAGTTCTTCGAGCGCGGCGTCGACTATATATCCCTTTGCGAGAGAGTTGAGATCGAGTTTAATGTCACGCGAGACTCTGACTTCGTCATCCTCAATAAGTACATCATCCTCCATATCCCCCTCGACCCCGTCGAGACTTCCTACATCCACCTCAGATCTCTCACCGCGTATGTAGGACTTGATCTGTCTCTCGACCTCGCCGTGACGTATGTCGAGTACTCCGTCCGTGAGGCAGTAGTACTCTATCCCACGTTCGACTACTCTACGGACGTGGTAGCTCTCTACCCATCCGTCGGAGTTGAGACACGAGACAGCACTCGTCTCGTCGAAGGCATCGAGTTCGGATTCGAGTGTCTCTGCCTTACCTCGCGCCTCGGAGACGGCTCTCGACGCACGTAGACCCTTAGCCCTCAGGCGGAATTCTGTATCACAGCACTCAAAGACTACCTCCGACTCGCCGAGCTTAGAACGTAAACCTAAGGACGCGGCTGAAATCGACATTGTCAGTCTCTCTCTTCGCCCTCTCTGTTTTCTTCTCTGCGCTCTCCCTCGTACTCTTCCTCTTCATACTCCTCCTCTTCGTATTCTTCATCGTATTCTTCCTCATACTCCTCAGAGTAACCCGTCTGCTGTTTGACGTTGGGAGTGAAGTTCTGGTTCGGCGTAGGAGTGCCTGAAGACAGCTTCGTTACTGTACCGTTTGAGACTGTCGACTCCTGAGACACCGTCTGACCCGCATTGGCTCCTGTGTTCGCCGAGTCTGTAGTAGCGAGACCGTAGGCTATCCCTCCCGTCAGAACTGCGCCTATCAGCGCCATCACGACGAGGCTGTTCCTGGGTACTGGAACTCTCATTACAGTCTTCGAGAAGGAGTACCCAAATATACAGCTTCGCGTACACCGCTCGAAACTTCGTACAGTCATCGAAAGGCTTTCTCGAAAGATTCGACTTCTGTACGTGAATTCTTTTCTCAAACAACACCGGTATTCAGAACATGAAGGTTACACCAAAAAAGATCGCAGTAGCAGGTCTACTCGTTAGCGCGTTGGCAGTTGGACTGTCTGTTTCTGGTCATGTCGATACATCCGACGGATCGAACAGTCTGAGTGTACTGGAGTTCACAGACTCGGGCTCCGTAGACGAGTATCAGCTTCAGGAGTTCGGAGAGGAAGAAGGTGAGGAGTTCGAGGAAGAAAGCGAGGAGGGAGTGAGTCTACTCCCTGACTGGTGGGGGCTCGGCGGTGAGACTAACGAAGCACCGTATATTGGCTTAGTCGAGATTGGCGTGACAGTACTCGTCGTCGGCGTCTTGGGCTACTCGGCGGGAAAACGTCTCTCAGTAGTCCCGTCGAAGTACAGGAGGAATCTTTTACAGGCTCACGAGTGGACGATGCTCGCCGGAACGGCTCTGACTCTCCCTCATTTTGTCTTCGTCGAGGAGTGGGAAGAAACGGGTCTCCTAGTAGGTATTCTGTTGGGAGTAGAGGTGATCAGCGGCGTATACGGAAGACGTATACACAGACACGTAATGCGTCTCGGAAGAGGAGACGAGACCGCCGAGATCGTGGGACGAATACGTGATATATCGAACAAAGTCGTCCTAAGTAAGTGGCGCACAGTTCATATCTGGCTTACCCTTGCGACCGGTGTTGTCTTGGTCGTACATATCGTCACAGCAGTCGCGGACTGATCAGTCCATATATCCATACTCTTATAAATAGTATTCGTCTAGTAATAGTATGCCCAAGATAAGCGTCGACGTCCCGCGTGAGCTCTTAGAGGACGTCGAGGAACACGTCGGAGACGACCGTAAGTTCGTCTCTATGTCGGACGCCGTCAGGAGCTCTCTGAGGAAGATGCTCGACCAGATGGACGAGGTCGACAGGAGAAGGGGAAGGATAGACGAGACCGAGGGGGACGACTGAGATGGCTCAGAACGTCGTCTTACTCTCGGGTGGTATAGACAGTGGTGTCACTCTCGCCGAGGCGGTCGAAGAAGACGCAGGTGGAGAGACAGTCGGAGTCCATTTCTCGTACGGACAGCTTACGGAGGAGAAGGAGATCGACTGCGCACGGCGTCTGACTGACTACTACGACGTTGACCTCATCGAGTTCGACCTCACCGACGTCTTCTCGGAGTTCTCCGAGGGGCTCACCGAGTCTTCGACAGATCTCTCCGAACACATAGACGACGAGGGGGTCGCGACGTCGTATGTCCCGATGAGAAACACGGTCTTTCTCTCGATAGCCGCGGGGGTCGCAGAGAAGAAAGGTG
Source organism: Halorutilales archaeon Cl-col2-1 (assembly GCA_041891055.1). Lineage (GTDB taxonomy): Archaea > Halobacteriota > Halobacteria > Halobacteriales > Afararchaeaceae > Afararchaeum. The sequence continues at coordinate 301,008 of CP169074.1, read as the reverse complement.
CGACAAGTATCTGGTACGGTCCCAACTTAGACGACCGCGAGGGATACGCTGACTGCCGCGACGAGTACGCCGACGCGATGGAGACCGCGCTCTCAGAGGGTACTGACAGAGCCGATTTCGAGGTCAGACGTCCCGTCGTCGAGTACGAGAAGCCCGAGATAATACGCAGAGGCGACCAACTCGGCGTGCCCTTCGAGCACACGTGGTCGTGTTACCAGGCGAGCGACGAGCCCTGTGGCGTCTGTGCGTCGTGTGAAGAACGCGCGAGAGGCTTCGAGGAAGCGGGTGTCGAAGACCCATGTACATAAGCGAGATATTCTACTCGGTACAGGGAGAAGGACGTCTCGTCGGAGTCCCGAGCGTCTTCATACGTACGTCGGGCTGTAACCTCCGGTGTAGCTGGTGTGACTCCGCCTACACGTCGTGGAACCCCGAGGGCGACGAGATGACGGTCGACGAGGTCGTCGAGGAGGCGGAGAGCTATGGCGCGTCACATTACGTCGTGACGGGAGGCGAGCCACTCATACACGACGAGATAGATGTCCTCTGTGAGAGGCTCGACGGACACGTGACTGTCGAGACTAACGCGACAGTCTACGAGGAGATAGACGCCGACCTGATGTCTCTGTCTCCGAAGCTCTCGAACTCGACGCCTGAGACCGGAGACGACTGGGACGAGAGACACGACAAGAGACGTATCGACACCGACGTCATACAGAGATGGATATCGAACTACGACTACCAGCTCAAGTTCGTGGTGACCGACGAGGACGACTTAGAGGAGATCGATGGGATACTCGGAGACGTAGAAGCAGACGACGAGAAGGTCGTATTAATGCCAGAGGGAACCGACTCCGAGACTGTCAGACAGAGAGCGAGATGGATAGCCGAGATCTGTAAGGAACGCGGATTCCGTCTCTCGCCACGTCTCCACGTCGACATATACGGAGACGAGAGAGGTAGATAGTCATGTCATTTTTCATGTGAGTCCCAGAACCTCTTAACACCGAGATCTACCATGTCGGGACTCACGGGCTTGAACTCGTCCCTCTCGTACTCGGGGAAGTACTCACGCACCGAGTCCCAGAGATGTTCCTCCGTGTATCTCTCGTCACAGATCACACGTATACCTACCTCGTCGTCACCTCTTATGACACGTCCGACTGCCTGACGCACCTTTCTGACAGCGGGGACTGTGTAGGCGTAGTCATACGCCGAGTCGTCTCCGAACCTTCTTCCGTATGCCGTCTCGACCGCCTCTGAGTAGTCGCCCGACGTGTCTGCGAGGGGCACGCCACAGACGACTATGCCTCTGAGTTTATCGCCCTCGTAGTCGACGCCCTCTGTGAGTGTCCCGAGGACGCTCGTGACTAAGACTTTGTCGTCGCCTCGGAAGAATCTCGACTTGAGACGCTGTGTCGTCTCGTCGTCGGTGCTCTCGTCGACGAGTATCTCGGCGTCGATGTCGTCTCTGTCTCTCAGAACCTCCGCCATCCAGTCCGCCTCGGCGTAAGACGGCGTCCCGACCATGACGTTTCCGGGAGTGTTCGAGACTACGTCGACCGTCGTCCTCACACAAGCGCGTCTCGCGTCGGTGTCGGTGTTTGGCTCGCCGTCGACGAAACGCGGTCCTCGGTTCGAGTGTTTGAACTTGGGCGTACGGACTGCGAGACTCTCACGGTTCTCCTCGGGGAAGTCGAGGCCGTAGGTCTTTTCCTCTATGTCTCTGTCGAAGCCCTCGGAGTCGAAGCCTATCTCGTGACGGAAGACATCGATGGGTTCGAGTGTCGCAGACATCAGAACGCCTCCCCCAAACTCAGAGAGACGGTCACGTATCTCCTCGCTCGGGATACAGTTTCTGAGAACCAAGCTTCCCTTATAGACCTGCCTCCAGTCCTGTGACGGCTGTCTCCAGACGTCATCCCTCGGTGATAGCTCAAGCTGTCGGAAGTACTCGCCCGTACCGTTAGCGTACCACGACTGGACGAGGTTTCCGACGACGGGTGCCGCTCTCATAGAGTCGAAGTCGTGTGACTCGTAGACGTTATCGAGGACACCTCCGACGACCCAGCCGACACGTCCGACCGTCATCCAGTCACCTTCGTCGTAAGAGTCGAGTGACCGGGTTATCTCGTCGACCTCGTCGGGCTTTTCGGGCGATCTCAGCGGGATCTCGTACTCATACTCGTCGCCCGTGACCGTGAGATCGCTTATGACGTTTCTCCAGCCTCCTATCTCGGAGTCGAGATGGCTCGTGACGACCGAGTCTATCTCGGCACGTAGGTCTCTGAGGAAGGTTCTCGCTTTCCTGAGGTCTGAGACAGAGACGTCGTTCTCGTCGAGTATAGTGCCCGCGAGATCGGTGTCGGCTTGTAGTATCTCCGAGTCTTGTCTCGGGCTCTCGTCTGAGACCATAGAGATGACGTCGTCTATCTCGTTCTCCGCCCTCTCTATATGGGTGTAAGACACCGAAGAGCTGAGCTGTTCACGTACCTTGTTGACTAAGGTGTGAGCCTCGTCACAGACGACGAGAGTCGACGAGTCGATTATCTCGCGGGTGAAGGCTTCTACCGTAACCGGATCGAAGGCATGCTGGTAGTTACCCACGACAACCTCGGCTTCGTCGAGAATCTCGCCCATCGCCGAGTGGGGACAAGTCCCTTTCTTGACGCCCTCGGCGACGAGTCTCTTCGGTGTGAGGACGCCGTCGTGTTGGAGTACCTCGGCGTCGTCGTCGACCGTGTCGGCGACGTACCTAGCGTAGAAGGGACAGACATCGTCTACTTCCTCCGAGTAAGGCGACTCGACGCCTGCGGTTTCGAGAGTCGGAGCACCAGCTGACTCGACCCTCGCCTCGTGTTGAGTCATTATCTGACCCGCGTTCGAGATAGCCTTCGAGACGTTGTCACCTCCCGCAGTCTCGGAGTCACGCGACGACGAGTAGATACGTCTCCTCGTCTCGTCACGCAGATCCTCGCACTTTGAGTAGAGACCGTCTTCGATGATTCCCTCGCGCGAGTAGGGACAGACGTCCGACTTCCCGACGAGTGTCACCGAGTCGACCGCGTCTGAGTCGGGAAGAGAAGAGTTTATCTCGGCGAGATCGGTCTCGAACTGCTTCGTCTGCTGTTTGACGCTCGTGAGTACGAGTACACGTTTGTAGCTCGACGTGGGGTCTCTAACGAGGCTCAAGCCCGCGGCGAGTGAGAGGAGCGTCTTTCCGGTTCCACAGGCACCCTCTAAGAGGAGAAAGCCGTTCCGACGTGCGACATCGACGGCTGACTCTATGCCGTCTCTCTGGTCATCGTAAGCCTTGTCGTACGGGAAGTAGTTCTCCCAGCCGTACGGGTCGGTGTCAGTGTCGCCGTCGGGGTCAGTCTGACTCATCAGGTATCGGGGTCTACGCGCCTTCGCCTCTTAGGTCATACGGCTCCCGGCGGAAGCCTTAATACTCTCAGAGCCGTCGTATTATATATGTCTTCGATGCCCAGTACGGAGACGTTCGGACTGCGTGGCGTAAACAGAGACGTCTTTACCGGGACTAATACTATTATTAACGCCACCAAGACCCCGAAGACATTCGTCTCCGTCGCTGGGTACAGACCCCTACACCACCGATCCGCCGGAGGTTACGGCGGTCAAGAGGGATATGTCCATCCACGTCCACGGTGTCAAGAGGGCAGCTGAGTCGCTGGTAGGCGGACGCGGACGTGGTGACGGGAGCCATCTTCTCGCGACGGTGATGGGACTCCCTCTCATAGACGGGGTCTTCCCCGCAGTCGTCTTAGCCGGAGGACTAGGTAGCCCGCTCGGAGTCTTACAGACGGGTCTTCTCGTCTTAGGCGGAGCCGCGACTGCGAGTGTCCTCGTCTCGTCGGACGACATCGGTGCTAGCGAGGTCTTAGCCGTCGGAGCCGGCGTCTCTGTCGTCGCGGGCATAGAGGCTGCATTAGCCCCGACGTTCGAGAGCCTCGTGTCGAGACAGATCTTCGATGTCTTCGCCGTCGCCACGGTTCTCACGGTCGCCGTCTCGGTAGCCACGGACGTACTCGACGACGTACTCCCGAAGCCACGTACGGTAGTCGCCGCGGGACTTGTCGTCAGCCTCGACCCGTCGGGTTTCGAACTCGTCGTCCACGATCTGTCCCTCGTCGTCAAGGGCGTCTTGGCGGGCGGGGTCGCTACGGTCTTCGGTCTGTGCGTCGTGGCTGCGCGTTCCCGCTTTTGGGGATCGAACTCCGAAGCCGGGTTACGTCTCATCGACGCGCGGCTTCTCAGACTCACGAGCGGAGCGTCTCTCGGGACACTTCCACTTTCGGTCTACGGAGTCGTCCCCGAAGCCGCTCCCATCAGCGTCTTAGCTGTCGGAGTCGTCTTAGCCGCAGCCCCGTGTCTCGTCCAAGGTGGTGACGAAAACCGACAACGTATGACATGGTTCTGAATACCAGAACCATGATTAAAGATAAGTTTAATACCTGTACGGAACTAATATTATAGTCATGGCTGAAATAGACCTTTCGTCGAGTCAGAAGCAGATACTTTCTGCACTAGTCAACCTCTTTCGGGAGAAAGAGGACGTAGTCAAGGGAGAGGAGATCGCCGAGATGGTCGGGAGAAACCCCGGGACGATACGTAACCAGATGCAGTCTTTGAAGGCGTTGCAGTTGGTAGAGGGAATCCCGGGTCCCAAGGGCGGATACAAGCCCACGGCGAACGCCTACGAGTCGCTAGACATGGAACTGATGGAGGAGGAGGCTGCGGTACCTCTTCTCAAGAACGGAGATCCCGTTGAGAGCGCTAACGTCGCCGAGATAGACCTCACTAGCGTACACCATCCCTCACTCTGCCGCGCCGAGATACACGTACAGGGAAGCGTACACGACTTCCACGAGGGCGACGAGATAGAGGTAGGACCCACCCCCATCTCGGGGCTAGTGATAGACGGCGTAGTAGACGGCAAGGATGAGACCAACAACATAGTCATCTGTAAGATAGAGGAGATGTCTACTCAGGAAGGAGCCGCTAAGAAGAAACAGAGCTAAGATAGAGCTATCAGTCGACCCTGAGCTTAGCGACGAAGAAGCCCCCTGTGTCGTTGGCATGGGGGTAGAACCGCTTCGAGTTCTCGACAGAAGGATCGAAGCCCTCACCTTTCCATTCGGTCAGACCCTTTTCGGAGTTAAGTCCCAAAGAGAAATCGACGACTTCGACGTCTTTCTCCCCGAGAACGTGGTCGACGACAGCCTCGTTCTCCTCGGGGGCGAATGTACACGTCGAGTAGACGACTGTACCCCCTGGCTTCACGAGATCAACAGTCCTCGACAGTATTCCTTTCTGGACTCCCTGTAGACTCCTAATCTGATCGAGACTCGCACCCTCTCTGTGCTGAGGATACTTCCGCGCAGTCCCCTCCGACGTACACGGAACATCGACAACCGCAGAGTCGAAGACGTCTCTCCCCGGCATCCTCCTGCCGTCGTAGTTGGTCACAGAGACGTTGGTGAGCCCGAGCCTGTCGGTGTTGTTCCTTAGCGCGGCTATCCTGCCTATGTTGTCGTCGTTCGCCGTAACGGAGCCTTCCTCGACAGCCGCGGCTATCTGTGTAGTCTTACTCCCCGGCGCGGCACAGACATCGAGGACGTGGTCGTCTTCGTCGGGGTCGAGAACAACCGGAGGGATCATGCTGACCTCCTCATGTACGTGTATCCAGCCGAGGAAATGAGGGAGACTGTTGCCTATGCTCATTCCGTCGGGTATGTCGAGACGTAGACCCTTATCGTACCAGTCGAAGACCTCTGTGCCGACACCTGCTTCCTCCAGAGCCTCTCGGGTCTCTTCGACGTCTGACTTGACGGTGTTGACCCTCGCTGTCTTCGGAAGCGGCTTTTCGAGGTAATCGAGAAAGTTGTCGAACTCCGGTATTATCTCGGAGTAACGTTCCATAGCCATCTTACAGAACCTTCTTAAGAGGTACCTCGTCGGCGTCGTACTCGCGCAGCCTCTCAGCCGCGTCTTCGAGCCTCTCGATCCTGAGGAGGTCGTTTATCTCGTCGATGAAGTCGGCGGAGTTGTCGACATATACTATCCTGCGGAGAGTCAGAACCGTGTTTCCGTTGACATCGCGTGAGACACCACCCTCTATGGCGTTGCCTCTGAACTCTCCCTCGAACTCAGAATGTGTGGCGTGAGCCGAGAACTCCGAGACGTCGACATCGTCGTGTTCGTCGACCTCCGCAGCCTCGTGTACAGCGTTCGTGACTGCGTCTGTGTCGACCTCGGGTATACGGAGTATGAGACGGAAGCTCTTCTCCGAGAAGAGTTCGAGACGTTCGTCGTCAGTCATCCTTCAGCCTCCTTCTTACGGCTGTGTTCATGACATCGACGGGCGGCTTCTTCCCCGTCCAGATCTCGAACGCCTCGACACCCTGGAAGACGAGCATCCAGGCTCCGTCTACTGTCTTGGCTCCTACCTCCTTCGCGTCCCTCAGAAGACGTGTCTCAAGAGGGCTGTATACGACGTCGAAGACGACGAGATCCGAGTCGAGGTACTCCGCGGGCACTGGCGTCTCGTCCTCCTCCATGCCGACGCTCGTCGCGTTTATAAGTATGTCGGCGTCCGAGACGGTATCCTTGAGGGCATCAAGCGAGTATCCCTCCGCCGACCCACCGAGTTCGTCGGCGAGGTCACGTGCCTTCTCCGGCGTCCTGTTGGCGATTCTTATCCGGGTATCACGTTCCGAGAGCGCGAAACAGACAGCACGTGCCGCACCTCCCGCCCCGACGACTACGACTTCGGCACCGTCTACTTCGACGCCGTGGTGTTCGAGTGCTCTAATCGCACCGACGCCGTCGGTGTTGTAGCCCCTCATCTCTTCGAGGTCGAGAGTGTTTACCGCAGCCATCTTCTCCGCCGTAGGATGGTTCTCGACTGCGTCGAGTTCGGCGACAGCCTGCTTGTGTGGTATAGTCACGTTGAGACCCTTTATTCCGAGAGCCTCGGCTCCTTTGACGGCGGTCTCGACGTCTCCGTCTTCGACGGGGAACTTACAGTAACGCGCGTCGTATCCCGTCTCGTCGTAAGCCGCCTCGTGCATAGGGGGTGAGAGCGAGTGCTCTACGGGATTGCCTATTATTCCGTAGATATCCATGCCCGAAAGACGCGTCGGAGACACAAAAATTAGTCGAACAGCCTTGCGTATATCTTCTCAGAAGGACAGAAACCCGTGAAAGAGCTCTGGAGGAGGTTGAGACCCGCGAAGGCGTCTATGAGGTAGAAGTAGTCGTCGACGAACCATCCGAGGGCGAATCCCGCGAGTATGACTACACCCGCTATACGTCTGACGAACTGTGTCTGGTTCATTGCTACTACGTATGTAGTTGGAAGTCTTAAACGTGCCGGAGATCCAAAAAACTGTCTAAGTACGTGACGAAGTAAAGGTATGATAGGCATCGTAGTCTCACGTGACGACGAGGCGAGTCTCAACATACGTGACAGACTCCTCGAAGAGGCGGACTGGGAAGAGACGGAGCCCGAAGGAGACTGGGAGCGCGAGTACACACGAGACGGATACGTGATGGTGGAGAAAGAAGGTCTACATCTCTACTACGACGACGTCGACTCGCGTCTCTCCGAGACACACGACACCGATCTCCTCGTCTTCGCGTCGCGTCACTCGGGAGACACGGGGGAGCTTCTCACGGCACATTTCACGGGTAACTTCGGAGAGGCGGAGTACGGCGGCGAAGAAGGAGGGTTAGCGAAGCCCGCGCCTCAAGCCGCGAAGTCCCTTCTCAGATTCTTCGAGGACGAGTCTCCCGACGACTTCGACATCTCGTTCGAGGCGACCCACCACGGTCCTACGGCTGTCGAGACTCCGTCTTTATACGCCGAGATAGGGAGCGGTGAGGACGAATGGGAACGTGAGGATGCCGCGAGGGCAGTTGCGAGAGGCTTACTCGAACTCGACACCTCCGAGACATACCCCAAGGTCGCCGTCGGATTAGGAGGAGGACATTACGCGCCGAAGTTCACGCGTATTCTCCTCGAAACTGACGTCGCCTTCGGACACGTCGTCCCCGACCACTGTCTCGACGACCTCAACGACCCACTCCTTGACGAAGTCTTCGAGATATCGGGAGCCGACTTCGGCGTACTCGACGGCGACGCTTCCGATGAAGACCTACGTGGCTATCCGTCGAGGGCGGAGTCGGTACTGAGACGCCGATCAGGTGTCGAAGACGAGGTCGCAGAGGCGATAGAGTCAGTCATGTCGGGCGAACGTCTCTTCCTGACTCAGAGGTCACACAAAGACGATGTCGATCCCGTTGTCTACGGCGGTACCGAGGCGGCACGTGAGGCACGCAGGACAGACCCCGACGCCTTCGAGGATCTAATCGAAGAACACTGTCTCGGCTACTCCGAGTACGACGACTCGTCTCTCGCCGACGTAGTCTTGGAGACCGACGAGACTGAGGACTTCACACTGGGAATTGTCGAGATACTCAGAGACAAGTACGACGACGTAGTCTACGACGAGGCAGAGGGAGAGATAACCGTTCGGAGGCAGGTCTTTAGTCCCGAGAAGGCTAAGGATATGGGTGTTCCCGAGGGGCGTCTCTTCGGGAGGCTATCTGACGGTGAGGAGGTCGAGACCGACGACAGAACTATATATCCGGAGGATGTTCATGTTACAGAAACCAAGGTGTTTGAGGTCTGAGTGTGTGTCAGACGTGAGTCTGACTTAATAATATATACGGGAAGTCCATAGACCGACTCAGAGGTTTACGTACGGTACCGTATAGTATATCAGACTGAGTTCCATCATACGGTGTAATAGCATGGACAAGATAATAGAAGACGCTCTTGAGGAAGCCGAGAACGAGGACATGAACGACGACGTAAGTGGAGAGATAGAAACGGGTACATCGGAGACGGGGACGAGTGGAGGAACAGAGTCAACGGGGACGGGTGGTGGTACCGGGGGAGGCAACGCTGAGACGACCGACGAGGAGCTACTTGACGTACTTGAGGAGCTCGAAACAGACATTACCGTAGTCGGATGTGGAGGCGCAGGCTGCAACACTATCTCCCGAATGGAGAAGGAGGGAATACACGGAGCCAACTTAGTAGCCGCCAACACCGACGCCCAGCATCTCATAGAGACTGAGGCGGATAAGAAGCTCCTGATAGGAAAGAAGAAGACCGGAGGACGAGGAGCCGGATCAGTACCGCAAGTCGGCGAGGAAGCCGCTCTAGAGTCTCAGCAGGAGATAACCAACGCAGTCTCGGGCTCCGACATGGTATTCGTGACTGCTGGTCTCGGAGGCGGTACAGGGACGGGAAGTGCCCCGGTCGTCGCACAGGCGGCACAGGACGAGGGGGCACTCACGATAGCCGTCGTCACGACGCCGTTCACCGCGGAGGGCGAGGTCAGAAGGACGAATGCCGAGGCGGGTCTCGAGCGTCTGCGTGATGTCGCCGACACCGTCATAGTCGTCCCGAACGACAGGCTTCTTGACGCAGTCGGTGGTCTGCCCGTCAAGAAGGCGTTCAAGGTCGCTGACGAAGTCCTGATGCGCTCAGTGAAGGGCATCACAGAGCTAATCACGAAGCCCGGTCTCGTCAACCTCGACTTCGCCGACGTACGTACTGTGATGGAGAAAGGCGGCGTGGCGATGATAGGTCTCGGGGAGAGCGACTCAGAGAGCAAGGCAGAGGACAGTGTGAGACACGCTCTGCGGTCTCCCCTCCTCGACGTCAACATAGAGGGAGCGACCTCCGCACTCGTCAACGTCACTGGTGGAAACGACATGAGCATAGACGAGGCTGAGGGCGTTGTCGAACAGATCTACGACAAGATAGACACCAACGCGAGGATAATCTGGGGAACCTCGGTCGACGAGGAACTCGAAGGCTCGATGAGGACGATGGTCGTCGTCACGGGTGTCGAGAGTCCCCAGATATACGGAAAGACTCCCAACGAGACCCAGACCACCGAGAGCGACATAGACTACATAGATTAGATAAGATTAGAAGGACTCAAGTTAACTCAGAAACAAACCGCTTCTGATGGATATTGATTTCAGCTTAAACGAGTACATCCGTGTTCTGAAGCTAGCACGGACGCCGACTTGGCAGGAGTTCAAACAGGCGTCGTACATAGCAGGAGGCGGAATACTCTTCATAGGGCTCGTCGGCTTCCTGATATTCGTGGTCATGAGATTCCTTCCCCCCGCAACATAAGATAAACATGGGAATATACGCAGTCAAGACAACCGCGAACCAGGAGAGGACGGTCGCGGACATGATAGCCGAGCGTGACATCGACGAGATATACGCGGTTCTCGCACCGAGCGACCTCAAGGCATACGTCCTCGTAGAGGCGGAGAACCCCGATGTAGTCAAACGCGTCGCGGAAGATATCCCTCATGCCCGAACGATGGTCGAGGGAACCACGAGCATGGAAGAGGTTGAGCATTTCCTGACTCCGAAGCCGTCTGTCTCCGGAGTCGAGGAAGGTGCTGTCGTCGAGATCATAAGCGGACCCTTCAAGGGCGAGAAAGCGCGTGTCAAGAGGATAGACTCGTCGAGCGACGAGGTCACCGTGGAGCTACACGAGGCGACGGTTCCGATACCCGTGACAGTCAGGGGAGACCACATAAGGGTTCTCGACAGGGAGGAGTAGACGTTATAGTTGGGTCTGAGATTGATACCCTTAGTCTCGTTCTCGTTTTCACAGGTATCGCCGACGTCGGTCGCAGTCCTCGGAATCTTGGGCTTTCTTCTCGGAACCGTAAGCGGTCTCACACCAGGGCTACATGTCAACACCTTCGCTCTACTCCTCGCCGGGAGTGTTCCCGCAGCAGCCACGGGATTAGGGGTTAATGTCGCTCCCGAACTCCTCGGCGTGGCGATAGTCGCTGCCGCAGTTACACATACGTTCCTCGACATAGTTCCGAGTCTCGTGGTCGGGGTTCCCGACGACTCGATGGCTCTCGTCGCACTCCCGGGTCACCGCATGGTACTCGACGGAAGGGGACACGAGGCTCTGCGTCTCTCAGCTCTCGGGAGTCTCTTAGCCGTGGGATTCGGCGTCTTCGTCGCTCTCCCACTCACAGTCGGAATGGTGAGGCTGTACCCCGTCTTAGAGGACTCGATGGCGTTAGTCCTCGGAGTTACAGCCGCTTTTCTCCTCTTTACGGAGGGCGGTGTCCAAAGAAGTCTCACAGCGGCTTTCGTCCTCGTGAGCAGCGGACTCTTAGGGTACTACGTACTCAACTCGGGCGAGACATCGAATCTCCTCATGCCTCTCTTCACGGGCCTCTTCGGAATGCCTGTCGTCGCCACGAGTGCATTATCCGACTCAGACATACCCCCACAGGAAACCGACGCGTCCCCACGTATACCCAGAAGACGCACCCTCACGAGTGCCGCATCGGGAAGCTTAGCCGGCGGTGTCGTCGGATGGATTCCCGGTATAAGTCCCGCCCTAGCTACCGTCTTCGTCCAGAGCTTCATACCCGGGTCGGAGCCAGGACTTGACGGAGACACCGATGAGAGGTCGGCGCGTGAGTTCATAGTCGCCGTCTCGGGAGTCAACTCCTCTAATGCTCTCTTCGCTTTGCTCGCACTCTACTTCATAGACAGGTCGAGGAGCGGTGCGATGGTCGCACTCTCCGACGTGGTCACGGTAAGCCGTGACCTAACAGTCGTCTACGTAGGGGTCGCCGTCGTAGTCTCGGTGGCCGCGTTCGGGGCGACAGTGGCTCTCGGACACGTAGTCTTCAGAGCCGCCCGGTCGGTGAGCTACCGTCTCGTAACCATCTTCGTAGTCGTTCTCCTCGTCGTCTTAACCTTCGTCCTTTCGGGGTTCCGAGGTATCCCGATACTCGTCTCGGCGACTGCGATAGGTATGGTTCCCAACCACACGCGTGTGAGACGTGTACACTGTATGGGAAGTCTCCTGTTACCGCTGGTACTCTTCTACGTATAACCCTTGGATATCTTACACTTATAACGAAGAGCATATACGTATAAATGACTCTACATATACTGGCATAGACGCAGATACGAGTAAGACAGCCGAAGCCCGAAATTACACCGGGTCGTGACAGAAGGGACGGACGCGGGACTCCTGTCTCTGAGTACGAGAAGTAGCAAAAAAGAGATGCTAAGAGACATAGTAGACAGCTTCGGGTTCAGGATAGCGGTTACTGTTCTCTTTATCGGACTCACTCCTCTGTTTCTGACAACGTACGTCAGCCTCAACCAGACACAGGACGCACTCAGGGATCAGTCGGTCGAGAGGCTGAACACCGAGATAGAGTCGGTCTCCGAGAACGCCGAGACGAGATCACTCCTCTACAAGAAACAGGTCAGGATGGTCGAGAGACAGGAATCGGTCAGGAGTCTGATACGTTACAGGTACTCGAACACGAGTCTACGGGGAAGGAACGCTTCGTACCCGAGACTCCTCGACAGCCGACCCGAGTACAACGAGACACAGGAGTTCTTCGAGGACGTCGGTGAGGACAACCCCAACATCGACATGATACGTGTCTTCTGGAAGGACGGTAACGTCCTCACAGGCTATAAACTCGGTGAGGAAGACACCCAGGACTACAAGGGCGACAAAATCTGGTTCGAGAAAGTGATGGATCCTGACGAGACGGAGTCCGACGGCGTCTACGTCTCGTCAATCAACATAGCAAGAGCGACCGACTCGCCCGCAATACGGTACGCAACTCCCGTCGAGGTCAACGGCGAACGCGTCGGGCTCGTCATAATTAACTACCAGGCAAAACAGATCACACAGCCCATTACGAAACTCGGGATACGTGACACCGGATACGCGGCTCTCGTCGACCTAGACTACACGAACGCCGAGGGGGAGTCCCTGGGTCCCGTATACGTCGCAAACGGACGTAACCCGAACCTCTCGTTCAACACCTCCGTCGACGAGTACAGGATAATCGGCTCCGACATATTCGAGGAGAAAAACGGTAGCTTCACTTACTCACGCGGCTCTGAGGAGTGGTTCGCGGAGTACCAGCAGGTCGATCTTCCGAGCGGAGGCGACTACTACGCCGTAGCCACGGTTCCGACCTCGGAGATATTCGCCCCTGCGATAAGAATAAGGGATGCCGTCGAGATGATAGCCGTCGTCTCAGCGGCTGTAGTCATCGTCGCAGGTCTGTACATATCGAGACGTATGACGGAGCCGATACGTGAGTTTGCCGAGGACGCCAAGAGGATAGCAGACGGCGACCTTGATCACAGCATAAAGGTATCGTATCCGACCTCCGAGATGCGTCTGATGTCGGAGTCGGCATGTGAGATGAAACAGAGACTCCTGAGAGCACTCGACGAAGCCGAGGAGGCGAAGGAGGAAGCAGAGAACGCCCGCACGAGGTACGAGTCTATATTCGAAGGCTCTCCCGACGCCGTCGTTCTAGCCGACGTTGAGACGGGGGAGATACTTGAGGTCAACCGCCAGGCGTCGGATATATTCGGCTACTCCGAGGACGAACTCAGAAAGATGAGACAGCCCGATTTACATCCCGAGGATAAGAGGGAGGAGTACGCCGAGGCGTTCGAGTCGGTACGTGACAGAGTCGAGAGGAGTCCTGTTACAATCACCGAGAGGGAAGACGGCTCGCCTATCTGTATAGAGACGAAGAGCGGCGAGTCGAAGCCCGTGAGCATAAGGTCGACCAACATCGAAGTCGACGGCAGGAAGTTCGCCTACGCCACCTTCAGAGACATATCCGCGAGGAAGAAGCGTCAGAGACGTCTTGAGATGTTCAGGAAGGCTGTCGAACACGCGGGACATGCGATATACATCACCGACACCGACGGCGTGATAGAGTACGTCAACTCGGAGTTCGAGGAAATCACGGGATACTCGGCGGAGGAGATGATCGGAGAGACCCCCAGAAAGCTCAAGTCGGGCGAACAGGACGAAGAGTACTACGAGAAGCTATGGGAGACCATTCTCGCTGGCGACGTCTGGGAGGAAGAAGTCGTCGACAGACGTAAGGACGGCAGACTCTATACCGCACACCAGACGATAGCACCCATTACCGACTCGGGCGGCGATCCCACCAAGTTCGTGGCTATACAGACAGACATAAGCTCACGTATGCTCCGGCAGCAGAGGTTACAGGTGATGCACAGGGTTCTGCGCCACAACCTCAGGAACGGCTTGAGCGTCATAATCGGATACTCTGAGATGATAGACGACGAGAGCCAGAGCCGAGGCATAGGAGAGATGATAAGGAAGAAAGCCTCCGAGCTAGAGAGTCTGAGCGAGAAAGCCGAGAGAGTAAACAGCCTGCTTGAGGTCTCTGATGACTCGGACAGTAAGGCGGGACTCGACGAGGTTCTCACGGATATCGCCCAGAAGATGTCGCTGCGATACGAAGACGCCGAGGTAGAATGGGACTCCGAGCTCTCGGAGGAGTACACCGTCTCGATGAGGACGAAGACTGCTATAAAGGAGATAGTCGACAACGCAGTAGAACACAACGACACACGTGATCCGAGAGTCGAGATAGATGTCGTCGAATGTGACGACGAGATAGAGGTTGATGTCTCCGATAACGGTCCCGGAATACCCGACGAAGAGAAGGAGGTTCTCAGAAACGGAGAGGAGACACACCTCAAACACGGAAGTGGTCTCGGACTCTGGCTAGTCTACTGGCTAGTGAAGATGGAAGGAGGTAAGATAGAGATAGCCGAGAGACAGCCCCGTGGAAGCACCGTCCGGGTCATACTACCGAAGCCGGACTGAAGAGTAAAAAAGCTCGTGTCCGTGTCTCGTGTCTCTTCTCTATATCCCGCCAGACGCCATGAGGAAGAGGGCAACTGCGATCACCGAGAAGAGTCCGCAGACGAACTTCTTTATCGTCTGGGTCTCTAAGGCGTTCGAGACATAGGGGGCTACCTGTCCGCCTAAGACGGTCGCCGGGACGGTGAAGACTACCATGTTCCACGGCGTCGAAGCGATGTTCATCGAGTGTCCTCCGACCAAGCCGCCGCCGAATATATGAACCGCTGAGGCGAGTATCGCGGTAAGAGCCACGACTATGTGGTTCGTGCCTATCGCGACACGTATTGGGACACGTGTTCCAAGCATTGATATGATACCGAGTTCACCTATGCCGAATCCGGCGAGTCCCTGGAACGAGCCACCTATGCCGTAGTTGGCGAACCGTCTGAGATAACCCGAACGGTCGTAGGTGTAGTCGTCTCCCTCACAGTCGACACGTGTCACGGTACCGTCCTCGTCGGTTTCGACTCCTGCTTCACCAACCATTCCGGGGTCGTTGGGGAGGCTCGAAGCCGTGCCGCCGTCGGTCGTCGCAGACGAAGTCTCGGAGGAGTCACCGTGTCCGTGGCTCAGGTCGGTTCGTGACAGGAGGTAAGCCGAAGCGAGTAGGGCTACCCCGAGAAGCGAGTGGAAGACTACCTCGGGTATCACGAATGAGAGGAGCGCGCCCCCAACGACGAAGGGGAGCGATCCTCCGACGAGAGCGAGTGCGACACGTCTGTCGACGAGTCCGTAACGTATGAAGGCAATCGACGAACTCGACAGACCGAATGCCTCGCTTATCAGACCGACCTTGACGAGTGTCTCGGGCTCTAGTTGGTGCGACAGGATCGGGAAGATGAATATGAAGAAAGGCACGAAGAGGGCCGATCCGCTTATTCCAACCGTGTTGACCGTCGTGGCTCCGAGGACAAAGAAAGGGAAGAGCCACCAGTAACGTAACCAGTAGCTACCCTGAGTCGCCTGTGCCTGCGCCGAAGTCGGCGCGAAGAGATAGACAGCAGCAACGAAGATCACGGGTGCTGCGAAGACAAAGAAATGCTGGTGTCTCAGAAACGCCTTCTGTATGCCGGAGTAAGAGTATGACGGAGTCTCCATGTCTGATCAGCTAAATACGTATACCTCGACTGTACGACTGTCTGATCTGCTACGTGTCATGCGTTCGTGGCTTGATACTTTCCGCGTAAAAACCTTCTACTTGAGACTGGGTTTGTGAAGACACTACAGACCGACATGGTCGGACTTATAAGAAAAGCAGACGAAATCCACGTATGGAAGCCTCTGACAGTGAATCTAACACGGAAAAGGACTCACAGCTACGTAGCGCGGAGGTGACTGAGGGAGCCGACCGCGCCCCCCACCGTTCTCTCTTCCGAGCCGCGGGTCTCGATGACGAGGACATACACAAGCCTCTGATAGGGATCGCCAACTCGTGGAACGAGATAGTCCCGGGACACGTCCATCTCGACAAGCTCGCACAGGAGGTCAAGAAAGGTGTCGAGGAGGCAGGAGGAACGCCCTTGGAGTTCAACACGATAGCCGTCGACGACGGCATAGCAATGGGACACGACGGCATGAGGGCGAGCCTTCCGTCGCGTGAGATAATTGCCGACTCGGTCGAGCTGATGGCTAACGCTCACAAGTTCGACGGAATCGTGGCACTTGCGTCGTGTGACAAGATTGTCCCGGGAATGCTGATGGCGATAGCACGTCTCGACATACCCGCGATAATGGTTACCGGGGGTCAGATGGAGGCGGGAGAGTTCGAGGGAGAGCCCGCCGACCTCGTCTCCGTCTTCGAGGGGGTCAGTAAGTACAACGAGGGCGAGATGTCGGAGGACGAACTCTACGAACTAGAGTGTAACGCTTGTCCCGGCGAGGGCTCGTGTGCGGGCATGTTCACGGCGAACACGATGGCGTGTGTCACCGAGACTCTCGGACTGTCATGGACGGGATGTGCGACCTACGGAGCGACCGACACACGTAAGTACGACATAGCTACGAAGAGCGGAAGGGAGATACTCCGTCTGGTACGTGAGGACATACGTCCCTCAGAGTTCCTCACACACGAGTCGTTCGAGAACGCACTCGCTGTCGACCTCGCGTTAGGAGGAAGTACCAACACTATGTTACATCTCCCCGCTATAGCCCAGGAGGCGGGAGTCGACATAAGTCTCGCAGACTTCGACGAGATAGCCCAGAAGACACCACATCTCGCACACATGAGCCCCGCAGGTACGTGGAGGATGGAGCATCTCAGGGACGACGGCGGTGTCCCCGGAGTGATGACCCAGCTTCAGGATCAGCTACATCTTGACCGTCCGACAGTAGACGGAAAGACGGTAGGAGAGAGGATAGACGAGGCGGAGAGGGTCGGAAAGGTGATCCAGTCCGCCGACGATCCCGTACACGACGGTGGCGGCTTAGCCGTCCTGAAGGGCAACCTCGCTCCCGAGGGTGCTGTCGTCAAGGCAGCGGCGATGGACGACTCGATGAGACAGTTCACCGGACGAGCGCGTGTCTACGACTCACAGCAGGAAGCACTCGACGCCATAGACGGCGGAGAGATAGAGAAGGGCGACGCCATAGTCATACGGTACGAGGGTCCGAAGGGAGGTCCCGGAATGCCTGAGATGCTCGAGCCCACCTCGAAGATATCCGGCTCGCCGACTCTCTCGGGTGAGGTCGCTCTGATCACCGACGGACGTTTCTCGGGAGGCACGAGAGGCGCGGCGATAGGACACGTCAGCCCCGAGGCAGCGGAGGGCGGTCTGATAGGACTCGTCGAGGAGGGCGACGAGATAAGGATAGACGTCGACGAGGGTGTCCTCTCGCTCGAAGTCGACGACGAGACCCTCGAAGAACGCGCCGAGGACTGGTCTCCCGTCGAGAAGGACGCGTCGGGCGTCTTAGAACGTTACGCAGCGATGGCAACGAGTGCCGCGAACGGCGGGCTCCTCGAAGTCCCGTCGTGTGACGACGATGTCGAGATACCTTAAGAGTTACAGCCGATGGATTCTTCGTCCTTGAGACGGTAGGAGGACGGTGTGTTAGAGTCCGCGTTCACCACACCGAGCCAGATACTCCCCGTAGACACCGTGAGTATAGCCTCGGAGTACACGGGTCTGGCTCAACAGATAGGGGTTCTCATCTCCACACTCGTAGTTCTCTATACACTGGGAGTCCACGTCGGAAAGCCGGCTTTTCTGAAGCTCCTCGACTACATAGACGCAGACACGCGGTTCAAGTACGCAGTAAGAAGGTTCGGTAGCTTCATAGTCTTCGTGGTCGCTCTGGTTCTGTCGACTCTCGCATCCGACTTCGGTCAGATACTCGCAGCGTCGGCTGTGGTTCTCGCCGCCACGACGGTCGCAGTAGGTGTCGCCGCACGCGAGGTCACCTCCAACTTCATAAGCGGCATCGTGATAATCGCCGACACCGAACTCAACTACGGCGACTGGATAAAGTTCGGTGAGGTTGAAGGGACGATAACCGACATAGGCTACAGGGCGACACGCATACGTAAGTTCAACAACGAGAAGGTCACGGTTCCGAACTCACAGCTCGTGGCTAACCAGGTCACCAATGTCTCGGTGAACCAGAACCTGCGTCTCGAAATCGAGTTCGGGATAGACTACGACGACGACATCGATACAGCGAGGGAGATACTCATACAGGAGGCGTTTGCACACGACGAGATACTCGAAAGCCCCGAGCCCGGAGTCTACCTGAAGGAGTTCGCGGGTTCTTACGTCGCTCTGGAGTCACGTATCTGGCTCGAAAGCCCCGAGCGTTCGAACGTGGTTGAGGTGCGCTCGGAGTACTCACAGCGTGTCAAGGAGAGGTTCGAGGACGTGGGGATACAGATACAGCCTCCCTCGCCTCAGAAGGTCTCGGGAACCCTCGAAATAAACCAGAAAGAGCCGCGATCAGAGGATTAGTTAGTTAGTCGTCTGCGACTACGCTCTCTTCGGTTGCCGCACACCGGTTGGGTCCGAGCTCTAGCTCCTCTGCCTCCTCCTCGCTCTCAAGCTCTCGCTTACCCTCGTTCGTAGCGATGACGTTCTCGTAGTTGGGAGGCTTCGACGGCATGTTCTCGAAAGCAGCATCGACGTACTCGTCCTTGTCCATCTTTATCATCTCGTTGTTCTGACGTATGTAGCCGATGGTCGCCGTCATCGGCTGTCCCGGAGTAACGTCTATGAACTCTCCGTCGTCTGTGACCGAGAAATGGGCGGGAAGTACCTTGACCGTGTCGGGCTGTGACATCATCTTCTGGAGGGTGTCGTAAAGAACGCCCGAGGCGTCCTCGGCGTCGGCACCCTCAAACTGGAGCTCGGTACGTCCGACCGACTCGACGAAGAGTGTGTCTCCCGTCATGAGTGCGACGTCCTCGACGAGCCACGAAGTCGATCCCGTGGTGTGACCCGGGGTGTGTACCGCCTTTATACTGACGTTGCCGACCTCGACAGTTCCGTTGGGCTCGACGGGGTCGTACTCGAACTGTGGGTTGCGTGTCTCCGCCTCGCTTCCGAGGTAGTAAGGTACGTCGAGTTCGTCACGTAGCTCGCGCGCGCCCTTCATGAGATGATCGGCGTGTATGTGGGTCTCGAATATCGCCGATATCTTGTAGCCGTGTTCGGAGGCGGCGTCGAGATACTCGTTCTTGTGACGCGTGACATCTATCGCCGCCGCCTCTCCCGTCTCCTTACAGCCGACTATGTATCCGAGGCAGCCCTTCGACCTCCTCTGTACCTGTATGATCTCCAGCTCGTCCCTGTCGGTGGCTATCTTCGTCTTGTCGTAGACGGCTCCCCACGCTTCCATGCCACCGTCAACACTCATCACGTCATCATAGCCTCTGTCCTCAAGATACTCGGCGAAAGCTTCCGACGCCTTCCCCTTCGCACAGATAGTGATTATCTGAGTGTCCTCGTCTATGCCGTACTCTTCCTTGACAGAGTCCCAGTCTCCCCTAAGCTCACTGTCAGAGTACGAGTACTCGACGTTTACGGCTCCGCCGACGTGCCAGTTCTCGAAGTCCTCCTGGTTCCTCGTGTCGACGAGGACGTAGTCTTGGTCGCTGTCCTGTAGGTCTCTCAGCTCTTCTGCTGTTATCGTCTCTACCATGTCTACTACAACACAGTGATAGGAAGAATAAGAAATGCCTTCTAATAGAGGTATTTTAAATAGTCAGAAAAGTGGAAACTCCGCAATATTTACAAATTTGATGTTTGGTTTGGGACTTTAGTAGCAAATCTGTCTAAGAATTGTAAATATGAATTATTTAAGCACTTTTCCCAGTATATAACTACGTATACTCGCAAGAGTTAGAAAACACACAACACACGAGTGGTGGTGTGGGATTAGCGCGTTTGTATCTCGAAACGCGCGCCGCCGAAACTCGAGCTTTCGAGATCGATCTCCCATCCATGAGCCTCTACTATGCTCTCGACTATCGACAGACCGAATCCCGTACCCTCGTCGGTGGTCGTGTAGCCGTGGTCGAAGATTTTCTCACTCTCGTCCTCCGATATTCCCTCGCCGTCGTCCTCGACGTAGAATCCGTCCTCTAGGCTTCCAACGTGTATGCTGACGTCGTCGCCTCCGTGCTCAACGGAGTTCCTGAATAGGTTTTCGAGAGCCTCACGCAGACGGCTCTCATCGGCTGAAACGGTTCCGAGCCTGTCGTCTATCTCGACAGAGGCGTCCTTCGTATGTACGTTTCTCCACGCATCCCTGACGGTCTCCTTGAGACTCACTTCGTCGGTCTCTCCGACTGTCTGACCCTGACGTGCGAGGTCGAGGACGTCGTTGACTATACTCTCGACCCTCTCTAGAGCCTCCTCAGCCTCGTCGAACTCGTCCTCGTCTCCTGTCTCGCGTGCCATCTCTAGACGTCCCTGTGCGACGTTGAGAGGGTTCCTGAGGTCGTGTGATACTACGCTTGCGAACTCGTCGAGCCTCTCGTTCTGGAGCTCTAGCTCTTTCTCGCGCTCCTTCCTACGTGTTATGTCGCGCGAGATCATCTGAAAGCTCTCTTCCTCCCCGTGGAGGTCGACGGGGACGAATATGTTGTGGAAGTACCTTCCCTCGTAGCTGTCCTCGTCGGTCTTCGTCTCGTTCTCGTCTATGACCTCACGTCCCCTCTCAAGCCTCCTCTCTCCAACCTCGTCGGGCATCAGATCACAGACCGACTTACCTACGAGACTTGATTCAGTTTCACCGAAGGCTTCCTCCATCGCAGGGTTCACGGCGAGAAGCTCACCGTCGTAGCTTATCTGTGCTATGTAGTCAGGGGTGTTGTTGACGAGAAGCTCGTACTTCTTCTGTGTCTGGTGCTGTGAGACGGCGTTCTCGATCGTGTTGGCGAGACGTCTGTACTCGTTGTCCTCCATAATTTCGAGTTTGAGGAGGTAGTCGGTCGCGCCGCCGCTGAACGCCTCACTCGCGACCTCCTCGTCTCCTCGTCCTGTAAGAAGTAGGAACGGTATCTCTATCCCCTTCTCACGGAGACGTCGGAGGAGTCCGAGCCCGTCCATACCCGGCATGTCGTAGTCACTCACGACACAGTCGACGTCCTTTTCTTCGATCATGTCGAGGGCGTCGCTCGCGCTCGTCACGCAGAATGTCTCCATTCCGTACTTGTCCTCAAGCTCCTCCGAGAGCATGTTCGCGAAAAAAGAGCTGTCGTCGACTACGAGGGTTCGGATACGGGAGGGCTGGCTCATCCGCTCAACACCCGCCCCCGGTTACAGATACCGCCTTTTTTGCGCTATCCGATCTTTCCATCACAGGCTGTGATAACAGAAGCCGAAGTATAAAAATTCCCTTTGGTCTCAGTCCTCCCGCCACGGGAGGAAGTAGACTCCCGCTCCGAAGGCGACGGCAGCAAGGACGAGAAGGACACCCAGACTGACGGAGTAAGACGAGCCCTCGTACGTCGCGGCTCTCACGCCGCGCGAGAAGTAGGTGAGCGGCAGGAGACCTATCAGAGGCTCGACGGAATCGGGAACGAGGTCGGGAGTCACGAAGGTCTCGGAGAGGACTATCATCGGGAACGAGAGAGCGTTTCCGGCGGCGATGGCACCGTCCTGTGAGTCGGCTAGCCGTCCTATCACAGCTCCGATACCCGAGAAGACGAAGACCCCCGCGGGTACGAAGACCGCGAGAGAGGGAGAGACAGCTATCTCCGCCGGAGTGAGGACAAGAATCACAACAAGTATGAGGAGACTCGCTCCCGATACCAGAGCCGTGACTACAAGGCTATGTGCTAAGAGCCACTCGAACGCCGAGAGAGGTGTGCTCGACAGCTTCTCGAACTGCCTCTCCTCGTCGTAGGTCGCGACGGTGCTCGCCATCCTCTCCATCGGTGTGAAAAGGACGACTATCGCGAGATATCCGGGTATGTAGTACCCAACGGGCTGTGAGAAAAGACCCCCTGCCCCCGAGGCGACCTGTGTACTCACAACTGCGGCGAGTACTCCGACGAGCATTATAGGGAAGATGAAGGTAAAGAAGACAGCAGCACGTTTCCGGACGAAGGTTCTCCACGATGCCTTAGCCTCCGAGGCGACACGGCGTACGGATATCACGCTTCGACACCTCTCTCGTAGTCTACGTCAACATCATCACTCCTCTGAGTTCCGAATCTCGAACCCGTGAGATTGAGGTAGACGTCCTCCAAATCGGGCTGTTTCCAGACGAGTTCGTCGTACTCGATTCCCGACGACTCAAGTATATCGACGGCGTCTCCTATCCTCGTCGGGTCTATGTCGTCAAACCGAATCGTCTGCGAGTTGGGATCGACCTTGACGGAAAAACCGTCTGACTCTAGTTCCGAGATGTCTCGACTCTGAGTCCCTAGGCTGACTTCGAGCCTACTCTCTCCGCCGTAGTCACGCACGAGTGAGTCGGGGTCGTCTATCTCGACTATCCCCCCGTCGTCGATCAGAGCAACTGTGTCGGCGAGATACTCGGCTTCTTCCATGTAATGGGTCGTGAGGAAGACTGTCGTACCTCTTTCGGAGAGTCTCCGTATTAGCTCCCACATCGACCGCCTTCCGTCGGGGTCGATTCCCGTCGTGGGCTCGTCGAGGAAGAGAAGGTCGGGGTCGTTCACAAGAGCTGAGGCAACACACGTTCGTCTCTTCTGTCCACCCGAGAGGTTCGAGTACCTCGAACCCGCTACGTCTAGAACCCCGACCTGTCCGAGGATCTCGTCGGTGTCTAACGTCTCGGACTCGGGATAGAGACCCGAGTAGTACTCGACTATCTCGCGCGGCGTGAGTAGGTCGGAGGGGTTGAAGTCCTGGGGTAAGAGACCTATACGTGTCTTGTCGGCGTCAGTCGGTGACTCCCCAAGTACGGTGGCTTCTCCCTCCGACTGTCTCAGGCTTCCGGTGAGACATCTCACGAGTGTGGTCTTTCCCGCGCCATTGGGACCTATCAGCGTGAATATCTCGCCTTCGGTGACCGAGAACGAGACTCCGTCAAGGGCGACCGTCTCTCCGTACGACTTACACAGACCGTTGACTTCTATGGCTTTGGATTTAGAGTTCGACATTCTTGTTGTTTAGTAGGGTTTCCAGTAGAGAAGAGCCACGGCTGTCAGAAAGACGAGAGTCGACAGACCGTACGACCACGAGTAGATAGTTGTCGTGAGTGCCGAGCCGCTTCCAAGAGCCGACGTGACTGCGGCGGTGAAGATGGGCCAAGTACAGCTAACACACGAAAAGAGACCCACCACGCCCGAGAAGACCGACTTCGATGCGTCGAGTACAGTGGAGTATACGAGGTACGACAGCGCGGCGTAGCCGAAGGTCTTGAAGGGTATGAGGTTTATCCAGAAGGTCTCGCCCGAGTAGTAGAGAGCGGGACCCCATCCGGGAGAGAGCCACTTGATGCTGAATCCGTCGTCGACTGCGTTGAAGCCCATGAGACCTCCGAAGTAGATGAGGAGGACGAAGTAGACGACTGAGACTCCCGCAGAGAAGTACCTCAAACGCGAGTCAGTCGCACGTGGCTGTGTCCGTATTACTGCCCACGCGCCGACGTTTATCCATATGAAAGGATACAGGCTGTGGCGTACCGTCGTGAGGCGGTTTCCGGGTAAGCTGTAATATGCCACAAGGAGGAGTATCTCGACTGCTACTATCAGAGCACCCCATGACAGCGTCGACCTCCGAGGCTTCATACTCGAAAGGTCTATCCGAGTTCCCGTGGCACTCCTTGAGTCTGGAGGGCTCATATTTATTATATCACCAGTGTCTCGACGACTATAGATATTAGGAGTGTTCCGAGGTATATGTTAGACGCGTGGAAAGATCGGAAGGCGGCTTTCTTCGTCTGCTCCCTGTAGAGACGGAGTACTGTCCAGACGAAGACGGAGCCGAGTACGACTGTCGTAGCTCCATAGAGGAGTCCAACGGGAGCCACAGCTCCTAAGACTCCAGCTGAGAGTAAGGTCGCGCCGAGGTAGAGGAGTATATGTCTGAGTGTGACTCTCTCTCCCCTGACGACGGGAAGCATCGGGAAGTCGCCTCTCTCGTAGTCCTTCTTGTAAGCGAGCGCGAGGTTGTAGAAGTGAGCGGGCGTCCATAGGAATATGACCGCACCGAGTACGACTGCGGGGACGCCTATGGAGTTGGTGACTGCCGACCAGCCGATGAGTGCGGGAAGCGCTCCGACTGCACCGCCTATGACTATGTTCTGTGTCGTGTTTGGCTTGAGAACCACCGTGTAGACGAATGTGTAGAAGAGTATGGCTATGAAGTCGAGGACTGCAGCGAGTATGTTGACATAGACGACGAAGACTCCCAGAGAGGCTACGCCTAAGACGAGACCGAAGGCAACGGCGTTACGTACGGGGACGACGCCGTCAACCAATGGTCTTCCCGACGTCCTGTCCATCTTCTGGTCGACCTCTCGTTCGAGTACGTGGTTGAAGGTACCACTCGAGCCTATCGACAGGACTCCGCCTAAGAGCGTTGCGGCGACCGTGACGGTGCTGACCGACTCGCCCGAACCTCCTACAGCTAAGCCGATACCCGCGAGCGCGACGAGGCACAGAAGCCACATCAGACGTGGCTTCGTGAGCTTGTAGTACGCCTTCGCTGTCATCGTTATCTTCTCGGTGGGGCTTGAGGGATGTCCCCAGCCCTCTTCGTCGTCGCTCTTCGACAGCTCGGAGCTGTCTATCTCATCGGGGTCAACGTTAGCGTCGAGTCTCCACGTCAGGCTCAGTAGTAGAGCCGTGAAGATCGACATCGCGACACCGAGATGTACCGCGGGAAGGTTGGGCACGCTCGAAGTCGCAAGAGCACCACCTATCGCCGACTGAACCGGGTAAGCGAAAAGTGCGATTACGAGCGCCGCACGTACACGGAGACGTGTCTCAACGAGCCAAGACGCCGCCGCCGACGCGGCTACGAGAGTTCCCGTGACTAAGACGGTGAGTCTGTAGCCCCAGACCACAAAGAGGTTCCCCTCCCACGGAAGCACTATCCATCTCCCGTTACACGTGGGCCAAGTCTGACAGACCGAGGCGATATCTGTAATAGCAAGCGTGGCTCCGAGGACTATCACGACATATGTCGCCACGGTCGTGAGAGCCAGAAGATCGGTCAGACTCCGGTTCCCACCCACCGGGAGTGCTGTACTAAGCCGTCCGTCTTTCTGTGTTGTTGGCTTGAGTCTCATTTTTCCACACCAGTACCGTAGCCACAGTCAGACCGAGGAGTATTATAGTAGCTGTACCGAGATGTGCCGTGACTATTAACGGTTCGAGATCCTCGGTGACTGTGAGTCCCCCAAGTATTATCTGGAAAGGCAGTAGAAGTACCGCGACTGCCGAAGCCCGTACGGCTGTGCGTCCGTATCCGAGCCTCCACGCCCCGATAGCCGCACCTATTATCATGAACCCCATTACCATGGCGAGCCCTCTGTGTGCCCACTCTGCGAATATCTGTAAGGCGGAGTAGGGCGAGTTACTTATTATAGTCGGGTCGAGGAACGGAATCCACGTCCCGTAACACGTGGGCCAGTCGGGGCACGAGAGCCCCGCGCCTATCGCCTTGACGTACGAACCCAGAACCATGAGTATATAGGTTCCTACGAGGGTTACACCCATGAAGTAACGGAACGGGACTCTCGCTCTGAGCCAGCCAGGGAGTATCCCCTGACGGGCTTTGGTTTCACTGCTCATATGAGTTGAGTGTCTCTAGAATCATATAAAGTCTGCTACTCTTTTCAGATGCCGAAAAAAGCTACTCCGTCTACGACTCCAGTCTCGCCTCGTAGAGAGTCTCGTAGACTGGACCCTCAGGACGTAGCTCGCTCTTTGTGAGGCTGACCGAGTCGACTGTGAATCTTCCGAGTGAACGTCCCTGTGTCGAGTCGACGAAGGACTGTATCTGGCTCTTCGACTTCCCCGACTGCACCCTGGCGAGGGTTATATGTGGCGTGAAATCATGGTCTTCCTCCTCGAAGCCAGCCGAGACAAAGCCCGTCTCGATCTCGTCTTGTATACGGGTGAGAGTCCCCGACCCCTCCGAGACACCAGCCCAGACTACCTTTATGAAGTCACGGCTCGGGAAGACGCCGGTACCCTCGACAGTCGCCTCGAAGGACGAGAATCCCTCGGTCGCGTCGTCGAGTATTTGCCTGATTTCGTCGAGCCTGTCTGGGTCAGTGTCTCCAAGAAACTTCATCGTGATATGTGCCTTCTCTGGATCGACGAAGCTGAGGTCGGCTCCCGTCTCTCTGAGATCAGACTGAAGATCTCTGAGGGCATCCTCAAGCTTCTCGGGAAGGTCGACTGACACGAAGAGTCGCATAGAGTTAGTTTATGACCGGAAGCTTAAGTATGTCGTCGGTGTCAGCCTCGGCGTCATCATCCTCGTACTCGGGGTTCTTGACCCAGTTTCCGTCGTCGTCTTTTACCATGTACTCGCCGTAGTAGGGGACACGGTCGGCGACGACCTTTCTGAACTTATCTCTGAGCTCGTCGTCGGTAGCTCCAAGGGTCGAGACAACATCGTCGTTCCTGTTGAGACAGCCCTTGAGACCGCCCGAGTGTGTGACACGTATACGGTGGCAGTTGGCGCAGAACTCGGGGTTCTCGACGGGATCGACGACCTCGACGACTGTTCCGTCTATCTCGTACCGTGATCTGTTGTGTATCTCGCGCGTCGTGACTCCGTCGGCTCTCCGTGCGAGGAGGGACTTGATCTCGTCTATCTCGACGTGGAATTCGGGCATTCCGGCTATCTCGGGCATGTACTCGATTATCTGGAGACGCAGACCGTCGTTGTCGGTGACGTACTCTATCATGTCGTCGAGGTACGGACGCATCGGCTTCGCCATCACCATGTTGAGCTTCACGGGTGCGAGACCCGCGTCAAGAGCGGCGTCTATTCCGTCGTAGACCCTCTCTATTCCTCCCTTGGTGACGTCTCTGAACTCCTCGGGGTCGTTGGTGTCCATAGAGACGTTTATGCGTTCGAGACCTCTCTCGGCGAGTCCCTCAGCGCGACCCGCGAGAAACGTACCGTTCGTCGTCATACTGACCTCGGTTCCTTCGAGGTCGGCTATACCGCCGACGATCTCCTCCAAGTCGTCTCTGAGCATCGGCTCCCCACCCGTTATCTTGAAGTTGCGTATCCCGAACTCGTGTGCGACACGTGCTATACGTAGAACCTCGGCGGTCGACATCTCGTTCTCCTGTGGCTCTCTAGGACCCCTCGTGTCCCCCAACCCCTCGTTGTGGCAGTAGAAACAGTCGAAGTTACATCGGTCGGTGAGTGATATACGTATGTCGGTGACCTCACGACCGAAGTCGTCTGTGAGAAGACTTGACATACAGTCTTAGATGTCTCCGGGATGGCTTAAGACTGTCGGATGTTACCGAGTGGTAATAACGGTGATGTGTCTTCTTATACGACACAGGCGAAAGTCCACTTAGGTGTGAGATGAACGTCACCGGTCTCCGGTTGTCTCCGTTACGCATAATTCTCGGCGTCTCGAATATACGGCAATGCTAGAGCTACGTGAAGCCGAACTTTCTGACGTCCCCAGTCTTGAGATAATACGACAGCAGTCTCTCGAAAGAGGATTCAGCCGTGTCGACGAGTACGACAGGTCGGTCTTCTCACGCCTGATCGAACACGACTCCGACTCGCTTCGTGACAGGATAGAGTCAGAGTCTTCGGTAGTCTTAGTCGCCGAGACCGACCTCACGCCCGTCTGTTTCGGCGTGCTTGCCGAATCTTCGGAGACCCAAACTCGAGTTGAGGGTCTCTACACCTCGCCCAACCACTCGAACTGCGGCTGTGCGAGCCGTGTACTTGAGAGGTTCGAGGAGATAGCTGACGACGACGGCTCCATCACAGCCGAAGCACCTCTCAACTCGGTCGGGTTCTTCGAGTCGAAGGGCTTCGAGAAGGTGAGAGACAAGCAGAAAGACGGCATAAGGGTAGTTAGACTTGAAAAAGACGCAACAAGTGGCGAAGACGAATAAGAACAGACTTAGTTAGCTACATCCGGTTGAGAGGCTCGTTCTGCGTCCTGAGGCTCTCGGGCAGATTCGTGTCTCCGGTGAGGTACTCGTCTATCTCCCTCGCGGCGTCCCTGCCGTCGGCTATCGCCCAGACGACGAGCGAGGCTCCCATGTTGGCGTCTCCGGCGGCGAAGACGCCGTCGGCGGTCGTCATCATCGAGTCGTCCGTCTTGAAGGTTCCATCATCGCCTATCTCAACGCCGATCTCGTCGAACGGGTTACTGTCGGGACCCGTGAATCCTATGGCTATCAGGACGATGTCGGCGGGAATTTCGAGGTCGGGGTCTATGACCTCCTTGTCGACGCGGTTTCCGTCGTCGTCGTACTCCCACTCGACCCTCTCGGCTTCGAGGTAGTCGACCTCGCCGTCTCCGTCGTCGTCGACGAATCCAGTCGTGTTGACGCTGAACTCCTCGACTCCGTCTTCCTCCTGTGCGTAGGTCTTCTTGTAGGTGAGCTTCTGTTCGGGCCAGGGGTTGTCCTTGGGTCTCTCCTTCGGCGGCTTCTTGTTTATGCCTATCTGGACTACCTGTTCGGCTCCCTGTCTGTGGGCGGTAGCTACACAGTCGGCACCCGTGTCTCCGCCACCCATCACGACGACGTTTTTGCCCTCGGCGTCTATGCCGTTTTTGGCTTCCTTGCCCGCCTGTCTCCTGTTCTCGTCGGTGAGGAAATCCATAGCGAAATGGATGCCGTCGAGGGCACGTCCGGGTAGTGTTATGTCACGGTGTTTCTGGGCTCCGACGGCTATACACGATGCGTCGTATCCCTCGACTAGTTCCTCGGGTTCGACGTCTTCTCCGACACCAGCGTTCGTCTTGAGCTCTATGCCCTCCTCTCTTAGCTGGTCGACACGTCTCGCGACCCTGTCCTTGTCGAACTTAAAGTCGGGAATTCCGTAGGTCATCAGACCGCCTATCTCGTCGTCTCTCTCAAAGACGGTGACGTTGTGTCCCGCCCTGTTTAACTGCTGTGCGGCGGCGAGTCCCGCGGGTCCGCTTCCGACTACCGCAACCTCGTAGTCGGTGCGTTTCTCGGGTGGCTTCGGCTCTATCCAGCCTTCCTCCCAGCCCTTGTCGGAGATCGCACGCTCTATGCTCTTTATCGTGACAGCGTCGTCGTTGTAAGCGAGC
Source organism: Halorutilales archaeon Cl-col2-1 (assembly GCA_041891055.1). Lineage (GTDB taxonomy): Archaea > Halobacteriota > Halobacteria > Halobacteriales > Afararchaeaceae > Afararchaeum. The sequence goes on along the minus strand of CP169074.1, from coordinate 271,486 downwards.
GTACACGCGTCCTCACACGGCGCGGGACAGACGTATCCCGTGAACTCGGGGAAGTTGTTGGTGGCGTGGAGCCTTTCGAGAGCCTCCTCCCAGTCGTCTCTGTACACGAGGTCGTTCCAGTCGGGGATTATGTTCCCGAGGGGACAGCCTCCCATACACGTCGGGACTCCACAGTCCATACATCTCTCACCCTGGTCGTCCAACTCGTCCTCGTCCCAGTCGGTGTCCCAGACCTCGTCGTAGTCGTCTTTTCTCTCTTCGGAGTCGCGTTTGCCTATCGGCTTCCGGCTGTGTCTCTGGTATCCATCCGGATGTCTTTCAGTCATCAGTCATCACCTCGTCCTCTCTCGGCTGTCTGAGGAGGCTTCGGAGGTGGCGAGACACGTATGTCTTCGCCCTCCTCGAGACGCTCCTCTATCGCGTCGGCATAGGGGTCGGGCATCACCTTGACGAAGGAGTCGACGTACTCGTCCCAGTTGTCGAGTATCTCGCGTGCCTTCTCGCTCCCCGTGTACCTGTGGTGGTTCTCGACCATGCGCTTGACCATGTGCTCGTCTCTGTCGTCGAACTCGTCTATATGTACCATTCCCTTGTTGACCTTCGACTCGAAGTCGCCCGACTCGTCGAGGACGTAGGCTTCTCCGCCGCTCATTCCTGCGCCGAAGTTCTTGCCCGTCTCGCCGAGTATGACCGCAATACCGCCGGTCATGTACTCACAGCCGTGGTCTCCGACTCCTTCGACGACTGTCTTGACTCCCGAGTTTCTGACGGCGAATCTCTCTCCCGCGACTCCGTTGAAGTAGGCTTCTCCTCTCGTCGCGCCGTAGAGTGCGACGTTTCCTATGAGTATGTTGTCGTCAGCCTCGTACTCTGCCTCGTCGGGCGTACGTACGATTATCTTTCCGCCTGAGAGACCTTTTCCAAGGTAGTCGTTGGCGTCGCCATCGAGGTCTATGGTCATTCCGTGTGAGAGGAACGCACCGAGGCTCTGTCCCGCCGAGCCTTCGAGGTCTAGCTTTATGGTGTCGTCGGGGAGTCCGTCGTCTCCGTACCTCTCGGCGACTTCGGCACTCAGCATAGTGCCGAGAGTCCTGTTCCTGTTTTCGATCTTCCTCTCTATCTCGACACTCTCTCCGTCTTCGAGTGCGGGCTTTGCTTCCTCTATGAGCTCGTTGTCGAGCTTCTCGTCGATCTTGTGGTTCTGTTCGACCGTCTTTGTCTTCTCGTCTTCCGACTCAGGGAGTTCGAGAACCTGTGAGAGGTCGACCTTCTGAGCCTTGGGATGCTCGACGTCGTTGTTGTGTTTGAGCTTGTCGACGCTTCCGATCATCTCCTCCATCGTCTTGAAGCCGAGATCCGCCATTATCTCACGTACCTCCTGAGCCATGAACCTCATGTAGTTGACGACGAACTCGGGTCTTCCGGGGAATCTGTCACGCAGGTCAGGATCCTGTGTCGCAACTCCGACCGAACACGTGTTGGCGTGGCACTTCCTGAGCATCACACAGCCACACGTGATGAGGGGAGCGGTTCCGAAGCCGTACTCCTCCGCGCCTAAGAGCGCGGCGACGGCTATGTCACGTCCCGTCTTCATTCCTCCGTCGACACGTAGCTTTATACGTGATCTCAGGTCATTTGCGAGGAGAACCTGGTTCGCCTCAGCTAAGCCGAGCTCCCAGGGTAGTCCCGCGCTCTTTATACTCGTCTTCGGCGAGGCTCCTGTGCCTCCCGACTCTCCGCTTATGAGGAGGGCATCAGCCTTCGCCTTCGAGACTCCCGCGGCGATGGTTCCTATCCCCGCTTCGGAGACGAGCTTGACGTGGACATCGGCGTCGGTGTTCGAGCACTTGAGGTCGTGTATGAGCTGTGCGAGATCCTCTATCGAGTAGATGTCGTGGTGGGGCGGCGGCGATATTAGGTCGACTCCCGGAGTCGTGTACCTCGTCTCAGCTATCGTCTCGTTGACCTTACCGCCGGGGAGATGTCCGCCCTCTCCGGGCTTCGATCCCTGAGCCATCTTAATCTCGATCCCCTCGGCGTTCTTGAGGTAGTTCGATGTCACGCCGAACCGTCCGCTCGCAACCTGCTTGAGCTTACACTCCTTCTCGGTGTTGAACCTCTCGACGGGCTCTCCTCCCTCACCCGATCCTGCTTTTCCGCCTATCCGGTTCATCGCTATCGCGAGCGTCTCGTGAACCTCCTTCGACAGAGATCCGAACGACATCGACGACGAGAAGAACCTCTTACAGATCTCCTCGACGGGCTCGACCTCCTCTATGGGTATCGAGTCGGAGTTCTCGGTGTCGAACTCTAAGAGACCGCGTAGGGTCTGGAGGTTCTCCTCCTGTTGGTTGATTATCGACGAGAACTCCTTGTAGGTCTCGTAGTCGTCCGACTGTGCGGCGTGTTGGAGCTTTCCTATCGTCTGTGGGTTCCACTGGTGGAACTCGCCGTCACGTCTCCAGTAGAACTCGCCTCCCTGTTCGAGCTCTAAGTTGCCCTCGACCGTCTCGCCGAAGCCGAGTTCGTGGCGTTCGAGTAGGTCTTCTTCGAGATCCTCGATTCCGATTCCCTCTGTTCTCGCTGTCGTGCCCTCGAAGTACTCGTCGACGAACTCCGAGTCGAGACCTATAGCCTCGAATATCTGGGCTCCCTTGTAGCTTTCGAGGGTCGAGATACCCATCTTAGACATCACCTTGAGGAGACCGTCCTCAACGGCGTGAACGTACTTGTCTATCGCCTCGTCGGGGTCGAACTCTATGTCGCCGTCGAGTATCAGGTCATGTATCGTGTCGTAGGCGAGGTAGGGGTTGACTGCGTCGGCACCGTAGCCTATCAGAGTACAGAAATGCTGGACTCCACACGGCTGTCCCGTCTCAAGCACGAGACCGACACGTGTTCTGAGACCCTCACGTATCAGATGGTGGTGTACCGCACCTGTGACGAGGAGGCTCGGTATCGGAACCCTGTCCTCGCTCGTCTTCCTGTCAGAGAGGACGAGTAGCTCGTATCCGTCGGTAATCGCTCTCACAGCCTCGTGTCTGACCTCCTCGACAGCCTTCCTGAGGTCTTTGCCCTTCTCGTAGGTGACATCTATCTCGTACGACTTGATTCCGTTCTGGTTTATTCGCTTTACAGCCTCAAGCTCCTCGTTCCTCAGAACCGGAGAGTCGAGTGTGAGCTGACGGCAGTGTTCGGGAGTCTCTCCTAAGATGTTGTTCTGCCGACCTATGTTACTACGCAGCGATGTGACAGTCTCCTCACGTATGTAATCGAGGGGCGGGTTAGTGACCTGAGCGAAGAGCTGTTTGAAGTAGGTGAACAACGTCTTGTTCCTCTCCGAGAGGACTGAGGGCGGAGTGTCGTTACCCATAGCTCCTATGGGGTCTTTGCCTTCCTCAGCCATCGGCTGTATCAGACGTTCAACGTGTTCGAGGCTGTAACCGAAAGTCCTCTGGTAACGCGATATGTCGTAGTCGCCGTACTCTCCGAGACCGTACTCTGGAACGGGATCTTTCTCGTCGACAAGACCCTCGAGGCTGACGCGGTTCTCATCGAGCCAGTCGGAGTACTTCTCGTCGGTTAGGTCATCGAAGACCTCTTCGTCGGGTATTATACGTCCCTCATCGGCATCCGCAAGGAACATCTGTCCGGGCTGGAGCCTGCCTTTCTCCTCTACGTCCTCGGGAGGAGTGTCGAGGACACCTGCTTCGCTCGCCATCACGAGACGGTCGTCCTCTGTGACGTAGTACCTGCACGGTCTCAGACCGTTTCTGTCGAGAACCGCACCCACGCTGTATCCGTCGGTGAAGGCGACGAGTGCGGGACCGTCCCACGGCTCGACTATGCTTGAGTGGTAGTCATACCAGTCTTTTCTGTCATCGTCGATGCTCTCGTCCTTGTCCCACGCCTCGGGTATCAGCATCCTGAGGCTCTCGGGGAGCGACCTCCCGCTCTCTACGAGGAGTTCGAGGACATTGTCGAGTACCGCGGTGTCGCTCTGTCCTTCCTCTGTGACGGGCTTGAGCTTGTCTATGTCGTCGCCGAATGCCGGACTCTCGAGGTCGGCTTCGCGCGCCTTCATCCAGTTGAAGTTGCCCCTGAGTGTGTTTATTTCGCCGTTGTGTACGATAGAACGGTAGGGGTGTGCGAGCTCCCACGCTCCGAGCGTGTTGGTCGAGAAACGCGAGTGGACGAGTGCGAGGCTTGAAACCACGTCTCCGTCGGATAGGTCGCGGTAGTAGCTTCTGACCTGGGCGTTCGTGAGAAGACCCTTGTAGACGACCTTTCTCCTGTCGAGAGAGCAGATGTAGAAACGTTCCTCGCCCGCAGGTTTCTCCTCCTCGACCCTGTTCTCTATGACACGTCTCAGTACGTAGAGACCCGAGTCGATCTCGTCCGTGTCGACGTCTTCCTGAGGACGTACGAAGAACTGTTTGACGTCGGGTTCCGACTCTAAAGCAGTCTCTCCGAGGTCGGAGTTGTCGGTCGGTACGTTTCTCCACGCGAAGACCTCGAATCCCTCGTCCTCGGCGGCGTTTTCTATTAGATCACGTAGCTCGGGCTGTTTCTCCTCGTCGTCGGGGAAGAAGACCTGTCCGACGCCGTACGAGTCGAAGCCAAGATCCTCGATCTCTTCGACCTCCGACTCGAAGAATCCGTGGGGCTTCTGTATCAGGATTCCCGATCCGTCCCCTGTGTTCTCCTCAGCGCCTCTCGCGCCTCTGTGGTCGAGGCTTTCGAGCATCTCGAGAGCGTCCTCGACTATCTCGTGGCTCTTCTCGCCAGAGAGGTTCATCAGGACACCAACTCCGCAGTTGTCGTGTTCGTGTGACGAGTCGTAGAGCCCACACGACTCGAACTCCGAGTTCAACGACATGTTGAAACCACCTCCGCCTCCGTCTGGTTCTTGCATCCGTGTGCGTGTGTAATCCTCGCGGGCACACGTACCCGATCCGTAGAAGTATGTATGACAGTCATTCCCAGTAGAATTTCGTTCTGCCTACGGTAAAACTCTTAAGATTGACTCCGTAATATTCGAAGAGATTCAAGTCCTATGTCGAGCATATTCGGGTCAGAGTCTGAGACCGAACTGTCGTCAGAACAGGACGGAGAGCCGCGTGTCATGGGCGTCGACAGTGACGACGCCGACACCCTCATAAACGCACTCTCGTCGGAGACCTCGCGTGAGATACTCGCCGAGATACACGACTCTCCATCTACGCCGTCGGAGATCGCCGCCGAGACCGACACGACGGTGCAGAACGCACGTTACCACCTCGGAAAGCTAGAGGACGCCGACCTGATCCGTGTCGCCGACACCAAGTACTCCGAGAAAGGCAGAGAGATGAGTATATACGCGCCCTCGGAGGAGCCACTCTTAGTCTTCGTGGGGCGCGAGGAGGACTCATCGACATCGGGAATCAAGGACGCCTTAAAAAGTATATTCGCCGCCATACTCGGACTCGGCGCTGTAAGTCTCGGTGTCCAGTGGGTAGTCGAGTCTCAGACTTCGGCTCCTGCGCCACGGACGGAGGACACCGGAGGAGATGGGCTCGGAATACAGTCCACAGAAGCGGGGGCTGAGACAGCACAGCAGGCGTCACAGACGGTTCCTCCGGGAGTCCTCTTCTTCGCTGGGGGAGTAGTCGTTCTACTCGGCGTCTTCGCGTGGTGGTACCTGAGGAAGAAGTAAGCACCACAACCAACTTATACCTCTCGTGCCCTTAGACCAGACATGGATGTCACACGAGGAGTCTTCCCCGCGATAGTTACACCCTTCGACGACGAGGGGAACGTCGACTACGACGCCTACGAGTCACATATAAAGAGACTTGAGGACGCGGGGGTTGACGGGATAGTTCCGTGTGGATCGACGGGAGAGAGTGCGACACTCACCCACGAAGAACACAAGAAGGTCGTAGAGACCGCAGTCAAGGTCGCCGACAAGCCCGTCATAGCGGGCACAGGGTCGAACTCGACCCACGAGGCACTCGAACTCACCAAACACGCCGAGGAAGCGGGTGCCGACGCCGCCCTCCTCATCTCACCTTACTACAACAAGCCCAACGACTCGGGTCTGACGAAGCATTACGAGACGGTTGCCGACGAGACGGATATACCTCTGATACTCTACAACGTCCCGAGTAGGACGGGTCAGAACATCTCCACCGACGTCGTCGCAGAGCTCGCCCACCATCCCAGCATAGTCGGGATCAAGGAGGCGAGCGGAGACATAAACCAGATCAGCGAGCTGTGTAGAAGGACGCGCGACGAGGAGTTCGAGGTAGTCTCGGGAGACGACGCCATGACCCTACCTCTCATGAGCGTCGGTGGCTCAGGCGTCATAAGTGTAGTCGCCAATATCTTCCCCGAGGCTATGTGTGACCTCGTCTCGGCGTGTGACGAGGGCAACTACGACGAGGCGCGCGACCTACACCACGAGCTTCTTCCCGTATTCGACGCGATGTTCGTCGAGACAAATCCGATACCCGTCAAGAAGGCGATGGAAGTCCTCGGCTACTCGGGGTCGGGTCTACGTCTCCCTCTCGACGACATAAGCGACGAAAACGCCGAAGTCGTCAGAGACGCCGTGGAGGAGTTCGAGAATGACTGACGATGAGACGGGGACTGAGGCGGAGACGAAGGTCGCAGTCGCGGGCGTCCGTGGACGTATGGGACGGCTCATACTCGACGTCATAAAGACGAGGAACACAGTCGAACTCATCGGCGCGGTCGACAGGAACGGCGTCGGGGACGAGATACGTGAACACGGCGTCGAGATAATGTCGCCCGACGAAGCCGAGGAGGCTTTCGACGAAGCCGACGTAGCTATAGAGTTTACCTCACCCGAGGGGACACAGAGGTTCGTCGAAGCCGCCTTATCGACACGTACGCCTCTCGTGACGGGTACGACGGGTCTCACCGACGAGACCGAGTCGAAAATAGAAGACGCCGCCGACGAGATACCCGTGCTCCAGTCGAGTAACTTCGCGACGGGGGTGAATGCCTTCTGGGAGATAGTCGAGGAAGCCGCGTCGCTTCTCCCGGGGTACGACTACGAGGTGACAGAGACCCACCACAGACACAAAGTCGACGCGCCCTCTGGTACCGCGCTCACGACGGTAGAGAGGATAGAAAACGGCATAGGAGACCGCGAACACGTCCACGGAAGAGAGGGCGAGGCTCCGAGGAGCGACGAGATAGGAGTACACGCGCGCAGGGCTGGAGAGATAGTCGGCGAACACGAGGTTCTGATATCCGGTGAGGGCGAGTCGGTCATAATAAAGCACAGAGCCGGAGAGAGACGTGCCTTCGCAGCGGGTGCGGTCGACGCCGCGGTCTTCTTAGCCGGACAGGAGCCGGGTCTCTACGGAATGGACGACGTGCTCGACCTGTAACTAATATACTGACCGAGGAAAGCAGACGTAATCAGACTTCTCCTTCGTAGACTATCTCGGCGGGTCCCTTCATCATCGCCGATCCGTCCTCGAAGCTTATCCAGAGGTCGCCGCCGCGGGTCTGTATCCGCAGTTCTCCGTCGTCATCGTCAGTCTTTCCGAGTTCGCGCGCTACCGCCGCGACTGCGACACTTCCCGTGCCACACGAAAGCGTCTCGCCCTCGACGCCCCTCTCGAAGGTTCTTATCTTGTAGCCGTCTTGAGTCGGAGACGCGAAGTTGACGTTCGACCCCTCAGGAAAGACGTCGGCGTGGCGTATATCGGGAGACTCTTCCTCGACATCTATTTCATCAACCTCATCGACGAAGACCACTGAGTGAGGCACTCCGGTGTTAGACGATGTCAGACGGTAGCCGCCGATCTCCTCCTCGACTATACGTCTCTCGGCGGGGACGTCTTCGGGGTCGAAAGACGGCTCTCCCATATCTACGGTTACCATGTGGTCGCCGTCCTCACGTGTGTAGACTGTCTCCTTGACTCCGTCGAGTGTCTCGACATCCACCGTGACGGTCACATCCGAATCCGACTCATCGACGAAGCCCTCTTCCACGGCGTAAGCCACGAGACATCTCACTCCGTTCCCACACATCTCGACCTCATCGCCGTCGGGCTGGTAGAGAGACATACGTATCTCGGCGTCTCGGCTTTCGGGCTTCTGTAAGAAGAGGACGCCGTCGCCGCCTACCCCGAAACGTCTCTCGCAGTACTCAGACGCGAAGCCCTCCTTGTCCCCGACGGCTTCGGAGTCCCACTCATTGACTATCAGAAAGTCGTTGCCGTTTCCGTGTGCCTTCGTGAACTCGGTCATCTATGTCATGTCGAGGGATTGACCCCGAGTACCTTCCTCATTATCTGTCCGAGACCGAACGAACAGAGTATATACCATCCGAGCCACGCCTGTACGGGACCTATAAGTGTCGAGTTGAACTCTATCGCACCGTCGGTGAACGGCGTGTTTATCGTCGGCATCTCGCCCGCGGTTTCGAGTATCATCGGCTGTCCCGTCCGGCTCGTGAAGTTCCAGTAGAGCCAGATGAAGATGGGTATCGTGATCACCATTATCCATATCGAGGGACGGAACTGCATCTTCATGATGTCCATCTGCTCCGAGAACATCTCCTTCTGCTCCTCCTGGAGCTGTGCCTGCTGGGCGTCGTCGCCACCCATCTGAGCCTCCTTCATCTCCGACTGTATCTCCTTCAGCTCCTCCTGTTTCTTATTTACCCAGTCCCAGTCCATGAGGTACATCTGGAGGAAGCTTGAGTAGAGTCCTGTCAGAGTAGCGAGTATGAGTATTATGATGTAGTACGGTAGTCCAAGAGACGTGTGTAGGGGCGCGAATACTCCGTTGAGTGTACTTCCTATCGCGTCCTGTACTGTCGCGTTCGAGTATCCGAAGAAGATAAAGAAAGCACCGACTGCGGCGACAGCCTTGTCGACGGTGCTCCACGATGTGTCTACACCGTCACCGCCACTGTCTCCTGATCCCGTCAGAGATGTAGAGGTCGATGAGCCTCCATGTACGACATCTTCGACAGCCTCGGTATCGGATATTACGAAGCCTTCGCCGTCGTCCGCCTCAGTCAGTACCCCTCTCTCTATGAGACGACCCCACTGACCGCTCGTAATCTCCGAGTTAACGTCACTCCAGAGTATCTCACCTTCCGACTCCTCTATCTCAAGGAGTCTCTCAAGGGACGAGGAGAGACTCGGGTCTTCGCTTATAAGCTCCTCTGTCTTCTTCCTTACGCTCATTCGTCGGGGATAGGTACTCCTCTACAAAAGTCCTTTCGTATCTCATGTCGGCGTCGGCGTCAGACTTCCGTCGGACAGCTTACCAGTATTTATTAACCCCTTGAACGAAGCATTAACGACATGAAGACGAAGTACCTCTTGGCTCTGGCGGGCTTTCTTCTGCTCGTCTTTGCGACGTCTCCCGTCTCGGCACAGGAGACACGTACGGGAGGCAACGTAATAGTAGAGGACGGGGAAACAACTGAGAGCATAAACGCCTACGGCGGAACCGTCCTGGTTCGGGGAACAGTCGACGGCAACCTCAAAGCCTACGCGGGTACCGTTACCATCGACGGGAATGTCAACGGAGACGTCAAGGCGTACTCGGGAACCGTTGCTATCAACGGAAACGTCACGGGCGACGTCGAGGCTAACACGGGGAACGTCCTGGTGGGCGAGTCGGCGAGGATCTCGGGCAGCCTCAACGCGAGTGCCGGGAGTGCACTTATTCAAGGTCATATAAACGGAACTTCGACACTCAGGACGAGTAGTCTCAGTCTCGGTGAGAACGCCGTCATAGGAGGCGACCTGCGTTACACAGCTGAGGACTACACACGTGGCTCGGGAGCACAGATAGGCGGTAAGACCGAGAAGATAGAGACTAAGCCGGGGTCGAGCGACTCCTTGCTACCGTCGTGGGTCTTCTCTGTCTACGGCTTCCTCGTCAACCTCGTCGTAGGTCTGATACTTATATACGTTTTCCCTGGGCTCTCAGACGCCGTAGCCGACGAGGTGGTCTCCGAACCCGTCGAGTCTGGAGGCGTGGGACTCCTCGTCGCAGTCGGTGTTCCGATAGGATTAATCTTGGTGAGTATAACAGTAATAGGAATTCCAATAGCTCTCGTCCTCGGATTACTATTCGCGGTCGCACTCTGGATGTCGTCAGTCTACGGTAGTTTCTCTCTCGGGACATGGATACTCTCTCTCGAAGGCTTCAGGAACAGATGGCTGTCTCTCGTCATCGGTCTACTCGTCTCGTCGATACTCGGCATGGTTCCGATCATTGGAGGGCTCGCCGGAGCCGTGATAACCGTCGTCGGACTCGGCGGTCTCTCGGTAGCGTTACGTAGAAGTTACACCGGAAAGAGTAAGACGAACTCCTTCTAGCCCTGTCTGACGCGTTCTGCGACCGCTTTTCCAAAGTCGTCAGTTCCGGCGTCACCGCCTATGTCGGGCGTCCTGACCTCTCCCTCGGCGAGAACGTCGCCTAAGGCTTCCATTACGCGTTCCGACGCCTCTTCCTCTCCGAGAGTGTCGAGGAGCATAGCACCCGCCCAGATAGTAGCCGTGGGGTTCGCCCTGTTCTCACCAGCGTACTTCGGCGCACTTCCGTGTAATGGCTCGAACATGCTTGTCCCCTCGGGATTTATGTTACCTCCGGGCGAGAGACCGAGACCTCCCTGTATCATAGCGCCTAGGTCGGTGACTATGTCGCCGAACATGTTGGGAGTGACGACTGTCTCGTAATGGTCGGGGTTCTTCACGAACCACATCGTCGCGGCGTCGACGTAGTTGAACTCGTGTTCTATACCCGAGTAGTCCTCGCTAACCTCCTCTATGACCTCCCTCCACATGCCGTATATGTCACTCAGGACGTTCGCCTTGTCGATACCCGTCACGCGGTCGTGGCCCTCCGACTCAGCGTGGTCGAAGGCGTACTCGACGACCCTCTCCGACCCTTCGCGCGAGATGCTACCGATCTGGTAGGCGATCTCCTCGGCGTCTGTCTCTATGTCAAGACCGAACTTCGTCTTGTAAAGATTCCTCTCAACCTCAAGCTCAGCCTCAGTCTTTCCTTTCGCGCGTCCCCCGAGACCTATGTAAAAGTCCTCGGTGTTCTCCCTCACTACCGTGAAGTCTATGTCGTCGGGTGTCTTGTCCTTGAGAGGTGTCTCCACGCCTTCGAGAAGCTTCACGGGACGCAGGTTGACGTACTGGTCGAACTCGAAACGGAGCTTCAGAATTATTCCCTTCTCTAAGACGCCGGGCTCTACTCTCGGGTCTCCTATGCTCCCGAAGTAGATGGCGTCGTACTTAGATAGCTCGTCTAAGGCGGAGTCGGGAAGTATCTCTCCCGTATCAAGGTAGTGGTCGGCTCCGTACGGGTACTCCTTCCAGTCTAATCCGAAATTGCAGACGTCGCTCGCTGCTTCAAGAACACGCTGTCCCTCCTCGACGATCTCGGGTCCTATTCCGTCGCCCTTTATCACGGGAATCTCGTACATACAGACGTATCCGTACGTGTCTTCCTTAGGAGTTCCGAGTCGGGCTTCTCAAATCGGAGATTTGATGGCTCAGAAATCGGAGATTTTCGAACGTCACAAGATCTCCGATCTTGTGGGCACGCGAATCGAAGATTCGCGAACGTCTCGAAGCGGAAGCTTCGATGGCACGTGAATCAGAGATTCACGAACGTCTCAAAGCAGAGCTTTGAAGGCTCGGAAATCAGAGATTTCCGAATGCGTCACACGTCCGTCTGACGAGGTTTTATGTCTCGGTGGCACGGAGACTCTAACAAGAGTGAAACCTCTCTGCCGACTCACAGGACACGACTGGGAGCCCTACCAGATGGAGGACTCACAGGAGGAGCACGACGGCTGTACGGAGATACTGTTTACGACCTTCCGTACGTGCAGGAGATGTGGCGAGAGAGAGGTCAAGAAGAAGAGACGTGAGGTCGTCGAGAGTGGAGAGACGGAGGCTGACACGGATGACGAGACCGGGGGTAGTTCCCGGGGAATCCCTCGAAGCCCGGATCGGGAACAGACGGCTGAGAAGCAGAAGGAGAAGACAGCCGGATCTCCGACACCGACACAGTCTCCGTCTCAGGACAGCACCGAATCCTCGGTCTCGGATTCGTCAACCTCTGGAGTCAGAACAGTTTCTGAGACCGCCACTGACCACACCGAATCCAATACAGTAACGAGCGACGGAGGAGATGTCTTCGAGTCGGATAGCTCTGACCTCGACTCCCAGACCCAGACAGATGAGGAGACAGCCGAGGAGTCGACTGATGCGGATCAGGACGAAGGAGTCGAGATACTGACCGGCTCGTCCTCGTCCGGCTCCTCAACGTCCGAATCGGATACGGATGGGGAGTCCGACTCCGTGGAACAGGACATACCGGGAATTGGCTCCGGTTCGGAGGATAACGGCTCAATTTCCGACTACATCTCCGGTGATGCAGATGGCTCAACGACAGAAACACAGGCAGGGAAGGACGTAAAGACCCCTACGGATGAGACTGAGACACCGTACGAGACATCCTTCGGTGGTTCGTCCGACGAGGTCTCCGAAACGTCGCTGTCGTGCTCCTCGTGTGGTTCTACCTTCGAGTCGTCGGAGTCTCTAAGGGAAGGCGATATCTGTCCAGACTGCCAGTCGTCGTACCTCGGATAAAAATAAAATTCGACCTCTTCGAGAATCAGAAGTCCCCTGGTGAGGGCATATCTGAGATGTCCCTGCAGTCCATGTCAGGAGGCTGTACGGGATCGACGTCGTCCCACGAATGTAGATCCACCACGCCGTCTTGTGTCTCAACTCTACGTATATAACCTGTCTCGACGCTCACGTAGTAAGTCACAGTCATCTCTGTGTCCTCGTCGGTTATCTCGAAGATGTAGACAGTCTCTCCGTCTATTGTCGTCGTTCCCTTGGGTGTTATCTCGGGGTAGTCGTTGACGTCTGCCTCGTATTCGTCGGGATTTGCCTTTCCCTCGCCGCCCGAATCCGGCTTCATCTCCTCACCCGGGTTCTTGACACACATATCCTCGTCGACAAAGACGACGTAGGTCTCGTCGTCGATCTCGTAGACCTCGACCGTCTGTTCCTGTGTCTCAACGTGGTAGTAGATGTCGTCCTCGTAGTACCGGCCTGTCGCGGTTCCCTGAGCTTCTTCTGTCTCGAACTCCGACTCAAAGGCAAATGACTCACCCATCTGTACGGCGTCCCTGAAGATTACCTCCTCGCCTTCCCCTTCATCCCCCTCCTCGTCGGCGGTTCCGTCGTCTCCGTTACCATCGGTTTCGCCGTTTCCATTATCAGTGCCATCGCCATCTCCAGCTTCATCCCCACCGTCTTCTTCGCCCCCATTGCCCCCGCCGGTACATCCCGCTATGCTCCCGACTACGACCGCCACTGATCCCATCACGAACTTCCGCCTGTGTAGGTCAAAGACCATGACTCTCTCACGAATCCCCATTATAAAAAGTTTAGGCCTGTCTCAGTTCTCGGAGCGCGTCTTGTCTTTGAGGATGCTCTCGGCGATCTCCTCGGTGTCACTTCCACTCAGAGCCGACTCAACGAGAAGATGTCCTACGATACTCGCCGGGCTTATAACGGTGTCTGCGCCGGCTCGCCTAAGCTTCTCGACGTTCTCCTGTTCGGTGGCTGCGGAGACGAGTCTCACGTCAGGGTTAAGCTGGCGAGCCGTTAGGACTGAGAGGGCGTCCTCCGCGTCGTTGTTGGTGGCTGCCACGACAGCAGACGCTGTGTCTATCCTCGCCGTCGTGATAGCCTCTTCGCTACTCGGATCCGCCTTGAGGACGTTGTATCCTCTCTCACCGAGTTCGCCGGCAGAGCCCTCGGTAACAACTACGAACTCAACCCTTCCGTCTAACTCACGTAGTATCGGCTCGGTAAGGTCTCCGTATCCCAGAACTATCACGTGGTTCTCAAGGAGTTCGAGTTCTGATGTGGTCATCCTTCCGAGTGCAGTCGTGAGACGCTTTTCTATTGCCGGCGTGAGTACCGCACCCACGCCGACCGCGAAGCCCGCTGTCCCAACTACGATCAGAGACAACGTAAATGTTCGTGTGAGCTGTGTAGTCGGAACTCCGTCGCCGTATCCTACGGTACTGATGGTTACAACGGTGTAGTAGAATGCGTCGAGGGGAGTCTCTATCTGGCTGTACCCGTCACGTAGAACGTACGATCCCACGGTTCCGTAGAGTACTACGACGGAGAGTATAACGACGGCAGCTGTCTGGGTGTCGGAGAGCGGGTGTCTTCTGTCGAAACTCGATCTACTCAAGAAGACTGACGGTACCGCGGCGAGCGAAAGAAGTATCAGAGGAACCGAAAGAAGGCTCGACTGGACGACACCTTGGAGAGCAACTATCGGCAGGAGAACTAGAGTCATATACCATGCAACCCGGAGACGTCTTCCGAGACCCCACGCGCTCACGAGGAGAGCGAATCCCGTGAAAGATCCCGTGAGACTCACCCCTCTTCTCACGAACTCGGGGACGTACCGTGCCACAGGAACGAAACGTAATGCTGAGGCGAGGTTGACCACACCCGTGACGAGCGAGAGACAGCCGACCGCTGCGGTGAGCACGACCACGAGTCTTTCTCTTTTCGTCGTAGACCCTCCGGGTCTTGTATCCGACTCGTCTGAGTTAACACTGTCGGAGGCTAGAGAAGAATATGCCGAAACGACTGAGTCTAAGGTAGTGTTCAGATAAGATGATTCCAAGCGAAGGCGAACGATTTGAGCCAGTCGTCGGTTGTCTGATGGTGAGCGTTGCTAAACGAGTTAGAGAAAGCTTTTGTACGGCGTTTTAATTTCTGAAGACACGTTCTACGGAGTTCCGATGATTTCCCTGTTTAGTGACCCGAAATCGGAGTGAGTGGTACCGACAGGCATCATGAAGAGACGGGAGTCCATCAACGAGAAACAAGCTCTCGTCCAAGTCGTGTTTCTCAATTAGTTCCAGCATGAATTCCTTCGCTGTATAGTGGTTTCTTGTTGGTTGAAGCTTCGTGTGGAGGATATTGTTAGTGTCTGGATCGACGGCGATGTACAGCCAGTGCCACCTTCCGTTGAACCGAATCATGGTTTCGTCAACGGCAACTTGATTCGGATTGTTATTGTCGTCGGGCTGTAAGTCTGCCTTGTGAACCCAGTTGTGGACGGTCGAACGTACGCGCTCGACACCCAAACTTTCGAGGACAGACACGGTATTCGAGAGCGATAACCCAGCCAAGTGCATCTGAATACCGAGCTTCATAGCGAATTGGGGTGTCGCTTCTCGTTCCACAAACCCTAACTCGATAGTGTCTGTAAATCGGAGATTTACAGGCTCGTTAATCTACGATTAACGAACGTCTATATCCTTGCTGAGGCGTGCGTTTTCTGGCATAGACACTCAAAAAACGCCACGCCTCTTCTTCATTCAATCCTTATCTGAACACCGCCGACAGTTTCCACCAAAAATTTATATACTATGGACGCTTACTTCTCGTAACGATGAAGCTAACTGTAGGAGAAGTACGTTCGAGCGACGCAGGTCAAGGAAAGGCTTACGTCGACCAGAGAGCGATGAAGGAGCTCGGGATAGTCTCAGGTGACATAGTCGAGATAGAGGGCGAGAGGACAACAGTCGCGAAGGCTTGGCCCGGATACTCCGAGGACACCGGAAAAGGCATAGTACGTATCGACGGAAGCGTACGTAAGAATGCTGGAGTCGGAATAGACGATCACGTCGACGTCAAGAAGACAGAGGCAGAGAAAGCCGACTCGGTGAGTATCGCGCCAGTCTCACAGAAGATCAAGATACGTGGCGGAACCGGCTACATGAAGAGGGTTCTCTACGGCAGACCCGTCACGAAGGGCGACAACATACGCGTCGAGATGATAGGCAACCGTATCAAGTTCGCTATCACCGACACACAGCCCTCGGGTGCTGTCGTAGTCGGCGACAAGACACAGATCGAGATCTCGGAGGAGCCCGTCTCTGAAGAGGAGGTCGAGGGACAGAGGGGCTCCGTTACTGACACGACCTACGAGGACATAGGCGGTCTTGAGGACGAGCTAGAGCAGGTACGTGAGATGATAGAGCTTCCCCTCCGCCACCCCGAGCTCTTCGAGGAGCTCGGTATAGAGCCCCCGAAGGGCGTTCTCCTACACGGACCTCCCGGAACGGGTAAGACACTCATAGCGAAGGCGGTCGCCAACGAGGTCGATGCACATTTCGAGACCGTATCGGGACCTGAGATAATGTCGAAGTACTACGGTGAGTCGGAGGAGCAGCTCAGAGAGATATTCGAGGAGGCTGAGGAGAACGCGCCGACAGTAATCTTCTTCGACGAACTCGACTCTCTCGCACCGAAGAGGGAGGACTCGGGAGAGGTCGAGAGACGTGTCGTCGCACAGCTTCTGTCTCTGATGGACGGTCTCGAAAGCCGGGGTGACGTCATAGTAATCGGCGCGACCAACCGTGTCGACGCAGTCGATCCCGCGCTCCGTAGGGGAGGACGTTTCGACAGGGAGATAGAGGTCGGAGTCCCCGACAGAGACGGAAGGAAAGAGATACTCCAGATACATACCCGGGGAATGCCTCTCGCCGAGGAAGTCGACTTAGACGAGTACGCCGACAGGACACACGGCTTCGTGGGGGCGGACATACATGCACTCTCGAAGGAAGCGGCTATGTCGGCTCTCAGAAAGGTGAGGTCGGAGATAGACATCGAAGCCGAGGAGATACCCCCTGAGGTCTTAGAGGAGCTTGAGATCGAGGAGGACGACTTCGAGGACGCTCTCAGAGACGTAGAGCCGAGCGCGATGAGGGAGGTCTTCACAGAGGTTCCCGACGTCACGTACGACAACGTCGGAGGTCTCGAAGACGCAAAGCAGGATCTCATAGAGGCTGTCGAATGGCCTCTCAACTACCCCGAGGTCTTCGAGGAGCTACACGCCGAGAGTCCGAAGGGCATACTGATGTACGGACCGCCTGGTACGGGAAAGACACTCCTCGCGAAGGCGGTCGCGAACGCGAGCGACTCGAACTTCATCTCTGTCAAGGGACCTGAGCTTCTCAACAAGTACGTCGGCGAGTCGGAGAAGGGAATACGTGAGGTCTTCAAGAAGGCGAGACAGAACGCGCCGACGGTAATCTTCTTCGACGAGATCGACTCGCTCGCCCCTGAGAGAGGAGGCTCGCGTGACACCCAGGTTACGGAGCGCGTCGTCTCACAGCTTCTGACGGAGCTCGACGGCGTCGAGGAGCTCAAGAACGTAGTCGTTATCGCGGCGACGAACCGACCCGACCGTATCGACCAGGCGCTCCTGCGTCCCGGCAGGCTCGACAAGAAGATACACGTTCCCGTCCCCGACACCGACGCTAGGGCGGAGATATTTGAGATACACACTGAGGGCATGCCCCTCTCAGACGACGTCGACTTCGAGGAGATCGCTTCGAGGACAGAGGGATACACGGGTAGTGACATAGAGGCGGTCGCGAAAGAGGCGAGCATGAGCGCGATGAGGAGCTTCATTGGAAGCGGAATCTCGCCCGAGGAGATAGACAAGTCGGTCGGTAACGTCAAGATCACGATGGACGACTTCGAGGAGGCACTCGAGGAGGTACAGCCGTCGCTCGACGAGGAGGCGAGAAGGAAGTACGACGAGATGGCTGAGGGAGTATCAAGCATACAGACCGACGACGACAAGGTTCAGAGAGGAGTCCAGTAACGAGTAGCGAAAAGACCAATACATCCCGAACTAAAGTAGTCGGTATGTTTCGAGAGTAAGTCCGAGATCAAGAAGGCTGTCGAGGAGAAGATGGTCTCTACACTCGACATATCTCAGACCATAGAGGAATTTCCATTCGGGACTTCGACAGCCGACTTAGTCTTCATCACTATAGACGAGGACGCGTGGGACAAGAGGAGGGTCAAGCTCGGCATAGACACTGCTATTCTCAGCATGCACCGTCTTGAGGTATTCCTCGAGCTTCTCAAGAAGGGTGGAGCCAAGAGACGTAACTTCATCGCCGACTTCGACGACAAGGACAAGGCTGTCGAGGGTCTCGAATGGCTCGAAGACAAGGGCTTTATCTTCGAGAAGAACGGCTACGTCCAGGTCAAGTCATCCCTCGAAAGACACGTGACCTCGGCTGCTGTACAGGTCTACTCCGACGACTGGAAGGAGACCTTCAGACGCGCATACAGGTGCCACAAGTTCGCCGAGTACAGGTTCGCCGCCATACCCGAGTCGGAGTTCAACTCAGTCATCGAAGAGTCGGACATATTCGAGAACCTCGAAGTCGGTCTTATCTCGGTGAGCCCTGACACTAAGAAGACCGAGTTCAAGTACGTTCCCGACAAGACTAAGACTATCTCAGCCGTCGACTCGTGGAGGATAAACGAACAGGACGCCTTCATCAGGATGGAAGAAGAAGACGTGGCTCCCCGTTAACGTTAACCGCCGGACAGATATTACTCAGTACTCAGTATTCAGTAGAACTTGACCTCGTACCACGCATCTTCGCTTCCGATCCCCTCGATTCTCCTGAGACTCACCCTCTTCTTCCACCCTGACTCCTCCTCGTGGGCGACTATCTCCGCCGCGTCACGGTCGATACCCTCGACTATCAGTTTGTCACCCTTTCTCGTGTTACGTCCTTCGAGACATACGAGCCTGTCGCGGTCGAGGTAGTCGTCTATCTTACGTATCTTCTCGCGCGGCTCCATAGCCCCAGTAGATGCCAAACCTCTATAAGGTCTCGGTATGGAGTTGACGTAGATGGGACGCGCAGACGGCTCCCTCGACGTACTCCGCGCCGTGGTCGACGAGGTCGGATCAGCGATGACTATCGCCTACCTATTCTTCGTCGTACTCGTACTCCTCTTTATCATCTACTTCGTCTGGAGCCTCTACACGAGAAGTAGGAGAGGTACCAGACGTTTATAGAGTCGAGCTGAGTACCTTCGCCGCCGTCAGAGTCGCGTCCCAGACAGGGCTGAAAGGCGGCGCGTACGACAGGTCGAGGCTCTCAACCTCCGAGACAGTCATACCCGCGTGGAGTGCCGTCGCTACTGTATCTATCCTCTTCGCGGCTGTGTCCTCGCTGACCATAGTTGCACCTAAGAGACGCTCAGTCTCCGAGTCGGCGGTCAGACGCACACGTATAGGCTCCGCTCCGGGGTAGTATCCTGCCCTCGACTCAGCGGTTATGGTTCTCGAAACCGGGTCGAAGCCCGCGTCCTCTGCCGTCTCGTGGTCGACTATACCCGTCCTCGCGACTTCGAGGTCGAAGACCTTGACGACTGCCGTCCCGACTATCTCTCCGACCTCCGTGGGTGATCCCGCGACTGTCTGTCCGACTGCGCGCCCGTGTCTGTTCGCGGTGAGTGCGAGTGGGACGTGGTCGGTGTCTCGTGTCACTGAGTTAGTCGCCTCGGCACAGTCTCCAGCGGCGTATACGTTCTCATAGTTGGTGCGTCCGTACTCATCAGTGGCTATCGCGCCCGTCTCCCCGATTTCGATTCCCGCTTCATCCGCGATTCCAACGTTCGGTTTCACACCGACGCCGACGAGGACTCCGTCGAGTTCGTACTCCTCGCTGTCGGCTTCTATGCCCGTGACACTTCCGTCGCCGGTCATTCTTTCAACGGAGGTTTCGAGATGAAGGTCGACACCTTTCTCGCGCACGTGATCCTCGACTACCTCAGCGGCGTCCTCACCGAAGGGCTGGAGGACGTGAGGAAGAGCCTCAAAGACGTCTACGTCGAGTCCCCTACTTCTGAGAGCCTCCGACATCTCCATGCCGACGTATCCGCCGCCCACGATTCCGAAACTCTCGACGCCGTCCCTCGACACATAGTCGTCTATCTCGTCGGCGTCGTCCATTGAGTGTAACGTGAAGACGCCGTTGAGCCCAATGCCGTCTATCGGCGGCTCCACAGCAGTCGCCCCCGTAGCTATAAGCAAGTCGCCGTAGGTCTGTTCGAAGGTATCTCCCGCGTCTCTGTCCTCTACGACTACCTGGTTCTCTTCAGGACGTATCTCGATGACCTCGTGTCTCGTGCGCAGGTCTATGTCACGCTCCTCTCTGAACTCCTCGGCGGTTATGGAGACTAGATCGTCGAGCGACTCGACCTCCCCCTTTATGTAGTAGGGCATCCCACACGCAGCATAAGAGACCCAGTCGCCCTTCTCGAAGACTATTACTTCCCTCTCGGGCTCCTCACGTTTCGACTTCGATGCCGCACTCATCCCTGCGGCGTCGCCCCCGATTACGACGAAAGGCTCTGTGTCCTCCATGAAAGACCATCCACGTCAGGACATATAATAGTATTGCTGAGAGGCTACAACATCGCTTGGCCTTCAGCCATGTCTCAGCATCCTGACGGCGTCCTCAACCGCTTCGGTACGTCCGAGTAGAGTGACGTGGTCACCTTCGAGTATCTCGACATCGGGACTCGGAGTGAACTGGTCGTCCTCTCTCTGTATGAGTGCGATTATACAGCCCTCGGGGAGATCTAACTCGTCGACTGTCTTCCCCACGACCTCGTCCGAGACTACATCGACCTCGACGACATCGCCTCCCTCACCGAGCTCTGTGAGCCAAGAGAATAGGCCCGGGCGTTCTATCATGTTGTCCATCATGAACGACGTAGCGCGCGACGGAGAGACTGTTCTGACATCGAGATCCTCGAAAGCGTCGAGGTTCTCAGTATCGTTGACACGTGAGATTAGGTTAGTTATGCCGAAGTTCGCCCTCGCCGTCTGGCACGCAAGTATGTTCTGGTCATCGTCGGCTGTGGCTGCGACGAATACCTTCGTGCGGTCAGCTCCCGCCTCCTCCAGAACCTCTCTATTAGTTCCGCTTCCCGTGACGACGTTGATACCCATCGAACGTATCTTCTCAAC
Organism: Halorutilales archaeon Cl-col2-1; assembly: GCA_041891055.1. Lineage (GTDB taxonomy): Archaea > Halobacteriota > Halobacteria > Halobacteriales > Afararchaeaceae > Afararchaeum. The sequence continues at coordinate 250,576 of CP169074.1, read as the reverse complement.
CCTCTCATCTTCCTTCTCTATCACTACGACGTTCTCGCCCCTCTCGTCGAGGCTCTCGGCTATGTCACGTCCTACACGTCCGCCTCCGACGACGAGTATGTTCATGGGTATAATGTCGAGCTTATCCGCAATAAACGGCGCGCCTCCCGCCTGTATAACGACTGTGACGAGTATCACGAGGAAGACGACGCTTACGACCTTCCCGGCGTTCGGAACACCTTCCTCGGCGAGACGTATCGAGAAGAGTGTGGCGACCGAAGCCGGCACTATACCACGTGGACCCACGAAAGATATGAAGTGACGCTCACGTAGTGTGAGATTCGATCCGAGCGTCGAGAGATGGACTCCGATAGGACGTATCACGAGAACTAAGAGAGCCACGGCTACTACACCGCGCCATCCGAGGCTGAATAGGTCGTCGAACTCAAGCAGAGACGCGAGAAGTATGAATATAATACTCAGGACGATCACGGTCAGGTCTCCCTTGAACTCCGAGATTTCCTCCTTGTAAGGTATGTCGACGTTACCGAGGAGAACACCGAATATAGCGACTGTGGCTATCCCCGCCTCCGTGTTGACCCACTCCGAGAACGAGAAGAAGAGGAGAGCCGTCGCAAGGACTAGGAGACGTGACTGCTGGGGCGATATGTCGGTCTTCCTGAGTATGTACCAGTCGACCGCAGTCGCAAGTATTCCGAAGATAACGCCGACCCCTATACGCTGTATGAAGACGTCGAGAACCCCACCACTTGCCTCCCCGAGAAGTGCGACCTCGAATATGACGACTGCGAGTATAGCCGCAACCACGTCGTTGACTATACCCTCGGTTTCGAGAACACCTCTGACACCCTCACGTACCCTGACCTGTGACATTATCGGTGTGATCACAGTGGGTCCCGTGGCGACGAGAAGCGAGGCTATGAGAAACGAGAGACTCCACTGGAGACCCAGGAGATAATGGTTTATGACACCCATGCCTACAAGGGTTACGACGGCTCCGAAGACGATGACCTTGATAGCCGACTTGGGTGCTTTACGTACCCTCGGTATGCTGAGATGGAACGCACCCTCGAAGACGATTATGGCGACCGAAAGCGAGACTATCGACGGTAATGCGTCTCCGAATATCTCGGGATTGATTATACCCAAGACCTGGGGTCCGAAGAGTATTCCGAAGCCGAGGAGAAAGACAACACTCGGAACCTCGTACTTGTCTGCGACTATGACTGACAGAGCACCGAGGGCTATTATCAGAGACGGTATGAGTAGAAGCGTGACAGAAGCCATCGGTGGAAACGTGGTCTACGACTCTATTTATTCTTCCGCAATTCTACTCCTGAGTTCGCCGAACTCGACCTGTGTCTCGGCGTAGGCGTTGTGCTGATGTATGCTCTCCTCGTTCTCCTGTCTTATGCTCACGACGGCGTCGTCGGGGAGGTCGAAGCTCTCGACGACCTTTCTCGCCATCACCCTCACTACGTCCTCAACGAACCTCGCGTTCTCGTGCATCTCCTTTGTCATGTGGTGTTCGTCGGGTCTCTTAGCCAGGTTGTAGATACGTGAGCTCATCGAGTCACGCGCGACCTCTATGATCTTTTCGAGTCCGACGTGGGTGCCGTCGGTCGTCTCTATCGAGAGGAGGGCGCGCGACCTCTGGTTGTGTGCCGCCTGTGGAATCTCGTCAAAGTACTCGTCTATCTCTTCGGGCGAGAGTCCGAGTTGACGTAGCTTCTCGGCGGCTTCGGACTCCATCATCCCCTGAGAACACGGACACGCAGTCGTCCCTGTGACCTCGGCACCTATCGACTTCCTGACACCCTCGTCAGTCGCCTCCGCCGAGGCGTGTATGGTCGCGACGCCCTGTGTGTCCCTCTCGCTCGCGGGTGTAGTGTCACGGTACATGTACTCCGCCTCCATCTCGACTTCGGTACGTGTCGTGTACGAGTGACGTCCTAGGAGACGCTCGGCGATCTCGCCACACAGATCCTCGACCTTGTAGACGGGGTCACGTGTGAGGTCTTCGAGTACCTCGTCTATGACCTCCATGTTACGGCTCATGTCGGCACCCTTCCTCTCGGCGGGTAGGTCGACGTAGACATCGAACTCACCCATCAGGACTATGGGACGTTCGTCGCCCCTGTCGATCTTGACGAGCTTCTCGACGTCGGTTACCCCCACCCTCTGGAGTCCTATCTCGACCTCGGGCTCTGTCGCCTGAACATCAGGTAGAACACATCCTTCGGTTTCGCTCATCCCTTCGACGTAGGTCACGAAGCCTAATAGGACTTCCTAATGAGTAAGCGACCCAAGACGCAACAGACAATAAGCACGAACGGATAGAGTCCTTAGATGCGAGTCCGAGAGTACGACATAGCCGTAGTCGGAGGTGGAACCGCGGGCTGTTTCGCCGCCGCGACAGCGGCATCCAAGGGAGCCGACGTCGTCGTGATCGAGAGGAAGACGGAGGAGGAGGCGGGACATATAGCATGCGGCGACGCCATAAAGGGCGTGAGCACCTTCCCCGACGTGATAGACGTCGAACGTCTCAGAGAGGAGTCTTTCACTAACCGGAGGATAGAGTACGCTAGGTTCAAGAATCCCGAGAAGGGGGACGTTCTCGACATACCTTTCCCCGAGCCGGGTGTGATAGTCGACCGTTGGAAGTACGGACGAGTACTATTGGACGAGGCGGAGAAGGCGGGTGCGGAGATGGAGTACGAGACCGTCGTCAACGGAGTGATACAGGACGACGACGGAAAGGTCGAGGGCGTCAGAGCCAAACACGACGGCGAGGAGATAGAGTACCACGCCGATCTAACTATAGACGCCGCCGGCGCGCTCTCCGTCTTACAGGACGACCTCGACGCCTCAAACTCGACATTCGACACCGACGTCTCGTACAGTCAGTTCTGTTCCGCCTACCGCGAGGTGATCGAGGTCGACGAGCCCGTCGACTGGGACAACAGCATAGTATTCAAGCCGACTGAGGAGCTCGGCTACCTCTGGTACTTCCCGAGGACGCCGACAGAGATCAACGTCGGACTCGGCTTCCAGATGGACAAGCCTCCGATGGAACTCGTCGAGGCTCTGAGAGACGACATTCAGGACAAAGACGAGTTCGTCAACCCCACTGTCAAGGACAAGTTAGGCGCGGCTCTCCCGACGAGACGTCCCTACGACTCAGCAGTCGCAGACGGCTTCATCGCCGTAGGTGACGCCGCAGGACACGTAAATCCCACTACGGGCGGCGGAATACCCGGCGCGGCGAAGTCGGGGCACTGGGGAGCCGAGATAGGTCTCGAGGCTATAGACGAAGGAGACGTCTCGGAGGACGCGCTCTGGGAGTACAACCGGAGGGTGATGACCGACTTCGGAAAGAACTTCGCCGCGATGGATCTCTACAACATATTCGGAACCGCCCACGAGGTCGACGAGCTAACCGACGTCGTTTCTGCGATGCCGGGACAGCAGCTTATGGACGCATTAGGCGAGAAAGGTACGACGTCGATGTCTCTCGGTCTCAAGCTCAAGACTGCGGTCGACACATTCGGTCACTGGAGAACCCTCCTCGAAGTCTACAAGGTCAGCAAGAAGGCGTCCGAGATACGTGACCTCTACGACGACTACCCCGAATCGCCCGAGGCACTCGGTGACTGGCAGGAGAGACGTGACGGGGTACTCGACGAAGTCTACGAGATCACGGGAGCGGAGCCGAAGTACTGAGAGACTACGGTCATCACAGACCCCGAGTAGACGGGTATCGTGAGGTTGTCGTCTATTACGTATCCTCTCAGACGTAGCTTGACGCCGTCGCCGAGAGCTGCCCCGAGAGCGCCTGCGGCTCCGACTAAGGGAGAGACGAACCGCAGGCTCACGACGAGACTCACACAGAATGCCGTGACGAGGACGCGCGGCTTCTTGACCCTTCTTAGCTCACCCGTTCCGACGGCTCCCGCGATGGGGTCTGCGACGGTGAGCATAAACATTGAGGCGGTTCCGATACTCGGGGGAAAGAGGTTGACCGAGAGAAAGAGTCCGACCCCCGCTAAGACGTATCCCGCTATACTTTCCTTCTCGTAGTCGCGGTAGAGAGACTCGAAGAAGACGACTCCCCTACCGAGACGCAGGTATTCGAGGACGGCGGCGACGGTGATCCCTATCCACGACAGAAGCCTCATCTGATCCCACGTCAGAAGACCCGATACGTGGAGAAGGGGATACAGAGATCCTGAGAGATGGAAGAAACGTCTGTACATCTTTGATTTACAGGCTTTATCAATCGGAGATTGATGACCGTCACAAGATCTCCGATCTTGTTGGCTCGGAAATCAGAGATTTCCGAACGTCTCGTCGGCGGGTCTCGGGACACGTTTAGTTACAGGTCGCCGAACTCTGTCCTGCCGTCACGCAGGTCTTCGAGTATCCCGGGGAGGTCGTCGGCGGCGACACGTACCTGTTGGGTCGTGTCTCGGTCTCTGACAGTCACTGTTCCGTCTTCTAATGTGTCGTAGTCGACGGTGACGGTGTAGGGCGTTCCGATCTCGTCGTGTCTCCTGTACCGTCTTCCTATCGCTCCCGACTCGTCGTACCTCACACGGAGACCCGCTCGCCTCAGACTCTCACGTATCTCCTTCGCCTTCTCACCGAGACCGTCTTTCGTCATCAGAGGGAAGACTCCGGCTATGAAGGGCGCGACGTTTGACGGGAGACGCAGGACTGTCCTCTCCTCGTCGTCGACCTCGTCCTCAGCGTACGAGTGCTCTATCACCGAGTAGATTATCCTGTCGACCCCGAACGAGGGTTCTATGACCTGAGGAAGGACGTTCCTTCCGTTCTCCTCTATCTCGCGGATCTCGAATCCCGCGACATCGGTCTCGACCTCGTAGGTCTCTCCGTCGACCTCTACCTCGACAGTATGGTTCTCGAATCTCTCGGGCTCTTCTTCGGCTAACTCTTCGAGTGCGTCGGCAACGTCTCCCGCTTTAGAGCCGTACTCGGGTCCTAAGACGCTCATGTCGGGGTCGACGACGGCTTTCTCCTTAGTCACGGGCTCGTCGTACTCCTCGAATACACCCATCTCCTCACCCGACGCCTCAGCGTGTTTAGACAGGTCGTAGCTTCCTCTGTCAGCGACTCCGTTGACCTCTATCCATCCGAAACGGTCGGTGTAGGTCTCCCCGTCCCAACAGTCGCTGGCGTAATGGGCGCGCTCGTCGGGGAGATGCTGTCTGAACCTCAGACGTTCGGGGTCGATACCGACCGACTCGTACCACTCCTGGGCCTTCCCGACGAAGTAAGCGATGGTACGGCTCTCTATGATCCCCGACTCGACCGCGTCACGCACCGTAGTCTCTATCGCCTTGCCGTCTTCGTCTTCCTGCTCCTCGACCGGATACAGACGTACCTCAGTGTCAGCGACACCGTCGAACTTGACGTCGTCGACCTCCCTGTCGGGATGTTTGAAGTACTCAAGCTCAGCCTGTACGAACTCCCTGAGACGCACGATCCCCTTACGTGGGTTTATTTCGTTCCTGTACGCCCTCCCCGTCTGTGCGACACCGAACGGCAGGCTGTCACGGTTGAACCGTCTCAGACGGGGGTAGTCGACGAATATACCCTGTGCTGTCTCGGGTCTTAAGTAGGCTTTCCTCCCCGACTGGGGTCCTATGTTGGTCTCGAACATCAGGTTGAACTCGCGTGGCTCCGCGCCGCTTAAGTCGTTGCCACACCCGGGACAGACGATCTCCTCGCCCGCTATTATCTCGCCGAGCTCTTCGGGAGACATACCGTCTGCGTTCTCTATCCCGGTGTTGTCCTCTACGAGATGGTCGGCACGGAAGAAGGCGTCACAGTCGGGGCACTGGACGAGCACGTCGGCGAATCCCGAGGCGTGCCCGCTCGCCTCGAAGACGTCCTCCTTTCCGACCGTCGTTGTCTCTATCTCGTCGAAGCCCTCACGTGTCACGAAGCTCTCGCGCCACTCGGCAAGCAGGTTGTTCTTGAGTTCGGTTCCGAGGGGGCCGTAGTCCCAGAATCCCGACGCCCCACCGTATATCTCGAAGCTCGGGTAGAGATACCCCCTCCTCTTCGCAAGCTCGATTATCTCCTCGTACATATTACTGTACGGCTCTGAGGAGATTTACGTCCTTCAAGATTCCGACAAGGCTGTCGCCCCTCACGACGGGAAGCTGTTCGTGGTCGTTTTCTATCATACGTTCGGCGGCGACGCTGACGTCGGTGCTTCTCATAGCCTTGACAACGTCGCCCGACATATGTTCGGAGACGGGGTCGTCGGGGAACCTCAGACGGCTTATCGGAACGAGGTTACTGCTACTCGACTTTATTCCGCTCCACATCCAGTCGTCGTCTTCGTCGGCGAGCCCAACCCCGACGGTATCCGAGACGTCCTCAGTGTCCGAAGCGCGTATGCAGTCGACCTCGGAGACTAAGCCGACGAGGTCGGAGCCTTCTATGACACACGCCGCTGTCTCGCCCCCGAACCTCAGGCTGTTGACCACGGTACTGAGAGGAGTTCCTTCCCATACAGTTAGTACTTCTTCCTCGGCGTACTCGTCTATGTTCTCGGTGTTTTCGGTCTCCGAGATATGTCTCACGATGTCTGTTACTGTGACTATTCCCACTACCTCGGAGTCCTCGACTACGGGGAGCCGCCTCTCTCCCTCGTCGAGAATCGTCCGCGCTGTGTCTTCGACAGTTGTCTCCGGAGTTACTGTCTCGACCTCCCGCATTAGAAGAGAGAGCTGTTCCTGGTCTGGGCTATCGAGCATGTCGCGGCGCGAGACGAGTCCTCTGTACTTGCCGTCTTTGGTGACGGGGACAGAGCTTATCTCGCCTCTCATGAGGTCGTCGAAGACATCCTCACGTGTCCCCGGGAGGCTTGCGGTCACGACCTCCGAAGACATTATGTCGGCTACCTGAGTCTCAGTCATCTTGGTTCTCGTTGAGACTCTCGTCTTCTTCCTCATCCTCGACCATCCTTACAGTGAGGACGGGAATCTCAGACTTCCGCACGACCTTCTCCGTGACGCTTCCGAGGAGGAGTCTGTCGAAGCCACTCTTTCCGTGTGTCCCCATCACGATGAGATCTATGCCGTTGTCGTCGGCGTAGTCGAGTATAGTCCTCGGCGGGACGCCCTCCTCGACCTCAGTCACTATCTCAACACCTCTCTCCTCAGCCGCTTTCTCTATGTCGGACGTCGCTTCCTCTCCTTCCCTCTCGAAGGCAGAGTGTACTGCCTCCCAGTTGTAGTCGGCGGGAAGTGTCGAGTAAGCGCTCGTGTCGACGACATAGAGGGCGTGTACTGTCGCGCCGTACTTCTCGGCTATGTCGAGACCGTTCTCAACTGCCCTGTTCGTGCCTCGACTCGCGTCGGTAGGTATCAGAATCCGGTCGTACATTCTGGTTTCGTAAGAAGAAGCCGAGGCATATAACTCTTAACCGTGCTCCGCCGTGTTCCGAGGCGTGTTCGAGGGTCACAGACTCCCACACGCCAGCCATACCGCAATCCTTAAACAGCTAATCGACATACGGATATGTAGCGGGATGGGATAGCCAGGAGATTCCGGCGGGCTCATAACCCGCAGATCGGTAGTTCAAATCTACCTCCCGCTACTTTTCTAAGTGGAGCGAAGAAAATAGCCGAGCAAGGATTTGTACCAAGGGATGGAGCGTCTGCGGAATGACTGAGGTTCAAATCTACCCCCCCCCCCCTATTACTGATTTGAACTCGGGAACGAGCGTGCAGAATGACTTACACTCGGATATAGGGATCAAGCCTCGCTCTGGTAGAAGAGAACGACTATTGCAACTCCTATGAAGAAGTCGGAGAGGAACGCGAATGCTCCTATGCTGGGCTCGGGGTAGAGTCCGAGGAGTATCTGGACGAGAGGGTTAGAGGTGAATGCATAGAGGAGGAGCGAGACGCTAAGTATTATGAGGCTCCTCGTGTACTTGTTGGGGAGGTCGCGGTAGATTCTGACGTACGACCTCGCGAGAACGAGGAGGAGGAGAAGATTGAACGTAGTTATGAATATCTTAATCTGGACGAGGAGGATTATGAAGTCGGGAATGTACCCCATTTTCTCGTCGGGTGCTAGTATCCCAGGTACACCGAAGCCGATCACGAGAGCCACGGTGACCGAGACTATTACTACCCCAACAGTCTTGGTAAGGGGGGTAAATGTCCTGCCTCCTCCGGGGTCGCCCGTCTCCTCCGGAGTCTTGTCGTCGTGGTTCTCGGCGTCCGTAGCTTCGTCGTCAGTCATCCTGATCACCTAAATCTACGTCTACGTTTTCGAGGTCAGCCCTCTGAGCCACCTCGTTGAGTATGTCTAGGTTCTGTCTCATCCTGTCGGTCAGAAAGTACATCGTGCCGTAGTTACCCCCCTGAGTAGTGAGTATATCGTTCTCCTCTAGCATCTCAAGATGGTGCTGTACCGTCTTGTAGTCGAGGTCGAGCTCGTTCGACAGCTGGTTGGTGTTCATCGGCTGATCCTGTAATACACGTATGATGCGCAGACGGTTCCGACCACCACGTGAGCCGCCGATAAGCCACCACAACAGCTGGCGCATCCTTTACTACTCGTGTCGGAAGAGACCATATAAATTCCGGTCATTCATAGTTACACAGAAATCAGATCTGGTCGAAAGCACGTATGAACCTGTCAGTGAGTCTGTCGCTCAGAGACGGCGAGACCTCCTCTAGAAGCTCGTGGGTTCTCTCGGGATGTGACAGACTCAGACCGACGCCGCCCCCCATCTCCCTGTTCTTCTCGACTATGTCCCTATCGACGAGACTATCGAGATGCCACTCAAGCGTGCTCCTCGCTATACCGAGTTCATCTGTTATGTCGACCGGATTCGCGTTGGGCTCCTCCTCGATTATTACGAAGAGTATGTCACGCACCGTCTCACGTCTGAGGAAGGCGAGCGTCTCCCTCTCCCAGCCGTCGTACGTCTCGGGGTAGTAATGCGTGTAGCCCCTTATCGAGTCCTCGATCACGTCGTCGTCCTCTCTCAGACTCCGGAGATGGTGCTGAACCTGACCGGGCGCGAGGTCAAGAGACCTGACAATCTGGCTGAAGTAGACTCCGGGGTTCTCGGCTATGTGACTCTGTATAGTCGAACGTGTCGAGGTCATCGTACGGTACGACGTCTCGGGTATAAAATACTCTTTTCCGAGATACGTACCAACTCGACCCTAAGTTAGACCCAAATTCAGGTCGAAAAAGATATGTTCCCTATTCGAGGCTTTCGAGTGCGTCCACGACTACGTCTTTGTATCTCGGGCTTATTCCGTCACCGTAGATCTCGTGAGACATCTCCTTCTCGTCGGCCTCTCCCTCAATCCTGTCAAGAGTTCTCTCGGCGGTCTCGCCTATCCATCTATCACGCGTCTCTGCGTCGACGATGTTGATCGACTCGGGGCGTATCGAGGTTATAACGTCCCGAGAACTCTCGTTCTCGTCTGCAGGCGAATCTTCAGATTCGCCAACGTCTGTCTCGCCGTCTTCGTCTTCGGGCTCGTAGGTGTTGGGCTTGCCCACGACGGCGACGTACTCGGGAGGCTCTATGTCACGGAGAGCATCGACTGCCTCGGGCTGGTACTGTCCAGCGTAGACGAGGAAGGTTCCCGTAGGATCGACGACTCTTGCCCTCCAGTACTCCGAGTCCTCACCTATGTCCTCCTTCTCTGTGAGAGTCCCGACCACGAAGACACGGTTCGCCTTCTCGCCTGTCGGAAGAAGGAGGTAGGTCGGTGCGCGGTCGTCGTCGCTTTCCTTGAACGTGTGGGAAGAGTCGCCGAACTCACGTGCGAAGACACGCCGCGCGACCTCACGTCTTATATCGGACTCACTCATCCGAACCACCTCCTACCGACCGCGCTCTTATAAGGAGTGCGTCAGTATCAGTATCTGCTGAGAGCTTCTCGGCGTCGTTAGCGAGAAGGTATCTTCCTATCTCGGTTCCCGAGACACTGAAGTACCGTCCGACGAGTTTCTCGTGTATATCGTCGGTCACTACGCTCGTGTCGAGTTTGTCCATCGCCTTCTGTTTCGCCTCTTCCATCGTGATCCCGGTCAGATCCTCGGTCATCTCGCGGTCGAATATGACGTCGTGAACCTCTTTTCCGTCGTCTATGACTCCCTTGACACGTAGATCGAACTCGCCGTCGACGTCGCCGTGTTCTGCACACCGTCCGTTCTGGAGGACGCGCGTACATCCCTCAACGGGACATCTCTTTATGAGACCGCTCCCTGACTGTATGTCGACGAGCGCGCCTTCTATCTCAGTCTCGGCTGTGCCGACCTCAATCTCGTCGTCGATCTCTTCTATCTCGGTCGACGAGTTGAGCTTAATGCTCATACGTCCCTCGTACTCGTCTGTCACAACGTTTTCGAGCCTGTATGTCCCGCCCTCGTCTAACTCGGGAAGGTCGCTCTTCGCCCACGCTGTGAACTTTACGGTATCAGTTTCGTCGCCCACGAGACCCACCTGTCCTATAGCGTCGCTCGTGGGTTCCCAGAGATCGACGACCTCGACCTCAACCGTGATCCATTCCTCGGGCGAATCTATCTCCGACACCTTGGTGACCTCGTCGGGCGAGCCGGCTTCGGAGTTAGCGTTAGCATCGGCGTCCCCGTCGGAGTATCTGCTTATGACGCTCCGGCGCGCCTCGTCCTCGGGGACTTGGTACTCGTTTATGAGACTGTCGAGACTCTCCTCTATCTCGTCAACCGACACGTCTTCCGAAAATCTGCCGTGTAGTTCCTCTGCTATCTGTCTGACTTCCATGGTTTTCTCCAGACCTCCTGATTGTTTTTCGGTTTGGGAGGCACTCGGTTTAGGTTCTCGAAGCAAATAAAGTTTCCTAGCCCAGACTACCACGCCTCGTCGTATATCGCCTTCGCGTCGTCCTCGGTGACTTCGACGGGGTTGTGGTTCCACGCGCCCTTGAGCCAAGTCTTCGCCTCCGAGACCATATCGTCTATCTCATCCTTCGAGACGTCGAAGTCGTCTATCCTCCTGTCGAGACCTATCTCAGCCCTTAGCTCCTCGACCGCTTCGGCTGCCTTGAGGGCATCCTTCCTTCCGCCGCCGTCGATGTCCTTTCCGAGTATACGTGCTATGTCAGAGTATCTTTGTCTCGTCCTCTCGTCGCCGTTCTCGACGTTGTACCTTATCACCGCGGGAGTGATCGTGGCAAGTGCCTGACCGTGGGCGACGTCGGGATCGTGTCCGCTTATCGAGTGGGCGAGTGCGTGGTTGAGAACAGTGCCGTTCGACGCGAGAGCCTCCCCGGCGAGCGTGTCAGCGAGTGCCATCTCGTCCCTCGCCTCCTCTGTCGGGTTATTTACCGCGGCTACGAGTGAGTTAGCGACCTTCTCCATCGCCTCTATGCTGTATAGGTCGGAGATCGGATGCTCGCCTCCCGCCACGTATCCCTCGCTCGCGTGTGCGAAGACATCGAAGCCACTCGCGGCTGTGACCTCGGGAGGTAGGTGATCCATTATCTCGGGGTCGACTATCGCGTTGTCGGGAGCCATGTCGGTGTGTCCGAAGGCGGGCTTCGCGTTTATCTCGTCGTTGGCAAGGACTGCGCCCGTGTTGACGTGGCTTCCGGTTCCACTAGTCGTAGTTATAGCTACGAGAGGCAGGTTATACTCTTCTATCCTCGTCTCCCCAGAGACGTACTCCCAGAGACCCTCGTCGGGGGAATCCCAGTTAGACAGGGCGACGTTGACTCCCTTCGCGGTGTCCATCACGCTTCCGCCTCCGAGCGCGACTATGACGTCAATGTCGTCGTCCCAGACCGACCTCGCGCAGTTCTCGGCGTCGCGAACCTCGGGGTTGGGACGTATGTCGTTGAAAGTTTGGACGACCTCTACGCCGTTCTCCTCAAGGCTGTCGTAAAGCTCCTCGAGGAAGCCGAGACGTTCCATCGCCGACTTCCCCGTGACGACGAGAGCCCTCTCGCCGTGTTTCGACGCTAGCTTTCCCGCCCAAGACCTTTCTCCTCTTCCGAATGACACCTTGACCTTCGGATGTCTGTAGTAGAAGCTCATGATTGTGTGTTAACTTAACCGAGTATAAAACTCCCTCTTCGGCTTCGGCGGCACAGATAAGAGGGAGAAGGAGTAATAGAGCCTGGATGCAAGACACTGGTTCCGACGACGATGTCAACCCCGAAGCCGAGACGGAGTCCGGTGACTTCGATCCCTTGTCACCCGGGGAGCGCGAAATAGGAGCAGAGGCAGCCGAGGAGCCCTCTGATTTCTTCGGTCTGATGGGGCATCTATACAGAGGCGAACTCGGGAGGGCAACGGCGTGGAGAACGCGTCTCGACAGGACAACTAACTGGGCTGTCGTCGTGACTGCGACACTACTGACTTGGGGGTTTTCGAGTCCCGATAATCCGCATTACGTCCTCCTCGGCGGAATAGTTGCGGTCTTGGTCTTCCTCGTAGTCGAGGCACGCCGTTACAGAACCTACGATGTCTGGAGGTCACGTGTCAGGATACTTGAGGAGAACGTCTTCGCAAATGCGATAGACCCCGAAGGTGTCGAGAACGAGAGATGGCGCGCCCTCCTGAGCGACGACCTGAGGGAGCCCGCGGCGAAGATACCCTTCGTCGAGGCTCTCTCACGGCGTCTCAGACGTGTCTACCTACCTATCATAACACTCTTAGTCGGATCGTGGGCTCTCAGGATCACCGCCTTCACACCAGAGAACGTCTCGGCTTTAGAATCCGCTTCGGTGTCTCGGGTTCCCGGAACAGTTGTAGTCCTCGGGGTCGTGATCATCTACTCAGTAGCCGTCGGAGTCGCCCTCTGGCCCATGCCGCGACGTGCGAAGGGCAGAATACGTGAGAATGATAGTAATGCTGAAGGCTGGAAGGACTGATATGGAATAGGTGGGGGAAAACGTATGGATAGGGGGGTGACACCGGCTCAGCTTAGGTATGGTGGGGGATTAGGGAGGAACTGAGCGGTGCTACTACATACATAGTAGTACGTGTATAAAGATTTTTTGAAACTACTCGGGGTCGATCCTCGGTATGAGAAGATTGTCTATCTTAAGGACTCCTTCGTCGGGGCTGGATACCTCCCAGCCGTGTGTCTCACAGACCTGTCTCACGACTGCGAGACCCGAACCTCCCGAGCCCGAGCTATAACCCGGCTCCCAGGCTTTTGAGGGTATAGAGGAGGGGAGCCCCTCGTCCCGGATCACGAGAGATCCGTCGGATATCTCAACAGAGATATCTTCCCTGTCTTCCCTGTCCGCGAACCGGAATATGGAGACGAAGAGGTTCTCAAGTAGATTCCTGTCGGCAAGTATGTCGGTAGTCGCGGCAACACGTCCCCCGTCGGCTGAGACGCCACGTCTCTCCGAGTCCGCCGCAACCTCAGAGAGCACGTCTTCGAGAGCTTCCGTGGGATTCACCCTTTCGAGACTCGGGTTCGTATTTATAAGAGACAGAAACTGTTCGATCTCGCCCGTCAAACCTCTCATTCTGTTGAACGACTCGTCGAATGTAATGTCCGAATCTGACAATACTAGACACCCTGTCTCCGTAATATAGGGGTGCGTATATATTAATATTTACATCGTTGGTATTCAGACGCGTATTAAGCCGAAGTTATGTGAGATTTTAAACTTAAGGAGAGAAATCTTGAGTACCAGAAGATAAGGCTCAGAGGTTTAGCTTCCGCGCGCGACCTCGAAGCCCTCGTCGATCCATCCGTTGATTCCGCCGTCTAGATTGACGACCTCGTCGAAGTCTCCGTCAACTAGGTGTCTGCACGCTCTCATACTCCTCGATCCACTCCTGCAGTAGACGAGTAGCTTGTCAGCTTCTATCTTGTCGACCATACCGTCGATGATCTTGACGGGAACGAGACGGTCGGTCTCAGGAATCCTCTTTTCCTCGTGTTCGTCGGGGTTCCTGACGTCGAGCACGAAGTAGTCGTCGGACTTAACGAGGTTCTTAGCCTCATCAGGCGAAGCCTGGGCGATTGTTTCCTGTCTCTGTCTGGCTCCCTCAGTGTCCTCGACACGTTTCATATTACAGATGTAGTACTACACAGATATAAGAGTTACTACATCTGTAGAGTGGTGGTCGAAAATGGTCTCCGTCAGTGGCGGAAACACCTGAATCCGGTGAGAGCCATCGCTATGCCGTGTTCGTCACAAGCCTCTATGACCTCGTCGTCATTGACCGATCCGCCGGGCTGAATTATGGCTTCGACGCCTGCCTCGGCGGCTTCGTCTATGTTGTCACGGAACGGGAAGAAGGCGTCGCTCGCGAGGATCGAACCCTCGACGGGCTTCTCCGCCTTGTCGCGTGCTATCCTCACGGCATCGACACGTGACATCTGACCCGCGCCTACTCCGACTGTCTCACTGACGCTGTCATTGTTGTCGGCTAGGACTATTGCGTTCGACTTGACGTGTTTGACTACCGTGTATCCGAAGAGCATCGCTTCTATCTCGTCGTCGGTCGGCTCCCTCTCGGTCGGTATATCGAGGTCATTCCTCGTAGCTGTGCGGTCGTCCCTGTCCTGGACTAGGACGCCTCCCTCGACCTTCTTCACGTCGAGATCATCGCGCTTCCTCCCTAACTCGCCGGCTTCGAGTATACGTAGACTCTCCTTCGTGCGTAGCTCTTCGAGGGCATCGTCAGTGTAAGACGGCGCTACTACGACCTCCTTGAAGGACTCGGTTATCGCCTCGGCTGTGTCGGCGTCACACTCTCTGTTGAGTGCAACTATTCCGCCGAAGGCACTCATCTCGTCGGTCGCGAGAGCCCTGTCGTACGCCTCCGAGACCGTGTCAGCGACTGCGGTTCCACAAGGATTGGTGTGTTTGACGACGACCGCCGCGGGTCTGTCGAACTCACGTACGAGCGATAGCGCGGCGTCAGTGTCGTTCATGTTGTTGTACGACATCTCCTTGCCCCCGAGCTGTCTTGCGTTTCCGACGCTCGCGCCCTCGAAGGCGGTATCACGGTAGAAGGCGGCATCCTGATGGGGATTCTCTCCGTACCTCAGGTCTGACTCCTTCTCCCACGACTTGAGCATCGTGTCTCCGAAGCCTGACTCCGAATCCGACTCGTTGGGACGCACGACCTTTCCGTCCTCGAACTCTACGTCGTCGAAGAGGCGTATCGCCCTCGGATAAGCACGTCTCTCAGCGTCTTCGAGACGTCTCCTGAGACTCTCGGGGTCGTCGGCGGGACGTACGCGTACAGGCTCCTGTGTCAGTATCTGACCCTCGCCGATCTCGTCGGTCACGAAATGAACCGTGACACCGGTGACCTCGACTCCCGCTTCGAGGGCGTCCTTCCACGGCTGTGTAGTGTTGAAGGCGGGTAGGAGAGAAGGATGTGAGCTGAGTATCTGTCCCTCGTACCTCTCGGTGAAGTAGGGTGAGAGTATCGGCATGTAGCCGTCAAGCGCGATTACGTCGGCGTCCCAGCCGTCGATCACATCGGCTATACGTCTCTCGTGTTCCTCCTTCGAGTCGCCGTTTTTAGGAACCGCCTCTGCCTCTATTCCTCTCTCACGTGCTGTTTCGAGAGCCTCGACATCGCCGTCACCGACGACCCCCGCGAGCTCCGCGTCGAGAGTCCCTGACTCTATACGGTCAAGTAGGTCGAAGAGGGCGTCGCCTTCGCCTGACGTAAGACCGGCTATAACTGTCATGTTGGCTGTTGCGACAGAAGCTTAATTATACTGTCGCATCGCGTCTGTTAGGCACTCGACGACGTCGGTCGCCACGAGACCGTTTCCCTCGTCTTCGTACGCGAGGTCTCCCGCCCTGCCGTTGACGAAGCCTCCTATTCCCGCGGCGTCGAGGCTGTCTAACTGAGAAAGAAGGAAGCCACATATACCCGCGAGGACATCTCCGGTACCTCCGACTGTCATCCCCGGGTTTCCCGTACGTGAGACACGTGTGGTCTCACCGTCGGAGACGACGTCGTAACGCCCCTTGAGGAGAACCGTAATACCCTCCTTGTCGGCGAAGCTCTCGACGACGTCCCTTCTCTCCTCCCACGAATCCGGTACATCGACCCCGAGTGACGACAGCTCTCCGGCGTGGGGGGTGGCTATGACCTCTTTCCCGGACGTGTCTACTTGACTCAGCGAAGCTATGGCGTCGGCGTCGACGACCGCTGACTCTACCTCTCGGAGTATCTCGGCGGCCGCTTCGACGGTCTCGTCGGCATCTCCTATACCTGGTCCGATTACGACGGTATCGTGTCCGTCTGCGAGTTGGGAGACGTACTCGACGTTTTCGGGACTCAGCCTCTCGCCGTCTAACTCACGTACTATGAGGTTGGGCGAGTACGACTGTACAGTCTCGGCGACTGACTCGGGAGCCGCGACAGTCACCCAGTCGCAGCCCGCTCTCAGAGCCGCGGTCGCTGTGAGAGTAGGCGCGCCGGTGTAGGGACCTCCCCCGACGACGAGTACCTTTCCGTTGTCACCCTTATGGCTGTCTAGGTCACGTCCGAGTAACTGGAGGTCTCCTTCTCCGACGAACTCCTCGGCGGCGTCGGGTATGCCTATGTCGACTACGTCGACGTTGGCGTCGATCCGAGTATGTGCGGGCTTGAAGTCGTGGAAGGTAACTACGGTGTCGGCTTCGACCCTCTCGCTCCCCTCTCCCGTGTCCGGGTCGACACCTGTCGGGATATCGACACTCACAACCTCGGAGTCTGAGGAGTTGATAGCCTCGACCGCAGTAGACACGGGTTCACGCAGACCGCCTGAGACACCTGTTCCGAGAACCCCGTCGAGAACCACGTCGGCGTCTACATCGGGAACCTGAGACGAGTCTCTGACCTCCTCGACATCCACGCCGCTCCCGACGAGTGCCTCGTAGTTGTCGCGCGCAGTCTCGGTGTGTATACCCGACGACCTACCCAGAAGGTAGACCTTCGGGTCGTATCCCTGTAGGAAACGAGCCGCGACGAATGCGTCGCCTCCGTTGTTTCCTTTTCCTGCGAAGACGGTGATCTCCTTCTCGGGGTTCCCCATCGTGACCCTCTCGACAGCGCGTGCGACCCCCGCTCCGGCGTTCTCCATCAGCTTATCCGCTGAGACGCCGAGGTACGCGGCGTTAGCGTCGACGACTGACATCCTTTCCGAGGTTATCATGTCCAATCCAACCGTCTTGACGACGAAAAACCTGTTCCTGTTCCTTTTCCTTTCCATCGACAAACCAAAAAGCGATTACACACCGTCGACCTCTTGTACCTATGGCTAACCTCGAGACAGCGAAGACGATAGCCGACTACCAGTTCGGCAGGAAAGCGGGAGACGTCCTCTTCTCCGAGGACTCCGAGTTCACGACGTCGAAGAGCGGACGTATACGCCAGGTCAAGGAAGACGGCGAGAGGATAGCGACTCTCAAGAACGACGGAAAGTTCACACTCAGCTTCGAGGGTGCCCAGAGACTCCACGAGGCTTTCGAACCGCCGAAGCTACGTGTCAGATTCGGAGACGAGAGCATTCCGTACCTCGAAGACGGCAGAAACGGATTCGCGAAGTTCGTGACCGACGTCGACGACGAGATAAGGGCGCGCGATGAAGTCCTGGTCACAGGACCCGACGACGAACTCGTGACCACGGGACGCGCCGAGCTCTCGGCGGTCGAGATGCGTGACTTCGACAGCGGCGTCGCTGTTCTGGTTAGGTCGTAACCAGAACCCTTATCGGGGGATTTTACGTATAGAGTTGTGATGCGCCGATAGCTCAGTTTGGACAGAGCGGCTGGCTTCGGACCAGCAGGTTCGCGGGTTCAAATCCTGCTCGGCGCGTATTGGAGTGTAAAGGAAAGGAGCGGCGAGTCAGTCGAGCTTTGCTCGACCATACTCGGCGCGTGAGCGAACCAAGTGAGCGAACCCACGGTTCCTATTTTGACAAATCACCGATACGAGTTCTCCAGAACACCGACTGTCTCTATACTGACGTCGCCGTACTCCATTATGTCGCCGCCGTACTCGGTCTGAAGCTCCTCCACCTCAGATTTTTCGGAGAAGCCTATGAGGTCGCGCGCCATCGCTCCCTTGATGTCGGAGCCGACGAGGTAGGTTAGCTCGGTCGCGTCGGCGAAGGTCTCGGGCTCGAAATGTGCGGTAATATACGTGTCGTCGCCCTCGTCGTAGAGTTCGTAGTCGACCGACGAGTAATCCGTCGTGTAGAAAGCCGTCGAGTTCCATCCCCTGTTCTCGTGGTTGAACTCGTACTTGAACGCCTCCCAGTTCGAACAGAAACGAGCGGGGTTGTCCTTCGGCGGTGGGCCGTCGGGCTTGTGATCCTTGTAGAATATCTGGGCAACAGGACCGGGATGCATCGGTATCACCATGCCACAGAGCTCGCAGATATGGTCTCTGCTTTCGAGTGATATCGGATCGGGAGCTTCTGCGGTACCGCCTAAGCCGAGACAGCCCGCCGTCGCCGCGGTCGCCGTGGCTCCTACGCTCAGGAGAAAACGGCGTCGACTCTGATTTGGCGAGGCGAGGTCGGAAGTCCTCCTGTGACCGTGGACACGGCTGTGGTCATGGTCGCTGTCGTCGCACATTCTTGTTCGAGAGTAGCACTACACGGATAAAAGGCGTCTGGTGTGACCGTCGAAAACGAAAAGCCTACTTCCCCCAGAAGTAGGGAGTTTATTACGTAACTTCTACGTAAGAGATTTATATCTCCGATCCTAATGGTGATATATAACTAAGGGGCTCTGGTGAATCACTAGGAGGAGTCGATATTTTGGGGATGAATATGTACAAACTCCTGAGCTAAACCATTCTGAAACCAGCGTATATTAGCTGGTGATCTAACTAAAAACTCAAAAAGACGGCTTAGGTTTTACGATGCTATTGAGAGATTACGGGAAATACAAGAATACTTAGACAATCGAATCAATGGAACTGAACACTTTGATGCCCCGTGGAACGAATGTAATCAGTTTATCAGCCAGTGCGAGGTCAAAAACGAGGATGTATTCGTGAAACCAGTTAACAGAGGATTAGCAGCGACAAAGCATCTGAAGTCAGCAGCCTCTCTGTTTGAGGAAGAGTGTAAATCCTATTTGGATAATGATGCTAAATTTGAGGAGAATGTTTCCGAGGCAGAAAATATACAGGATAAAGCGATTTCAGAGTTGTATTCTGCGGCGAATGAGTACCCACGGTCTCCCGAGAGCCTAAAAAATGAAGTACTTGTATATGCTGGTGATTGATTCTGCTTGAAGCGTTCACTCATATCTATATGGGCACCGAAAATTCTGTTTATACAGATTCAACAGCAATGATTTATCGGTGATGTAAGACGCTTGTGGGACGATTCAGACGCTTAGGCGGGCCGCGTTGGCGAGGGAGGCGCACGCCCGACCGCTCCCGACACGCGGGGCGGTGGCGGTCGGCGCACCACATTTAAATTGCTACATTTGATTATAACAGATATGACGCAAGTTAAAGTCAATCTGGTGCCCGAGTTCGCAAATGACCCCGACGTTTCTGTTGATGACGGCGAAACCTTCCTGACCGTAGCGAAGGAAAAGAGTACGGGAACATATATGCTATACCAACCTGACCGAAGTAACTACGAATTTGTCGCTTTGGGTGGGAATCTTGTTGATTCTCTGGATTCAGATCAAGTAGAGGAGAATAGCCGATTCAAGGTTTGGGGGGAGAAAGAAGCGTGGGAGAAGACCCCTTCCCCAGTATTCAATATCTGACAAATAACTAATTTTGAGGCTCAGACACGGGTGGCGGGGCCGCTCATATATGCGCGGATTGTTCCGACACACCGCCCTCGAACACCGACCCCCTACCGTGGAGAGTAGGGGACCTATCCGCTCAGTAATTACGACGGAGGAGTCGTACCGCCTTCGGGTGATTATGTGCGTGGGGAGAGAAGTGGCGCGTAGAACACATATCAAATTAATAGAGTAGTCTGGCGCGTTCGCTCCGATAGGCCCGCAAATTGTCTACACAATTGGCTACACAAAGAGCCTACTTCCCCCAGAAAGGATCGATCTGTCTCTTCTCTTCGAGGTACTCATCGAGTATCGCCTGTTCGGAGTCTTCGAGGGCGTCGTACATCTCCTGTTCGAGTGCCTTCGCGTGTTTCTCGGGAATCTCGGCGTAGAGGACGTCCTCCTCGTCTATCTGTCTTCCAACGGTTGGACCGTCGATAGCCACCGAGACCCTCTCGCCCTCGTCGGCGGAGTCGACGTCGTCACCCTGTCTCTGTATCCCCTTGACGTTTCCGACCCTGTCGCCGTCTTTCGCCACCGGGATATTTTTCTCGAGATGCCCACCGAGTATCTCAACACCCACGACGGCGGGGTCTGACTGTCTGAAGACGTGGTCTGGGAGTATACGGAACTTCGAGGGACGTACGACGGATTCGAGCATCTTCTCGGTACGTTCAGACTCGATTCCCTCGACCCAGTCCTCGTACTCCTCCATGAGACGGTAGATGACCTTACCCTCGAATATCTTGACGAGCGAGTTCTGGGCGTACTCGCGCGCGTCGTCGAGAACTTCGGTGTTGAACGCGAGTATAGCTCTGTGCTTCCTCTCGTCTGCGGTCTCAGCGTCTATGACGTCTCTCTTAGTGACAGAGCCCTCGTCTGCCTTGTGTATCTTGATCTCCTCCTCCGAGAGTGCCTTTCCGAGAGCCTCGACAGAGCCGAGCGTGTCGGCTTTGATAGTCACGCCTTCCTTACCCGTCTCGATCTCGGCGGACTCCATCTCCTCACGCACCTCCTCGGCGACCTCCTCGGCGGTCTCGTCGTCTCCCACGACACGTATGGGGGCTCCTGCCATCGCGTCGTCGAGGTCGGGTGCTGCGACCTTTATTCCGTCTGCGGCTGTTACCTGATCGACCTGTTCGAACCCCGCGTCCTCCCTCATCTCGGCGAGTGGCTTCGGACGTAGTAGAGCACGTATCTCCGTCGTGATCGGGTCACGTTTGCCGCCGACGACTATCTCGTCTCCGACGTTCACGACGCCGTCATAGAGTATTATGTCGACGGTCGTCCCGAAGCCTCTCTCCTCCTTTATCTCGACGACAGTTCCGACTCCGGGACCCTCGGCGTGGAGTTCGAGGTTCTCCTTGAGGTAGGTCTGTGCTAGTCCGACGAGAACCATAAAGAGGTCGCCGATACCCTCTCCCGTGAGCGCGCTTATGGGTACGATTCCTATGTTGCTCCTGAAGTTGTCTATCCTGTCGTATCTGTCGGCGTGGAATCCCTCCTCGTGGAGGTCGCCTATGATCTCGTAGAGAGCGTTGTCGAGTCTCTGCT
The DNA here is from genome assembly GCA_041891055.1 of Halorutilales archaeon Cl-col2-1. Lineage (GTDB taxonomy): Archaea > Halobacteriota > Halobacteria > Halobacteriales > Afararchaeaceae > Afararchaeum. Next base: position 229,235 of record CP169074.1, on the reverse strand, counting down.
GTACCTTCTCCGACTGGTTCTGGTAGGTCTTCTGGAACGGCACGTCCTCCTCCGACTCCCATCCCGGGAGCATGTCTATCTTGTTGGCTGCGAGGACGAACGGGGTCTCGTACTGTGAAAGAATCCGTAGTGCTTCGAGTGTCTGAGGCTGGAAGCCGTCGTTTATGTCGACGACTACGATAGCGATGTCCGAGAGAGCACCACCCCTCGAACGCAGTGTCGTGAATGCGTGGTGCCCGGGCGTGTCTATGAAGAGGAGACCCGGAACCTCGAACTCCTCCGAGATGAGCGACGAACAGATTCCCTCTATGACGTCTATCGGAACCGCAGTAGCCCCTATGTGCTGGGTTATAGCACCCGCCTCACCCTCAGCGACAGCAGTCCCTCGTACCTTATCGAGAAGAGTAGTCTTGCCGTGGTCGACGTGACCCAGGACACTCACTATAGGAGTCCTGAGATCCGTACGTCCCTCGGCTTCCGTCTGATCCTGACCCGACATAGTTATTTAAAAGATAGATAGGGCTCGAAGTTAACTCCATCGTTACGTCCATCTGTCGAGAGAGCTCTGTTCGACCGACGAGGAGATTCTGCCGACTGCGGATCTCACCCTGTCCTCCGAGAAGTCGTGTTCGCCACACAGGAGGTCGACGACCTCTTCCTCGTCGGGAGCGCCCCAGTCGAGGTCGTAGCCGCGTTCGACCTCGGGGTCGAGGTAGAGATCTTTTATCGGCTTCCAGTCTATCTCGGCGTCGTACTCGTCGAGAGCCTCGTCGATGCTCATTCCCTCGTCACGTATCAGATCGACGGCTGTCTTAGGTCCGACTCCGTGTACGCCGTCGTTGTAGTCGGTTCCGACGAGTATGGCGACCTCTATGAGCTCGGAACGTGTCATCCCGAGCGAGTCGAGTGTGTCTTCGAGACTCACTAACTCAGGAGTCAGGTCTCTGTCTCCCTTTCCCCTCACAGCGAGGTTCCTCACGAGTTCGGGAGCACCGAAGAGCACAGCGTCGTAGTCCTGAGATCCGACGTAGTCGAGGTCGCCGTCTACGACCATCGCCGCCGCCTGTGCCTCGCCCTCGCTCGGAGCCTCTACCCAGGGAATATTGAGGGCATCGAGGAGCTTTATGCTAGTCTCGACTTCTTCCTCACGTATACTCGTCGCCTGCTGTGCCCTCCGGAACATCTCCTCTGTGTCCCCCTCTTGCTTCGCCTCCTCGTATGCCTCCTCTGCCTCCTCGCGTCTCTCTTGCCTCTTCTCTACGGTCTCTGACTTTAACTGAGGCGGTGCACCGTCGAAGACGTAACACGGCTTTATACCCGCCTCGAATAGGTTGGCGTTCCTGTAGAGAAGACCGCTGAGATGTGAGGTCACGCGTCCCTTCGAGTCCTTCAGGGGGGTTCCGTCGCGCTGTCTTATGTTGGCGAGGAAGCTGTATAAGGTGTTGAAGGCGTCCATTCCGACCTTTCCGCTCGCTTCCTCGACCTGTATCTCACGTTTAGAGACGAGACTGCCTATGTCAGCACCCATACGGGCGAGACGTGGATTCCGAGCAAAAGAGTTGCGGTGAGAAAGGGGAAAGGAGAAGAACCATATGTCCGAGACGGTATCTTCCTCTAATGCCACGCCGACATCTACGAGGAGTCCTTCCTTACGTCTCGATGGGTGCCCTAATGCTCGGCGTCGAAGTACTGTCTCTCGCCCTCGTGCCACGTTTCGACGCAGCCGGAATGCAGGCTACTCAGAACCCGAGTAATCCCATCAACTCGGTAGTCTACATCGCATTCATACTCGTCTTCACCGCAGTCATGCTGGCTGTCATGAAGTACGGCATGGACTGGATTCTGAGAGGAGTCATCCTACTCAGCGCGGGAAGTCTGTCTTACTACGCCCTCAGCGTCTTACTCCCCCTTCCGTTTGCCCTACTCGGAGGCGCGGGGGTCGCAGTTCTCCTCTATCTCTACCCCGAGTGGTACGTCATAGACTCCGCCGCGGTTCTGATGGGTGGTGCGGGAGGAGGGCTCTTCGGAATCAGCTTCGGAGTACTCCCGTCCCTAGTTCTTCTCGTCCTCCTTGCAGTCTACGACGCGATAGCAGTCTACAGGACGAGACACATGCTCGCGCTCGCCGAGGGTGTCAGCGAGATGCGTCTTCCGATACTCTTCATAGTTCCAACTAAGCCCGGCTACTCTTTCATAGAGGCGTCAAAGCAGGGAGACCCAACAGGAACCGGCGGAGACGGAGACGACGAGACGAGCCGAGACGACAGGGACGCCTTCTTCATGGGTCTCGGAGACGCCGTCATTCCCTCGGTTCTGATAGCGAGTAGTGCCCATTTCCTCGGCGGCGACCTCGGTCTTCCGATAGCTCTCAACTACCCCGCACTCGGAGGAATCGTGGGATCTTTCGTCGGCTTTGCCGCGCTGATGTACCTCGTCTCGAAGGGGAAGCCTCACGCGGGACTCCCTTTGCTCAACGGAGGGACAATTGCGGGATTCGTCGTCGGAGTCTTGGCTCTCGGGGTTCCCGTGACTGAGATACTGTCGCTGGCGTAAACTAGCGTTTTGAGCCGGGTTGATATCTCCGAACTTATATGTCTCCTCCCCGTAGACAGAACAGAATGGTATCCTTAGCCGTAGGACTCACGGGGACTCTCCTTCCGATAGTCGCGGGAGTCGGAACCGCGGGTCTGAACTGTGTCAGAGGGAACTCGTGTCTCGTACTTTCGTCATTCCTGAAGTCACTCCCCGCCGCAGTCTTCTTCCTAATATGGGGTTCTGTGGGAGGAACCCTGACGCTGTACCTTGGATTCGCCGCAGTCGTCTCAGTCTTCGTAGCGGCGTACGTCGATGCGAACGCCAATGCTAACACCGACGAACTCGGATCGGAGACGGACAAGTCTGACATTACTAACACTAACGGCTAGAGACGAGACGTTCGATCCTCTCAACCGTGTCGGCGTCGTCGACGGATTTGTCCTCTCTGACACCCAAGAACCTCGGGAACCTCAGAGCGTAGCCGCTCGTGTACTTCGGAGACGTCTGTATCTCCTCGTATCCGACCTCGAAGACGACCTCGGGTCTGAACTCTATCTCCTTTCCGTCCTCGTGGGTTATGAGGGACTCGAACCTCTGTGTGAGACGTTCTAGGTCTTCGTCGGTGAGTCCCGTAGCGACCTTTCCAACGGTTTTGAGATCCGATCCGTCTCCATCGGTCGCTGCGAGGAGGTAACTGCCTATCATATCGGCGCGTCTCCCCTCACCCCACTCGCCCCCGACTACTACGAGATCGAGTGTCTCGGGCTCAGGCTTCACCTTTATCCAGTCCTTGCCTCTCTTCCCAGGCGAGTAGGTACTGCCGGGCTTCTTCACCATGACCCCCTCGTGTCCTTCGTCGAGTGCTTTCTTCTCGACACGTCTGACCTCGGCGATGTCTTTTGACAGACTGTGGTCGGCGGAGACATCCGGGACGACTTCGGAGAGATGGTCGTATCTCTTCCTCAGAGGAAGATCTATTAGCTCGCCTTCAGTTGATCTGTAAAGAACGTCGAAGACGTTGACCTGTAGCTCGACCTCGTCGGTCATCCTCTCTACGTCGTACTTCCTCCTGAATCTCCTCAGAACTTCCTGAAATGCGAGCGGCTCGCCTTCCTCGACTGCGACGACTTCCGAGTCGAGTATTAGACTCTCGTCGACGTCGATGTCGTCTTCGAGTATCCCCACGACGTCGGGGAGTGACTCGGTAACGTCCTCCAGTTTACGTGAGAAGAGTCTGTACTCGGAACCGTCCCCATCCCCGTCACCGCCGCAGTTCATCTCCCTGTGTATCTGGAGTCTTGCGCCGTCGTACTTCGTCTCGACTGCGACTTCTCCCGCTTCGTCAACTATCTCTTCGACGCTCCCCGCCTGTGCGAGCATCGGCTTGACGGGTCTACCGACCTCCATACTCAGGTTTGAGAGGTCGCCGTCCCTCGCGCGTACTGCGACCTCACCGGCGTCATTAGTGACCATCAGCCCTCTCTCGACCTCGTCGACGTCCACGCCGAAAGCCTCGGCTACGGCGTCCCTCACGGTACCTTCTGAGACGCCGACTCTCATCTCTCCCGCCACGAGGCGGGCTATGTACTTCGCCTCCTTCGGTTTCGCGTCGTTGAAGAGGTCGGAGAGTGTACGTACCTTCTTCTTCTGGCTCCCTCCACCCGAGGCTTCGGCGAGGTCTCTGAGACGTCGGTGGACGTACTCAAGCGTCAGATCCGTGGAGCCGAGTGTCATCTGTCCGCCGTAGTCAAAGCTCTCGGCTGCGAGACCCACGTCTCCCATATCCTTAACCTTCTCCTCGACCTCGTCGGCGGTGACGCCTGTGGCGAGGCTCAGACCGTCGTAGAGGAGCGACCTGCCGACGTCGAGCTTGGTGTCGTCCCAAGACGGAAACAGACGACCCTGTATGAAACGCGCCGATATTTCGAGGTCTTCGTCGGTCTCAGATTCGCCGAAGAGACGCGCGACCTCGTCTGTCTTGTCGTAGTCACCCGACAGCTCCTCGACCTTCTCGGCTCTCTCAGCGAGCTCTCCGAACTCCATCTTTAGTCTTCGAGTCTTATCTCGACGAGAGACATCTCGTCCGACTCGACGGCTTCCTGAAGCATCGGCTCGACGTCGTCCCATCTCTCGGGTCGGTAGGCTTCTATCCCGAAGCTCTCGGCGTACTCGACGAAGTCAGGATTTCCGATACGTGTCCCGAAGTCCTCCCCCCTGTGGCGGTTCTGTTTCTCGGAGATCAGACCGTAGTCGTTGTCGTTGAAGAGGAGAACCGTGTACGAGCAGCCGAGACGCTGTGCGGTCTCTAGCTCCGACGAGTTCATGAGGAAGCCTCCGTCCCCCGTCGCGGCGACGACGTTCGAGTCAACAGCCAAGTCGGCGGCGATTCCTCCCGGGACTGCTATACCCATGCTCGCAAGGCCGTTCGAGATTATACACGTGTTGGGCTCGTAGGTCGGGTAGTTCTGGGCTATCTCCATCTTATGGCTCCCGACATCGGAGATCAGAACATCGTCGTCGTCCATTACCTCTCTGAGTACGGGTAAGACGCCTCTGACCGTCAAGTCGTGTCTCTCGGCAGGCTGTTTCATGACGTCCGAGAGGAGATGGTCGCGCAGGTCGGTGTACCAGTGGGTGTCGAACTCGCCGAGTTCCATCTTTAGTAGCTCACGTATAGCCGCCGAGATGTCCGAAACTATCTCGACCTCCGGGTTGTATGCGTCGTAGACCTCGGCGGGCTCGTAGTCTATGTGTATGATAGAGGTGTCGTCGTCTATCTTCCAGTCTCCCGGGTCGTGTTCGGCTATGTCGAATCCGACTGTGATCAGGACGTCCGACTTGGCTATGGCGTCGGAAGCCTCCTCGTGATCTCCCGAGTCGAGTGTGAAGAGCGAACACGAGTTCGTGTCGGAGACCGCACCCTTACCCATGTAGGTCGCAGCGACCGGAATACACGTCGTGTCGACAAGGGTTCTGAGGCGCTCCGAGGCGTCGGTTCTGACAGCGCCGTTTCCCGCGATTATGAGGGGTCTTTCAGCGTCTTCGAGGAGGTTTTTGGCTCTCTCTACTGAAGCCATGTCGGGGTCGGGACGTCTCACACGCTGTCTCGGCTCCATCGGACGCTCCCCGACCTCCTCAGAGGCGACGTCCTCTGGGAACTCTATATGTGTCGCACCCGGCTTCTCGAACTCGGCGAGCTTGAACGCCTTCCTCACAGACTCGTTTATAATGGACGGGTCGTTGATCTGAGCGTTCCACTTCGTGACGGGCTCGAACATCTCGACTATGTCGAGTGCCTGGTGACTCTCCTTGTGGAGACGTTCCCTTCCAGCCTGACTAGTTATAGCCACCGTGGGACTCTTGTCGAGATGTGCGTCGGCGACTCCCGTTATAAGGTTGGTCGCGCCGGGTCCGAGTGTCGAGAGACAGACGCCTGCGTCTCCCGTGAGACGTCCGTGTACGTCTGCCATGAACGCAGCACCCTGTTCGTGGCGGACGGGTATGAACTCTATGTCGGAGTCACGTAGAGAGAAAAGCAAGTCCTCGGTCTCTTCCCCCGGGAGACCGAAGACGTGTTCTACGCCCTCGACCTCAAGACATTCCACGAGTAGATCTGAAGCCTTCATGGCTCGTGTTAGGGCTTCGTCGTATAAGTCTGTACTGGCTGCCTTGACTTAGTTTAAGATAATCATACAGAGGCAGCGCGGAAACCCACTGCTTTAGCCGTGGGAGGAAGCGCGTCACTTCTGAATCAAACCACGCATCTAGCCACGGCTGACTCCCCAACCTAAAATACAGCCATTAAATAATATAACTCCAATATTTGAACTGTGACGGTCGTCAGAAACCTCGAAATCAAGCTCGGCGTTGATAAGAACGCACATAGCGTTCTCGATGAGACGTTCGAGCAATTCCGTCAAGCCGCGCAACACGCCGTGGACTACGGCTGGTCTGACGACCCCACTCAGATAATCAAAAGCAAGTCGAAACTCCACGACGCCACATACTCCGACGTACGTGAAAAGACAGACCTCACTGCAAACCACGTCCAAGCCGCACGCAGCCTCGCCGCAAAGGCACTCGGCAACTGCAAAGACCGCATCCTCGAAGACGGTGAGAAAGCTAGCAAATCTGAGTTCCGCGGTACCGTGATCGTCTACGATGATCGAACTATCACGTACAACGACGACCACTGCACGCTTTCCACCGTCGAAGACCGCGTCACCGCGGAATACATCGTACCCGAAGACACTCGCGGAACGCCATTTGAAGAATACTGGGATAATCCCGAGTGGGAGCGCGGTGAGGCCACGCTACATAAGCGCGACGGTACATACTACTTGCACGTGTCGATGAAAAAGGAACGCGACGAAGACGAGGCGTCCACCTCCGAGTACGGAGCGGTACTCGGCGTAGACCTCAACGTTGACGGTTACCTCGCCGTCACCTCGACTGGCGCGTTCCTCGGCAACGCAGATTACCTCAACCACAAGCGTGCAGAGTACGAACGGCGTCGTGGAAAGTTACAGCAGACAGGCACGCGGAGCGCCCACTTGACGCTGAACTCCATCGGCAATCGGTTCTCAAATTGGAGCGAGGACTACTTGCATCGCGTCGCACTCACACTGGTTCTCGAAGCGCGCCGACACGACTGCGATGCAATTGCGTTCGAGAACTTGGAACACATCAGAGAGCGTATATCGAACGCCTCTAAGTTCCAGCAGTGGGCGTTCAATAAGCTCCAAGAACTCACGGAGTACAAGGCCGAAGAGTACGGTATCCTCGTTGATGACGTGAAGCCACAATACACGTCACAACGGTGCAGCCACTCGGAGTGTGGGTTCACGCACGAGGATAACCGCGATGGTGACGAGTTCGAGTGCCTAAAGTGTGGAAAAGAACTCCACGCGGATTACAACGCCGCTCGGAACATCGGGTGGCGTCTTGTTCAGCACTGGCTCAAGTCTGGTGCTGGACGGGCGGACTGTCAGGTTGCCCTGAAGTCAGGGATGTTGAACGCGAACGGCGAGTTTGCGCCTACCACGTCTCGTGGCCAGAGCGGGAGTCCACTGACAAGCCCACCGCTTTAGCGGTGGGTACCTGACTATAGATAATAATCCAAGACGCGGTACGTATATGGTTCTCGGATCTCTACATTCAGCCAGTGAACCCGACTCTCAAAGGAGTACATATCTACTACGAGGGCGACGACGATCCCGCGAAATGTACGGCGAGACGTCTCGAAAAGGAGGGGCAGGCGGAGCTACACACGAGATTCGAGACGGTTCCGAGAGGAACATTGCTCGACCCCTACGCAGAGACCGCCCTCTCCCCCTCCGACTCGAAGCCCGTTGTCGCGGTCGACGCGTCGTGGGAGTCAGCCGAGGAGATATTCGACTCCGCCCGGGGTTACAACTCCAGAAGTCTGCCATTCCTCGTAGCTGCGAACCCCGTGAACTACGGAAAGGCGTTCCGTCTCAACACCGCAGAGGCTGTCGCCGGCGCTCTCTACATACTCGGCTACGACGACGAGGCACGACGTCTCGTGTCGAACTTCGCTTGGGGAGAGACCTTCCTGAGCCTCAACCGTGAGCCTCTCGAAAGATACTCCGACTGTGAAGACAGCTCTGAAGTCGTTGAGGTTCAGGACGAGTATCTTAATGCGAAACGTTAAGGTTAACTTCCGCGCCTCGAAATACGAGGTATGGCTGACTTTCCCGAAGCAGAGAGACGTCTTCTCGACGTCGACATATGCATGAGATGTGACGCTCGGAACCCACAGGGTGCCGAACAGTGCAGAAAGTGTGGCTACAAGAAGCTACGTCCGAAGAACAAGCAGAGAAATACTTCGGCTTAGAGTTTTCCCTTCGTACTCGGAACTCCTCTCTTTCTCTCGTCTATACGTGTAGCCTCGTCTAAGGCGAGCCCGAAAGCCTTGAAGAGAGACTCAACCACGTGGTGGTCGTTGTCTCCCTTGGACTCGACGTGGAGTGTCAGACTCGCGTTCGTGGCGAGTGACCTGAAGAAATGCGTCACCATCTGAGTCGAGAGGTCGGCTATCTTCTCACGCTCTAACTCGTCGGAGACGTCCTCGACGAAGTAGGGACGTCCGCTGATGTCGACGACGACCGTCGAGACTGACTCGTCCAAGGGAGCCGAGGCGTCTCCGAACCTTCTGACTCCTTCCTTGTCTCCGAGGGCGTTTTCTAAAGCCCTGCCTAAACAGATGCCGACATCCTCGACAGTGTGGTGGTCTCCGGTCTCTAAGTCACCGTCCGCCTTGACCTTAAGGTCGAAGAGACCGTGTTTCGAGAAGCCTTCGAGCATGTGGTCAAAGAAATCGATGCCCGTGTCTACGTCGGAGTCTCCGACACCGTCGACGTCTATCTCGACCTCGATACTAGTCTCTCGTGTCTGTCTCTCGAACTCGCCTGTTCTGTCTGTGTCTTGCTGAGTCATAGGTACCACAGCAGGATACCCGCACCTTTAGGTGCGGGAGGAATGCGTTCTCGAAAACTTCGTTTTCGAGGGCTGTGGAGCAAAGCTCCACAACGTCGTGCTACTGAGCTAACTTGTTCCATAGACCGTCTTGGACTCTCGTCAACTTAACTCTAACCACTAAGCATATAAATATATACCCCTATATATGAACTGTGGAGATACGTCGCACCGTACAGGTAAAGTTAGACGTACCCGAAGAACGTCACGAAGACCTCAAGGAGACGTTCTACCAGTTCAAAAAGGCGTGCCAGTACGTAGCCGACGTAGCGTGGCACGCCGACGAATACGTGGTTACGTCTAAGTCTCAACTCCACGAACTGACCTACGAAGACGTAAGAGCTTCCACAGACCTACCGGCGAACCACGTACAAGCGGCACGTAACCTCGCGGCTGAAGCGTTGAAAGGTTGCGTGGAACGGTTGAAGAACGGAGAGAGGACGAGTAAGCCACAGTTCACGTCGAATGTCGTCCGTTACGACGCACGGACTGTAACCTACAAGGACGGTTCGTGTACCCTCTCTACGGTAAACTGTCGTGTGGAAGCCGAGTACGTCTTACCTGACGGTGACGACAATCCTCAGACAGAGTACCTACAGGACGACTGGGAGAAAACGAGTGCCACGCTCCATTACCGCGACGGGAGATACTACCTCCATATAGGCGTCAAAAAAGAGATAGAGTCGGAGGAAACCGAGAACGGAACGTCTCGAAGCGGGAGCTTCGATGGCTCGCAAATCGAAGATTTGCGAACGGTTCTCGGTGTTGACCTAAACACACGGGGTAGTCTCGCCGTCTCTTCGACAGGAGCGTACTGGAGCATAGAGTACTTAAACCATTGGCGGAGAGAGTACGAGAAACGCCGTAAGTCGTTGCAGGAACATGGTTCTCGTTACGCCCACGAAAACATCCAATGTGTCGGTGAGAAGGAATCTGGACGGTTCAAGAACCACCTCCACCGAGTAGCTAAAGAGATAGTTGAGGAAGCCGTCGAGAACGGCTGTAGCATTATAGCTATGGAAGACTTAGAGCGGATACGTGATGACCTGAACCGTTGGCACGACTGGGCGTATCGCCGTCTGTATCAGTATGTAGAGTACAAAGCCGAGGAACGCGGAGTCCGAGTTACCCAAGAGAACCCAGAGCATACGTCACAGCGTTGTTCTAAGTGTGGGTTCACCCATCCGCAGAACAGGAGTGGTTCTAAGTTCAAGTGCCGGAAGTGCGGGTATGAGAACCATGCAGACTACAACGCGGCGAAGAACGTCGGTATGAAGTATCTCCGCCGGAGCAAGAAAGCGACCGGCGGAGGCGCACCCGTAGGCATGCGCTTGAACAACGGGACGTTGAAGGCGAACGGTGAATATTCACCTACCGCTACAGGTTAGAGCCGGAGTCCACGTTGAATGCCACGCCCTTTAGGGCGTGGTAGCTTACTGTCTCGCTGCCTCCTTCGCTTCCTGAAGACTCATACGTCCCTCGTAGAGCGCGGTTCCTATAACGACGCCGTCAGCACCCGCGTCCCTGACTGCTTCGACGTCCTCGGGGCTCGAAACGCCGCCGCTCGCCACGACGGGTATAGACACCTCCTCGACGATCCGCGACACTGTGGATGTCTCAACCCCGTCTAATAGACCCTCCCTGTCGACGTCGGTGTAGAGTATCGACTCGGCGCCGGTCTCCTCGAACTTTGACGCAAGGTCGACGGGACTCAGACCCGAGCCCTCCTGCCACCCCTCGACTACGACCTCGTCATTCTTCGAGTCGAGAGATACCATGACGTCGCCGTGCTGGCTCACGTCCTCGACTATCCTGGGATTCTCGACCGCCGCCGTCCCCATTATGACGCGTTCTGCCCCCGCATCGAAGAAGGACTTAGCGTCGTCGACGCTCCGGATTCCTCCGCCGACCTGTACTTCGACGGAGGTCTCGTCTATTATACGTCCGACCTTCTCGGCGTTCTTCCTCTCGCCGTGTATCGCACCGTCGAGATCGACTATGTGGAGAGTCTCGGCTCCCGCGTCAACCCAAGTCTGAGCCGCCTCGACGGGGTCGCCGTAGGTCTTCTCGGTTCCCTCCTCACCCTGGACTAGCTGGACACAGTCTCCGTCCTTCATGTCTACCGCGGGAATCACGTCCATACGACGACTACGTCTGACACTAGTTTAACTTTTGCGAGCCTAAGACTCTAAGAGTCTAAGACTCGCCCTGTGACATACGGAAATGTGTCGGAACCGGCGAGAACTCCTCTATGTACTCGGTCGCCTTCTCCTCGAACTCCTCGGAGACGTCGTCAAGTGTCTCGACCGAGTAGCCGACGTCAACCGTGTTGACAGCCTCGAACTCGCCCTCCTCTCCCGTCTCGTCGTCGGTTACGTGTATCACGGCGTAGAACGAGTGTCGGTCACCCTCTCCTCTGTCTCCTTTGTCCTTGACCTCCATCGACATCGACTCCCTCAGACGTTTCCTCTCCTCACGTCTTCTCTCCTTCTCTAGTCTCCTCCTCGCTCTCTTTATGTCGTCTGGGTAGTCGTTCTCGAAAGCGTCCCAGACCTCATCGATGCTGAGTATCTCGCCAACCTCGGCGTCTAAGAAACAGTCAGGGGTGTTACACGGCTCGCCGTGACAGCCGACTACCTCACGTAATACCTCTATCGTGTCATGTTCGTCCTCGGTCTCAGGGACATCGAGGGGCTCCAGAACCTTCTTCCGCGTCACGACACCGTCTACGGTGTAGTCGTGTACGGCGACCTCGAACTTCAGGCTGTCTGACGAAGTTGGCTCGGCTTCGTCTTCGATCGAGTCGATCTCGTCCCTAAGCCGTGTCGCCGTATCTTCGTCAACCTCGATCCTCACCACGTCTTCGTGTCCTAGAACCGAGGCTGGCTCGCGGAGGACGACGTGGTTCCTCCCGAAGTCGAGGCTGGCTCGCTGACCCGAGTCTTCCTTAGTCTCCCATCTGACATAAGCAGTGTCTCCGAGAAGATGAGGACGGAGACGTACAACCTCTCTCAGACCCGACTCATTGGCTCTCTCGATAGTGTACTCTGATCCTGACATCCTCGACTACTACTCCGTACAGCTTATTAAAAAGAGGGGCGCGGGTTCGGCTAACCAAAGATCAGACCGCCTATTCCCACCATGTGCCAGAGCGACATGTACGCGGCGTACATCACGAGGAAAAGCCCCGCTGCGAGATGCATCGAGGGCTTGTCTATCTCGTCGTCCCCCCTGTCCATCTGTATCTGCATCGACCTGTACGTGAATATACCACTCACGAAAGCCGCCGTGGCGAACATCGTGAATATCCATCCCGCGTCGGTCGACGGATGGTTGACTATCAGGAGTACTCCCCCCACAACGGTGAGGATATTGAAGAGTATATGGAGGGGTTGGCGTGACACCTCACCCGACTCCTCGTACTCACTCTCCAGCCTCCAGAATCCGAAAAGTCCCGTCACAGTAGACAGGAGCGCGAGGACGAGGAGACCTATCTTAAACGTGTCGGCTCCCACCGGAAGCATCTGTGCCTGTGCTACTACGAGTCCCATACTGCGTGATGAGTGTTGACATACTACTTAAATGTATCTTTCTCTGTGCGTATGACGTGTGTCACAGATAGTTACTTGAGACTCGGACGGTAACTCCCTTTATGGCACTCAACACAGACCGCCTGAGACCGAGCGCGGACATAGACCTGAGTAGGGCTCTCAGATCCATCGTCTTGGGCATAGTAGGGGCTCTCTTCTTTGTCGGACTTGTCCTCCTAGCGGTCGCAGTCTTCGCTTCTGCGGAGCCGTATCTCAGAAGAGCCCTCTCACTCGTCGAGAGTTCGACGGCGTACCGGCAGGCTGTCAGGACGGCTTACTCGTACGTCTGATCTGACGAAGGAGAACACCAGTCACGAACATCCAGACTGATCCGAAGGGAACGACGTACGAGACCGAGTCGGCGAATGCGAGGCTGAAGCGGAAGACAGAGACGCCGCCGAGCACCATGAGTACGCTACCTATCCTGTATCTCCGTCTCGACACCGAGACTGCGGACGCGACTGCGAGGATGAGTGAAACGTGCCAGAAGAGGAATCCTGACGAGAAGCTACCGTGCGTGTACTCGAACGTGTAGCTATATATGTCGGTGAAGTTCCGGAAGGAGTTGGTCGAGAAGAACGAGAAGACAACGGCGTAGCCTGTCCCGTACGAGTAGTAGACCCACGGGACTACGAGACTTAGGTAAGTAGCTGTCTTTCCGACTCCTTCGGAATCCATTATGTCTTGTCTCAGCCGTCTATTTCTGCGGCGTCATTGTCCTCGTTATCTTCGTCCTCTATGAGACAGACTGAAGCGACCTGGTCGTCGTCTTCGAGACGCATGAGTATGACTCCCTGTGTGTTCCTCCCGACCTCGGAGACCTCCTCAGCTGTGGTACGTAGAACCTGACCCTCTTCCGAGACGGCTACCACCCCCTCGTTGCCCTTGATCTTGTACGACGCGGTGACCCCTTTCCGCGCTTCACCGTCATCGGCATCGTCGTCTGCGTCTACGTCTATATCTATGTCTATGAGCCCTTTTCCACCTCGGCTCTGACACCGGTACTCGGGCTGTGGCGTGCGTTTGGCGTATCCGTCGGTCGTAACCGTGAGTATCTCGTCGTCCCAGTCGGTCTCCGACGTGAAGACCGCCACGACCTCGTCGCCGTCCTGTAGATCTACAGCTTTAACTCCGCGTGCGTTCCTGCCCATTTCTCTGACTTCCTCCTCGTCGAAACAGATCACCATTCCGTCTCTAGTCTCGACGACGATCCTCTCGTCGACGTCGGGGTCAGTCACACAGGTATCGACTACGACGTCGCCTCCTTCGAGGTCGGCGGCTATTATGCCTCCCGTGCGGGGGTTAGAGAAGGCTTCGAGCGACGTCCTCTTTATACGTCCCTGACGCGTGACAGTACACAGACTCGCGTCGTCGTCTTCGAAGACCTCGACCGACTCAACCGCTGTGACGTTCTCTCCGTCTTCGAGTTCGAGAAGGTTGACTATGCTCCGACCTCTCGCGGTTCGGCTCATCTCGGGTATCTGGTAGGTCTTGAGCCAGTGGACGTTTCCTAAGTCGGTGAAGACGAGGAGGTAGTCGTGTGTGTTCGCAGTGAACGCCTCAACCACCCCGTCGTCTTCCTTGACCTTCGCGCCTATGATACCCTTTCCTCCCCTTCTCTGTGTGTCGAACTCGTCGGGACTCATACGTTTGACGTATCCGTCGCGTGTAAGAACTACGAATACGTCCCTCTCGGGTATGAGATCCTCGTCGGTGACCTCGTCCTCCCCCGTCTCTATACGTGTCTTGCGCTCGTCGGCGTACTCGCGCTTAATATCAAGTAGCTCCTCCTTTATCAGGCTCATAAGCTCCGACTCGTCGGCGAGGACGGCTTCGAGCCTGTCTATGTCGTCCTGTACGCCGGAGTACTCCGACTCTATCTCGTCGGCTTCGAGCGACGTCAGGCTTCCTAACTGCATACGTACGACGTGGTCTGCCTGTTCCTCCGAGAAGCCTCTCTCGACGATCTCGTTCTTCGCCTCGTCCCTGTCCTCGGAGTTACGTATAGTCTCGACGATCTCGTCGGCGTTCTCGACCGCCCTGAGACGTCCTTCGAGTATATGCGCGCGGTCTTTCGCCTCCTCCAAGTCGTGTTCAGATCGTCTTCTCACGACCTCCTTCCTGTGATCTATGTACTCTTCGAGTGTCTGTTTGAGGTCGAGTACACGTGGCTGTCCGTCGACGAGTGCGAGGTTTATGATGCCGAAGGTGGTTTCGAGACGCGTGTTGTCGAGAAGCTGGTTCTTGACGACCTCGGCGACTGCGTTCCTCTTGAGGTCGACGACTACACGTATACCGTCCCTGTCGGACTCATCTCTAAGAGCCGAGACGCCCTCTATACGCCCCTCATCGGCGAGCTCTGCTATCTTCTCGACGAGATCCGACTTGTCGACCTGGTACGGTATCTCGGTGATAACGATACGGCGTTCGTCGTCGTCGACCTCTATCTCGCCGCGGAGACGTACCTTTCCCCTGCCTGTCTTGTACGCCGAACGTATCGGCGACTTGCCGACTATCTTACCCCCTGTCGGGAAGTCGGGACCTCTGACGTGTTCCATCAGATCCTCGACCGACGCCTCGGGATTGTCTATTAGCTCGACGGTCGCGTCGACTATCTCGCCCAAGTTGTGGGGGGGTATGTTGGTCGACATACCGACTGCGATTCCCGACGAGCCGTTGACGAGTAGGTTGGGGAACGCCGCGGGGAGAACCTCGGGCTCCTCTAATCTGTCGTCGTAGTTCGACTCCCAGTCGACCGTGTCCTTGTCTATGTCAGTCAGTAGCTCCTCGGCTATCGGAGCCATCCTCGCCTCAGTGTAACGCATCGCCGCGGCTGGGTCTCCGTCAACCGAGCCGAAGTTACCCTGTCCGTCGACGAGAGGGTAACGCATCGAGAAGTCCTGTGCCATCCTCACGAGTGTGTCGTATATCGCCGAGTCGCCGTGGGGATGGAAGTTACCCATAGTCTCTCCGACTACTGACGACGACTTTCTGTGACCCGAACGGCTCGTGATACCCTCGCCGTGCATCGCATAGAGTATTCTGCGGTGGACGGGCTTGAGACCGTCACGTACGTCGGGTAGAGCACGTCCCGCTATCACCGACATCGCGTAGTCGATGTACGACTGTTCCATCTCCCTCTCAGCGGGAACGTTCTTTATCTCGGATGCGTCTACTTCAGGGTAGTCGTACTCTGTTGGTGCTGTCTCTGACATGTTTTTCTTTATATATCGACCCAGTCGGCGTCGTTCGAGTGGCTCTTTATGAACTCCTTCCGTGGCTCTACTGTGTCTCCCATCAGGACGGAGAAGATGTGGTCGGCGGCACTCGCGTCCTCTATGGTAATCCTCTTGAGAACACGGTTCTCGGGGTTCATAGTCGTCTCCCAGAGCTGTTCGGGTGTCATCTCTCCGAGACCCTTGAACCTCTGAACCTGGTCGGCAGTACCTCCACAGTTCTCCTCGACTATCGTCTCCCTCTCGTCCTCTGTCATCGCGTCGTAGGTCTCGCTTCCGCATCTGATACGGTAGAGAGGCGGCTGTGCGGCATAGACCTGTCCGCGTTCGAGGAGAGGTCTCATGTGGCGGTAGAGGAGAGTCAGGAGGAGTGTTCTTATGTGAGCGCCGTCGACGTCGGCGTCGGTCATAACTATAACACTGTCGTACCTCGCTTCATCAACGTCGAACTCGTCGCCTATTCCGGTTCCGAGAGCCTCTATGAGAGACCGTATTTCGTCGTTCTCCAGAATCCTGTCGAGACGGTGTTTCTCGACGTTGAGTATCTTTCCGCTCAACGGAAGCACAGCCTGTGTCTCACGTTTTCGAGCTTGCTTCGCGCTCCCTCCCGCCGAGTCTCCCTCGACTATGAAGAGCTCAGAGCCGTCACGTTTCTGACAGTCGGCGAGCTTTCCGGGAAGCGATGTCGAGACTAAGTTATCCTTAGTGCGTTCGAGGTCGCGTGCCTTCTTCGCCGCCTTCCTCGCCCTCGCCGCCTCGACAGCCTTCGATGTTACTGCCTTTGCGGTCGATGGGTTCTCCTCGAAGTAGGTCTTGAGGAAGTCATTGACAGTCCCCTCGACTATCCCCCTGACCTCTGAGTTTCCGAGCTTCGTCTTCGTCTGACCCTCGAACTGGGGCTCCGGAACCTTGACGCTCAGAACTGCGGTGAGTCCCTCACGTACGTCCTCGCCCTTGAGGTTCTCGCCGTCGAACTCGCTCAGCATACCGTTTTCGTCGGCGTAGTCGTTGACGACGCGCGTGAGTGAAGCCTTGAGACCCGAGAGATGTGTCCCTCCCTCACGCGTGTTGATGTTGTTGGCAAACGAGTGTATGCTTCCCGAGTACTCCTCAGTAGCCTGGACTGCGAGCTCTATCTTGACACCGTCGACGTCCTCGTTGAGGTAGATGACGTCGTCGTGGAGCTCCTCCTTCGACTCGTTGAGGTACTCGACGAACTCCCTCAGACCCCCCT
Organism: Halorutilales archaeon Cl-col2-1; assembly: GCA_041891055.1. Taxonomy (GTDB): domain Archaea; phylum Halobacteriota; class Halobacteria; order Halobacteriales; family Afararchaeaceae; genus Afararchaeum. Next base: position 212,142 of record CP169074.1, on the reverse strand, counting down.
CGTAATGGAACTCCTCCTCTTCGCCCGTCTCCTCGTCGTGGAGGACTGTCTTGACCCCCTTGTTGAGGAAGGCGAGCTCCCTCAGGCGGTTTTCGAGTGTCGAGAATGAGAAGTCGCCTGTCTCAAATATCTCGGTGTCGGGCTTGAAACGGATACGTGTTCCAGTGTCTTCCTCGTCGGCCTCCCCCGTCCGTTCGAGGTCGGTCACAGGCACGCCCTTCTCGTACTTCTGTCTGTAAACCTCGCCGTTCCGTCTGACCTCGGCTACCGCCCACTCACTTAGAGCGTTGACGACGCTGACTCCGACACCGTGGAGACCTCCCGAGACCTGGTAAGATTTCGAGTCGAACTTACCCCCCGCGTGGAGGACTGTCATAACGACCTCGACAGCCGACTTGTCGTGCTCCTCGTGTTCTTCGACGGGAATTCCCCTTCCGTTGTCCTCGACAGAGACACTACCGTCGTCGTGGAGACTGACCCGGATCGTGTCACAGTGTCCAGCGAGAGCCTCGTCTATCGAGTTGTCGACGACCTCGTAGACGAGATGGTGTAGCCCCTTCGAGTCGGTCGACCCGATGTACATCGCCGGTCGTTTCCTGACCGCTTCGAGCCCCTCAAGTACCTGTATGTTCTGAGCGTCATAGCTTTCCTTTTCTCCCTCTGACATCTATATAGAACCCTCTTTTTTGTTAAGTTGAACAACTGAGTTGTTTTCGCACGAATCCGACGCCGTGTCTCGAATTACTCTAAGTTAAATAGGGCTGTAACCGACTTAAGGATACCGCTTCTTCCAACCCAGAGAGACAGCGATCAGAATATGTGGTGTAGCATGAGGTAGACGACGAAGCCGAAGAGGAAGCTTACCGCCCAGAGTGGAGTGGCTACCCTGCCGACTCTGGGATGTGCTGTCTTCCTTATCTCGGAGACATCGAGCGAGACTCCGATTATTGCGGCGTAGAGGACGAGAGGTATACAGATTATAGCGAGGAGCATATGTATACCGAGGAAAGGCAGATATACGTACGAGTATACGAACTCCGAGCCGCCGAACTCCGTCGTCCCAATGTTGGCGAGACGCACGAGGTAGAAGGCGAGGAATACGAAGAAGAGTACCGTCGTGACCATCATGTACCTCGCGTGGTCGGAGACACGTCCGTCCTGGATAGCTCTGTATCCGAGTACGACGGTCACGAATGCGGTGAGAACGAGTACGGCATTTATGTGCGGGATAGTTGAGACAAGCCAGTCAGACGCAGGCGGGACGAGAGGCTCGGGAAGCATACTCCGCGACGACAGCGCGATTAGGGTGACAGCGACCACAGATACGACTAACGAGACTCCCCACGCCTTTCTTTCGAGACTCCCGTGCTTCTTAGCAGAAGCCATTGGATTACGCGACTCTGTCAGGATCTATCTGTCTGAGTACGTCTCCGAGCGACTGCCACATATCCACGATGCCGTCGAACTCGGTCTGGTCGACACGTTCGAGGACGTCGCCGAATCTGACTGACTCCTCGTAGCTCAGCATCAGATCCTCGTCGGCATGTTCTTCCAAGTCGTCCTTGGTGATCGGGAAATCTTCCTCGTCGACCCAGTGGGTCACCTTTGCCATTCCGTACGAACGTCCGTCGTCGGGTTCAGTTATAGCCATGTTTCTTCACCGTTTAGTTTTAGTTTATCGAGCACGCGTGACTGTACTCTACTTCCTCGTCCTTCACGCTTGTTATATCGGGTGACTCCGAACAGACGGGACAGTTGGGATCCTTGTGTATCTCAACCTCGTCGAACGACATGTCTGTCGAGTCGTAGAACATCATACGTCCGTCGAGGCTGTCCCCTATGTCGAGGAGGTACTTCACAGCCTCTGTCGCCTGTACGACGCCTATGATCCCGGGAAGAACACCTATGACTCCCGCCTCGGCGCAGTTGGGCATCATGCCTGGGGGAGGCGCTTCTGGGAACATGCATCTGTAACACGGTCCCTCAGGGTCGGTAAACGAGGTGACCTGACCCTCGAACTTGAATATAGCGCCGTGTGAGAAGGGCTTGTCTGCGAGTGTACACGCGTCGTTGACGAGGTAACGCGTCGCGAAGTTGTCGGTGGCGTCTATGACGAAGTCGAAGCTCTCTATTATGTTGTCTATGTTGTTCTCGTCTATCCTCGTCTCGTACTTCTCGACCTCGACGTCGGGGTTGAGACGCGCTACGAAGTCCTCTGCCGAGTCGACCTTGGGCCTACCGACGTCGTCGTCGCCGTGTATAACCTGTCTCTGGAGATTCGACCTCTCGACCTCGTCGTCGTCGACTATACCTATGGTTCCGACGCCGACGGCGGCGAGGTACTGTATCACGGGAGCGCCGAGACCTCCCGCACCGATCACGAGGACGCGTGAGTTGAGGAGCTTCGCCTGTCCCTCCGCGCCCACCTGATCGAGTATTATGTGACGTGAGTAACGGTCGATCTGATCCTGGTTTAGATTAGCTATTCCATCTGCCATCACGCTTACTTCGTCATACTGCTTAATTACGGTTTTGATGGGGAACCGAAAACCCGACTCGGGAGCGGTAGCTTCATTACGTTACGCGGATACAGTCGAGTAATGAGCGATCTTCTGAAGGATCTTTCCGGATTCGACGAGTACGTCCCGGGGAAAGGGATAGACGAGGTCGCCTTCGAACACGGTCTATCGCCCGACGAGATGGCTAAGCTAGCCTCGAACGAGAATCCCTTAGGTCCCCCTGATGCAGCTGTCGAGAGGATACAACAGAACCTCGACGGCGCGAATATCTACCCCACGGCACTCAACGAGACCTTGAGAGAAAGAGTCGCCGACTACGTCGGAGTCCCCGAGGGCAACGTAGTCTTGGGAGCGGGTGCTGACGGAGTCTTCGACACCGTGGGACGTGCGGTCATAGAGGACGGCGACTCCGTACTCACGCCGTCGCCCGGATTCTCCTACTACGGAATGTCAGCGAGGTATCTCGGAGGCAACGAGTCGAGTTTCTCTCTCTCGAAGAAAGACGGCTTCGAGATGACCCCCGAGACTGTTCTCGACGCCTACTCGGACGAGAAGATAGTCTATCTCACGACGCCCAACAACCCGACGGGGACAACCCTGAGTAACGACGATATCGTCGAGATAGCAGATGAAGTCGATGGACTCGTCTTCGTCGACGAGGCTTACGGTGAGTTCTCCGATTCACCGTCTTTCGCGCCTGAGGCTGTCAAGAGGGACGACGTAGCAGTCGCACGCACCTTCTCGAAGGCGTTCGGACTCGCAGGACTCCGTGTCGGATACGGCGTAGTACCCGACTGGCTCGCCACTGCGTACAGGAAGGTCAAGACACCTTTCTCGGTCGGCAACCTGTCGCTACACGGCGCACTAGGTGCTCTCGATGACGACGATCACCTAGACGAGACTCTCGAACTCGTAGACTGGGGACGTGATCACCTCTCGTCTGAGATCGATCTCCCCACGTTCGAGTCGGAGGCTAACTTCGTACTCGTCGACGTTGAACCGTCGGGTATGTCGGCGTCAGAGGTCGCTGAGGAGCTTGAGAAGAGAGGTATAATCGTGAGAGACACAACGAGCTTCGGACTCCCGGGCTGTATACGTGTCTCTGTCGGGACAGAGGACGAGACAAGACGTGCCGTCAGACAGATAAACGCAGTATGCGCGTAGCCCTCACCGGGACACCCGGAACCGGCAAGACGACAGTCGCCGAACACCTCGCAGAGAGACTTGGCTTAGAAGTCGTGGATCTCAGCCGTCTCGCGGAGGAGTCGGTCTTCACAGAGGGCTACGACGACGAGTACGGTGTTCCCGAGGTCGACATAGATGCTGTACGCGACGAACTCGACTCGGAGGACGACATCCTCATCGAGGGACATCTCTCGCATCTCGTGGACGTCGGCCACACCGTAGTCCTGAGATGCAGACCCGACGTCCTCGAAGACCGTCTCTCTGAAAGGGGGTACGACGACGACAAGGTACGTGAGAACGCCGAGTCGGAGGCTCTCGACGTCGTTCTCGCTGAGGCTGTCGAGAAACAGGGGGACGAAAACGTCTATGAGATAGATACGACAGACAAGACTGTGGGGGAGACTGTCGAAGAAGCAGCCGAGGCAGTCGAGAAACATGAGTCGAGGACAGGAGTAGCAGACGCCGACTGGATAGAGTACATCTCCACCGATGGCTCAGACGCGACTGGAAGTTGGACTGGAGGTGACCCTCAGTGACACTTGACAGCCTCAAGCCGCTCGGATACAAGGCTGTGAAGCCGGGAGTGAGAGCCGCCCGGAGTCTCGGAATGACACCTAACCAGGTCTCTGTCGTCTCGCTCGTCGTAGCGGTCGCCTCGGGCGTATCTTTCTCGGTCGGAAGCTTCTACGGCTACGTTGGTGGGTCACTCCTCGTGGTTCTCAACGGCTTCCTCGACCTCGTAGATGGGGAACTCGCCCGCGAGTCGGGGTCAGAGAGTAAGAAGGGCGACTTCCTCGACCACGTCCTCGACAGGTACTCAGACGCGGTCTTCGTGGTCGGGATCTCGGCGGGCACCGGCGAGTGGATGTTTGGACTCTTAGCTCTCACGGGCGTCTTCATGACGTCGTACATGGGAACACAGGCACAGGCAGTCGGCGCAGGAAGGGAGTACGGCGGCGCGCTCGGACGCGCCGACAGGATGTCTCTGATAGTAGCCGGAGGTCTCGCCCACGCCGCGTTCGGAGGCGTACTGAGATGGGTTCTGATACTATTCGCGGTCGTCGGAAATCTGACCGCAGTACAGAGGTTCGTTATGACGTGGCGCGGAATGGACTAACTCGAAGTCTCTCTGTACCTTCTCATGGGAATGTATAGAGGCAGAATAAGTACGCCCATTACGACGAGATAGACGAAGACCAGAAACGGAAGAAATCCCCAGATCTCCGATACCGGAGCCACTCCGCTCAGCCGTCCGAGCCACGTCACCATCGTGAGAAGCCAGAGAACCGTGACGAAGGCACCGACGCCGACGAAGACGACGCCGTATATCTTGAGGAGAAGGGAATCACTCACACGGAAGGCGTACCTGAGTGAGCCGCTTATACTACGTAAACGTAACTCGGTGTCGGTATCGTCTGACATTCCTGTGGTGTGTCTATACTTCGGAGAACCCGGTTAAGTCAGTTTCCATGTGCCCACTAATAAGTACGACGAGTCCGATTCTGGGACATGGAGACGAAAATTGACCGGGTCAAGATACTCTACGTCGTCGGTGTCGTACTCGGTGTAGCAGCGGCTTTCTACTTCGGATTCCAGCTACTCGAAGACCTATCGCCGACGACGACCTCCGCGGCTCTCGTCTTAGGCTTCGCCGCCTTCTTCCTCGCCGGAGTCTACGTCGACACCGAGACACTCGATACTGTCTTCTACGCCCTCTCAGCTGGCTCCTACCTCGTCTTCGTCGCGTACACGCTCTCAGTCTTCGACCTCGGTGACGGCGGTGTCTTCCTCCTCCTCGCTGGCTCCTCGGCACTCTTCGTCGTCCTCGGCTACGTCTCGAGCAGAGGATACCTCGACGTCGACCGACGTACAGCCGCGGCAGGGATTGTCGGTGTCTTAGTCGTTGCCTTCGTCCTCCTCGGGTTCGACGTCACGGGGGCACAGACGACCTACGAGTACGACTTCGACGACGAGGTCGAGCTTCCTGAGGGATTCAGACCCACGAATGAAGACGTAGTCGGAACAGTGACGGTCGAGAATCCGTTCGCTCTGTCACGTACTGCCGAAGTACCGTCTGTCAACGGCTGTGTCTACATCTCCGAGTCGGAGTACAGACCCGCGCCCGTGAGAGACAACGCACCCTTCGACCTCCTTCTCAGTGGGGGCGAGACAAGGAGGTACAACATCACACTTAGACAAGAGGCTTTCCTTGACCGCGACACGGGTGAGATCGAGGACGCCTTCGCCGACCGTGAGACAGTACCCCTTGAAGTCTCCGAGGACTGTCCCGACGAGGTCGACGAGCCAAAAGTCGTCGTCGTGGTCGATGACGGAGACGACACATCAGTTAGATCTGCGACGGAGTAGCCTACCAAATTACTCTAAGACACAGACTCAGAACTGAACCTCTCGTACATACCACACCACTTCGCTCACAAAAGTTCGCCCAGTGGGTTCGCCCGGGATCGAACCGGGGACCTCCGCCTTGTAAGGGCGGTGTCATAACCGACTAGACCACGAACCCCTAACGGATATAGGAGGTCTCCTTTGATGTATCTTTAGATTTAACTCGACTCGAAAGGGAGATCCTCGGGGTTCTCGGCGACAACCCACCAGTGGACGTCCTCCTCGGGATGACGTCTGTCTATGTGACGCTCTAGCTCTGCCTCGTTGTCGAAGTCCTCTCCACAGATGTTGCATCGGTGGTGTTCCTTGTCAACGCGTACCATGTCCTCAAAACAGTACTCTTCCCGCATCAAGCTTCCGGCGGTTGAGATATTTTCGGGAGAAGGTTTATATACTAGGACTGCTTACCTAAGGTTAAGCAAAATGAACAGAAGAAACTCCTCAGACGACATCAGAGACATAAACGATCTCTTCCGTGAGATACTCGACGGAGCCGAGCCTCGGACTAACGAGAATAGACGAGATGCTGGTGCCGACGCCGAGGACGAGTATGAGATCCCACGTGCGCGCGTAGAGTCACGCGATTACGACGGTGACTTTGTAGTCGCCGCGGAGCTACTCGGCTTCGACGAGGACAAGATAGATTATGAGATCGACGGCGAGAGACTCAAGGTACGAGCCGAGAACGTCCACGGCTCTTACTCGGAGTCTATCGGGGTTCCGTCGGGTGTAGACGTCACCAATCCCGACGAGAGTTACAGTAACGGCGTCTTAGAGATCAGGTTCGGGAAGAAGTAAACCGACTTCTTTTACTTCAGTGGCGACGAAGAGTCGGCATGGTCTCGTACCTCGACTCTCTGATGACTCTTCTCAACTCGTTTCCGTTCTATCCCACGGTGTCGTTCTTAGGCGCCCTGACTCTGGCAGTGACACGTCGGTGGAGACACACAGCCTACTTCCTGGTAGCCATGGCTCTCGTAGGTGCTATTGCGGTCAGCCTCAAGACCGCGGTTCACGCACCCCGTCCGTATGTCAAACAGGGAATAGAAGTCGCCGAGAAGAGCCATATCCCATTCCGTGTCTACGACGACGATTATGCCTCGTTCCCATCAATGCACGCGATGACGGCGTTCGCACCGGTGGGTATCTTCCACTCCGCTTACCGGAGTCGTCGTCTTACTGTTGCGCTCTGTGGCTTTGCTGCCCTCGTAGCCTACTCTCGTGTCTACCTCAGTCTACACCACGTTTCCGACGTTGTAGTCGGCGGCGCGCTCGGAATGGGTGTCAGCTTTCTGGTTCTGAGTCTCGGAGATACTCTTCAGTCTCGTCTGGGCTGAGTCCCGCGGCTTCGAGTAGCTTTCTCACCGACTTTTTTACGGTCTCTTCTTCATTGGGGCTCGACCAGACGTTTCTCGGGTAGTAGTCTTCGAGGAACTCACGCACGTGTTTCTGTGACACTTCGTCGACCGGCAGGATGTAGTGGTTCTCGAGAAACTCTACGAAGTACTCGGCGTTCGAGACTTCGGTCTCGGTTACTTCCTCCATCTCGCTGAGCTCTTCGATCACGTCTGAGTTGTACGAGTGGACGTCCTCCCAGCTTTCTCCCTTCTCCGACAGAGGTATCTCGTGTGCTCTGTCGGTATCTTCTATTCTCTCGACGTCGACCTCACCGTCCACAACCCAGTCATCGGGATAGAGGACGAGAGTCTCGTCGTCTCTGAGACGCGCCACGAAGCCGTTCTCGGCGGCGAGTTCGTCGAGCCTATCCTCGTAGACAGGGCTCGGACTCGTCAGAGACATCTTAGTGAGGCGGACTGCTTCGTCGACCCAGTCCTCGCGTTCGCTCTCTTCTTCGTCCTCTCCCTCGCTTCCGTCTCTGTCTTTCCCCTTGCGGCTGTGGCTGTCGTCGGTCAAGTCTCGAACACCTCATTGGCTATCCTATCCGCCCTCTCGTTTGTCTCACGTGGGACGTGGCGTATCTCGAACGAGTCGAACGAGTCGGCTAACTCCCTAACCTCGTAGTAGAGAGGCTTGAGATTCTCCGAGTTGCAGTCCCAGTCGCCTCTTACCTGTTTGACTATGAGCTGTGAGTCGCCGACCGCCTCGACCTCGTCGAAGCCTCTCTCGCTAGCCTCTCTCAGACCCCCGAGTAGCGCTGTGTACTCGGCTTCGTTGTTGGTCGCCCTTCCTATACGTTCTCCGTTCTCGGTGAGTATGCCCGAGTCGGAGTCCCTGATGACGTACGCCGCCGACGCAGGTCCGGGGTTCCCCCTTGACGCACCGTCGAACTCGACTACCGCTTTTCCACCTCCCTCTCCGAGTACTTCACGTACCGAACCGTCGCCGTAGACCACCACGCCGTTTTCGTGTGCGGCAACGACGCTCCCGCCGTGTCTCGCCCTCCAGAGTTCGTCTTCCTTCGCGTCCGTGAACTCGGCTCCCATCTCCTCTAGGCTCTCGCGTGCCTCGTCAGGAGGGATTTCGAGTATATGTCCCATTTCCTCAGTATAGGTGCTCGTATATAAATGGAGTTCGGAACCTCTCTCAACCCTGTTGTCCCGTACTGCTTAGACGAGGATAACCTAAGCCTTAAGTAGGTTAATTTATTCTGTATATATGATTTTGTATGGCTAACTCAACAAGGCAGAGGACTCAGGAGAAAGTATCCGAGGAGACTGAGGAGGATCAGATCGAGGGGGAGCAGTGTCCCGAATGCGGCTCCGACGAACTTACCTCTAACTCAGAACGTGCCGAGGTCGTATGTAACGACTGTGGTCTCGTCGTCGAGGAGGAGAAGATAGACCCGGGTCCCGAGTGGCGTGCCTTCGATCACAAGGAACGTCAGGAGAAGTCGAGGGTGGGTGCGCCTACGACGAAGACGATGCACGACAAGGGTCTCACGACGACGATAGACTGGAAGAACAAGGACGCCTACGGTAGGTCTATCTCGTCGGAGAAGAGAAGCCAGATGCACCGTCTGAGGAAGTGGCAGGAGCGCATACGTACGAAGGACGCCTCCGAACGTAATCTCCAGTTCGCTCTCTCAGAGGTCGACAGGATGGCGAGTGCTCTCGGAGTCCCGAGGTCGGTGAGGGAGGTCGCCTCTGTCATATACAGACGCGCTCTCAACGAGGATCTCATACGTGGACGTTCGATAGAGGGAGTAGCCACGAGTGCTCTCTACGCGGCTTGCAGAAAGGAGGGTATTCCACGTTCACTCGAAGAGATCTCACAGGTATCACGTGTAGACAGGAAAGAGATCGGACGCACGTACCGTTATATCTCGCAGGAGCTCGGCTTAGAGATGGAGCCCGTCGATCCGAAGAAGTACGTACCGCGTTTCTGTTCTGAGTTAGAGCTTCCGGAGGAAGTCCAGTCGAGGGCTAACGACATAATAGACACGACGTCGGAGGAAGGTCTCCTGAGCGGCAAGTCGCCTACTGGATTCGCCGCCGCCGCTATATACGCCGCGTCTCTCCTGTGTAACGAGAAGAGGACACAGAGGGAGGTCGCCGAGGTCGCCAACGTCACCGAGGTCACCATACGTAACCGTTACCAAGAACAGATGGAAGTCATGGGTCTCCACGGATAGACTAACGGTAGACATATGGACGAGGACGTCTTTTCTGGTCTTAATGTCGCTCTTCGATCTAGACAGGAGTCTGCGCGTCGTGGTCTTCTTCTCGGGTGGTGCGAGCGGTCTCCGGTATCTCGCGCGACACGACCCCAACTACGGCGACAAGTACGAGGTCGTCGGAGCATTTACCGACTCCCCCGACGCTCCAGGCACAGAGTTCGTCCGTGACGAAGGTATTCCTCTAAAGACGAACGACCTAGAGGAGTTCTACGCCGAGAGGGACGCCGACACCCGCAATCTCGAGGTCAGAGAAGAGTACGACAGACACACAGCCGAGACCATCGAGGATTTCAACGCCGACCTCCTCCTACTCTCGGGGTACATGCGTATACTAACGTCCCCCGTAGTCTCGTCGTACCCTATCATAAATGTCCATCCCGCCGACCTCACGGTGAGAGACGACGGCGAACGCGTCTACACGGGATTCGACCCCGTCTACGACGCCGTAGTCTCGGGCGAGGAGTACACACGTTCGTCGGTTCATTTCGTGACACAAGACGTCGACGAGGGTCCTCTTCTCACTCTCTCCAAACGTTTCGAGGTGCACAGAGAACTCGTCGACAGTCTCATGGAGAACGCCTCCGACGACGCAGTCCAGAGCTACTGCGAGTCACACCAGGAATGGATGAAATGGGAGGGCGACGGTCCTGCCCTCGCAAAAGCCGTCGAGCTTATCGCCGACGGACGTGTCGAGAGAGACGGCTCAGACGTCTACATCGACGGCGAGAAAGGTCATTACTCGCTCGACTCTGCCTCTGCCTCGTCCCAAAGCGCGAGGTAGTGGTGTATATGGGTCTGTATTAGGTCTGGGTTCTCGGTGTATAGACCGAACGGAAGACCGTCATCGTCGAACGAGATTATGAGCATCTTCTTGTCGTCGATTATGAGGAGATAGTGGTAGTAGAAGTCGGTGTGACGTATCTTGCCCCCGACAGCACTTATCTCCGACTTACAGACTTCCTCGAAGGTTCCGAGTGCCATGAGTTCGACTGAGTCGGATAGGACTTCCTGGAGCATCCCCTTACAGTTGAGAGTGAATAGGGGTCTCTCGCCAGCGAGCTTGACCTCGTCGTTCGCCGACTTGAGCATCTCAAGTATCCTGTCCTCTATCGCGTCTTCTCCTTCGACTATACGTACTCCAGATCCCGAAACCGACGGCTGTGTCTCCTTCTCGGGGAACTCGTCGGCTATCTCTTCGACCATCTCCCTGAGCTCCTGTATCCTCGCCTCGTACTCCGCCTCTATCTGACGTATACGGTTGTCGAGACCCGTCTTCACTGGGAGAGGCTCGTACTTCTTCGGGCTTGAAGGCTTGACCTGTATCAGACCTTTTCTTTCGAGAGTCGACAGGACGTCATATATACGCGACTGGGGGACGTCAGAGAGCTTTGACAGGCTTCCAGCGGTCGATATTCCCTCGGAGAGAAGGACGTAGTAGACTCTCGCGCCGTACTTAGTCAGATCGAACTCCTGAAGATCCCCGACGATGTCCTCATCTATCTGCATAGCACGACGTGTTATAGGGTATCTTATTATCTCTTACGGTTTGGTTACCCCGGACAAGGTGTACTTGAACCCGTCCTCGATCCGTCTCGTCGACATGCCGGCGTCTTCGGTCATCGTCTCTAACTCGTCAGGGGTGTAGAAGACGGAGTCAAAGCCGACGAGACTTTCTGAGAGGCTGAGGAGACGTCCCCTGAGGGTCGAGGGGTCGAACTCCGAGACGACAAAGACGCCTCCCTTACGTAGTACCCTACCGACCTCGTCGAAGACAGCCTTGACGTCGGTGATATGGTGTAACGCGTCGCCACATACGACTGCGTCGAAGCTCTCGTCCTTGAAAGGGAGAAGTGACGCGTCGCCCTCGACCGAGGGGAGACTCGACTGTCTCACCATGCCGCTCGAAGCGTCGACGACGACCACCTCTCGTCCGACGCCGACGATAGCCCTTCCGACACGTCCGGTTCCTCCCGCGAGGTCGAGTACCCTCTCGACTCCCCTCTCTGCCTCGTCGATTCCTCTCTCCAACGTATCCGTGTCCGCAGATGGAACTAAGACGTCGTAAACACGTGAGAAGAAGTCGAAATGGCGCACGTCGCCTATCTTTCTCCCGTCGTCAGAAGTCGTCATCAGAGTGGAGTAAGGGAAAGACCGATTAAGCCGACTGCTCTTCTTCGGCGTAGACTTCCTCGGGTGTTGCTTCGACGCTGCTCTTCATTATCTCGGCACGTCTCAGGGGATATATCTTCTTACACTCGTTGTAGACTGCGGAGCTCAGACGTCCCGATACTATCGCGTCTATGAACTCGTCGAAGGTGTGGTTCTCACCGCTCTCGACTACTATTTCTCTCATGTCGCTACGTATAGCCTTCTCCTGTGACTCGTCGGCGTCCATCGCAGTGAACGCGACGGGCTGGACACGTACGCGGTAGTCGTCCTCTGTACGTATGACTATGTTGTCCTGTATCTTCGAGGAGCCGCGGCGGACGAGCGATCTCACGTAGTCACGCGTGAGCTCGTGTCCTATGAAGCTCGTGTAAGCCGAGTCGCCGCCTATGTCGGTGATCTGGAACTTGAGCTTCGTGTTGTTCTCCGACATGTCGTCGGTGAGCTCTCCCTTGGTCGTCTCGACCTTACGTCCCATTATCTTCTCGGGCTCGTCGGCGGGAGTCTCGCCGAGCTTCTCCCTGTCGAACTCCTCGGAGGCAAGTACGTCGTACCATTTCTTGCCCCTTCCTGACTTAGAGACCTGTCTGCTTGACATCTTTACTCGAAACTCGGGACGCACACATATAAATCCTCGAATTATATCCGGCGGGAGAATCAGTTGTTGTCGCTGTCGTCATCGTCACAGTCACGGCTTGCGTCTGTGTCTTCGTCTCGGTCGACTATCTCCGCTGCGACTTCGAGGTTCGTGATGTAGTCGTCGGCGGTCGAGAGAAGAGAGCCTAAGCTGTCGCGTTCTATACGTGTGACGATCTTCGAGCCGTTGACCTCGGTCTCCATCTCATCTGTGTTGTCGGGGGACACCGAAAGAGCGACCTTCTCGGGACTGTCATGGTGAGTCTCGAACTCTACCTTAGATTTCACTCTACCGCCTCCTTTACACAGTCTATGAACTCGTCTTTCGTCTCGCTCGGCACTACGCTCCCTCCTCTCTCGGGATGTCCTCCGCCCTCGCCGCCGACTCTTGACGCGCAGTCCCTGAGTGTCCTGCCTGCGTCGACCTCCGACCCCGACCTAAGGCTCATCTCCCCGTCGGGGTTGACGACGAGAACTACTTCGGAGTCGGAGATCCATCTGTGGAAGACGTCGGCGACCGATCCCGTGTCGAATCCGCCCGAAATTCTGACGGTGCACAGTCCCGAGCCGTCTTCTTCCTCGACATCGGCGTTTTCGACCTCGTCTATGAGACTCGACTCGAATGAGCGGTAGAGCTTACGTGCCTTCTTCACGTCACCCGTCGCGTCTCCGAGACACAGAGAGAGACCCAAGCCGGGGTTCCCCGTCTTGCCACACGCCTCGACGTACGCCGCAAAGGTGTGGGCATCGTAACCGTCGGCATCGGAGAGTAGGTATCTCTCACCGACTGTCTCGGCTGCTGTCTCGGGGTTCGACGCCTCTCTGAGAGCTAAGAGGAAGACCGCAGTCGAGAAACGCGTGGTCTCGTCGTCGTCCATATCCGTGACAGATATAGGAAGACCCAGCTCTTCGACGTAGCCACGTGCCGCCTCGACGTCTCCCGTGTACTCGGTGTAGGGATCTGTCGAGTAAGCTAGTGCCTCGTCGACCCTCTCGCCCACGAGGCGCGCTCCGACTGTCTCGTCTATGACACCCGACTCGACGCCGTCGTCTATGACTTCCTCGACTAGATCCGACCCCGAGTCCAAGACGTCGTCACCTATGACTCCGAGGAGAGCCGTGTCGGCTGTCTTAGCTCCCGACCCTGATTCCTTCGCAACTATATGTGCGCCACAGCTCGAACTCGCCTCGTCGTCGGCGTCTCCCTCGTCTCTCGGTGTGACTAAGATTCCTCCGAACCCACCGCGTCCCTCCGAGGGATGGTGGTCGACCACGACGGTGTTGGGGGGGAGACGGTCGAGATAGCTCGCTCCGAGGTCACACGCTACCGTCGTGACGTCCTTCGAGACGTGGGAACCGACCCTACCAGGGTCGTCGACACATCTGAAGTGGTACCTCGTCTCCCAGCGCGAGAGTAGATCACAGACGATACCCGCCGTCGAGAGACCGTCGGCGTCGTTGTGGGAGACGACCTCGACGAACTCCTCGCACCGAAGCAGACCGGCTGCCTTACGTGCGTTCTCTCGGAGAAGCGAAGGAGACACGGCTATCCTATAACAGAAGAGAACCGGAGCTACTCTTCTCCGACTATCTCACGAGCCTTATCGGGACTGTACTTGAAGTCCTCGGGGATCTCGTCGCCCTGGTAGTAGTCGATGAGCCTGTGTATCTTGCTCTCGACGTTCTGGAGTGCCCTCTTGTTCGAGGCGTCGTTGGGGTTGCCGTCGAGCTGGTCACGAACTCCGACAGCCTTAGCCATCAGGTTGGTGAGATCCTCGGGGTACTCGGGGTCGGCGTCGTTTTCCTCCATTATCTCGGAGATCTTCTTCCCCGTTACGAGCTTGACGTCGGGGACTGGCTTGCCCTTGACGCCCTCGTCCCTGAGACGGACTCCTATCTCGGCGCTCGAAAGACCCTGTTCGGCGAGTTCGACAACGCGTTCCTCGACTGCGTCGGCGTCCTGAGCACTCCAGTCGGGAGCCTCGTCGACTACGGGTTTGTCGGAAGAGCTCTGTCCTCTCTTCCTCGTGTGCATTCTAGCCATGTTTCAAGAGAGCCGTTCTCGGGCTTTAAGCTTGGCGGTACCAGTCAGCGAGCCTCTCGAACGCCCTCCTGCGGTGGGAGACCTCGTTCTTCTCCTCGGACGACATCTCGGCAAAGGTCTTGGCGTCGTGTTCGAATATCGGGTCGAATCCGAAGCCGCCGTCTCCGCGTTTCTCGTGGGTTATACGTCCCTCGACACGTCCTTCGAAGGTACGTACTTCGTCTCCGTCGGTGTAGGCGACCACACATCTAAAACTCGCCGACCTGTCTTCTGCTGACTCCACCGCCTTCAGGACTCCGTCGTTCCCGAGTGTCGAGTAGACGTACGACGAGTAAGGTCCGGGGAAGCCTCCGAGACCTTCTACGAAGAGACCCGAGTCGTCGACGAAGACCTCCTCACCGAACTCGTCGTAACACTCCTTGACCCCTCTCACAGCGATCTCCTCTAGGGAGTCCGACTGTATCTCGGCGTAGTCGTACTCTAGCCTGTCGACTTCTACTTCGTCGCCGAGTATCTCCTGTGCCTCTCTCGCCTTCCCCTCGTTGCCGGTTACGAAGAGCATACTACATTCGAACTGTCCCGCTACAGATATAACTCCCGCGACATTAGATTCCTACGTGACAAAGACGGAAGAGGAAATCGCAGAGGAAAGAATACGTCGGCTCTTTCGACTCGCCGACGAAATCTACCACTCCGACTGCGACGAGGCGAGCGAGTACGCCGATAAGTACGCCAAGAGGGCGCGTGAGATAGGTATGAAGGCGCGTGTCTCACTTCCACGGAGACTCAAGAGACGTGTGTGTTCCGGCTGCGGAAGCTTCCTCGTCTACGGCGACAACTCACGTGTGCGTGTCGACGACGGACGTGTGGCTGTGACGTGTCAGAACTGCTCCGAGACGACGAGGTACCCCTACGGAGACGGAGAGGACAAATAGCAACACGGTTTTAAATATATGGACGTATCTAAACCCAATGGACTCGTCTGAGTCTGAGGTTCTGGAGACTCTCGGGAACAAGTACAACCCCGAGATTCTCGACTCCGCACGCAGACCCAAGTCCGCCCAGGAGCTCAGCGACGAACTCGACATACCCATAGCCACGTGTTACCGCAGGATAGAGGAGCTACAGGACACAGGTCTTCTCGAACTCGAAGACAAGGTACTCTCCGACGAGGGAAGGCGTACTAAGGTCTACAGGACACAGGTCAACGAGATACGTATACTCTTTGAGGGGAACGGAACCCCGAGGATCGAGATGGACGAGATAACCGACTCAGAGGAGAAGCTAGTCGACATCTGGGACGACCTCAAACGTCAGTGACACCACTCCCGAGTTATCTCATCTGATAACCGGGAGGTCAGACTTTTAACTATCGACAGGGTTTTCTTGCGTAGAAGACACGTATAATATGAGCTTAAAGATGCAGACACTGGAGATGCTATACGCGGTCTTCAGCTTCACCGTCGCAGCCGCGGGTATGTCCCTCGTAGCCGTCTCGGTACGTGCTCATATGAGAACACAGAGGACGGATATGGTATACCTGTCAGTCGGCTTCGTACTCATCGTGGCTGCCTCGATCGGAACGGCTGTGAGTGCTTTTCTCGTCGACTTCTCACGCACACAGTCGCTCCTAACCGTCAATAATCTGATTACAACGGTCGGATTCCTCTTTGTGATGTACAGCTTAGTCCCCGACAGCTAACACCTAAGAGTCGTCACGTAGGTCGGCGACTCTCTGCTCCAGACGTTTTATGCGTCTCCTCATGAAGAGGGTGTAAATGAATATGCCTATGAAGATTAGGCTGTATCCGACTAGTAGAAGTGGCTCCATACTTTATCTACCTCGTGTCTGATCTTACCTTCTTCGTTTCTCTTTCGAGTATGACCCTGTCCTCAAGCTCATGTATGTCTATACGTACCGTCATGAGGTAGGCATACAGGAGGCTCACCGCGACGAGAGAGACCATGAGTGTCGTCGGGTCTATGTTGGCACTCACGTCGGGGTTCTGGAGTGTCTTCTCGTGAAATGTCGGAGTCCACAGCGAAGTGGATATGTACGATATCGGGACGGTCACGAAGCCGACTATACCGTAGACCGCGGCGTACTTCCCGTCGCCTCCCCTCCTCTTCTCGCTCGCGGAGTAGACTATGAGGTATCCCGCGTATATGAACCAGACTATGAGGAAGGTCACTAGACGTACGTCACTCCACTCCCACCACGAGTTCCAGATTATACGTCCCCAGATACTTCCCGTGATAAGTGTCAGAGTAGCGAACATGAAGCCTATCTCTCCCGCCGAGTGGGCTAGGTTGTTCCAGAAACGCCCGCCGTAACGCAGGTAGAGAACGCTACCCACGAATGTCACCGAGAGAGCGACCGCGGCTGTCCATGCCATCGCTATGTGCCAGTAGGCGATCAGGTTGACCCCGTGTTCGATGCCGTACATCGTCTTCGAGGCGTAGCCGAAAACGAGACCCAGCGACGCCACGCCTGCGACCAGAGCACCCCACTTGACGGCTCTGCTCCACATCACGAGCCTCGTGAGTCTCACGAGTCTGCTGAGTATGTATGACGACGATACCATTCTCTGTCTCTAACTGTCGTATCTAACATAACTACTTAAGGACTCCGAAGAGACGTCACATGACTGACATCAGTAGCCTGTCGACCTCGAAGAGTATTCCGACACCCGTGGCGATGAGTAGGTAGCCCGCCGCCTGACGTATCTTCTCAGTCCTTTCGAGACTGAGTTTCTCCATGAGAGCCTTTCCTCCGGTCTTGCCTCCGTAGGCTATCCCCAGAAGCGGTACTGAGAAGCCGACCCCGTAGACGAAGAGGAGCGATCCGCTAGTTACGACGTCGCCTGTCGTGCCGACGTAGGCGAGTACGGCTCCTAAGACGGGTCCGACACACGGGAGCCAGATAGCTCCCAGTAAGAGACCGAGGAAAAACGCCGACGCGAGCGGATGCTCGTCGGAGTCGAAAGAGTCGACCGCACGTGACGCCGAAGACGAGACACGTGACGAGTACTTCGAGTAGACCGCATAGAAGTCGTCGTCAGCCATCACAGCACCGAACGCGATTATGAGAACCATCGACGGGAGACGTAGAGCCTCGGGACTCAGAGAGCCCAGAGTTCCGCTCGCTACGCCGAGTGCCGTGAACGTGATCACGCTCCCCGAGACTATCGAAACAGGACGGAGACGGTGTCCCACGCTTCCCGAAAGGAGTGGAGGTATCATCGGAATACAGCACGGTGTCAGAACCGTGAGTAGACCCGCAACGAATACCGCGGTAAGTCCGGGTAGAGTTGCAGCCATCGGAGGCTCTACGCGGCTTAATCACTTATACTATCCGACAGAGACACACTTATGTGTGGATCTCCGGAAGTACCACTACATAGATGTCTCTGATAGAGATCGACAAGGTGACGAAGAGGTACGGGAGGTTCGAGGCTGTCCACAAGGTCGATCTCGGGATCGAGGAAGGCGAGTCGGTGGGGCTTTTCGGTCCCAACGGTGCGGGAAAGACGAGCCTTCTACGTATGGTAGCTACGCTCTCGGTGCCGACAGACGGGAGCGTCTACATAGACGGCGAAGAGGTCAGGGGTGACAAGCCCGAGATACGTAGCAGGCTCGGTGTCGTCTCCCACGACTCAATGCTCTACGACGGATTCACGGCACGCGAGAACCTGCGTCTCCACGCACGTCTCCACGGTGTCGACTCTGACGAGGTTCGACGGAGGCTCGAGGACGTGGGTCTGTCGTCGAGAGGGGGCGACGTAGTCTCGGGCTTCTCCCACGGTATGAGAAAACGTCTCTCGCTCGCGCGTGCTCTTCTCCACGACCCCGAGATACTCCTATTAGACGAGCCCTACGCCGGACTCGACCAGAAATCTTCGGAGACCCTGAGGGGAATACTCGACGACTTCACCGACAGAACAGTGGTTATGACCACACATAGCCTGGAAGAGGGCTACAACCACTGTGACAGGCTCGTGTTTCTGGATCAGGGCAGGGTGAAACGTGACGTCGACAGGTCGGAGTTCGACAGCTTAGACGAGCTCGAGTCGATCTACCATTCGTCAGTCGGAATACAGAAGGGGGGTCTGGAGTGACCGCGAAAGAGTTCTTGAGGGTGGTCTACGAGGTCGCACGCAAGGACGTTCTCTTGGAGTCACGAACCAAGAGTACTATAAACTCGTCTGTCGTCTTCGCGTCGCTGATAGTCGTCGTCTTCTCGTTTGCGTTCGTGAGACGTTTCGAGAACCTCGGAGGCGTCGGAAGAGGCGCGCTCTGGATCGCATTCGTCTTCTCGGGAACCGTCGGAATGACGCGTTCGGCGTCAGTCGAGGAGTCCGACTCGGCGATAGAGGGTCTGATGCTCGTCCCGGTAGACAGGTCGGCAATCTACGTCGGTAAGGTTCTGAGTACATCGCTCTTCGTGAGCCTCGTAGGAAGCCTGTCTCTCGTACTCGTGACTATATTTCTCGACTACCCCATAGGGATCGCCGAGTCACCTCTCGTCATCGGGGTCGTAGTCGTCGCATCTCTCGGCTTCTCGTCGGTGGGTGTCCTGATGTCGATACTCAGCTCGAAGTCGAACCTGAGTGAGACAGTTCTACCGATACTTCTGATACCTCTGATGATACCCGTACTCCTCTCGGGAATAGAGCTCACAAGGGTAGTCACAGAAGGTGGAAGCTACGCCGGATGGCTAAGAACTCTCGCCGCCTACGACGGAATAGTCTTCCTAGCGGGCTTGATGACCTTCGGCTACGTCTTAGAGGAGTGAGGAAAAGCCCGATTCGACTCTATTCTATCAGTCTAGTCCAGCCGTAGCTGTCAGTCGTCGGTAGCACGTGCCTTCTTGTCCCCGCTCGGGGTCTTGTCTTTCCTCCTTCTAAACGCTGGAATCAAGCCGTGTCTCGGGTCGAAGACTACGACGAGCGACATCCCTAAGAGGAGGAGACCCACGCCGAACCAGACCTGGTTCGTCAGGGGAATAGTCTTGACAGTGATAGACGCCGAGCCGTCGTCGATAGAGCCTATGACATAGATGTCCTTCGTGAGACCCCTGTCAATCAGAACCTGATTCGTGGTCATCCTCGTCCTCGTATAGCTGTTCTGACTCACGTCTCCGGCTGTCACGAACTCACCGTTCTCATAGACTTCGAGGTTCACGACGTTAGACCTCACACGTGGCTGTGCGATTCCCTCAGGGGGATTCGCCATGGTTCCATAGCTGTCGGCACTCGTGAATACGACCGCCTCGACTTGTGGCAGTATGTCCCTCAGAATCCTTCCCTGAGCTATTGCCTCGTCGCCTTCACGTATGACTCCCTGCGACCTCATCGCTACCCAGACGTTACTCCCGTCGAGACGTCCCATCGAGAGGTTGCCTGTCTCCCGGGTTTCCGTAATACTCCCCGAGACCGTGGTTATGTTGCCCGAAGCCGACAGAACCTCCTGAGGAGAAGACACCGCCTCGTCTATCGACGGCTCGCGCGTCTCCTCGTAGCCGAGGACGTTTATCGAGTAATCGGAGTCGGGGACGTTGTACATCTCTCCTTCATCCCCGACGTTGTTAACATCGTCTACTATAACCGACGACTGGACTGTGAAGAGATACGTGAAAGAGATAGAGACGAGGAGAACTGCGACTCCGACATGTATCACCGTAATCCCCGTCTCCTTGAGCTTCCGGTTACGTCCCGCCGACGTCGAGACTCTTGAGTAGAGACGTTTGACGACCGACATCGAGAGGTAGACCGCGGGAGGCACGGCTGAGAGGACGCTCACACTGCCTATCACGCGGTAGGCTATCTGGTCGCTCGCGGCGGTCTCAGCTAGGTGCCACTCCGCCGACGGCGATATAAACGCCGCGGCGACCGTGGCGACCGAGAAGAGACCCAGACCCATCAGGCTCTTCTTCTTCCCTTCGACGTCGTAGTCCATGTAGAAACCCGATAACAGAACCGTGGCTACGACGAGAGGGTAGCTCCAGAGATTGTAGTAGTTGTTCTCAACGCTGACCTCGACTCCGGTTGCTGTGTTCCTTATCAGAGGAAATGAGAGTCCCCAGAAAGAGACGAAAGTCAGGAGTCCGAGTAGGAGAACACCCGCATGGAGGAGGTTCGACCTGGTTATCCATCCTGTTTCCCCGCCACCGTTCGGCTCGCCATCCTTCATGAACCAGTATCCAGCGGGTAGGACGACTCCGAGGAAGGTGCTGATACCGAGTAGGATAAGGATCGACGTTCCTATGCCACCCGACGCGAACGAGTGGACGCTCCTGAAGACGTCGCTTCTCACGACGGATGTGGTGTAGACCGTGAGAGGGAAGCCGACGGCTATCGACGCAGGTGCGAGAATGCTGTACTCCGTCCCGCCTCGGTAGTTAGTCACCGAATGTACCGACGCGGTCAGGAAGAGCCACGGCACGAGTATAGCCGTCTCGACTGGATCCCATGCCCAGAAGCCACCCCATCCGAGTACGCGGTACGACCAGACGCCTCCGAGGGCTATAGCTACTGTGAGAAAGAGCCACGACACACGTAGCCATCTCATCACGCTTCCCATCCAGTCGTCGAAGATACCTTCCTCGCCCCTCAGCTTCGAGATGAAATGTGTCGTCCCTATGCCGAATGGTACTATGAGGAGTGAGTAGGCTATGAACATCAGGGGAGGATGTATAGCCATGAACGGGTCTATGAGTAGAGGATTGAGACCGTTGCCGTCAGGCGGAACGAAGCCCTGAGGCGCGTCGGGGAACTCCTCGGATATGGGTGAGAACGGACTCTCGGTGAGGAGCATTCCCGCGAAGTAGGTCACGATTCCGACCGAGATAGCCTGTACGAGCTTGTTGTGTTTGCCCTGTAGACCACGTGTGATGAGTGCCCAGACGGCTACGACCGACGCGATAGCACCCCAGAGGAGAACAGATCCCTGGTTCGACGCGTATACTCCCGTGATCTTGTAGAGAAGTGGCAGGTAGTCGGCGGAGTTCTCGAATACGTAGGCGTTGGTGTAGTCTCCGACTACGAACTGGTAGGTGAGGTAGACGAGAGACGAGACTAGACCCAGCGACGCCACGGGTATCAGAGCCGAGACGGCACGTGTGAACCTGTCGGTATCACGCACGTAGTCATAGACGAGGAGGAGAGTCGCCACAAGACCCGCGACTGCGGACGCGATTATGAGTATGTTCCCTGTCTCCATATCAGACACCCCCCTTCGCCTGTGAGGCTTCGAGTATATTCAGGAATGTCTCCTTGTCGGCGTATCCGTTTATCTCCCTCACGACCTCGCCCTCGGGACTCAGTACGACGTGCTGTGGCGGGTAGTTGGCGTCGTACTCACGTTTGAGACGTTCCGTGACCTCATCGTTCCTGTCCATGTTGACCCCCACTAAGACGTAGTCGTCGAGTTCATCACGCACCTCCTCGTCGGTATACACCTTCTGGTTGTAGTCCTCACAGTAGGTACACCACGTAGCCCAGAAGTAGAGTAACATCGGCTTGTCTTCCTCCTGTGCTATCTGTGTAGCTTCGGTGTAGTTAGAGTGCCACGCTGTACCCCCATGGTAAGAGTAGGTCTGGTCGCTCGCTACCGGAGCCGCGTTCATCGAGTAGTAGGCAACTGAGATGCCCAGAACGAGGACTGCAACCGTGAGAACCTTCTTGGGCTTCATTACTTAGCTTGGTTAGTTCCTCGGTACTCTTAAGCTTACATATCAGGAAGCCGACGTTTCGGAGTGTTACTCTACCCGTCGAGATTGAGACCCACGACCTCACGCGATAGGACGTCTGCGTATCCCGAGAAAGACATCTTGAGAGACGGAACCCCGAAGAAGGCGAGCGTCTGGAGTCCGAGCATAGGACGGTCGACATCGCTACCGAGGCACTCTATCGCGTCCTCAACCTCGTCGTAAAGTCTCGCGGTCTCCTCAACCCTCATGTCGGAACAGACCCCTCCCAGCTTAGCCGGAAGCTCCGCGATCACCTCGCCGTCACGTACGACTGCCCAGCCTCCGTTGATCTCGTTTATCCTCTCGACCGCCCTCACGGTCTCATCGTCGTCGGCTCCTACGGCTAGGACGCCCGGCGTCTCCCACGTGAGTGTAGTCGCGACCGCCCCCTCATCTATGCCGAATCCCGTGACAAACCCCGTGAATCCGGTGCCGTCGGAGTCGGGATGTCTGTCTAAGAGAGATATCTTGAGAACATCGTTCTCGGGATCGGAGAGTAACTCGCCGTCTTCCTCGCGCGGCTCGACAGCCGTCTCTCCCGACAGGAGACCTCCCGAGTACTCTATTCCACGTACCTCTCCGTCGACAGCGACATCCGAGTCGACTCTCAGGTCGTCTACGTCGGTCGTGACGTCTATGTAGTCGTAGAAGCGGTCGGGGTAGTCGTGTCCTTCTCTGTCTCCGTCTTCCGGGGACGGAGCCTTCCCTGACTCGGAGTCGTATACCACCTCGCCCTCGTAGAGAACTGTCGATACTTCGACCTCCTCAAGGCTGTCGAGAACCGCGATATTCGCAGTCTTTCCGGGGGTCAGACTTCCAACGTCTTCGAGACCGTAGTAACGCGCGGGGACATACGTCGCCATACTTACCGCGTCTATGGGATCGACCCCTTCTTCTATCGCCTTCCTCACGACGACGTCCATGTAGCCCTCGTCGACTAGCTCCCGAGGCCACATCCCGTCGGTCGAGAGCGATATCTCGGGGCTGAAGCCGACCTCGTCGTAGGCGTCCCCGACGGCGCGGATGTCGTCACGTATAGAGCCGTACCGTCCGACAGCGTGGACGCCGTTCTCGACGCGTTCGAGGAGTCCGTCTCCCGAGATAGCCTCGTGGTCGTCGTCTATGACCGACGCGAACGCCTCGTAGTTCTCGTCGGAACAGCCGGCTCCGTGTCCCGTGACGCGTTTTCGTTCTTCTTTCGCGGCTTCATAGAGGATCTCGGCGGGCGTGTCACGTCCGACTAAGCGTATCCAAGACGTCTCTCCGACCCCCACGACACGCGGATGTGAGAGAAGATCGACGAGTCTCTCAGCCTCGTCGTTGTCGGCACGCCGCGGCTCGAATGCGTCGAAGAGAGGCTGTGGCGGCACAGTCGCGTAGACGTCGAACTCTATTCCTGAGGTCGCCTTCAGGAACTCCTCGACCCCCTCAGAGCCGAAGGTCGGACCCAGAGCGGCGACCTCGGAGACAGCCGCGGTAGTGCCGCCCTCTAAGGCTCTGTGGTACGACTTCTCGACGTTCTGGTGGAGATCGAGATGTGTGTGTACGTCTATGAAGCCCGGGGAGACGTACTTACCCGAGACATCGATGACCTCGGTCTCATCGCCTACGACGTCGGTCGCGTCGTCTCTGAGAGAAGCTACACGTCCGTTCTTGACCGCGACGTCGACTTCTCGTGTCTCCCTGTCAGGCGTCGAGACTACGGTGCCGCCTCTGAGTACAAGGTCTGCGTCCTCGTCACCGAGGGTGACCTTCCTGACTTCCTCTCTCATCACATCGCCTCCGGTGCCTCGACTCCTATGAGATCGAGCGAGTTACTTATCGCGTTCTTCGAGGCGAGGACGAGACCCAGGCGCGCCTTCTTGAGGTCGTCTTCGACGTCTAAGACACGGCACTCTCGGTAGAACTCGTTGAAGGCTTCGGCTAACTCGCGCGAGTAGGTCGCTATCCTGTGTGGCTCGAGGCTCTCGGCGGAGTTCTCGACGACGTCGGATAGCTCTCCTATCTTCTCTATGAGTGCGCGTTCCTCGTCGTCTTCGAGGAGATCGACGTCCAGGTCTACCTCGGGATCGGCGTCTGCCTGTTCGAGTATCCCCGACGCCCTCGCGTGGACGTACTGTATGTAAGGAGCGTGCTGACCCTCGAAGTTGAGAGCGTCCTCCCATCTGAAGGTGATCGGCTTCTGAGCCTGACGTCCGACTATGTCGAAACGCACCGCGCCTATGCCGATCTTCTCGGCGGTCTCGTCGAGCTCCTTGACGTCACGTCTCCTCTCGTCGGATCTCTCCTGTATCTCGTCCTTGGCGCGTTCGACCGCCTCGTCGAGGAGGTCGTCCATGTTGACGACTGTACCCTCACGTGTGCTCATCTTGCCCTCGGGGAGACTGACGTACGAGTAGAAGACGTTTCTCGGCTTCCTGTCCTCGCCGAGTATCTCTAACGCCGCTCCGAGCTGTTCCGCCTGGAGCTTGTGATCCTCACCGAGAACGTTGACGGCGTCGTCGGATCTCTCGAACTTGTCGATGTGGTATGCGATGTCACGTGTCGTGTAGAGCGATGTGCCGTCACTCCTCTCGAAGACGAGCTCCTTGTCTATGTCGAAGTCGGAGAGGTCGATCTTACGTGCGTCTTCCTCCTCGTAGCTCCTCTCGTCTTCCTTGAGCCTCTTGCTCACGTCGTCGACATCGCCCTCAAGGACAAACTGACTCTCGTGGACGAATCTGTCGTACGACGCCCCTATACGTTCGAGGCTCTGTCTCTGTCCTTCCAAGCAGTACTCGACAGCCTCCTCAACGAGTTCGAGGGCGTCCTCGTTGCCGTTTTCGAGCTCTGAGAGGAGTTCGTCTATCTCGTCCTCGGCGGTCGTCTCGCCGTTGGGATTGTACTCTACTTCGCCCTCGGCTTCGGCTTCAAGTATCTCGTTTGCCTTCCGGTAGTACCTCACTATGTCGTGGTCGGGCTTGTCACGTTCCTTCTCGGGAAGCTCTGACTCGTCTATCCTGTCGTAAGCCCACGCTATCGTCGCGACCTGTCTTCCCATGTCGTTGACGTAGTACTCGACGTCTAAGTCGTAGCCCGCCTTCCGTAAGAGACGCGCTATCGAGTCTCCGATTATGGGATTACGCGCCCTTCCGACGTGGAGAGGTCCTGTGGGGTTCGCCGAGGTGTGTTCGAGTATGATCTTCTCGTCCTTGTCGGGGAGAGCCGGGTAGTCGTCGGAGGTCGCCTCTTCGACCGTCCTTTCGAGGTAGTCGTCGCTGACGGAGAAGTTGATGTAAGGTCCTTTTACCGACGCGCCGCCTATCAGACCGTACTCGCCTATATGTAGGTTCGCCGCGATCTCGTGTGCGACCTCGGCGGGATTCTCGTCGCCAGCGAGAGAGAAAGCGACTGCGGAGGCGAGTCCCGCGTCGACATCCTCTGGTGGCTTTTCGAGACTCAGATCTTCGGTCGAGTAGCCCGCTGAGTCGAGGGATTCGGAGAGAGACTCCTCGACCTGTTTCCTGAACTGGGTGAACATACAGTAGGTTACGTGAAAGGTGTTTAAACCGTGTCCGGAATAAACTGAGTCTGAGAAGGATTAATCGTCGCGGACTCCCGGATTCGTCACAGCACCGAGTGCCGCCGAACTGAAGGAGTCGCCGTACTTCGCTAAGACGCCCGAGGTGTAGTTGGGATCGGGCTGTTCCCAGTCTTCGAGTCTGTCTTCTATCTCGTCGTCCGAGAGGTCGACGTCGAGCCTTCTCTCGGGTATGTCGATCTCCACCGTGTCGCCGTCACGTACCGCGGCGAGTGGACCGCCGACGTAAGCCTCGGGAGCTATGTGTCCTATCATGGGTCCACGTGTAGCACCCGAGAAACGTCCGTCGGTGAGTAATGCGACGTCGTCCTCGTGACCCTGTCCGACGACTGCGGCGGTCACACCCAGCATCTCCCTCATTCCGGGTCCTCCCTTTGGCCCCTCGTACCTTATGAGAATTACGTCGCCCGAGTCTATCTCGCCGTTCTCGACCGCGTAGAACGCCTCCTCCTCGTGGTCGAAGACCCTCGCTGTACCCTCGAATACGAAGTCGTCGTCTCCCGTGACCTTGAGCACCGCACCCTCGGGAGCTATGTTGCCCTTGAGTATGACTATCGCGCCCTCGTCGTGTATCGGGTCGTCGAGCGGACGCACGACGCTCGGACTCGGATCGGGGAGATCCATCTCCTCTAAGTTCTCTTCGAGAGTCTGTCCCGTGACAGTCATGACGTCGCC
Organism: Halorutilales archaeon Cl-col2-1; assembly: GCA_041891055.1. GTDB lineage: Archaea > Halobacteriota > Halobacteria > Halobacteriales > Afararchaeaceae > Afararchaeum. The sequence goes on along the minus strand of CP169074.1, from coordinate 185,544 downwards.
GTGTATCAGACCGTCATCGAGGAGACGTTTGAGGACGACGGGTATTCCGCCGTTTCTGTGGAGGTCAGCCATGACGTGGCTGCCGCCGGGCTTGAGGTTACAGATATGTGGAACCCTCCGCGATATCCTGTCGAAGTCGTCTATCTCGAGGTCTACGCCTGCCTCCTCGGCTATCGCTAAGATATGGAGGACGGCGTTCGTCGACCCGCCTATCGCTGCCTGTAGAGCTATCGCGTTCTCGAACGCCTTGCGTGTCAGGAGGTCGGAGGGACGTATGTCTTCCTCTAAAACCCTCATGACTGCTTCGCCCGAGTCGAAGGCTGTGTCTTCCCTCTCGTCTGTCTCGGCGGGCGGCGTAGCGGAGCCAGGGAGAGCGAGTCCGAGTGCCTCGCTTATCGAAGCCATCGTGTTTGCGGTATACATACCCGCGCACGATCCGGGTCCGGGACACGCGACGTCCTCTAACTCCTCGAGCTCTTCCTCGGTTATGTCGCCCTCGGAGTACTCGCCGACGCCCTCGAAGACGTCCTGTATAGTCACGTCCTCACCGTGGTACTTGCCCGGGAGAATAGTGCCGCCGTAGACGAAGACAGTCGGGAGGTCGAGACGCGCCGCCGCCATCATCATACCCGGGAGGTTCTTGTCACAGCCTGCGACAGTCACGAGTCCGTCGAGTCTCTCGGCGAACGTCACGAGTTCGACCGAGTCGGCGATGACCTCACGAGATATGAGGGACGCCTTCATCCCCTCAGTACCCATCGAGATAGCGTCGCTCACGGTGATCGTCCCGAACTCTATCGGTGTTCCTTCGGCTTCCTCAATACCGTCCTTAGCGTACTGGGATATCTCGTCGAGATGTACGTTACACGGCGTGACCTCCGCCGCGGGATTCGCGACGCCTATCAGTGGCTCTTCGAGATCCTCGTCGGTGTACCCCATCGCGTGGAACATAGCGCGGTGAGGCGCTCTCTCAGCTCCCTCGGTGACTTCCTGGCTCCTTATCTTTTTCATGCGGATATATAGGGTGTCTTTCTCGGCATAAACCTTCGGTGGCTTTTACACGTAGCGTCCCAAAGACGTAACATGGCAGTTGAAGCAGGAGACACGATCAGAGTCGAGTACACGGGAAGAAAGACAGACGGAGAGGTATTCGACACCTCCGACGAGGAGACCGCGAGGGACAACGGAGTCTTCGACGAGAGACGTGACTACGAGCCTCTCGAGTTCGAGGTTGGAGCCGACGAGATGATACAGGGATTCGACGAGGGTGTCGTCGGAATGGAGGAAGGAGAGACGAAGGAGATAGACGTACCGCCCGAGAAGGGATACGGAGAGTACGACGACGAGATGGTAGTCGAGTACGACTACGAAGACTTCCAGGAGATGCTTGACGGCGCAGAGCCTGAAGTCGGAATGCACGTCCACGCTCAGGGCGGAGCACACGGAGACGTCATAGAGGTCGACGACGACACTGTCGTGGTCGACTTCAACCACGAGCTAGCGGGCGAGGACCTAGTCTTCGAGGTAGAAGTAGTCGGGATAAACTAGAGTAGCCGGGAGATGAACGTACAGGAGAGGAATATCGGAGACGACGGCTACGGCACTGTGACTCTCGTGCCCGAGACGGTCGACGACCTGTGGCACCTAAAGTACATAGTCGAGGACGGCGACACTGTCTCGGGTCTGACCGAGAGACGTATCGAACGCATTGACGAGACGACACGTGCCGACACGGGGACAAGAGAGACTATGCACGTCGACCTCAAGGTTGAGGACGTCGAGTTCCACCGTTTCTCGAACCGTCTCCGCGTATCGGGCGTGATAGAGTCGTGTCCGAAGGAGAGGGAGATAGGGAGTCACCATACACTCAACGTCGAGATAAACAAGGAGATGGAGATAACTAAGACGTGGAAGCCCGACCAGCTTCAGCGTCTCGAAGAGGCAGAGGAGACTGTCGAGTCGGACGTCGTCGTCGTCACTGTCGAGGAGGGCGAGGCACACATACACACCGTCGAGGAGTACGGCATAGAGGAGCGTGCGACTGTAACCTCGACGACAGGTAAGGGCGAGGACGCACGTCCGCGACAGGAGCTCTTCGGCGAGCTACTCTCGGCTCTCAAGACGACTGCGGCGGAGGCGGACGCCGTGATACTCGCAGGTCCCGGATTCACCAAGAAGGACGCACTCGACTATATTGAGGAGAACGATCCCGAGATAGCCGAGAAGATAGTCACAGAGGACGTCGCGAGCGTCGGTGCGCGCGGTGTACATGAGGTACTCAAGAGGGGCACCGTCGAGAAGGTCGCAGAGGAGGCGCGTATATCCCGCGAGTCACGTCTCATAGACGAACTCATGGAGCGCGTATCGACCGACGGAGCCGCGGCGTACGGCTTAGATGAGGTTAAGAAGGCGATCGACTACGGTGCTGTCGAGACACTCCTGGTTGTCGACGATGTTCTGAGACACAGGAGGGAAGAGATCGACCCTCTCATAAGACAGACCGAACAGAAAGGCGGTGATGTAACCGTCTTTTCAAGTGAGTTCGAGCCCGGAAAGCGACTCGACAACCTCGGAGGAGTCGCGGCTCTCTTGAGATACAAGATGCGGTGACTCCCCGAAACCTTAATTTAATACTGGGCTCGTCTTAACTCAATACAGTGAAGACCCTCAGAGTCATACTAAACGCAAACGGAGTTAACACGGTAGATGTCGATCCGAGGAGCCTCACAGTTGACGGTAACTTCGTGATACGTATACAGAACGAGGGGTCACCGTCCCACGTCTACATAAACACCGACGACAGTCTCGCTCCGTATGTCTCGATAGGTAACCCCAACCTCTACGTCGAGGACTCCCAGGAGTTTGAGGCTGTCGTCGACTGCGACCCAGAGACCCCCGACGTACGTGGCGAACTAGAGATAACTACGGGGTACGGCTCGGAGACGACATATGTCCCCGTCTCGATCGAACCAGAGGAGGACGAGAACACTGTCGACGTCGACGAGTCGCTCTCACAGCCACAGCCCGAAGTCGAGGCGGACGACACAGAGCCACGCAGGCAAGATAAGCCCGAAGACGGCTACCGTCTCAGGAGCCTCCTAGCCGGAATAGGTGTTGTCATACTTTTAGTCGCGGCTGTCGTCTCCTATGCGGTCTCAGCCCTTCTCGACCCTGTCTCGGGAGCCTTAGTCGGGGTCGTCGCAGTCGTAGCCGGCGGCATAGCACTCTACGGCGTCAGCTTAGCATACCGAAAGACTGACTTGTAGCCTCTCCTATCTAAGTACGCGGGCCGGTAGGGTAGCTTGGCATCCTTGTGCCTTCGGGTGGCATAGACCGCGGTTCGAATCCGCGCCGGCCCAAAATCTCTGATTTTGCGGACTCGTAAATCGAAGATTTGCGAACGGCCCAAAACCTTCGGTTTTGCGGACACTCAAACAGTCAACATAGTATAGACTCCGGAGATGCGATGGTGACTTAAGCCTCGCCGACTATTCCGATTTATGGAATGTCCTTACTGTGACCTCGAAGCCATACGTATGAGGGTACACAGACATCTCTTAGAAGAGCACGATTTCCTCTCGGAGAGGGCAGGAGACGACGGCGGTGGATACGAGTTTGACTGTCCAGACTGTGGCGAGACCGCCGTCATAGAGCCCGGAGGTCTCGGTGGCGAGGAGGAGGCTCAGAAGTTCGACAACGAGATGAGGATGATGGCAGTCGACAGACTTCTCAACCATCTACAGGAAGAACACGGATACTAGATAGAAGAAAGACGAAAAGAAGACCTTACTCTACTTTACTGAGGACTGGGCTGTCCCTGACCCTTCTGGTTTTCGAGGGTCTCGCTCGCGTCGGTCGCAATCGACTTGAGCTTGTCGAGGAGGCTCTTCTTTCTGCCGTCCTTCTCTACGAGTGCGTGGTCGAGCACCTCCGACAGGTTCTCGACGGGGACTATCTCAACCATGTCCTTGTACTCGTCCTCTATCATGACGTCCTGTTCGTTCGCCTTGGGTATCAGAACCTTCTCGATTCCGGCTTTCGCCGCCGCCTCTATCTTGTAGGTCACTCCTCCGACGGGTAAGACGTCTCCACGGACGCTGAGTGAACCCGTCATAGCGACGTTCTGGTCGACCTCAACGTCTTCGAGCGCGCTTATGACGGCGGTGGCGACTGTCACACTCGCTGAGTCGCCCTCGACCCCCTGGTACGACTGGACGAACTGTATGTGGACGTCCATCTGACTGATGTCCTTCCCCGTGAACTTCTTGATTATAGCGCTCACGTTCTGGACACTCTCCTGTGCGATCTCCTGGAGCTTACCGGTTGCGATGACCTCACCCTGTCCCTGGGTGACTTCCGCCATTATGGGCTTGACTATTCCCGAGTCATCTCCCATGACTGCGAGTCCGTTGACACGTCCGACCATATCGCCCTCACTCACGGTCATCTCGTAATCCTTCTTCCTCTCTATGTACTGGTCGGAGACCTGCTGTTCTATCGACCTCGCCCTCTTCTTGGCTTCGAGGACGTGGTCGGTCGTCACGAGTTCTGCGCCTTCCTCGTTGGCTATGTCCCCCGCCGCACGGACGAGACCTCCGAGATCCCTTAGCTTGAGAGTGAGGTGATCCTTACGCCCCGCGCGTCTCTGTGCCTCTCTGACAATCTCCTCGACGGCTTCCCTCTCGAAGTCGGGTATCTCGCCGTCCTTGTCGACCTCCTGAGCGACGAAACGCGCGAACTTGCGGCGCATCTCGTGTGTGTCCTCTATGGTGTCCTCCATGTGAACCTCGTATCCGTATCCCTTGATACGTGAGCGGAGAGCGGGATGCATGTTCTCCATCGCGTCCATGTTACCCGCCGCGACCATCACGAAGTCACACGGCACGGGGTCGGTCTGAACCATAGCACCGCTTGAGCGTTCGCTCTGTCCCGTGATCGAGAACTCGCCCTCCTGTATCGCGGTCATCAGCTTCTGCTGGTTACGGACGTCGAGTGTGTTGATCTCGTCTATGAAGAGGACGCCCTTGTTCGACTCGTGTATCGCGCCCGCCTCGACACGGTTGTGTGCGGGAGTTCCGAGTCCACCGCTCTGGAACGGGTCGTGTCTGACGTCTCCGAGGAGGGCACCAGCGTGTGCTCCCGTTGCGTCCTCGAAGGGAGCCTTCGCTCTCTCGGAGTTGTCGACGAGAAGCTCGGGTATTACGGCGTCGGAGTCGCGCTGTCCGTAACGGAAGGCGAGGAATATCACACCCGCGGCGAGTATCCCGAGGAGTATCTGTCCCGCGAGGAGCGAGTAGCCGACGACACCGATGAGTATAATCCACATCAGTATCGTCTTCATCTGATCACGCTTGTTCGCCTCCTCCTGGTGAGCCTCGACTATCTCCTTGCCCTTTCCGGCAGGGACAGTCCTTATCTTGGGGTTGTTCTCGTCCTCGGGATTCTGGTAGACGAGAACGTCCTGGAGGTCTTCCTTCGGGAGAATTTCGGTCATCGCCTTCGCGAGCATACTCTTACCCGTACCCGGCGACCCGATCATCATCACATGTCTCTTCTGTTCAGCCGCCTTCTTTACGACCTCGACGGCGTGATCCTGTCCTATGACCTGTTCTATGAGGCTGTCAGGGACTTCTATGTCCTCGGTGGTATCTATGTCGAGACCCCCGAGGAGGTCGTCATCAGACCCGTCCTCGTCAACTGAGTCGGGAGTCTCGACCACCTCGGTCTCGTTTCCACCTCCTTCATCTCCTTCATCGTGATAAGTGTCGCTCATAGTTATCTCCTTAAAACACCTTAACTACGTTATATTAGTTCCGGAGGACTGATATACTTTCTGCCCTGTCTATTTAGGGTTGGTATCTCTCCAGGAGTCGTCCCGGTCTCCGTCACCGTCTTCGTCCTGCGGATACCACGTCAGGGGATGGTCGGAGATCAGCTTTATGTCGACCTCACTTCCGAGGTCGAAGTCGTCGGCGTGGTTGTGCATACACCGTATCTTGTCTCCGTTTTCGAGTTCGACCCTATATATAAAGGTAGGGCCGTTGTACTGTCTGTATACTACCTCCCCGTGGGGACTCTTGTCAGAGTCGGTGTCCGTATCCGAGTCGGGTTTGACCGCCATCACGTCGTCGGGACGTACGAGGACATCGACCTCGGCTCCCTCGTACTCCGAGGTCAGACCCTCTATCACGTCTAAGTCTATCTCGCCTATCTGTGTCGATACCGCCTCCTTCCCGACAGTCCCGGAGACGAAGCTAGCGTGTCCTAAAAACCCCGCGACGAACCTCGACTCGGGATTCTGGAAGACCTCCTCAGGACGTCCGACCTGTGCTATGTCTCCTTCCTCCATCACGCCTATCCTGTCGCTTATCGAGAGTGCCTCTTCCTGGTCGTGTGTCACCGATATCCCCGTGACGCCCGCCTCCTTCAGAATCCTCCTGACCTCCTCACGCATCTCGACCCTGAGTCCGACGTCAAGGTTCGAGAAGGGTTCGTCTAGGAGGAGTATGTCGGGCTCGGGGGCAAGCGACCTTGCGAGTGCGATACGTTGTTTCTGACCTCCCGATAGCTCGTCCGGGGTACTGTGTCTCTCGTCTTCGAGACCCACGAGTTCGAGCATTCTGTCGACTTTCTCCTTCTTCTCGTCGTCGGAGAATCCATCTAGACCGAACTCTATGTTCTCTTCCGCTGTCATGTGTGGGAAGAGGGCGAAGTCCTGGAAAACTATCCCAACCTCTCTCTCGTCGGGCTCCGCGAAGATACCTTTCACGGGATTGGCTACGACCTCGCCGCCCGCACGCACCTCGCCCGAGTCTGGCTCCTCTAAGCCTGCTATGAGACGCAGTGTGGTCGTCTTTCCTCCGCCACTCGGTCCCACGAGTGTGAGGAGTTCGCCCTCGTGTACCGAGAGAGTCAGGCTGTCGACGGCTACTGTGTCCCCGTACTCTTTGTGGACGCCGTCAAGTTCTAATACTGTCTTACCTATCTCTATCGAGTCGGTGTCTGTATCCTCCCGACCCCCTCGTGTGTCCGTACCGTTACTGTCACTCGTGATTCCTTTATTCGACATCGTATCCCTCCTGTGATACCGTTACTTACACCGAGATTCCCGAGACGACGAGTATGAGCACCGAGACGGCGTGTCCGTAGTACCCCTGAACCTGCACAGTCGATACATATGTCGCCAGGCTCTTGAACCCCGTGGGTATCAGTTCAGTACCCGAGATCCGAGATTCTACTAGTTAGGTCGTCCTAAAAAGATATATAGCTGTCGGTCTCAGAGTAAAAGAGTTAAGACACGAAGACACGACTATCCGTCAGATGCGACTCCGTTTCTTCGACCTCTTCGGCACTCTCGTGACTGTCGATGTCGATCCCTTCGACGAGATCACCGAGGCTGTGGCATCTCTCGGCGTCGGGTCTAACGATTTCAAGACCGAGTACGTTACCGTATACGAGGAAAGGAGTCACGAGGTCGAGATCCCTCTCACGGATCACGTCTCCGAAACACTCGCGAGGCTCGGCTGTGAGGTCGAAAAGGAAGAGGTTCGGCGGAGAGTCGAAGACATCTTCTTCGACGCCGAAATACGCCGTGTAGACGGAGCGGAAGAGGTAGTAGAAAAGGTTTCGTCCTCCGATGACACGTTGACCGCAGTGGTCTCGAACACGAGCGTCGAGGGTCTCGTCGATACCGCGCTTTCCGAGGCGGGACTCCGTGATGAGTTCGACGCCGTAGTTTCGAGCGTCGATGTCGGACACAGGAAGCCGAGTACCGAGCCGTTCGACGAGGCTCTGAGACAGCTCGGGGTTGACACAGAGGAAGTCCGTCACGACGTCGTACATGTGGGTGACAGCCTCGTCGACATTGAGGGTGGAAACAAGGCAGGCTTTAAAACGTGTCTTGTCGACGCCGACGATGACGATGACGACGAGTACGCGAACGCGAAAAGCGACATGGCACGAGAAAAGGCGAACCCCGACTACGTGGTTACAGACATATCCGAGGTAACAGAGGTACTGAGAAGATGAACTTACCGCTTTGGGTTCTCGTAGGCGCGGTGTCTCTCGACATCCTCTTCGGAGAGCCGCGTCCGAAGTTCCATCCCGTGGTCTGGGTCGGAGGACTCATAGACCGTCTGAGCCGGAGGGGCTTCGAGTCGGTTTATGGTCTTCCCACGGTTCTGGTACCCGTCGGTGTCTCTGTCTCGGTGACAGTATCGGCTCTCACAGTACTCCCGAGAATGGCGACCGTCGTCTTGGGCGCGTACCTCCTGAGCACTACCTTCTCTCTTACGGAGTTCGTCGAGACAGCGGGAGAGGTCGCACGGCTCACCGACGAAAACATCGAAGACGCACGCCACCAACTCCGTGGACTCGCTGGAAGGGACGCCTCTCAGCTCTCGGCGGAAGAGGTCAGGAGTGCTGTCGTAGAGAGCCTCTCAGAGAACTTCGTCGACGGCTTCCTCGCTCCAGTCTTCTACTTCGGCGTCTTCTCCTTAGCGGGGGTCGAGTACGGCGTCGGAGCCGCAGTCGGATACAGAGTTATCAACACGGCTGACTCGATGGTGGGATACGTCTCCGAGGGCAGAGCGGGGTACGCGAGTGCGCGTACCGACGACTTAGCCTCGTACATCCCTGCGCGTCTCTCGGTCGTCGTGCTTGGTCTCTCGTCGGTCTCGGTTGATGCGGTCACCGCTCCGGTGAGACAGTCGTCGCGCGTCTCGTCACCCAACTCGGGACTACCGATGTCGTCACTCGGAGCGGCTCTCGGCGTACGTCTCGAAAAGAAGGATCATTACATACTGGGAGTCGAGGACGCCGGCTATCCGTCGGTCGACGACATCGGGAGGGGAATCAGAACTGTCTGGATAGCGTCTCTCGTTGTTCTCGGTACCGTAGCAGTCGTGTTCCTATATCTACCGAGGAGCGTGGTAATCTGAGACTCGCAGGACTTCTCGATGTCTGGAGAGCCTTCTTAGGAGGTCTCGGCTGGATGACACGTGTCCCCGTCGGAAGGTCTAAGAGGTCTTTCGAGGCGTTCTCGTCGAACGGATACGTCTTCCCCCTGATAGGTGGCGTCGTCGGAGGCGTAATGTCACTGATCGTCCTCGGACTGGTTCGTCTCGGCGTACCACCCGATGTCGGCGGCTTCGTCTATGTCGCGGCTCTCATCGGAGTACAGGGGATAAACCACTCCGACGGTCTCGCCGACTTCGCCGACGGATTAGCCGCACACGGCTCCGAGGACGAGAGACGTGATGCGATGAAGGATCTAAACACGGGTATAGGAGGAACTGTCGCGGTCGGAGTCGCCGTTTTGGGTCTATACGCCACCTCATCGTCTCTGATGTCTCTCAGCCCGACCCTCGCTGTCACGGTAGTTTTCGTCTCCGAGATCGCGGCTAAGACGGGAATATCACTCGAAGTCTGTCTCGGAAAAGCTTCCCACGAGGGCCACGGATCGCGCCACATAGAGTCGACCCCCCAGTGGCACTTTCTAGTCTCTCTATTCCTCGCGTTTGGGCTCGTCGCGGTTCTGCCCGAACAAGTGGTCGGTATCACCATACTCGGGTTTGGAGTAGCCACGGCGGTTCTACTCATAAGGGTATCGAGACAGAACTTCGGCGGAGTCTCAGGCGACGTCTTCGGAGCGACGAACGAGGTAGTCCGTCTCACGTCTCTCGTCGCGGGGGTGTTAGTATCGACGGTCTTGTGATGGCAGGCGGAAGAGGAACCCGTCTCCGGCGTTCGGGCATACACGTCGAGAAGCCCCTTCTAAGACTGTGCGGAAAGCCGATGGTCGACCACGTCGTCGAGGCTCTCGAAGGATCGAGTCTCGACACGGTCTATGTCGCAGTCTCGTCCCATACCCCTGAGACACAGAGCTACCTCGAATCCGACGACCGAGTGAGTCTCATACAGACATCCGGGGACGGCTACGTAGAGGATCTCGGCTACTGTATCGAGGAGATAGGAGCACCGGTTCTGACGGCGACGAGCGACACCCCCCTTATTCAGCCCGACCTCGTCGACGCCGTACTCGACGAGTACGACGGAAGATCGTTGACAGTAGCTACGTCTCTCAGACTGCGTGAGTCGGTCGGGGTCAACGTAGACGACTCTAAGGTATACGACGGCACGGTTCCTACGGGCCTCAACATAGTCGGAGAGGACGGCGGCGAGAAACGTATCATCGTCGACGACGAAGATCTCGCAGTCAACGTAAACACCGCAAACGATGCCGAGATAGCGAGACAGATACTCGAAAGAAAGAGTGAGAGTAAGACTGACTAACATGAAAATCGAAGACCTGATAGACGAAGGGAGAGCCTTCCACGGCGGACGGAAGAGCCACCACGGAGACGTGATCGACTTCAGTGCCAACATAAATCCGTATCCTCCGCCCGAGGCACTCCGAGAAGCCTACGAGTCGGCGTACGACTCGGTCGACGAGTACCCCGACGACTCCTACTCCGACCTGAGGGAGTCGCTGTCGCGTCTGTGTGGGGTTTCACGGGACAGAGTCGTACCGACTAACGGCGCCGCGGAGGCACTGCGTCTTGTCTCGTCGGTTGTCGTGGACGAAGGTGATACCGTAGCTGTGCCCTCACCCGGCTTTGCGGAGTACGCGAGGGAAGCACGTCTACACGGAGCCGACGTCGTGGAGATTGAGACTCGCGTGAAGCGCGACTCGGTCGCGTCTCTCGACTCCGTGCCCGATGTCGTCTTCGTCTGTAACCCCAACAACCCGACTGGGGAGCTACTCGACCGGGATGAAGTTCTCGAGACAGCCGAGTACCTCTCCGACCGCGGCTCGTACCTCGTAGTCGACGAGGCGTTCATCGACCTGTCACGCGGCGACTCTGTTGCGCCCGAACTACCCGACAACGCCGTCGCAGTCCACAGTCTCACGAAGTCTTTCCGTATTCCGGGTCTACGTCTCGGCTACGTTGTCGCACACGGCGAGATACTCGAAGCCCTTGAAGCCGCGAGACCCGCGTGGAACGTCAACACAGCTGCGGCGGAGGTCGGAAAGGAGGCGGTGAGACACACCGACTACGTTGAGGAGTCGGCCGAAGCCATCGAGTCCGAACGCGAGAGGATCGTCGAGAGACTCGGAGAAAGGATAGTCACCGAGTCGGCGACCAACTTCGTCCTCGTCGACGTCTCCCCTCTGTCTTCGGAGGAGGCAGTCGAGGAGCTACTCGGACACGAACACGGCGTCCTCGTAAGAGACTGTTCGAGCTTTGAGGGTCTCGAAGACACAGTGAGAGTTGCCATCAGAACACCGGAGGAGAACGACGTCTTACTCGAAGCACTCGAAGAGCTACACACCGCCTGAGACTGTTCTCATGATCTTGACTCTGTCGACATCGTCGGAGACGCGTCCGTCCTCGGGTACTGGTCTGCCGTCGACAACGACAACGGCTCCCTCGGGGTTTAAGCCGACCTCGTCGAGTATCTCGGCATAGACGGCGTCGTCCTCGACATCGACCTCGTAGGTGTCGCCGTTCATGACCTCGGCAGTTATCTCCATACACGAGGTTGGACGCCGACTCTTTAGAGGCTTACGAGCCTGACCGCGGAACTGTCGTCGACTCGCTTCCGTTGGTGTCTGACTCCACCACGGTGACCTCCGACGGCAGACCTCCCTCGAAGCCGAACTCGGCGGAGTACTCTATCTCTGTGATACACTGGGCGCACATCTTGTCGGTGTCGAGTTTGATAGTCTCGATCTCGACCGTGAAGCTGTCGTCGTCGGACGAGTACTCCGCAGACCTGATCTCAGCAGTCTCACACGTGTCTCTTCCGTTGAGGACTCCCGCGACTGAAACAGTGAGATCCTCCTCGTCGAACTCGACCTCGGGCTCCTCGTCGGTCTGTGTTCCACAGTTACCACCCGTGGCTGAGAACGAACCGGACACATAACGCGTTCGGGAGTCATCTTCGCCTCCGCCGTCTAGTGACGTACATCCCGCAACTGCTACGGTTCCTATGGCTCCGAGTAGCTCTCTGCGTCTCATGTCCTTAGATACTCCCGAGGCTTGAAAGCATTTGCTCAGGCTCAAACGGCTGTTTCAGTCAAACGAGCGAAAGACTATTATTCTTCGTATACTACTGAGTCACATGGCGGGCATCCGGGAGAAGTACAGACGTAGGCTGGGCGAGATAGAGACCGAGAGGCGCCTGTACATCGGCTTGGGACTCGTGGGGCTGGGTGTCTTTCTCGTCTTACTCGGTGGCATAGTCAGCATCTCCGAGACAGTCGGCGGTCTCCTCGGCACGTCGAACCCGACCGAGCAGTGGGGGACGGGAGGAATACTCGCGGGAATAGGCGTGCCCTTGACCTTCCTCGGGATATTCGCAGTTCTTCCGGCATCGTGGGAGGACACCAGAATTGCTCTCGTGGGTGTAGGAACTTCTTTCCTCGGAATACTCATCTTCACCTACGTCTATCCGCATATGTGGCACGGAGACCCAACCGACCTGACATGGACTGTCGTCGTCACATACGGCAGCGGCTCTGTTATCGAGTTCCTCGCCCTCTTCAAGTCGATACTCGACCTTGAACTTCGGATAGAGCTCTCGTCGCCGGGAACACCTATCTCGGTCGGCTACGCTGACCGGAACGACGAGGAGGATACGACGTCTTCGCAGTCGCAATCGCAGTCGACTTCGGAGGACTCCGAAACCGGAACCGGAAGCTTCGGTTCCGTAGCAGTCTCGTCTTCGACCTCTCTCTCTTCGTCCACCTCGGGTGGAGGAGGTGGTGGAGGCGGAACTGACGCCGAGATACTCGGGAACGACACCTCCGAGACCGACTCCGACTCCGAGTTCGAGTCGCCTACTCAGGAGCCGCGTTCGCTCGACAACGTCCCGACAGACTCGGGGTTCACGGGAGACAGGTACTGCGGCAACTGTATATATCTCGAATACATCGAGGACGGAGGTACGTCGTCGCCGTACTGTGACTACCACGAGACGAAGCTCGACGACCTCGAACCGTGTGAGGCTCACACCGTAAAGATGTCGGGCGGTAAGGATAAGGAAGACTCCGAGAGGTGATGGTATACGTATACTATCCGTTTGCCGTTTGTTTTTATTTGTCGTCGGTTTCTCCGAGACGCATCTGTCTCGTCTTTCCTACGAGTTCGTCGAAGTCCTCGCCCTCTCTCAGGGCTGTCTCTCTCTTGACCCGGTAGTTGCCGCCGTCGGTGACGTGTAGGTCGGCGGGGTGGAAGAAGTACCAGTTCTCGTTGTTGAACCTCACACCCACACGCATACGTGCGCCGAACCTGTCGGAGAACTCACGGAGCGAGTCTATCTCGTCGCCGTCGACGTAGACGGTGTCCTTCGCACTCGCTTTCGCCTCTACGGCAACATAGGTCGATCCGTCGCCCGCGAGTATGTCGGGAAGCGCCCTCTGAGTCGCGCTACCCGACGCGGGGGCTCTTATCACGCCGAAGCCCTCCTCCCAGAGCATATCGACGAGTTCACGCTCACGTGACGCCCCCTTTCTTCCTTGCGGATTCGCCACCCTCAGACCACCTCGTTTGAGAGTGTACCGACGTCCTCGACTTCGACCTCGACGGTGTCTCCACTCTCTATCTCTCCGACGCCCTCGGGTGTTCCCGTGGCTATGACGTCACCCTCTTCGAGTGTCATAAACCGCGAGATCTCTGAGACTATCTCGGGTATCGAGAAGACGGTGTCCTCGGTGTTTGCCGACTGGCGCACCTCGCCGTTGACTACTGTCTCTACGCCGATAGAGTCGGAGAGGTCAGTCTGTACGAAGGGTCCGACTGGGCAGAAACCGTCCATGCCCTTAGCGCGCGCCCACTGGCTCTCTTTCTCCTGCCAGTCACGCGCCGTGATGTCATTAACACACGTATATCCCCGTATGTACTCGGGAGCCTCGTCGACAGAGACATCCTTGCAGTGTGAGTCGATCACGACGCCTATCTCGCCCTCGTACTCTAGCCTGTCGGTAGTTTCAGGATACTCGACTACCTCGCCGTGTCCGATGACAGAGTTCGGGGGTTTGAAGAAGAGAAGCGGGAAGTCGGGAACCTCTGATCCGAGCTCCTCGGCGTGTTCGGCGTAGTTCATTCCGACGGCGACGACCTTCGAGGGAGTAGACGGCGGAAGTATATCCACCTCTTCTATCGGAAACTCGGTGTCCTCGGTCAGAATCTCGTCCTGGACTACGACACCCTCGTACACCTCGCCGTCGAACTCGAAACGTGCTTCTAACATACTCTGCCTTGTCGTCTCTATGCTCAAAACTCTTCTTTCCTTCCCGCGGCATCACGGTGGTAGACTCCGAACTCGCCGCCTCTCAGGCTGTCTCCGTCGTAGACTGGACCGTCAGCACAGACGCGTGATCCCGTGTCGTCGATACAGCACGAGCCACAGATCCCTATCCCGCATTTCATGTACCTTTCGAGGCTGAACCGAACTTCGACGTCTTCCTCGTCGTACCTTTCGAGAACCTTCGCCATCATCGGCTCGGGACCACACGACGCGACCATATCTACGTCGTCGGCGTCGTAGCCGTCGAGAAGCTCAGTCACATATCCCTCGTGCCCCTTCGTTCCGTCGTCTGTCGCTACCCTGACATCGACGCCGTCGAGCGACGAGAGACGCTGTTCGAAGACTACTTCGTCGGCAGTCGCTGCGCCTATGAGAGTCGTGACGTCGAGACCCTTACGAGCCGCCTCCTCGGTGAGTAGAGCCACTGGAGCCATTCCGGTTCCGCCTCCGACTACCACGACCTCTCCTGAGTCCGAGTCGGGAAGGTCGAAGCTCCCTCCGAAGGGTCCTCTCACGCCGAGAGAGTCGCCGACCTCCATCTCTGTCATAGCTTGGGTCGTCTCTCCTATCGCCCTAACCGTGATACCGTCGGGGTACGAGAAGCTCATCGGAACCTCGTCGACTCCTCTGACCCAGAACATCCCGTAGTTCCCCGCCGAGACGTCGAACTCCCTGTCGAATCTCAGCGTAACTATTCCGTCTCCCTCCTCGATAACTTCGGTGACTTCGAGATTTATGGGTCTCATTCCTCAGCCTCCTTGACTACCTCGTGTGTCTTTCCGACGATCTCGTCGTGGCTCCAGCCCTTCTCGTCGGAGTACTCGTCTATGCCTCGGCTTATCTCGTCGAAGACTCCGATGTCGTCTTTAACGGCTGTCCCGACCTCTACGAGTGACGCTCCCGCGAGCATCATCTCTATCGCGTCTTCGGGCGACGACACCCCGCCGACTCCCACGATGGGAATATCGAGAGCCTCGTAGAGCTCGTAGACAGATCTCACAGCGATAGGCTTGACAGCCGAGCCGCTCATTCCCCCCTCTCCGTTTCCGAGTATTGGGTACGCGGTTTGAGTGTCTATCGCCATCGCTCCCACTGTGTTTATAGCGACGACTGCGTCGGCACCCGCTTCCTCGGCGGCTAGACCTATCTCGGCTATGTCAGTGACATTCGGGGTGAGCTTGACCCAGACGGGAACATCGACCGTCTCGACGACAGCCTCCGTCACATCGCGTGTCAGATCGGGGTCGGCGCCTATGTCAGTACCGTAGCCCTCTGCGTGGGGACACGAGACGTTGAGTTCGAGGCAGTCGGCGTACTCCTCGAAATGTGACGCCAGGTCAGCGAACTCCTCGGCTGTGCCTCCGAATATGCTCACGACTGTGGTTCCTTCGACCTTCTCGACCTCGTCGTCGAACTCCTTAGAGGGATTCGAGAGACCGACGGCGTTGAGAGCGTACTCGCCCGAGTCGTCGGCGAAGACGTTGGGTCCGGGATGTCCCTTACGCACCTCGGTGCCGACGCTCTTGGTCACTACACCCCCCGCGCCCTCTCTCAGGACACGGTTGAGTGACTCTCCCGTGGAGCCGAGTATACCCGACGCGAGAAGAACCGGGTTGTCGAACTCGACTCCCGCTACATCTACTTTCATTAGGACAAAGACGGAGTCGAGCGTATTAGTTAGTACCGATCAACGCAGAGCGTCTAACTCGAACTCGAAGCCAGCGACCGGCATCGTAATCTCGTTCTCGGCGAGTATCTCGGGATGTATCTCGCCTATCACACCTACGTCGTCACCGTCGATTATGACGCTCGCGGATCTACCGTCTATGAACGAGGGATGGTGAGTCGCGGGGGTTTCGAGGTCGGAGCCGAAGTCGTCGACGAGCGAGTTGAGACGAGCCTTCGCAGCCTCGTAACCCGCCTCTGTTCCACAGACGACCGCAGAGACGTGTTTGGTCTCACGGACACCTGTCTCGCCGGTCCCGTCCTTCTCGGCTACTGTTCCTATCTCAGAGAGGTTCTGGGGATACTCACGGTGAGTGTTGTTCGACAGAACCTCGATGACAGACGGCAGCAGCCACGTCCTCATCATCGAGTAGTCCTCGCTGTAGGGGTTCTCTATCCGTATACCGTCCTCGAACCCTACCTCGTCGTCGCCTTCGGAGGTACGCATGCCGTCGTAGTTCGACTCGGGACTCGTGAGGACGAAGTTGAGTAGATCCTGGAAGCCGAGCCCGACTAACTGCTTCCTGACGGCGTTCTCCATACGTGTTGAGTCGGATAGCTCACCGACCGTCGAGACGTCGGGGTACCTCGGCTCCATCGAGTTGAATCCGTAGGCGCGTCCTATGTCGTCTATGACGTCGAGGGGATGCTTGATGTCGGTTCTGTACGGCGGGATTCTGACATCATAGCCGTCGTCTCTCGGAGTCGCCTCCATACCCGACCTTTCGAGGTACTCGACGACCTCGTCCTCCGAGAACTCTGTTCCGAGAACCGACTCTATGCGGTCGTGTGTCACCGACTTCGTCTTCGTAGAGAGGTCGGGCTTGAGACGCCGCGGCTGGTTCTCGTAGACGACCTCGACTTCCTCTATCTGACCACCTCTCGCGTCGAGCGCGTAGAGGAGTATGTTGAGCATCTTGTCGACAGTCCACTCGTAGGTTCCCGTGAGCTCTATGAGGAGGTCACGTGTCCTCTCAGTCACGCGTGTCCTCTGTCCGTTTATGACGGGTGGGAACGAGAAGAGACCTATGCTGTCGTAGATAGCGGGGACGCGGTCGTGTCCTTCGAGTATAGAGGCGTACTCACGTCCTACGGGATGGTCTTCCATGACCTCCTTAGGGGTCATCTCTCTCAGGTTCTTCTCTTCGGAGTCGTCTTCGCCTATGTCGAGAGGCACGAAGCTCTCGTCGTCGGGGTCGACCCCCTTATAGAGTATCTCGTTCCCCTTTATCATCGAGAGGTCGTGGACTCCTATCGCACCCTTGTTGCGTCTCCTTCCGACTGTCGAATGTAGCTTCTCCTGAAGCTGTATGATCGAGTCCAAGACGCCGCCACTCAGATCGACGTCTCTAACGACCGCGGCGGTAACGTAGGGACGTACCTCCGAGACGGAGTCGTCGACACGTACCGTCAGGTCGCCCTCGGTCGTCTCGGGGACGTAAACACCCTTGTCTATCCCGTAGTCGTACCTCAGCGACCGTGCGAGACCCTCGACGCTCAGACGGTCGGGTCTGTCGGGGACTACCTCGAATCCGAGAGTGCCGTCTTCCTCGTACTCGAACTCTACACCCAGCTCGAAGAGGTCATCTATGAACTCGTCTTTCGATAGCTCCCTCCCTACAAGTCTCCTCAGTTCGTCTATCTCTATCTCTATTACTGCCATAGTACGGGCACCTCCCTCAGAAGCTCCAGGTCAGCGAGTGTTCCGTGTACGTCACGTATGTCCTCGAATCCGTAGATAAGCATCAGAAGACGTTCGAGCGCGAGTCCCCACGCGATGACCTCGACGTCGTCGTCTATACCGTGGGGTTCGAGTATCTCACGTCTGAACATTCCCGAGTTCCCTATCTCTATGAGGTCCCCTGTCTCGGGATGTTCGCCGAATATCTCGAAGCTCGGCTCCGTATAGGGGTTGTAATGCGGCTTGAACTCTATCTCCTCTATTCCGAACCTGTTGTAGAACTCCTCGAAGGTTCCCATCAGGTCACGCACTGAGAGGTCACGTGCCATCACCCAGCCCTCTATCTGGTAGAACTCGAGAAGATGAGTCGGGTCGAGTGTGTCGTTCCTGTAGACCTTGTCGACGCTGAAGAATCTCTGTGGGGGTTCGAGATCCTGTGCGAGGTAACGTACCGTCAGAGAAGTCGTGTGTCCCCTCAGGTTGAGACGCCGAGCGACGTCTCTCTCCCAGTCGGAGTGGTAGCCCTCGCCTCCCTCGGCTCCCTCGTGGTGCATCCTCTCGACGTCGTCGGCAAACTCCGGAAGGTCGTTGGCGTGGCTCGGATCTTCTATGTTGAACTTGTCCCAGTGTGTCCTCGCGGGGTGATCCTGGGGCATGAAGAGACAGTCGTTTATGTAGAACTCCGAGTCGACGTGGGGTCCTTCCATCTCCTTGAACCCCATGCTCGTCAGAACCTCCTTGACACGGTTTGCGAGCTGTCTGAGTATGTGCTCGCGCCCTCCGAACTCTTCCGGAGGCTCCGCCTCGACGTTGTACGACGCGAACTCCCTGTCCCTCCAGTCTCCCGTCGCGAGCATCTCGTGTGTCAGCTCTCCGACCTTCTCGGCTCCCGAATCCACCTCGCTCATGCTCAGAGCCTCCTCACCCTCACGTGTGAGACCGACTGTGACAGTCCGTACCGTCTTATCCGAGACTAGACCACGTCTCTCCAGCTCCTCGCCCATTTCCTCGTCTATCTCCCCGCCCGAGGATAGAGTCTCAAGTCCTCTCTCATCGTCGCTCTCGGGTGCGTCTTTTGGCTCTACGAAGCCGTCTTCTATCTCCGCCCAGCCCTTACTCCTGAGATGTCCTATTCCGACGTTGAAGCCGTCGATTTCCTGTAACTCCGACATCTCGGCGCCGTCGTTCTCGACGAGGTAGCTGTGGAGACGTCTCTCGGGAAGCTCGTTTTCGGCGTACTCCTCCCCCTCGTCGGTGAGTTCGTACCTGACCTCGGTCTCCTCGTCGACCTCAACGAGTCCCAACTCCTGTAGGTCGAAGACCGCCTGTTCGACAGGGCCTCTTCCGAGACCCGTCTCGTCGGCGAGGTCGTCTACCGTGACTGTGGCCGTAGTCTCCTCGGCTTCGGATTCGGCTTCAGACACGGCTTCGAGAACCTTCGTCTGACTGTCTGTTAGATCCGTTTCCATCTTACCACTCTGTCCCTACTCTTACCGAGGAGAACGTCGCCCTTAGTCCTGTCGTCACGTCCGTGTTGGGTAAGCATTCGACAGTTATCTATGCTCCCGACGACTAAGCCCATCCAATGAAAGACAGATACAAGTCACTGATGCTCAGGAGTCTCAAGGACGCAATGGACGTGGTCGAGGAGTACAACTCCTGGAGCGAGTCGTCGTTCGATGACGACGTCAGGGTTCCCCCTCAGGCAGTCCTCGACCTCGGAATGCTCCTCTACGAGAGCCGTGTCAGAGGAGCCTTCGCCGACTCGAACGTCGACTTCCCAGAACTCGACGAGAAGATGTACAAGTGATCTGATAACTGTTCACAAGGATTATATAGGGGCGTGCCCATCTATGACGTGGGGGAATCACAAGAATGTCCGTAGGGGGATTTAACGATAACCGCGATAGCTCTGATTCGAGTGACAGCTCCGACAGTGAAAGAGAGGTCGAGTCTTACGAGACCGAGTCGGGTGACACGATGTTCTACGAGACACAGAACCCGCTCGCATGGATAAGAACAGAGGAGCCCGTCGACCTCGACGACCGCCTCTGACACAGACTCGACACCGACACCTGACTTCGGGGGAGACTAGGCTTCGATACAGCCGAGAACCGAAAAGGCTTATAACTCAAGCAGCCGTCTCTGAGTCAAATGCAGACTCAGACGGACACGGCGATATGGAAACAGACAGTTAGACGAACGGTCTCGCTTTTCCTGAGCCGTGTTCCTCCTCTTTCTTCCGAGTCCTCCATCCTACCAATATCCAGTCTTCCTCGGTAGGCGAGATTCCGAATCTAACCTAACTAAACTAATCCAAACATGACCTCAGATATTAGCGTCAGCGTCATAGGATACGGGAACCAGGGAAGTGCAGTCGTAAAAGGACTCCACGAATCCGGTGGCTACTCGATTACGGTCTGTGACAGGAACCCACCGAAGCTAGAAGACGCCGAGGCTTACGCGTCGACGACTACGACAGAGACTTCCGAGGCGGGCGACTCGAAGGTAGTCGTCCTCTCGGTAAAGCCCGGCGACATCGGCGGTGTCCTCGATGAAATCGACCTGTCGTCCGACCAGTCTCTAGTCTCTTTCGCCGCGGGAGTGCGTCTCGACTTCCTCGAAGACAGAACCGACGCGAAGGTCTACAGGGTGATGCCCAACCTCGCAGCCGAGAACCGTGAGATGGCTGCGGCAGTCGCCTCGAACGTCGGTATGACCCCCGAACTCCGACATATACTCGAAGACCTCGGTAGCTTTGTAGAGGTTGACGAGAGCCTGATGGACGCCGCGACTGCGATCAACGGAAGCGGGCCTGCTTTCGTCTTCTACCTCATAAAGGCGATGGCAGAGGCGGGTGTCGAGTCGGGCTTCGAAGACGAAGACGCCGAGAGACTCGCCGCACAGACATTCAAGGGAGCCGCCGAGACGGTGATGAGACACGACGGAGACCTCGAAGACCTCATAGACGCGGTCTGTTCCCCCGGGGGCACAACTATCGAGGGAATGAAGGTTCTGCGCGACAGCGACGTGAGTCAGAAGGTCGGGGAAGCCGTAGAGGCAGCCGAGGAACGATCCGTCGAGATATCAGACGAGATTCAGAACGGGTGAGATAAGATGCAAGACAACGATATACAAAAAACGAGGAGTACAGACGGAGGAGAGTTCCACGTGAGAGGCGACGAGGCGAGACGTATCGCAGCCGACGCCGGCAGGGTCGTCGTCAAGGCGGGAACCAACTCGCTCACAGACGAAGACTCTAACCTCGATGACTCGAAGCTCGACAAGCTCGTCGACGACCTCATGGATCTCGTCGAACGCGGAAAGGAGGTCATACTCGTATCGTCGGGCGCAGTCGGCGCGGGAAAGGGACGTGTCGACCATCCCACCGACTCGATAGAGGACATACAGGCTGCCTCGACGATAGGACAGAGCCGTCTCATGAGACGGTACTCCGAGAGCTTCGAGAGGTACGGCGTCGAGGTCGCACAGGTACTCATCACTCACGAGGATCTCAACGACACCGACAGGTTCACCAACTTCAGAAATACGGTAGAGACACTCTTCGACTGGGGCGTCGTACCAATCATAAATGAGAACGACGCGATAGCTGTCGAGGAGATCAAGATAGGCGACAACGACATAATCTCGTCGTCTATCGCCACGGGAGTCGATGCCGACCTACTCGTCACACTCACAGATGTAGGTGGAGTCTACACCGAGAACCCGAAGGAGAACCCAGACGCCGAGATAGTCAGGGAGGTCGGCGAGGACTTCGACGAGATACGTGAACTCGTAGACGAGACCTCGAGCGGTGGATTCGGAGGCATAGAGACGAAGGTCGACGGCGCGAGGAAGGTCAACGAGAGAGGTATTCCCGCCGTGATAGCGGGGTCAGCCGAAGAAGACGTCCTCGAACGGATAGCCGAGGGCGACGTAGTAGGGACTCTCTTCCTTCCCGTGAACCGAGACGAGGAAGATGGTAATGACGAGTAGATATCGGTATGAGAGGGAAAAGGATACACAGGTAGAGAGCTAATACACAACAATGACAGTACGCCAACAGGTACCTACCGAAAAGAAGGTCGAGGAAGCCGAGGAAGCCGCACTCAGGATCGCGAGGACTTCCGACGAGGACAGGGCAGAGGCTCTGAGAGCGATAGCCGACGAGATAGAGGCGAGGACAGACGAGATACTCGAAGCCAACGCCGTCGACGTCGAGGAGGCGGAGGAGATGCTCGAAAAGGGCGAGTACAGTCAGGTTCTCGTCGACCGTCTCAAGCTCTCGGAGACTAAGGTCGAGGAGATAGCCGAGATGGTGAGAAGCGTCGCCGAACAGGAAGACCCTCTCGGCGAGACGACCTCCGCGAGAGAGCTCGACGAAGATCTCGACCTCTACGAGGTCACAGTTCCTATAGGAGTCGTCGGCTCTGTCTTCGAGTCGAGACCCGACGCACTTCCCCAGATCGCGTCTCTGTGTCTCCGTTCGGGTAACTCGGTGATACTCAAGGGAGGAAGCGAGGCGAAGGAGTCGAACAGGGTACTCTTCGACGCCATAAGAGACGCTACTGAGAATGTGGATGCAGATCTAGTCCCCGACGGCTGGGCACAGCTAATCGAGGCACGCGAGGACGTCGAGACGATACTCGGAATGAACGACTCGATAGACCTCGTAATGCCGAGGGGAAGCACCGAGTTCGTCGAGATGATACAGGACAACACCAAGATACCCGTCTTAGGACATACCGAGGGCATCTGCCACGTCTACGTCGACGACGAAGCCGATCTCGACGACGCCGTAAATATCGCCTACGACTCGAAGGTACAGTACCCTGCGGCGTGTAACGCAGCCGAGACACTCCTCGTCCACGGCGACGTCGCCGAAGAGTTCCTGCCACGTATAGCCGAGAGGTACGAGGAGACCGGCGTCGAGGTCAGAGGAGACGACGCAACCCGCGAGGTCATCGACGCCGAGGAGGCAACTGACGAAGACTGGTCGACTGAGTACGGCGACCTCATAATCTCGGTCAAGGTCGTAGGGTCGTCTGACGAGGCGATAGACCACGTCAACACATACGGATCGAAGCACACAGACTCCGTCGTGACCGAGAACGACGAGACAGCACACGACTTCATGACGTCGGTCGACTCCGCGAGTGTCTACCACAACGCCTCGACACGGTTCAGCGACGGATACAGGTACGGATTAGGCGCCGAGGTCGGTATCAGCACGGGCAAGATCCACGCGAGGGGTCCCGTGGGTCTCGACGGACTCACGACCTACAAGTACTACATAGAAGGTGACGGACAGATAGTCGACGACTACACAGGAGACGACACGAAGGAGTTCACACACATCGAGACCGACGAGGACTGGGACTGAGTCGGTTCGAGTTGGGGGTCTTCGGAGGAGCGCATCAGTACTTCTGAGTCACGACCTCACGTATACGTCTCGCAGTCTTCTCGCCGACCTTGTCGACCTGCTTGAGATCCTCGACAGACGCAGTCATGACGTTCTCGACAGTCCCGAACTCCTCAAGTAGATTCCGAGCTATCACGCGTCCGACGTCGGCGATGCTCGAAACCACGTACTCCTGCTGTTCGGAGACTGTCGCGCTCGACTTGTCGTCGTGAAGCTGTACCTCAGTGTCGTTCTCGATCTGTTCTCGTCTCGCCGCCGCCATCAGAAGCTCGGCTGTGTCTTCGTCTCCGCGTGAGAAGACGACCGAGACGCCGAAGTCGACCGAGACAGATGTGAGTGCCCCTCTGACTGCGTTGGGATGGACTCCCTTCGAGTAGAGCTCCTCGGGAGACCCCTCGACTACCATCATAGGAGACGAGTAGTTCGACGACAGGTTCTTGACCTGTTCGAAGATCGACCTCTCTCCCGTGATACTCGACACGAAGTCGTCGGTCGTCTTCCTCTCAACACCCACCCGGCTGCTGGCGACGTAGTCTCCGACATCGAGTGTTTCGAGACGGACGTCGACGTCGTCGCTTCGGTCAATTTCTTTTACGACGCTCGACTTCGTCTCACGCTGGTCGGCGACTACTACGACGTCGGCATCAGTTCCAGTGTCGGAGTCAGTACAGGTCGTCTCAGTCTCGGCGGCGTCATCACTGTCGTCGTCGAACTCGCCGAGAGTTCTCTGGTCGTCACCTATCTCGTCGTTGATCTCGTCGGCGACGCCTTTGAGATCCTCCATCTCCGACTTCATCTTCTTCTCCTTCCTCTTTGCTGACCAGAAGTACGCCTCGTCTCTCGTGTCCTCAGCGATGAGTACGACGACGTTACCCTGTCTCTGTCTTCCCGTGCGTCCTCTCCTCTGTATACTCCGTATCTCCGACGGCACGGGCTCGTAGAAGAGGACGAGGTCGACCTCGGGTATGTCGATACCCTCCTCGGCGACCGAGGTGGCGACTAAGACGTTCGATTCACCCGACTTGAAGCCCTCGATGGCTTCCTTCTGGTCGGTCTGTGTCATCCCCGGGTCGCCGTCCTTGTTCGACTGCCCCACGAACCTCTGTGGCTCGATTCCGTCGTGGGACTCGAAGAAGTCAGTGAGTGTCGCCGCCGTGTCACGGTACTCCGTGAAGACTATGACACGTGACGGGTCGTCTCCCGAGAGGATATCTACGACGTACGACCTCAGAACCTCCATCTTGGGATGTAGACCGTCGTACTCCTCGGCTCTGCGTCTCGCCTCCTGTATGCGGTCTTCCGACATCAGTCTCTTGACCGCCTTGCTTCCTCCTGACGACCGAGCCTCGTTCTCGAGCTTATCGAAGTAAGAGACGAGAGTGTCAACGCCCTGTGTCTCGACTATCTCGACTGCGTGGCGTAGCTTCATCACCTCGGCGTGTATAGACATCGCCGAGTAGCCCGCCGACTCGTCGTTGTCCATCATCTCCTGTATCTTCCCCCTCGCACTCAGGAGCTTGTTCATCGAGACGTCAGTGCGTGCGGTGTTGATCACCCCAAGGCTCTTGAGACGTTCCATCCTGTCCTTCACGACATCCTCGATCAGGTCACGGACTTCGAGTATCTCGTCAGGGACGTCTACGTGTTTCCACTCTACGTCTGTCTCGTGTGTGTACTCCGAGAGGTCGGAGTCCTCCTCGGTCATTATCTCGACGTTCTCGATCCCGAGGTTGTCACAGACTTCAAGTATCTCTTCCTTGTTCGACCCCGGCGACGCAGTCATTCCCGTCACGAGCGGGGAGTCGGCGTCTCTCGCGTAGCTCTCGGCTATGTAGACGTACGAGTAGTCGCCGGTAGCCCTGTGGCACTCGTCGAATGTGAGATGTACGACATCGGAGAGATCTATACGGCTCCCGATTATGTCGTTCTCGATGACCTGAGGCGTAGCGATTACCACACGTGCGTCTTCCCAGACATCGCTCCTCTCGTCGGGTGGAGTATCGCCCGTGAAGACGACTATCTCGGAGTCAGGTAAGTCAAGAGCCTCGCGGAAGAACTCTGCGTGCTGTTCGACTAGGGGCTTCGTAGGTGCGAGAAGTAGGGACTTACCCCCGAGACGGTTAAGACGTGCCGCGGTAACGAGGAGAGAGACAGACGTCTTTCCTGTTCCGGTCGGG
The DNA here is from genome assembly GCA_041891055.1 of Halorutilales archaeon Cl-col2-1. GTDB lineage: Archaea > Halobacteriota > Halobacteria > Halobacteriales > Afararchaeaceae > Afararchaeum. The sequence continues at coordinate 160,226 of CP169074.1, read as the reverse complement.
AGTACAACAAGAGACGGGGACGAGAGCGCGGCACTCGAAAGCTCAAGCTGGTACATCCTCCTCTCCACTGTCGAGTCGTTGAGGAGAGGATGGCTTATGTAGTCGGATTCTACGTCCGCAGTCCCTGACTCTGGCATTGGAGATGGTTGGTGACAGAGACTAATTACGGTTCTGCCTCACGCTCCTCCATCAGGCTCTCATATGCCTCCTGGACACGCATGAACTCCTCGTCTGCGTCCTCGGAGTCGTTGAGGTCGGGATGTGTCTCCTTTATGCGCTCTCGGTAGGCTTGCTTTACCTCGTCTGCGGTTATATCCATGTCACTGTCCTGGCTTTGACTTTCTTGGGTATCGGGTTCGAGCCCGAGGACACGGAGATCCGAGATCTCGTCGTCCTCCTCGAAGTAAATCTCGTCGCGCCAGTCCTCCTCGATACCGAGAGCTCTTCTAAGGGCAGTGTACTGGTCAGTGTCGTATAAGCCTATGAGTACAGTACTGACACCCGTGCTCGACACGAGGTACTCGTCGTGCCAGTCGTCGAGGAAGACGGCTATTTCGTCGTCGAGTATGTAGTAGGGGGCTGTCACCGTCTGACCCTCGACATCGAACTCCTTCTCGGAGACGTAGTCGTAGCCGTGTCTCCGGAGGAACTTCTCTATCCTCTCGTAAGACTCCTCCCTGAGATCGTCCTCGGTCTTTCCTGTTGGGTCACGTCCTCGCCAAGTCCGTCCCTCAGAGTTGGTAGAGCCGTAGACTGCGCCTTGGAAGTAGGCAGAGACGTAACTCAGAAAGTAGGCTATGAGAAGCCCACCGCCGACCCCCAATGCGACTGCGAGGACAATTATGGGGAACACTGACGCTGTATATAGACGCGCTGTGGATTAAGTAGTTCGCTTCTGTTCTCGTCTAAGCCGACGGGTCGTCTCTGGGGGAAGACGTGCTGATGTTTCCGTAGACTCCGTACGCGAACAGCAGGAGTGCTATTCCCATTAGGGCGTACGAGACGTACTCGGACAGGAAGACCTCAAAGACGTGGTTTATGAAGAAGACTGCGACGCCTACGTACGCGATGTTTATGGGTTTGTCTCGGAGCCGCTCGATATAGGACATGGGCTGAGTACGTGTCACGCCTCCATAAATCTAATTCAATAAGGCTTCGGAGAGCACAAGGACGGGATGTACGACCTCGGCGTCGCCGTCGTACTCCTTGAGCTGTGTTCTGCAAGACGCCCCGGGTGCTACGACTACGTCGCCGTTGGACGTCTCTATCTGGTCGAAGAGTATCTCACCTATCGCGGTACTCATCGAGTAGTGCTCCGACTCGTAGCCGAAGCTTCCCGCCATACCACAGCATCCCGAGTCGAGTTCGTCGATGTCGTAGCCGGCTTGTCTGAGGACGTTCACGGCGTGGTGATCCTTCTTCGCAGCCTTCTGGTGGCAGTGTCCGTGGTAGACGAGTTTCTGAGACGCAGAGTCCCCGCTGTCGGGGAGACTTTCGAGAACGGTGTCGACGTACTCGAAGAATCCGTACGTGTTAGACGCGACCCTCTCGACTTCGGCTTTGACTTCGGCTTCGTCTCGCGCGATCAGATCTAGATAGTCGGACTGTAACATAACTGCGTCGGAGGGTTCGAGTGCGACGACGTCCCATCCCTCCGAGACACGCGTACCGAGATCCGAGACATTCTTCTCGGCGGTCGCACGGGTCTCGTCTACGAAGCCCTGAGAGTACGCCGCACGTCCCGTCGGATCGGTACGTATGTCGACGTGGACACCGAGCGACTCAAGGACGTCGACTGCCGCGATCCCTACCTCGGGCTTTGTGTAGTTGGTCTGGGGATCGACGACGAGAACCGCCTTCATCTCGGCTTCCGACTCGGAGACACGGGACGACGGGAATCTGTCCTCGAACATCTCTCTCTTGAACTCTGGGAGGGGACGTTCGCGTGCGATACCGACCGTCTTCTCCAAGAGATAACGTGCTCCCGGAATCTGTGTGACGAGGTTCGAGACGGGAGCGAACGCGCTGCCGAGCGAGAGGAACTTATCCGGGTTCGCGAATACTCTCTCCCTGAGCGACGCACCGTGTCTGTCGTGGTACTCGTTCTCTATCTCCGCCTTCATCTTCGCCATGTCGACGCCGCTCGGACAGTCAGTCGCACAGCCCTTACAGCCGATACACAGATCCATTACCTCAGCCATGAACTCGGTGTCGAAGGCGTCGGCGTCGAGGTCTCCCGACATGGCACGTCTGAGGAGATTTGCCCTACCGCGCGTCGAAGTTATCTCCTCCTCCGACGCTCTGTAGGTCGGACACATCACACCGCCCGTAGTCTCCTGCTTACCCCGGCATCCGCCACAGCCGTGGCAGAGCTCGACCATCCCCTCGAAGCCGTTTTCGTTGTCCCAGTTGAGCGAGGTATCGAAGTTGACGTCGGAGTCGGATTCGGAACCAGAATCGAGGGAGTAGTCGGAGCCGTGTCTGAGACTATCGGTCATACTCACGTCGCCACAGACCTGTCCAGGGTTGAGTATCCAGTCGGGGTCGAAGGCGGACTTGAGGTCTCTGAAGATTTCCCAGACTTCGTCGCCGTAGAGCTTCGAGTTCCACTGTGTCCTCGCCCTTCCGTCGCCGTGTTCTCCCGAGACCGAGCCGCTGTACTCGACGACGAGGTCTGTGACTTCATCGGCTATCGACTCCATCTTCTCGACTCCGCTGTCGGTCTTGGTGTTCACGAGAGGACGTATATGGAGACAGCCAGGTCCGGCGTGGGCGTAGAAGCTAGCGAAAGTGTCGTGGTCTTCGAGAATCTCCTCGAACTCCGAGACATACTCGGGTAGGTCTTCGGGACGGACGGCGGTGTCCTCTATGAAGCTGATATGTTTCTCGTCGGTCGTGCGCGACAGGAGTATAGGCAGACCGCTCTTTCTGAGCTTCCAGAACCTCTCGCGTCTGTCGTCGTCGTAGGCTTCGAGGTGGTCGAATGCGCGGTTACCCAGCCTGTCGTCGACGAGCGACTCGACCTTGCGCCTCGCCTCGGAGTCGTCTTCGGCGTAGAACTCGGTAAGGAGTACAGACGAGGTTCCGTCGGGAAGCATCTCGACCACATCTGAGAACTCGTCTGTGTCACGTGCGAGATCTATCAGGACATCGTCGAGAACCTCGACTGCGGCGGGGTCGTGGTCGAGTACATCCGAGACGTCTTCGAGGGCGTCGGATAGGTCGGAGTAGGTAAGAAGTGCGGCTGACTTCTCGGCGGGAATCTCTTCGAGTGAGAGGGTCGCACGCGTAACAACACCGAGTGTTCCCTCACTTCCAGCGAGGAGACGCGCGAGGTTGACCTTCCCTTGTTGCGCTTCCTCAACGAGACGGTCGAGGCTGTATCCCGAGACGTTCCTCTTGAGATCAGGATACGCCTCCTCAACTGTCTCCGACTCGTCGTCTACAATACGCAAGACCTCTTCGTAGACACGTTCTTCGAGACCGCCGTCGGAGTCGGCTATCTCACGTAGCTCTTCGAGGCTCATCTCGCCGAAGGTCGTTACAGTACCGTCGGCGAGTACGACCTCACATCTCTCTATGTAGGCTCCAGTCTTTCCGTACTTGAGGGAGTGCGACCCTGTACTGTTGTTGCCTATCGCGCCTCCTACCGTACTTTTGTCCCTCCACGCGGGATCGGGCGCGAACTTGAGACCGTGGTCTTCGAGACGCGTGTTGAGTTCCTCGACTACGGCTCCCGCCTCGACAGTCGCGGTCCGCGATTCGGTGTCTACGTCGACGACAGAGTCCATGCGGCGCGTGAAATCGAGGACGACCGCCTCGTTGACCGCCTGTCCCGCGAGGCTGGTTCCGCCTCCCCTCGGAAGAACGGGTATAGAGTTACGGGAACAGTAGTCGAGTATGTCCGAGACGTCTTCGGTCGACTCGGGGAAGGTGACCGCTATAGGTGTCTTCTCGTATATGCTCGCGTCGGTCGCGTAGAGACTTCGTGAGAAGTCATCGAGACGCACTTCGCAGTCGACCTCGTCTCTCATAGACTCGACAGACGAGGGTGTGCCCGGGTCAGAGTTGGAAGTATAGGTATAGTCGGCGCGGGGATCGGAGGGGATATCTGACATACGTGTGTCTACGAAGCCCTCAGAATTGAATGTTACCCAGCGCACGGTGGCGCGGGGAATCCTGCTCTCACGAGGTCAGGCTTCCTGTTTTCACGACGTGACTTGCAGACACCTCTCGAAAGTCATCGGCGTCCGTAGCGGTCACAGTCTCCACAGGCGTTGCTTCGGGCCATCCCAGCCCTATCTCCTGAAAGCCGCGTTGCAAGACGTTCAACGCCGCATTCGCATCCCTACCCGTCTCGAACCCACACGACGGACACGAATGCTCTCGAACCCAGATGGGTTTCGCCGTATCCACACCACATGATGCACACTCTTTCGTCGTCCCACGAGCATCCACCTGCACGACGTGCGTGCCGTACAGGTCGCCCTTGTATTCGAGGAGTGTGATGAACTGTCGCCACGCTGCATCCTGCTTGTTGCGAGCGTTCTCATCACCCTGAAGCATCTCATCAACGTTGAGGTCTTCTACGAACACGGCATCGTACTCGTTGACCAGCCACGTCGTAATCTTGTGCTGGTAGTCCAGCACCTTCCGACGAATGTGGCGCTTCACCTTCGCAACTTCCTGGCGTTGTTTCTCGTAGTTGTTTGACCCTTTCTCCTTGCGAGACAGCTTGCGTTGCTCGCGGCGAAGACGCTTGTAGTCGTCCTCAAGGTTGAGCCACTCCACGGTTTTGCCGTCGCTGGTGTGGATGTAATTGAGAATACCAAGGTCAATCCCGACGCTGTTACTTGCGTCCAGCGAGTCTACGTCGGGTTTCTCGGGGACATGTTCATCGTCGGTTTCGAGTCCAAAGGAGACGAACCATTCACCGGTTGTCTCCTTCTTGAACGTGACTTCCTTGATGGAAGCGGGGTCAGGGATTGGGCGGGAGTATCGGATTTTGACCCAGCCGATTTTGCTGAAGCGGACGTAGGCATACTTGTCGTGGCCCCTCTTTTCATCGAGGTCGAAACCACTCTGGTTGTATGTCACGCTTCGATAATCGGTAGGTGCTTGCCGTGTGAGCCGACCGACGTTGTACCCTTTCTCTTTCTTTTTACGAAGGTTCGAGAGATTACGGTGGAAACGTGCGACGGTGGCTTGGGCGGCTTTCGAGTGTAGTTCGCTGAACACTGGCCACTGTTGTTTCCATTCGGGGAGTTTGTTGTTCTGGTCGTACTCACTCGGCTTGTCGTCTTCTGAGGCTTGTTCGTAGTCCCAGCGGACGTGGTTGTAGAGTTGGCGATGAACGTCGAGATGGTGTTCCAGTTCAGCCGCTACCTCCTCGGTTGGGTAAGCATGGTAGCGGTGACTGTATTCCATCGCTGTCCCTTGATTGGAGACATACTTACTTAATGGTTTGTATCCGTGAGTGTCGGCTTCATCCCCGACCACGGTGTTGACGCTAATCGGAGAGTAGCGAAAGTTGTTAGATCTCCGATCTAACAGCCCGTGAACCTATGATTCACGAAGCCAAAAACCTGCGGTTTTCGGAAGGTCGGGGTATTCGCCTCGCTGACCAGTATAAAAGATGAGTGATGACTCCCGAAGCGGGGATGACTTATTTAGGGAGTGGAGTTGTAGTAAGCCCAGTATGTACGATAAGATACTCGTCCCGACCGACGGAACCGAGACGGCACACACCGCCGTCGAACACGCCCTCTCAGTAGCCGAGAGACACGACGCCGAGGTAGTTCCGATATACGTCGCCGACGTCAACGGCGGGATACCCGTCGAGACCGGCGAGAGACACGACATAATCGAGGAGTTCGAGAGTAAGGGACGTGAGGCGACGCGCGATGTAGTCGAGGAAGCCGAGGAGAAGGGAGTTGAGGCGAGACCCGTCGTGAGGACGGGGGTGGCTCACGAGGAGATACTCGATTACGCCGCCGGGAACGACGTCAACCTCATAGCCATGGGTACGAGCGCGAAGAGCGGACGTGAGAGGTTCATACTCGGAAGCACCACCGAGAGGGTCGTGAGACGGTCGGACGTGCCTGTGATGACAGTGAGAAACGGAGTCGGAGCCGAGTCCGAGAAGAACAGGATAGAAGAGCCGGCGTCTTACGACTCGGTTCTTGTCCCCACCGACGGGAGCGGCGAGGCGATGGAGGCGGCGGAGCACGGTATGGAGATGGCGAAGAAGTACGGTGCGAGACTCCACGTCGTCTACGTCGTCGACACCGAGCTGTCACAGAACGCCGACCTACCGAGGAGTATCGTGGGAGGTCTCAAACAGGGCGGTGAGAAGTCACTCGAAGAGCTACGTGAGATAGCCGACTCCAAGGGTCTGAGCGTCACGACAGCGCTCCGAGAGGGCGCGCCCTACGAGGAGATACTTGAGTACGCCGACGTCCATGGGGTCGATCTGGTTGCAATGGGAGCCCACGGAGGATCGTCGTCGGGCGTTATGCTCGGAAGTACTACGAGGAAGATGATCGAGACCTCAGACGTCCCCGTCATAACTGTGCGTTAGACGGTGACATTTACCCAAGGTCACCGACACATTTATAAGTTTCAGGCACTAATGTATAAGTGTAATGGTCAACAACACATCATCAATAAGAACATACGAGAGAGAGGAAGAGGACGAGACAGAGGAGGTGAACAAGGAGTCAGAGGAGTTGGAGTGTCCCGAGTGTGGCTCCGACAGCCTCATAGAAGACCCTGAGAGGGGCGAGACCGTCTGTCAGGACTGTGGTCTCGTAGTCGACGAGGGACATATCGACCAGGGTCCCGAGTGGAGGGCATTCGACTCGGAGGAGAGGGACTCGAAGGCGCGTGTAGGCGCGCCGCGTACCGAGAAGATGCACGACAAGGGTCTCTCGACAGAGATCGACTGGCAGGACAAGGACGCATTCGGCAACTCGCTCTCGTCGAACAAGCGCGCCCAGATGAAGAGGCTCCGCAAGTGGCACAAGAGGTCGCAGGCTAAGGGCAAGGAGCGTGGTCTGAGGTACGCCCTCGGTGAGATAGACAGGATGGGAAGTGCGCTCAACGTCCCCGAGAACACGCGTGAGGTAGCCTCGATGATACAGAGACGTGCCGTAGACGAGGATCTCCTCCCGGGACGTTCGATAGAGGGAGTCGCAGCCGCCGCACTCTACGCCGCGCTGAGACAGGGAAGCATACCCAGGTCGATAGACGAGGTCGCCGAGGTCTCACGTGTCGACGAGAAGGAGCTAGCGAGAACCTACAGGTACATAATGCGTGAGCTCGGACTCGAAATCGGTCCGACCGATCCCGTCGAGTTCGTGCCCCGTATAGCCTCGGAGCTCGATCTCAGCTCCGAGGTCGAGGAGAGGGCGAAGAAGATTATACGTGAGACGTCGGAACAGGGACTCGCAAGCGGCAAGTCGCCGAAGGGATACGCCGCCGCCGCGATATACCTCGCCTCGATGCTCACAAACGAGAAGAGGACTCAGCAGGAGATCGCCGAGGTCGCCGACATCACCGAGGTTACGATACGTAACCGTTACCAGGAGCAGGCGGAGCACATCGGCGCTGCGGTATAAATAAACGTGAATAGAGCAGAAAAGAGAAGAAGATGAGATGAAGAGAGAAGAGAAATCTACTCTTACTATACTACACTACTTTACGCTCTCAGCTTACTCTCGTGGTAGGCTCCGTGTATGTCCTTGAAGACTCCCATTATCTCGCCCATCGTGGCGTACTCCTTGACCGCGGCGACTATGTAAGGCATCGTGTTCTCGTCGTTCTCGATAGCCTCACGCAGGTCTTCGAGTGCCTCGTCGACAGCCTCGTCGTCTCTCTCCTCCTTGACCTCGTTGAGACGGTTGATCTGTGTCTCGTACGCCTCCTGTTCGTCGACGTGGAGTATGTCGATGTCCTGGTCGTCCTCTTCCTCGACGTACTTGTTGACACCGACGACGACCTCGTCGCCGCTCTCGACCCTCTGCTGGTACTCGAAGGCGGACTCGTGGGTCTCCTTCTGGAACCATCCCTCGTCGAGTCCGACGAAGATACCCTCTAGGACGGAGCCGTCTCCGAGCTCCTTGATGTGGTCGATGTAGTCCATCGTCTTCTCGTAGACCTCGTCGGTGAGCGACTCGACGAAGTACGAGCCTCCGAGGGGATCGACGACATCGGCGGCTCCCGACTCGTGGGCGATGATCTGCTGTGTCCTGAGAGCGACCTTGACCGCCTCCTCACTCGGAAGTGCGAGAGCCTCGTCGTAGCTGTTAGTGTGGAGCGACTGAGTGCCTCCGAGGACTCCCGCGAGTGCCTGTATGGTCGTCCTGACGACGTTGTTGAGAGGCTGCTGTGCGGTGAGTGACTGTCCCGCTGTCTGTGTGTGGAACTTGAGTCTCCTCGACTCTATGTCCTCGGCGTCGTACCACTCGTCCATCTTGTCCGCCCAGATCTTCCTCGCCGCGCGGAACTTCGCGATCTCCTCGAACATCGAGTTGTGCGAGTTGAAGAAGAACGAGAGCTGAGGAGCGAAGTCGTCGACGTCCATTCCACGTTCCATGCACGCCTCAACGTATCCGAATCCGTCGGCGAGCGTGAAGGCGAGCTCCTGTATCGCCGTCGTACCTGCCTCACGGATGTGGTATCCCGAGATCGAGACGGGCTTTATCTTGGGGTTCTGGTTCGTCGCGAACTCTATGGTGTCGACGACGAGATCTATAGCGGGACGCGGGGGTATGACCCACTCCTTCTGTGCGATGAACTCCTTGAACATGTCGTTCTGGAATGTCCCGTTGAGCTTCTCCCTGTCGACACCGCGCTTGTCGGCGAGCGCGACGAACATGCCGTATATGACAGCCGCACTCGGGTTTATGGTGAACGAGACGGTGACGTCTTCGAGGGGTATCTCGTCAAATAGTATCTCCATGTCCCTCAGAGTGTCGACCGCACAGCCTTCCTTTCCGACCTCACCCTCACTCATCGGGTCGTCGGAGTCACGTCCCATCAGAGAAGGCATGTCGAAAGCCGTCGAGAGACCCGTCTGTCCGTTTTCGAGGAGGTAATGGAACCTCTCGTTGGTCTCCTCGACGGTTCCGAATCCCGCGAACTGGCGCATCGTCCAGAAACGCCCGCGGTACATCGTCGGGTAGACACCACGCGTGAAGGGCTCCTCACCGGGGAAGCCTATGTCGTCGTTGTAGTCGAGGTGGTCTATGTCCTCGGGTGTGTAGAGACGGTCGACTTCGAGGTTCGAGACGGTAGCGAACTCGTCCTTGCGTTCGCCGTACGAGTCGAGAACCGGACCGAGTGTCTCATCCTCCCAGTCCTCGCGTTCCTGTTTTATCTCTTCGAGTTCTTCATCATCAAACATACTACTTAACAATGGACGAAACTAATATAAAAAATCTCCTATCGGAATCCGGCGCTCCTACTCGACTCGTGCCTTCTCGTCGGCGAGATCCTCGACTATCTTGATAATCGCTGAGTGATCCTCCATCCCGAGTCCTTTCTGTTCCATAGACTTGAACATCTCGTGGACGAGCTCCGTCGCGGGCATCGGCGATCCGAAAGCCTCGCCGGCGTCTGTGGCTATACGCAGATCCTTGTAATGGTAAGACGCGAAGAATCCGGGGTCGAAGTTGCCCTCTATGACACGCGGGGCACGTGCGTCGAGTGCCCAGCACGAAGCCGCACCCCCGCTTATGGCGTTGAGGACTGCATCGAGATCCGCACCTGCCTTCTTAGCGAAGACGAGTGCCTCGCTGACTCCCTGAAGTGTCACGCCGAGGACGATCTGGTTACACGCCTTAGCGACCTGTCCCGAGCCGTGGTCTCCGCAGTGGGTCACAGTATCGCCCATGACCTCGAATAGATCGCGGTGGTCGTCGAGGGTGTCGTCGTTTCCGCCGACCATTATCGAGAGTGTTCCCTCTATTGCGCCCTCCTCTCCGCCGCTTATCGGAGCGTCGAGCATGTCAGCGCCGACCTCGTGTAGCTCGTCGGCTATCTCCTGTGTGACAGTGGGAGAGATAGTCGACATGTCTATGAAGACGTCGCCCTCGCTGATTCCGTCTATCACTCCGTCGTCCCCGAGAGCTACGTCCCTCACGACGTCGGAGTCGGGCAGGACGGAGATCACGACATCGCTTCTCTCTGCGACCTCCTCGGGCGTCGCGGCGGAGTCGGCACCCTGGCTAACCAGATCCTCGACGGGCTCGGGCGAACGGTTGTTTCCGACTACCGAGTAGCCCGCGTCTAAGAGGTTCTCCGCCATCGGCTTTCCCATTATTCCGAGACCTATGAATCCGACAGTCTTGTCGTCTGTCATGTATGTTTTATTTGATCATTTAGAAAGCTCAAAAGCTCTTCGGGATAATCTACATCTACACGTCCGACTCGACGGTGTCGCTGAACTTCTTCCTCAGCTTTCTGAGCTTCGGCTCGATGTTGGCGTTACAGTAGGCGTTTCCGGGGTTCTTGTCGTAGTAGTCCTGGTGGTACTCCTCTGCCTCGTAGAACTCCTCAAGCTCGTTTATCTCGGTGACTATATCTCCCTTTCCGTAGGGATACTCGTCGGATGATTCGAATTCGTCGACTAGCGACTCAACCTCGCGTCTCTGTTCGTCGTCGTGGTAGAAGACCGCCGACCTGTACTGGCTTCCGACGTCAGGTCCCTGTCTGTTGAGAGTCGTGGGGTCGTGTGTCGAGAAGAAGATCTCTAGAAGTTCTCTGTAACTCACGACGTCGGGGTCGTAGCTCACCTGCACCGCCTCGGCGTGTCCCGTCTTCCCACTACATACCTCCTTATACGTAGGATCGTCAGTTTCGCCTCCCGTATACCCCGAGACGACGGAGTCAACTCCCTCGACGTGTTTGAATACCGACTCGGTACACCAGAAACATCCCCCGGCGAAGGTGGCTCTCTCCGTGGTCATACTCGGTGTATGAACTCGGGGTAGAAGAGGCTTCCCGGTCAGATCAAAGCCAAAGTATGTATACCGCGCCCTACTCGGGAGTATTATGACATCAGATTCGATCACACAGGAGAAGATTAGTAATTACATCGACGATCAGATATTCGAGGTCGAACTCATCGAGTCGGACGAGGGTACGCGTGACTTCCTCTACGACGTCTCTACGTCGAGAGGCAGCGCAAGGGTTGCTAAGCTCAAGCCGAAGGACGTCGTCGTGCTTACGACGAGCATGACAGTAGAGGACAGCCTGAGGGAGTTCGACGCTCTCCACGAGGAGACGAAGGACGAGATCGACAGGAGCATACGGCGTCTCCTCAGGACGTTCGAGGGCACATTCCGGTATGTCAACCCACAGGGAGAGATCGCGGAGTTCGACGAGCTTCACCGTCTCTCGATAGAGAAGATTCTATATCCCGAGATAGACAGACAGGAACTCAACCACTCACTCCTCTCGGTTATAAGACACATAGACGCAGTCGGGGCACTCGTCGAGTCGTACCTCTCGGTAGGAGAGGAGAGAGGTTTCGGCGCGGGCGAGATCTAGTCGAAGTTCGAGGTGTAGGGTAGCTCCTCGTAGGTCTCGCGTACTTCGTCGAGGTTACTCTTCATGAGCGCGGTCGTGTCCCAGATGCCTTCGAGAAGAGCCTCCTTGAGCGACGGCTCTATACCGACGTCTACTGTCTCGTCTCCGACGGTTACGGTCTCGTCTTGAATTCTGATCTCGATAGGTGTCTCGGGGTCGTCTTCGACCGTTGACTGTATCCCGTCGACTGTCTCGTGGTCGGCAGTCACGGTCGGTATTCCGAGCGAAGAACAGTTGTCGGCGAATATCTCGGCAAACGACTCACCTATGATACCCTCGATACCCCACCGCATAAGAGCCTGTGGGGCGTGTTCGCGCGATGATCCACAGCCGAAGTTGTCGTTGACTACGAGTATGTTTCCGTTGTAGACGTTAAACGGATGGTCGTTGAGTTCGCCGTCGTCGTCACGGCGTGCGTCGTAGAAGGCGTAGTTCCCCATGTTCTCGAATGTGACCTCCTTGAGGAACCTCGCGGGGACTATCTGGTCGGTGTCGATGTCGTCGCCTCTCAGCGGAACTCCGGTTCCCGTCACGCGTCTGACGGACTTTCTGCTGTCGTTGTCGTTTTGGTCGATCTCGGTATCAGTATCGGTGTCGGACATCTATATCATCCTCCTCACGTCGGTTATCTCGCCCTCGACCGCCGCGGCGGCGACCATAGCGGGGCTCATGAGAACCGTACGTCCTTCCTTGCTTCCCATACGCCCTATGTAGTTCCTGTTCGACGACGAGACACACAGCTGGTCACCCTGAAGCTGGTCGTTGTTCATTCCGAGACACATCGAACAGCCCGCGCCTCGCCACTCGAAGCCCGCTTCTCTGAATACGTCGGCTACGCCTTCCTCCTCGGCTCGTCTCTTGACACCCTGTGATCCGGGTACTGCGAGAGCCTTGACGTCGGGGTCTACCTCGTGTCCTTCGAGTACCTCCGCCGCCTCTCTGAGGTCGGAGAGACGTGCGTTCGTACAAGAGCCGAGGAAGGCGACGTCGACGTCTACGCCCTCCATCGACTGTCCGGGCTCTAACTGCATGTGGTCGTACGCCTTCTCGGCAGTCTCACGGTCTCCCTCGGGGAGTTCGCCGAGAGACGGAGTGTTCTCGGAGATTCCGACGACCTGTCCGGGGGTTATTCCCCAGGTCACCATCGGCTCTAGTTCGTCGGCGTCGAACTCGACGTAGTCGTCGTACTCGGCGTCTTCGTCGGATCTTATCGACTCCCAGTAATCGACGGCGTCGTCCCAGTTTTCGTCGTCGGGAGCGTACTCACGTCCCTTTATGTAATCGAAGGTCGTCTCGTCGGGGTTGACGTACCCCGCTCGCGCACCTCCTTCTATGCTCATGTTACAGATCGACATCCTTCCGTCCATGTCGAGCTCGTCTATCGCGGGTCCGCCGTACTCGTAGACGTAGCCTATTCCACCCTCGACTCCGAGTTCGTCGATGATACGGAGTATGAGATCCTTCGCGTAGACGCCCTCGCTGAGCGATCCCTCGACCTGTATACGTCTGACGTCCTGTTTCTCGGCGGCTATACAGCCCGTCGCGAATATGTCACGTATCTGACTCGTGCCGACTCCCATGCCGATCGAGCCGAACGCGCCGTGTGTGCTCGTGTGTGAGTCGCCACACGCTATCGTCATACCGGGCTGTGTGAGACCCATCTCGGGTCCGACTACGTGGACGATTCCCTGGTGTCCCGAGTCGAGGTCGAAGAACTCTATGTCGTACTTCTGAGTGTTCTTCTCTAGCTCCTGGAGCATGACCTCTGCCTGTTCGTCCTCGAACGGACGTGAGCGATCCTTCGTCGGAACTATGTGGTCTGTCGTGGCGTAAGTCCTGTCGGGGAATGCGACTTCAAGGTCGCGCTCCTCAAGCATCCCGAAAGCCTGTGGGCTCGTGACCTCGTGTATGAGATGGAGCCCTACGAAGAGCTGTGACTGTCCCGTGGGAAGCTGACGTACCTCGTGGCGATCCCAGACCTTGTCGTATAGTGTGCGTTCTGACATCTTGTTCTGTTCTCTCGTGTGTTGTGTAGGTTCTCGTAGTCTATAATCTCTGGTGTCTCAGCTTGTGGTTAGTAGAAAGAAACCGCGGAGATGTCTTATTAGTATTACTCGTCGACCCACGTCATCAACGAACGTAGCTCGTCGCCGACTGCCTCTATCTCGTGGTTCTCGTCTCTCTCCTTTAGCTGGCTGTAGACGGGACGTCCAGTCTGGTTCTCAGTTATCCACTCGCGTGCGAACTCGCCATTCTGAACCTCTTCGAGAACCTCCTCCATGTTCTCTCTCACGTCCTCGTCTATGACCCGAGATCCACGTGTGAGGTCGCCGTACTCGGCGGTATCACTTATCGAGTTTCTCATCTTCTCAAGACCGCCCTCGAACATCAGATCGACTATGAGCTTTAGCTCGTTCATGCACTCGAAGTAAGCCATCTCGGGCGAGTACCCCGCGTCGACGAGTGTCTCGTACCCCTGCTTCACGAGTGCGGAGGCTCCACCACAGAGAACAGCCTGCTCCCCGAAGAGGTCAGTCTCCGTCTCCTCCTTGAAGCTCGTCTCAAGCACACCCGAACGCGTACAGCCGATTCCCTTCGCGTAGGCGAGTCCGACCTCCTCGGCTTCTCCGGTGTAGTCGTGTTCAACGGCTAGGAGTCCGGGTGTACCCTCACCTCTCTCGTATGTTCTCCTCACGAGATGTCCGGGAGCCTTCGGGGCTACCATCAGAACGTCGACGTCTTCGGGAGGTCTTATCTGGTTGTAATGAATGTTGAATCCGTGTGAGAACATCAGAGCGTCTCCCTCGTCGAGGTTGGGTGCAACGCTGTTCTCGTAGACATCGGGCTGGACGGTATCCGGGACGAGTATCTGGACGACGTCGGCGGTGTCGGCAGCCTGTCCCGTCTCCATTACCGTGAGACCGTCTTCCTTGGCGGCGTCCCAAGATGACGAGTCCTGTCTCAGACCCACGACGACGTCGACACCCGAGTCGTCGAGGTTCTGTGCCTGTGCGTGTCCCTGTGATCCGTATCCGAGGACTGCGACAGTCTTGCCGTCAAGGTACGAGAGGTCGGCGTCTTCGTCGTAGTAGGCTTCTATGTCGGTATCCGTATCTGTATCCGCGTCTGCGTCAGTCATTGTTTTCTATCCGTATGGTATGAACAGAGGGTTATTAGTCTTCCCTATCCTACTCTCTCGTCTCGTTTCAGTCCGCCTTTGTTGTCTTAGGACCTCGCGCGAGAGAGATCTTTCCGGTTCTGACCATCTCACGTATTCCGAACTGGCGCAGCATGTCGACCATCGCCTCTATCTTATCGGAGTCTCCCGTGACCTCGACGACGAGAGACTCACGTCCGACGTCGACTACTGTCGCGCGGAAGATGTCGGTTATCTGCATTATCTCGCTACGCACATCCTCGTCCGACGAGACCTTTATCATGGCGAGTTCGCGCTCGACCGACTCGTCCTCTGTGAGGTTCGAGACCTTTATGACCTCTATGAGACGGTTGAGCTGTTTCGAGACCTGCTCTATCGTCTTGTCGTCCGCTCTCACGACTATCGTCATACGTGAGTAGTTGGGGTTCTCGGTCTCGCCGACTGCGAGCGAGTCTATGTTGAAGCCTCTGCGTGTGAAGAGTCCAGATACGCGCGAGAGAACACCCGGCTTATTCTCGACTAAGACTGCTAGAGTGTGCTCTCTTACTCCGCCTCCGTCCTCGGACTCTCCTTCACGGACTCCGCTGGGTTCTCTCTGTGGCTGGCTCATGATATTCTACTCCCGGGACTTCCTTTGCCCATTATAAACTCGTCGTTTCCGCTTCCCGCCGGAACCATCGGGAAGACGTTTTCCATCGGATCTATTATGAAGTCGATGACGCTCGGACCGTCGTACTCGAACGCGGCTTCGAGTGCGTCCTCAACCTCGTCCTCGGACTCGACGCGCTCCCCGTGAGCGCCGAACGCCTCTGCGATCTTGTCGAACTGTGGTAGCTTCTCCATCTCCGACTCGGCGTACCTCTCGTCGTTGAACAGCTCCTGCCACTGTCTCACCATTCCGAGGTAGTAGTTGTTGAGTATCGCAACTGTGATGTCGAGCTCTTCACGGACGGCGGTCGAGAGCTCCTGTACCGTCATCAGGAACGATCCGTCTCCGTCTATACAGACGACTTCCTGGTCGGGAGCCCCGTACTTGGCTCCTATTGCCATCGGGAGTCCCACACCCATCGCACCGAGTCCGCCGCTCGAAACCCACGTTCGCGGCTCCTTGTAGGTGTACCACTGAGCCGCCCACATCTGGTGCTGTCCGACTCCCGTCGTGACGACTGTGTCGTCGGGAGTCATCCTGTCGATCTCCTCAATGACGTACTGTGGCTTGAGACTGTCCTCGTCGTCTTCGTACTCCATCGGGTACTTCGCCTTCCAGTCGTCGATCTTCTCGAGCCAGTCGGCTGTGTCGGGTGACGAGAACTCGGCTTCTATGTAGTCATTGAGGTTACGTGTGACCTCCTTCGCGTCCCCGACAATGGGTATGTCGGCGTGGATGTTCTTCGATATCTCGGCGGGGTCAATGTCGACGTGTATGACCTCGGCACGGGGCGCGAACGACTCGATCTTTCCTGTCGCACGGTCGTCGAACCTCGTGCCTATGGCTATGAGGAGGTCAGACTCGGTGATAGCGCGGTTGGCATAGCCGGTGCCGTGCATTCCGAGCATTCCGAGCGAAAGAGGATGATCCTCGGGGAACGCGCCGAGTCCCTGAAGACTAGTCGTCACGGGTATGTCGTTCTCCATCGCTAGCTCACGTATCTCGTCGCTCGCTTCTGCCATTATGACACCACCGCCCGCGAAGATCACGGGCTTTTCGGCGTCCTGTATAGCCTCCGCAGCCTTCTTGATCTGTTCGGGATGTCCCTTGTATGTCGGGTTGTAGCCCTCGACTTCGACGTCTCGCTTCTCAGCGTCGGTGTTGTTCTTAGAGACGTCCTTCGGGAGGTCTATCACGACAGGACCCGGTCGTCCGGTCGAGCTTATGTGGAAAGCCTCCTGGACAGTGTCGGGAACCTCGTCGCTCGACTCGACGAGGTAGTTGTGCTTAGTGATAGGCATCGTGATGCCACGTGTGTCGGTCTCCTGGAAGGCGTCGTTACCTATCAGGTCGGTCGGAACCTGACCCGTGATAGCGACGACACTACGTGAATCGATACTCGCGTCGGCTATACCCGTGATCAGGTTGGTGGCACCCGGACCCGAGGTCGCAAGACAGACACCGGGCTGTCCCGAGACCGAGTGGTACGCCTCGGCGGCGTGGGCTGCGCCCTGTTCGTGACCCATCATGACGTGCTCTATGTCCTCGTCATCGTAGAGTTCGTCGTAGACGGGCATTATTGCGCCGCCGGTTATACCGAACATCGTTTCGACACCCTCGTCTTTTAGACCCTCGACGAGGGCGCGCGCTCCTCTCCTTTCGTGTCTCTCCTCCGAACCTGCCTCGGCTTCGTCAGCCTGCGCCTCGTTGTCTGTCTGTGTCTGTGATTTTTTCTCAGACTTCTCTTCTTCGGACTTGCTCATGGTGTTGCCTCAGTTTCCTCTATCTCGTCGTCTGACTCCCTCTTCCTGACGAGATGGTTTATGGCGTCGACGACAGCCTCAACACTCGCCGTAGTTATGTCCTCGCTCGACGCGTTGGCGTTCGCCTCACGTCCCTTCGAGTCGGCTACTCCGACATAGACGTTGGCTACAGCGTCGCTTCCGCCGCTTATCGAGTCGATATGGAAGTCAGTTATCTCAATGTCGTGGTCGTCTCCAGTCTCGACCTCGATTATCGACTCGACGGCGTTGAGTGCAGCGTCTACGGGGCCTACTCCGACGCTCGCGTCGACACGTACCTCGTCGTCGACGTCCGCCTTTACGCTCGCCATCGGAGTGGTCTTGTTGCCTGTAACGACGCTCACCTCATCTAGGTCGATGAGTTTCTCCGACTCGGGAACGTTCGACATAACACTCTCAGCGATTGCGAAGACATCGGCGTCTGTGATGCGTTTTCCTTTGCCACCCATCGACTTGATACGTCTCGTGATCTCGTTGACCTCATCCTCAGACGGGTCGTATCCGGCGTCCTGGAGAGTCTCACGGACGCTGTGTTTTCCTGTGTGCTTACCCATCACGAGACGTCGTCTGTGACCCACCATTTCAGGGGTCATTATTCCGGGCTCGAATGTCGAGGAGTCCTCTATCACGCCTGCGGCGTGGATTCCCGACTCGTGAGAGAAGGCATTGCTACCCACGATGGGTTTGTTCTGAGGCAGAGGTATGCCCGAGAGGCGTTCGACGAGCTTCGAGAGCTCGTAGATCTTCGTGGTGTCGATGCCCGTATCGATACCGAATATGCTCTCTATCGACATCACGACCTCTTCGAGAGCCGCGTTTCCGGCGCGCTCGCCTATTCCGTTGACGCTGACCTGTGTCTGGACTGCGCCTGCCTCTATTCCGGCTATCGAGTTCGCGGTCGCAAGACCGAAGTCGTCGTGGCAGTGGACGTCGTAGGGCACATCGACCTCATCTCTCAGACCTGATATGAGACGTTTCATCGCAGTCGGACGCATCACACCGACCGTGTCGGGTATGTTGACTATGTCGGCTCCCGCCTCGCTCGCCGTACGTACTATGTCGACGAGGAAGTCGAAGTCGGTACGTGTCGCGTCCATCGGCGAGAACATACAGTCATAGCCGTGGTCAGTTATGTGTTCGACTGCCTCAGCCGTCATGTTGAGAACTTCCTCACGTGACGAGTCGAGGCTGTTCTCGATCTGGACGTCGCTCGACGAGACGAACGTATGTATCAGATCGACGTCGGCATCTATCGCGGCGTCTATGTCGGGCTTCTTGACCCTCGCGAGACCACAGACATCGGAGTCGACCCTTTCAGTGATCTCACGTACAGCCTCGAACTCCTCGTCGCTGTTGATCGGGAAGCCCGCCTCTATGACGTCGACACCCATCTCGTCGAGGGTGTCGGCTATCTTGATCTTGTCGTCGTGCGAGAATGACGTCCCTGGAGACTGTTCGCCGTCTCTAAGCGTAGTATCAAATATACTAACGGAGTCTACACTGTGATCCCAAAAAACGATTCCCCTGGTGGTCGCCTGGCGTCGAAGGGATCAGATCCCTTCTACTACCCTCTCCATTATGGGACATGGTACCCGAAATTCGTATCTCGTATATTTAAAGCTGTCGGAAGTGAGGTAGAGGATGATAAGAGTTGACGCAGAGATGTCTTTCCGGTAAGTATATCCCTCTAGGGTAATTACGTAGTAACATGGCAGAAGGAGAGGTAACCTTTTTCCATGACAGGAAGGGTTACGGATTTATCGAAACGGACGAAGCAGACGACGATGTTTTCTTCCACATGGAGGACATAGGAGGTCCTGACCTAGAAGAGGGTGAGGAAGTCGAATTCGAGATAGTTGAGGGCGACAAGGGTCCCAGAGCGGACAACCTCGTCCGAGCATAAGACAGCAGACAGATTTTTTATTTTTAGCACAGACGCGTAGCCACGGCAGTGGCTGTATCCGGTAGTTAGTAACACTGTTATAAACCCTGAGCCACAATAGGCGTCCATGACGGATGACGACGCCGGAGAGACGAGACTGTCGCCCACGTCAATAGCTTCGTCAACGAAGAAGGTCGTACATTACGTTGAGGTAGCTGCTGGGGTCATATTCGCCCTTCTGTTCGCGGTAGGCGTCTTCGACCTATCTCTCCAGATATTAGAGGCGACAGTCGACGGGAGGATAACACAGCCGTCTGTCGTAATGGGATTCATAGACACGGGTCTTCTCCTCCTCATAATAGCCGAGATATACCAGACTGTGATAGCCTACATCGAAGAGAGCGACACGCGCGTCATAGTCAGGCTCATCATTTACACCGGAGTGATAGCGATGGTGCGTAAGATGATAATATTCAGGACATCCGAGTACGCGAGCACACAAGATGCCCTCCTAGCCGCCGTAGCTTACAGTATTATACTTGCTGCACTCGGGTTTCTTCTCGTGATCCAGAACCGCGAGACAGTCGACGATACGTAACATCCGTTAATATATTCATCCTCGGGCACGTCCTTACCTACAGTACAATGAAGATTCTCCTGGGAATCGGAGGCAGCGAGGACTCGATCCGTGCTCTGAGGGAGACAGCCGAGAGAACAGAGGAGACGGGAGACGATCTTACTGTCGTAGTGGTCGACAACTCCCGGAGCGACTTGGAGGTAAAGGAGGTCGAATCGAGAGTGCGTGAGATACTCGGAGAGTACGACGTCAACCCCGAGGTGAGAC
Organism: Halorutilales archaeon Cl-col2-1; assembly: GCA_041891055.1. Classification (GTDB taxonomy): domain Archaea; phylum Halobacteriota; class Halobacteria; order Halobacteriales; family Afararchaeaceae; genus Afararchaeum. The sequence goes on along the minus strand of CP169074.1, from coordinate 140,300 downwards.
GTGTCGAGGGACACGCCGGAAGCCGTATAGTCGACATCGCGGAGCGCGAGGGTTTCGACGAGATAGTCCTCGGAGGCGGTGAGAAGAGTCCGATGGGCAAGATAAGGATAGGGCACATAGCCGAGTTCGTGATACTCAACTCGAATATATCCGTCAAGCTCGTGAGATGAAAGACGAAGACCAGTACCCCGAGAAGTCGGTGGACGAGTTCGAGTCTCCGCCTCTGAGCTTTGAGGACAGGCACGGACGCGAGATACATCTGCGCGAGTACGGCGTCTCAGAAGTAGAAGACGAGTTCAGAGCACTCTTCGAGATGTACCGCGACTTCGACACCGAGGACCGCGCCCAGGGGATACCCCCCATAGACGAGGACGAGATACGTGACTGGCTCGACTCTATCACGGACGGTGTGAGCGTCGTCGCCTGGAACGACGAGAGAGCCGTTGGACACGCTATACTCGTTCCTGACGGTGAGGGAAGACACAGTCTCGCTATATTCGTCGACCAGGAGTACCAGAGGTCAGGCATAGGCTCACGTCTAATACGCGCCCTCCTTGGACACGCAGTCGAGAAAGAAGTCGATCAGATCTGGCTCACCGTCGAGAGATGGAACGAGGCAGCTATCTCGCTCTACAGGGACGTCGGCTTCGAGAAACTCAGCACCGAACCGTTCGGTATGAGAATGGGTATGGAGATAGCCGACTCCTAATCCGGACAGAAAAGTCTAGTCCATCGCGGCTTCTATCTTCTCAGCCTGCGTGACGCCGATGAACTTCTCGACTATCTCTCCGTCCTTCTCGACTACTATCGTCGGGACAGAACGTACTCCGTACTCTCTCGCAGTGTCGGGATCGTCGTCGACGTCTACCTTCTCGAAGTCAACGTCGGGGTGTTTCTCCTCCAGATCCTCTATTATGGGATCCTGTTTCTTACACGGTCCACACCAGTCAGCGTAGAAGTCTTTTACTTTTACTCCCATACTCGTGATAGAGACCCTATCTAAATAATATTTATGGCATAATCTGTATTGTGGTGTATTGACAAGACAAGGAAAGATATATGTTTACCTGTGTTCTAAGGTGGGATACGGTATTTGGGGTGTAAAAAATGGAAGTAGAAGTAGACCAAACGTTAGACGTAAAGGGGGAAAGCTGTCCTATGCCGGTCTTACAGACCAAGAAGGAGATAGATAACATCGGCGACGGCGAGGTTCTCGAAGTCCTCGCGACGGATCCGGGAGCCGAGAGCGACGTTCAGTCGTGGGCAGATAGGACTGGTAACGAGTTCCTAGGACTCGAAAAAGAAGGCGACGTTCTCAAGCTCTACATACGTAAAGCAGCTTGAGTAACGAGAATTTTTTCAGAGGTACCTACGACACTGACTTCGAGATACTTCTTTATCAAGGAACGTCGAAGTCGTGGTAGGGCTCTCCCTTGATGTCGGAGAGTATGTCGAGTGCGACAGCCTGTCCGTCTCCTGCCGAGATAGCCGCTTCTATCTTGTGTCCTCTCATGACCCATCCCGCGGCGTATAGGTCGTCGACAGAAGTTCTTCCGAACTTGTCGGCTTCGACGGAGTCACCGTCGAACTCTAAGCCGATCTCCTCCGCAAGATCCTTGTCAAGTCCCGTGGCTAAGACGGTGTACTCCGAGTTGTACTCGTCACCCGACTCCGTAGTAACCGTGAAGCCGTCATCATCGACGTCTATGTCGTCGACTCTCTCGTGGTTGATGCTCGTGTCGAAGTCCTCACACTGATCCCTGAGAACCTCCATGAAGTCGGAGCCGTGTATCTCGTCTATACCGGGGTAGTTGTAGAGGTAGGCGTCGTGCATCCGAGACTCGTCGTCTCCGAAGACTTCGACGTCCTGACCGTCCTTCGCGAGTATGAGCGCGGCACTCAGACCCGCTGGGCCGTCTCCTATTATCGTGACTGTTGTGTCTGTGTCTGCCATGTCCAAAAAACCCACTTACTATATTATAAGTATAACGCAACTCCCTAAAGCTCGACTCCGAACTCGTCGACCTTCTCCTTCGCCTCCTCGCGTTTCTCGTGGTGTTCCTCCAAGAACTCCTCCATTAGATCGGCGGCTTCCGACTTACATCCACCACACAGACGTTCGCCGTTGACACACTCATCGTAGACTGTCTTGGCGTGTTCGTCGTCCTCGGCGAGCATGTAGGCGTAGAGTTCGTAGACGGGGCAGTCGTCTGCCTCTCCGCCTTTCTCCCTCTGTTCTTCGGCGGTCTCCCTACCTCCCGTCTTCGAACTCATGACCTTGTCGGCACCCTCCTCGGGGTCGTCGGTGAGTGCGATATGGCTCTCAGGTATGCTCGACGACATCTTTCCTCCCGTGAGACCTGTCATGAACCTGTGGTAGATCGACGACGGCGCGTAGAATCCGTAGCCTCCGTGGTCGACCTCGGTCTGACGTACTGTCTCTCTGATACCGTCCTCGGCGGCGTCGTCGAGTCCGAAGACATCTATGTGTTCGTCGTACACCTCGACGTCTTCGTACTCCGACCTGATAGCTTCGACGAGGTCGTCGAAGGCGTCGTCAGGAGCGTCGCGCGAGAGTATACGTGTACGTGGACGGAGTTTCTCGTCGCCTCCCGAGTCGAGAGTCTTGAGAAGGTCGTCATCGAGGTCGCCTTCGCCTTCTCCGCGGAGATCTTCGGCAAGTTCCTCCGCAGTTGCCTCACCTCCGAGTTCTTCGAGTGCTTCCGAGACTACGGCTTTCGCGTCTTCGTCGATCTCGAAGCTCGCATAAGCCTCAGTGACGCCGAACATACGCATGCGTTTTGCGAGGCTCCGTGTGAGACGCAGATGTGGGTCCTGATCCGCGCCGACGGGTATGACAGTCGGCTTAGGCTCGTCGATCTGAGGATAGAGTATGTCAGCCGCCTGTGTCAGGACACTCTCCATGTGTGCTATGTTGGTGTCGCCGTCGAACCCGTAGATTCCACGGAGCTCGTTGAAGTTGGTCTGTTCGCCGAGTTCGAAGGCGAGATCCTGTAGCTCCCTGTTCTCACTCTGTCGGTAGATAGTCCCGTTGTCGGGCTCGAATCCGAGGGCTATCATCGAGAGTATGTAGTCGCGCGATATCTCGCGGCACTCCTCCCATGACTTTCCGCGCGCCGAGTGGGCTTCGAGGTCGGCGATCAGGAAGTAGGTATCGGCACCCTGTCTCTGGTGCCAGATGAGCTCGCGCATCACCATCATGTTGCCTATATGGACGTTCCCCGAGGGCATGAAGCCCGAGAGCGCGGCGTAGTCGCCGTCCGACTCCGACTTCATGGCGTCGGTTATGAAGTCGTAGTCACGCTGTCCGAATATTATGCCGCGCCTCATGAGGTCCATCGGCTCGGGAACCTCCGAGGAATCGAACTCGTCTATACCGAACTCCTCGAAGAGTTTCGAGTAGCTTTCGACCGTAGCGGAGCCCCACGGATCTAACTCAACCATCGAGGGAGTCTTGTCCTCGTTCGGGCAAAAATCCTTTCGTTCTGGCGTCGCACGACGAGTCAGGAAACAGGTACAAGTAGAAGCCGGATCAAGTCACCCTATGGCTACGCACTCACCCGAGGACGCCGTTGAGGTCTCCAGCGAGGGGATGACACTGATCGAGTTCGACGTCACCCCGAACGCCTCCGAGACGAGAGTCCCCGACGAATTCAACGAGTGGCGCGGCAGGTTCGAGGCGCGTCTCTCGGAGCCCGCAAAGGACGGAAGAGCGAACGAGGAGCTACTCGACGAGTTGGAGCTTCTCTTAGGCGTGAGAGGAACTGTTACGAGGGGTAAGACTGGTAGCAAGAAGACGGTCGCAGTCGACGCCAACAGGGAGTCGGTGCTGGATATACTCGTGCGGCACGTCTGATTCTCGACTAGTTCGGAAATAATAGACCGGATTCGAACCTCAGTCACTTCGCTGTCGCTTGTTCTTTGGTTCGAATACCGCTCCTACTCGTTTTTCTTCGTTTCACTCAGAAAAACTGCGTGGGACCGGATTCGAACCGGCGGACCCCTACGGGACAGCGCCCTCAACGCTGCGCCGTTGGCCTAGCTTGGCTACCCACGCTCTACATTACTTCGTAGAGAGGGGACTAACTTTATAATTTCCATTCTGTCCGGGTTTTCTAATCTCAGTCGTCGGCGACCTCGACGTCTGATGTCGACGCACATCTTCCACATATCTCGCCCTCGATGTTCATGGGATACTCCTCGGTGACACATCCCGTACACATCTCTGATCTCGGCATGTCGAGAGCCTCGGAGATGTCGGCGACGTCGAGGTATTCGAGGCTGTCGGCTCCTATCTCGTCACGTATCTCGGCGACCGACTTGTCGCTCGCCATTAGTTCGTCGCGGCTTGCCATGTTTATTCCGAGGTAACACGGCGATATGATCGGAGGCGAGCCTATGCGCATATGTACCTCCTCTGCGCCGTTGTCCTTGAGGAGCTTGACGAGCTGGTTCGAAGTCGTGCCTCTCACGACCGAATCGTCTATGAGAGTGACCGTCTTGCCCTCTATGTTCGAGGCTATGGTGTTGAGCTTGAGTCTTACCGCAGTCTCACGTGCGTCCTGTGTCGGCATTATGAAGGTACGTCCGACGTACCTGTTTTTCATCAGGCTCTCGGCGTACTCGATGTCACCCGCCTCGGCGTAACCCGTCGCGAAGGCGCGTCCCGAGTCAGGCACGGGTGAGACTATATCGGTGTCGACACCGTGTCTCTCGTAGAGGAGCCTTCCGAGCTTACGTCTCATGTCATAGACGAGCCTGCCGTCTATCTCCGAGTCGGGGCGCGCGAAGTAGACGTACTCGAAGAAGCAGTGTGCGGGCTGTTTCTCGAAGAGCTGGTACGACTCGAATCCCTTGCCGTCGTCGTCCAAGACGACTACCTCGCCGGGACGTACGTCTCTCACGAACTCGCCGTCTAAGACGTCTATTGCAACCGACTCGCTGGCTATTATGTAGCCGTCGTCGAGCTTCCCTATGCAGAGAGGTCGTATCCCGAGAGGGTCACGTATCCCGATCACAGTGTCGTTGTGCATCATAGTGATCGAGTACGCGCCGTCTATCTTCCTCATCGACCTCTCTATGGCTTCGAGTAGGTCGTTGTCGAGGAGGTTACGTGAGAGGTCGTGAACCATGACCTCAGTGTCCGACTCGGTCGTGAAGGCGTGCCCGAGTGACTCAAGGTCGTCCCTTATAGAGTCGGTGTTTACGAGGTTACCGTTGTGTCCGAGGGCTATCGAGCCCTGCTTAGAAGTCACAGTAAAGGGATGGCACGACTTCTCGTCGATCTTGCCCGACGTGGGGTAACGTATATGTCCTATTCCCGAGTCTCCGGGGAGGTCACCCATGTCATCCTCGTCGAAGACATCGGCGACGAGTCCCAGACCCTTCTTCGAGTGTTGCTGGAAGCCATCACACGTGACTATACCCGCGCCCTCCTGTCCCCTGTGCTGTAAGGCATAGAGCGCGTAGTAGACGGGTAACGCCGCGGACTTCTCGGAAGCCGTATCCGAGAGCTGTACCCCGACTACGCCGCACTTGTCTTGCATAAAATAAAAGGAGTCAGTTGTCTCCCGTCTTGTCCTGCCAGTTATACGATCTCTGTTTCGATGACTTTCCGAAGCCACAGCTTGAGCATCTCTCCTTCTTGAGATGGTAGCTCTTCTCTCCGCATCTCCTGCACTTCACGTGAGTCTTCTTGTTACGTTTGCCCTGTGTTGGTGTTCCTTTTCCCATTGTGTGACACCTGTTTAGAGTCTAATGGAGACAACGTTGTCTCCTCGTATAACGGTTGTGTCTTCGACGTGAGTGTACTCCTCGACTCCTTCGGACTCAAGAGGATCGAGGACTACGTTCATGTGCTGATCGAAGCTCGTAAGCGTCCCCACGAAACGTTCGCCGTCCTTGAGACGTACTACTACCTGAGAGTCGACGTGATCCTCCAGGACGTCGAGTGGCATCTCTTGCATTGCACCCTACTAAACCTTGTTGCGACTTAATACTGTCGAACGTTTTATGAATTCGTGAGATGTCTATCGGATATGGAGGTAAGATCGAGGCATTATCTGCGTGAGGACGAGGCGGACGAGATCAAGTCGAGCATTGAAGAGAAGCTCGACGTCGACCTCGGTGACTACCGTCTCGAACAGATAGAGCTTGAGGAGGACTACGACCTGCTTCTCGCCGACGGAGAGCCACTTATAATGAGGTTCGACGGCGAGTACTTCGTGACTGTCAAGGGGGCACTCGAACTCCGTCCCGAGAAGGCGACAGTCACAGTCGACGCGGGTGCGGTCGAGTTCGTGACGAACGGCGCAGACGTGATGCGTCCGGGAGTCGTCGAAGCCGACGGCGGCATCGATGAGGGAGACCTCGTAGTCGTGAAGGAGGAGAACCACGACAAGCCTCTCGCGGTAGGACGCGGTCTGACACCGGGCGACGACATGGTGGGAGACGAGGGTAAGGTCGTCGAGAGCCTCCACCACGTAGGCGACGAGATCTGGGAGTTCGAACCATGAACTGTCAGGGGTCTGTCAGGCGTCTGACGAAGGATTAATGTTAGTAAGTACAAAATCCGTAGTATGGGTATAGTAGACAAGCTTCTCGGAGAAGGTTCCACGAGGAACGGGGGTCGCGGGTCTCACAACGAGTACGTGGAGCTCGACCTCGAAAAGTACGAGATGGGCGAGACGGGTGACGCAGACATGACCGTACATATAGCAGAGCTCACGGGACGTGAGGGGATAATGGACGTCAAGGACCTGATATACGACGGAGACCTCGTAGTCGCCGACATATCCTACTTCAGGTCAAACGAGTCGAAGACAGAACGTATAATGGAGGAGTTCAGGGATGTCACCGACGAGGTCGGCGGCGACATAGTCCAGAAGGGCGAGGATCAGATCATCATAGCCCCGCGCGGTGTCTCGATTAGCCGCGACAAGATCGCCCGATAATATTTATACGTCTCGAAGACGTAGGCTGAGTCGGTGAACCTAATTGCAGTGTGAGATGTGTGGTGCCGAGACACAGGATCCGAGCGTCATACGTATAGAGGGCAGCAAGCTACGTGTCTGTTCTAACTGTGAGGAGTTCGGCACCGTCCTTCACGACGAGACGGAGACAGAGAGCCAGAGTTCAAGTCAGGCAGAGAGTCAGAGCCAGAATAAGAGTACAACCTCCACAAGGAGCAAGTCAAGTAGTGGGGGACGTAACCGCGATCTCTTCGACGAGATAGGCACACTAGCCGCCGACTACGACGATAAGGTAAGAAACGCACGCGAGTCAAAGGGTCTTAGTCAGGAGGACTTCGCAGACGAGATCAACGAGAAGGTCAGCCTCGTGAGAAAGATAGAGAAGGGCGACATGAGACCCGACGAGAAGGTGAGACAGAAGCTAGAGTCGAGCCTCGAAATCGAGCTCACGGAGGAAGGAGTCAGCGAGGGAGACTGGTCTTCGGAGGGTAGCTCCGACGGATACACGCTCGGCGATATCGTCGAAAGGAAAGACAGTTAGTCACTCGGTATATTTTCGGTAGTATAGTATATGTTTCTGATAGTCAACCTCAAGACCTACGCAGCGGGCACAGGCGAGAAGGCGCGTGAGATAGGAGAGGCAGCCGTCGAAGTCTCCGACGAGAACGGAGCACGTGTCGTCGTCTCGCCACAGCCCTCCGACATACACAGGGTCGCCGAGACGGGATGTGAGACATTCGCCGAACACGTCGACCCCGTAGAGCCCGGGAGTAACACGGGAAGCATCCTAGCCGAAGGCGTCGCCGAGGCGGGAGCGAGCGGAACCCTTATCAACCACTCGGAAAACCGTCTCAAGCTCGCCGACATAGACGGATCGTTGAGAGCCGCCGAAAGAGAGGACTTAGAAACAGTCGTCTGTGCGAACAACCCGAGACAGTCTGGCGCGGCTTCGGTTCTCGAACCCGACTACGTCGCAGTCGAACCGCCCGAACTCATAGGAACGGGTACGCCGGTTAGTCAGGCTGATCCCGGCGTTGTGAGGGACGCCGCCGAGGCGGTCGAGGAACACTCCGATGCCGATCTCCTGTGTGGCGCGGGTATATCATCGGGGGAAGACGTAGAGGCGGCTCTCGAACTCGGTGCTGAGGGCGTCTTAGTCGCGAGCGGAGTCGTGAAGGCGGACGACCCGAAGGAAGCTATGTTAGACCTCGTGACGGGTGCTTAGTCGTACATAGACGGACATAGACCTAATAGAGTACCCTTAAGTCCGAAGAATCCTCTCTTGTAACACAATGAGAATTGCGATTCCCAACAAGGGACGCCTCCACGAGCCGACCGTCGAGCTTCTGGAGAAGGCGGGTCTCCAGATACAGAACGGAGCCGACAGGAAGCTCTATGCGAAGACGGTCGATCCCGATATTACGGTTATATACGCGAGGGCGAGCGACATACCCGAGTACGTCAGAGACGGTGCCGCCGACATAGGAATTACGGGACTCGACCAGGAACGTGAGTCACGCACTAACCTCGAATCTCTTCTCGATCTCGGATACGGAGACTGCCGTCTCGTACTCGCCTCGCCCGAGGAAGGCGACATAGACTCCGTCGAGGATCTCGAAGGCAGGAAGGTCGCGACCGAGTTCCCGAACGTCACCGAGGACTACTTCGACGACAAGGGTGTCGACGTCGAACTCGTAGAGGTCAGCGGTGCGACAGAGCTCACACCACACGTCGGCATGGCGGACGCTATAGTCGACATCACGAGCACCGGAACGACCTTAGAGGTCAACCGTCTCGGGATAATAGACGAGGTTCTCAAGTCAAGCGTCAAGCTCTTCGCGCGTCCCGACTCCGCCGACGACTCCAAGGTTCAGGAGGTCGAGAACGCGATACGGAGCGTAATTCAGGCTGAGGGCAAGAGGTACATAATGATGAACGTCCCCGACGACTCACTCGAAGACGTCGAGGAGGTCATACCCGGTCTCGGAGGACCCACTGTCATGGAGGTCGAGGGTGAGGAAGGGATGGTGGCTGTCCACGCAGTCGTCGACGAGTCGGAGATCTACGAGACGATCAACCTCGTCAAACAGGAGGGCGCACAGGACGTACTCGTCGTGCCGATAGAGAGAATGGTGCGGTAGTCAGTCAGACCAGAGACAGTAGATTCCTTCCTATAATTCCGCCCGCGAGGGTCAGGACGAAGTAAGCTATCAGAGCTAGGGCTGTTCTCGCGTTACTCAGGTCGTATGCTGTCTGTACGGCTATGTAGGTCACGACTAAGACTCCGAGGACTCCTAATACACCCGGAGGCGACGCGAGGTAGACGGCTCCCGCGGTGACCGCGACTGCGAGAGAGATGGCGAGACTCTTCTTGATGCTCGCGTCACCCATCGAGAAACGCACGCCTAGGTACAGGAACCCGGAGTTCATCAGAACGAAGCCCACGACCTGTAACACCCTGTCGACTAACGCCATTACTCGGTGTTTCTCGGCGCGGAAGAAAAAAAGTGTGTTATAGAAAGCACGAGGCGAAAACCCACGGCTTTAGCCGTCCCCAGAACGCTTCGCGTTCTGGTGGGCTGCACAAGACCTTCGGTCTTGTGAACGTGGAATGAAGCCGACAACTGGGAATCAAACCACGCTCCAGTAGCAGGCCGACTCCCCAATGTTTAAGAACTACCCGTTCTACATATAAGATATGGAGGTGCGGCGTACTGTCCCCGTTGCGCTCGATGTAGACAGTGACGACGCCGCACTCCTCGAAGACACCGTAGACACGTTTCTTTGGTGCGCTCAGTACGTCGTAGACCACGCTTTCCAAGGCGAGTACGTCACCACCAGCAAGACCACGCTGGACGACGAAACCTACGACGATGTGCGAGAAGCCACTGGCGGCTTCAACGGTGGGCTGGTACAAGCTGCTCGAAACAAGGCCGCTGAAGCCTGCAAAAGCGTGGTTGAACGGTGGAAAACCGGAAAGAAAGCGTCTAAGCCGACGTTCACCAGTCCGCACGTCGTCTTCGACCACCGCACCGCGACGTTCCACGACGACTACGTGAGCCTCGCTACGACCGACGGTCGTATCGAAGCCGACTACATTCTGCCCGACGAGGATAGCGACACGCCGCACTCGGAATACCTGTTCTCCAACGAATACGAAACGACGGGTGCGGAACTGCACTACCAAGACGGCGACTGGGTGCTTCACGTCCACTGCAAGCGGGACGTGGAGTCCGACACGTCGGAACAGGCAACCACCGAGAACGGAACGTCTCGAAGCGGGAGCTTCGATGGCTCGCAAATCGAAGATTTGCGAACGGTTCTCGGGGTTGACCTCGGCGTGAACAACCTCGCTGTCGCCTCGACGGGTACGTTCTGGACTGGCGACGAATTCGACCACTGGCGCAGAGAATACGAGAAACGGCGTGGGTCGCTCCAACAGTGCGGCACGCGCTGGGCACACCAGAACATCCAGTCAGTCGGACGGAAAGAGGAAGGCCGATTCAAGCTGATGCTGCACCGCATCAGCAACGAATTGGTCGCGGAGGCTCGTGAGAACGAGTGTTCGGTGATAGCGTTCGAGGACTTGACCGACATTCGTGAGCGGACTGGCGCGTCGTGGGGGCACAAGTGGGCGTTTGACCGACTGTACGAGTACGTTGAGTACAAGGCCGAAGAATACGGCATCACGGTCGAGCAGGTTGACCCTGAAAATACCTCACGACGTTGCTCTGAGTGTGGGTTCACGCACCCAGACAACCGCGAGGACGAAGACTTCGAGTGTCTGAAGTGCGGGTATGAAAATCACGCGGATTACAACGCTGCGAAGAACATCGGGTTACGGTATCTCCGTCGCAACCAAACTGGGGGCGACGGAGGCGCACCCTTGGGCGTGCGCTTGAACAGCGGGACGATGAACGTGAACGGAGGCTATTCTCCTGCCGACGATGAGTCGGCCAGAACGGGAGTCCACGCTGAATCCCACCGCTTTAGCGGTGGGTAGCTCAAGCGGTCAGTGTCAGAACGTCTCGAGATACCTGTCGGTCTCCCAGTCGGAGACCTGCATCTTGTACTCGTCCCACTCGTGTCTCTTCGCCTGTATGAACTTCTCGGAGACGTGGTCGCCGAGCGCGTCGAGTATGACGTCGTCTTCTTCGAGGGCGTCGACAGCTTCCTTGAGGTTAGGGGGAAGAGTGTCGATGCCGTACTCCTCGCGTTTCTCCTCGTCGAACTCGTAGATGTTCTCCCTGACAGGATCGGGAGCTTCGAGTCCTTTCTCAATTCCGTCGAGTCCGGCGTGGAGCATGACCGCGAGCGCGAGGTACGGATTCGAAGACGGATCAGGTGAACGTAGCTCTATACGTGACGCCGCGGGCGTACGTGCGGCGGGCTTACGTATCAGAGCCGAACGGTTGACGTCGCTCCACGCTATGTAGACGGGAGCCTCGTATCCCGGCACGAGACGTTTGTACGAGTTGACTGTCGGGTTACAGATCGCCGTGATGGCGGGTGCGTGTTCGAGAAGTCCGGCGAGGAACGACTTCGCCGTGTCGGAGAGACCGAACTCGTCGTCGGGGTCGTGGAATGCGTTTCCGTCGTCGTCGAAGAGCGAGAGATGTGTGTGCATTCCGCTTCCGTTGATTCCCGCTATGGGCTTGGGCATGAAGGTCGCGTGTACGTCGTTTAGCTCGGCGACCGCCCTCACGACCGAGCGGAACGTGGCTATGTTGTCGGCAGTCGTGAGACCGCCGTCGTACTTGAAGTCGATCTCGTGCTGTCCCTCGGCGACCTCGTGGTGGCTAGCCTCTATGTCGAATCCCATCTCCTCTAACGCGAATATCATGTCACGTCGGAGCTCGCTCGCCATGTCCTTCGGCGCGAGATCGAAGTAGCCTCCCGAGTCGTGGGGCTCTGTCGTACCGTTGCCGTCCTCGTCCGTCTCGAAGGCGAAGAACTCGGGCTCGGGTCCTACGTTGACAGTGTCGAATCCCATCTCCTCTGCCCTGTCAAGTGCCCTCTTAAGAACATAACGCGGATCGCCCTCGAAGGGCTCTCCGTCCATGTTCTTGACGTCACAGATGAGACGTGCTGTCTTCGCTCCGCTCTCTTTGTGCTTCCAGGGGAGTATGGCGAATGTCTCGGGGTCGGGGTCGAGACGCATGTCCGACTCCTGTATCCTCACGAATCCGTCTATCGACGATCCGTCGAACCAGATACCCTCCTCGAACGCCTTCTCCGCTTGGTCGGCGGGTATCGATACGTTCTTTACTACTCCTAAGATGTCCGTAAACTGGAGACGCAGAAAGTCTACGTCCTCTTCCTCTATCGTTTCGAGCGCTTCGTTCACAGTCGTCATTTTTGTCCTCTATTATTTTAGATATTCCAAACTTCTCCGGTTAGCTCTCTCGCAGTTTAGTAAATTATAGAGAAGTATATAAAGATATTGATCCATAGAGCCCCATTATAACCACAACTTTAAAATAACTTGTACGTCTCTCCAGATTGGGTCGCCTGAAACGTCGTGTATCCCATATTCTAAAGATTGACCCCGAGAATATCGACGTGTCCCAACCTAACCACGACTGACGTTACGGAGACCCGATTTAAGTATCTCTCTGAGATGAGAGTCACGTAGCTCGTCGGCGTCCTTCTCTCCTCCAACTACCGACTCGACATGGTCGATCAGCTGTTCGGAGGCGACCAAGTCGGGGACTGCGACGTAGGTGGCACCCTCGTCGAGCCATCTCCTCGCGTTCTCGACCGATCTCGAACGGAGAACCACGTCGGCGGATGTGTCGAGACCGAGTATCTTCTCGGAGGTCTCGGGGTTATCGGCGGTCGAGACAACCAGATCGGCGTCTGTGATTTCTGCTTTCTCCCACGAGTAGTCGGTGAGTGCGTCACCGAAGACGTAGCTGCCGGAAGTCAGACGTATTTCGTCCCAGAGAAGGGGATCGTTCTCTACCACGACGTAGTCACGGTCGTGTCTCTCACAGACTTGAGTTATATATCTACCCTGACGTCCGTATCCCACGACTACGACGTGGTTTGAGACGTCCTCGACATGGCTCCTCCGGTCGATCTTCTCCATCTGTCTCCCGGGTATGAGGCTCTCAGCAACGTCTTCGTAGAAGGATCTCTCGTAGCTACGAACCACCGAGGTGAGAATCATTGTGACAGACGCAGCTATTATGATAGAGTCGAAGACATCGGCTCCTAGGCTTCCCACTAGGAAGCCCTCTATGGCTATTATGAGAGACATCTCGCTGACCTGGTCGGTGCTCGCACCCACGAGATGCGCTGTTCGGGCGTCGTAGCCCTCATAGACGAGTGCGAGGACTGTGATCGCGGGGTTCACGACGAGGACTAATACGACGAGTGAGAACGCCCAGACTACGACTTCGAAGGTAGGAACCTCGACGAGTGCTCCTAGTGTCACGAAGAAGACGGTGACGAAGAAGTCCCTAATAGACTGGATTCCGTTGAAGACATCGATGGTCTGTGTCGAGTCACGTCTGACGGCTACCCCTCCGGCGAAGGCACCCACGACGGGAGAAACACCCGAGAACTCCGCGGCGGTGAGAAAGACAAACAGTACAGAGATAGATCCCATTAGAACTAGCTCGTCGGAGCCCTCAGCGAGACGTACTAGGAGACCGAAGACGTACCGGTAGACGAAGGCAGCGACGAGTAGGATAACGGCTCCGTATCCTATATTGGCTGCGACGGCGTCGGGGCTGTAAGTCTCAGCTGAGAGGACGAGAAGGACGCCGACTGCTACGAGGTCGTCGAAGAGATGTATAGACGACGAGAGTCTGTCGTGTATGAGTCTGTATCCTCCCGAGGTCTCGAAGTACTTGCCCCCCACGAGGGTCGAACTCAGTGTACCGGCGACGGCGAAGTAGACTGAGGAAAGGAGGTCGAGACCGAAGACGAAGTATCCGATACCGAATCCTAGAGGTCCCACGACGGCGATCTGTGTCAGCGTGGCAAGCTCTATGTCACGGAAGACAGACGAGACAGCCTCGAACTCGATCCGTGTCGCGAGGACGAAGACTAAGAAGGCTATCCCCCACCGTGCGAGGTCAAGGAGAGTCGTGTGGTCGACGAAAGGACTCACAGCCATTCCGACGAGTATGTATAACGGGAGGCTCGACACCGGGAGACGGCTCGTGACGAGGAGTGTCGCCCCCGCTCCCACGAAGATTACGCCGAGTGCTGTCAGTATTTCGGACTCAGCCACTGTCACCACCTCCGGCTTCGACAGTCCCGTCCGGATCAGAACCAGTATCTGTCTCAGATGGCACGTCTCCCCTGCGTATCAAGTCTACATCGTGCCGTACTGCGTCGAAGAAGGCGTCGCGCGACTCGAAGTAGGACTCCAGGTAGCCCGAGACCTTCTCCGCCGCAAGATGTGTGCTCATTATGACGTAGTCGACACCAGCGTTGTAGAGTTGGATGGCGTCGTCGGTGCGCTCGGCTTCTACGAAGACAGTCGTGTCGTCGGGAGTCTCCTCGACTATGGTTCTGTTGACGTCGGTCTCGACGCTCGAACTCAGGACGAAGGCGGCTTTCTTGAGATTCGCTTCCTTACGCACCTTGGTATGGCGGAGGTCACCGAAGACGTAGTCGTACTTCCCCTCAGCTCTTAGCTGTTGTATGTGGCTCGTCTTCCGGTCTATGACGACGACGTCTCCATAACTGTCCTGTAGTATGGGTAGTACGTCCTCGGTGAGCCTGTCGAAGCCCACTGCGACGGCGTGTGACTCGTGTTCGGTGGAGACCTCCTCCCTGCCGTCCCAGTCACGGAAGTCAGAGAGCCACGGCGAGACTAAGTCGTAGAGACTGTGGCTGTACTTTATGGCATAGACGGAGAAGACCATCGTAAAGACGGCGACGAGACTCAAGAATCCGAGAACCCCCTCGTCTATCAGACCCTCGGAGACTGCGACCGCGCCGAGGACGAGCGCGAACTCACTGACCTGTACCATATATATGCTCCCGAGGAAGGTAGTTTCGAGGCTGAAGTCCTGTGATCCGATAAGTACGAAGAAGACCACGAACTTGACGAGTACGAGTACGGCTGAGGCGACGGCTGCCTCCCCGAGATACGCGGTGAGATCCGAAGCTTCGAGTCCGAGACCGACCGACGCGAAGAAGACGAGTATGAAGAGGTCGGTGAGAGGGGTTATCCGATCCTGTAGCTCGGTGCTGTAGGGTAGCTGTGCGATAGCGACCCCCGCGAGAAACGCGCCTATCTCAACCGAGAGACCGAGCCGGAGAGACACGAGTATGAAGAGGAATGCCCATCCTATCGAGACTACGAGGAAGACCTCCTTGTCATCGGCGACCCGCCGGAAGACCCCCGGAAGGAGGTAACGCGAGGAAGCCATAGAGATCACGCCTATGAGGGCTATTAGGACGAGTACTGTGACGAGTTTGAGAGCCGTATCGGTGACTCCACGGGTTCCACCGGTCGAGAGAAGAGCGAGGAGAACCACCACGGCGATGTCCTGTACCAGAAGTACGCCTATGTCGATCTTCCCGGGGAGCGTCGTGGCTTCGTCGTTGTCTGTGAGCATCTTGATGACGACCGCCGTCGAGCTGTATGTCACAGCCGCGCCTATCAGAGCCGACTCGATGAGACTGAAGCCGAGACCGACTGCTGTGACGGCTCCCGCGGCTGCGACGAGTAGCATCTGAGGGATAGAGACCCTAACTACGGGCGAGAGTACGTGTCTGATATCTTCGATCCTCATCTTGATACCGAGTAAGAAGAGGAGGAAGGCAAGTCCGAGTTCCGACATCAACTCCGTGAGGTCGCTCGGGGTTACGGCTCCGAGTACGGGTGGTCCAAGGAGAAGTCCAGTGAGTATGTAAGCGATTATCGTAGGCTGTCCCGTCCGGCGCGCGACGAAGCCGACGCCTGTGGCTATTACTATTATCATAGCCAGATCGGTCGCAGGTGCCGACTCGACAGCCATTGTCTGAGTAGTTGATCCCGGGATTAATCAAGCCTCGGGTCAGCCAGATCTCTAAAGAGACTTACGTCGAGGTCTCGTCTTCGGAGACATGAAGACAGATCCCCAGAGTCCGGTAGACCTCCTGAGAGAGATGGTTCAGATACAGAGCCACGACTCGGTCGACGAGATACGTGAGTATCTACTCGAATCCATCGACGGCGCGAAGCTCCATAGTTCGGGCTGTGTAGTCGCCGAGAAGGGAGACAGCGGCGGCTTCCACACCGTACTCAACACACATATGGACACGGTACCGCCCCACATCGAGTACGGATACGACGCCGACTCAGGTGTCGTGAGGGGAAGAGGCTCGTGTGACGCGAAGGCGAGCCTCGCAGCGATGGTGTCGGCGTTCTCGCGCGCCGATCCCGAGGACGGACGCGTGACTCTCGTAGTCTCACCTGACGAGGAGACCGACTCAGTAGGTCTCTACGACTACCTCGAAGACGTGAGCCTCGACGCCGACCTGTGTGTAGTCGGAGAGCCTACCAACCTCGACGTCTGCACAGCCGCGAGAGGACGTTACGAGGTGATAGCTGACTTCTTCGGCGAGGCTGCACACGCCGCCGCGCCGGAGAGCGGTCTGAACGCCGTCTCGTGTGTCGCAGAGGCGGTGAGAAGGCTCGAAGCCACACAACAGAAGTACGATGACCTCCTCGGAGAGAGTAGTCTGACAGTGACACAGATAGACGGCGGCGAGGCGAAGAACCAGGTTCCCGAGAACGCGAGCCTCTTCATAGACAGGAGAAGCGTTCCCCCCGAGACACAGGACAAGTTCCTCGAAGAGGTCGACAGGGAGATGAAAGGTATAGACTGCGACTACGAGGTGAGGTTCTCCGAACGTCCGACACCTTTCCTCGATGCCTTCCGTACCGACGAAGACGACGTGGAGCGTCTCGTCGACGCAGTCGAGGAGGCCACCGGCGAGTCACGTCTGAGACCCTTCGACGCCGCGACAGAGGCGTCGTACCTCGCTAAGGAGATGCCCGTCGCAGTCTTCGGTCCCGGCTCGATATCCGAGACAGACGAAGATGGGAACGAGGTCGCAGTCGCTCACTCCGAACGCGAGTACGTCGAGACCGACGAGGTAGTGACGGCGACACGCGTTCTCAGCCGTCTTCTTGACTGAGATCTATCTCGACACGTGTGCCCTCACCGACTCCCGTCTCGTTGGCAAATCCCCTGTTGGTCTCTATGACGTACTTGGCGTCGCCCGTGTACCTCCGGAGTTCGGAGACAGAAGCGTTGGGCTGAGGAGACGCGTGCCTCACGGCGTTGACCCTGCCGTCCTCGCCGACGAAGACCATGTCGAGGGGTATGTAGGTGTTCTTCATCCAGAAGGAACGTCTCTCCTCTTCGGCGTAGACGAAGACCATCCCTCTTCGGTCTTCGAGGCTCTCGCGGTACATCAGACCCCTACTTCTCTCCTCGGGCGTCTCGGCAACTTCGAGACTAAGCCTGGCTACGGCTTCGCCTTCGTGGGTGAAGACTGCAGTGGCTTCGGCTCCATCCGTCGTATTTGTGAGAGGGTCTCCGTCGGCGTCGGCGGCGTCAGCGTCGGTATCAGTCTCCTCGGGAGACGGCTCCGGTGACGAGAGACAGCCGGCTCCGGCGACCGTGAGCGCGAGGGCTAAGACTACTACGAGGCTTTTACTCGTCGTCCCTGTCATCGCCGTCTCCACCGTGCTCGTCTTCGTCCTCAGACTCGGAACGTCCGAAGTAAGCGGCTATGTCGGCGTCGGTGACTATTCCCTCGACACAGCCCTCAGTAGTGACGAGTACTGCACTCGCTCCGTCGAGGAAAGACGAGAGTGTGTCGACGTCGACGTTGGGTGAGACGGTCGGGAAAGACTCGTCCATCACCTCAGAGACCTCTGCGTCTGGGAGATCGTCTATCTCGGACCTAGCGTGGGCTATCAGGGCGTCGGTTACCGACCCGACGGGGACGTCGTCCTCTATGACGGGTAGCTGTGAGTAGCCCGTCTCCTGTAAGGTGTCGACGACCTCCTTGACTGTGTCGTCGGGCGAGACACTGATTATACCAGTCGTCATCAGATCCTCAGCCGTGACCGACTCGCCCTCGACGTTCTGTTCCTCCTCGACGGATTCGAGGACGTCGATTATACGTCTCAGGGTCGAGAAACGCGGATCGACGTCGTCGTTCTCGATACGTGCGATGAGAGGCTGTGAGACGTCAGCCATCTCGGCGAGTTCGTCCTGTGTGAGTCCGAGGCTCTTTCTCGTTTCCCGGAGTCTCTCGGGCGTCGGAAGATCCATTATATAACCGATAGTAATTCGTAGACTTAAAACTGATGGGACGCCGGGAGACGTGCCGGAATATATTAGGCGCGAGGCGGCGTACCACGGAGTGATGATAGAGTTCGACGTCGACGACTATGACGAGATAATAGACCACGCGAAGGATGGCAAGCCCTACGAGATCTGTGGCGTGCTCGCGGGTGAGAGGGGTGAAAAAGAGGCGACAGTCGAGAAGATCTACGACTGCGAGAACGTCAGCGAGACCCCCGAGACGAACTACCTCATAGATCCTCAGGAACAGTTCGAGATAGTCGAGGCTATAGAGGACGAGGGTCTCGACGTAGTCGGATTCTACCACTCACATCCCGAGGGTCCATTCAGGACGAGTGAGACTGACGCCGAGAGGGCAACGTGGACGGGGCACTCGTATGTCATAGTCTCACTCGGTGACGACGAACCCAAGGTAGGCTCTTGGATCTGGACGGGAGACGAGTTCGAGAGGGAGGAGATAGAGGTCGACAGTGAGGTTAGGGAGAGTAGTACCGATTAGCTTTTGACACAAAACTACCCTAATTAACACAATGCCAGTAATAAACGTGCCAGCGGTTCTCACGAACGAGGGATCGAAGAAGGTCGAGGTAAACGCGACGACAGTAAAGGAGGCGATAGACGCCTACACCGAAGAGCACGGTTCCGAGATACAAGACCAGGTCATGGACGACGGCGAGGTCAAGGAGTACATAAACGTCTACGTCAACGGTGAGGACATAAGGAACCTCGCTGGCGTCGAAACCAGCCTAGAAGAAGACGACGAGATACGTATAATTCCCGCAGCGAGCGGCGGCTAAAGCTGACGCGCGTTTTCGAGAGACCTACGTACCGCGCCCTCGACGTCGCCGCGTATCGCCGAGCCGTGCCCCGTGTAGATGACTTCCACATCTTTGTCCTCTACCTCTTCGAGAAGCCTCTGTATGCTCTCGATGAGTGACTCACGGTTCCCCTCCTCTAAGTCCGTCCTGCCGAACGCGCCGCCGTCGAAGATCAGGTCGCCCGCGAAGACGACAGTCTCACCTACGAGACAGACGTGGTCGGTCTTGTGACCCGGAGTGAAGAGAACCTCGAATGTCTCGTCGCCTATCTCGACGGTGTCGCCGTCGTCGATCTCGTGGTCAGTTCCCTCGAACGAACCGTCGTAGCCCCAGACCTCGACGTCGAACTCTTGCTTGACGCGCGGGAGGAGTTCGACGTGGTCGCGGTGTGAGTGGGTCAGAACTACTGCGTCGATACCCCCGGCTTCACGTACTTCGTCTATTATACCGGGGACGGTACCGACATCGACCAAGACGTTCGTGTCGCCCTCGACTAAGAAGACGTTCGAGGTGAAGGCTTCTGAGTCTCGTGTGAGATTAGTGATCTCCATACGTCTACTTCCGAAAAGACTGACTTTACTCCAACGCAATTAGACAGCATGGTCGTCTTCGCCGAAACAGTCTCGCTCTTCGTCGCGGCTTTCTTCATAGGCGTATTTTCGAGCCTACTCGGAATAGGAGGAGGGGGTCTGATGGTGCCCCTTCTCGTCCTCGGGGGCTTCGTCTCGGAGACGAAGTTCGCGGTCGGGACGAGCATATCGGCGGTCGCCTTCACGTCGCTTTCTTCGAGCGTCGGCTACCTCAGAAACGGCGCGGTCGACCTCCGACTGGGTCTCCTGATCGCTCCGATGACAGTCGTCGGGGGATACGCGGGCGCAGTTGCGAGCGACGTACTCCCCGAGTCAGTCTTAGCGACGTCGTTCGGCGTCTTCATGTTCTATCCCGGGATCAAGATGGCACTCAACTCTGACGTCTCAGCGACCGTCGACGTCGAGGGACGGTATGGTAGTATACTTGTCTTTGTCCTCGGAGGAGTCGTCGGCTTCTCATCGGGTCTCTTCGGTATCGGCGGCGGCTCCCTCATGGTTCCCGTACTCACGATGCTTCTCGGACTCACAATCACGCGCGCAGTAGCGACATCGCTATTCGCCATGTTCCCGAGTGCGGTCGTGGCGTCGTACAAACAGTACGGTCAGGGCAACCTCATACCCGAACTCGCGCTTCCCCTGATAGCCGGCATAACCGTGGGAGCGGGCGTCGGACCCCACGTCTCAGCGTATGTCCCAGACGAGAGCCTGAAGAGGGGATTCGGAGTCCTTCTACTGTTCATAGGAGTGAGAATGGTAACGAGAGGTCTAGCATAATACAATGGCTTACTTCGGCTGGTCGAGATCACGGTGCCGCGTCTGTGGCGAGACGGGCTCTCTGGAGACCGACCTCTTCGTCGAGAACGGATTAACGTCTTCGAGAGACGACGCCGAGACCTACTGCTTCGGCTGTTATATAGACGAGGTCGGCAGAGTGGGTCATATCGCGTGTCTGAGCCTCGACGACGAGAGGATAGTCGTGGGAGGCACGACAGCCGAGGATGTCGAGTCGATGACCTCGGAGATACTCAGGACGGCAGTGGATGAGTATGTCACCGAGACGAGCGAGTGGGGCGTCGTCGAAGCATTCGAGGATGACGAGGTTCTCTCAGATTACTACCTCCGCGAAGTCGTACGAGCGTCGGGGTCAGAGGTCTGGGAGATACGTAGGTTCGCCACTCCGTCGTCAGTCGTCGACTTCGGCTCATTCGTCTCCGAGGAGACTCGCGAGAGGATCAGAGATGACCTACTCGAAGACATCTTCGTGGACTCGGATCTGACAGAGATCGAGAGACGGGAAGACGTCGAAGCTCTTCTCAGCGAGAGATATCCGATTCTACACCGACACCGAGTAACACGCGGACTCGAAGCCGATGTGTGGAGACACGTCCGTGAGAAGTACCGCGACTCACTCGCCGATAGGACAAGATTATCAGTCGAAAACCAGAGGAAGGGGCGCGGATTCGAGGAGTTCTTCTCGAATCTGTGCGCCGAGAGGGGATTCGACTGTCGCCGGGGACGTGAGGCTCTGAGAGAAGCGCGACTCGGAGACGTGCGACACAGGCTCGAACACGTCTTCGGAGACGTGAGCGGCGTCCCTGATTTTTACGTCGAGGGTTCTCAGTCAAGGATCGACGACTGGGACGACGAGACCGAGGAGTCGAACTGGAGACCCGAGGAGCCGTGTTTCGTCGAGGTCAAGTACGGCGACAGCCGTATGTCGAAACGCCAGAGGGAGGTCGCCGAGGTTCTCGAAGACACGGGGTACGGAGTATACGTCCTAAGAGGAAAACCCGACGACTACGTCTTCGAGAGATACACCGACGGCTAAGTCCGGTTTACGTTACTCTTAAACTCCCTGCGTTCGACCAAACTGTATGAGCACGAACGCGGATCTCGACTACTCCGACCTCGGTCTCAAGGCGGGGCTCGAAATACACCAGCAGCTCGACACTGAGACGAAGCTCTTCTGTAACTGTCCCACGAGTCTGAGAGAGGTCGACGAAGCCGAGAGGGAGTTCGAACGTTACCTCCATCCCGCGAGGAGCGAACTCGGAGAGATAGACGAGGCGGCGCTCGAAGAGAGCATACTCGACCGCGTCTTCCGGTACAAGGCTTACGACACGACATGTCTCGTAGAGGAGGACGACGAGCCTCCGAAGGAGATCGATGACGAGGCTCTCGAAACCGCGCTAGAGATAGCTGAGATGATGGAGATGAGTCGAGTCGACGAGGCACACGTCATGAGGAAGATAGTCATAGACGGCTCGAACACGACGGGGTTCCAGAGGTCGTCTATGGTCGCATACGGCGGCGAGGTCGAGACCTCGGAGGGAGATGTGCGTGTCGCCGACCTGTGTCTCGAAGAGGAGTCGGCACAGAGGGTCGAGGAGACCGACGGCGAGGTCGTCTTCTCACTCGACAGACTTGGGATTCCGCTCGTCGAGATAGGAACTGAGCCCGACATACGGACGCCTCAGCAGGCACAGGAAGCGGCAGAGAGGATAGGCATGCTTCTGAGGTCGACGGGTAAGGTCAAGAGAGGACTCGGGACTGTACGTCAGGACATTAACATATCGATAGAAGGGGGTGCGCGTATCGAGATCAAGGGCGTCCAGGAACTCGACATGATAGGCGAGATAGTCGAGAAAGAGGCGAGGCGACAGAAGAGCCTCCTCGAAATACGTGACGAACTCGCCGAAAATGAGGCGGAAGTCGGAGAGATACACGACGTCACAGCCGTCTTCGACGGTACAGAGTCAGGAGTCCTGAGAGGCGCGCTCGACTCGGGCGGACGTGTCATGGGAGTCGTCCTGAGAGGATTCGATGGCGTCGTGGGAAGAGAGATACAGGACGACAGGAGACTCGGAACCGAGATGAGTGACAGGGCGAAGAAGAGAGGGGCAGGAGGTATATTCCACACCGACGAGCTCCCGGGGTACGGAATTACCGAGGAAGAGATCGGGAGGCTGAGGGACGAAGTCGGAGCCGGCGAAGACGACGCCGTCGCGATAGTCGCTGACTCGCCCGAGGTCGCCGAGAGAGCGATAGAGGCGGCGAAGGAACGTGCGGAGGAAGCGCTTGAGGGAGTCCCCGAGGAGACGCGCGACGCCAACCAGGACGGAACTTCGAGCTACCTGCGTCCTCTCCCGGGAGCGGCGAGGATGTATCCCGAAACCGACGTCTTCGAGGTCGATCTCGGCGACGTCGAGGTCGAGGAGCCCGAGCTTCTGACCCAGAGAGCGGAGAGGTACGAGGAGGAGTACGGTCTCGACTCGAACCTCGCCGAGCAGGTCGCATTCGGACGTAACATGCCTCTCTTCGAGAAGGGCGTCGAGATGGGAGCCGACCCGTCTCTCGTGGCACAGACCCTCGAAAGCGACCTCGTCGAACTCAGGAGGGAAGGCGTCGCCGTCGAGGAGATCACCGACGACGAGATACTCTCTGTCTTCGAGCTCGTCGTCGAAGACGAGATAGCTAAGGAGGGAGTCCCCGAGCTTCTGACGGGACTCGCTGAGACCGGGAAGGAGACGGACGCGCTCGTCGACGACCTCGGTCTGAGAAGCGCGGGACGTGGCGAGGTCGAAGAGGTCGTAGAGGACGTCATAGACGAGAAGCAGGGTCTCATAGACGAACAGGGCATGGGTGCCTTCGGCGCCCTGATGGGGGTCGTGATGGAAGAGATGAGAGGTAAGGCGGACGGAGAGCTAGTCTCGGACGTACTTCAAGAGAAGCTCGGTCAAGAAGTGAACGGTTAGAGGCAGAGGCACTCAGAAAGCCGGAATACGGCTCTCTACTCCATTGTCATCGTTGTGTCAGTACTGTTCGTAGACTCGTTGAGAGGCATCTTGACGCTCACGGCACCTCTTAGCTCACCGACCTCGTAACCCGTGGCTTCGTCGTGAGGATAATGCTCGTCAAGTAGTTCCTCGACCTCGGGACTTATCTGATCCTGGGTGCCGTGGCAGTTGGTACAGACCGGACGCGTCGGTATCGGCGACATGTATCTCAGGTACTCGCCGTTGGGCTCGTCTACGACCTCCGCCCTCGACACGTTCGCGGGGTCTTTGCCCTCGGCGACAGCTTTTTTCATCTTCTCAAAGCTCCTCTGCTCCCACGGATCGGGAGTACCGAGAAGCGGGTCTCTTACTTTGTCACTCACACGTGTGACCTGCCATCCCGTCTCGCGCGATATGTTGTGTTTTATCTCTATGGCGTCGTCGGTACAGACCTCTATTCCGCGAGTCGGACCCCCTTCCTTCATAGCCGACTGGAGTCTTCCCGAGAGGGTCGACATCATGCGTTTCGAGGCGTTCTCGGCTTGTGCCTTCTTCGTCTCGAACTCGTTCTCAGAGAGTGATCCGATCCTGTCGTGGGCGTCCATCTCATTCCCGTCTCCTGTTTCTGTGTCAGTCTCGGTCGTCTCACCGTCGCCGTCAGTTTCGGCGTCAGAGTCGACGTTCTCGGTTCCTTGACCTGTCTCAGACGTGGCGTCGTCGACCGACGCTCCGCCGTTGCCCCCCTGACATCCCGCGAGTGCTACGAGTACTGACACAGCAGCTATAATCAGAAGACGTCTCGTTCGTGTGCTCATCTGCATATGTGGAAAAGGTCAACACACCTCAACATATATTTTGTGATAATTGTATATAATTTGCACCAGCGTCAGTTTCAAACGTGGCTGCCGAATAAGGGATACATGGACAGACGATCCTTCTTGAGGCAGGTGGGCTCGGCGTCGGTGGCTCTGACTGCGGGCTGTCTCGGCTCAGGGGAGGGAGACAGTGGTTCGAGTTCAGGATACGACATCGAGACTGTCGTCGGAGGACTCACGGAGCCGTGGGGGATAGAGTTCATAGACGACCGACGGTGTCTCGTCACGGGACGCCGTGGAAGTCTCAGCCTCATCGACGTCGGGTCGGGTACCGCCGAGGGGGTTGAGGGCGTACCCGAAGTCTACGTCGCAGGACAGGGCGGTCTTCTCGACGTCGAAGTGCATCCGAATTACCCCGACGACCCGCGCGTCTACCTCACCTACTCGGCGACCGACACAGAAGGTAAGTCGGCGACCCACGTTGGAGCCGGAAGACTCGACGATGACACTCCGCGACTCGAGGAATTCGAGGTTCTACATGTCGCAGAACCCTTCGTAGACTCCAACAACCACTACGGATCGCGCGCCACCTTCGGCGAAGACAGAAGTCTCTACGTCACCTCGGGCGACAGACAGTTCAAGAACTTCGGCTCAGACCACATCGCTCAGAGACTCGACAACCAGCTCGGCGCAGTTCTGCGTCTCGAAGACGACGGATCGGTACCCTCAGACAACCCCTTCGTTGACGGCGAGGGCGCAGACGCTGTCTACAGCTACGGACACAGAAACCCACAGGGTCTCACAGTACATCCCGAGACGGGAGAGATCTGGGAGACCGAACACGGAGAGCGCGACGGTGACGAGATCAACGTCATAGAGAAAGGGGAGAACTACGGCTGGCCCGTGGCGACCGAGGCGTGTGAGTACAACACCGACATACCCGTAGGAGTGAGCCACTCCGAGCGCGAAGACGTCGTGTCTCCAGTCTACGTCTGGGAATGCGGTACGGGAGGCTTTCCTCCTTCCGGCGCGGATTTCTACGACGGCGACTTATTCGAGGACTGGCAGGGAGACCTACTCGTCGGAAACTTAGCAGGGAGGGTTCTCGGACGTTTCGAGGTCGACGGACGTGACGTCGAACAGGTCGATACGTTGCTCGAAGACCGAGGCTGGAGGGTACGTGACGTCGCGGTGGGAGACGATGGCTATGTCTATCTCGTCTACGACGGCGACGGTGTTCCTCTGGTACGTCTGGTTCCCGAATAGAAGAGTGTGAGGAAGGAGAATTCGGATCTACTCCGATGTCAGACCCTCTAGCTCCCCCGAGATGTTCCAGATAGTCGTCCGTGTGTGCATCGGCAAGTTGGGGTCGTTCGAGACGTCGTTGAAGATGTTTATGGCGTTCGCCGCTCTCTCGCTCGCAGCCTCCGAGTCGTCGAGGAGATACTCCTGAGCCTCTTCGAGGGACTCACGTATGTTACGCGGAACTGAGTCGTCTTCTATTATCTCGTCCAGCTTTTCACCCGACTCGTGGAGGGTTTCTTCGTCGCTCATGTGTTGGCGGATCTACCACAGCCAGTTACTTAAGTCCAAAGTTCTACGTGTTGCGTTGGGTATTTATACGAAGTTCGTTATTTCGTAGACATGGAGATAAGATACCACGGACACGCATTCTTCGAGATAGAGGCTGAGAACGGCACACAGATACTCGTCGATCCCTTCACCGAGGGCAACGACTGGAACGACGTCACGCCCGACGATTTCGATCCCGACGTCGTCGCGGTGACACACGGTCATTTCGACCACGTCGCCGAGGCACACGAGTTCGACGCGACCGTGATCGCACAGCCCGAGGTCGCGGGCTACTTAGGCAAGCAGGGACACGAAGACTCGGTGGGAATGAACGTCGGCGGAAGCTACGAACACGACGGCGTCGAGTTCCAGATGACGAAGGCTTTCCACTCGTCGGGAACGCCGGGAGAAGCGGACTTCGACGGATACGGAGGAACCCCCGCTGGTTACGTCATAGACGACGGCGAGACTAGCTTCTACCACGCTGGCGACACCGCCCTATTCGGCGACATGGAGAAGGTCATCGGCGGAGTCTACGACCCCGACGTCGCTGCGGTTCCGATAGGCGACCATTTCACGATGGGCATAGATGAGGCAGCGGTCGCCGTCGACTGGCTCGGAGTCGAGACGGCTATACCCATCCATTACGACACCTTCCCTCCTATACAGCAGAACCCCGACGAGTTCGCGGAGAAGGTAGACGACGCTGAGGTCGAGATACTCGACGCCGGGGAAGGAATCAGTAGATAGAGTAAACAGCCTCGGGCGCGGTGTTGACGCAAATCGAGGATTTGCGAAAAACTGCGGTTTTCGGAAGGACGGGGAGATCGCGCTGCTTTTCGTTTAGACGAGAAGGCTTCCTCCCTCGAATATGCCGACTGTCACGAGGAGCCTCCCGACACTTCCCACGAAAGCCGCCGCGGCGAACTTGAGGTAGTCGTCTTCTAAGACGGCGAATGCGTATATCGAGATAGTGTCGGGGAAGAACGGCACAGAGAGAAGAAGCGCCATTCCGATGTAACCCCATTTCTTCGCGACCTCAACGCTCTTCTTGTGCGACCACTCGACGGGATCGTAACCCCTTTTCTGGAAGAACCTCGTCACAGGCCCCGACTCCCTCGCCTGTATGCCGAGATGGAGAGCCGCAACGCTTCCTCCTGCCTTACCGACGCCACTCACGAGCATTATGGCAACGAGGGTTCCGACCTCACCGAATCCTATGTCGAGGGTGTTGACAGGGGCAAGAACTACCTCGCTCGGCATAGGTAGGATGACTGCTATGAGGAACGAGTAGACCCCTATCATGGCGAGACCGAACCATCCCGTCGCAGTCTCAACAGCCGATCTCAGAAAGGCGTCGAGTGCGGGGTACTCCGACATCGACAGCGAGAGTAGGACAGAGGTGAGTCCGAGTTCATGTACTACGGTCGGGTCTATCACTGCCTACTCCTACGGACGTCGTGCGCAAGTAACTTTTGATGGGAAATTGACCCCAGTACAGTACTACGTCGACGGAGACAGAACAAGCTTAATACGGAGGCACGACTGTCTCTACTACACGAAAACGAATGTCTCTCGGATACGGACACGCGTCACGTCTGACGCGTTACCTATTCAGAACCCCCCGCTGGTATCTCTCTCTCTCGTTCGCCCTCGTCGCAGGTAGCATAACAGGTCTCGGAGGCTTCGGTGACGGATTAGTAGCTGCTGTCATGGGATTTCTCTTCATAGGCGTTCCAACTGTGGGTGCCGCACTCGCCACGACCCCGATAGACAGGTACTTCGGCGGAAACATGACGTGGAACCGTTCCGCCTTCCTCGCCGTCCTGTGTGAGGGTGTAACCGTCGTCCTGATCTCCGTCGCCGCAGTCTTCCAGAAGTACCTCGGCTTCGAGAGCTTTGTCTACGACGCCCTCATAGCCTCTCTGGCTCTAATCTTCGGGCTACGTTTCCTAGTCCTGATGGCTGTGAGTAGAGACTCCGCCCTCCGAACCCTAGTTCCCGCTAGTCTCCAGACCGGCTTTGCGGCTGTAATACTCTACTTCTACACGGGTCTTCCGCTCTCGGGTGACTACTTCACCAACCTCGTGATAACCTCGGGGCTCTACGTCATGGGGTCGTACGTACTCGTACGTCTCATCGACCACCCGATGAGGACGAGCATAGGTGTCTCGGGTCTCGAACTCCTCCGCGGCTTCCTCGGTTACCTCACTGAGAACACGCGTGAACTCGAAGAAGTCTTTGAGAGGATGGGAGAGTCAGTCAGGGTTCCTGTCACGGTTCTCGTCTTTAGGAGGAAGAAGACTGAGACTGATGAACCCGACTCCGAGGGAGATGACTTAAACCAAAACCAAAGCCGAAGTCGCGAGAAGGCGAGGTTCGTACTTCCGATGGTACATCCCGGAATAATGGGGGAGATAGGCGGCGGAAATCTCCCCTTCCGCTTAGCCGAAACCTCCGACTCGCTGTGTTTCGTGCCTCACGCGACTGCTGACCACGACTTCAACCCCGTGAGCCAGAGAGAGGTCGAGAAGCTACGTGCCGCCGCAGACAGAGCCGTCGAGTCGGTCGAGTACAACTCAGAAGCAACAAGGAGCCGACGTCTCGACTGCGGCGACTCACACATGATAGGACAGAGGTTCGGCGACGGCGTCTTCCTCGCTACGACGTGTTCGCCCAAGTCGTGTGACGACATCCGTTTCAGCGTGGGTCTGAGTGCGATAAGCGAGTCACACGCCAGCGGAGCCGAGGAGACGATGCTCGTTGACGCCCACAACTGTTACGCCGCCAACTCGGGGACGATAGTCAGTCCGGGGTCGGAGAGGAGCTACAACATAATGGACTGTTCCGCCGATCTCTCCGAGGCACTCGTCTCCGACGATACCTACCCGTTACGTCTCGGAACCGCTCAGTCGCCGACGAGATGGGAGATCGAGGACGGAATGGGGCCTCTTGGGATACGTGTCGCAGTCCTCGAAGCCGGCGACCAGACTACCGCTTACGCCCTCGTAGACGGCAACAACATGGTTCCTATGCTCAGAGACGAGATAGTCGACGTCATAACCGACGACGCCGGCGTCGACAACGCTGAGGTCATGACGACCGACACACACGTCGTCAACAGGGTCGAGAGCCACAACCGGATAGGTGAACACATCCCCCACGGAGAGCTAAAGACTATAATTCGCTCACTTGTGACGGACGCAGTCAACGACTTAGAGGAAGTCGAAGCCGGCATGGCGTCGAACGAGACAGAAGTTATCGTCTTCGGAAACGACAGGATAGAACGTCTCGCGAGTACCACTAACGCCGTGGCTTCGATGGGCACGGCGCTCGCAGTCGTCGCGACCTTCGCCGCACTGATGCTGAGCGCCCTCGTCTTCTTCCTTAACTAACTAAACCAGACGGAAATGTCCGTGTGACGGCTCTATTACCTCGCCGTTCCTCTGTAAAGTCTCCAGCTCCTTCCTCGCCTTCTCACGTTCCATCCCGTGATCCTCGGCTGTTTCGAGTATCTCCTCGCGCGGAGCCTTCCCGTCGTCTCTCTCGTCGGCTATCGTCTGTATGATGTCGCTCAGATCCTTTATCCTCTCGCGCTGTGACGACGAGTGTCCCGTCTCGACTATGTCGGCGTCTAACTGACCCGTCTCGGGATCGTAACTCACGTCTCTTAGAGACTCCTTGACTATGTCTATCGCACGTTCGGCGTCCTCGACTTCGACCTCGTCGCTCAGACGCATCCTCGCGCTAGCCTCGGCGAGACGCACGAGGGCTTCGAGCTTCCTCGCTGTTATGGGTATGACGTCCGATCCCTCACCCTCCGAACGCAGGTCGACGTAGAACTCACGCACTCTTTTGCGCGCTTCGTCTTTCATTCGCGGCTTACACTCTCGCCGAGAGTAGGCGACGTACTTCCGGAGCATCTCGGACTCTATCTCGGGGTAGATCTCTTCCTGTATCTCGTCGGCGTCTTCTGCCTCGCGTTCGGGTCGTACCTCTGAGTCGGAGGCGTAGACCTCGCCCGCGTAGTTCGTCGTGAGTATATGTTCGGCGAGACGTGAGTCCTTCTCTTCGTCCGCCTCATCTGTCACCGTGAATATAAGGTCGAAACGTGATATCAGGGCGGGCTCTAACTCTATCTGCTCTGCGATACCCTCGTACTCGTCGAACCTTCCGTACTTCGGGTTCGCCGCTCCGAGGAGTGCACATCTCGACTTGAGCGTCGCATTGATGCCCGCCTTGGATATGCTAACGGACTGCTGCTCTAGCGCCTCGTGGAGTGCCGATCGGTCCTTCGGATCCATCTTGTCGACCTCGTCGACACACGCTATTCCCTTGTCGGCTAAGACGAGAGCGCCGGCTTCGAGTGTCCATTTTCCGTCTCCGAAGTCGTCCTGTACTGCTGCGGCGGTGAGCCCTGCGGCACTCGATCCTTTACCCGAAGTATAGACACCTCTTGGCGCTATCTTCTTAACGTACTGGAGTAGCTGTGACTTGGCGGTACCCGGATCTCCCACCATCAGAATATGCATGTCTCCCCTTATACGTGTCTCGTCGGGGAGATTCTTCGTGACTCCCGAGAAGAGCTGGAGAGCCATCGCGAGCTTCTCGGTCTCGTAGCCGTATATACCCGGAGCGATGCTGTCGACTATCTTCTCGTATACATCGGGAGAGCTTGCAATCTCCTCTATCCGTTCCTCGTCCTCGTCGGTTATCGCGAACTCCTCGAACTCCTGGTCCTCTATCTCTATGTTGTTACCCTCGATGTAGACATCGAACGTCGTCGAGTCGCCGTCCTGTGTCGCTCTCAGGACTCCGACGACAGTGACCCTGTCCCCGGGAGTGACCTCGCCCGTG
Organism: Halorutilales archaeon Cl-col2-1; assembly: GCA_041891055.1. GTDB lineage: Archaea > Halobacteriota > Halobacteria > Halobacteriales > Afararchaeaceae > Afararchaeum. Next base: position 109,550 of record CP169074.1, on the reverse strand, counting down.
ATGTCGTCCTCTATCTCGACATCTATCGTCTGTGGATTCTCGCCTCCTCTGAGATCCTCGGGAGACTCCTGTACCCTGACCTTCTGTGAGTCGACGAACTCGCTCTGGTCGAAGAGTAGACTAAAAGGACCCTGTCTCTCACATCCCTTGCACTCGTAGGGTTCTCTGAGACTGCTGTCGTCGGTCTGTGTTATAGTCGTCGTAGTTCCACACCGCTCGCACTCGAAGACTGTCTTGATCGCCTTCGGACGCACCTCGGTAGCCTTTCTCACGATACCCTCGACCGAGATTAGTGTGTTGACGTCCTTCGAACGTATGCCACGGATGTCGGTGGTCTCGCCGACGTTCTTTATACGGAGATTGGCGTCGGCAAAACGCACGTCGGCGACAGGGACATCGTACTCGTGGAGGGCTTCCTCTGCGTACCGGAGCATCTCCTCGGGATTCCTCCTGAGGTCTTCAGCGAGCTCGGGGTCGTACTGGAAGAGATCCTGGTAGTCTATGTAGAGGGATCTCTCCTCTCTCGGGTACTTCTGAGCGAGCTTACCGATCTCGTTGTCGTAATAACTCCGGTAGAAAGACTCCCACTTCTCTGTGAGTTCTACGTTTTCGAGAGACATGAGATGGATATATAGCTAAGACGGATCGGGTCTTGTCGCGTTGCGTCGAGTTTGGGAGACTGTACTACTCTACTGTACTTCCCACCGACTCAAATTCGGTTTAGTCTCTGATGATCTCTTCGCCCTCGTCGACAGAGATCGAGTAGGGTCCGGGAAGCTTCGTGTAGGCTCTGCGGAGAGAGTCCTTAGCGACCTCGAAGTCAGCCTCGACGACCCTCGCAGTGAAGATCTTCTGTCCGACGTCGACCCTCGCAGCGGTTCCGACGGGTCTTCCGAACGACTGTCTCATTCCGTCGGAGACACGGTCGGCTCCCGCTCCCGTCGCCTGCTTGTTCTCCCTCAGAACCTGGTGGGGATGGACGCGGAGTCTCATCTTGTAGCCCTCCTCACCGAGTTCCTTTATCATGTTACTGTTAGCGGCAACTCGGGCACTTTCGAGCGCCGAGTGTCGTATCTGACACGACTCGTCGGCGACTAGGCTCACGGCGACGGGGTACTCGTCGTCGTCAGCCGAGACGTCACCCATGTTGAACTGAGTGATCTTAGAACCCGGAATACCGTCTATGTACTCCTTCCTCGTGTACGCCATACCTTCGATATCGCGGTACATACTCCCAGGTTTTCCTGCCATACAGACGACTTAGCCTGTCTAACGAATAAGTCTTGTCTTCCGACGTCGGGAAAGAGTGATGTGGGATATGAAATGACCATACACAAACATAGAAATTAAAGCCTGGGTCGCCTATACGGAGTATGCGCGGATTCTACGTCGGGAGGTTCCAGCCCTTCCATCTGGGGCATTACAAGGTTCTCGAAGAGGTTGCCGAAGACGTCCCCGAGATAGTCATAGCGATAGGAACCGCACAGGCGTCCCACACAGTGAAGAACCCGTTTACGGCGGGCGAACGTGTCAGCATGGTGAGGAAGAGCGTCAACGACTTGGACGCGACGACCTACGTAATTCCGATAGAGGACATCAACCGTAACTCACTCTGGGTCTCACACATAGAGTCGATGGCACCCGAGTTCGACGTCATCTACTCGAACAATCCTCTCGTGATACGTCTCTTCGAGGAGGACGGAAAGGAGGTCAGGAAGAATCCTCTCTTCGACAGAAGCAGATACTCGGGGAGGGAGATACGTAAGAGGATGATCGAGGGAGGCGACTGGAGAGACCTCGTTCCCGACCCGGTCGAAGACGTCATAGACGAGGTCGATGGAGTGGACAGGATAAAACAGGTCAACCAGACCGACTACCCCGACTGACAACTCTCTCAGAGATCTTCGAGAACCGACTCCATCACATCGAGAGCCTCACGCAGGTTCTCACGTGAGTTGGCGTAAGAGACGCGGGCGTGTCCCTCTCCGCCCTCTCCGAATGCATCTCCCGGAACTACAACGACTCCTTCTTCTATACACGCGTCGACGAAGCCGTCGGGAACCTCCGGGAAGGCGTAGAATGCACCCTTCGGCGTCGGACAGTCGAGACCCATCTCCTCGAAGGCGTCGAGTATCAGGTCACGTCTCGCCTCGAACTCGTCCTTCATCTCGCTCACAGCGTACTGAGGACCTTCGAGTGCCTCGAGGGCTGCGTACTGCGACGGCGCACTCGCACACGCCTGTATGTACTGATGGACACGTAACATGTTCTCGGTCTCGGGCGCAGTGACGTATCCGAGACGCCATCCTGTCATCGAGTAAGCCTTCGACGCTGCGTTGACTGTGACGACGTTCTCACCGAACTCCGCGGGGGAGTGGTGCTCGCCCTCGTAGACGAAAGGCTCATAGACCTCGTCGCTTATGAGTGTCACTCCGTAGTCGTCGGCTATCTCGGCGAAGGCTCTCATGTCGTCACGTGTCTGTACCGCACCCGTCGGGTTCGCGGGGGAGTTGACCACGAACGCCGAAGTCTCATCGGTGATCGCCTCCTTTACTGACTCGGGTTCGAGACGCAGGTCGTCGGCGAGTTCGACACCTTTCGGACGCGCGTCTGCGACCTTCGAGAGAGCCTCGTAAGAGACGAATCCCGGGTCGGGAATTAGAACCTCGTCTCCTGTGTTGACGTGAGCCTCGACGGCTATGTGGAGTGCCTCGCTCGCCCCCGAGGTGACTATGACGTCGTCGGGAGACGTCTCGAAGCTGAAGCTGTCGGCGACCGCCTCTCTTAGCTCCGGAATCCCTCTGTTCGAGGTGTACGAGCTAGCCTTCCCCGTCTCGATAGCCTCGACAGCCGCCTTCTTGACGTTCTCGGGAGTGTCGAAGTCGGGCTGTCCCAGACCCAGGTTTATGGCGTCGTCGTCCGCCGCCTCGAAGACACGGCGTATACCGCTTATGCTTATCGCGTCGGTGCGTTCTGAGGTTCTCATATTACTCACCTTCGAGAGCCTCGTCACGTAACTCCTTCTCTTTCTCGGTCTCGACTTCGAGTTCGGGAACCTCAACGGGGTTTCCGTCGTCGTCTATTGCGACGTAGGTGAAGTACGACTCCGTAGTTAGCTGTCTCTCTCCCGTCTTGAGGTTCTCCGAGTAGACACAGATACGTACGTCTATGCTCGAAGTCCCGACGTCGTAGACGTAAGAACGTATGACAGCGGCGTCGCCTCTGTGTATCGGATGGTGGAAGTCGACGCTCTCCATCCCCGCGGTGACACAGACGTTCCCCGCGAATCTTATAGCCGATATTCCGCCCGTCTCGTCCATCCATTTCACGACGGTACCGCCGTGTGCGGTGTCGACTATGTTGGTGTCGTTGGGCTGTACTATCTCGGTGTTTTCGACGCGTGTGTCTAGAAGACTCGGCATGTAATAGCTTAGGCGTGGAACTCCCCTAAAGACACGGGTATTCGTGTTATGGTTATGTTATGTGTACTACGTTATGGATGGCGAGTACTACGCTAAGTTGACCCTCCACTCACGGCGGGGAGAATCGAAATCTCGTCGTCGTCCTCGATACTCGTTTCGAGACCTTCGCCGTGTCTCACGTCCTCTCCGTTGACATAGAGGTTGACGAACCTCTGTATCTCGCCGTCGTCCATCAGACGATCCTCGAAGTCGTCACCGTATCTCTCCGTGAGTCTGTCTATGGCTTCCTCGACAGTCTCTGCCTCGACCTGTGTCGTCGTCTCTCCCGTCACCTTCTTGAGTGCGCTCGAAAATCTGACGTCTGCCATTAGTAATCACCTCCAGGAACTGCCTCTTTCTTGCTCTTGGTCTTGCTCTTCTGTCTCTGCTTCCTGTCCTCGAACTCACCGATACTCGGAGATATACTCTCGGGTACAGTCACGAACTCCGAGAGAGTACTCTCTGCCTTGAGACCGTTTCCGGTTATGTTGACGACTACGGTCTCGTCGTCGTCGATACGTCCCTCCTCGGCGAGCTGTCTGAGACCCGCGACTGTCGTACCTCCCGCGGGCTCTGTGAATATTCCCTCGGTGCGTGCGAGGAGCTTGATACCCTCGATGATGGCGTCGTCGTCGGGGTTTGCGGCGTATCCTCCCGACTCGAGTATCGCGTCCTTGGCGTAGAATCCGTCGGCGGGACTTCCTATCGCGAGAGAGTGAGCGAGTGTCTCGTACTCCTGTATCGGCTTCACGGGCTCGTCGTTTCTCACAGCCTCGGCTATCGGGAATCCCTCGGGCTGTGATCCGCTCATCTTGACATCGCCGTCTTCTATCAGACCGAGCTTCTCAAGCTGCTTGTATCCCTTCTGAACCGACAGGAGAGACGCACCCGCCGCCATCGGATGGACGACGTGGTCGGGAGCCTCCCAGCCGAGCTGTTCGGCGACCTCGTAAGCCATCGTGTTCGAACCCTCTGTGTAGTAGGGACGCAGGTTGATGTTGACGAATCCCCAGCCGTTCTCATCGGCGACCTCGGTGGCGAGCCTGTTGGCGTCGTCGTAGTTGCCCTCAACAGGAACTATCTCAGGGTCATACGTCAGTGTCTGTGTTATCTTGCCCTTCTCTATCGTGTCGGGTATGAAGATGTAAGCCGGAAGATCCGCCTTCGCGGCGTGAGCAGCGACACTCGAAGCTAAGTTACCCGTCGACGCACAGCCTATCGCGTCTACGCCGAACTCTATCGCCTTTGCGACCGCGACCCCCGTGACACGGTCCTTGAACGAGAAGCTCGGGTTCACCGAGTCGTTGAGTATGTAGAGCTCTCCTATTCCGAGTTCGTCGGCTAGGTTGTCCGCCTCGTAGAGATGGTTGAATCCTGTCCCGAGGTCGACGACCGAGTCCTCGTTGTCTATCGGAAGAAGGTCGGCGTACCTCCAGATCGAGTTCGGACCTGACTCTATCTCCTCGCGCGATACGTCTACCTCACTCCAGTCGTACTCAACTTCGAGAGGTCCGAAACACGACTCACACGTATTCTTCATTACCGCCGGATACTCCTCCCCACACTCCCTGCATCTTAGTCCCTTGACATGGCTCATACAGCCAGAGATGTAATGCACGGTTATAATATTTTCTACTCAGGATATAACCTCTGGTTATGAAAAGATGTTTGTTAACTCGCCGAAACGCGTCTGTATGGATACCGATACTGAGGATCTGCGTGACAGGATCTACGAGGTCGTAGAGGACGCGAGCTACCCCGTAGAGAAGCCAATGGATCTCGTCCCGCATCTCCCCGACGGTCTCTCGACAACTGTAGAGGTTGACGGAGAGTCGTTCTCTGCGGTCGAGATAGGCAAGGCAATAAGCGACGACTTCCCGTTCGAGAACGCCGACGACCTCGCCGACACGGTCGCCGAAGCACTAGGCGACTGACTTTTTTCTCTGAACTGAAGGACAACCATAAAATACTCTGGCATGATATAGGTTATCACATGATTGGTAAGGAGATACGGCTCGACAGGATACGTGACAGGGAGTCGAAGAACTTCGTAATTATCCCAATGGATCACGGCGTCTCTATTGGCCCCGTCGAGGGGCTAAGAGATCTCGAATCCACGGTAAACGACATAGCAGAGGGCGGCGGCGACGCTGTTCTGATGCAGAAAGGTATAGTGAGTGAGGGACACAGAGGAAAGGGACGTGACATGGGTCTGATCGTCCACATAAACGCGGCTACTTCTCTCGGCGAGCCTAACAACAAGGTTCTCGTAGGAACCGTGGAGGAGGCTGTGCGCCGCGGCGCCGACGCCGTCTCTGTACAGGTCAACGTCGGAAGCGAAACCGAGCCACAGCAGCTTCAGGATCTCGGTAAGGTCGCCGACGAGTGTGAGAAGTACGGTATGCCTCTCGTAGCTATGATGTACGTACGTGGACACGACGTCGACAGCGCCGACGTCGAGAACATAGCCCATGCGACACGTATAGGAGCCGAACTCGGAGCCGATGTCGTAAAGACCGCCTACACCGGAGACCCCGACGAGTACAGACAGGTCATAGAGGGCTGTCCCGCGCCCGTCGTTATAGCCGGCGGACCCAAGGCTGAGACAGAGAGGGAGGTTCTCCAGGACATAAGTGACGCGATGGACGTCGGAGCGAGAGGTGTCGCGATGGGAAGAAACGTCTTCCAGAGGGACAACGTCCCGTCTATGGTAAATGCGATCTCCTCGATTGTCCACGGCGGCGTCTCGGTAGATGAGGCGATGGAGGAGTCGGGACTATGACAGAGAAAGAGGTATGGTACAAGGCGGACGAGGGCGACTGGGACGACAGACTTCCCCTGATTACGGCAGCGATAGAGAGCGGCGTCGACTACATACTCGTCGACGACGAAGACGTCGAGAAGGTGCGCGAACTCGGAGAGACGAAGGTAGCGGCTTTCGTCGACTCGAACACATCGAAGGAGGTCGAGACAGACGCCGACGTCGTCGTAGTCGGAAAGGACGCCGAGGGCGACGGAACGACCGAGTTCCCTCCTGACTTAGGGGGATCAAGCGACCTATCGAAAGTAAGACAGATCGACGACCGCAATGTCGCGAGCTACGTCGAGATACAGAACAAGGAGTACGAGAGGTTCGCGGCGGAGGCGGCTAAGGACGCCGACTACGTCGTCGCGATAGGAGAGGACTGGAAGATAATCCCTCTCGAAAACCTGATCGCCGACGTAGGAGACGAGACCCAGCTTATAGCAGGAGTCGACTCGGCGGAGGAGGCGGAGACAGCATTCGAGACACTCGAAATAGGCTCCGACGGTGTCCTCTTAGACACCGACGATCCCGGAGTCATAAAGGACACAGTAGAGGCGAGGGACAGGGCGGAATCGGAGGAGATCGATCTCACGACCGCAGAGGTCACGACTGTCGAGCCCACCGAGATGGCTGACAGGGTCTGTGTCGACACCGCGACGCTCATGGAGCCAGGAGAGGGAATGCTCGTCGGGTCTATGTCAAGCGGTCTCTTCCTCGTACACGCAGAGACCGCCGAGTCGCCCTACGTCGCGTCACGCCCCTTCCGAGTCAACGCTGGAGCCGTCCACGCCTACATACGTGTCCCCGGCGGAGAGACGAAGTACCTCAGCGAACTCGAAGCCGGAGACGACGTCCTCATAGTCGACGAGGACGGCGAGACGAGACAGTCGATAGTCGGCAGGTCGAAGATAGAGAAACGCCCCATGATGCTCGTCGAGGTCGAGAAGGACGGCGAGAGATACAGGACGTTACTCCAGAACGCCGAGACGATAAAGCTCGTGACACCCGACGGTCCGAAGTCGGTGACCGAGATAGACGAGGGAGACGAGATTAAGATATACATAGAAGAAGGCGGGAGACATTTCGGAACACAGGTCGAGGAGAGCGTTCTCGAAAAATAAAACTCAAACTCAATCGAAACTGATGCTAGATTTCTCACAGCCCCTCGTTGTCGCAAGTCTGACTTCCGACCTCGTCGAAAACGCACGTGAAGCCGACGAGAGAGGAGCCGACGCAGTTGAGGTACGTCTCGATCTATACGATCCCGACGGCGATCCACTCGACGGTCTCCGGAGTCTCACCGACTCCGACGTCGACCTCCCGGTTATAGCCACCAACCGTCCGAGTTGGGAGGGCGGGGACTTCGAGGGCGACGAGGACGCACGTGTCGAGACCCTCAGACGCGCTGCGGAGTACGCGGATGCAGTCGACGTCGAGCTAAACGCCTCCGACGAGGTTCACGACGAGGTACTCGATGCCGCCGACGACGCCGAGGCGACTGTAATCGCCTCGTACCACGACTTTGACTCGACTCCCTCCGACGACGAGATACGCGAAATATTATCGGAAGCTTCCGGTATTGGGGTTCCCAAACTCGCCGTCCAAGCAGAGTCGAGAGACGACGTTCTCCGGCTCTTGGAGGCTACACTCGAATACGACGGCGATGTCTGTACCATAGCGATGGGGGAGAAAGGCTCTCACTCGCGCGTCGTCGCGCCCCTCTACGGGTCGCGTCTGACGTATGCGTCTCTCGGTGACGACTCGACAGCCCCCGGACAGCTTACGGTCTCGGAGGTCAGACAGACTTTAGACATCCTACTCAGATGAGACTCTTCAGATCCAGAAACGTCCTCGGAATCGCCGACGAGACGGTTGAGTTCATACTAGCGACGTGCCGTGACACCCATCCCAACGAGTTCCTGGGTCTCCTGAGTACGACTCAGGCGAGACGTCTCGGGATAGACCGCGACGGACTCGTGATAACAGATGTCGTCGTAGTTCCGGGTACTGAGTCGGGTGAGGCGATAGCCACGATGAGGGATGAGATGATACCCACACCTACGAACGCCTCGACAGTTGGAACCGTCCACTCACATCCCTCGGGAAACACGATACCGAGTCAGCAGGATCTCGATACATTCTCTAAGAAGGGCAACTACCACATAATAGTCGGACATCCCTACACGCGTAACTCGTGGGAGTGTTACGACGACAGGGGCATAGAGAGGGAAATAGACGTCCTCGACGTCGATTTAGACGACGAACACGAAGACGATGACTTTTTTGACTTCACCGAAGAAGAGTTGAGAGATGAGCGAAAATAATATAATTTTCGAGATGATCACGAGAATTCATTCTCGTGTACCCGCGAATCACAGATTCGGGATGATCACAAATCCCTCCATTAGGGAGGGATTTGAGACATGACTGAGACGGCAGAGACGCAGACTCGCGTGCTCGCAACGGGTACCTTCGATCTACTCCACCCGGGACATCTCCATTACCTCTCGGAGTCGAGGGAGCTAGGCGACGAGCTTCACGTCATTGTTGCGCGTGAGTCTATGATAGACCACAAGGAGCCTCCCGTGGTACCCGGGAGACAGAGACGTGATATGGTCGAGGCTCTCGATCCCGTCGATACCGCCGTACTCGGGAGCGAGGACTCTATATTCGACCCGCTCGAAGACCTCGACCCCGACGTAATCACACTCGGCTACGACCAGTACTACTCCGAGGAGGAGCTTGAGGAAGAGCTCGAAGACAGGGGATTCGAGATAGAAGTCGTGAGAGTAGGCAAGAGAGAGGAGCGCGACTACGAGATACTCTCTACTACCTCGATCATAGACGCGGTCATAGACGAGAGATGCTGATTCGAAACCGGATGTCTTGAGAAACTCTTTATGCGCTCCGGAGTATCTTGTCGTGTATGACCGACACCGACACGGGTACCGACACACAGCTCGGACGTGACGACGTCGAACATATCGCCGACCTCGCACGTATAGATCTCGACGAAGACGAGGTCGAGCCCTTCGTAGACGACTTCAACCAGATACTCGACTACTTCGAGGGTCTCGACGAGATTCCCGACGACGTCGAGAGATCCGACGACTTCGAGAACGTCATGAGGGAAGACGAGGTCGAGGCGTCGCTCCCACAGGAAGATGTCCTCGAAAACGCTCCCGAGACCGAGGACGGATACGTAAAGGCACCTAAGGTGTCGGAGTCAGACTAAAGATGAGCTACAACGCATTCATAAGCCGGTGTGAGATAGGCGGTGGCGACGGCAAACTCTCCGACCTCACCATCGGAGTCAAGGACAACATATCCACCGAGGGGGTCGAGACGACGTGTGGCTCCGAGGTTCTCGAAGGCTACGTCCCGCCCTACGACGCCACGGCTGTGAGCCGTCTCAAGGACGAGGGCGCGAGAATACTCGGAAAGACCAACATGGACGAGTTCGGAATGGGTACGACGACAGAGACGAGTGCCTACGGCTCCACGAAGAACCCCGTCAACGAGGAGTACGTTCCCGGAGGGTCGTCGGGAGGAAGTGCCGCCGCTGTCGCCTCGGGAGAGGTCGACGCCGCACTCGGGACTGACACCGGCGGCTCGGTACGGTGTCCCGCCGCCTTCTGTGGAATCGTCGGTCTCAAGCCCACTTACGGTCTCGTCTCCCGTTACGGTCTGATCGCCTACGCCAACTCTCTCGAAACCATAGGTCCGATGGCACGTGACGTAGAGACGGTCGCACGTGTCCTCGACGTAATCGCGGGGGAAGACGACAACGACTCGACGTCTACTTCTGCACCGACCGACGGGAGTTACGTCGAAGCCGTCGAAGACCCCGTAGACGTCGACGGTCTCAGTATCGCGGTTCCCGAGGAGCTTATCGGAGAAGGCACAGAGGACGGCGTCCGTGAGGTCTTCGAGGCGGCACTCGACCAACTCGAAGACGCCGGCGCGTCGTACCATTATGTCTCCCTCCCGAGTCTCGAACACGCACTCGCCGCCTACTACGTCATAGCCATGGGAGAGGCATCGAGTAACCTCGCGCGTTTCGACGGCGTGAGGTACGGAAAAGCCGACGACCCAGAGGGCAAGAGCTGGAACGAGGCTTTCTCGGAGGCGAGGAGCCGTTTCGGAGAGGAGGTCAAACGCCGTATAATGCTCGGAACCTACGCCCTGAGCGAGGGCTACCACGGAAAGTACTACAAGAAGGCACAGAACGCCCGAGAACTCGTAAAGAGAGACTTCGACGAGGCTCTCGACGAAGCCGACGTGGTTGCCTCGCCGACTATGCCCGTGACTCCCTTCCGTATAGGCGAGACACTCGACGACCCGATGCAGATGTACCTCGCCGACGCAAACACTACTCCCGTCAACTTAGCGGGTGTGCCCTCGATAAGCCTCCCAGCGGGCGACGTCGACGGACTCCCCGTGGGTCTCCAGATTACCGCGGGAAGCTTCGAGGACGCGAAGCTACTCGGGATCGCCGAGTCGGTGACCGACGTCGTGGGATAACTCTTACCCAACTTCTTATACGTCGAGGCTCAGTAGAGTAGACAAAAGATGCGTTCCTCAGCCGCTCTGGTTATCGTTGCGTCTCTGTGTCTTCTCTTACTTCCCGTCGGAGCCGCACAGGACTCGTCTGACTACCGTGTGACCCAGAGTACCAACACCGTATACTTCGGAGACGGTGACTCTAACGTATATGCTGTCGAGGCATCCGACTCACGGTGTGAGGTGCGTGACACCAACGAGACACCCGAGTACGTCGCCGTCGTGACACGTGACGACACAAACGCTGGCTTCGTCTCCGACACGGCTGTGTTCGACTCCGGAGGCTCAGGGAGATTTAGCTTCGACCTGCCTACTGAACCACATCCGGGCGACTACCGTGCTATTGTGGTGAGTAGCGGCTGTGACGGTACATTCGGAACCTCGAATACAGCAAGTAGTCTTGAGAGCCTCGTCAGGAACAACCCTCAGTGGACCTACTCACAGCTTGAGGAGACCCTGAGAGCCGAGACGGCGGGGGAGGCGGGCTCCGACGACGTAATATCGGTTCTGAGCTTCGAAGTCGTCGAACGTCGAACTGATGTCACCATAGACGACCTCGACCGTAACGTCGTAGTGGGCGATACTCTCAGCATAACGGGGCGTCTCGAAGGCAGGTTCTCAGAGAACGTCGAAAAGACGGTCGACGAGATTACCGTCGAGATAAACCAACTCAACACACCGACTGACAGTACCTCGATGAGAACCGTCGAGAGATGGAAGGTACCTATAGACCCCGACGACGAGGAAGACTTCGACGGAAGATGGGATCTCGCAGACGTAGACGACCTCGACGGATCGGGTTTCGACACCGAGGGCTACACTCTAGGGAGGTACAGGATCGAGGCTTTCTCACGTAACGCAGACGTCGGATTCGACACCCACGAGTTCCAGATAGTCAGCGAGAACTACACCGAAGTCGGAGAAGCAGAGATGAGGAAGGAGCCGATTTTCACACCCGAGACGTTCGGGAACCAAGGCAGCCAGAACGCGAGCCCCCCGACTTCGGAGCCCTACGACGCCACACCCGTCGCTGAACTCGATTCGTTAGACCTAGGAGAGAGAACTACTGTCGTCGCAAAGGTCGAGTCCACGTCGGAGAGGGCGGCACTCGTCGAGTTCTGGGCGTCCGACGGCACGAGACAAGACCCGAGCTATCCACCGAGACAGAACAGACGTCAGTACTTCCGCGGAGTCCTCCGTCCCGACTTCGGTCTCTCGGTCGAGGAGGGTGAGTGGTACATACTCGATATAGTCCGTATATCCAGTTTTCTCGAAGAGGTAGACGGAGACACAGTCACGGGTGGTGACGACGACGCCATACCTGGATCCGAGGAGATACGCCAGTCAGACCCCTTCGGTACTTTCCAGGCAGTTGACGCCGTTCCAGTCGGCGACAGTCATTACATAAGAGTAGACAGGGACGAGGTCGAGGAGTTCGTGGGTGCGAGGGTCGTCTTCGACTCGTATGTCAAGTACATAAAGGAGTCTGTCGCGGGCGAGGACGACGTCTACCTCGATGGAGGAGACAACACGGTACTCGCGAGAGACGTCCACGCGGGACAGCTACGTCTCGCCGAGAACTACACAGTCTTGGGACGCGTCTCAACCGAGGAGATACAGGTCGACGACTTCGAGGTGTTTTCACCGTACACCGTCGGCGAGGGCGCGGCAACACATTACGCTGTCTCTGTCAGAGGTGCTGCTTTCCTGCGTGAGGGTGCACGTGGAGGTCTGAGTATACCCGGCAACCTCGGTCTTCTAGACCGGTACACGATGGTGAACGCCTCCGAGGCTACGAGTATCTACTCGCGACGTACCGCTTTCAACGCCTCAGTCGTCAAGGTCGGTGAGACAAGAGGGGTAGAAGAGGAGGAGTCGACTGACAGAGCCGTGGTGAGGGGCGAGGACGGCACTAAGCTCGTTATCGAGTATCCGTCGACAATAGACCTCGCAGCCGGGAACGACATACTCGTCAAAGGTGTCGTAAATACGGGAAGGACGTCGGAGGGTCTCCCCACGATACGTCCACGTGGGATCGGAATCTACTCGTACTCTGAGACTGACACCCAAGCTGTCGTAGAGTCTTCGCCCTCCAATATAAGCTTCGTAGACGTAGACCACCCCTCTGAGGTCAACACGGCTGACTCGATCATAGTCAATCTCACGAGCCGTAACACGGGTGGCACGGGATTCGGCTCCCACTCGCTCACCTTCCCTTCGAGCTTTGCTGTCTCCGAGTCGTCCTCGTCGTCAGGGCTCGACGTGAGCTACACCTACGGTAGCATAGTCGTAACAGCCGAGGGTGACTGGGAGTCTAACAGTACCGACACGCTCTCAGTGGAGGCGACGGCTCTCACGACGGGTGAGAAGACTATACAGTATTCGAGCGGCTCGACCAACCGAAGCTTCGAAGTCGAAGTCGAGCCCTTCGAACAGAACTTCTCGACGACGAGCTTCAACCCCGGATCTGAGTCGTCTTCTAATTCGAGCGTCGACGTGCCTACGCCTCCGGAGTCGGTCGTCTTCTTCGACTCAGGGAACCGGTATGTCGGAAAGACAGACCTCGGCGGCGAGTCTTACTACATCTTCGAGTACAACAACACCAATCCGCTCGGAAACCGTCTCGAAGTCGTCAACTCGACGGGGTCACGTGTGTCTAACTCGACCGTGGCGACTCAGGCTGTCAGGGACGTAAAGAACACGACCGGGGCTGACGGAGGCTGGAGCTCCCTCAACATAACACGTCTGAAGGTCGTCGGAGCTCCCTTAGTCTTGATACTCGTCTTGGTCGGCGTAGTAAGCCGACTCCGGTGAGAATGTCAACTGTTAGCAAAAAGGATATAAGTCATAACTTGGTAATAGTTACCAAGGGTCTAAAACCCAGGTGAACCACTAAATGAGTGTCAACGACTGGAGAGTCTGGAAATGGAAACAGCACGTCTGTATCGCCTGCGGAGAGAGTCTGTCCAGGGACTCGTTCGAAATTTACTACCGTGACGGAAACTCCGAGAACACAGAGCTCGACAACATCGACCTCGTATGCCCCGACTGTGGCGACGAGATAGACTACGCGACTCACGAGAGGGGAGAGGTCGAAAACGTATTCGAGGAGATCGAGGAGGAGATGCCGAGCGCGTCTCCCGAGGAGAAGACCGCCGAGTACCTCCGAAGGACACAGGAGTAGACACGACTTCTCTGTCTCGGTCTTCTACTCCGTTTGGGTTCCGGTATACCGCCGTCCTGATGTGCCTTTCGGCGTTCCGTAACGCGTTTAAATCCTCGACGACTACTTTTCTTCAAGGTGTCTTATCAATCTAAACTTACGGACGATATTGCTGAGGAACTAGCACAGGAACAGCGTTCGATCTCCGTAGCCGAGTTCTTCGAGAAGAACAAACATATGCTCGGCTTCGACTCGGGAGCACGTGGTCTCGTGACGGCTGTCAAGGAGGGGGTCGACAACTCACTCGACGCGTGTGAGGAGGCGGAGATACTTCCCGACATATTCGTCGAGATAGAGGAGCTCGACGAGACTTACAGGCTCGTGATCGAGGACAACGGTCCAGGGATAGTTAGAAAGCAGATTCCGAAGATATTCGGTAAGCTCCTCTACGGAAGCAGGTTCGGGAAACGTGTTCAGTCGAGAGGTCAGCAAGGTATAGGAATCTCCGCCGCTGTCCTCTACTCACAGCTCACGAGCGGAAAGCCCGCGAAGATCGTCTCGAAGACCGAGAGCGGCGAGGCTCACGAGTTCGAGATAACCATCGACACCGACACCAACGACCCCGAGATACTCAGCGACGAGATAGTCGACTGGGACAGGACACACGGCACACGTATTGAGATAGAGCTCGAGGCGAACATGCGAGCGAGGAGACAGCTCCATACCTACATCAAGAACACGGCTGTCGTCAATCCCCACGCACGTATACGTCTCAGGGAGCCCGAGAACGACTTCGAGTTCGAGAGGGCGACCGACGAGCTACCCGAGAAGGCTGAGGAGATAAAGCCACATCCCCACGGAATAGAGCTCGGAACTCTCATACGTATGTTAGAGTCGACCGACTCGTACAACGTCGGGGCGTTCGTGAGACAGGAGTTCACGCGGGTAGGGTCGAAGACCTCCGACGGGATACTCGACGAGTTCCGTGACAGGTACTACGGGAGAGAGATGGCGTGGTCGACTCCCTCGCCCGACGGTGTCGCGGACATGAGACAGTCAGTCATAGACTCGGTCTCGAACAAGACCACCGGTGACACGCGGAAGTTCGCCGACCACGTAGTCGAGAACCTACTTCAGCACGAGACCTTAGCTGGGTTCGAGATACGTGATGAGGTCGACGACGCCGCCGAGAAGACACAAGACGAGACCGGGACGACATTCGGCGAGACAGTACGTCAGAAAGCCACCGAGGCGGTCTACGACTCCTTGACCAACGACCCCGTGGACGATGTCCGCGAGATAGTCGAGTCGGCGACCACGACCTCGAAGGACACAGAGACTGTCGAGGAGATATCGAAGAGACTCGCGCCGAAGCTCGTACGTGATGGCGAAGGTGAGGATGAAGACGGGACTGATGACACACTCGGATCGAGATACGTCTACGACGACGTCACCGAATACGTCGACAGGGCGGCTGACTCGGTCGAGGAGCTACGTGATGTCCGTGTGGGTGAGACAGCGAGGCAGAATATCACGGACGAGACATGGGATACGATGAGGACTGTCCCCGACGACGTGCCTCTCGTGAGAGAGGTAGCCGAAGACAGAGACACCGCACGTCTTCTCCTCGACTCGATGCGTGCGACAGACGTGATGTCGCCTCCGACGGGCTGTCTGTCTCCCATAACACCCGACCTCATGGAGAAGGGTCTCAGAAAGGAGTTCGACGCCGAGTTCTACTCGACGGCGACGCGTGACGCGAGCGTCCACGGAGGCGACCCCTTTGTCGTCGAGGCGGGAATCGCATACGGCGGATCACTCCACGGCGACTCGAAAGCAGACCTTCTGAGGTTCGCCAACAGGGTTCCACTCGTCTACCAGCAGGGAGCGTGTGTCATAACCGACGCAGTCGAGGAGATAGGCTGGAGGAACTACGGTCTGAGCCAGTCGTCGGGGTCGCTACCCGAGGGTCCTCTCGTGATAATGGTACACGTCGCCTCGACAAACGTTCCCTTCACAAGCGAGTCGAAGGACGCCGTCGCCGGAGTCCCTGAGATACACGACGAGGTCGAACTCGCTGTGAGGGAGGTTGCACGTGACCTCAAGGATCACCTGAGTAAACAGAGGTCGCGCCAAAAAAGGAAGAAGAAGGAACGTGTCATAGGGAAGATACTCCCCGAGATGGCTGAGAAGGTCGCCGAAATCACGGGGAAGGAGACTCCTGAGATAGACGAGACAGTCGCCGAGATAATGAACAAGGTCTACGTCTCTGTCGAATCCGACGGCGGCGAGTCGTCGGAGTCGATCCAGGTCACCAACCACTCGAACTCGGGTGAGAGCTTCGAGCTTCACATCTTCACCGACGCCGAGCCGAGTGTCGACGGTAACACAGACGGCGTAGAGGTAGTCGACCTCGACGGCGAGTACGACTTGGTCTGGAACGTAGACCTCGCGAAGGGCGAGTCGGCGAGCATAGAGTACGACACCGACTCGGCTGAGGGCGACAGCGACAGCCACGTACAGATCACAGCCGAGGGGATAGAGGACGACCTAATACAGATACACGAACACCACAATGAGTAAGAGTAACACCGACACTGACAGCACCGAGATGTCGAGGGAGGAGGCGGCACGCGAGACACTCCTCGAACTCGCCGACGAGATATACGAACAGTTCGACGACGGGGAGATACCACGTGTACGTCTCCCGACACGTACGAAGAACAACGTCGAGTACGACGAGGAGTCCGACGTCTGGGTCTACGGAGACTCGAAGAGTACGCGGTCGGCGAACTCGGTCAGCGGCGCGCGTAAGCTTCTGCGTCTCGTCTACACTACCGAGTTCCTCCGCGAACAGATAGAGGAGGAGAGGTCGTCGACACTGAGGGAGCTATACTACCTCTCCGAGGGATGGGAGAACGCCCAGTTCTCGTCACAGGACGAGAGCGACCGCCTCATAGAGGATCTCGAGATACTCGGCGACCTGAGACGTGAGGCTCTACATATGCGTCCCGAGGAGGACGGCGCGACCGTCATAGGACCTCTCGAACTCCGTGAACAGACGAGACGTGGCGAGCGCGACATACACTGTCAGGAGGACGTCGGTGAGGGAGGCTACCAGATACCCACCGACGTCGACACAGTCGAGTTCCTCGACGACGACGCTGACTTCGTCTTAGCAGTCGAGACGGGTGGTATGCGTGACCGTCTCGTCGAGAACGGCTTCGACGAGTCACACAGCTCGATCATCGTGCATCTCAAGGGGCAGCCTGCGCGTTCGACGAGACGTATCATAAAGAGGCTCCACGACGAGCGTGACCTTCCCGTCGTCGTCTTCACTGACAGTGACCCGTGGTCTTACAGGATATACAGCAGCGTCGCCTACGGCTCGATAAAGAGCGCTCATCTCTCGAAGCATCTCGCGACTCCCGAGGCTGAGTTCATAGGCATACAGCCCTCCGACATAGTCGACTACGACCTGCCGACCGACCCTCTGAGTGACTCCGACATAAACGCTCTCGAAAACGAGCTTACAGATCCGAGGTTTGACACCCCCTACTGGAGGGAACAGATCGAGCTTCAGTTAGACATAGACAAGAAGGCGGAACAGCAGTCACTCGCTTCGTACGGTCTCGACTTCGTGACAGACGAGTACCTCCCCGAGAGGCTGTCGGAGATGGGTGTGGTGTGATCTGGCGAAGGCTTTATTCGTGAAGAAGCGGTACGGACACAGGAGACAGAGAGGAACAACCCAAAACCTGATGGTGGGAAAATGAGTACCGAAATAAAACGCAAGATAACCCTGACCCAAGAAGACGGCGTCTGGGTGGCTAAGGATGAAGATGAGGGAGTGGCGTCTCAGGGATCGACGAAGGAAGAAGCCCTCGATAACCTTGAGGAGGCGGTCGCCTTACACAAGGGCGAGATAGGACGTGAGCCTACCGAGGAAGAGCTCCGTGAGATCGGCATAGATCCCGAGGACAACGACAACGATAACGAAGCCGGAGGCGAACTCCCTGACTTTCTGAAGTAGTAGAAGGATGGTGACACGTAACTTCTCGGGGGATGATGTCGCCCGAGTTCTAGTTAACAAAGGCAACTTCGTCTGGGATCGGACGACAGGAGATCATATGATTCTGAAGTGGGAGCCTCCCGAAAACCACGATACTAATCCGCGTACTGTTACAGTACCTCGACACGAATCGCTACGAACCGGCACATTACGTAACATAGCTGACCAAGCTGGCGCGGATGACTTCGACGAGTTTTGCAGATGGATAGACAACAACAGATAAAATAACTGGATAGTTATTCTTTGTCGACGAATACCGTCTCGGTCTCACCCTGCGGAACCACACAGATGAACTCGGCGGGCTCGTCGCTCACGACCTCGTACTCATGTGGGGTTCCCGCGGGTATGTAGACTGTGTCGCCGGATTCGACGGTCTGTGTCTCTTCGTGTTCGTCTTCATGTTCGTCTTCGTCGCCGCCCCCGAGTGTCAGACGTATCTCTCCCTGTATCAGGTACTGTTCGTGTTCGGTTCCGGGATGATAATGCCTCGGCATTCCGCCGCCGGGCTCCATGTAGAACTTCCTCAGGTTGAAGTTGGGAGCGCCGTCGTCCTCCGTGATGAAACGCCGAACCTCAACTCCGTCGCCTCTTCCGACCTCCTCTAACTCGACGTCTGAGTCTCTTTTTACTGGCATTATTTATTACCCTATGTACCTCAGATCGTTTTCGCCCGCCGCCGACGGGGACTGCTGTATCTGGTTCATGTCCTGGAGACGCTGTACGACCTCTTCCATCTCCTCGGCGCGTTCCTCAAGCTCTTCCATGTCGACCTCGAAGCCGAGTGCCTGGGTCAGGACTTCTAAGACTGCCTGTGCGCTCTTGGGATCGACCATGTAGCCGCTCGTCTCTCCCATGAGACAGACAGCGGGGACTCCTCTCTGTTCTCCTAACCCGAGTAGGAGACCCGATATTCCGACTATTCCGCCAGCGGGCTCGTCGCTCTCGAAGTCGACTCCGAGTTCTTTCGTCTCCTCTAGGAAGTCGCGGTCGTTAGCCGCGCCGTAGACGTCGTACTCCTCGACGAGCTCTCCTGTCGGGACGCCACCGAGTGTGTAGACTCTCTCGACGCCGAACTCCTCGGCAATATCGAGGACACGTCCCGTGACCTTGTAATGTCCGTCCATCGTCTGTGACTGGTGGTCGCCCGTAAGGACGAGGAAGTCGTTGCCCTCGACCTCACAGTGGTGAAGCTCTATGCTCACAAGCTCCGCCATCCCCTCGTCGTCGACCTCTGACTGTGGAGGGAAATGCTGTGAGTAGATACGTCTCACGACCTCCGACTCGAACTCACCGACTATGTGATCCGAGACGAGCTTCCCGACGTGTCCGACTCCCGGGAGCCCCTCTATCAGAACCGGGCTCTCTACTTCGACCTCTGCGACCTCCTCGACGGCTATCTCTTCTGTCTCTATCTGTGATCTTCCCATTTTGTCTTCCTCCTGTACTTACCGTACTTGTCCTTGGGTGAAAAACGAGGCGGTGAACTGTTTTCTGTCTCTTTTCCACAGACTCGGCACGTCTCACCTAAGCTATAGACAGGCTTGTCGTGTTCGTCCGAGAGACATCTCCTGATTATCGATTTCATTATCTGTGGATTACGGATATTAATTAATTAGAAAGTCGTGTCGTGATGTGCTATGCTATGCTTCGGCAGTCCGTGACTCAGAGTGGTACTCTCCCGTACCTCCGAGGTCTTTTATCCTGTCGACTGCCTTCTGTGCGGCTTCCTCGACTGCCCTCTCGGCGGTCTTGTAGTCGTGTGCCTTCGCTGTTATACGGTACTCGGGTGCCGAGACGTACTCGACGTCTATCTCGACCTCCTCCTCTCCGTCGTATCCTATCTCTTCGAGGGCTTCCTTTATGTCATCGACGCCGCCGAGCGAGACGGTCTCAAGATCTACGAATCCGTCTATCTCGACATAGGGAACGCTGACGTTCTCACGTGCGACACGTGTGATGCTCTCGGCGATCTCGGGCTCTACTTCGGCTTCCTCGATTACCTCGACTCCGCCCTTTGCCGCTTCCTCGAGAGCCTCGTACATCGTGCCGTGGGTGTTAATGAGGGCTTCGGCTACACGCGTGAAAGCCTCGTCTGGGTCTTCGACGTCGACCTCTTCGTCTTCGAGAGCCATCGTGACCCATTTGTCGGCTTTCTGCTCGTTCTTCCACTCCTGTATCTTCGTCCTCTTCTGCTTGTCGTTGACGTCCTTGATCGAGAGGTCTATCTGGTGACTCTCCTTGTCGACTTCCAGAACCTTACAGACGACTGTCTGATCCTCGCGGACGTAGTCACGTATGTACTTGACCCAGCCGCTCGAGACCTCCGAGACGTGGACGAGACCCTCCTTGTCCTCGTACTCGACGAGGTCGACGAAGGCACCGAAGTCCTCGACCTCTGTAACCTTACCCACGACGAGCTCTCCGGGATCAGGCCAGCCGCTGTACTTCATCCGTCTACCGCGCCTCCGCTACCTCTACTACGTCTGCCTGTATCTCAGCCTCTCCTCCCGTCGGGACAACGAGAGTCGAGCCACAGACTGCACACGGTACCTCCGAAGCCGCCTTCTCGAAGACTACCTGTTCGTTCTCACAGTCGTCACACTTGACCTTGAGGAATCTTCCCGCCATCTTAGTCCTCCAGTTCGAGCTTTCCGGCTCTCCATCCCTCTCTGAGATGTGCCTTGCCACACTCACTGCATCGGTAACGCAGGTCAGTCTTCTTAGTCGGCTTGTTTCCTCCCGGAACCTTCGAGAACTTACCGTCGTTACCTATTCCCGAGTTACGCTCCCTCTGTCGGTCTATCCATTTCATACCCGTCTCTCGTCCTCTCTGTACCTTCTCGACTTCCATCTCCTGGTGGGAGTCACAGTTGGGACAGTAAGTCCTGAAACGTCTCGGCATCTTCATAGTGCATAAGGGTAGACGTCCCGAGGGTTTGATACTTTCGGTTAGAACTACGGGTCAGAGTTCCGACGACGGACAGATGTCTTCGAGGACACAGTCGGCGCAGTCGGGCGATCTCGCCGTACACGTCGCCCTTCCGTGGAATATCAGGAGATGTGAGACGAGTCTCCACTGGTCTCTGTCGTATATCTCCATCAGGTCTTCCTCTATCCTCTCGGGCTTCTCCTCTTCTGTGATACCGAGACGCTGTGAGACCCGCTGAACGTGTGTGTCGACTGCGATTCCCTCGTGGCTGTCGAAGGCATTCGACAGGACGACGTTCGCGGTCTTCCTCGCCACCCCCTTGAGTGTCGTGAGTTCGTCCATGCTCCTCGGTACCTCGCCGCCGTACTCCTCGACTATACGCCGCGACGACTCTAAGAGGTAATCCGACTTTGAGTTGTAGTAGCCCGTCGAACGGATAATCTCCTTCAGCCTATCCTCGTCCGCCTCTGCCATCGCGTCGGGCGTCGGATACTCGTCGAAGAGCTCGGGTGTGACCTTGTTCACGCGCTCGTCAGTACACTGTGCCGACAGAACCGTGGCTACGAGTAGCTGAAACGGAGTCTCGTAGTCAAGTGTAGTGTGTGCCTCGGGATACTCCTCCTCCAGACGTTCGTAGACCTCCTGTGCGCGTTCCTGCCGATCCATATCAGAACACCAGAGACTCTATCTTCTCGACCATCTCGTCTGACATCGGCTCGTACTCGGTCGCCGCGGCGACGTTCTCCTCAACCTGTTCGGGAGTCTTCGCGCCGGGTATAGTCACAGAGACAGCGTCGTGTGCGAGTACATACTTTATAGCCGCCTGTGTGGGGCTGTAATCTTTGTTCTCCTCCTCGACAAGGCTCTTGAGTTCGTTTCCCGCGCGCACTCTCTGTCTCACGAGTTCGTCGGGCATTCCCTCCCTCATATCAGTCGTACGGAAGGTGTGATCCTCGTCGTACTTTCCCGTCAGGAAGCCGTTGGCGAGGGGCTCACGCGCGACTATACTCACGTCGTTGTCCTCGGCGTAGTCGAAGAGGTCTCTCTTAGCGCCCTTCTTTATTATGTTGAAGCCGACCTCGACGACGTCTACGTCTCCTGTCTCGGCGGCTATACGTCCCTCGGCAGGCTCGTGTACAGAGACGCCGTACTGTCCTATCACGCCCTCGTTCTTCATCCTTTTGAGTGACTCATATGTCCCGGGGTCGGAGAGTGCCTTACGCGGCGGGTTCTGAAGCATGTAGACGTCTATGTACTCGGCTCGGAGACGTTCTATGCTCTTGACCGCGGCGTACTTTATGTACTGAGAGTCGAAGTTCATATCGCCGTCCTGGTAGAAGTCGGCTCCTCCCTTCGTGCAGACACGTACATCGTCGGAGTTAGTCTCGACTGCCTCGGCGAGTATCTCCTCCGAGTGACCGTGTCCGTAGACGTCGGCTGTGTCGAAGAAATCGACGCCGAGTTCGCGCGCTTTACGTACAGCGGCTACCGACTCGTCGTCTTCGGTAGGACCGTAAGAGTTGCCGTACTCGTCTCCTCCTATTCCCCATCCCCCGAATCCGACCTCAGAGACCTCAATCTCCCCCAGACTGCGTTTCTTCATACCCATACGCCGTGTAGTTCTTGGGTGTTTATGCCGTTTGTCGTTTGTCTTCGGTTCCCACGCCACACCACACTACTCCGACGAGCCTATGGGACACCTCTCGCCGACTCCGAAGCTCACCTCGAAGACCTCTTCGGGCTCGGAGTCGTCGAATCCCCTGACGTACTCGGCTCTCAGACCTCCGGTCTCCTCGACAACTCCGTCTATCAGTCTCGTGCCCGGAGCACCCAGCTTAGACGAGTCGGGCTCCACGTAGGTACTGTTCTGTATACGTACGCCCTCCTTCTGTGTGACGTTCCATCTGTATCCTGTCGACGGGTTCTCCGAGAGTCTTACCGTGAACTCGGTGCCGCTTTCGACCTCGTAACACCTACCCGAGTCGTTGAGTCCGAGACTCAGACTCTCCCTCTCGCTGTCAGTTCCGTCGGTCGGCGCGGTACATCCCGCGGTAACGACTACGAGAGCAAGTCCTAAGACAGTGACAATGTATCTGAGTCTCATGTACTTACTCTTATTTACTGGTACATACCGGTTTCACCGTTCGGCTCTTGTGTCTGTCCCTGTGCCTGTGACCCCTCAACGAGTGTGGGTGACTCCGACTCTAGATCCGTTATACGTCTGAACTCGGCTGTTCTCTGTGTCTCTGTCCCCGGAATAGACCCGAAGACGGCTGTGAGACATATATTTCTTTTCTACATTACATACTCACGACTGGTTCGCCTCCCGACACGCGTTTCAGAGCCATTATAGAGACGAGCGACCCAAGTGGAAAGACGGCGAGGAGGAAGAACATCGCGGTGTAGTTGCCTCCTGTCTGTGTCAGAACCCATCCCACCAAGGCGGCACCCACAGCACCTACGCCGAAGTTTATACCGAAGACGAGACCGAACCCGACACCTCTGTTGTCCTCGGGGAGGTACTTAGTCACGACAGTCGAGTGGAGAGGTGGAAGTGTGAAGAGGAGCGCGCCGAAGGCGACTCCACCTGCGAGTATCCATCTGCCTGACCCGAGTCCGAGGACGACGAATGACGCGCTCGTGGCGACGTAGACTCCCCTCAGGACTGTCTCGACCTCGAATCTCTCTCCCAGGTTACCTCCGACTATCTGTCCCACAGAGCCTATCAGGAGTATGACCGAGTAGACCCACCGTCCCGACTCGACAGTTTTTCCGGCGAGTTGGAGGTCTGGGAGAGACGACACTGTATTGAGGAAGTCGGGGAGGAAGGTAAGGGAGCCTCTGTAATACATCCCCGCGAAGATGTAGACGCCGACGACCGCGGCGAATCCCACAGTTGCGAAAGAACTCATCTGTGTGAGAAATCCCGTACGGATCTCGTCCCCGTTCTCGTCAGTCGACGTGGACACGGGATCGTCGGGTCCCCATACACGGAAGACGACGCCGAAAACCACGAGCGACGCGCCGAGGAGAACGAGGAGCGTCCGCCAGTCGGTGAACGCGAGACCGAGAGTAACTCCCAAGGGCCCGAGACCTATTCCTATGTTCGCGCCGAGACCGTGGTACGCGAACCCCTTGCTCGGCTCGTCGGCACGTCTACTTATGAGGCTGAGTGCGGGCGAGTGGTAGAGTCCCGCGCCAGCTCCTGTGAGTGCGACGACGACTGCTAAGACCCAAAAGCTGTCTACGAAGTAGATCCCGAGGAGAGCCGCCCCGGTTCCGAAGAGGAAGAGGTCTATCGCAGTATCGGCACCGAGTCTGTCGCTTATGATCCCCGCGGGTAGCGACGTTACCCCGAAGAGAGCCGCCATCGCTGTCACGACGAGACCCAACTCGTATCTCGTGACCCCGAACTCAGTCACCCAGATCGGCACCAGAATGGGTATCGATAGCATCACTGCGTGGTTGAGTGAGTGTGCCGCGGTCGAGTAGGCTAGGAGATGCTGATCCGACTTCGAGAGATGACCTTTGAGACCTAACTCTTCGGTGACAGAAGACAGTATGGACATGTGCTATCTACACTAAACCGCGAAACAGTATAAAAGAGGGGATATCGATCCATGGGTCGGGTCGGGTTCGAACCGACGGCCTCCGCCGTGTGAAGGCGGTGTCATGACCAACTAGACTACCGACCCTCTAAACTAACCTTGTGTCTTCGGGGTTTTAAGCTTACGACGTCGACGTCAATGTCGGTCTAGTCGTAGTCCCTCCACTTGTGGTCGCACTCGGTACAGATGTAGAAACGTGTCTCCGACTCGTCTGCGGCGCGCGTCTGCTGGAGATACCAGTAGGCTGTGTCGTTGCCACATTCGGGACATCTCTCCTCCGTGGTCGGCAGACCCTTGTCCTCTTCGTCCTCAAGGACGGTGACTTCGCCCCGTCCACCCTCCTCAGTTGTCGTGTAGTCGGCGTCGTCTTCCTTCACCTTGACCGCGCCACACTCCTTGCACTTGAAGACGCCGTCGTCTAGGTACATCATCGAGCCACACTCTGGACAGAACTCCATAACTACGGAGAAGTAGGTCGCGGTCACACTTAACCTCCACGGCTCGTCTCTCTTGGTGGCTTAACAAACAAACAGATTAAGTATCTAAGCCGTCTGTCTTACTCTATGACTGAACAAGAAGCCGACGAGTCCGAAGACGAGACGCAGTCCGGAATTCAGGAAGGAGACTTCATACTCGTAGACTACACCGCGACGACTGAGGAAGGAACAGTCGTCGACACCACGAGACAGGAGGTCGCAGATGAAGAGGGACTCGACGAAGAGGGTAGATCCTTCGAGCCCCAGCCCATCATAGTTGGAGAGGGACAGATATTCGAGGAGGTCGAGGACGAGATAGTCGGTGAGGACGTCGGATACTCGGGAGAGATCACGATTTCGGCGGAGAACGCATTCGGAGAGTACGATCCCGAGAACGTCGAGACCGTCAACGTCAAGAAGATAGACGAGGAGAACCGTTACCCCGGTGCTCAGGTCGAGGTAGACGGACAGCAGGGCTACATAGAGACAGTCGTCGGAGGACGCGCGAGAGTCGACTTCAACCACCCCCTCGCAGGACAGGACATAGAGTACGACTTCGAGGTAGTCGACACAGTCGAAGGTAAAGTCGAGAAGGCGGAGGCTCTCGTCTTACTCAACGCTGGTGCCGAGGTCGACGTCACGCTCGGCACCGAGACGAAGACCGAAACAGAGGTCGTCGAGACCGACGAAGGTGACGAAATCGAGGAAGAAGAGGAAGTCGATGTCGAGACACTCTACATAGAACAGACCCCCGAGCTCTCGATGAACCAGAACTGGATAATAGGCAAGAACCAGGTCGCACAGGAGATAATCGACCAGCTAGACGTCGACAGGGTAGTCGTGAGAGAGACGATAGACGCAGGCGAGGGAATGGGCATGGGAATGGGAGGGCTCGGACCCGAGGTCGTTCCCAACGAGGGCGGCGAGGAAGTCTCCGCCGAGGAGATAGCAGAGGACATACAGGCTGCTGAGGAACACGATCACGATCACGACCACTAAACAGACACCGTCTTGAAGGTATCCATACTCAACGTCGGCGACGAGATACTCGACGGAGACATACAGAACACCAACTCGACGTGGCTAGCCTCGCAGTTTTCCGAGATCGGTGTCGACGTCGAACGTATCTGTGTCCTCCCAGACAGAAGAGAGGTCATCTCGTCAACTGTGAGGGAACACAGCAGTCTCTACGACGCAGTCGTAGTAACCGGAGGCCTCGGACCCACTCACGACGACGTCACAGTAGAGGCGGTCTCACAAGCCTTCGAAAAGAATCTCGAACTCAACGACGAGGCTCTCGAACATCTGCGTGAGGGATACTCGGGGCAGACGAGCCTCGAAGCCACCGCGGAGCTTCCCGAGGACTGCCGCGTCGTCGTGAACCACGAGGGCGTTGCCCCCGGATGCATAGTCGAGAACGTCTATGTCTTACCCGGGGTTCCCGTAGAGATGAAGTCGATGTTCGAGAAGGTCGAGGACGAGTTTGAGGGCGATGAGAGACACACGAGGTTCGTCTACACCACGATGTACGAGAGCGAAATACTCGGATACCTCGAAGAGGTGCGTCAAAAATTCGACGTACAGGTCGGAAGCTACCCCGGCGGCGAGGGCGAGGAGGTGCGCGTCAAGCTCACCTCCGGCGACGAGGACGAGGTCGAGGACGCAGCCGACTGGCTCTCCGCCGAGTTCGAGGCATCGTAGCGTAAACATTATAATACTAAAAGATCATTTGTAATTCAGTATGGCGATAGATCCAGACTTTGAGGACAACAGAGAGGTTGTAGACCAGCACAACGGACACGACGTCTGGGGTCCCGTAAATGAGCCCGAGGAACTCGGTATACACGGAACCCGTGTCGCCGTCGACTTCGACATCTGTATAGCAGACGGCGCGTGTCTAGAGGACTGTCCCGTCGACGTCTTCGACTGGATAGACAGCCCCGACCACCCCGAGTCGGAGGAAAAGGCAGACCCCGCACGTGAGGACGACTGCATAGGATGTTACCTGTGTGAGGACGTCTGCCCCGTCGACGCTATAAAGGTCAAGTACTAAGATAAACTAAAACCCAACTCGGGTTTCGGCTTTCTCCATCTGTTTTTTCCGGTGTCAGAGGTCAGAAGTCAGAATATACTCGCGCGTGAGTAGACCTCTATCCCCTCCGATGTGAGTTCGTAGGGTCTTATGCTGCGTGAGTGGGACGTGTCACGTATCTTGACTATCTCGACAGCCATCCGTGTTCCGGAGCCGCCTTCCTCACGTACGTAACGTAGGACTACGAAGGCGTCAGCGAGGTACTCTATTATGCCGTACTTCGACTTGTAGGCGTCGTCGTCCGCCGCCTCGCTCGTCATCAGAACTGTTATTCCGGCGTCCTTGAGACTCTTTCCGAACCTGAAGACCTGGTTACGTCTCTCCCCCGCTGTGTCGAACATCATCTCTATGAGTGTCACCGAGTCGAAGACGACACGGCTAGCGCCGAAGTCAGTGAGCATACGCGGGAGTTCGTTACGTATGCTGTTGAGGCTCGTGGCAACCTCGACGGGATTCATATGTACGATTTCGAGAGAGCCCTCGTCCTCGTACTTGCTGAACTCCCATCCCATACTGTCGGCGGTCGATCTCACCGAGTCCTCGGTCTGTTCGAGCGCGAAGAAGACGCATTTCTCTCCGTTCGAGAGTCCCTCGTGGATGAACTGCATCCCGAAGGTCGTCTTACCCGTACCCGGACTTCCGACGGTTGCTATCATGCTTCCGCGGGGTATTCCGCGGTCGATCATCTCGTCAAGACCGTTGACACCCGTCCTTATACGGTTCTCTCCGACCTCCAGATCCTCCTCGTCGCCTTTGTTCTTCCCCTTCGTCACGTCGGGGAACCAGTCGTCCGGATCGCCTAGGTCACCTGCCTCGTCGTCTACTCGCTCTAACTCCGGCTCTGGCTCTTCCCCAGTGTCGCCTTCGTCGTCGCCGAACTCTCCGAAGCCGAAGTCGTCTTCTTCGTCTGACATCCTCTTCTCTCACCCGTACTTTCTTATACTACTTATCTCGAATCCCTCGTCGGTCACGCTCGTCTCATAGACGTCGTTCTCGTTTTCGCTGAGCTCAGCCATCGCTCCTCTGAACGAGCCTATGTACATAGTCCTCTGTCTCTGCATCTCCCCCTTCGCCCACTCAAAATGTAACGTACCGTCGACAGTCGCCGAGATAGACTCGTGTCTGTTCTCGCTGAGAGTCTTCTCGTCTAAGAGACCGTATATGAGACCGTTCCACTCCTTCGACATCTTCTGGAGACCTGCTAGGAGAACGAGGAGATCATTCCAGTCTATACGGACGTTGGTCGCCCTCACGAGCGACGTCAAAGAGTCTATTATTATGAGGTTGTCGCCCGCGTTTCTGTCTAGGTAGTCGGCGAACTCCGACAGTAGACCCTCGGTGCTCTCGGAGGCTCCCAGACCCTTGAGACCTCTGAGTTCCTCTCCCATCCAAGACCTCGGAACCGCTGTGTTCTGGAAGTACGACTTCGAGAAGTCCCTGAAGACGAGGTTCTCGGTCATCACATCGTACATGTCGTCATTGAGGACATACCTGAGTTCGTTGAGGACGTCCGATTTGCTCCTCGTGAAGCTCAGGTAATGTATGTCACTCGGCAGATTAGACTCCTCGACATCACCGCCGTGGTAGACAGAGAACCTGTCAGGGGCGTGTCTCGCCATCAGAACCATCGCGGCACTCGTATATGCGAACTCGGGGGCTCCGGCTCCCGTCTCTCCCGACAGAAGTACGAAGCTTCCGCGCGGAACGCCGCCGTTGAACATCGTGTCGAGAGTCGCGAGCCCGAAGGGTATACGCTCCCTCCGACTCATCCCCGAAGTTGCACCCATCTGTCTCAAGAAGTAAGCCCGAGATATAATTAAAGTTGGCTTTGTTGCTCGATCAGAAGACAGTGATTAAAAAGCAGAAAGCAGAAAAGCGTAGCTACTACACTAATCCTGCTGCTTCTCTATCTCGCGGTCTCTGAGAGTCTTCCTACGTATCTTCCCTGTCGCAGTCTTCGGGAACTCGTCGACGAAGTCGAGTTCACGCGGATACTCGTGCTTCGCGAGGTTGTTCTTGACGTGATCCTGTATCTTCTCCCTGAGACCGTCGGAAGGCTCGGCGCCGTCAGCGACCTGGACGTAAGCCTTGACTATGTTTCCTCTGACCTCGTCGGGTATACCCACGACAGCGACCTCGGCGACCTCCTCAACCTCCATGATCTCGTTCTCGACCTCGACGGGTCCTATGCGGTAGCCCGACGATATTATGAGGTCGTCGTCTCTCGACTGGAACCAGATGAAGCCGTCCTCGTCCTTCTCGGCGAGGTCTCCGGTGAGGTACCAGTCGCCCTCGTGTACCTCCTCGGTCTTCTCGGGCTTGTTTATGTACTTCTTGAACTTGACGGGGTCGTCCGCCTTGAGAGCGATCTCGCCGAGTTCACGGGGCTCACACGGCTCTAGGGTATCCTGGTCTATGACCTCGACCTCGTGTCCGGGGAACGGAAGTCCCATGCTGCCGGGCTTGACGTCCCAGAGCTTGTCGCAGTTTCCGACGAGGAGGTTCGCCTCTGTCTGTCCGTATAGCTCGTTTATATGGATGCCGCGTTCCTGTCCCCATTCGAGAGCCTCGGGAGTGAGCGACTCTCCTCCAGAGACGATGAACTCTAGTTCGAGGTCGTAGGGGTCGTCGTCTTCCTGTCTCAGCATGTTGAGAGCCGTCGGAGGCACGAAGCCGTGGCTGATGCCGAACTTCTCCATGAGCTCGTACTGCTGTTCGGGTATGAACTTGCCGAGGTTGGTACCCACAACGGGCTGTCCGTAGAAGAGAGCGGGAACGAGACAGTCGAACATTCCTCCCGCCCACGCCCAGTCTGCGGGCGTGTAGTAGACTCCTTCCATCTCCATGTTGTGGAGCATCTGGAAGCCGGGGAGATGTCCAATAAGTATCCTGTGTCCGTGGAGGACTCCCTTGGGGTCTCCCGTAGTACCCGAGGTGTACATCAGGAGACAGTCGTCCTCAGGTGTGGTGTCGGCGGGCTCGAACTCGGTCGACTTCTCGTCGAGGTAGTCGTTGAAGAGTATCTCGTCGTCGTCCTGTGGCTCTCCGTCTCCAACTATGAGTATGTGTTCGAGAGAGTCGACGTCGTCCTTTATCTCACGTATAGTGTCCATCTTCGTCTCGTGGACGACTATCGCCTTCGTCTCGGAGTCGTTGAGCCTGTAACGGATTCCATCCTTCTCGAAGGTGTACGCGAGAGGGAGTGAGATAGCGCCGTACCTCCACGTTCCGGTATGTGCGATTATCGTCTCGGGCTGCTGGGGAACGTGTACTGCGACGACGTCGTCCTGTGTAATACCGAGATCGTCGAGCGCGTTTCCGTACTGGTTGGCTCTCTTCTGGAACTGCCAGAATGTCCACGTCTCGTTCTCACCGTACTTGTTCTCCCAGAAATGGGCGACCCTTCCGCGGTCGTCGGCGTGCTGGTCTATCGCCGCCGTACCCATGTTGAACTTGTCGGGGATCTCCCACTCGAACTCCTCCCTCGCCTCTTCGTAGCTTTCGACTCCCGAAAGATCCATGCCTTCTAACATATATAGAATAATGCTGATTTATCAGTATAAATCAATTTTGGAAGCGTCCCGAGAGCTTTGCTCTCGTGGGCTCAGAAATCTTTGATTTCTGAACGTCCCGAGAACTCCGTTCTCGCGGGCTAACGAAATCAAGATTTACGAACTCACGAACCTGAGACCAGAGAGGTATAGAAAGCCTCAAGGCGTCTTCTCTGGAACAAACCAGCATGCCGAAGGTTCTAATCAGCGACCCGATCTCAGACGAGGGCGTTGAGCGTCTCAGAGAGTCGTATGCCGTCGATATAAAGACCGAGCTCACCGAGGAAGAGCTCGCGTCTCAGATCGGCGAGTACGATGCCATAATCGTGCGGAGTGGGACACAGATGACGCCGAAGGTCATCGAGAACGCCGACAGCCTCAAGATAATAGGCAGGGCGGGCGTCGGTGTTGACAACATAGACATCGACGCCGCGACACAGAAAGGTATAATCGTCGCGAACGCTCCCGAGGGCAACACTGTCGCCGCCGCCGAACACGCAGTGACTCTGATGCTCTCGATGGCGCGTAACATACCTCAGGCTCACGACTCTCTCAAGGACGGAGAGTGGCGTAAGAGCGACTTCATAGGAGTCGAGGTCAACAACAAGACTCTCGGCGTGCTCGGGCTCGGACGTATAGGCGGTCAGGTCGCCAAGAGAGCCTCGAAGCTCGGAATGGATCTCGTCGCCTTCGACCCCTATGTGAGCGAGAGCCGTGCAGAGGAGCTCGGAGCCGAACTCGCGTCGATGGAGGAGGTTCTGAGACGTGGTGACTTCATCACCGTACACACTCCTCTCACAGACGAGACACACCACATGATCAGCCACGACGAGGTCGAGATCATGCAGGATCACGCACGTCTCGTACACGCTTCACGCGGAGGAGTCGTCGACGAGGAGGCGATAGCAGACGGCGTCGAGTCAGGAGAGATAGCGGGAGCCGCCTTCGACGTCTTCGAGGAGGAGCCCCCGAAGGACTCGCCTCTACTCGGTGTCGAGGACATCATAGTCACTCCCCATCTCGGTGCGTCGACGGAGGAGGCACAGAGAAACGTCGCGACCTCGATAGTCGAACAGGTCATAGACGTCTTAGAGGGAGGCGTCGCCGAGAACGCACTCAACGCCCCCGCAGCTACGGGAAGCCCCAAGATGAGGGCATACGCCAACCTCGCTGAGACTCTAGGAAAGCTCACAGCACAGATAACCGACACGAGCACCGAGGAGCTTGAGATAGAGTACAGCGGAGAGATAGCCGACGAGGACACATCGCCTCTCACCGTCTCGGTACAGAAGGGGATGCTCGAGCCCATACTCGACGACCCCGTCAACTTCGTAAACGCTCCGGTCTTAGCAGAGGAGAGAGGAGTCAAGGTCACCGAGTCGAAGACGGGACATACGGAGGACTTCGTCTCACTCGTCTCAGTCACAGCAAGGACGGAGGACGGCGACGAGACGAAGGTCGAGGGAACACTCTTCGGAAAGAACGAGCCGAGGATCGTCTACATCGACGACTACCGTGTCGACGCTCTCCCCCACGGACATATGCTCGTGATCCACAACGAGGACAGACCCGGAATGATAGGACGTGTCGGCTCGATGCTCGGAGAACACGGCATCAACATAGCCGGAATGTTCAACGCGCGTGAGTCGTCGGGCGGAGAGGCTATCATAGTCCTAAACGTCGACTCCGAAGTCTCGCGTGAGGTCAGGGATGAGATCACATCCGAGGACGGAATCAAGTCGGCGAAGTACGTCTCTCTCTGAATCTGAAGTAAAATACGAATACGAATACGAACGCGTAAGTCAGCTAAGACACAACACAACCACAACATGGAACTCTCCGAGGACGACTACGAACTCGTCGAGGAAGAGCTAAACAGACCTCCGAACGAGGTCGAGGAAGCACTCTTCGTCAACCTGTGGAGCGAACACTGCGCCTACAGATCGTCGCGTATGTTTCTCTCCGATCTGCCGAGTGACTCCGACGACGTCTACATAGGACCCGGCGATGACGCCGCTGTCCTCGAACTCGACTCTGACTCCGGCTCTGACGACGACACAGTCATAGCCGTCGGAATGGAGAGCCACAACCATCCTTCTTACGTCGATCCCTACGACGGAGCCGCGACTGGTGTCGGCGGAATAGTCCGTGACATACTCAGCATGGGTGCTCGTCCGATAGCTCTGATGGACACTATCTACTTCGGCGAGTTCGAGAGGGAGAAGACGCGTTACCTCTTCGACGGAGTCGTCGACGGAATCTCCGACTATGGAAACTCGATAGGCGTCCCGACCGTCGGAGGACAGACCTTCTTCGACGAGTCGTACAACGGAAACCCGCTTGTCAACGTCGTCTGTGTCGGAGTCGCACAGAAGGACGACATCGTGACTGCGGGATGTAAGCAGCCCGGGAACAAGCTCGTCTTAGTCGGCTCGTCGACCGGTAGAGACGGCTTAGGCGGTGCCTCGTTCGCGAGTGAAGACTTAGGTGAAGAGGCAGAGACAGAGGAACGTCCCGCCGTACAGGTCGGCGACCCCTACACAGAGAAGCTCCTGATAGACGCGACACTCGAAATACGTGAGTACGCGAAGGCGGCACGTGACCTCGGCGCGGCGGGTCTCGCGGGAGCCTCAAGTGAGATGGCGGCGATAGGCGGTACGGGAGCACGTATCGACCTGGACGAGGTACATCTCCGCGAGACAGGGATGAACGCTCTCGAAATCCTCCTCAGCGAGTCACAGGAGAGGATGCTCTTCGAACTCGATCACGATGACGTCGAGGCTGTCGAGGAGATAGCCGACAAGTACGACCTCGAAGCGACTGTGATAGGCGAGGTCACAGAAGGAGAGAGATACGTCGCCGAGTTCGACGGAGAGACAGTCGTCGACCTCCCCGCGGAGTATCTCGCCGACGGCGCGCCGACACACGACCTCGGAATAGAGGAGCCCGACGTCGAGGAGTACGCGCCGAACGCCGACAGAGACGTCACGGAGGAGGACGCACTCGACCTACTCTCAGACCCCAACAACGCCTCGAAGCGGTGGGTATACCGACAGTACGACCACGAGGTTCAGACACGTACAGTCGTAAAGCCGGGCGACGACGCCTGTGTTCTCAACATAGACGGAACGGGTCTCGCGGTCTCGTCGGGCTGTAACTCGAAACGTGTCGACGCCGACCCCGAGAAGGGCGCGCGCGACGTTGTCTTTGAGAACGCGATGAACCTCGCTGTCAAGGGTGCCGAGCCCATCGCTATGGTCGACTGTCTCAACTTCGGAAACCCTGAGAGACCCGATGTATACGGCGTCTTCGCCGATGCAGTCGGCGGCTTAGGTGACATGGCTCACGAGATAGACGTTCCTATCGTAGGCGGAAACGTCTCCCTCTACAATGAGTCGGAGGAGTTCGGAACCGCCGTAAATCCCACACCCAGCGTCGGTGTCTTCGGAAGGACACCCGACCCCGACGCCCCGCGCGCAGACCTCTCGGAAGCCGACGTTGGCGACTCCGTAGTCGTCGTCGACGGCACCGACGCCGATCCGAGAGACGTAATCGACGACACCGTCGAGATAGCGCGCCTTCGATCCGTCTCGGCGTCACACGACATCTCAGAAGGTGGTCTCGTGGTCGCTCTCGCCGAGATGTGTGGCGAGAACGGAGCCTCAGTCGAGTACGAAGATCCCTTCGACGAGACCTACGGAAGAGTGGTCTTTGTCACCGACGACGCCGACGCTGTCTCTGAGACAACCGATCTCGAGGTTACCGTGATCGGAGAGGTCACAGAGTCGGGTCTGAGAGTCGAGTCGTCAGACGGCTCCTTCGAACTCTCACAAGACGAGATCGACGACGCGCGCGGCTTCATAGAAGACGAGATGTAAAAAGCGAATAACAAATTCTTTTGACCATCGACTTCTTCCTACGTGTATGAGCTTCGAGAAAGGAGACAGCATCATCCTCAAGGACGAGTACCACGACAAGAACGGAGAGGAAGGAGAGGTAGTACAGGTCAGCGAGACGATGTTCGGAGGCAACACCTACACCGTCGAGGTCGACGACGAGAGAATAGCGGGTCTCGGCGAGGATCAGTTAGAAGCGGCTGATTGACCCCCTAGGCTAACCGACTTCTGTTGTTGCGACGTTAGGTGTTCCAAGCCGCTTGACCCTGAGCGGTTCACACCACACCCGTAATCTCGGCGACGTTCTCCGCGGCTTCGGGGGTGAGTCCGCTTCCGAGTATAGTGTAACGTTCGGGTCTTATCTCGTGGGCGGTCACGAGTGCCTCGATTATCTCGTCACGCCCAAATCCGAGATCGTCGGCGGTCGTCGGAGCACCTATGGTTTCGAGTGCGTCTCTTATACGTTCCCAGTCATCGCCGTGGAGGTACATCATCATTATGCTCCCGACGCCGCACTGTTCTCCGTGGAGAGCTCTCTTCGAGTCTATACGGTCGAGTGCGTGAGAGAACTTGTGTTCGCTCCCGCTCGCGGGACGTGACGACCCGGCTATACTCATCGCGACGCCCGAGGAGACTAGGGCTTTGACTACCATCCACGCACTTTCCTCCAAGCCGGGCTTTATCGAGTCGGCGTTGTCAAGAAGTATCTCGGCGGTCATCTCGCTCAGAGCCCCCGCGTATCCGCTGTAACTCGCGTTCTGGAGACGCTGTGCGAGTCTCCAGTCCTTGACAGCGGTGTAGTTCGAGATTATGTCAGCACAGCCGCTCGCTGTGAGACGCCGAGGTGCGTCGGCGAGTATCCGTGTATCGGCTACGACCCCTAGGGGAGGCGACGCCGCGACAGAGTGACGCGACTCGCCGTCGGGTATAGAGGCGCGCGACGAAACGATTCCATCGTGTGACGCCGCCGTAGGGACGCTCACGAACGGTACGTCGAGACGGTGTGACGCAACCTTGGCTGTATCTATCGGCACGCCCCCACCGACCCCTAAGAGGGCGTCCGCACCTATTTCCTCCGCGGTCGATATCACGTCGTCTATCGAGTCGAAGCTCGCGCCCTCTACTACAACCGTCTCCGACTCCATCCCGGCGTCTACGAGTTGCTCCGCGACGCGGTCCCCGGCTATCCCGCGCGTCGTGGATGAAGTCACGACGAGAGCCGACTCAGACGACTTGTCGAGAACGTCCGTGACCTCTTCGAGGACGCCGTGTCCCACGACGACGTCACTCGGGAGGCTTATCCACGTAGACTTCCTGAAGCCTTCGTCTTCTTCCATCTTTTCAAGAGACACACGTCCGGGATTTAAGACTAACGTCTCGTTTCGGTGGTTTTGGGGAAGAGTACGGATCGGGCGTCTGACGGAAGGCATATCAAGATAGATAGAACATATACGGATATGTCCACAGACTCAACATCAACACATCAGAACACACAGATTACTCTGATAGGAAAGAAGCTAGCGGAGGTGGGGAACGAGTTCATATTCGAGGGCGGTGCCGAGGGCTGTGACGACTGTCCTCACAGCTCTACGTGTCTCAGCCTCGAAGAGGGCGTCCGTTACCGGATCGTCGACGTCCGTGAGGGAGGTCAGGATCTCGACTGTGGAGTCCACGCCGGAGGAAGCGTGCGTGCGGTCGAAGTCACTGAGTCTCCCGTCTTAGCACAGGTCGACTCGAAGAAGGCGTTCGAGGGATCGACGGTATCGATAGACGAGGAGACGTGTGACAAGAAGGAGTGCAAGGGCTACAAGTACTGCGTCCCTGACGGTCTCGACTTCGGAGAGGACTACACTATAAAGGAGACAGCCGGAGGCTCCGACATCGACTGTGAACACGGTAGGTCACTTGAGTTCGTCGAGCTTGAGAAGGACTAGTACTCGTACTTCTTCCTCTTCTCACGCAGATCGATGAGACGCTGTCTGAAGTAGATTAAGACGCCGACTGCGCCGGCTATGAGTCCTCCTACGAGGTAGAGTAGGAGACGTGAGTTACCCCTGTCGTAGAAGCTGATGTCAACGGTATCGCCCTCTTCTAAGCCCTTGACGTCCCATCTGAGTGTCAGAGGCGACTCGGAGACTACCTCGTAGCCACTCGGCGATATTCCGCCGAGTATCCTGTTCCTGGCGTCCTTGCCCTCGGGGAGGACGACTACGACATCGCCGTCTATTGGCACGGGTACCTCACGCGCGAACGAGTTAGATCTCATAGGCGACGTGTACGCGAGCTTTCCCGTGTTCGATGGTAGGTCTACGACTGCCTTCTCCGACTCGGTCTCGACGGAGGCATTTATAACTGTCGAGTTGGGGTACCGGAAACGCACAGTCGTAGCGCGCACGGGTATACGTCCTCCGAATGAGTCCTCCTGTGAAAGCTCTAAAGTCTCGCCCTCGACGTTACTCACGTCGATAACGGCGGTGTAGTTGTTGGAGTTGAGGTCGTAGTAGACGTCGACACCGTCAGGGGTTTCCCAGTCGTACTCCGCCGACTCTTCCCCCGGCGATCCCA
This sequence comes from Halorutilales archaeon Cl-col2-1, assembly GCA_041891055.1. GTDB lineage: Archaea > Halobacteriota > Halobacteria > Halobacteriales > Afararchaeaceae > Afararchaeum. The sequence continues at coordinate 72,368 of CP169074.1, read as the reverse complement.
TACATCCCGAGATCACTACTAACGCGACGACTGCGGCTAAGACGACGCCACGACGCACTTCATCTCACCCTGTATGTACTTGCCTATCTCCGCCAAGAGACCCGGCGGGTCTGTGTCCTGCTTACAGATTATGCTCTGTTCTAAGAAGCCGAGACGTTCGACTGTGACTATGTCCTGGGCGTGTCCAGCCCTGTTGACAGTAGCCCTGACCTCTCCGCGCGTCGACGAGTTGACATTGATACGTCCGTTCCCCTTCTGCCAGTCCCAGAGCTCGTCAGCCTGGTCGTCGGAGAGGTGCGGAGTGTCTTCCCAGACGACCTCTAAGGGGGTGTGCTGGACTAAGCCGTACCTCTCACGTATCTGTGACGGGGTTCCTGCGCCTAAGGCATCGAGAGACTCCGCGGGCACGAGAACTTCGCGTCCTATGTCGACTGTGAAGCCGTCCTCGTCCCACGACTCCAAGGTTCCGACGTAGGTCTCGCCCTTCTCGGGATCGGTCTCGAACTCACCGAACTCGTCGGCGAGTAGGCTGAGAGCCATCTCTATGTCTTCTCCGATCCCTTCGACCTCTATTCTGTCATCTTCCCTCAGACGTACCTCGTACTCGACGTCGAGTCCTTCGAGCCTGTCTCTTATGACGGCTTCCGCGCCGTCGAGTGCCCTGCCGCGGGCGTCTCCCTCTACGTAGATCTTCGAGTTGAGAACCTTCTTCATTACTGGGACTGAGGAGTCTTGAGATTAAGCTCTTCCTCTATGCTCTCCATCCTCGACTCGAGAGCGCCAAGGAGGTCGTCGTTGTCCATCGATTCGAGCGGAGATCCACACTCGGGGCAGTTGAAGTCGAGCTCCATAGCCTCCTCGAACTCGAAACGTATTCCACAGACCTCACAGATGTAGAACTGATGCTGGCGCTCGTACTCGTACCTCTCGTCGAGACTCTCGTAGAGCTTCTCCATCTCATCTTTGAGGTTGTCGTGTATCTCGTCGTACTCGAAGGTCCAGAGATACGTGAGCCAGCCCGTCTCCTCGTCACGGAGACGTCTGTAAGACGCGAGGTCGTTCTCGTAGAGTATGAAGAGTGTCCTCCTCACTATGTTTAGCTCCATGTCGAGTTCCTCGGCGAGATCCTCGTCAGTGATCTCCTCCTCGGCGGGGTTCATCGCGACAGGCATACCCTCCGACCCCACAAGCTTCTGGAGATATGCCTGTACTACCTCGTTCGAGAGTAGATCCTCGAAATCCGTCATTGGGTTAAACCGAGTCTGTGAACTTATTAAAGGCTTCGTTGACCTACCCAAAACAGCGGAAGATTTTTGAGGTTCTACTAAGGAATATAAATAACACGCCGCAGTAAAGGCGTTCAGATGTTGCAGACGCAGGAGAGAAGGTAAAACCATGAACTACAAAGTAGTCGTTGAAGCAGCAGTACCGGTTTACGACGTAGAGACAAGCGACGAGGCAGTCAGGATTGCGATAAGCAAGGTCGGAGACATGCTCAATCCCGACCTCAACTACGTCGAGATCAACGTAGGCGACAGGGAGTGTGAGGAGTGTGGAGCCGAACAAGACCCCGCTTTCATAGCCGCAGATGAGGGTCTCGTGGCTCTCGAGCTTGAGATGAAGGTGTTCAACGTCGAGAGCGAGGAACACGCCTCACGAGTCGCTCGTAAGGAGATAGGTCAGAAGCTCTCCGACATACCACTCAAGGTCACTGAGGTCGAGGAGATAGAAGAAGAGGAAGTCGAAGAAGTCGAAGCCGGAGCCGAGACAAGTGAGGGAGAGGAAGGCGATCTTCCGGGTCTTGACGACATACTCGAAGAGTAACTCAGCAGCCGGAATGGAGAAGTCTAAGAGGGACTGGGGAAGAAGCAGTCTGGTGGACTACGTTCCTTTCTTGGGTGTCGTACACAGGGTATACTGGCTCTGGATAGCCCGGAGAGGATCTTCGGAGTCCGAGTCAGCAGACGAGTGGAAAGAAGCTTCGAGGAACGAGACGAGCCGTCTATTCGTATCTTCGGTCTTCAGCCTCGGATGGTCTTTACTCGCAGTGAACCACAGGGTCGCTATCGTAGTCGTAATAACCGGCGTCTTTCTACACAGGATAGCCGCTCTTCTCCTCGGAGTCGAAACATAGAAAAGGTTTAGGCTTTGGGAGTTCTCCACCAGATACATGACTAACAACACGAAAGTCGGAGTCCTAGGAGCAACCGGAAACGTGGGACAGCGTTTCATACAGCTTCTCGACGACCACCCGTGGTTCGAGCTAGCGTCGGTCACAGCGAGCGAGTCTTCCGCAGGAAAGACCTACGAGGAGGTAGTCGACTGGAGACTCGACTCACGTCTCCCCGAGATGGCTAAGGAGTTGGAGGTAGGAGTGACGCAGCCCGACGATGTCGACGACGACGTCGATATAGTCTTCAGCGCGCTTCCGTCGTCGGCGGCACAGGAGGTCGAGCCCGCCTTCGCAGATGAGGGATACATAGTGGCGTCGAACGCGGGATGGGCACGTATGGAAGACGACATACCCCTCGTTATACCCGAGATAAATGCCGACCATCTTGACCTCCTCGAAGTTCAGTCCGACGAGAGAGGCTGGGACGGCGGCATAGTCAAAAACCCCAACTGTTCTGCGATCACGATGACGCCGACGATAGCCGCTCTGCGTGAGTTCGGTCTCTCACGTGTCGTCGTCGCGACGCTCCAGGCGGTCAGCGGAGCCGGGTACTCGGGAGTCAGTAGCATGGAGATACTCGACAACGTCATCCCCTACATAAGCAACGAGGAGAAGAAGATAGAGACAGAGCCCCTCAAGATACTCGGCGAGTTCAACGGCTCCGAGATAGACGAGGCTGAGATCGACATCTCGGCTTCGTGTAACCGCGTCGCTACATTCGACGGACATCTCGAAAACGTCTGGGGCGAGCTAGACGAAGATCCAACAGTCGACGAGCTAAAGGAGGCATTCCGTAGCTTCAACACTCTCGATCTCCCGACGGCTCCCGACCAGACGATCATAGTCCACGACGAGCCCGACAGACCACAGCCGAGACTCGACAGGAACGCGGGGAACGGAATGTCGGTGAGTGTCGGAAGAGTACGTGACGACACGAAGGGAACAAAGTACTCGTGTCTCGCACACAACACGGTAAGAGGCGCGGCAGGAGCGAGCCTACTCAACGCTGAGGTCATAGCCGAGAGAATCCTGTAAGTAACGAATTAATGGCTACGAAACCCAGAGCCGTCGTCGTCGGCGCGGGGATCGGAGGTCTCTCAGCGGGCGCTAAGCTCGCGAGGGAGGGCTTCGAGGTCGAGGTCTTCGAGAAGAACTACGAGATAGGAGGACGTTTCCGCAACCTCGAGTACGAGGGCTACGAGCTTACGAGCGGGGCGCTCCATATGATCCCTCATGGAGCCACGGGTCCTCTCGGAAGGATACTCGACGACGTAGGCGCGGACGTCGAAATAGTCGAATGCGATCCCGCGGCTAAGATACGTTTCGAGGACGACCGCGACGACGTCCCCATGAACGAGTACGTATTCGGCAAGTACGGTCTCGTCAAGAACGCCCTGTGGTATCTCAGAGCGTGGTACGGTCTCATGAGAGGGAGGAATCTCGACGACATCACGAGCGGTGAGATGCGTGACGTAGCCGACGCCTTCTGTGGCTGGTCATGTTCTCTGACGGCGGAGGAGATGCCCGTCGACGAGATCTACGCCATAATGAAGAACACTAAGAAGTACGGGATGCCCGGGGTTCCGAAGGGCGGCTGTTCGGGAGTCGTCGACGCACTCGCCGACGTCGTGGAGTCGGAGGGTGGCGAGATACATACGAGACACGAGGTCGAGGCGATAGACGAGGGCGAGATCACAGTCGACGGCGAGACGGTCGAAGCCGACTACGTAATCTCGAACGCAGGACACCGTATCACAGCGCGTCTGATGGGGGACGACGACTACCTCGAAGAAGCGGAGAGTCGCCCGCCGTCGCCGGGAATAAAGATGAGCTTAGGAGTCGACGAGCCTCTCCTGGGTTACAACGGGATACTCTTCGCTCCCGACGCCGAGAGGATAGACGGCATAAACGAGGTCACACACGCCGACCCGAGCCTTGCGCCCGACGGCAAACATCTCACGGAGGCACATATGAGCTGGAACCCCGACGAAGAGACGGCAGGCGAAGCGATACGTAAGGCGAAGTCAGACCTCGAAGATATCTTCCCCGACGCCGACTACGAGATACTCCTGTCACAGGGCTACAAGGGAGACTGGCCCGTCAACCGAGTTGCGAACGGCTACAAGGCGGGAACTGAGACGCCGATCGACGACGTCTACGTAGTGGGCGACGCCGCGAAGGGTAAAGGCGGCATAGAGGTCGAGGGAATAGCGATGGGAGTCAATGACGTCGTCGACGATATCATAACGACGACGTGATCCGCGCGGTTGGGTCTGTTTCGCCCCCTCCTTCTATCTTGTCTTAAGTATCTTTCGGCGAAATAGATGCAGACCGCCGTTAATTTAATATTACAGTACGGAATAGACTTCCCCATACGGTGTGCCAAAAATGGTAAGAGAAGACGGTAAAAGAAACTTCGCACTAAGAGAGGACGGTCAAGAGACAAGCGTTTTCAGCGGCAACACGCCTAGACAGGCTGCGCTCAAAGCCGCAAGAAGGCTCGACGACGTCTATGGGTCGGAGGAAGACGCAAAGGACAACGCGACTGAGATACGTCTGCGTGAGAAGGGTACCGACAAGGTACACATATACGACGCGTGGTCTTGGGAGGAGGAAGCCCCCGAGAACAAGCCCGACTGGATGCCCGACGAGATCACAGAGGCGAACGTGAGCAAGAAGGGAATAGAGCACCTAGAAGAAGTGTAGAGTAGGCAGTCTATTCAGCGTCCGCAGCTACTATTTCGGTGTTCTCATAGAGAGTTATACGTATCTCAGGGTCGCCGACCTCGGAGACCGGGACGTTATTTAGAGTCGTGCCGCTGTTCATGTTGACGTCCTCCACCCGCCTCTGAGTACCCCTGCTATCGGCTTCTATGGTATAGCTGTTAATTATGAAGGAGACAACGTGGGGGGTCGACCCCGATTTCCTGAGTATCATCATGACGCCGAGGTTCCTTATCTCCATTCCCGAGAGGTTGTTGAGACGGAGTTCGAACTTGGGCTCCCCGAACTCCGGGAGTATACTTCCCTCGGAAGTAACCGACGTATTGACTTCGACGATCTCGCCTTCGAGGAGTTCAAGGACGTCAGCTCCGAAATGTCTCCTAGGTATTGGTATGTCTATCTCCGACTTGGACACAACGTTGGCTTCGAGATGTAGGTTGTCCGCGATTCTCTGTCCGAACTTCGAGAGCTGTTCCGCCGCTTCCAGACGTTCCTTTATGGTCTCACGTATCCTCTGGCTGTCGATGACTCCCGACTTCTCACTCACGGTGAACTTGAAGGGTAACGTCTCGCCCGGCTCGAAATAGACGTCCTCCGGGTTAGTCTCACCCCTCAGTATCTCGATACCGTCGTTGTCGATCATGTTTCCGACGATCTCGACGTCGCTTCCCATGAGGGGAACGTTCCCTGTGTTCTCGACCTCACCTATCACATCGCCACTTGTCCCACCACCGTGTTGAACCATTACCGAGTCACGGACTAAGCTCACACGTCTGTCCCTTCTCGGCTCCGAGACGTAGTCGACCTCCTCCTCGACCTCGGCAGTCTCGTTCGCCGTCTCGTTCTGTGTCTCGTTCTGAGACGTGTCTCCGGCGTTGTCGTTACCACTGTCTCCGCCTTCGGAACCACCTCCGGAGCCGTTTTCGGAGTCTCCGCCCCCATCAGTCTGGTTCCCGTTCTGCTGATCCGTTGCCTGAACACAGCCCGCCAAGGCTAAGACACCGACAGACGCGAGGAACCTTCTCCTGTTCGTTGGAGAGTCCATGGCGTCTTAATCACGCTCACGCTTAATATATCTTTAGTCGAGGACGGCTTGGCAAGATAGATTAGTCTCGAACACGTCTATACGCGCCAAGATCAGTTAATGAAGAGCCGACTTCTCAACGACAAGAGGGAGATAACCAGGTTCCAGATACTCGTTCAGATTGCGGAGAACCAGCCCGCTATAAGCCAGACGGAGATAGCCGACAGCATAGGTATAACCCCGCAGGCTGTCTCGGATCACATGCATTACCTCGTCGACGAGGGTCTCGTCGAGAACCTCGCGCGCGGAAGGTACACGGTGACTAAGGAAGGCGCTGACCTAATACTCTCGCACGCTGAGGAGCTAGACGACTACCTCGAACACGTCACGGGTGACGTAATGGGGGAGGTATTCGTGGAGACGGCTGTTGCAAGGGAGGAGATAGACGAGGGCGACAGAGTGAGCATAGAGATGGAGAAAGGGAGGATGTACGTATCACGCGCCGACGGCGACGACTCTCCGACTGCCGTAGCCGTCACAGCCGCCGAAGAAGGCGAGGACGTCGGAATAACCGAGTTCGAGGGTCTGATAGAGATGGAGCCGGGTTCGGTTACAGTCCTTCAGGTTCCCTCGGTCGAGGACGGCGGAAGCCGAGAAGTCGAGACAGACGTCGTCAGAAATGAAACCAACGACGCCGATGTCGTATTCGGACTCGGAACCGAAGCCGAGGTCGCACTCGAAAAGTCAGGGGTCGAAGACTACATTCGGTACGGAGTCGAGGAAGGAGTCGTCGAGGCATGTCTCAACGGTGTCTCGGCGGTCGTCTGTGTAGTCGAGGACAGAACCGGAGGTCTGACAGACAGGCTCCAGTCAGAAGGTATCGAACACCGTCTCGTAAGGACGAGTGACTGATCTCTAATACACGAAGCTGAGGAGCGCGCCGTTCACGAGAAGGAGGAATCCGAGAACCGCCGAGATCCTGTACCAGACTAAGCTGTTCTTAGCCGGTGTCCTGACCCTGTCTTCGTCGACTCCGTCCTTGAACCTCTTCGTCGCCATATGTAGGAATCCCGAGATCAGGAACCAGAGGACGACCATAGTAAGAACGAGGTTGCCGCCGACTGTGTTGAGGAGGGCACCAAAGGTATACATCGTGCCAGCCATATGTCCTCCCGTCACGAACATGACTGCGGAGCCGACGATCGAGACGAGAGAGAACCTGTCGGCGACGTGCGACGCGAGTTCAGCACTCATCTTCCCGTCGCGCGCGGCGGGTACAACAACCCCCGCCATGAAGAGGGCACTTCCTATCCAGACTGCGGCAAATATCACGTGAAGCGACGCCATCACGTTGTCTATGAGTGACATACGCCGAGTTGGGGAGGTTCCCGGATTATACTTACGGAAACGGAAGACCACCAGAATTCTTTTTAAGACCAAGAACCTACAGACCTCAAAGGAGAACTCAAATGGCAGAAGGTACTGTAAAATTCTTCCACAACGAGAAGAGTTACGGATTTATAGAGCGTGAGGACGGCGACGAGGACGTGTTTTTCCATATCACGGAGGTTCTAGGTGCCGAGATTGACGAAGATGACGTAGTCGAGTTCGAGATTGAGGAGGCAGAAGAAGGTCCAAGAGCTATCGACGTGAGACGCGTAGCGACGAGCGACAACGAATAGAGTAGAGTAACAGACAGCTTCTTTTATTTTATAGAGACCGACTCGATCCCGAGAGTTCTCTGTGTGTCGCCTCGGCGGAGTAGAACAGCATCCGAATCAGTGTCGGTGTCTGTGTCGGAGTCTCGGCTCCCATCCCCAGGGAGAGACACCGTAGTACGTGAGATCAGAGGCGCGAGAATCCCGGCTACGAGTGTCTCGGGTGTCGATACCGAACCGGTTACAGCCTCGTCGTACTCAGCTATTCCGTAGTCGTCGGCGACCTCCTCCGCCGCAGTCACAAGTTCTTCCTGTGTGTACCGGCGTGAACCCGAGAGGAGTACGGTGTCGTCGGGTTGGCTGAGTCTGTCGGAGGGAAAGAGGGGACTCTCCCCCCAGATCTCTCTCTCGTAATGCGTAACCCCAGGGTCGTCAGGCTTCTCGCCGTAACACAGACGCGTCGCAGATACGTCTTTAGTCTCTGAGCACGGAGTTACGGTGAGGGTAGCGTCTTCGTCTCCATCTCCGAAGACTGTCTGAGCACCTATGAGAGACGCACCGAGAAAGAAAAAGAGGGACTCTGGGGTATCGTGGTCGGAGACTGTGATGGTGTCACCGCGTCTCAGACCCAGACCTGAGGCGAGGTTCGCGGTCTTACGCACGGTCGCCGTGAAGGTGTCCCACGAGTACGATTCGACGGGGGGTGATCGGAGTGCGGTTTCGTCGGCGTCGCCGCCAACCTCGAGTATCTCCGAGACGGTGTCCATGAAAGTCTTAGGCGTCGGCGGGTATTATTAGCTGTGTCTCCGGGCTGCGGCAAAGAGAAAACACTTTAGACAGTCCCCAACACGTAAGACTTAAGCGGAAGACAGACTACTTTCAAAATGGTAAGTCCTTATACTTACAAGTGATAACATGAGCTCAGACACAAGAGAGTTAGAAAAAGCCCAGAGGGAGAGGTTCGACCACCGCAACCCCGAGAGGTCGGAGTACAAGAGTGAGAAGGGTCTCTCGGAGGAGATAATACGTGAGATCTCAGAGGAGAAAGGCGAGCCCGACTGGATGCTCGAGAGACGTCTCAACGCTCTCGAGCATTTCAAGGAGATGCCGATGCCCGACTGGGGTCCCGACCTGTCGGATCTCAAGATAGACGAGATAGTGACCTACCTCCGCGCTGACGAGTCGGAATCGGAGCAGGACTGGGACGAGGTTCCCGACGACATAAAGGACACCTTCGACAAGCTCGGTATCCCCGAGGCGGAACAGAAGGCACTCGGCGGAGTCGGTGCCCAGTACGAGTCGGAGGTCGTCTACCAGAACATGAAGGAGCAGTGGGAGTCGAAGGGAGTCGTCTTCACCGACATAGACACAGCGATACAGGAGCACGAGGATCTCGTGAAGGAGTACTTCATGACACAGGCAGTCCCCCCGAGCGACAACAAGTTCGCCGCTCTACACGGCGCGGTACACTCGGGTGGGTCGTTCGTCTATGTCCCCGAAGGAGTCACTGTCGAGATGCCTATACAGGCGTACTTCCGTATGAACACCGAGGGAATGGGACAGTTCGAGCACACCCTCATAATCGCCGAGGAAGGTGCTGAAGTTCATTACATAGAGGGATGTTCGGCTCCCCAGTACACCAGCCACAACCTCCACGCGGGATGTGTCGAGGTCTTCGTCGACGAGAACGCACGTGTCAAGTACTCGACAGTTCAGAACTGGAGCAAGAACACCTACAACCTCAACACGAAACGCGCACTCGTCGAGGAGAACGGAACGATGGAGTGGATATCGGGATCGATGGGATCGAAGACGACGATGCTCTACCCGATGTCGGTTCTCAAGGGAAGAAACGCCAACGCGCGTCAGATCTCGGTCGCTTTCGCGGGAGAGGGTCAGGACATAGACACGGGAGCTAAGGTCTCACACCTCGCGCCCGACACGTCGTCGACGATAGAGTCGAAGTCGATATCGATGGACGGCGGAAGGACGAACTACAGAGGACTCGTACGTGTCTCCGAGGGAGCGAAGGGCGTCAAATCGAGCGTCGACTGTGACGCACTGATGCTCGACGACGAGTCGGTGAGCGACACGATGCCTTACGAGGAGATCAACGAGTCGGACGTCGACATGGCACACGAGGCGACTGTCGGAAGCATAGGAGACGAGGACATATTCTACCTCCAGTCACGCGGAATAGAGGACGACGAGGCTATGCAGATGGTCGTCTCGGGCTTCATAGAGCCCATAACCGACGAGCTACCTCTTGAGTACGCCGTCGAGCTAAACCGTCTCATAGAGCTCGAGATGGAAGGATCACTCGGATAGAAACAACAGTTGTATTTTAAAACGACGTAACCACACCACAAGACAAAGACAATGAGCGCAGAACCCCAACAGAAGCTCGACCGAGACCACGTACTTGAGGTCTCCGAGTCGAGAGACGAGCCCGACTGGCTCACGAACAGAAGACTCGAAGCATGGGAGTCGTACGAAGACCTCCCGTTCCCGAAGGTCATAACCACACCCGGAAAGGTCTGGACCGACTTAGGAGAGCTAACAGCGAGGTCGCTCGCTAAGGGAGAGGGTACGACCCAGAGGCAGATCGAGACTAACGAAGCCGATCTGCCCGAGGGAGTCGTCCTCACCGACTTCGAGACAGCACTCGAAGAACACGAGGATCTCGTACGTGAGAACCTGATGAACAAGGCTGTGAGATGGGACGACAACCGTTTCACTGCTATACACGCCGCCGCAGTTACCGACGGTGTCTTCGTCTACGTTCCCGAGGGCGTCGAGGTCGACGAGATTCTCTCGACCCAGACCGTCGTGGACGACACGGTACAGTTCAGTCACACACTCGTCGTCGTCGAGGATAACGCCAAGGTCAACGTCTCCGAGAGTATCGAGGGAGGAGACGAGTCGTACTTCTCGAACATTGTCGAAGTACACGCAGGAGACGGAGCCGAGGTCAACTACGGAGCCGTACAGGATCTCTCCGAGGACTCGTACCAGTACACGGTCAAGAGAGGGACAGCGGGAAGAGACGCGAGTGTCAACTGGATAGACGGCTGTTTCGGAACCGCTCTCACGAAGTCGACCGTGAGCACGGTGATAGAGGGAGAGGGAGCCGACACCGAGAACCTGGGTCTCTTCTTCGGAACGGGAGACCAGCACTTCGACGTAGAGACACGTACACGCCACGACGCTCCCAACTCCGTCTGTGACATGTTCACGAGAGGAGTCTTAGACGACGAGGCGGTGGGTGCCTACGAGGGCACCATAGAGGTCTCCGAGCCCGCTTACAACGTCGACGCCTACCAGACAGAGAACGTCCTACTCGTGAGTGACAAGGCGGAGGCTGACGCGTCGCCGCGTCTCGAGATCGACAACAACGACGTCAAATGCTCTCACGCCGCAACAGTCGGTAGGATAGACGACGAGGAGATGTTCTACATGAGGTCGCGGGGTCTCGACGAGGAGACGGTGAGACGCAGAATAGTTGAGGGATTCTTCGAGCCCGTCTTCGGAGAGCTCCCTCTCGAGGAGTTAGAGGACGACTGCCGCGAGATAGTCGAACGTAAGATGGAAATATAATAGAGATGACTGCCGAGGAGTGCCCTAGCCCGATAGACGTCGAGGAGGTACGGAGAGACTTCCCCGCACTCGGACGTGAGGTCAACGGGGAGAGACTCGTCTACCTCGACAACGCAGCGACCTCACAGACCCCGACTCAGGTCGTCGACGCGATGAACGAGTACTACGAGAGGTACAACGCCAACGTACACAGGGGTCTCCACGAGATGAGCCAGGAGGCTAGCATAGCCTACGAGACGGCTCACGACAAGGTCGCAGACTTCATAGGCGCGTCGAGCGACGAAATCGTCTTCACCTCGAACACGACGGAGGCGATCAACACAGTAGCATACGGCTGGGGTCTCGATAACCTCGGCGAGGGCGACGAGGTCGTCCTCACGGGGATGGAACACCACTCGGGTCTCCTCCCGTGGCAGCAGATCGCTAAACGCACGGGCGCAGACCTCGTCTTTCTCGAAACCGACGACCACGGATTCATAGAGGAAGGCGAGATAGAGACGAAGATCACCGAGGACGCAGCAATGGTCTCGGTGATACATATGTCGAATGTCTTCGGCACGGTCACGCCGGTAGAGGAGATCTGTGACCGCGCCCACGAAGTCGGCGCACGGTGTCTCGTAGACGCCGCCCAGAGCGTTCCTCATATGCCCGTAGACGTCGGAGAGATAGGCTGTGACTTCCTCGCCTTCAGCGGACACAAGATGTGTGGACCGACGGGAAGCGGAGTCCTATACGGCTCGAAGGAAGTCCTCGAAGAGACATCGCCGTTCGAGTACGGCGGAGAGATGATAAAGAAGGTCACACGTGAGGAGGCGACGTGGGCGGAGATTCCGTGGAAGTTCGAGGCGGGAACCCCGAACGTCGCCGAGGGGATAGGTCTCGGGAGAGCCGTAGAGTACCTCGAAGATATAGGCATGGAGAACATACACGAACACGAGAAGATGCTCGCGGAGTACACGGTCGAAAGACTCGAAGAGGTCGACGGTGTCGAGGTATACGGTCCGTCTTCCGACTACGAGGAGAGAGGAGGGGTCGTCTCGTTCAACGTCGAGGGCGCACACGCTCACGACACGAGCGACATACTCAACGACTCGGGAGTCGCCGTCAGAGCGGGACACCACTGCGTACAGCCCGTTATGGATCAGTTAGATGTAGCGGCGACAGCACGTGCGTCGTTCTACCTCTACAACACACGTGAGGAGGCGGACAGATTCGTAGAGTCACTCGAAGACGTCAAGGAGGTGTTCGGAGCATGAGCCGCGACATGTACAAGCAGAACATACTCGACCATTACAGGAATCCCCACAACTACGGCGAGATCGAGAACCCCGACATAGAGTACGATGACGTCAACCCGTCGTGTGGCGACGAGATAGACGTCTACGTCGAGCTAGACGAGGACGGCGAGATAGTAGACGCGAAGTTCGAGGGGGAGGGCTGTGCGATCAGCCAGGCGAGCGCGTCGATGCTCACTGACGAGATCAAGGGAATGACTCTCGAAGAGGTCAAAGACCTCGACCGCGACTACATAATGGATATGCTCGGCATAGATCTCAACCCGATGAGGGTGAAATGTGCGGTCTTAGGTCTCAAGGTTCTCGAAGGCGGCGTAGCAGAGTACGAGGCAGAGGCATAGCATAGTTAGACAGGTAGCTTAAGTTAAGACAAGATAAGATCAACAATGACACAGACACAACTTGAAGTAAACAACTTACACGTAGAGGCTGACGGAGAAAAGATACTCAACGGAGTCGACATCACGATAGAGAAGGGTGAGGTCGTCGCCATGATGGGTCCCAACGGAAGCGGAAAGTCGACTCTCGCGAAGGTACTAATGGGACATCCGGCTTACGAGGTCACCGAGGGAGAGGCGTACCTCCAGGGCGAGAACATACTTGAGATGGAGACCGACGAGAGGGCAAATCTCGGTCTCTTCCTCGCCTTCCAGTACCCCAAGGAGATCACGGGTGTGACGGTGAGTAACTTCCTTCGTACCGCGGTGAACGCCGGTAGGGACGAGGAAGACGAAATAGGACCTGCGGAGTTCCAGGAGATGCTCGAGGAGAAGATGGAGATACTCGACATCGACTCCGACTTCATGAACAGGTCGATCAACGAGGGATTCTCAGGAGGAGAGAAGAAGAGAATGGAAGTCCTCCAGATGGCGGTTCTCAACCCCGAGATATCCCTCATAGACGAGGTCGACTCGGGTCTCGACATAGACGCACTCAAGATAGTCGCCGAGGGCATAAACGAGCTCACACAGGGTGACGACTCGATGGGTACTCTCCTCATCACGCATTACCAGAGAATACTCGACTACGTCGAGCCCGACCGCGTCGCCGTGATGCTCGACGGAGAGGTGGCTAAGAAGGGAGGACACGAGCTCGCCGAGAAGCTCGAGGACGAGGGCTACGACTGGATACGTGAGGAAGCCGCGGCGTAGAGACTCAGTTTAGTTAGATTCACTTTTATATCTGGTTTTCCAATCACAAGTACACAGAGGCGAGAGTCGGATGAAAGAGAGGGAAAGGTTCGACACGTTAGGCACGATAGGGGTCGAGGAGGAGTTCTACGTCGTCGACTCCGAGACTCTTCAGCCCGTGCCAGCCTCCGACAGTCTTCTAGAAGACCCTCCACGCGAGCTTCAGGATCATCTTGACACCGAGCTATTCAAGTTCGTCCTCGAAACCACGACCGACACGGCGACCTCCGTCGGAGACGCACGTGACCAGGTCGCCGAGAAGAGGGAGGCTCTCAAGTCGTACGTCCGGTCTTACGGCTACGAGGTTCTCGCGGCGGGTCTCCATCCCTCGGCGAGATGGATCGAGAACGAACAGATACAGAAGCCGCGTTACACCAAACAGCTCGAACGTATAGGCTATCCTCAGCACAGGAACACGACGGCGGGTCTCCACGTCCACATAGGCGTAGACGACGCCGACACCGCGGTCTGTATAGCCAACGAGATCAGACGTTACCTTCCGATGTATCTCGCTCTCGGAGCCAACTCTCCTTTCTGGCAGGGATACGAGACGGGTCTGAGAAGTGCGAGGGCGGTCGTCTTCGAGAACCTGCCTAACACGGGGATGCCGACCGCATTCGACTCGTGGCGCGACTTCAGGTCGTTCGAGAAGAGGATGGTCGAGGAAGGATCGATAAAGGACAGAGGAGAGATCTGGTGGGACGTGCGTCCCAACACGAGGTACGGCACAGTCGAGATACGTTCGCCCGACTCACAGACGAGTATCGAGAGGGTCGTCGGGTTCGTGGCTCTGACACGTGCACTCGTCCTCGATCTGTACTCGGACTGCGACAGAGGCGGTCACACCGACGTCAGACGTGAGATACTCGATGAGAACAAGTGGCGCGCCCTGAGACACGGACACGACGCCTCTTTCCTGCGTACGGGGGAAGGGGAGACCGGAGTAGTCGAACTCGAAGACCTCTTCGATGACGTGGTCGGGAGTCTTGAGGGTCAGAAACTAAGTCTCGCCGAGAGTCTCATAGAGGAGTCGGGGGCACAGCGTCAGATCGAGGCGTACAACGAGAACGAGAATGAGAACGAAGCCGAAAAAGAAGTCTTCCGTCGCGTCTGTGAGGAGATTAAGATTTAGTTCAGTACGGGATAGATCGGGAACTCGTCACACAGACTGTTTACCTCTTCTCTGATCTCCGCCTTGACCTCGTCGTCGTCGGTGTTGTTGAGGACGCGTGAGATGAGACGTCCTACCTTCTCGAACTCGTCGGCTCTCAGACCACGTGTCGTCGGCGCGGGAGCACCTATACGTATTCCCGAGGCGACGGTCGGGGCTCTCTCCTCGCCGGGTATGGTGTTCTTGTTGACTGTGATGTCGACGTCTTCGAGTGCTTCCTCCGCCTCCTTTCCGGTAATTCCGGTACCACGTAGATCCATCAGGACGAGATGGTTGTCGGTTCCGCCGCTCACGAGGTTCCATCCCTCGTCCTGGAGCGTCTCACCGAGGACACGTGCGTTCTCGGCGATCGCCTCCTGATACTCGTCGAAGTCGTCTGTGAGTGCCTCCTTGAACGAGACAGCCTTAGCGGCTACGACATGCATCAGGGGTCCTCCCTGGACTCCGGGGAAGACAGTCGTGTCTATGTCGTCGGCGAACTCTTCGTCACACATTATCATTCCGCCTCTCGGACCACGGAGTGTCTTGTGTGTCGTCGTCGTCACGAACTCGGCGTGCTCAACAGGACTCTGATGAACGTCTGAGGCGACTAATCCGGCTATGTGTGCTATGTCGGCGAGATGGTAGGCGTCGACGTCGTCGGCTATCTCTCCTATAGTGTCGAACTCTATCTCGCGGGGATACGCACTCGCTCCCGATACGATTATGTCGGGGTCGAACTCCTCGGCGTGCTCCCTCAGGTCGTCGTAGTCTATACGTCCCGTCTCCTCGTCGACCTCGTAGCTCTCTACGTCGTAGAGCTTTCCCGAGAAGTTGGCGGGATGTCCGTGGGAGAGATGTCCTCCGTGTGTGAGATCCATTCCGAGTATCTTGTCGCCGGGCTCAAGAACAGAGAAGTAGACTGCCATGTTAGCCTGTGTCCCCGAATGTGGCTGTACGTTGACGTGGTCGGCTCCGAAGATCTCCTTCGCGCGGTCTCTCGCGAGATCCTCGACCTCGTCCATGTGTTCACAGCCGCCGTAGTACCTCTCTCCTGGATACCCCTCGGCGTACTTGTTGGTCATTACAGAGCCCTGTGCCTCCATCACAGCCTTCGAGGCGATGTTCTCGCTCGCTATCATCTCAAGACCGCGTTCCTCCCTCTCGATCTCTCCGCGTATCGCCTCCGCCGTCTCGGGGTCGGTCTCGTCTATGTGTTCCATACCTAACCAAACGGACTGTCGAGCATAAGTCTTCTCCGATCCAACCGAGACTTTCAAGCGTCGGCGAGCGACGTATTCCACATATCCCCGATCTGTGTTATAGTCAATCTAAGACTGACGTATTCCAACTACCTCGTTATCCCTCATTTATCAGACTCAGACCGTCAAATTAAATATAGACCTATCAATATACTTAGTCAGAATGACAGCGAACTTGACAGGTGTCGACGGACGGGACATTATACGGAGATCCATAGAGGAAAGCGGAGGCAGTCTCGACGTTCTGCAGGTCTCTCCTGGGGTTCTGGGCGACTACATAGAGGTCGCGAGCGAGGAGCGCGACAAGATCGAGAGGATGCGTGTACTCGTCCACGAGGAGAGTCTCAAGGAGGTGATGCGTGACTTCCTGATATCGAGTGCCGCGAGTGACCTCATAAAGGAGGGAGTCTTAGAGATACTGTCTACTGACGACACGGTCGAGAGGTCGGTGGCTATACTCGACGACACAGAGACTATCAGCTTCATAGAGACCGACGACTCGATAGGTACCGTCGCAGCCGAGAACGACGAACTCGCCGAGTCGGTCTCGAACCTCTTCGACTCGATGTGGGAGGATGGAGACGAGTTCAAGATACGTACTCCGCCGATGAGCGACGTGAGCCAGAGTCTGAGCGACGAGATAGGCGACGAGACTGAGGACGACTTCAGAAGAGTCCTCGACCTCCTCGACGCCGCGAAGGGTGACGGTGAGGGGCTCGACGAGATCACAGTCGCTCTCCTGGTCGCGGCGAAGAACAAGATACTCCTCTATGACATCTCGAAATGGGGAGAAGACTCGGGCGTCGCGTCGAAGGCGACCTTCTCACGTAAGAAGACTGAGCTGGAGGACGCAGGTCTGATAGACACCGAGAAGGAGCCGATCGACATAGGAAGACCGCGTCTGCGTCTCCGACTCGGCGACGAGGATCTCCAGGACGCCGACATAGACGGAATAGTCGAGGAAGCCAAGAAGAAGCTGTCTTAGTCTATTAGTTCTCTGTCTTTGTGTCTGTCTCTCTCGTTTCTACCCCTTTATAGTCGCTATAGGAGCGAGACGTGAGACCCTCTCACCTATTCCGAGTTCGTCGCTCACCCTCATGACCTCATCGACGTCCTTGTACGCTCCGGGTGCCTCCTCGGCGATAGTCGATCCGCTCTCTGCCCTGACGTAAATCTGCCTCTCCGCGAGCTGTTCCTGTACGTCACGTCCCCAGTAGTCCTTCTTCGCCTGTGTCCTCGACATCACCCTGCCAGCACCGTGTGCGGTCGATCCGAACGAGAGGTCGAGCGACTTCTCACCTCCCGAGAGTATCCACGAGTCGGTGCCCATCGTACCGGGTATGAGAACGGGCTGACCTACGTCCTGGTAGACGTCGGGAACCTCCTCCCTTCCTGCGGGAAAGGCTCTCGTCGCGCCTTTCCTGTGGACGAGTAGCTCCTTCTCGTCGCCGTCTACGGTGTGGGTCTCCTCCTTGGCTATGTTGTGACAGACATCGTAGACGAGTTCGACGTCCCTCTCACGGATGTTGTACATCTCGTTGAAGACTTCTCTCACAGCCTGTGTTATCGCCTGTCTGTTCGACCACGCGAAGTTGGCGGCGGCGTACATAGCGTCTCTGTACTCCTCGGCTGGGTC
Source organism: Halorutilales archaeon Cl-col2-1 (assembly GCA_041891055.1). GTDB lineage: Archaea > Halobacteriota > Halobacteria > Halobacteriales > Afararchaeaceae > Afararchaeum. The sequence continues at coordinate 54,659 of CP169074.1, read as the reverse complement.
GTCGCCTATCGGCGCGTATATGAGTTCCTTGTCGGGGAGATCCTCGACTATATCGGGGTACTCCCTCTCGAACCTCCTGAGGTAGTTGGTACACGTCTGGTGTCCGAGACCCCTCGATCCCGTGTGTATCATGACGACGATCTGATCCTCCTCAAGACCGTAGGCTTCGGCGGTCGATTCGTCGTAGAGGTTCGAGACCCTCTGTACCTCTAAGAAGTGGTTGCCCGATCCGAGCGATCCAACCTGGCTGACTCCTCTCTCCTTCGCCTCCTCGGGAACAGCCTTCGGATCGCCGGGTAGCCTGCCGTTCTCCTCACAGTGTTCGAGATCCTCCTCGAAGGCGTGTCGGTTTTCGAGCATCCACTCCATGCCGCCTTCGAGTATACCTTCTATGTCGTCGAGATCCGTGTCTAGATAGCTTCCCTTGCCGAGACCCGATGGGACTGTCTGGTAGAGCCTCTCGGCTAGCTTCTCCCCCGTTCCCTTCACGTCGTCGTAACTCAGGTTTGTACGCAGAACACGGACGCCGCAATTAATGTCATAGCCGATACCTCCGGGACTTATGACTCCGTCGTCCATGTCGACAGCCGCGACGCCGCCTATCGGGAATCCGTATCCCTGGTGACCGTCGGGGAGAACGATAGAGTACTTCTGTATTCCCGGCAGGGTGGCGACGTTTCTGACCTGTTCGAGCGTCTTGTCCTGTTCGATCTTCTCCAGAAGAAGCTCAGAAGCGTAGACCCTCGCAGGAACGTTCATGTCGTCTTCCTGCTCGATCTCGTAGATGTTTTCGTCTACCTGTGATATCTCCATACCTGAGTCTTCGAATCTGCCTAACTAAACCTTTGGGTCAGATGTCGAGAACCGCCTGAATCAGCCATCCCGAGTTGGTCTCCTCGACCCTCATGTCGTTGTATGTCGGAGCCTTGATGTCGGTGAGGCCTCCGGTTATGGGCACTGTCTTGAGAACGGCTTCGAGTGAGTAGCCGCTGTCCGTCTCGTCGACAGTCAAGTCCTTGGATTCCACGACTGCGACGCCCTCGACGTCCTGAGTGTAGATAAGACGGTCGAGGAAGTCGAAGACAAGGGCTTCGAGGTTCTCCGACTCAACCGCTATCCCAACATCAGTCTCGGAATCGTCGTCTTCGTCTTCTATCCGTGGTGTTCCGACCACCTCGGCGAACGCCTCGACTACCTCGGTGAATGCGTCTTCGAGTGTCTCGCCCTCAGCCTTGAACTTGGCGTCTGCAGTGTGTTCGAGAATTTTGTACATACGAGGATGGGACGTATAGAGTTCGGGAGTATACAAAGCTTGTCAAGCCGAAGAAGCTGAACTGTTTCAGTTGGTTATACTGACGCGCTCGCGTTCGGCGGTCTCGTCTGTGGCTGGCGTCCAGCTAAGACTGCCGTCGTATTCGAACGCCCGGTGTCCCCGTTGGGGATCGACGACCGTGAGTGAGAGCCAGTTGTTGTCGAGAAGACGTGTGATCTCGTCGTTTTCGGAGAGTATCTCGGTCACATTCTCGACGGGTGCGTGAACCACAGTCGAGAGACGGAGAGGCTGGTGGTAGGGCTCGTCATCGGCACTCATCAGGGACTCTAACGGCAGACCTGTCATCAGGTCGCCACCGTTGCCCTGGTAGACACCGATATTTCCGATGGGGTTGTGTGTCACCTTCGAGCCACTCCCGTAGACGGCGTTGTCGACCGTCCCGAAGTAATACTGGGCGTTGATCCACTGAGTAACGACCATAGGACCTGTCAGTATATCCTCGAGTGCGTCGCCCTCGGGGTCTGTCCTCCAGTCATACGAGTGAAGGAAAGACCGTCCGTCGAGGTCACAGTCTTGGGTGAGTGTGCGAGGACCGACTACAAAGCCCGCATTTCCCGCGAGACCCCACTCGGGACGTGTCTCTGCCCAGTCAGCGGCACGGCGCTCTGTATCACGGACTCTTGACTCGGCGTCTCCGTCGACACCCATGCTACAGGAACGCTCCTCAGCCGCAGCCTCTCGGGCAGTTTCGAGGTCGTCACGTAGCTGTTCTAAGTCCTCCTCGTGGCTTTCAGGGACTCGACTGTCGTAGATCTCGATCCCGTCGGTAGTCGTGTTGTGTTCAGCAGCGACGAAGACGGTGTCGTCTGGGACGGCGATGCCCCGGTCACGTAGCTCTCGCTTGACTTCGCCGTCGTTACAGATTGCCGCGAGGACACGTGCGTTCGGACCGCCCGGATTGCCCGCGCAAGCTCCACAGTCGAGGCTCGAGTCGAAGGGATTGTTCGTAGTCTGGCTAGCGTGTCCCGTAAAGACTACGAGGCGGGCGAACTCTTCCCATCCCATGAGTTCGAAGGCTGTCTGGGCGTACTCAACCTTCTCGTCAAGCGTAAGTCCCTCGCGTAGCCCGTGGTCACTGTCATGGGTGGGGGCGTCACAGTCGAAGTCGAGTGAAGGCTCACAGAACTCGTGGTCGTCAGGGACGTGTTCGTCGACTGTGTCGAAGAGGTCATAGACACGTGCAGGTAGGATCGTCCGAGTGGCTAAGGCTGCGCCGTATCCCACGCCTGTGCTCTCGACAAAGCTGAAGGCTGTCGCGGCATTCGACTTGATACTCTTGAGAGCCTTCTTTCCCGCAGTCAGTGTTTTTTGCCAGTTTTCGTACTCGTCCTTACTCTTACTGTCGCAGTCCTCCGCGGGACGGTCTGTGATACGGTGCTGTGGGTCGAGTATCGGGGGACACGCATCGACATCCACGTCGCCGTCGTACTCCGAGTACCGCATCGGAACCCCGAAGAAGCCGGCGTAGCCGTGGGTCTCGTACTTGCCAGCCTCCTCGATATGACGTCTGATGATCTCGGACCGTGTGTCGATACAGAAGACTAGCTGGGCGTCGGGACGTCCCTCTCTGTATGTATCCGACGCCGAGTCACCTGTCTCCTGGATCGACTCGACGAGTTCGGTCTTGTATGTCTCCTCCCAAGCCGCGAGCCAGACTTCGGGGAGTGGAAGTCCCTCTCTGTCCTCGCCGGTCGAGTCTCTGCGGTCGGTGTCGCCGGAATATTCTTCCGACGGTGCGAGAGGTGCATCGAAGAGGTCTACGAGAGTCAGACGAACCGCGAGATACCCCGAGAGGGTTATCGGGTACTTCGACTGCCAGGCACCATCGTCATCGGCACGCTGTTTGAGGTACCCCGTCCAGCCCGGTAGCTCCGCCATCTGGAAATCGAAGATACTGTGCCAGTCGCCGACCTGGTAATCCGCGAGACAGTCCTTGACTGCCTCGATGGGATCGTCGGGAAGATCCGCGATAAAGTCCCTGTCGGGTATATCCGTGTCGTGGCGTGCGACGGTTCGGAAAGCCTCGTAGAAACCCTCCTCGCGGTTCGGCATCGACCAGTCAGCATGTCCTTGGTCGAGGAACGCCGCGAGCCATTTCGTTAGAACCGCATCGACCTTCTCCATCTCGGCTGTCTTTCTGGGATCGTCGTCCGTCTCCGCTCTTTTCTCAGCCATGCGGTCGAGTGACTCCTCGGGACTCAGACCGTAGCCGTTCTGTCTCAGACGTCTCTCTAACACTTCGGTGTCGATCTGTCCCGACTCCCACGCTCTCCGAAACACGTCATGACTCGGATATCCGTCTCCGCCTATCAGATCCTCTGCTTCCTCGACTGCTTCGTGGAACGGCTGATCCTCGAAGCCCGACAGAGGATTCGACGTTACGAACGAGTGTAGGGGCCAGACGGAACCGACCGTATCGGCTGCTGATTCGATACTATCCTTGATTGTGGATTCAGTACTCATTGTATTCCTCCTTCGAAGTTAGTAGGGTTTCAGACGGGGGCTGTGTCGTGTTTAGCAACGCCACGTAGAGCCGGTGGCTCCGCTTGTGGACGCCGCTCTCGATACCGACATAGACGACGACGAAGGCGACTGCGACGAGTAGATGGATCGGTGTCAGTTCGGCTGGCTGACCGACACCGGGGAGTTCGGCGAGTACTCCCTCTATCACTCGGTAGACCGCGGCATAGACTCCGATAGCGGGGAGTGCGATGACCGGAACGCCATACCGAAGCTTGGCTGACAACGAACTGTGTCTAACGACTTCGAGGGAAGCACGTAGAACTGTCAGGACGACGAGGAGGGCTAAGACTATGCCTCCGTCGAGCTTGGTTCCCTTGCCCGTGAGCGCGGCGAAGACCCCACCGCCCGCGAGTCCTGTGGCGATAACAACGACGGTGTCGACAAATCCTACCGAGCCGGTGGGTTTCGACTTCTTGGGGCTCTTGTGTTCGACCTCGCCTCCCGACGAGAGAAACTGATACGCCTTGTAGAAGCCGTGTATTATGAGATGGGTGACTGCAGCCCCGAAGAAGCCGAGACCTGCCTGCATTATCATGAATCCCATCTGTCCGACTGTCGAACATCCCAGAGTGCTCTTGAAGTCTGTCTGGACTGACTTGAGTATCTTACCTCCGAGAGCACTCACGGCTCCGACGACGACTGTCGCGACCATGAATCCCGGGTCGACAGTGACTATGGGAGCGAACCGTGTGAGTAGAATTCCACCCGCGTTGACGAAGCCCGCGTGCATCAGCGCCGAGGCAGGTGTGGGTGCTGTCATCGACGAGAGCAGCCACGTGTGGAACGGAATCAGTGCCGACTGAACCATAGCGGCTAACACGAGCGCAGTAGCCGCGAAGAGTAACACCGTCGAAGAAGTCTTCTCGACAGCAGAGGCGACCCCAGAGACTGTTGCCACTCCGGTGAACAACCAGACTGTCACGAGTCCGACCCCGAGTAACGCCGTACTACCGACGAAGTACCGGCGTGCGAGCGAACCCGCCGAACGTGCCTGTTGCCAGCCGTCGAACTGTCCGATTAGCTGAGACATAACGAGTCCCATCGCGAGCCAGCTAGCCCCGAACAAGACGAAGCTGTCAGCCGCGACCAACACCATCACAGCGACCGTGAAGCCGAAGACACGGCGGAAGAAGCTGTCTATGCTCCGGCTCCCTGACATGTACCGCCGCGAGTAGCTGTGGACGATGCCGCTGAAGAAGGTGACCGTCGTCCACATCACTACTGTAAGTCCATCGACGCGCACGAGTCCCGCTACTTCCCAAGCTTCTCCGCTCCAGTTCCAGAGATAGGCGGCGAGAGCGCCACAGCTCAGTATCCAGAGAAGCCACACGAGCCTCGTCAGTACCGTAGGAAGACGTGGTTCCTCAGTACTCGGAGTCGGAAGCTGTCCAACCGTAGTCGTCTGTTCTTGTCCTGACATATTTTTGTTTGACCTGCCTGTGACCGACGACTGTCGAGACGGGCTAGTAAGCCGTGACTACAGCCATCGGTAGTCTCTACATGCTAGTACGAACAAAGTGCCTATTAAAGTTACCTATATTACCAGAACGTTCCCTAAAGTATGGTTTGTTGAACATTACGGTTTTTAGATGAGTGTAGCGCCGACTCAGTCTATCAGGCTTGCGACACGAACCGAGGTCTCCTCCGGAAGGCGGTCTCGGATCTCGGTTGGATCGCTCCTGCCGTCGAGTGCAACCATATATTTCATGTCTGGGAACGAGCCGTAGACACCGTTCTCGTCGTAAACGTATCCGACCGTAGTAGTCGAGTTTGGGATATGTTCTTCGAGAAACGAGACCTGACGCACGACGTTGTACTCGACGAGTCTGCTCTGTACGGCTCGTAGCGGGGTCGATTCCTCGAAGACGCCCTCATCGAACGCGTCATCGACTACCGAGACGAGTGGCTTTAGGCGCGATTCGATCCCCGCGGGTGGCTCTGAGGAGGGGGAAACCCAGTACTCGTAGGCGTCCTTGACAGCCTCACAGTCAGTGTGACCGACGACGACCACGGCTGTGAAGTCGTGCTGAGATGTGAGATGTAGGAGACTACTGTCAAGAGCCGTTTTGTTACCGCACTTCTCCCGTACTTGGTTGCCGACTGTCTCGACGCCGAAGACGCGCCACGGAACTTCGATGGGCCAAGGCGGCTCACCGTGTTCACGGTTCTCCATCATACACGTGACTATATGAGCAGTCTGTGAATCAGAGTTGTGTACGTACCCCTCTTCAGGGCTAAGGTTATCCTGGACTGACTTAACCACCGACTCTATTGCTTCCTCCGTCATTACTGAGAGTCGACCTCCGTCTGTCGACGTGGGTACAGTCTGCCACTACGGTTCACTGCTGTCACTTACAAACAGGTTGGTCTTTGATGTCTAAAATATTACCGGATTGTTCGTATTCTCCTGTCTGATAAATACATCGTTATCCCAGTCTCTGACTGTGGTCAGGAAAGGTGATTCTGAACCCTCCGAGTTCCGAGTTGAGTCTCACCTATTCGGTGTCGAACCCGCCAAAAGGAGTGGTTTCGTGACTCCGGACGAGTACCTCGTCGGCTACCGTCACACCCATGTCGAGGAGCTCCTGGGCGATCGGTGTGATGTCGCTGTCGTTCTCCCCGACAGCAGTAACTAGAAGGTTCTCGTCACCCGTGACTAGCTCCTGGACTGACACCACGCCGTCTATTTCGAGTACTTCGGATATGAGGTCGCCGCGCTCGGGGATCGACGCCGTACAGAACAGCATCATGCGGAGGGGATAGCCCGACTTCTGGTAGTCGATTTCGGCACTGTATCCTTTGATGACTTCTTCGGACTCGAGTTTCTGTATGCGTTTGCGGACAGTGCTGTCGGAGGTACCCGTCCGTTCGGCGATATCCCCTGACGAGGTGTTTCGGGCGTCCTCCTGTAACGCGTACAGAATAGCCCTGTCGACGTCGTCTATCTCCTGGTTGCTCATACCTTGTACATCGGGCGCAAAGATACTTTACTTTTAGCAGTCTTTTGACGGTATATCTATCGTGAACCAAAACCCGAACAGCCTTTAGACTCTATAACAAAGGTCGCGTAAGCGATGAACGAATCTAGATGCGATGTCTGCGGAAAGAAAGTTGAGGATGGCGGTGACCTGTGTAGCGAGCACGAGGGCACACCTGTTCTGTACCATCTCGGCGACTCGTGTGGATTAGACGAGGTAGACGAGGGAAAGGTCTACGAGGGTGAGGTCAACGGTGTGGTCGACTACGGTGTCTTTGTCGACCTCAACGACGACATAAGCGGTCTGATACACGAGTCGAACCTCTCGGAGAGTCTCGAAGTCGGAGATGAGGTCAAGGTACGTGTCTCGGAGATAAAGGACAACGGAGACATAGATCTGCGTCCCGTTTTCATGCATGACTACAACGACGCCGAGATAGAGTGTGAGACGACGAGGGCGGAGATAGGTAGTCTCAGCGACAGGATAGGTGAGTCGGTCTACGTCGAGGGTGAGGTCGTCCGTACGAAACAGACGGGAGGTCCCACTATCTTCACGGTCACCGACGAGACGGGGACAGTCGACACCGCGGCGTTCGTCGAAGCGGGTGTACGTGCATATCCCGAGATAGAGACAGACGACTTCGTACGTATAAGAGGAGAGGTCGAGACACGTGACGGCGACCTCCAGATAGAAGTAGACGAAATGACAGAGCTCGAAGGCGACGAGAGAGACGAGGTCGAGGAGAGAATACAGGCGAGTCTCGACGAGAAGGCTGAGCCTCCCGAGATAGAGCCTCTCATAGACGCCGACAGCATAGACAGTCTCTACCCGGGACTCAGAAACGTAGCTAAGGCGATAAGGAAGGCTGTTCTCACCAACCGTCCGATAATAGTCAGACACCACGCCGACGCCGACGGTATATCGAGCGGAGTCGTAGTCGAGAGGGCTGTGACTTCTATGATAGACGAGGTCAACGACGACCCCGAGGCGAAGTACCATCTCTTCTCGCGGTCGCCGAGCAAGGCGCCCTTCTACGAGATGGAGGACGTCACGCGTGACCTCAACTACGCCCTCAAGGACGTCAATAGACACGGTCACTCGATGCCTATACTCGTGATGCTCGACAACGGATCGACCGAGGAGGATACTCCGGCGTACGAGATAGCGAGAACCTACGACATTCCGATCTACATAGTCGACCACCATTTCCCCGACCCCGACTCGGTAGACCCTCTCGTCGAGGAACACGTCAACCCCTACCTCATAGAAGAGGACTACTCGATAACCTCGGGGATGCTGTGTACCGAACTAGCACGTCTCGTCAACCCCGATGTCGAGGACGAAGTACGCCACGTTCCGGCTGTGTCGGGCAAGGGCGACAGGTCGGAGGCTGAAGAGATGGAAGACTACGTCGAGATGGCAGTCGAAGAGGGTTATGAAGAGGGTCACTTAGAGGACGTCGCTGATGCTCTCGACTACGAGGCGTTCTGGCTCAAGTACGACGAGGGGAGGCATCTCGTCAACGACATACTCGACGTGAGCGACAATTACGTACACGACGAACTCGTCGAGAAGCTCAACCAACGCGCCGACGAGGCATTCGAGAGACAGATATCGACCGCGATGCCCCACGTACAGGAGGAGAGGCTCGAAAACGGCGCGCGTCTCTACACCATAAACGTCGAGAAGTACGCCCACAAGTTCACCTTCCCCGGACCCGGCAAGACGACGGGAGAGATACACGACACGAAGGTCGACGAGACAGACGATCCTGTAATTACGATAGGATACGGACCCGACTTCTGTGTCATAAGAGGACACGGCGTCGGCATAGACATACCCCAGATAGTCGACGAACTCAAGGACGAGATCAGAGGAGCGGGTGTCGACGGAGGAGGACATCTCGTCGTAGGCTCGATAAAGTTCGCCGAGGGAATGAGAGAGGAAGTCCTCTACGAACTCAAGAAGAAGTTCGGCGAGGCTCCCCTCAAGGAGGGCGCCGAGGGTGCCCCCGACATCTCGGGAGTCGAGGACAGGAAGATAGGATAACTAAAGTTCATCGAGACGTCTGCTTCCGCCCTTCTCGACCTCTTCTATGAGATCCATGACTGTGTCGTCGGGCGAGACGTCGTATGACTTTATTATCTTGAAGACGTCGAGGGGTGTGAGACGCGGCGAGACGGGAAGCCTCGAAAGGTTGTCGTACGCGGTCTCCTCATACGACCCGCCGTCCGACTCGTACTCGTATCTTACGTACTGGGTGAAGACCTCCCGGATTATTTCATCGGAGGAGTCGACGTCTGAGTCGAGTATCTCTATCTCGCCCTCTCTCTTTACTCCGACGTAGAAGGCGTTGTCGTGCCTGTCCTCAAGAGCCTCACGTAGCTTACTGTCTATTCCATCGGATTCGTCGACGGACTCCGAGGGTTCGACAGCAGTCTCCAACGAGCGTTTGGGCTTAGATGACTCTGTTTTGGGGTTGGGACGGTCACGTCCGTGACCCCGGCTCTTTTTCTGACGGGGAGATGTGACCACCTCGTCTTCCTGGCTCTCGTTAAGACGGACGAGATTACGGCTGTCGTCGATCTTCTCGACGTCGTGTTTGATCTCGTCAGGGGTCTTAGCCATGTCCTCGTCGAGGTCGTCGTCCTCGGGGGTCGAGATCTCGGGCTCGACGTACCCCTCGGGGACTATCGAGTCCTCTGCCTCGTCGGAGCGCGCCATGCGTTAGGTTATGTTAGAGGAGTCTATACTCATAACTTTAACCCACGTCGGGAGATGTGATCAGAAGTTATTAGATCAGCCGGCGACGACTCTGTGTATGGAGCGTAATATAAGAGTGGAGTCTCTCGACGAGATCCCTGTGGATCAACAGAGGATCGAGCTCGCCGAGAGAAAGGGAATGGGACATCCCGACTCTATCTGTGACGGCATTGCGGAGTCGGTGATGCGCGCGCTGTCTCAGGAGTACCTCGACAGGTTCGGTGCTGTCCTCCACCACAACACAGATGAGTGTCAGTTGGTCGCAGGACGGAGCCAGCCCGACTTCGGTGGCGGTGAGGTCGTCGAGCCGATCTACGTCCTGATAGTCGGAAGGGCGACTAAGGAGTTCGAGGGCGAGGCGATACCCACCGACACCCTCGCTGTCAAGGCGGCACGCGACTATATCGACGACACTCTCCAGAATATCGACCTTGAATCCGAGGTCGTCGTCGACGTACGTATGGGCGAGGGGTCGACAGATCTCAAGGACGTCTTCAAGCTCGAGGACGGTGCGGTTCCGAAGGCAAACGACACCTCGTTCGGAGTGGGTCACGCGCCCTTCTCCGAGACCGAGAAGGTAGTCTACGAGACCGAGACACAGATCTACGAAGACCTGAGACACGAGATTCCCGCGGTGGGAGAGGACGTCAAAGTGATGGGGAAACGCGAGGGCGAGACGTTAGATCTCACGGTCGCGGCGGCGACGGTCTCGGAGTACGTCGAGGACGCCGACGAGTATATCAGCGTGATGGAGGACGTGAGGGAGTTCGTTGCCTCGACAGCCGAGAAACACACTGACAGAGACCTCAACGTCGCAGTCAACACCGCCGACGACTACGACGTTCGCGAATCTGAAGATTCGCGTGCACACGAGGACTCAAAGAGTCCTCGGGACGAGGGGACTTTCTACCTCACAGAGACGGGAACGAGCGCGGAGATGGGAGACGACGGAAGCGTCGGAAGGGGCAACCGCGCCAACGGTCTCATAACCCCGAGTAGGAACATGAGCCTCGAAGCCACGAGCGGAAAGAACCCCGTCAACCACATAGGCAAGATCTACAACCTCCTCTCGATACGTATAGCGAGGAAGGTCGTCGACGAGGTCGACGGCATAGAAGACCTGAGGGTAAAGCTCCTGTCACAGATAGGAAAGCCGATAGACGAGCCACAGATAGCCGGTCTCCAGGTTCAGACAGAGGAAGGCGTCGAACTCTCCGACGTCGAGTACGAGATAGAGTCGATCACAGACGACGCCCTCGAAAATGTGACTGACCTCACACGTGACATAATACACGGCGAGATGTCGACTTTCTAGCCAGAGTTAAAAGAGTCTCAACCGTATCTTTTCACAGATGAGAGCCGACACGAAACGAAACGACGCCGAGGAGACCCAAGACGTCGAAGCCGAGGCTCTGTACGACACAGTCCTCGTGCGTTACGGAGAGGTAGGCAACAAGAGTAGCTCAGTGAGGTCACGTCTCCAGCGTCTCTTAGCCGACAGAATACGTCTCACGCTCGACGACAGAGAGATTGAGTACAACGGAATAGAGGTCGAGTGGGGGCGTCTCTTCGTAGACTCCGATAACGTCGTAGACGCAGCTGAGGCGGTAGCCGACGTCTTCGGTGTCGTGAGGACTTCTCCCGCAAGACGCGTATCCCCAGAGATGGACGAGATGGAGGGCGCCGCGGTGAGCCTCGTAAAGGCAGTCGGATTCGACTCGGGGAAGTTCGCAGTACGTCCGAGGTCGGCAGGCGACCACTCGTTCGACAGCGAGGATATGGGACGGAAGATAGGAGACGCGGTCTGGGAAGCGATAGACGCGCCTGAGGTCGACCTCGATGATCCCGACCTCTCGGTAGGCGTAGAGGCGCGCGAAGACGCGGCTTACGTCTACGTCGAGGAGATGGAGGGTGTCGGCGGTCTTCCCGTGGGATCACAGGGACGGACAGTCGGCTTGGTAAGCGGCGGAATAGACTCGCCCGTCGCGGCTTGGTACAGTCTGAGACGGGGTTCGAGCCTCGTGCCTATATACCTCGACCTCGACCCCCTCGTAGGCGAAGACCATTTCGAGAGGGCGCGTCTCGCCGTAGAGTCTCTGTCGAGGTACGCTCCCGACGTCGACGAGATCTGGAGAGTCCCGACCGACGAGATACTCCTACAGCTTTTCGACGAGGTCGAACGTGACAGGATGATCATCTACAGGAGAATCATGCTGAGGATCGCCGAGGCGATAGCTAAGAAGGAGGACGCCGAGGGTATCGTCACAGGGGAGTCGCTAGGGCAGAAGTCGAGCCAGACGGCGAGAAACCTCCGTGTGACCTCGGAGGCGGTCGGTATGCCCGTACACAGACCACTCTTCGGAAGTGACAAGACCGAGATTACGGCGAAGGCGAGGGTGATAGGAACGTATCCGACAGTCGACATAGACGAGGGATGTGCGTCGCTCGCCCCCCACCATCCGACGACACACGCCGACCTCGAAAAGGTACGTGAGAAGGAAAAGAGTCTAAGCACCGATGTTGGGTTGCTCGTCTCCGACGCCGTTGAGAGAGCGGAGAAAGTTCGCGTGAGACGGGACTGAGATGACACGCGTACGTATAATAGGAAGGGAGGACGTCAGTCTGGAGTATGAGTTAGTCACGAGTGAGACCGCACGCGAGGCACTCTCGTCGTATGACCGCGTCGAGTCTGAGGTAGAGATACGTAACTCGGTCGTATACCGCACGTCTTCTCTCGGAGGTGCACTCGCGTCTCTCAACGATCTCGACTGGTACCTCACGAGGTACGCGCGATTCTCCGAGGTTCTGGAGCCGAGCGTGAGCACCCACGAGTGGCTCTCGCGGTCTCTCGCGCGGAAGCTCTACGAGAGGGATGTCGATCCCGAGGATACGACGGAGTACTACCTCGTGAGAGGCGTGGTCGACGGAGAACTGCGTGAGCCGGTATACGGCAAGGAGGAGCCTCCCGAGTACGACCTCTACGACACCGACGACGTGACTGTGACACGGATTTCGGAAGACGAGTTCTGACTCACTCACATATACGTCAACATTTCGCGTATTCCAGTCCAGTAGCAACAGTTTTCAACCGGTTTTCCCTACAGATAGTATGCCGAAGGAGTCTGATACTGATACTAAGTTTATATTCGTGACCGGAGGTGTGATGTCCGGACTCGGGAAGGGCATCACTGCGGCGTCGTTGGGGAGGCTTCTCAAGAACCGTGGCTTCGACGTGACCGCGGTCAAGATCGATCCTTATCTCAACGTCGACGCCGGGACTATGAACCCGTACGAACACGGTGAGGTCTATGTCCTCAAGGACGGCGGAGAGGTCGACCTCGATCTCGGCAACTACGAGAGGTTCCTCGATATCGACATGACCTTCGACCACAACGTCACGACTGGGAAGGTCTACAGCAACGTCATAGACCGTGAGAGGTCGGGGGACTACCTCGGGAAGACCGTACAGATAATTCCGCATATCACCGACGACATAAAGAGACGTATACGTGAAGCGGGAGACGATGAGGACATCTGTATAATAGAGCTCGGCGGAACAGTCGGAGACATAGAAGGAATGCCTTTCCTTGAGTCGGTGAGACAGATGCACAACGAGGAGGACGAAGACGACTTCCTACTCGTCCACGTAACTCTGGTTCCTCTCACTAACAACGGCGAACAGAAGACTAAGCCGACTCAGCACAGCGTGAAGGAGCTGAGGGAGCTGGGTCTCCATCCCAACATAGTCGTGGGACGATCGGAGGACAAGCTCGAAGACGAGACGCGCGAGAAGATCAGTCTCTTCTGTGACGTACCGACCGACGCAGTCGTAAGCACGCCGGATGTCGATGACATCTATCACGTTCCCCTCACGCTTGAGGACGAGGGAATGGACGAGTACGTGATGTCGGAGCTCAGTCTGGAGTCGGAAGCCGACGAGATGAACACAGACTGGCGCGAGACGGTGACACAGGAGACCGACGAGACTGTCAAGATCGCCCTCGCGGGGAAGTATGAGTTCGAGGACGCCTACCTCTCCGTACACGAGGCTCTCAAACACGCGGGTCTGAGACACAACGTCGAGACGGAGGTTCTCTGGGTCAACACCGAGGACATGGAGGAGGAAGACAGGAGGAAGCTACGTCAAGTCGACGGTCTGATAGTTCCCGGAGGGTTCGGCGAGAGAGGAACAGAGGGCAAGGTCAACGCCGTGAAGTACGCGCGTGAGAACGGTGTTCCCTTCTTAGGACTGTGTTTCGGCTTCCAGATGGCTGTCGTCGAGTACGCACGTAACGTCGTCGGCTTAGACGGTGCACACTCGACAGAGATAGACGAGGAGACTCCGAATCCCGTGATAGACATACTCCCCGAACAGTACGACGTCGAGGATATGGGAGGAACGATGCGTCTCGGCGAAAAAGAAACTCAGATAGACGAGGACAGCCTCGCACACAGCCTCTACGGCGCGAGGTCGGTGAGCGAGAGACACAGACACAGGTTCGAGGTCAACCCCGAGTACATAGACGTCTTAGAGGAAAACGGTCTCGTCTTCTCGGGACGTTCGAACAGCCGTATGGAGATACTCGAACTCCCACAGGACGAACACCCCTACTTCGTCGGCACACAGTTCCACCCCGAGTTCAAGTCACGTCCGGGTAAGCCGAGCCCCGTATTCGTAGGGCTCGTGGAGGCAGCGCTCGAAAGAAAACACGGTGCCAGGATAGAGGCATAAAGGAGATTACAAAGATGGTAGACACAGACAGTTTCATAGACGAAGCGGTAGAGGAGATAAAGGAAGACGTCGGCGACGGTCACGCCGTCATAGCCCTGTCGGGAGGCGTCGACTCGGCTGTGAGCGCGGCACTCGCCTACGAGGCAATAGGCAGCCGTCTCACGCCTATCTACGTCGACACGGGTCTGATGAGGAAGGGCGAGACCGACGAGATACGTGAGACATTCGACTACATGGAGAGTCTGCGTATAGTCGACGCGCGAGAGAGGTTCTTAGACGCACTCTCGGGAGTCACAGATCCGGAGGAGAAACGCGAGATAATAGGAGAGGAGTTCATGCGTGTCTTCGAGGAGGTCGCCTCAGAGGTCGAGGCGGAGTACTGCGTCCAGGGTACGATATACCCCGACAGGATAGAGAGCGAGGGTGGAATAAAGAGCCACCACAACGTCGGAGGTCTCCCCGAGGTCATAAGCTTCGAGGGACTCGTCGAGCCCGTGAGAGAGCTCTACAAGGACGAGGTACGTGAGGTCGCGCGTGCACTCGGTCTCACCGAGGACATCAGCGAGAGGATGCCTTTCCCGGGACCCGGTCTCGCAGTGCGTGTGATAGGCGAGGTCACAGAGGAGAAGCTAGAGGTCGCGCGCGAGGCTAACGCAGTCGTCGAGGAGGAGGTCGAGGAGTTCGACCCGTGGCAGGCTCTCGCCGCAGTCGTAGGAAAGGGCACGGGAGTCAAGGGCGACAACAGGGTTCACGGCTGGATAGTCGCCGTGAGAGCCGTAGAGTCACGTGACGGAATGACCGCACAGGCGATGGACATACCGTGGGAGAGCCTCCAGAGGATACAGTCGAGGATAACGGGGGCACATCCCAACGTCGCACGTGTCGTCTACGACGTCACACACAAGCCACCTGCGACGATAGAGTACGAATAGATGAAGGTAGTCGTTCTCGGAGTCCCGGAGAGACTGAGAAAGTTCGACCTCGGTGAGAGTGAAGATGACGAAGCCGAGGAGGTCGATGTCGAGGTCGTCGAAGCCGAGGGGGTCGGTGAGGACGCCCTGATCGAGGCGGGTATAGACGACGCCGACATCTTCGTGGTCTACGGCGGCGAGAAGTCTGTACAGGTCACTGTCGCCAAACACGTCAATCCCGACCTCAAGGCGGTTCTGATAGCAGACGACGCTCCCGACTACGTCAGAGCGAACGCCGACCTCATACTCCGGGAGGAGATAGTCGAGGAACACGGGATACCCGTCTGAGTCTGAGACGTCATAAGAATAGAATAAGATGAGAATAGAGACTCAGAACAGCAATGTAGTCACAGAAGAAGCCGAGGTCGCCGATACCTTCCTGTCTAAGTCTCTGGGTCTGATGTTCCGACGTTCAGAGTCAGTTCCCGACGGCTACGCCTTAGTCTTCGAGTTCGACTCCGAGAAGAAGGTACGTCTCCACATGGTCTTTGTCTTCTTCGGTATCGACGCCGTCTTCCTCGACTCAGACAACAGGGTCGTGAAGAAGACACGTATGGAGGCGTGGACGGGGTACGTGTCCCACGAGGCTAAGAGGGTCATAGAGACTAAGGCGGGAGGCTTAGACGGTGTCGAGGAGGGCGACAGACTCATATTCAGAGACGAAGACGGAGATAGAGGTCTGTAAGTTAACGTCTGTTAGTCTTAGTCGCTCGTCTCTCTCTTTCTCTCAGCCCTGTACTCGGTTATGAGGCTGTCGACCATCTCCGAACTCCTCTTTCTCTTCCTCTCCTCGGCTCTCTCCTCCCAGTCCTCTATGACATCCTCGACGTCCGACTCTAAGCCTATCGCGAGGTCATCGACCTCACGTACCTTGACATCGTCGGCGTCTCCGACGGGAATCCGGTTCTCGAATAGTACCTCGTCGGCTACCTCAGAGATCCCTCCGTTCTTGAGGACGAGACGCGGCTCGACCGATGCGAGCTTCTCGGCAGTGCTTCTACCCGCTCCGCTCGCGTCACGCAGGAGTATGACGTCGTCCTCGACGAGACCCGTGCGTTCGTCTGTCTCGTCTATCGCCGACTTCGTGAACTTGTCTATTATCTTGACCGAGGTGTAGCCGTCGGCGTCTCCGGCGACGTCGGAGAAGTTCGAGTGGTCGAGCTTCCAGAACTTCTTGAGTCTCTCGAACTTCGATCTGAGGTCGTCGTACTTCTCCTCGACCGACGTGAGCTTGTGTTCGAGCCTCTGGTTTTTCTTTTCGAGACGTCTGACCTCGTCGGTCTTACGTATCTCCTTCTTCTCCTCTCGGCGTCTCTCGGAGAGACGTTCCTGAAGCTCGTCGATCTCGTCGTTTTTCTCCTCTACTGTCCCTTCGAGGTCGTCGACGTACGACTTGAGACGTTCGACCTGTTTCTCGAGATCCTTTATACGTCTCTCGTCCTCAGTGAGTTCGCGCGGCGAGTGTCCGCCGTCCTCGTCGTCTTCGTCTTCTGTCTCGGTGAGGACATCTATCGCCGTCTCAACCGACTCCTCGTACGCGACCACGCGGCGTATTACCTCGCCGTCCTCCAGTCCCGGAGGTACCTTACGTGATATTCTCTCGAACCTCTCGTCGTACTCGTCGAACGCGAAGAGTGCGGCGGCGACTGCGTCCCTCTCGTGGTCGTTGTCGTAGGAGTACTCCGAGGTTACGCGCTGTTTATGGTTGACACGGAGATCCTCGTCGGGCTTCCATCCGGCGGCGTCGAAGCTCCTCCTAACCTTCTCGACTGTGTCGGGCATCGGAGTGACGTCTGCGGCGACGACTACGGGACGTCCCCTCTCGACTATCCACTCTATGATCTCAGAGATGTCGGAGGTACGTGTGCTCACGACGTTGAGTATCTCACCGTCGAGTCCCACGACTCCTACGGCTGTGGTCGTACCTGGATCCATGCCGACTATGACGTAGTCACGTCTGCGGGCGAGGGGCTCGAACTCTATTCCGTCCTTACGCACCTCCTCGACCTCGACACGCACGTCACCCGACCTCTCCGACGACACAGGTACCTCACCGGCTCTCGCTTCGACAGTGAAGACGGCGTTCGAGTATCCGCCGTACTTCTCTGTGACATCGAGATCGTACTCAAAGCCCTCGTTGTCGAGCTTCTCCTCTATCCCTCTCGAACGTCTCCTGACCGCGCCGTGTATCCTTCTCGTGTAACGGTCTTGGCTCCAGCCGCCCTTCCCCGTCGACCGTCCCCTCGACACCTTGAGACGTGTCGTGTCCTCGAACGCCGAGACGACGTATCCGACGTTGTCGGCGGCGAGACGTGCCGCCGCCTCCGCCTCCTTTATGGGCTTCTTTCCGTACGGCACTCCGTGGCGCGCCGCGACTCGGGAGAGGGGTTCGGGACGTTCGTCTCCCGTGACCTGTACTAAACGCGTCTCGGAGGGTAGGTTACGTAGGAACCCCACGAGGTCTTTCTTGTCCTCGGCTACCTCGTACATGTTGTCAGTCGCGACTATGTCGGGCTCCTCTCTCTGTATGAGACGCAGAAGCTTCCTGTGTGAGACTACGTCCCTGTCGATGTTCTCACCGTCGAAAGCCACTACGGCGTAAGAGGGAGAGTCACCTCTCACGTCGCCGCTCTGTACGTCGACCCCGAAAACGACTGTGTCAAGTACTCCCGTACGAGTCTTCACACCAAGAATTAGGTTCTCAAACCGTATAAATCCACTTCCGGTTCGGGTTCTGGTTCTACTTCTACTCGACCAGGTCGCGTCTCAGTCTCTCGGACCTACTTTTCACTCCGTCCTTACCAGCCGCGCCGGCTATCTTCTCGAAGGCTTCGAGGTTTCTGACGGCGGAGTCGAGGAAGTCGAGTATGTCACCCGTGTAGGCGTAGAGACCGTACTCCGCTTCCATCGTCTCAACTATCTCGTCGGGAGAGAGACCCGCCGAACGGAGTTCGAGGAGGTACTCCATGAACTTCTCCTCGGGATGTCCACAGTAGGGCGCGTCCTTACAGCCGCAGTCGAGGAAGTCCTCGACGAACTCGAGAAGCTGATCACGTGTCCCGGGGTCGAGGCTTTCGAGAGCCTCAGTCGAGTAAAGAATGTCGAGAGCCGCGCCGCTGAAGATGTTACGTGGCATCCTCCTGTCGATCTGACTCGATATGGCGTTCGCGTCCTTGAGATAGATCCTGTCGGTGATCGCCATTTACTCGGAGTACGGCTTGGGCACTAAAAACAGTCCCGTTAGAGTCACATTATGTAGGTGTCCTCGTCGGGGTCATGTTCGACGTTGTTGAGTGCGAACTCAACGAGTTCTACAGAAAGCAAGGCGAGTGCCTCGGGGTCTTCAAAAAGCAGAGCTTTTTGGGATACGGAAAATCAAAGATTTTCCTTGACTTGACCCCGAGGGTGAAGCCGACACGAACTTTTAACTAACCACGGTTCGCATAGTAGAGTAACAGTCAGAAAAACTCCAAAGACGGGTTAAAGACCTTAATCCAACGCTGACTGAGTAAACTATGGAAATGTGGTGCCTCTCAAAAACCCGCTACGGCGGTGAGACGGGCACTATCGGGTCGTGGTGGAGCGACCGACTCCCACGGACACTATCGAGGTGTTCGGGTGTTAATTCCAGCCAAGTGCTGATGCACAAGGTCGGGAGGAATTAAATTCGCCTGCGGGTGCGGTGCAGACCCAAAACGGCGAAGCCTCGTTCGCAAATCGAAGATTTGCGAGCCCGCGAGAACGAAGTTCTCGTGACGTTCGTCAAACTTTGTTTGACGTGCCAACAAGATCGGAGATCTTGTGACGGGGCTTGTCCCCGAGGTACTTCACGTAAGCCTGATCGACCGACTCGGTATGTTTCTCGGCGTACTCGAGAACTTCGTCGTGTATCTCGTCGGGTATACTGATGCTAACAGATGCCATGGAAGAGTTTGGAGACTGAGGACGTATAACTCTCACGCCGGTGTCCAAACTGAAGATGTAAGTGTCTCCGCGTCTTGTCTGAGGCATGGTCGAAAGAGTCCCCGACACCGCCTCCGGGTACGGTATACTCGGCTGCGGAAGTGTGGGATACGAGGTGGCTCAGGATCTACTCAACAGGGGGAAAGAGATCACTATAATCGACAAGGACGAGAGCCGTGTCGAGTCGCTGAGGGATCAGGATCTCAACGCGATACAGATGGACATACGTGACCCCGAGGCGACGGAGGAGGTCTCCGACAGACACGTCGTTCTCATACTTACGGACGACATAGACGCCAATGCCGAGGCTCTCGAAAATCTCCGTGAGACGGGTAGGGAACAGTACATCGTCGTGAGGGCGTCCGACCCCGTCTCACAGGAGACTCTCATAGAG
Source organism: Halorutilales archaeon Cl-col2-1 (assembly GCA_041891055.1). Taxonomy (GTDB): domain Archaea; phylum Halobacteriota; class Halobacteria; order Halobacteriales; family Afararchaeaceae; genus Afararchaeum. The sequence goes on along the minus strand of CP169074.1, from coordinate 35,002 downwards.
AAGGGTGCCGACTCGGTCATAAATCCCCCCACAGTTATAGCACAGAGCGCTCTCCGGGCGGTCGAGACGGGAGAGATGGAGTACCGCGTCTCAAACCTCGTCGATGTCATAAAGTCGACCGACGGAAAGATGGCGATACTCGTATACGACAGTCCCGACCCCGACTCGATAGCGAGCGCCGTCGCTCTCGAAAGCATCGCTGAGAGCTTCGACGTCGAGGCGGAGATACTCTACAAGGGAGACCTCGGACACAGAGAGAACCAGGCTTTCGTTAACCTCCTCGAGATAGATCTCACTAGAATGAGCGGCGTCGACCTCGACGACTACGGAACAGTAGCTGTCTATGACCACGTCGAGAACGTAGAGGAAGAGGGTACGGAGGTAGACATATTCATAGACAACAGAGCCTCGGAGTACGAGGTCGACGCCGAGTTCGAGGACATCCGTCCCAACCTAGGGAGTACATCGACTATAATGACGAAGTACATACAGGAGACCGAGGCGGACGTTCCTAACGAGGTTCCGACGGCTCTACTCTACGGTATAAGGACGGCGACAGACGACTTCCGGAACACTGCCCCCGCCGACCTGACAGCAGCTGCGTACCTCTATGCACTCGCCGACCACGAGCTTCTCGAACAGATAGAGTCTCCGTCTATGAGCCCCGAGACCTTCGACGTACTCGCCGACTCGATACACAACAGAGAGGTCAGGAGTTCCTACCTCATATCTAACGCGGGATACATAAACGACAACGAGGCTCTAATACCCGCCGCCGACCATCTCCTCTCACTCGAAGGCGTGAATACTACGGCTGTCTTCGGAATAACCGACGACTACATACATATAGCCGCGAGGTCTAACGACATCCGTATCAACATAGCGAGGGTTCTCGAAGACGCCTTTGGCGGAATAGGGGAGGTCGCGGGACACACCCGAAGAGCCAACGCCCGGGTTCCTCTCGGACTCTTCAAGGGAATAGGGGAGACTGGCGAAGACCGCGAGACTCTTCTCGAACTCACAGCAGAGGCGGTCGAGTCACGTATATTCGACTCGATAGGCGTCGAGGAAGAGCGCGACTGACCTGGTCTAATCCTACTCGGGAGTCTCGGCGGTCTGTTCTACGACGTCCTTGACGAGTATTATGTCTCCGACCGCACTCACCCATCTGTACGGGAGGATTACGCCCTTGCCAGACGTGTCCTCCTTCTCGAAGAGATCCTGGTTGACGTCGGTGATACCGAGTCCCGATATCGACCTCTCGTTGACGTCTATCTGTACGTCGTCAACCTTTCCTACGAAGACTCCGTTGGTCGAGTAGACGTCGTATCCCATTAGGCGGTTGATGTCGTCCTGCATGGTCTATGAGACTGTCTGCGTCACAATTAAAGCCATCGGTGGAAGAAACCTGAAGTCAAGTCGGGAAATGTGAAGTCAAATATATAGAAAGCTTAAGTCGGAGAAGACGTTATTCGAGCCTATAATGGCAATCTCTGACTTCTTCCTCAACCCGCTCGGGCTAGCGGGTCTCGCGTCTCTGATACCTCTGATAATACTCTACATCATAAAGCCCGACCCGAGGAGGCTGAGAATTCCGACTATGGAGTTCTTATCGGAACAGACCGACGAGGGCGGGACAAACCCCGTCATAGAGAGGCTTAGGAGAAACCTGATGCTGCTTCTCCAGATTCTTGCTCTGATACTCATAAGCCTCTCACTCGCGTCGCCTTACGTCGAGACGACTGCGACCGCCGAGACGGGTAACACAGTGATAGTGATCGACGCCTCGGCGAGCATGGCGACCCAGACGGGAGACGGAACACGGTTCGAGAACGCAGTAGCAGACGCTAAGTCGGAGGTCACCAGCACGACCTCAGTAATCGTGTCAGGAGGGTCGTCGGGAAGTGTTCTGACCGAAGGATCGGCGGAGGAGGCACGTAGTGCTCTCGAATCGTTGAGTGTCTCCGACACACAGGGGAGCCTTGCCGACGCAGTCTCGCGTGCCGCATCCGTAGCGAGCGACGACTCGCGCGTCTTAGTATACAGCGACTTCGCGGGGGCGACAGAGTGGGAGGTTGAGGTCGAGAAAGCGAGGGCGAGCGACGTTCCCGTCGCACTCAACCAGTACAACCGAGGGGGCGACTCGAACGTCGGTATAACGGACATGGCATACGACAGGAACACCGTATCGGTCACAGTCACCAACTTCGGAGAGTCGGAGCAACAGAGATCAGTGAGTCTCGGAGGTTCATCGGAGTCGGTTACTCTGGGACCCGGCTCCTCCGAGACTGTTCAGCTAGACGTTCCGCCCGGCAGGTCGAGGGTCAGTCTCTCTCCCGGCGACTCATTTCCCACCGACGACACCGCCTACATCTCGGGACCCTCGAAGTCGGAGATAGACGTCCTTCTCGTCACTAACGACGAGAACACCTATCTCTCGACGGCACTCTCCGTGATGGAGGAGGTGAGTCTGACAGTGAAGAACCCGCCGGCTTCGGTACCCGGAAGCTACGACATCGTCATCTACTCGAACGTCAACCCCGACAGACTTCTCCAGGGAACAGTACAGAAGGGGCGTGACACAATAGAGAACGGCGGCGGTGTCGTGATACAGGCGCAGGAAGGTCTGTCGAGGGCGGGATACGGAGATCTACTCCCCGTCTCAGTCGACGGCGTACAGTCGGGTGGCTCAGCACGTGTCGTCTCCGACGATCCCCTCGTTGAGGGTATAGAGTTCTCATCCCCCGACAGGTACCTTAGTGCGAGTCTCGACGAGGGGACAGCGATAGTCAACACCTCCGACGGCTCCCCACTCATCGCGGTCTCGGGACGTAGCCTCTACTACGGCTTCATGGAGGACTCCTCGGAGTTCAAGTTCAACTACCTCTATCCTGTCTTCTGGAAACGTGTCGTATACCGTCTCTCGGGACGTGACCGTCTTTCATCGATGAACGTCGAGACTGGCGACAGCCTCACCTTCTCCGACACACAGACGGTGAGCACACCGAGTGGCAGCACGACGACCGGAACACTCGTATTCGACGAGGTGGGATTCTACTCGGTCGGAGAGAACGACATAGCCGCCAACCTCCTCGACTCGACGGAGTCAGACGTAAAGGCGGCCCCGATAGAGGAGTCGTCGGTCGCGGCACGGGAGACCGGAACGACATCGGAAGAAGTCCCCATAAACCTGACACCTCTCGTCGCTCTCGCCGCACTCTTGATCGTCCTCTCTGAGGTCGGATACATGAAATACAGAGGTGATATCTGATGTTCCCATTACAGACGGTTCCGGATATAGGGCTCGACGGCTTAGGCAGTCTCGTACGACGTCTCACATCGGGAGCCGAGTTCGCGGGTTACGGCTTGAGGAGCCCGATAGCACTCGTGGGCATACCCGTACTCGCCCTCGTCCTCGTCTACGTCTTCTTCTGGAGAGGTAGTGTCGAGGGTGTGAGCCGACGTAGACGTACGGCGGTATTCGTGTCACGTCTCGTGATCGTTGTCCTCCTCGTCCTAGGTGCCGCACAGCCCTACGCCGTCCAGACGAAGGAGACTCCCGGCGACCCGCGTGTCAAGATGCTCGTCGACGGCTCGAACAGCATGGATGTCACGGGCGCCGACTCGATGGCAACAGATCTCGCTGGGAGGATAGAGTCGAACGGCGTTCCCGTCGAGACGGTCATGGTAGGATCGGGGAACGAGTCGAGGATAGGCGACGCAGTCCTGTCTAACATAGAGCAGAACGGGAGTCTCCTCCTCGTCTCCGACGGGCGTGTGACTTCGGGAAGAAGCCTCTCTCAGTCAACGTCGATAGCAAGGAGTGTCAACGCTACGGTCAACGCCGTGAATATATCTTCGGCGGAGTCGGAGACTGAAAGGGCGGTGAGTGTACACGGACCCGCGAAGACGAGCGTGGGAGTCGAGAACTCCTTCCTCGTGGAGGTCAAGGGGGTCGGATTCGAGGGATCGGCGAGCCTCACAGTTAGCGTCGACGGCGAACAGAAGATCTCCGAGAGCGTATCCGAGGAGACGAGCTTCGATTTCAAACACACCTTCGACTCGACGGGTTCACACAGGATCACTGCGACCATGGGAGGCGGCGACAAGTTCTCGAACAACAACGTCTTCCGGAAGACCGTCGAGGCAGTCGAGAAGCCGAAGATACTCTACGTCTCGCGCGGGAGCTACCGTCTTGAAGGACTCCTCGGAGACCTCTACGACGTCGAGACAGCTCAGTCCGTCCCGAGCCGGTCGGAGCTCGACGACTACTACGCCGTGGTTATACAGAACGTCGCGGCGGGCGACATAGGAAACGCCAACGATCTTCAGACCTACGCAATAGACGGAAACGGCGTTGTCGTCGTCGGAGGACCCAACTCGTACGACAACGGAGGATACAGCCAGTCGACGATAGGAAACATGGTACCCGTCCGTATGGGAGAGTCGAGCCAGTCGTCGAGGATAGTCCTCGCAATAGACGTCTCAGGGAGTACTACCGAGAGTATGAGCGTCCAGAAGGCACTTGCCCTCGACGTCGTCGAAAATCTTGGGGACGGAAACCGTGTAGGTGTCGTCGCATTCAACCAAGGCGCGTACAGGGTCTCCGACCTACGTTCTTTAAGCGACTCAAGAGGCGAGATAAGGAACACTATACGTAGACTCGAAAACGGCGGGTCAACGAGCCTCTCAGCCGGACTCAAAGGCTCGTCCGACATCTTAGGCGGAGGAAGCGGCAACGTAATAATGATAAGCGACGGAGTCAGTAACGACGAAGCCGCGGCGTTCTCACACGCGAGGCAGATGAACCGCGACGGTACACGTGTGATTACAGTGGGAGTCGGGGGCAACACCAACGACGAAGTGATGAGAGGAATCGCCGAGAGAGGAGGCGGAACCTTCTTCCACGCCGACGAGACGAGTAGTCTACGAGTCTTCTTCGGAGGCGAGGACAAGAAGCCTCAGGGTCAGGGTCTGAGCGTGGTCAACTCGGGGCATTTCATAACACGAGGGGTCGAGACGACAGCCAATCCCCCGAATGCTCACAAGGTAACTGTGAAAGACGGCGCTGAGTTCCTCGTGGCGTCGGGATCAGGAAGACCTGCGGTCGCATCGTGGAGATACGGTCTCGGACGCGTAGTCTCGTTTACTGCGTACGGAAACGACGGCGGGCTCAACGGAATGCTTTCGAACCCCGACTCGTTACTCATCTCGAAGTCGGTCAACTGGGCGATAGGAGATCCACAGAGGAAGACCGAAGGGGTCGACGTCGCCGACACGAGAGTGGGAATTCCGACACAGGTCACATACACGGGAAGCTCACCGCCGTCTTCGTCTGACCTCTCCTTCTCGAAGACCGGCGAGTCAGACGGGCAGAGTACCTACTCGGCGACAGTAGTACCCGAAAGTACGGGCTTCGACTCGGTGATGGACGACGAGTACGCCGTCAACTATCCCCACGAGTACGACGACTTCGGTCTTTCATCCGGTCTGAGGTCAGCGGTCAGGTCGTCGGGAGGACGTCTCTTCGAACCGAACCAGGCGGGCGCAATAGCCGACTTCGTCAAGAGCCGGTCGACGAAGGTCAGAGAAGTACGTGAGGACGTGACGTGGATGGTCTTAGGCGTGGCACTCGCTCTGTACCTCGTCGAGATCATGGCACGGAGAATATACGAGATATACGGATACAGACTCCCCGACATCGTCCCGAGCAGACTCAGGAGATGAAAAGTCTGTAAAAACCCGAGACGTAATCCCCAACCAAGACGTTAAATAGGACACCACCTTACTAACTGAATACAAACATGGGTCTGATAGGCGGAAAGATCAACCTCGTTCTCACGCTCCTCGTCGGACTCACCATAACCGGCACTGCGGGAGCCACGGTATTTTATCAGGAGTCGGTCAACGACCTCAACTCGAACGTCGAGGATCTGCGTGAGGATAACCAGAACCTCAGGACAGAGCTTCGGAACACCGAGCAAACGTTACAGAACCGGACACAGCGTCTGCGTGACCTCGGCGAGACGGTCGAGACGAGGGAACAGGATCTGTCACAGGTCACAGGTGACCTCAAAGAGACAGAGAGCGAGCTACAGGAGACCCAGTCTAGTCTGAGCCAGACGAGGGACACGCTCGAAGAGACGGAGGCTCAGCTCTCACAGGCGAGGAGCCGAGTGAGTAGGCTTGAGTCGGAGCTTGAGACAGTCAGACAGGAGAGGAACGAGCTTCAGACCGAGAACAACGAGCTTACGAGGGAACTTTCGGATGCCAACGACGAGATAGACACACTGGAGGACGAGAACAGCGATCTCGAAAGCGATGTGTCGAGGCTTGAATCCGAGGTCGATCAGCTAGAACAGGAGCTAGCTCAGTGCCAGTCACAGCAGGGAGGATAGACGATGTCACGAGCAAGCGCTTCGAAGTCGTCGTCCGAGGTCTCAGTCGAGAACGAGCGTAAGAAGATACGTAAGGCGCTCAAGGAGATACGTCGCGAGGGCTACAAGGCTTCGTTTATCTATGCGGTCGTCGACTCTTCTCTCGTCTTGATGGCGACCAACCTTCTTCTCGCTCTCTTCGAGATAAGCCAGATACCCGATTCGGTCACGGTTCCGATTCCGTCGTCAGTTCTGTCTCTCATGAACTCGGCTTTCGCGTCTATCGGAGCCTCACCTGTCGAGTCGCCAATAGAGCCCTCGGGGGGTGCTCTCGTGACACTCGGCGTCGGAGTCGTCGTCTTCGTGGTGAGCTTCGCCTACCGTGCTTACGTCTACTCCGAGGTTGAGAAGTTCGAGTCAGTCAACCCCGAGATTGAGGAGGCTCTCAGGACGGCGAGGGACATCGCTAAGAAAGAGGACGACGAAAACCCGGTCGCTGTTGCGCTCTACGATGATGTCGTCGAACGTCTACGTTCGACATCGAGCGCGGGTCTACTCAGCAACAGACGTATATTCGTCAGCATACTCCTCATATTCGGGATGGCTATCGGAGCATTCTACATGACGTACTCCGACCAGCCCGCGCTCAACTCGCCGTCGGGAATCCTGGGTTCCGATTCGTCGACCTCACAGTCGAGCGGCGGCGGCGGAGGCGGGGGAGCCGGCGGAGGACAGGGAGGCTCCGGATACCAGGGTCTCCAGTCGGGTGACAGCGTCTTAGGCGAGGCAGAGGACGTCTCGTCGGGATCCCAGAACCTCGACGCCACTTTGCAGCGGGGTGGAGGGGGCTCGGGTTCAGGCGGCGGAGCCTCACCCGAGGAGTACGACTCAAGCGGATACTCGGGCAACGGCGGTGGGGTCGAGTCACAGCAAGCGGGCTTCGAGGAACAGCAGAAGATAGACGACGCGGATCTCGTAAAGGAATACAACGTACGTATAAGAAGCGGAAGTGATAATAATGGCTGACAGGTCTTCTCACAACTTACAACAGGTACAGTCGAAGATGCAGAAGGTAAAGGACGAGGTAGCGAAGAAGATAGTGGGTCAGGACGAGGTTCTCGAACAGGTTCTCGCCACGATGTTATGTGACGGAAACGCTCTGCTTGAGAGTAACCCGGGTCTGGGTAAGACTCTGATGATACGGACTATCTCGGACGTCATAGATCTCGATTTCTCACGTATACAGAATACCCCCGACCTGATGCCGTCGGACATAACCGGGACGGAGGTCATACGTGACACAGGGACGAGGAAGGAGTTCGAGTTCCAGAAAGGTCCCATATTCGCCAACATCGTCCTCGCAGACGAGATAAACAGGGCGACGCCTAAGACACAGGCAGCACTCCTCGAAGCCATGCAGGAGAAACAGGTCACTGCGAGCGGTGATACCTACGACCTGCCGCGCCCTTTCTTCGTTCTCGCGACACAGAACCCGATAGACCAGGAAGGGAGTCTACATCCCGACGAGAGTCTCTACATGAACGGTAAGCTCTGGAAAGCGAGCGAAGCACTCGAACACGCGAGACAGAACGGTGAGGTGGTACACGAGAGAGAGACAGAGACGGAGACGGATGAAGGAGACGGGGTGGAGATGCGTCTCTACGACATCGACGCCACGACACAGACGCTGAATCCTGAGGGAGAGATGGTCGAGACCGACTGTATGGTCTACGAGAAGGATTACGAGGGCGAAATATACAGCTTCGAGACTAAGACTGGGAGACGTATACGTGTCTCGGACAACCATCCCTTCCTCGTCAACAGGTCGGGAGTCATAAGCTGGGTCAAGGCGCGCAACCTCGACGAGGGCGACCATCTAGTGACACCGCGTAAGCTAGAGTTAGGAAGCGGCGAGTTCGTGAGCCACGACGAAGCACTCGACTCAGTCTCGGACAGGGATGAGTACAGTGTCGTGAGACGTGACGAGGTGACGAGTCTCACCGAGCGTCTGAGGGCGGACAAAGACCTCTCACACGACGAACTCGACAGTCTGAGGACAGCGTCGGGTCTCTCGAAGAAGGAGCTGTCTCAGATAACGTCGGCGTCGTACGACGAGGTTCTGAGACATCTCGACGGCTCCAGAACTCAGACAAGAGTCGGTGAAGAGATACGTGAGGCTCTTCGAGACTCTGAGATTAGAGAAGCCGACTACGTCGAGTCTCATACGGTACACAGATTCGACGACGAGATGACCGACGAGGAGGCGGGCTTCTTCGTGGGATTCGTTCTCGCCGAGGGATCAGTCTCCGACACAGGGGTGAGAGTCACACAGAAGAACCTGACTGAGAAGCTCGAAAGATGGATCGGTATAGCCGAGAGACTGGGACTCGACTACACGACGAGACAGAAAGGAGGAAAGGAAGTCAAGATCAGTTCGAAGCCCTTCGTCGACTACCTCAGAGAACGTTACAGCATAGACGAGCCGAACCGTCTTCTGCGCGCACCCGAGGAGTTCAGGAGGTCGTTCCTTGAGATATTCGTACTCACCGAGTCACACTTCGACGGTGAGAGGAGGAGAATCACGTTCAAACAGAAGGACAGGGAGACTACGAACCTCGTCGCACATCTTCTCCTCAGCTTCGGTATACTGCCGTGGATATACGAGAGAGAGGACGCATACGAGATACGTATACAGGGCGAGGACGTAGCTAAGTACACCGAAGAGTTCGAGTGGCGAGGTGACGAACCCGACGTTGACGCCGAGGAGTTCGACTCGGCACACAGAACCACGCCTGTCGACTCCGAAGCAGCCGAGAGGCTCGTCGAGATGCTCGGCGTAGACGACGTGTCTTCGAAGGACTGGTACAACTCGTACAGATGGGCACGTACGAAACGCGACCGTATGGCTAACTCCTACCTCGACTCGTTCGTGACTGAGATGGAGGAGACGGTCGATGAGAGAAAGAACGCCGAGATAGACGAAATGGATGTGGGTGAGATAGCAGACGGCTGTGGAGTCTCGATGACACAGGTAGTCGAGAATACCTCGCTCTCGAAACACGCAGTCTGGAAGACCTACGAGGGCGAGAGGGAAGAGCCCGAAGCCGTCGAGTACGTCGCCGACGAGTACTCGTCACGTGTTGAGGAAGCCGAAAACCTGACCGAGTATCTCAGAGAACTAGTCGGCTCAGACGTCTTCTACGACCCCATCACCCAGATAGAGGAGGAGGAGTACGAGGGTTCTGTCATAGGTCTCTCAGTCCCGGGGAGCCACAACTACGTCGCAGGACTTGGTGCGTGTGGGGTTAACCACAACACCTACCCTCTCCCAGAGGCTCAGTCGGACAGATTCCTGATGAAGATAGTCCTCGACTACCCGTCTTTCGACGAGGAGGTCGAGATAGTCGACAGGTACACTAAGAGTCTCGACGACAATATACAGCTTCAGAAGGTCATGGATCAGCACGAGCTTCAGAAGATACAGGAGCTCACACGTCAGGTTCCGATAGCCGACGACCTGCGTGACAAGGCGATAAGGATAGTCGGCGACACGCGTGACGACGAACAGATAGAGTACGGCGCTAGTCCACGTGCGAGCATGGGTTTAGTCCTCGCGTCGAAGGCTCGCGCACTCCTCAGGGGACGCACACACGTCAGCGAGGAGGACATAGAGGCTATGGCTCCTCCTGTACTCCGACACCGTATAATAGTCGACTTCAGAGCGGAGCGCGAGGGAGTTACAGAGGACGACGCGATAGAGAACCTGCTGTAAGAGTAGAGATAGTAGAATGGCAATACAGCCCGACTTCCTCGACGAACTCGCGCGGTTCGACGCCGCTCTCAAGAAGGAGGTCAACTCGATATTCCAGGGCGAACAGGAGTCGAAGGAGCTAGGTGAGGGTCTGACCTTCAGCGACTACCGCAACTACACGCCGGGCGACGACACGCGTCTCATAGACTGGCGAGTCTACGCCCGAACCGAGGAGCTCTACATAAAGCAGTTCGAGGAGGAGAGGAACCTCACCATACACGTCCTCATAGACGCGAGCCGTTCGATGGGGTTCGGCGAGGGAGACGACAACAAGTTCGAGTACGCCGCCAAGATAGGTCTTGGATTCGCATACCTCGCCGCCGACGAGAACAACGACTTCCGAGTATCTGTGTTCGGTGACGGCTTCAAGAGGCTCGACACAGGAGGCTCGAACAGGGGAGAGATACTCCGTCTCATAGACCTACTCAACGAGGAGGGCGAGGAGCTAGAGGGAAGAACCGACTTCCGGAAGTCGTTCGAGGAGTACGAGTCGACTATAGGATCGAAGTCTCTCGTCCTGATAGCAAGCGACTTCCTCGGTGACACCGACGGTATAGCCGAGGGTCTGAGCGCTCTTGCCAAACACGACGTCACACTCGCACACGTCATAGCACCCGACGAGCGCGAGCTTCCCGCGAGGGGGGACACGATATTCGAGGCTCTAGAGTCCGACACGAGTCTACGTACTTACTTCAGTAACAGACTCAAGACGACCTACCAGAACCGTCTCGAGAACCACATAAGCAGTATAGACGAGATATCCGACGAGGTACTCGCGCGCCACGTCGTCGTGAATACCGGAGACGACTTCTTCGACTCGTTCGCGAAGACGTGGGTCGAGTGAAGTAGGATAGGGTCGTTTTTTGTCTCCGCGGTACGTCTCCCATGTATGTTCAGCAGTGACGAGATAATAGAGACCGTCGAGATGGTCGACGACGACATGCTCGATATACGTACCGTGACACTCGGGATACGTCTGAGATCGGATGACCCCGACGATGTCTACGACAGGGTCGTCGAGGAAGGCGGCTCGCTCGTCGACGAGGCGGAGGCGGTCTCGTCGAAGTACGGCGTCCCGATAGTCAACAAACGTGTCAGTGTTACTCCCGTGGGATCTGTCTTAGACGACGCCGATCCCGTAGACATCGCGTGCGCACTCGACGACGCCGCCGACGAGATAGGAATCGACTTCCTCGGGGGATTCGGTGCTCTCGTCGAGAAGGGTTTTACGGAGGGCGACAAGGCGGTCATTGAGGCTCTCCCCGAGGCTCTCGACTCGACAGAGCGCGTCTGTTCTAGCGTCAACATAGCCACTACGAAGTCAGGGATAAACGCCGAGGCGGCGCGTATAATGGGAGAGGCAGTCCACGACGTCGCCGAGAGAAGTCCCGAGGCAGCGGCGCGTCTGGTTACCTTCGCTAACGCTCCTCCCGACAATCCGTTCATGGCGGGCGCTTTCCACGGTGAGGGCGAGCCAGAGACTGCACTCAACGTCGGAATATCGGGTCCCGGGGTCGTACGTTCAGCGCTCGAAGACTACGAAGGCGACCTCGGAGAGGTATCAGAGAGGATAAAGAGAACCGCTTTCAAGATTACGCGTGCGGGCGACCTGATCGGAAGAGAGACAGCAGATAGCCTCGGAACCGAGTTCGGTATAATAGATCTATCACTCGCTCCGACTCCCGCGGTGGGTGACTCTATCGCCGACATCTTGGAGGAGATGGGTCTCGAACAGGTCGGGGCACACGGCACGACTGCGGCGGTCGCACTCCTCAACGACGCCGTCAAGAAGGGCGGCGTGATGGCGTCATCGTACGTCGGCGGTCTCTCAGGGGCTTTCATACCCGTGAGCGAGGACAGAGGAATGAGACATGGGGTGGAAGATGGCACGCTGTCTCTCGAAAAGCTCGAAGCCATGACGAGTGTCTGTAGCGTGGGTCTAGACATGTTCGCAGTCCCTGAGTCTACGACGACCGAGAAGCTCGCGGGGATAATACTCGACGAATGCTCGATCGGCGTCGTCAACAACAAGACGACAGGGGTACGTGTCATACCCGGAGGCGTCGAGGGAGACTCGATAGACTTAGGCGGTCTCTTAGGAGAAGTTCCCGTAATGGAAGTCTCGGAGGCATCGAGCGCCGACTTCGTACAGAGAGGTGGACGTATACCCGCTCCGATACACTCGGTCAAGAACTAAGATGCCCGACTTTCCCGATCCGAAGACGAGAAACGTCCTTGAGGAGGGCTGTGAGAGATGTCCGTCGCTCGTCGAGTCACGCAACTGTATCTCGTGGGGCAACGGAGCCGAAGACGCGAGGGTTATCGTCGTAGGAGAAGCCCCGGGGAAGGGAAACCCCGACGCCGAGAGATGGAGAGGAGGCAACTGGACGGGTCTCGCCTACACGTCGCGCCACTCAGGACAGAAGGTACGTGACCTGATGTCGGACGCTGGTGTCGAAGACGTCTACTACACCAACGCAGTCAAGTGTTTCCCAGAGGAAGAGGACGGCGACTCGAACCGTGAGCCTGCGCGTGGCGAACTCGAAAACTGCTGGACACATCTCAAGAACGAGTTAGACGAGATAGATCCCGAAGTCGTAGTCACGACAGGGAAGCACTCGACGAATCTCGTCCTCGAAAAGGAGGGCAAGGAGTTAGACGGATTCGTCGACTCAGTCCTCGAAGCCGTAGACTGTGACTCGCTTGGGGTGTCGGTGGTTCCTGTTCTACATCCCTCGTACCAGGACATCTGGCTCTCGCGCCTCGGCTACTCGTACGACGAGTACGTCGAGGAACTGAGACGGATTTTACTTAATTAACGAAGTAGAAAAGGTGTGTCTACTCTACGTCTACTGAGCGCCGGGGCCGCCCGCACCGCCCATCATTCCTCCGCCCATTCCGCCGAGCATCTGCTGGAGATCTTCCTGGAGGTTCTCGAACTGCTCCTCTGCCTTCTCCTCCTTCTTCTTGAGCGACTCTATACGTACTTCGAGACTCTCCTGCTTCTCCTCAAGCTCGTCTATCGTCTCCTGTCTGTCAGCCTTGACCATGACGTTGCCGACAGAACGGTGAACCTCTGTACCCTCGTCTGTATCGCGGAGGGTTTCGAGTGCTCTCTCTGTGTCGTCTATCTCCTTCTCAGACTCCGTCTTCTGTACGGAGATCTGTTCAATCTGTTCCTGTAACTCCTGTATCTTCTCTAGCTTCTCCTGAGCCTCGGGCGGAAGTGCTTGATCCATGGACGTAAAGAGTGAGTGGAAAGTTGAAAAGAGTACTGGTATTAAGAGTCTGAGACGTTACTCAGTCGGAGGTCGACAGAGACAGAACCTCATTCGCGGTACGCGCGAGACGCAGCCACGTGTTGAGCCCCGCTCTCAGCGACGTCAGGCTGTCGGCTTCGACTTCTATCCTCAGACAGCCTTGGTCGGCGTCTGGGAATCTTTGACCTGCTTGGGCGTCAATCTCCGGTTGATGAACGTCGTACTCGACAGTTGTCTCCGAGTCACCGTCTATGTCACCCACTTCGGGTAGAAGAGAGAGGTAGACAGATTCGAGGTCGTAACTGTGGTTGTCGAAGCCGGAGCCGTCGAGAGTTATGGATATGCTGTGCTCAGAGGAGTCAGTGGACATCGACCTTCTTGATTCCGCCACCGCGCTCCTTGAGAAGTATACGGTGACCGCAGTAGGGACAGCGCACGCTACTTCTTCCCTCAAGCTCTATACTCCTCTTACAGCGCGCGCATCTGTATGCCATTGTGAGATTAGATTAGTTCTGTTCTTCTACGGCTTCCTCTATGGATAGCTCCGCGCGTCTTCCAGCGGGTGTCTCTACCTGGTAGCTTCCGCCGGTAAAACGGTATCCACACTTGCCACACTCCCAGATCCCGGTGTCGGTACGGCTGACCTTCTCGGCACCACAGTCGGGACAGTCGTGATCCTTGTTCATCTCGTCCTCTATGTCGGCGACGCGTTTCCGAGCCACGCGTCCGTAACGCGCTCCGAAACGTCCCGCGCTACGCGTTACGTTCCCCTTAGTCTCATCTTCAGACATACGACGAACTTGTTACGCGAGTAAGATAAATCCTATTATTCGGGGGGAACTAAGCGAAATATGGAGTACGACTACGACGACCTCGTCGACAGGGTGAGACGTATACGTAACGTCGAGAACGCCTCGTCGGTGCTTAACTGGGATCAGGAGGTCATGATGCCCGAAAAAGGAATCGAGGCGCGCGCACAGGAACTCTCGACTCTCTCCTCGATCAAACACGAGATACTGACCGACGACGAGACGGGTGAGATACTCGACTCCGTCGAGCCGAATGGAGAAGAAGAGAAGGCAGTCATGAGAGAGATTCAGCGCGAGTACACGAGGTCGGTCGAGGTTCCCGACGAGATCGTCGAGGAGATATCAGACACCTCTTCGCGCGCACATCCCGTCTGGAAGAAGGCGCGTGAGAAGAGCGACTTCGACGAGTTCGCGCCAACTCTAGAAAGACTCGTCGAACTCAAGAGGGAGTACGCCGAGGAGATAGACCCCGACAGAGACCCCTACGCAGTTCTATTCGACGACTTCGAGCCCTACATTGACCTCGAAACCGCTGAGAGAGTTCTGACCAACCTCAGAGACGCTATCAAGCCTCTCATCGACGACATAAGGGAGTCGGAAGTCGAGGTCGAGAAAGTGCTTGGGTCGGAGTACACCGACGAGAGACAGAGGAAGCTCGCCGAGACGGCTCTCGAAGAGATGGGATACGACTTCTCGCGCGGGAGGCTCGACACCTCACCCCATCCTTTCACCTCAGGCAACACATTCGACGCACGTGTGACCACGAGGTTCACTAAGCCGCTCGACTCACTCATGTCTACTGTACACGAGATGGGACACGCCCTCTACATACAGGGTCTACCCGACGAAGGCTATGCAACACCCCTGTCGGAGGCGCGCGACCTCACAGTACACGAGTCACAGTCGCGCCTCTGGGAGAACCACGTCGGACGGTCGCGCGCCTTCTGGGACTACTTCGCGCCTAAGCTGAACGAAACCCTGGAGACCGAAGTCTCTCCCGGTGCCCTCTACCGGTCAGTCAACGAGGTCTCCCCCCATCCCATACGTGTCGAGTCGGACGAACTCACCTACCACATGCATATAGTACTGAGGTTCGAGATAGAGAAAGACCTGATACGTGGAGAGATAGAGGTCGACGAAGTCCCTGGGATCTGGAACGACAAGGTCGAGGAGTACCTCGGAATAAGACCCGAGGACGACGCCGAGGGCTGTCTCCAGGACATACACTGGTCACACGGAAGCTTCGGCTACTTCCCGACCTACTCGCTCGGCTCAGTCCTCGCCGCACAGGTCTTCGACGCCGCCGACGACGAGATAGAAGACCTCAATGGTAAGATAAGCCGAGGCAACTTCTCACACCTCAGGGACTGGCTCAAGGACGAGATACACCAACACGGCAAGCGGTACGAGACTGACGACCTCATAAGACGTGTCACGGGCGACGACCTCAACGTCAATCCCTTCGTCGAATACGCCGAGGATAAGTTCGGCGAGATATACGGAGTGTAGTTCCGGCAATAATTACATCTGTTCTCGTCCTATTCCAATAATTACCTCTGACAACAGACTTAGTATACATACGGTCTAATTACCGAGTGCCGGCATAGATTCGAGAAGTTTCCCCAAACCCCACCTCGACAAACCCAAAGTGAGCCGGCATAACCTATTGCTTTCCCCCCACATTAGAGATCACATCCAGGTGAGACTGGTTTAGCGCGAGTGTATTTAGCCTCCACAATACTTATCATTAGACGCGTCTAAATAGCTTATATGATAAGTGCATCTATGGAGGACTACCTCAAGGCGATCTACGAACTCGAAGACGAGGCGGGTTCGCGTGTCAAGACATCGTCGATAGCCGACCACCTCGGGGTGACGTCCCCGACGGTGACGAGCGGAATGGAGAAGCTAGAGGACAGGAGCCTCATCGACAGGAAGAAGTACGAGGGTGTAAGGCTGACCGAGAAGGGGCGGAAGGTCGCACTCGAAACTGTCCGTCATCACCGTCTCTTGGAGACCTTCCTGTCGGAGTACCTCGACTACTCTTGGACCGATGTACACGACGAGGCGGACGTCTTAGAACACCATATCAGCGAGGAGTTCGAGAGGAAGGTTGCCTCGGCGCTCGATGATCCCGAGGTCGATCCACACGGCGACCCGATACCGACCGAAAGCCTCGACCCGGTCACAGAGGAGACGTCCCAGACGCTGTCGGACTCCTCGGAGGGCGAGACAGTCGTAGTCGAGAGGGTCAGTGACAGGGACGAGGAGAAACTGAGATACCTCTCTGACGCCGGAATAGTCCCCGGAACCGTAGTGAGGGTAGTCGAGGTGGCTCCCATCGGCATGGTAGTCGTCGAGGTCGAGGACGAGAGTGAGCAGTCGCTCCCTGAGGAGATAGCCGAGAGAATCTACGTGAGCAACGCCGATAAGATGGGAGGAGCCGAGTCAGAGACGTCTCAACACGGGACTACATAGAATAGAAGATGGACTGGACAGAAATACTCCTAATAGCCTTCACGACACAGCTAGCGGTTCTGCCCGGCGAGAAGGTTCAGCTCATAATAGCGGGTCTGTCGACGAGGTACAACCCTCTCGTCGTAGTCTCCGCCGCCGGAAGCGCATTCGCCGGCTGGACAGCCTTAGAGGTACTCCTCGGAAACGCGCTCAAGGATGCACTCCCCGAGTTCTACCTCGACATCTTCAGCGCGTCTCTCTTCGTGGTATTCGCCGTGCTCCTATACAGGTCAGCCCCCGACTCGGGAACTCCAGAGGAGGCAGAGAAAGTCTACGACGACGTCGACGTCTCCGTACTCGGCTGGGACATCCCTGACTACCTGGGCGGTTTTCTTCCTATATTTGTGATGATGGCTGCGGGAGAGTTCGGAGACAAGACACAGATAGTGACTATCGGACTCGCGGCTCAGTACGGTGCTCATCCCGCTATCTGGGTAGGTGAGATGCTCGCTATAATTCCCGTAAGCATAGCCAACGCCTTCTTCTTCCACAGGTTCTCCCACAGCTTCGACGTCAGGAAGGCACATTACGCGGGTGCAGCTCTCTTCGTCTTCTTCGCGGCTGACACTGCTCTGAGCGTGACGGCGGGATTCTCGGTCTGGGAGACGACGGTCGCTTCGGTTTCACACGTCCTGAGCAACATGGTCTGAGACGCGGAAGCTTAATCACATCTCAGACACGAGATATACCATGGATCTGCCTCTCGCGGCTGAGTTCCTCGTAGCCGTAGGAGTCGGAGGAATGATCGGAATAGAGAGGGAGAAGAGTGTGCCGGGACACGTATTCGCGGGAAGCAGGACACACCCCCTCGTGGCTCTCCTAGGCGCTACGTTAAACAGCTTCTTCCCCGGCATTCTGTGGGTTGGATTCTCGGGGGTCGTCGTCCTAGCCACACTCGGATATATATTTGAGTCACAGATAGAGGAGACTCCAACACCGGGAACAGAGACCAACGTGGAGAATAATACCGAGACAGAGAAATACAGGGGGACGGGAGGCATAACCACGTCCGTGAGCACTCTTCTGACCTTCGTCTACGGTGGAATGGCGACACAGTCAGAGGAAGGCTTGGTTGTGTCGGTGATTCTCGGGACGATAACGATGGCGATACTCGCCGCCAAGAAGCCGATACATTCGTTCGCTGGAAGTCTCGGCGAGGAAGAGCTATTCAACGCGTCAAAGTTCCTAATCGTAGCCCTCGTCGTCTTACCCATACTCCCAGACAGAAATCTTGACAGTCTCCTCGGACTCAACCCACGTTTCATCTGGACTGTGGTGGTCCTAGTCTCGGGTATAAGCTTCTCAGCGTACCTACTCACACAGGTAGTGGGTGCTCAGAGAGGACTGAGTCTGACGGGGATACTCGGTGGCTTCGTCTCGTCGACGCCGACCACAGTCTCGATGGCTAACAGGGCGAAGATAAACCCGGGTCTCACGAACGCGGCTGGCTTCGCGGCGTCGATAGCGTCGGTGACTATGTTTCCGAGGATGCTCATAGAGATTTCGGTAGTCAACACAAGTCTCCTCTTTAACGTTGGAATCCCCATAGCAGGCATGGCGGTCGTGGGTCTGGGACTCTCAGTCATCCTCTACTTCACGGATGTCTCGGGGAAGACTCCCGAAGTCGACCTCGAAAACCCGTTCCGTCTTAAGCCCGCTCTGGCTTTCGGTGTTTTCTTCGCCATCATACTCCTCATCTCAGAGAATGCGAGCCAGAACTTCGGTGACCTCGGCGTCTACGCCACAGCCTTCTTCTCAGGACTCATGGACGTCGACTCGATCACTATCTCACTCAGCAAGCTAGCTCTCGAAGGCGATATACAGTCCGATGTCGCCGCGAACGGTATAGTCATAGGTGCGATAACCAACACCCTCGTCAAGATAGGGATCGCCGTGGCTCTCGGGACGGCTCGTCTCGGTATAGTGATGGCGAAGATCCTCATACCGGCGGTAGCGACGGGGCTCGTCCTAGTCTTCGTGGTCTAATTTGGATGTAGATTTATACGGTACGAGACCGTTGTAGATCCGAGATGGATACCGACGAGACTGAGACTGAGACAGACACGGACATAGAGATAGAGAACAGGAGGGAACTCGTACAGGCGGCGCGCGACCGTCTCGACGACTGGCTCTACGACGCGAGACGTAGGGCGTACAACGAACTTTTCGAGGGCGAGGACGCGTTACTCACCGACGAAGAGATACGTACAGTCGACTGGATCGACTCCGAGATGCACAGGGAGTCGGGCGAGGGTCTCTGGGGTACCGCCGAGTATGGGATAGTACAGGGGGAGAGGGTCTCAGAGGACGGCTCGCCCCGAGTCGTCTGTACCTACCATCCACAGATACCCAAGACGACTTACAGAGGAGAGGGGATTCCCGACAGGGAGACGCGCGAGAAACTCAACGACGCCCTCTGGGAGTACTACGACAGGGTCGCCGAGTACCTCAGAATCGAAGTCGAGGACTTCCTCTCCAGAAAAGGTGGTGCAGCCGAGGACTGAGTAGCAGTAGTAGTAACAGTAACTCACAAATTCAGAGAAAGACTACGTCGTCGGCGACGCTTTCGAGAGCCGACGAGAAGCCCTTGTCGACGCCGATCACACGTGTCTCCGACCCTGCCTCGTTAGCCTTTTCGAGAGCGGGCTTGAAGTCGGCGTCCCTCGTCGCCACGATGAGGTCAGCTCCTTCGACTGCATACGCAGTTGCGTCAACAGAGAGCTTGACGTCAACATCGCCAGAGGTCACGACTGGCTCCATTCCGTTCGTCTCGACAGCCTCGACGAGAGACGGCGGCGCGTGGTGGTTGAGGTAGACACGTGTGACGTTGGGGTTCGCACAGTCCTCGGCGACCTCACGTATGTCTTCGAGACGGACGTCGAACTCGTCTCTGAGAAGGTTAGGACCGTCTACGAGGAGCGCGGTCTTCCGGGGGGACGAGACGAGTTCGGAGATCGAGAGGGAGTCGTACATACGTGGTATAGTGACGAGTAATATAAATAGGGTTCGGAGACCTATCGTCAATCCGTCAGACTTATACTTATAACACGTCAAGAATGTACTGCGCGTTGGTGGTCTAGTGGTATGACATGGGCCTTCCAAGCCCTTAACCCGGGTTCAAATCCCGGCCAACGCAGTTCTTCTCGCTCTTAGGTTTTGTTGAGTAGAAAGGGACTCACAACTTCAGGCTCGTGATAGCGCTAAGCCAAATTTTATCTTGGCTATCGTCTTCTTTTCAGGTAGAGAATGCCATTACTCGTCGACATACGTAAGCTCACGGTAATCGACTCACTCGTCAAGGAGAGCTCCAGGACACTCGCCGACTACATAGAGTCGCTCACGGGTGTCGAGTCGGAGATAGAGGTCACGGGTCTGACCTTTATCGATCCGGGGGATCTGAAAAACGAGATAGGAAGTCAGGAGAAGTTCAACGTCGTCATAAACATGGACAGTCCGCCGTACGGTCTGTTTCTGCTGACGTTTACACCCAGAACCGCGAGAAGGGTCTCGGAGCTGATGACGGGGGAAGAGATCGAGGGCGAGGGAATCGACGGGATACACAGGAGTGCACTACAGGAGCTCTGTAACGTCCTTACTTCGGGCTTCATAGACGGCTGGGCAAATGCCTTGGACACTAGTATAGAGATAAGTACACCCGAGGTCGAGAGATCGTCGGGGAACGAGATATCCAACAGGGTTGTCTCACACGTTCACGAGGACTCGCTGTCGATAGTCATAGACACCGTGATGGAGTTCGACGAGACAGAGGGTGAGACAGAGGGCGACTTCAACTTCGAGTTCTACATGATACCCGACGTCGGTTCCTTTGTCTACCTCATCGACAGGCTCGATATCTGATTACATCATAACCCAGATGTCTTCCGACTCCTCGACGACTCTTCTCAGAGCATCGACAGCCTCGTCCTGGGTGTCCCATTTCGCCATCGTCTCTCCCATCTCCTCGTAGTAGTCGACACCGTCGACTGTGAGCCTCCAGTAGTATCCCTCGACATCCCCGGTCATCCCCTCCATCCCTGAGACATCGACGAGAGAGAAGACGGCTCCGGTCTCGGGATGACTGAAGGACACCTCGCCGTCTTCGTCTCTTTTAAGGTCTTGCCAGTCAGCCTGTTTCATGAGTTCATGAGTGTTCATCTTAACCGAGTTTAGTTTGGTCGAACCACGACTTATTACTTCCGCACGTCTCGGAGAGCCGAAGTTATGTAGACCACAGGCTAAAACCCCGTCCTTTATGTGTCTCGAAAATCGGAGATTTTCGATGAGTACGCGAATTGCTACGAAAGGCGCTTGCGCCTTTCGGCATGACGAGACGGCTTGCCGTCTCGAACCACTCCGATTCGCTTGAAGTCGGATTTATACGACGAGGGTAGGGCGTTCAGAAATCTTTGATTTCTGAGTCCTCGAAAACGCTACGCGTTTTCGGTTGCAACGAGACGCGAAGCGTCTCGTCATGCCCTGCAAATCAGAGATTTGCACACGGGGATACAGTCACAAATTCTTCGAATTTGTGGGTAGCAAGATCAGAGATCTTGCGACAGCCGTCTAATCCCCAGAGGACAAGATACTTGTTCTTGCTCTCGTATATTCATATAGTCCTAATTGGAGGTAAGTAGGTGTCCTCCCACGCTTTCCGAGTGATTGTCGGATATGTAGTAATGTAGGAAGTGTGCGCCCATACGGGAAACAAAAGTAAGCATGGACTACCGTCCGACGTAAAACCAAGGTAATTCCAAATCCGACACTTAGTGTCGGATAGGGATAACAGGGGCTTGGCACTCCTAGTAGATGTCGGCTACAAACCTTAGATTCCCAACCATCCGATTGACGGGAGTAACATAAGAACCTCGGGAATCCCCGTCCTTCAGGGGTGGATGTCAAAATACAGAAGTCTCATCTATATGTGCCAGATGACATGACGGACGAGAAAGAGATCGCCGACTTCGAGTCGGTCTACGCCCTCACATCCAACCTGAGGAGTTTCGACCTCTCGTTTAAGAAAGGGAGGGTTATACTAAGCACTAAACGTCTCGTGGTTGCCGGAAACGACGAGAAGAGAACAGTCCCACTCCGTAGGATACTCCGGGTCAGACTTCGTCAGACACCCACGGGGAAGGACGAGGAGGCGGTTCTCGTGAAGTACGACACGGGAGACCGTGAGGAAGCAGCCGTAGTAAAGTCGAATCCCGACGTGGTTCACAGGTTCTACGAGGTACTCAACAGACTCCTTCTCAGCGGAAGAGAGGTCTACGTCGAAGATCCTGTCGAGATCGGCGGAAGACGTATGTCTACTTCTTGGGAGAGGACACGTCTACGTATCGAGGACGGCACCATACTCCTTGAGGACACGACCCGTATAGATCCCGAGAAGGTTCAGAGCGTCCAAGCAGGCAAAACGAGGATAGATCCGGTAGACACTACAGGGAAGTCTCTGACAGTCAAGTACCTCAGGAGGGTAAACACGGAGGGCGAGAGTAGATCAGTGACTACTCGGATATTCCACACTAACGAGCGTTTCGTGAGACTTCTCTACTACTTCGCGGGCAGAAGATACCACGACGTAGTCGACGAGATTAAGAACTTATCCGTGTCGGAGAGACAGGAGAGGATACTCTCGGCTCTCTATTCAGGCCTCACAGCCGAGGAGGCGCGTGAGACAGTGGCGAGGACGGTGAAGACGGAAGGAAAGGAAGGGGGAGACGATGACGATAAAGAAGACACGGAGAGTTTCGACGAACTCGTGAGTGACCTCAAAGACAAGGATCTCGTGGTGGGGGATGACAGAAGTGTCAGAACTACCATGAAGGGAGACGTATACGTTAACACAGTCTATGACTTCGGTCTCGGCTGACCCGACCCCAGGTATAAGTATTACCGCCGAGTAGTTGAGGTATGTCCTCAGACTTAGCACAACAGAAATGTGAGCCGTGTCAGGGAGGCGTTCCGCCGATGGAAAGCGACGAGATCCACGAGTACCTCGAACAGGTAGGCGACTGGGAGAACGTCGACGACCACCACATACAGAGGAGCTTCGACTTCGACGACTTCCGCGACGCCTTAGAGTTCACGTACGACGTCGGTGAGTTAGCCGAGGAAGAAGGACACCACCCCGACATCTACTTAGAGTACGGAACCGCGGAGGTCAAGTTCTGGACACACAAGATAGACGGTCTCCACGAGGCGGACTTCGTGATGGCGGCGAAGGTCGATGAGATCTACGACGAGTACACGTAGCGTAGGTCAACCTCCGTGACGTGAGATAGCTTCTTATGTTCTTGTCCCGATAGTAGAGACGTAGATGTACAAGGTAACCAAGGAGATACGTTTCTGCTATGGGCACCGACTTAGGAACTACGACGGAAAGTGCAAACACATACACGGTCACAACGGAAGGGTCGAGATAGAGCTTCAGAGCGAGGAGTTGGACGAGAGAGGAATGGTCTACGACTTCTCCGAGATAAAAGAGAAGGTCAAGGAGTGGATAGACGACGAGCTAGACCATACTATGCTCCTGAGGGAGGACGACCCTCTTGTCGAGACCTTCGACGAACTCGACGAGCCCTACTACACTATGGAGAAGAACCCGACTGCCGAGGCGATAGCAGAGGAGATATACTCGTACACGGAGTCGGAGGGCTTCCCTGTTACTCGTGTCAAGCTCTGGGAGACCGAGACATCTTTCGCTACGTACACCGGCTAGCTAATCCCAGTACCTCATGTACCTTTCGACGGCTTTCCGAACCGGCTCATCTGTCTCTTCTGACATCGTCTCGCTCAGTGTCTCCAAGAAGTGGGGGTCATTTACCAACTTTCTGAGTAGCTCTGCGCGTGTGTCCGTGCCGTACTCCGTGGTAGATACTGACATAGGTAAGTAAGAGTTGTAGTTTCGACAACTTAAATCTATTTGGGTATTATAGACCGTGTCAAATACAAATACGTTCTTTGACTGACCGTATGATCAACTTTACTGGACGTATGTATCCACAGTCTCACGTCTCGGTTTCGTGGGAATGAGGTACAGACCCCCGACAAACCAGTATGTTTTTGGACTGCTCTCTCGTAGGCACGACAACGATTAGCCATGTCGGGACGCAGAAAAAAGATCGTAGACAGATGTACAGAGTTGATGGACACACCCGAACAGATACGTAACATCGGGATAGTCGCACATGTTGACCACGGTAAGACGACGCTGACCGACAATCTTCTCGCTGGTGCGGGGATGATCTCGGAGGATCTCTCTGGAGAACAGCTCTTCATGGACACAGCCGAGGATGAGCAGGAGAGGGGAATCACGATAGACTCGGCTAACGTCTCTATGGTTCACGACTACGAGGGTGACGACTTCCTGATTAACCTCATCGACACGCCGGGACATGTCGACTTCGGAGGAGACGTTACGAGAGCGATGCGTGCTGTCGACGGTGCTCTCGTCGTCGTGGACGCAGTCGAGGGATCGATGCCCCAGACAGAGACCGTACTGAGACAGGCACTCCGTGAGGACGTCAAGCCGATACTCTTCATAAACAAGGTCGACCGCCTCATAAACGAGCTCCAGGAAGGACCCGAGGAGCTTCAGAGCCGTCTCATCGATGTCATAGAGGACGTCAACGACCTGATACGTAGCATATCCGAGGAGAAGTATGAGGAGGGATGGAGAGTCAAGGTCGACGACGGAACAGTCGCCTTCGGAAGTGCCCTCTACAACTGGGCTATAAGCGCGCCTTACATGGCAAAGAGCGGAATAGACTTCGGCGACGTCTACGACTACAACAAGAACGACAACGTACGTGAGCTCGCGAAGAAGTCGCCTCTCGAACGTGTCGTTCTCAACATGGTCATCGACCATCTCCCCAACCCCGTCGAGGCTCAGGAAGAACGTATTCCGACTATATGGAGAGGCGACCCCGAGAGCCAGGTCGCAGACGACATGATCGCCGCTGATCCCGACGGAGACGTCGTCTTCATGGTCACCGACATATCGATGGATCCCCACGCGGGAGAGATAGTCTCGGGACGTCTCTTCTCTGGTACGCTTGAGAAGGGACAGGAGCTCTATGTCTCGGGAACTGCGGGCAAAAACAGACTACAGAACGTCGGTCTCTTCATGGGTGCCGAGAGGGAGGAAGTCGACGAGGTTCCCGCCGGAAATATCGCGGCTGTCACGGGTCTCAAGGACGCGATCTCGGGATCGACAGTATCGAACGTCGAGATGACGCCGTTCGAGTCGATAGAGCATATCTCGGAGCCCGTCGTCACAGTCGCCGTTGAGGCGAAGAAGATGGACGACCTGCCGAAGCTCATAGAGGTTCTCCAGCAGATATCGAAGGAGGATCCCACCGTACAGATAGAGATAGACGAGGACACCGGAGAGCATCTCGTCTCGGGAATGGGAGAGCTACATCTCGAAGTCATCACACAGAGAATCGAGAGAAACCGTGGAATACCCGTCGAGACGAGCGAACCTATCGTCGTCTACAGAGAAGCTATACAGGACGAGACCGACACTGTCGAGGGCATCTCGCCCAACCGCCACAACAGGTTCTACATGGAGATGGAGCCTCTCTCGGAGGACGTCGTCGAGAAGCTCAAGATGGGAGACGTCACGATGGATCAGCCTGAACAGCAGAGACGTGAAGGCCTCCAGGAGGCGGGAATGGAGAAGGAGGAGACACAGAACGTCGAGCACATCCACAACACCAACATGCTGATAGACGAGACGAAAGGTGTCCAACATCTCCGCGAGACGATGGAGCTCATAGTCGAAGGACTCGAAGAGGCGTTCGACGAGGGGCCACTCGCTGGGGAGCCAGCCGAGGGAATTAAGGTGAAGCTCAAGGACGTCAAGCTCCACGAGGACGCGATACACAGAGGTCCTGCGCAGGTCATACCCGCAGTTAGAGACGCTATACACAGAGGAATGATACACGCTAGGGCACGTCTCCTTGAACCTGTCCAGGACGTCTACATAGAGAGTCCCCAGGAGCACATGGGTAACGCGTCGGGAGAGCTTCAGGGACGCCGTGGACGTATAGACGACATGGAACACGAGGGCGAGTTCGTGACTATAAAGGGACAGGCACCCGTCGCCGAGATGTTCGGATTCTCGTCTGACATACGTAGCGCGACTGAGGGAAGGGCGACCTGGAGTGCCGAGAACGCAGGCTTCCGACCCCTCCCCGACAACCTCCAGACCGAGATAATCAAGGAGATAAGGGAGCGCAAGGGAATGAAGACGGAGCTTCCCGAGAGCATCGACTACTTCTAAGCTAAAAGACGTAGAGACGCGAACTCCAGAGGCTCTCGCGTCCGTCTTCGAGTAGCTCTTTCTTTTCGCCTCTCGCGTCCGACGGCTTAGTAAATACCTCTGTGTCGGTACGTTGAGCCACCTCGTCTATGAGAGCCTCGTGACCCACGACCGCCACGAGAAGACCGTCGTCGGAGCCGACAGTGTCGAGGAGTCGCTCTAAAGCCTCGACCGACCTCTCGACGTGTTCGTCTATCTGTTCGTCACGTATCCTCTCGAACCTCGACTGACTCCATCCACCCTTCGAGTGCTGGCTCTTGACGTTCGTGGTGACGTACTCGGTCTCGACAAGATCGCCGCCTTCGTAGTACCCCGCGGAGAAGCCACCCGCTCGGACGACCCCCAGGACGTATCTCTCGGGTGGCTCAAAGAGGGACTGATCGACCTCGAAGGTATCCCCGTAGACGACACGGGTATCATCGACACGTAGAGGGGGTGAGAGACACGCGCTTATGAGACGGCTGTCGTCTGTGAAAACTACGAGACCCATCTCGGAGTCTATGCCACGGAGGAGACCTAACGACTCCGACGAGTAGTCTTCGGGGTTGGGCAGGTCGCCGTCCGGAGTGACATACGCCGTCAAGAGAGACTCGTCAGCTCCTTCAACAGACAAGAGTAGAGAAAGTGCCTCACGGATCTCGTCACGTCTGAGACTTTCGACGCGTCTGAATCCGTGTCCGTCTTCCTCCTCGCTCTCGGCACGTTCGACCCTGTCCTCAAGCTCGTGTATCCTGTCCTCCATCCGGTTTATCTCGCGCTCCGCCTCCTGTTTCTGCGTAACAGCGTCGCTCCGTCGTTCCTCTTCTGCCTCAAGACGGTTTCTGAGGCTCTCGTTCTCGTCCTCCAGCTCTTGTATCCGCTCCTTCAGAGTCGCCCTGCCGAGAAGTCTGTCAATCAGAGAAGTCATTTGGGTTACCCAGACTCCCGAAAGGCATATATGCTACGGAGAGGTAGATAGGGTATGTTCAACGACGCACTCACTCCTCTTTTCATGGGAGGAGTGGGACCCCTGGAGATCGGGATAGTAGCCCTTCTCGTAGTCCTCCTCTTCGGGGCTGATAAGCTTCCGAAGCTCGCGAGAGGCGCTGGTGAGGCAATGGGAGAGTTCAAGAAGGCAAAACAGGAAGCCGACGAGGAGATCAACGAGATTACGGAGGAAGTCGAAGAAGCCGCGAGTTCGAGTTCGAGTTCGAGCTCGACGTCGACTTCGGAGTAGAGTTTCTCTTTTTGAGCCATACCGCGAGAATTAAGTACATCTGAGAAGTATCAGTCACCGAGGGCTCGTGGCCTAGTGGACAGGGCGGGAGCCTCCTAAGCTCTAGACCGCGGGTTCGAATCCCGCCGAGCCCGTCATCTTCTGTCCACGTCTTTATTTCGACTTATTCTACAAACCTAAGATACACGAATCTGCCCGCAGTACAAACCTAAACTCGTGAGTGGTGGTTCTTCATGGTATCACAACTGTTAAGTGGTAGTAAGGTGACATGAGGATAGATGTCTCTATGTTGTTAGCCGTTACCATACGGCTAATGTGGGGGTGCAGGATCACTCAGACAGAGGGACAAAAAAGAAAGTGGGAAAAATGACAAGTTATGGCTTCGTAATCGACAACAGAAAATGTATAGGATGTCACGCCTGCACGACAGCCTGTAAGGCAGAGCATGACGTCCCTGTTGGTGTCAACAGAACATGGGTGAAGTACATCGAGAAGGGTGAGTATCCCGACACGAAGAGAACATTCACAGTTCACAGATGTAACCACTGTGACGACGCTCCTTGTGTCGAGATATGCCCTGTCAGTGCCCTGTTCAACCGAGACGACGGTATAGTTGACTTCGACAAGAACAGATGTATAGCGTGTAAGTCTTGTACACAGGCATGTCCGTACGACGCTCTCTACATAGATCCCGAGACGGACACTGCGGCGAAGTGTAACTACTGTTCACACAGGGTCGACGTTGGACTCCAGCCTTCGTGTGTCAACGTCTGCCCCGAGCACGCCATAATATCGGGCGACATGGAGAACCCCGACTCGGAGATCTCAGACATAATCGAGAGGGAGCCCGTACAGGCGCGCAAAGTCGAGAAAGGAACAGAGCCGAAGCTCTTCTACGTCGACGGAGACGAGAGCTCGGTCACGCCCTCGGCGACATCGAAGGACACCGAGTACATGTGGTCGAGTCAGGCGGGCGGCATAGGACACTCCGCAGGAGACTCCGCCCCCATGTCGGGAGACGGTGCGGGCGCGGTAGAGTCGAAGACTAACGACAAGAAGGTCGAGGCTGACGGAGGAGTCGCAACCAGTGAGAACGTCCGTGATGGCATCTCGTCGACAGTCAAGGGTAGCTACAAGGAGATCACAGGAAAGGTCAGACGTGTCTACGACGTCCCCGACGAGGGTATCATGTGGGGATGGGAGGTTCCCGCCTACGTCGTCACGAAGGCGGTCGCCGCGGGAGTCTTCCTGATGGCTGCTATGATGGGTCTGATGGGAACAATGCCTTTCGACAGCACAGCCAGTGCGGCGAGCGGCATCGTGTCGCTCGTCTTCCTCGGTCTCACAGGAGTCCTACTCATACTTGATCTCGATAGACCCGAGAGGTTCTACTACACTCTCGTACGTCCTCACTGGACGTCGTGGCTCACGAGAGGGTCGTATATAATTTCGTTCTACGGTCTCTTCATGACCGTCTGGACAGTCGCGGCGTTCCTCGGACTCGGATCACTACTCAGCGTCCTCGTCTGGCCTGGAATAGTCCTCGCGATACTCACGGCGATATACACTGCGTTCCTCTTCGCACAGGCTAAGGGACGTGACTTCTGGCAGTCGCCCCTACTCCCGTTCCACATGTTCATTCACGCCGTCATAGCAGGACCTGCCGCGCTCCTTATACTCGGAGTAGCAGGTCTCTCAGTTCCGATGGGAACGATGACGACGGTTCTCCTCGCGGGACTCATAGCCAACACACTCATACTCGGGGCAGAGATCACGGT
Source organism: Halorutilales archaeon Cl-col2-1 (assembly GCA_041891055.1). GTDB lineage: Archaea > Halobacteriota > Halobacteria > Halobacteriales > Afararchaeaceae > Afararchaeum. The sequence continues at coordinate 5,909 of CP169074.1, read as the reverse complement.
CACACATCCGACTGAGGACGCCGCAGAGGTCGCACACATGATAAAGTCGGGAAGATACAGCAACCTCTTCTGGGGAGGAGTCATGGGAGCCGGAAACCTGCTTCCGATAATCCTCGCCGGATACGCCGCTGTGTCGGGAGGAGCCTTCATAGGCGCTGTCGCAGGAATACTCGCTCTCGTCGGCATGTACGCCGCCGAGCAGATATGGGTAGAAGCACCCCAGCTTATACCTAACGCATAGAGAGAAAGAAAGGTGATAGAATGTCAAAGAACCAACCATCACACGACCAGCCCGAACCGGGCACGATAGAGAAGATAGCGGCTAGCATAGGGCTAGTCGACAAGACTTGGGAGGACGACAACGAAGGAAAAGCGAGAAAGGTCACGGAGGGGAGCGATCTCACGAACTATCCGCCTCCGAGCGAGTGGGACGACTGGGTAGAGTACGAGGCGAAGAGCCAGCAGGAGAGGGAGGAGAAACATTACTCGATAGTCCCCACAATCTGTTTCAACTGTGAGGCAGGCTGTGGACTCCTCGCCTACATAGACAAGGAGACAGACGAGATACGTAAGCTCGAAGGAAACCCCGTCCATCCCGGAAGCAGAGGTAAGAACTGCGCTAAGGGACCCGCGACGATAAACCAGGTCAACGACCCCGGAAGGATCGACCATCCCCTCAAGCGCAAGGACGGTACGGCGAGAGGCTCCGGAGAGTGGGAGCGCGTCTCGTGGGACGAGGCAGTCGACGACATCGCCGACAGGATGCGCGACGCCCTCATAGAAGACCGCGGCGACGAGCTGATGTACCACGTCGGACGTCCCGGACACGAGGGGTACATGGACCGTGTCCTCAAGGCATGGGGAATCGACGGACACAACTCCCATACGAATATCTGTTCGTCGGGTGCGAGAACCGGATACGCCTTCTGGCACAAGTACGACAGACCCAGTCCTGACCATGCCAACGCCGACTTCATACTTCTCCTGAGCGCGCACCTAGAGTCGGGACATTACTTCAACCCTCACGCACAGAGGATCGTCGAGGGAATGATGGAAGGTGCCGAGCTCGCAGTCATGGATCCGCGTCTCTCGAATACCGCGAGCATGGCGGACTACTGGTTCGGCACCTGGCCCGGGACGGAGACTCCGGTTCTCCTCTCGATGGCGAACATAATACTCCAGGAGGATCTCTACAACGGCGAGTGGATGAAGAAGTGGGTCAACTGGGAGGAGTTCCTCCAGAAGGAGCATCCCGACGTCGAGGTCACATTCGACAACTACATAGAGATAATAAAGGATATCTACTCGGAGTACACCCCCGAGAGCGCCGCCGAGGAGGCTCAGATAGACGCAGAGAAGATACGTAAGGTCGCGCGTAAGATAGGCAAGGCGGGCGAGAACTTCGCGACACATATCTGGAGGTCAGCGTCGGTAGGAAACCTCGGAGGCTGGCAGGTCTCACGCGCTCTCCATTTCCTCAACGTCCTCACGGGAAGCGTCGGAAAGGAGGGAGGCACGTCTCCCAACTCGTGGAACGCCTACGAGCCTGACTTCTGGATGGATCCCCCAGACCAGAAGTTCTGGCAGGAGCTACATTTCCCCGACGAGTGGCCTCTCGCGCATTACGAGATGTCGTTCCTCCTGCCACATTTCCTAGAGGAGGACAGAGGAAAGGGATACGTCGACACCTACTTCACGCGTGTCTACAACCCTGTCTACATCAACCCCGACGGCTTCAAGTGGATAGAAGTCCTGAGAGATCAGGAGAAGATAGGCTGTCACATCGCACTCACACCGACGTGGAACGAGACAGCCTACTTCGCCGACTACGTCCTCCCGATGGGACACTCCCCCGAGAGACACGACATACAGAGTCAGGAGACCCACAACGGCAAGTGGATCGGCTTCAGACAGCCGGTTCTGAGAGAAGCGAAGGAGCGTCAGGGTGAAGACGTCGAGTACACCTACGAGGCTAACCACGGCGAGGTCTGGGAGGAAGACGAGTTCTGGATAGAGCTCTCATGGAGAATAGCCACCGGTGGAGACGTCGACGTTGAGGGATACGACATACTCCAGCAGATACGTGACAACTTCGAGTCGCCGTACAGAGACGGCGAGAAGATCACGATAGACGAGTACTACCAGTGGATATTCGAGAACGAGGTTCCCGGACTTCCCGAGGCAGCCGACGAAGAGGATCTCACGCCTCTCGAGTACATGAAGAAGTACGGCGCCTTCGAGATAGAGAACCAGATATACAGGAAGAACGAGGACTCAATCTCGCCCGAGGACATAGGAGGAGAGGAGATCGATCTCTCCGCGTACGCCGAGGGTGAGTCGGCTGAGAAGAAGGCAGTCGCTCCCGCCGCAGACGGGGGGGAAGACCTCGAAGTCGACTTCGAGGAGGGTATCATAAGACGCGACGACGAGGTCACGGGAGTCGTAGTCGACGACGACACCGGTATCGTCGTAGACGACCCCGACGACATACATATCACAGACCAGGGTGCGATACACACCGACGACACCGAGGAGCGCGAGAGTGCCTCGGGTGTGCTCATAGACGGAAGGGCGGTCGAGGGCTTCCCGACTCCGTCGGGCAAACAGGAGTTCTATCAGCAGACTGCCGTCGACTGGGGCTGGCCCGAACACAAGATACCCGGATACGAGCAGAAGACACACGTCCATCCCGACGACATAGACAACGACCAGGACGAGTACTGCCTCGTTCCGACGTTCAGACTTCCGACGCTGATACACTCACGGTCGGCTAACGCGAAATGGCTCACCGAGATTTCGAACAGGAACCCCGTCTGGATACATACTGAAGACGCCGAGCGCATGGGCGTACAGACGGGAGACCTCGTCAAGGTTCAGACGGAGATAGGACATTTCGTCAACAAGGCTTGGGTAACCGAGTCGATAAAGCCCGGTATAGTCGCGTGTTCACACCACATGGGAAGATGGAGACGTGACCAGGACACCCAAGAGGGTAACGCGTGGATGACATCGACGGTCGACTTAGAGGACAAAGACGGCGATTGGGAGATGAACCTCTCGGAGGGCGTCCAAGCCTTCAACAGCGAGGACCCCGACTCGTCACGTATATTCTGGAGCGAAGGAGGAGTCCCACAGAACCTCACACATCCCGTCCATCCAGATCCCATAAGCGGAACACACGCGTGGCACCACCAGGTCGAGGTCGAGAAGGCAGGACCTAACGACGAGTACGGAGACGTAGTCGTCGACACAGAGAAGTCGATGGAGGTCTACCAGGAGTGGGTTGAGATGGCCCGTCCCGCTAGCGAGTACGGTCAGAACAACCTCAGAAGACCCAAGTGGCTCAAACGTCCGCTCGATCCCGCCGAAGAAACCTACTACTTCGACGAGGACGTGCCACAGGATAAGAGTCCGAGTCCCGCCGACGACTGAGTAGCCGAGTAGAGTAAAGTAAAAGACGTCTTTTGTTTTTTATTCATCCCCACCTGTCTTGACACAGTACACCGGAGTGCCCGTAATACATTAATAGTATACTGACTAAGTAATACGCATGACTAAGGTGACAAGCAAGGGACAAGTCACGATCCCGAAAGAGATACGGGAGGAGTTGGGTATTGAAGCGGGTGACGAAATAAAGTTCGAAGAAACAGATGGGGGAGTTCTGCTAAAAAAACAGGCAGATGAGAATCCATTCGAGAAGTACCAAGGCATGTCTGATTCTGGGGAGACTGTTGAGGACTGGATGGAGAAGTTCAGAGAAGAATGATTACCTTCGTTGACACTAGCGCATTGATTTCTCTACTCCGTGAAGATCATGAATTCAACCAGATGGCGTCTGATCTTCTGGGTGATGCATATTCGAAAGGTAGTCTCATCATCAATGGTATAGTCTATTCAGAACTCGGAGCGGATCCTTACTTCGATAATGAAGACGATCTTAATGCGTTTCTGGACGACACCCGATTAAAAATTCGACGTCCCGATGAAGAAAGTATGTTCTTAGCGGGAGAGAGATTTAGATCATATCTTGAAAACAGATCCGATAAGCTTCAGTGTCCGACTTGTGGAAGAAAGGTAGAATGCGTGTGTCCGGACTGTAAAGAGAATATAACCCTGAGACAACATCTACCCTCTGACTTTCTCATCGGTGCCCACGCCGAGACAGACGCGGATCAACTCATCACGTTCGATAAAGGATTCTTCGAGACGTACTTCGATATTAGGACACTAGGTATCAAAAACTAGTTGGGTCAAACAGTATCTCACCTCTTGTGAGATGTCTTGGATTTCTAAGCTGAGCTAAATATTTAGCTCTTAGAGGCAGTTCAACGAGGTATCTTGTTCATTCCCAGTCTTTCAAAATCGCCGTCATAAGCCAAGATGTAACTTATACCTTTCTCGTCTGCGTGGATACCTACTGTATGGTCAGTGAAAGAGACAGCTTCGTTTTCCTGAAGGAAGCTTTCCCCTGCCTGTTCAAATACTGAGTCATCAACTGAGAGTAACTGTATGGCTTCGGACTGTGTGATAGATTCGTACGCTTTCTCGGCTTTCTCGCGGTCTGCCTTGTACAGCAGGAGTGTAACGAGTTCGTCGACGACATACTGGTTCGTGTATAGAGGACGGTATGGCAGATCAGGTAGCATCTCCTTGAAAAATAAGTTGACTTCCTCGTGCTCTTTCGTACCTGGATCGAAGTAGGGGAAGAGACCACTCGTATCGAGAAAGAGCGGCTCCGGACTGTCAGTTTTGGGAGCGAATCTATCTTCCATTCTCTTCTCTACTCCCCGTAAAGGTACTCGTCTGTCTTCTTGGCAGTCTTTTCTCCCTTGCTGGATTCTCCTACTTCTACACTGAAGAAGGGATCTTCTGGATCTATTTCTTCATGCCGACTGGTATACTCGTTAGCCGCTTCTCTGAGTAACTTCTTTAGCGACTTGTCTTCTTTCTCAGCTATCCGAGCCAGCCTATCGTACTCCTCTTCCGGTAGCTCCGTCTGAACGACTTTCTCTGAGCTTGGCATGTACATGTCAATTTACATGCCCATGTAGAATAAGGGCTCGGGTCGTTCAGAATAGTGTTTCGTTCGTGTGAATTACGACGGTCTGGAGCAGACCAGGTCAGTAGTACTCTTCTCGTAGGACGACGTCGCCCTCTGAGCCTGGGATTATGTCGCTCAGAAATTTGTTGAACTGGGGAAATCTCTTACCCAAAACCGTCTCGACCCCGCACTCGTTAGAGTATTTTTACAGATCTAAGAGCTAACTGACAGATTTTATACTATCTGTCCAAAATGTTGGTTAGCTATGACCGAGAGACCGCCCGCGCCTTCGAGCGTCCCGAAGTACGTCAGAGAGGGAGTGAATAGCCAAGACGCAGATACTCTCTGAGACATATCCGAATGGGCTGAGGAGTTAGCCGAATGGAAGGAGAACCGTGAGCTCTCCGAAGACGAGATAGCTGGTGACGTCGTCGAGCAAGACGTGCCCGACGACTGGACGAGGACGAGTGGAAAGATCTCGTCGACGACCTCGATGCTCCGGCTAAGGCTACACTGACTGTGAAGACAATCGAGGGTAGCGACTACTATTACTATCAGTGGCGGGACGGCGAGAAAATCAAGTCACAGTACGTCGCACCTGTGGGGAGTTGATCTTGACCTCAAGGATATTCTATTTCAGAGCTCCTTTAGAGCGATGAGTCCTATACCAATGAGAGCCATGAACGTCGTAGCAACTCCGAATCCAGCCTGTCTTTGACTGTTCTCCTTATCGTTTGAGGACGCCGTAGTTATGTTAGTCCAGTTCTCATCCGGATTATTTCTCATAGTACCCACCGTTTCGCCACTACTACGGACAGTACAATCAAAATTAGGGTTGGGTACACTTGCCAAGTTTCGTTCCTAGATT